>CAKSWC010000001.1 GCA_934511365.1 uncultured Eubacteriales bacterium
GGAGATAAGCGGGATCGAACCGCTGACCTCTTGAATGCCATTCAAGCGCTCTCCCAGCTGAGCTATACCCCCATGTGTCTGAATCACTCGGATATTATAATAGGTAAGAGCGCAAATGTCAAGTGCTTTTTGAAATTTTACCTCGGTTTTTTTCTTATTGCTTTCTGTATACGCCAAGAACAAATTCAAGCCTTGTTTCAAGCGCAGTCAGGGCTTTTGCTCTTTCTATTCCCTCATTTGACGTTCTGTAATAATATGGCGTCATTCTGAAAAGGCTCATTATGTCCTCGTTATTATCAAGATTTATATCGGCGCAGACCTTGACCGTCCGTTCAAGCATGAGTGACCCGGCGGGCGGTAAAGCCTCATCGTTTTCATACGGCGTATCGTAAAGCGCTTTTTTAAGCTCCCAAAGATGCTTTTTTCCCGGCACAGCCGTCACCAGGACTCCGCCCTTTTTAAGTATGCGTGAAAACTCCGAGGCATGAAACGGCGCAAAAAGATGAAACGCAAAATCAACCGAGCCGTCAAAAACCGGGATGTGAGAAAGATTGGCAACAAAAAAGACAGCCCCCGTTTTTCTTTTTGCCGCAAGGCGCACCATGTTTTTTGAAATATCAAACCCGAAAAGGCGGCAATTTGCACGTTCAGCGATGTATTGGGAATAGTACCCCTCGCCGCAGCAGATGTCAAGCACGGTTGGGTACTCCTTGTTTTCGCCTTCAAGAAGAGCGCAGACCTCTTCGGCAAGCGATGAAAAATATCCTTTGTTTAAAAAACTGCGGCGCGAAAGGGCCATACTTTTGTTGTCTCCAATAAGTTCGCCTTGCTTATGCGCACCGGAAAGCAGGTTGACATAGTTTTCTTTGGCTTTGTCAAAGCAATGTCCGTTTTTGCAAGAATATGTTTTTCCACAGTCTGAAAGCTCATTCATACAGACCGGACAGCAGAGAACCGGTTCGCTTTTCATATTTTATCACTCGCTTATATTTTATATTAATCTTGAAAAGGTTTCGCTATTATGGTATTATAACCTATATTGACAAACAAGTCAAACAGCATACTAAGTCGAAAGGAAAACGAGTAATTTTTGTATGCTCGCGGTATCGAAAATGTCTAAAGACAAAAACCAGAAAACAAACGCCATGCGTATTCTTGATAAAAACAAAATTCCATACAAAGTTAATTACTATGAATGCGAGGAATTCATTGACGGCGTCCATATTGCAAATATGCTCTCTCAGCCGCTTGATTCAACATTCAAAACCCTTGTTACCAAAGGAAAAAGCGGCGGATACTTTGTTTTTGTTATTCCGATTGACAAGGAACTTTCGCTCAAAGCCGCCGCCAAATCGGTCGGAGAAAAAAGCATTGAAATGGTTCACGTTAAAGATATTCGAGCCGTTACGGGATATATCCGCGGCGGCTGCACATCCGTTGGAATGAAAAAGCAGTTTCCAACGATTATCGACTCCTCTGCGCTGAATTTTGATGAAATCATTATCAGCGGCGGAGCACTCGGAACGCAGATTTTCATCGCCCCTTCTGACCTTGTCAAAGTCACCGGCGCAAAAACAGAACACATCACGGTCTGATTAAAACCACCATAAAGGACAGTTAAAAAAATGAAAAAAACATTTCTTTCTCTTTTTGCTCTGCTTTTTATAATCACCGCATTTTTTTGCGGCTGCTCAAAAAGTGAATACGCCGATGTCTGCATTTCAGAGGTCATGAGCAGCAATGTTTCCGTCCTTGCCGATGAAAACGGGAAATTCTGCGACTGGGTCGAGCTTTATAATCCGACAGAAAAAGACATTGACCTTTCCGGTTACTCACTGACCGACAACGGAATGAAAGCCGACAAATTTATTTTTCCGTCCGTTGTTCTCAAAAGCGGCGAATGCCTTATTGTTTTTGCAGACGGGAATTACAAAGCAGACGTTCAAAACCGCATTTTTCATGCACCGTTCAAAATAAGCAGCTCAAACGGCGAGGGAATCCGCCTTTATAACAAAGACCGCGTTCTCGTTTCCATAATAAACCTTCCTTTGCTTGAAAGCAACACCTCATTTGGAATTGACAGCAACGGCAAAGAGTGCGTTTTGGACACACCTACTCCGGGAAAGCCAAATGAAAAAAAGATTGAAGCTTCGCACAGCGAAAATAAGAATTCAACAAAGCCAAACGCCAACTCTGCAAGCAAAGTACGAATCAATGAATATTCAACAACAAAAACGCAGACCATCCTTGACTCCGACGGAGATTTTGAAAGCTGGGTCGAGCTTTATAATTCCGGCGAGAATGACGCAGACCTTTCCGGTCTTTTCCTTTCTGATGACGCCGCAAACAAGGAGAAATGGGCATTTCCGAACGGCTGCATAATCAAAAGCGGCGGCTACCTTCTTGTTTTCCTTTCCGGAAAAGAGAAAGAATACAAAAGCGGCGGCGAACTTCACGCCGCATTCAAACTGAATGGAAAAGAAGAAAAGCTCTATCTTTTTGACAAGAGCAAAAAAGAACTTAGTTCAATCGAGGTTTTTGACCTTTTTTCAAATCTTTCCTGCGGTATTGACTCGAAGGGAAAAACCGTCTTTTTTTCAAAATCCACTCCCGGAGCCGAAAACGGTGCCTCCGGCTTTGACAAAATTGAAAGCGCAGCAAAAACAAAAAGCAAGGAGCTTGTTATCACGGAAGTTGCGGCGGTGAACACAACCGTTTCCGCGCCGGACGGCGAAACGCGCGACTATATT
This sequence comes from uncultured Eubacteriales bacterium, assembly GCA_934511365.1. Lineage (GTDB taxonomy): Bacteria > Bacillota > Clostridia > Oscillospirales > Acutalibacteraceae > UBA6857. The sequence goes on from CAKSWC010000001.1 coordinate 2,751, forward strand.
GAACTTCTCAACAATTCAAAAAGCAAAATCAATTTGAAAAATTACAGACTCTCCGACTCAAAAAAATCGGAGAGTTTTCATAAGCTCCCCGATTATACGGTATCTCCCGGCGAATACTGTGTAATTTTCTGCGGCAATGAAACAACAGTCAAAGAAAACAGTGTTTATTGCAGCATCGGCCTCAACCGTTACGGCGAAACTGTATATCTTGCAGAGGAAAGCGGCGTTATTGCGGATAGCCTTGAATACGGCAGGCTATTTGATGGCTATGTTTGCGGAAGAGAGGTTTCCGGGAGCGATTCTCCGGTATACTTTGCTTCATACACACCTAAAAAAAAGAACAAGGGCGCTCCCCTTTCAAAAGCTCCCACCGATCCCGTCTTTTCCAAAAGCAGTACCTATGTCAAAAAGGGTGAATCAATTTCTCTTTCCTGCACCGATGGCGTAATAAGATATACTCTTGATTCAAGCGTACCTACGGAAAAATCACCCGTATACAAAGAACCTCTTACAATAAACAAAACGACCGTTGTCCGCGCGCGCTGTTTTAAAAACGGCTCGGTTCCGTCCGGCACGGTCAGCGCGACCTATGTTGTTGGACGAAAAAGCAAGCTTGACGTTGTTTTTCTAACAACCGACAACAACAATCTTTATAGCAGCAAAAACGGCATTTGGGCGAACGGAAAAGGCTATACAAAGGAATTTCCCCATGTCGGCGCAAACTATTGGCAGGACTGGGAAAGACCCGTAACCTTTGAATTTATGACGGCGGACGGCCGGTCGCAAATCTGCTTTGATGCCGGCATCTCAGTATTCGGTCAATTCAGCCGCGCGCTCGAGCAAAAAAGCGTTGCAATCAAGCTGCGTGACAAATACGGCCCCGATGAAATCTGCTATCCGTTTTTTGAAAACAATGTCAATGTTTTCTCCTCCCTTGTTTTGCGCAACAGCGGACAAGACTTTGAAATTGCTCATATCCGCGATGCGTTTTGCTCTCAGGTTATCAAGGGCAGCGTTGATGTTGATTTCATGGACTACAAGCCCGTTATCTGTTATGTTAACGGAAAATATCACGGTATTTATGACCTGAGAGAAAAAATTGATGAGGACTACCTGAAAAATCATTACGGCGTTGACCCTGACAATGTTGACCTCATCAAGGGCAACAACATTGTTAACGCCGGTTCACTTGACGGATACAGGAAGCTTCAAAAATATATCAAAACGCACGATGTTACAAAGGACAGCGTCTATGATTATATCTGCTTTCAAATTGATATTGATGAGCTTATCTCATACTGGATGTGCGAATCGTTCTTTTCAAACACCGACACGGGCAACATCAGATTTTGGCGTGAAAACAAAAACGGAGCAAAATGGCGTTGGATATTCTTTGACGCCGATTGGTCGCTGTTTCCTTCAACCTACAAACAAAGCTCCGTCAGCAACTATCTTGACCCAAACGGCCACGGCGTTTCGGACGCTTTTGACACAACAATAATGAGCAATCTCATCAAAAACAAAAAGTTCAGAAAGAGACTTCTTGAAATTCACGCAAAACATCTGAACACAACATTTTCAACAAAACGACTGCTAAGTATCTTTGACGGCATGATTAATGAAATCGACGAGGAAATGAAGTATCACATAGAGCGCTGGGAATCTCTCGGCTACACCCGCTGGAAAAGCAATGTTGCAGTTCTGCGCGGAATAATCAAGGAAAAGCGTGAAATTTTTATCAACGACCTCATTAAGACGTTGAAGCTTTCAAAGGATGAAATTGCCCTTCTCAAAGGGAATGAATAATCAATCGTAAGCAGCCTGCTCACGGTGGAGTGAGCAGGCTGCTTATTTTTGTTTTTCGGGCTATAATCGGGTTCGGTTTTGACTTCTGTCAAGTATTTTTCATAACAACCGAGCCTATGCATTCACTGACGTGCTCGCAGGAATCGGCGCAAGCTTCAAAGCACTCGTAAATTTTATGCCATGAAACGGTTTCAAGAACAGGAAGCGCCTCTTTTGTGAGCGCACGCATTGAAGAAAGATAAAGCCTGTCACACTCCTCCTCTGCGCTGTTGAGCTCAATAATGAGCGAGGCAAGCCTTTTTGACTTTTTGAAGCCCGAAAGCTCCTCTGCCGCCGCGCAGATAAGCTCGCAGGAAAGAACAATTTTTTCGGCAAATTCGATTGCATCCGGACGGATTGACTGAATATCATAGATATAGAACTTTTGCAAAATCTCCTCAATTTTATCAATAACATCGTCAAGTCTCTGACCGAGCATATCAAGATCCTCGCGGTCAACCGGGGTTACAAACGCCTTGATTAATGCAGCACTCATCTCATGCTTCTTTTTATCTGCACTGTGCTCAATCGAATGCATTTCATCAAGCATAGGAACAATTTTCCGGGCATCATAGTTTTTCAGACAGTTAACAAGATATTCCGCTCCTTTTTTTAAAAGAGCCGCAGTCTGAATATAGTTTTCAAAATAAAACTTATCGCCTTTTGCCATTGAGCTTAAGCTCCTTTCCGTTTAATCAGCAGTTGCCGGGGATGTGCATATCAATTAATCAGGCGTTACTTAGCAAATATAGAAATGAAAAGCTTCGTCATCAGAAAACCGACAAGACCGCAGCCGGGGAAAGTCAGCACCCAGGTCAAAACCATTTCCTTAACAACGCCAAAATTGATTGCCGAAACACGCTTCACTGCGCCAACGCCCATTATTGAGGTTGTTTTTGCGTGGGTTGTTGAAACCGGAAGGCTGAAAACCGAACAGATAAGAAGTGCCAAAGCCGCCGCGATATCCGCCGAAAAGCCCTGGTATTTTTCAAGTTTCACCATGTCCATGCCAACGGATTTGATAATTTTCTTTCCGCCCATCGCCGTTCCAAGCGCCATAACCACGGAGCAGACGATCATCAGCCAAACGGGAATCCGAATGTCGGCCGGAAGTGCCTGACCCTGCGACATATAAACACAAAGCAGAATAACGCCCATAAACTTCTGGCCGTCCTGCGCACCATGCATGAAAGCCATTGAGGCGGCACCGACTATTTGCGCACCCTTAAAAAACGATTCGGTTTTTCTTCTGTTGACATTGTAAAAAATCACCGTAACAAGCTTGCAAACAAGCCAGCCGAGACCAAAGCCGAGAAAAACCGAAATTCCTATTCCGTATATGACCTTGACCCACTCACTGCCATTAACTCCGCCAAGATTTCCGTGGAGCGCAATGGCGCTTCCGGTGAGACCTGCAATGAGCGCGTGGCTTTCACTTGTCGGTATTCCGAAAACCCATGCAAGAACGGCCCAGAGCACGATTGCAAATAGCGCCGCGCTCAACGATATTATTGCGATATCCGGATCGTTACCGAAATCAACCATTTTGGTGATTGTTTCCGCAACGGTTGCGTTGATGAGCGTCATAACGAATACGCCGAAAAAATTGAAAACCGCCGCCATCAGTATTGCTGCGCGCGCAGACATACACCGCGTTACAACGCAGGTTGCAATGGCGTTCGGCGCGTCTGTCCAGCCGTTAACAAGAATTACTCCTATCGTCAACGCAACGGCGATGAACAGCAGCGGATTTTCCGTCATACGGCTCCAAAAGACTGAAATTGAATCCATTCTAATCTCCTGTCGGTTTTGATTGAGATACTAATCAAAAAACAACGGTCAGAAGCATTTTGAACTTTTCTTTTCCGAATACGGCGTGGGAATGTCTTGCCGGCATAACAATACATTCGCCCTCATTAAGTTCAAAATTTTTTCCGTCAATCGTTATTCTTCCAACTCCGGTTTGAAATATAAATATATTTTGCTTCACTGTGGAAATATTATGTGTGAAGCACTTTAATCTGTATTAAAAAGCCAAAAAAACTTTGTTTCTGAAAGCAGAAAGGTTGACCGCCGGCTCGTGTCCGGCGGTCAGTTACTTATTTAATTACAGCCGAAACCGTTTTGCTGAATACTGTGTACTGAGGACCGCCACTCTTGTTTTTAACGGCAATAACCTTGAAATAATACCTCGTTCCCGGTTTAAGTTTTTTAATAATGCGGTGATTTGTTGAAGAAACGATTTTTGTATAGTCTCCGTTTTTGCGTGTACTGTAATAAACGGCATAGTTTTTTACGCCGGAAATTTTGCTCCATGAAAGCCTCGCCTGTCTTTTTTCCGCGGTAACGGAAAGTTTTGGAGACTGCGCCTTTGTTGCGGCTTTAAAACTTTTAAGGTTTGGCGAAAAAGCTTTGCTGCTTCCGATATATACATAAGCCTGCACTTTAACTGTATATTTGCAGCCCGGGTCAAGTCCTTTAAAGGTAACCGAATTACGGTTTATATCTTCCTTTTGAACGCACCGACCGTTTTTATAGACAGAAACTCTGTATCCGCCGGCACCGGGAACCTTTGTCCACGTTGCCTTGAACGATGATGAAGTGATATTGATAACCTTAATTTTTTTGGTGGCTGCCGGAAGAATCCGGAAAGAAAGCGTTTTTTCTCCCTTGTAATTGCCGCAGAATGTGATTTTGGCCTGAGCCTTTCCTGTGCTTTTGTTGCCGGAATAGGTTACGGTGAAGTCTCTCCCCTTTTTCAGCGCGTTGTTGTTTCTGTCTCTGACAACATATTCCGGCATTACCGCTCTTTTTGAAAAAACGAATTCTGTTTTTGAAAGGACGGCGCTTTTAATCATTGGAACAATCTGTTCTTTTCCTCTTATGGCCTTGCAAAAACGACAGCGGTAAGCGATTGAACCGTCCTTTTTCATTGTTGCGCATATGACGCTTCTGACATATGAATGTCCTTTTTTCAAAACAACTTCTCCGCCGGTTTTATAACTGCAGCGCTTGCAATGTTCACCCTTTGTCAGCCCGTTTGAGGTGCAAGTCGCTTCTTTCGCCTTATCCGACACAAAATTATGGCCGAGCGGCGAAACAACCTTTCCTCCCGTTTTATAATCGCAGCGTGTGCAGTGCTTTCCGGCGGTGAGTCCGCTTTCGGTGCAGGTTGCGCTTTTTGCGGAGTCCTTAACAAGCTTATGACCGAGCGCGGCAACCGTTTTTTGTTTTGTTCCGGCCGAGCAGCGTGTGCAGACCTTTCCTTCAGTGAGTCCGGATTTTGTGCAGGTTGGGGCAACTGCCTTTTCGGTTCTGTAGTTATGGCCGAGTGCCGGAACACGTGTGGCTCCGGTTCTATAACTGCAACGGGTGCAGTGTTCACCCTTTGTTAGTCCGTCTGCCGTGCAGGTTGGCCCTTTTTCCTCATCGCGTATTATTTTATGCCCGAGAGGCTCAATAACGTGGCGCGTCTGCTCGTAATCGCAGCGCGTGCAGTGCTTCCCGGCGGTGAGTCCGCTTTCGGTGCAGGTTGCGCTTTTTGCCTCGTCAATAACATAAATGTGGCCAAGAGCAGGAAGCTTTTCTCCGCCGGTTTTGAATTTGCAGCGTGTGCAATGTTCGCCGGACGCGTAACCGGCCTTTGTGCAGGTGGCGCTTTTTCCGGCGTCTTTAACAATATCGTGACCCAGGGAAGGAATCGAATTTCTTTCGGTCTTATATCCGCAGCGTCTGCAATATCCGCCGGCGGAAAGGCCGTTTTGTGTGCAGGTGGGCTCAACCGCTTTTTCGCTCGTTACGATATCATGACCGAGCGCACTCACTTCTTCAAGCCCTCTGATAACAACGCCGCAGACGGTGCAGCGCAAGCCCTCTTTTCTTCCCGGGGCGGTGCAGGTTGCGGCAACGGCTTTTTCTGTTTTTGCGGCATGGCCGTTTTTTTGAACAAAGGAATCAATTTTCACATCGTTACAGACGGTGCAGGTATGCTTTGTGTATCCGCGCTCGGTGCAGGTAGGTTCAATAACCGTGTCAATATATGTATGCTCATGGGTGGCACATTTCCAGACGGCATACAACTTCAGTGAGGTATCATATGAAAACCTGTCGCCGGGCATAAAGCGAACTGTTTCATCATATTTATCGGTTGACCAGCCGACAAATTGATAGCCATCCCGTTCAGGGATAGTTTTTGAAAGAAGAATTGATTCTCCGCTGTTTTTTGTCTGTGCCTCGGGAGCGTTATGGCCGCCGTTCGCATCATAGGAAACCGTATATATTTCTTTAGCAAAACAAGCAGGAAACAGTATATTACCCGAAGAAGCTTTGCAGGCGAAAAAAATCTCAAAGCCGACAAAAAGGAGTATTCCAGCAAGTGCCGCTGCTCTTGCAACCCAATTCTTTTTCATATTTCTCCATCCTCAACATCTGACAAATTATGACATATTTTGACAAACATCTAAGATGATTTTATCATATGGAAAAGAAAAAGTAAAGCCGTTGAAACAAAAACGCCGGAGACTTTTCCGGCGTCTTTGTTTAATAGAGATACTTGATCACCAATGTAATTTTAACCGATGCTCCGCAGTCAAACGCCGGGCAATATGTTCAGTCATAAACAGTTTTGCGAAATGTTACACCAAAGATCATTTCATCAATAATGTGTGATACCGCAGGAGCACGTTTTGCATATTCCGAAAATTTATATACCGTACAAATCAGCTTCCAAAAGAACTGCGCAATCGCTTTGTTTCTATGACAGATATGATCACAAGAGGAACTGCTTTCTCCGTCTGATGAGCCGGCAACAATTTTTCCGTTGGAATACAGTTGATACTCAACATTTTCATCCAACTCCGCGTCTGCAAAGAAAACATAGCTTGCATTACATACAGCCGTATCGCTATACAGAATATTTCCGTCAGAATCTTTTATTGAAACTTCGGCTCCGGAAGTCAAAATTGTTGCGCCGGAACCTCCGGATGGCAGTTTAACATTGCTTTGCTGTGCTTTCTCCTCATTTTTACCGTCTGATTCGTCGTTTTCCCGGGGGCGAACTCCTCCGTTATCCGGCCTTAAAAATCCTCCGGAATTTTGTCCTTGCGAACCAAAAGTTACATATGGAACTTTTGAATTCAGCTTCATTCCCATTCTGCTGCACCGCCGACAGCCACAACCTCAACAAGAGAAGCAAAGTTGCTGTTGTCAAACGTAATTTTCAAAATATCGTTTTCTTTAATATCCGAAACGGATATTGTTTCAGAATTTTTTGTGAGTTGTGCGGTTGAAAGGTCAACCGTTGTGTTTTCGTTTCCAGCCGTGAAGGTCTGAGCCGAACCGGGTGAGCCTGACGGCTTTTCCGGAGGTGTAGCCTGAGAATCAGAGCTTTCTCCGGCCAGCCTTTCCGGAGGTGTATTCTGCGTATTTGAAGAACCGGAAGCTTCCGGTGCCGAGTTTGCGTTTTCTCCTGCATCGCCCGATGGTTTTTCCGGCAAGGTATTTCCTTCAGCATTCTCGCTCAGCTCACCAAGCCGAAGAGTAACAACCGAGCCGTCGATTGCCGTAACTTTTCCGGCGACCGTTTTTCCGGAGTAATCCTTATCCGCAGCGTTGACAACTGAGCTTCCGGAAGTATCGGTTTCTGAAAGGGTTTTGTCTGTTTCCCCGGTGCAGGCCGAAAGCGAGGCCAGCATCGACAGTGCGCATATGATTGAAACTATCTTTTTCTTTTTCATGGTTAAGACCCTCCTTTTGATCTTGTTTTGGCACCCATTCTTATCGGGTACAACATCATAATATTCGCAAAAATAAAGCATTCCTAAAGGCTGCGGTAAAAAACCTTTAGGAATGCTTTAAGTTCCTTTTCTAATATACAGTCATAGAGAGATATCCAGGCGAAAGCTTAAAAAATTGCTCCGGCTTGTTGATTTTCCGGCTGAATTAATTTAAAATATACAAAACATTTTTTGTCCCTCAAAATTTGTACAAGCACAAATTTTGAGATGGACGAAATTACCATTACGCCTTGTCCGGCTACAACAAGGCGTATATGCAAGTCTCATTATTCTTGTAGCCGGAAAGGCTATGGTAATTATGCGTTTACTTATTGCAGAGGATGAGGTTGACCTTGCTGAGGCTTTGACTGTGTTTTTTGAAAAAAAACAGTTTTCCGTTGACGCTGTAAACGATGGCTTTTCAGCCTATGATTATGCTTCAATGGGTGAATATGACGGAATTATACTTGACGTGATGATGCCGAAAATGAACGGAATTGAAGTTTTGCAAAAACTGCGTGCGGACGGAATCAAAACTCCCGTGATGATGCTGACCGCAAAGGGCCAGAAGGACGACCGAATAACAGGATTTAATGCCGGAGCCGACGACTACCTTCCAAAGCCGTTTGAGCCGGACGAGCTCATCTGCCGCGTCAGAGCAATGCTTCGCAGAAAGGAAGATTACAAGCCGACTGTCCTTTCCTTTGGAGATCTCGCTCTCAACTGTTCAAACGGCGTTCTTGAATGCGGCCGCAAGGCGGTAAAACTCAGTGGGCGCGAGTTTCAGATTATGGAAATGCTGATGCAGTCTCCAAAGCTTGTTTTTTCTGCAGACAGAATTATGGAACGTATCTGGGGCTGGGACAGTGACGCGGAAATCAATGTTGTTTGGGTACACATTTCAAACCTCAGAAAAAAGCTTGCCTCTCTCGGTTCATCGGTTACAGTCAAGGCAAGCCGCGGTCTTGGCTATGCATTGGAGGAAGAGAAATGATAAGAACGCTCCGGAAGCGCTTCATAAGAATAGCCATGCTTGCAGTAACCGCGGTGATGCTTTTGCTTTGCATAATTGTCAACACTGCAAACTTTGTTTCCGTCAACTCCGAGCTCAACCGTATGCTTGAAGTAATATACAATAACCAAGGAAAAATTCCCTCCCTCCCCTTTCCGGGCGGACGTCCGGGGAGTTTCCGAGACGGACAGTTCACCGAGGAAACGCCGTTTTCAACAAGATACTTCGTTCTGCGCTATACAACCAACGGTGTTCTTACACAAGCCGACCTTGACAAGATTGCAACCGTAACAAAAAACGATATTGAAAAATATCTTCTTATTGCATTAAAGCACGGCGAGGGTTTCGGCTATTCATCCGGCTATAAATACTACGTTGTTCGCCACAAAAATAACCGCTGCATGGCCGTTTTTCTCAGCTGTTACAAAGAGACGCGCTCTCTTGCTACCACCGCCGTTCTCTCTGTTACGGCGATGCTATTCTGCATTGTTCTTGTATACATCATTGTTGTTCTTTTTTCGAGGCGCGCCATTGATCCGGTTGTCAAATCTGCTGAGCGGCAAAAGCAATTTATTACCGATGCAAGCCACGAGCTGAAAACGCCGATAACCGTTATTGCAACAAGCCTCTCCGTTCTTGAAATGGAAACGGGAAAACAAAAAGGGATCGACAAGGCCAAAGCGCAAACCGAAAAGCTCAAGGAGCTTGTCAACTCACTTGTTACCCTTTCCAGAATGGACGAGGAACAGTCGCCGCTTAAACCGGCGGATTTTGACGTCAGCGCTTCTGTGAACGAGGCAGCGGAATCCTTCAGAGATTTTTCGCTTTCAAACGGTCATGAGCTGTTTACTGCCATTGAACCGGGAATAACCTACCACGGAGACGAATACGCCGTCCGTCAGCTTGTTTCAATTCTCATTGACAACGCTGTGAAATATGCTGCCGAGGGTTCAAAAATCAGCTTTTCGCTTTCAAAAGCCAAAAAGGGCGTCATAATTCGCTGCTCAAACGAATGCTCTGCACCGCCGGAAAGCAGAGAACTCGAAAAACTGTTTGACCGCTTTTATCGCCCGGATAAGTCCAGAACATCCTCAACCGGAGGGTTCGGAATCGGTCTTTCCGTTGCAAAAGAAATTGCCGAGGGCCACAAAGGCAGCATACATGCCAAAATGATCGGCGAAAAAACGATTGAATTTTATGCTGAGTTGAAATAACGCACCTTCGCGTTTTGAAAAAGCAAAGTTTTAAGCAGTCCTATCAGCCAAAAAGGAGCCGCCGCAAAAATGCGAACGGCTCCTTTTTAGATGGGATTGCGTTATTATAACGAAAGCACTCCAACCTCTTTGCAATCAACGGCAAAATTAAGAAGCGTTTTCTTGTTAATTGCCATAAAATATTCTGAGCGCCTAAAATCATCACCATAATTTTTTTCAACCAAGTTTAGAACATTTCTGAGTTGAAGCAGCACAGCAAATTCATGCTTGCAATTATAGCTGCAATAACACGAACAGACGATATTTCCAACGTCTCCGTTTTTATAATCAAACTCAACCTCATATAGCTCTCGGCCTTCAACTATAGCATATCCCTTGGTTTTATCAAGGCAGGATATTTAACGCAGCCGTTATTGTAATATTCGTATCCACGCTCCGCAATTCCCGGACGCAAATTTAATGCTTTTAGGTTTTCCAAGGGGAACCATTGGTCATCGCTGCCCTCGGCATACTCTTCATTATCTTCCTCGGGTGCTTTGAACCATGAAAGCACCCTGTTTTTCGGCAAAACATCACGGTCAAAAGCAACAAAGTTTGAACCGGCAAAGTACAGCGTTCCGTTGATATTGGTATCAACAACAGAAATAACACGCTTATAATCGGAAACTTTGATTTTGAATGTGTAATTCACATCTGTAACACGTCCAAGCATTCCCGCAAGCTTTCCGTCAACATAGACCAAGTCTCCGTTTTTTAAATCGAACATATCATTATAATATGCAAGTTTCATGTGGCGTTGAGGAAAATATACCTGAACAACCGACCTGCGAATCCCGGTTTGTGTTTTCCTTTCGCAATTTGCCGTCATTGTGTTATTATTTGTTTGCTCCGCCGTAAAACCGATTTTAAACTTCATATTTGTCACTACTTTCTGCCTATTTGTTTTTGTTTGCAGACTTATTATACAACATCCAAAGTCCATAAAAGCGGACTTTGCTTATAGGTCATAAGAAAGTTTACCGGTCTTAACAAAGAACAAACGCCTTTCTCAAAGATGAGTTCTTTCAAAAAAAGCGTTTCATTTCCGGGCCGAGTTTACATTATATTATTTCTCCTCATTTTCCTTGACATATCAACCAAAAATATTATATAATAACTAATCGACGGAAAACCAACAGGCGCAATGCGCTTTAAATAAGAAAGGATGATTTTTAATGGCACAGGAAATTTTGCTCACCTCAGCCGGCATTAAAGAACTTGAAGAGGAACTTGAACATCTTAAAGTTGTCGGCCGCCAGGAAATCAAAGAAAAAATTCAGGTTGCTCTTTCATTCGGCGACTTGTCTGAAAACAGTGAGTATGAAGAAGCCCGTAACGACCAGGGCAAACTTGAGGCAAGAATCAGTGAGATTGAAAACATTCTCTCAATGGCTAAAATCATTGATGAGGACGCACTCAGTACAGACGTTATTCAGCTCGGCTCAAAAGTCAAAATCAAGGATCTTGAATACGGTGATACCTATAAATATCAGATCATCAGCTCAACCTCAACTTCAAAGGACAAGGGCGATGATTGCCTCACCAGCGATGAATCACCCGTTGCAAAGGCTCTCCTTGGCCATAAAGTCGGCGATATCGTTGAAGTTGAAGCTCCCTGCGGAATCATTAAGTATGAGGTAATGGAGATTACAAAGTAATTTTGTTTTAATACTGAAATCCAATTTTCAATCCATATATTTGAAAGGACGTTTTTCAATGTCAGAAGAAAAGAAGAACAGGCAGACCGAACAGCCTGCCGAAGATATAAGCGAGCTCAAGAGAATAAGAATTGAAAAGCTCAACGCTCTCCAGCAGGCGGGTAAGGATCCGTTCCAAGTGACCACTGCCGAACAGTCAATTACCAACGCTGAAATTAAAGAGCGTTTTGAAGAGCTTGAAAACACCGATGTTTCCGTCTGCGGAAGAATTATTGCGTGGCGTGATATGGGCAAGGCAAACTTCATTGTCCTTTCCGACCGTAGCGGCAACATTCAGTCCTATGTCAGAATTGATGACATTGGCGAAAAAGAATTTGCCGAGTTCAAAAAGTGGGACATCGGCGATATCGTTGAAGTCAAAGGCTTTGTTTTCAAAACCAGAAGGGGCGAAATCTCCGTCCATGCGAAGAATATCCGCCTTCTTTCAAAGTCTCTTCTTCCTCTGCCGGAAAAGTTCCACGGTCTCACCAATACCGATGCAAGATATCGCCAGCGCTATGTTGACCTTATCGTTAACCCCGAATCAAAGGATACCTTTATCAAGCGCTCGCTCATTATCCGCGAGATCAGACGTTTTCTTGATTCCCAAGGCTTTCTTGAGGTTGAAACCCCGATGCTTGTTTCCAACGCCGGCGGTGCGGCTGCAAGACCGTTTGAGACCCATTCAAACGCCCTGAACGAAAACTTCAAGCTGCGCATTTCTCTTGAGCTTTATCTTAAGAGACTCATTGTCGGCGGCCTTGAACGCGTTTATGAAATTGGCCGTGTGTTCAGAAATGAGGGCGTTGACACAAGACATAACCCTGAGTTTACGCTCATGGAGCTCTATCAAGCCTATACCGATTATCACGGAATGATGGATCTCACGGAGAATCTTTATCGCACAGTTGCAAAAAAAGTTCTCGGAAGCGAAAAGTTTGTTTACAACGGAATTGAAATGGATCTTTCAAAGCCGTTTGAACGCATAACAATGGTTGACGCGGTTAAAAAATATTCCGGTGTTGATTTTTCGACCGTTAAGACCGATGAAGAAGCAAAGGCTCTTGCCAAGGAAAAGGGCATTGAGTTTGAGGATCGCCATAAGAAAGGTGATATTCTTAACCTTTTCTTTGAAGAATATGTTGAAGAGCATCTTGTTCAGCCGACCTTTGTTATGGATCATCCCGTTGAAATTTCTCCGCTCACAAAGCGTAAGCCGGAAAACCCCGATTATGTTGAACGCTTTGAGTTCTTCATGAACGGCTGGGAGCTTGCCAATGCATACTCCGAGCTCAATGACCCGATTGACCAGCGCGCGCGTTTCAAGGCTCAGGATGAGCTTTTTGCCGCTGGAGATGAAGAAGCTAACCACACCGATGAGGACTTCCTCACCGCTCTTGAGTACGGTATGCCGCCAACAGGCGGAATCGGCTTCGGAATTGACCGCATGACGATGCTTCTCACAGATTCTCAGGCCATCAGGGACGTTTTGCTCTTCCCGACAATGAAGAGTCAGGATTCCTCAAAAAAGGCTGCGTCTGCGGAAGCCGCTGTTCCTTTTGAAGAAGCAGCGGAAGAAGTTATTGACTTTTCAAAGGTTCAGATTGAGCCGCTGTTCAAGGATTATGTTGATTTTGAAACATTCTCAAAGTCCGATTTCCGCGCCGTAAAGGTTAAAGACTGCGTTGCCGTCAAAAAGAGCAAGAAGCTTTTGCAGTTCACTCTTGATGACGGAACCGGCGAGGACAGAACAATTCTCAGTGGTATTCATGCGTATTATGAGCCGGAAGAGCTTATCGGCAAGACCTGCATTGCAATCACCAATCTTCCGCCGAGACCCATGATGGGTATCGAATCCTGCGGAATGCTCATCTCTGCAGTTCACAGTGAAGAGGGCGAGGAGAAGCTTCATCTTCTTATGGTTGATCCTCACATTCCGGCAGGAGCAAAGCTTTATTGATATTTTTACGGGCAATCTCAGTTTGGGGTTGCCCGTTGCTTATTCGTATCCGGACAGAGACAGTTTGTTGCATACGCCGGATTTATAACCGCTGATATTACTATAGTGTATGATTTTTGTGATAACCGGTTTATGAATGTCAGGATAATCATGGAAAAACCGTTCTATTCATAATAACAAAAAACATAGACTGCTTTTCATAACCACGCAACAGCAAGTTGCTTGCTTTCTCATAAAATTTGCATTATAATGTCCTCAAGGTGGTGGAAAAAATGAATACAAAAGAAATCATTTTAGAATTGAGAACCAAAAACGGTCTCTCGCAGGACGAGCTTGCAAATAAAGTTTTTGTAACAAGGCAGGCTGTCTCGCGTTGGGAAAACGGGGAAACCGTTCCGAACACTGAAACGCTTAAATTGCTTTCAAAGTTATTTGATGTTTCAATCAATACGCTGCTCGGCTCACCGAGAAAGCTTGTTTGCCAGTGCTGCGGAATGCCTCTGGAGGATTCACTGATAAGCCGTGAAAAGGACGGTGCTTTCAATGAGGAATACTGTAAGTGGTGCTATTCAAACGGAGAGTTTGCATATACCGATATGAATGCGCTCATTGACTTCTGTGCCGGACATATGGCAAATGAAAACCGGCCTGCCGAACAGGTCAGGGCTTATATGTCTGATATGCTGCCGAAGCTTGGCTATTGGAAAAACCGGTAACTTTAAATTTTAAACTCAACTTGAAAAACAAACGCTTTTCTGAAAGAACTCATCTTTGAGAAAGGCGTTTGTTCTTTGTTTCGGTGAAAAAGGTGCCGCACAAAAGTTTGCCGGTGATTGGGTGCTCAGCTTCAAAATTGCAGTATAACGCATTTTGATAACTTGTAGAAATTACGTTAAAACAAACATTATCTGTTCCCTGCTTCCTTAAAAGATTGACATAATCGGCTCGATAGTATAAAATATAGAAGTAAAATTTGGTGGTATATCTACCTATCGGAGGAGAAAATATGATTTTTGTTAACAAGGACAACACTTTCCATCTTCAAACAGAGAAAACCAGCTATGTTTTTCGCGCCCTCCCGTCGGGTCAGCTTGAGGGAATGTATTACGGCAAAAAAATTCGTAATTGCAGCGACTTTTCATTCATGTTTGACAAGCATGAGTGCGGCTACAGCAATGCTACCCCCCGTTCGCAGAAGGACACCTCGCTTTCGCTCGACCACATCGCCCTTGAATATTCTTCATACGGCAAAGGCGATTACCGCCAAAGCTCAATGAGGTTGCTTTCGGCGGATGACAACTTCACAACCGACTTCCTTTATAAGTCTCACACAGTAAACAAAGTTAAACCCGTTCTCCACGGACTCCCTTCAAGCTATGGCGACAGCGAAACACTCACAGTTGTTCTTGAAGATAAGATTCTCGGCGCGGAGCTTCACCTTTTTTACACCGTGTTTGAAGAGTGCAATGTTATCACAAGAAGCGTCAGACTCTATAACAAGAGCAAAAAGGACATCAAAATCCGCTCTCTTATGAGTATGCAGCTTGATTTGCAACGCGGCGACTATACCGTTCTCACCTTTGACGGCGCATGGATTCGTGAGCGCTATAAGAACGAGCACAAGCTCACCTCAGGAACATTCAGCATTGAATCCACAACCGGAACCAGTTCAAACCGCCACAACCCGTTTTTTGCCGTTAAGAGCGGCGTCTGCACGGAAAACAGCGGCGAATGCTACGGCTTTAACCTTGTTTATTCCGGAAACCACATTGCTCAGACGGAGATTTCATCCCACGGCCTTCTGAGAATTCAAAACGGCATCAACCCGTTTGAATTTGAATGGCTCCTTAAACCCGACCAGAGCTTTGATACACCCGAAAGCGTCCTCACTTTCAGCAGCGAGGGTCTGAACGGAATGAGCCGCAATATGCACGCCTTTGTTAAAGAGCATATCGTCAGAGGATACTGGAAGAACAAAGAACGCCCCATCCTCGTCAACAACTGGGAAGCTACATACTTCAACTTCAACGAGAAGAAGATTCTTGATATTGCAAAAGCAACAAAGGAAATTGGCGGAGAGATGTTTGTTCTTGACGACGGTTGGTTCGGAAAGCGCAACAACGATAAATGCTCGCTCGGCGACTGGTACATCAACAAAAAGAAACTTCCGTCCGGTATTGACGGTCTCTCTCAAAAAATCAATGAAATGGGTCTCAAATTCGGCCTTTGGGTTGAGCCTGAAATGGTTTCTCCGGATTCCGATCTCTACAGAGCTCACCCGGATTGGGCAATCAAAACCGATGTCTATGAACCGTCGCAGGGCAGAAACCAGCTTGTTCTTGACCTGACGAATCCTGAGGTTGTTGAATACATCATCAACACAATGACTGACGTTTTCAGATATGGCAATATTGAATACATCAAGTGGGACAATAACCGCCAGATGACAGACGTTTTCTCTCACCGCAAGGATGCAAGAAGCGGCGAATTCTTCCACAGATATATGCTCGGCCTTTATGAAATTTGGGGCGCACTGACGGAAAGATTCCCGCAAATTCTTTTTGAAGCCTGTTCAAGCGGCGGAAACCGCTTTGACCTTGGAACATTCTGCTATATGCCGCAATGCTGGACGAGTGACGACACTGACGCGCTTGAAAGAATTTATATCCAGTCCGGAACATCATACGGCTATCCGCAGTCGGTCATGACAATGCACGTTGCGTGTTCACCGTCATTTGCCTGCCTTCGCCAGTCCTCAATCGAGCACCGCTTCAATGTTGCCGCGTTCGGCCTGCTTGGCTATGAGCTTGATGTTACAAATCTTTCACGCTTTGATAAAGCCGCAGTCAAAAAGCAGATTGAATATTACAAGGCGCACCGCTATCTCTTGCAGTACGGCGAATTCGACCGCATAGGCGATTTCTTCACAGACAACATTGCAAAATGGCAGATTACCTCGCCGGACAAAAAGGAGAGCATTCTCGGCTATTTCATCAACCGCGTCACTCCAAACTGGGGCAACGATGTTATCCGCTTCACCGGTCTTGACGAAAACAAGGACTATGACCTTTCGGCCCGTACTCAGCTCTTCTCCGTCCGCAATCTCGGCGAGATTATCAACACTCCCCTTCCGAAAAAAATTGATATTGAGGAAAGCCGCCTTTATGATTTCCTTGTTGAAACCGTCAAACTGCGCACCGAAAAAGAGGAATACACCGTTGGCGGAGACGCGTTGATGAGCGCTGGCCTCAAGCCGCACCAGCCGTTCGTTCTCAGCGGATACAAATTCGGCGTTTCAAGAATACTCATGGACACCGATTCAAGAATGTATTACCTCAAAGAAAAAGAGCAGGCCGCAAAAAAATGATGAAAACATATGAAACTCTCTGCTTTGAAAATGAGCCTGACTGGAGCAAGGTTCCCACAGGAAAAATTGACTACTTCCAATGGGAAAAGCCCGGTTTTTCAAGACCGGACAGCTCATTTCAAATGTGCTTTGTCAAAAACAAAGGCATTTTTGTCAAGATGCACTCGAACGAAAAGAATCTTCGCATAACCTGCAACGGGCGCGATGAAAGCGTTTGGGAGGACAGTTGCCTTGAGTTCTTCTTTTCGCCGGAAAAGGGCGCCGGATATCTCAACACGGAAACGAATCCGCGCGGTGCGTTTTTAACGCAGGTTGGGCAGGAAAGAGAACACCGCAAATTCCTTAAAGAGCTGACAGATGTTTCGCCGCAAGTCAGCGGCTTTGCGGACGAACACGGCTGGGGCATTGAGCTTTTTCTTCCCTGCTTGCTCTTTAAAAAGGCGTTCGGCGTTGACTTTTGCGCTTCTCCCGGCGTTTACAAAGGCAACTTTTATAAATGCGGCGACAAAACCGCCGCACCGCACTACGGGTCTTTTTCTCCGATGAGAAAAGAACTTACTTTCGGATTCCATGATCCCGAATATTTTGCAACAATAATAGTTAAGGAAGATGTTATTCAAAATGACTAATACCGAAACCGTTCTCCGTGTCTGCCGCAGTTTTGGGATTGACGGCGAATTGATTGAAACAAAAACGCTCACCGACGGACACATCAACACAACCGTTCTTGCTGTTTTTGAAAACGGAGGTCAACAAGAAAAATTTCTTGTTCAAAAAATCAATACGAATGTTTTTAAAAACCAGAACGCTTTAATGCAAAACATTGTCAATGTCACCCACTTTTTGAGGAAGAAAATCCGCGCAGCCGGAGGTGACCCGGAAAGGGAAACGCTGCACTTCCTCAAAACACCGGATGGCGGACTTTACTTTAACGATGAGTCTGGCTGCTGGAGAATCTACCGTTATATTGACAATTCCTACACCTACAACATGATTGACAGCACGGAGGTCTTTTGCAACGCAGGAGAAAGCTTTGGAAAATTCCAGAAGCTCCTCAATGACTATCCGAGCGAAACACTGCTTGAAACAATTCCTGATTTTCATAACACTCCGAAAAGAGTTGAAAACCTTGAAAAATCAGTAGACGCGGATGTCCGCTCAAGAGCCGCCGGAGTCAGGAAGGAAATTGAATTTGCTTTGAGCCGGAAAGAGAAGGCCGGAATTGCTCTTTCCCTTTGCGAGGCGGGTGAAATTCCGCTGCGCGTGACGCACAACGACACAAAGCTTAACAACATTCTTTTTGATGCCGAAACCCATAAGGGACTTTGCGTTATTGATCTTGACACAATTATGCCCGGCCTTTCCCTCTACGATTTTGGAGACGCCATCAGATTCGGCGCAAAAACGGCCGATGAGGACGAGCCTGACCTTTCAAAGGTATCAGTCTCTCTTCCGCTCTATGAGGCATATACAAGGGGATATCTTTCAAGCTGCGCCGCAGCGTTGACAAGGGCGGAGGTTGACTCGCTCGCCTTTTCCGCTTTCCTCATGACTTATGAATGCGGAGTGCGCTTCCTCACCGACTACCTCGACGGCGATGTATACTTCCGGATTGCATATCCGGAGCATAACCTTGTCAGAGCGCGCAACCAGTTCAAAATGGTTGAAGAGATTGAAAAGAACCTTGACGAGATGAACAGAATCACAAGGCGTATCTATAACGAAATTATGAGCAAATAAGAACCTAACACGCAATCCACGCACAGAACATTATCAAAGCGTTCTGTGCGTGGATTTTTGTTTGACGTTCAGAAAAAAAAGCTACGGCTGCCTTTCTTCAGACAGCCGCAGTTTTTTTGTTTACTTGAAAAGCTTTTTGAAAAATTCGCCTATTTTCTTGAACATTTCAATGATCTTCTGCCAAAAGACGATGAAGCCCTTTGAGGCGATTCCGTCGGAGTCAATGATTCCGCCGGTGGCCTTGTCAAGAATATTTCCAATCAGCGTTCCAAGTCCCTTAACATTTGGATCATCAGAGCCGTTCAGATTCTGAAGGATCTTTTTCCACATCGCATTGAGGTTTTTGAGTCCGGTTGCGGCGTGGTCAGCGCCCTTGTTGGCTCCATAGAAAATTTCATAGAGAACAAAGAGCGATTTATCCATTCCGAAGTAGGTCGTTTCATAGGTTGCAATGAGATCAAGCACGGCTTTGATATATTTTTCCGCGTCCGCGCTCATGTTGCATTTATCTTTGAGAATTGCCAGAAGCTTTGCGCGGTTATCCTCATGCATAACAAATCTTATTGCAAGCCTTTCAATAACGGTTATAAGCTCAGCCTTTGAAAATTCGCCGCTATATACCATTTTGTATGCCTTTTCTCCGTTAGCAGAGGTGTAGCTGACAAGCTTTCCGACTGTCAGCTCGGCAAAAGAGTCAATCTCAATGGCAGTAAGCTTCTGACCGGTCTTTTCCGAGAGCTTTTCAAGCAGAAGCTTAAACAAGCTTTCAAATGTAACCTCATCAAGCCTTATATTGATAAGGCTGTAAAGGTCAACCTTAACGAGCGGAGCAATCGCATTAAGAATTCCGTATACTGAATGAAGTGCATTTTTGAAGCAGGTATCAAGACCGTTGCTGTTTACAAAATAGATGAGCTGAGGCAAAATTTCCGTTATTTTTTCCGCCGGGTTTGTCATGATATCGTCAAGACGGTCAAAGAGCGGCTCTGTAATAGCCGTAATGATTGCGTCACCGTTCGTTTTGGCAGCGGAATAATATTCATCCGGAGTGAGAACATTTTTGCAATCGAGCGCTTCAAGAATTGGAATAACACCGTAGGCATAGCCCTCAGCACCGAGGAGTGTTACAAGATTCTCTTTGTTTTCGTCAACAAAGAAGCTGAAATCTTTGTTCAAAAGCATCCATTCAAGAACAGGCTGAAGCGGACGGACAATATTGCAGAGCACTTCGGTAAACTTTGCGCGGTCATCGGTAAACGATGGAATTTTGATTGAATTCCATGCATTAAGGTCAACACCGAGCGACTCTTTGATAAGAGCCTTAATGTGTGCGCCGCCGTCCATTGCGTCAATCTTTCCAGAGAATTCAAGGAGTTTATCAAGAATTGCCTGTGCATTTTTGCTGTTATAAACAGAACCGTTCACAAATGCATTGATCATATCCTTGAATGTTGCAACATAGTTTCCGTTAATCTGTATTCCGAGAAGATAGACGAGGTTATCAAGGAACTTATCAATATTATCCGCAATATACTGAGCCATCTCTTTTTGATAAAGCGGACCGAATTTGTTATAACCCGCAAAGAGCTTTGAGGACTCAAGAGCGGAGAAAGTCTTGTCGGTATCGGCGTACTCGGTGTTTCTGTAGTCAATCTTCTGCATATCAAAACTGCGCAGATTCATCACTCCGAGAACAGCGTCATAGGTGTTGCTTCCGACAAGCTCACGCAGTTTTTCTTCATTGCCTTTGAGTTTAACGGTTTCAACAAGAGATGTGAGAATAAGAGTAACCATATCCTTGCGGTCGGTTTCGGTGTTGTACTCCATCTTATAGGCATACTCGCCGCTGACGGAAAGATACTGCCGGATGGTTCCGACGCAAAGGTCTGAGAAGGTTCCGGCAACGGGAGAAAGATCCATTCCGGTCTTTTCCTGAGCCAGCTCAAAGAGCTTTTCGGCGGAAAGGTTGGAAATGTCAAAGCCGAGAAGCTCATTGACGTCAACCTTTGTTCCGAGCTTTTCAAGCGAGGCGGAAAGGGCGTAAACCGCGCTGAGCGCATTATAAACGCTTGCGGTGAGTCCGTCTGCATTGATGAAGTAAATCACATTCGCAAGTACGTCAAGGATCTCATTCGCCGGGTCGGCAAGAATTTCATCAACCCTTTCAAAGAGCGAAGCAAGAGCCTTATCGAGTGCATTTTCGTCGTCTGCGGCGGGAACATTCCTGCAGCCGATAGCCTCAAGAACGGGAACAAGGCCGTTTTTATAGCCGTCCGCGCCTTTGATGGTGATGATGTCGTTATAAACGTAATTTCCGTCGCTGTCCTTTTCGGTTCCGGTGAAGAACCTGTAATCCTTTGAGAACAGCAGCCAGTTCACAAGACCCTCAACAGAGGAGAGGATTTTTGAAAGCTCGGACGCAAACTGCTTTGCCGTCAGCTCTCCTGCGGGTGCGGTGTATCCTTCAAGAGCAGCAAGGTCAAGACCGAGGACGACGTTAGCCGTGTTAACAAGTGTCTTGTCGGTATCCTTGAGAAGATTAAGAACGGCGTTTTTAATCTTTTCAAGGTTTTCTCCGGTAAAGAGATTGAGCTTTGCCTTCAAAACATCGGAAAGCGTTCCGCTCTCTCCGGAGGCTTTAAGAACATCGTTAATGACCAAATCAAGGTTTGCCGCAATATATTCGGCGGCGCCCTTTGTCCAGTTGTTCGGATAGGTCAGCGACTGGATGGTCGGCGTTATGACAACTCCCTTTTCAAAGTCATACTTTGAAAAATCGGTGTCCTCGCCGAAATAATACATCCAGTTGATTTTTTTCTTCTCCGGGTCGGTACCCTTGAAAACGCTGAGAATTGCCTGTGTGATATTCTCAGTGCCGAGAAGCTTGTCAACAACGGCTGCGTTTTCGCTGACGGAGAGTGCTTCAAGCAGATAGCTGATAACAACGGTCACCATGTCACCCTTGTCAAATACTCCGGTGTTATATGCGCCCTTATAGGCGTTATCCTTGAGGAAGGCACTCTTTGAGTTATACTCGGTTGCGGCAGCCTTGCTGACATCCTCCATAAGAACCGCAAGTCCGTTAAGCTTCAGACCCGTCATTTCTTCAATCTTTTTAACCAGATATGAAGCGCCGAGATCCTTGAAGCCGTTGTCCGCACCAAGCTGTGCGGCAAGTGCTCTGACATCCACCTCATACACCGGGCGGATTGTGTCTATGATGACATAAAGCGGATGAAGAAGATTTCTTATTGACGTTGAAAGTCCGTTTGAGGAAACATAATAGACAACGCCGGGAAGAAGCTCAAGAATTTCATTGACCGGGTCTGAGGCAAGCTTATCAATTCTTGCATACAGAGAATCAAGAACAACATTCAGAGTGTCCTTTGCTTCAAAGCTGTCGGAGGTCTTAACATCGCAGCCGAGTGCCTCAAGGAGCGGAACCAGCGCCGCGTCATAGCCGTTGTTTCCGTAAAGAACAAGGTCTGCGCTGTTTTTGAAAAGGTGAATGTTCTCGCCCTTGAACAGGAAGCCGAAAAGCGGCTCAAGCGGCTCAAGAACACCGAGGAGGGCGTCTGTGAAGCCCTCGCGGTTGCCGTCCGCAAAGCCCCAGGAATGGTCATCGGCAAGCTCCTTATACTGTTCAAAAGCGGTAAGATCAACGCCAAGCTCACTTTTTATAAGCTCGCCGACCTTTTTGGGCAGCGAAATGAGCGAGGAAAGACCCTTTGCAATGCCGGTAACAGCTTTGTTTGTGAACAGCCTGTTCACCGCATCGGTTATGCTCTTTGAAAGGTCAAGGTCGCTGCCGGAGGTTTTAAGAACTGATTGAACAACGGCCGAAAGATTATTTGCAACATAATTTGCCGCTTCCTTTGTCCAATCGTTGTTATAGGAAAGATATACCTTTGAAGCCGTGGTTGTTCCCTCAACGGTTCCGGCGCTGCTGTCCTTTTTCAGCCACTTGTACTCCTCAAGAGCGTACTGCGTCTGATTGAGCAGCTCGATTATTGCGGCAAGAGCCATGTTTCCGTTTTCGTCCGAGGTGCTTGTATAGATGTTTTCAATAATCTTTTTAAGTTCCGGAGTCATTTCCGGGTCTTTTGAAAACTGCTTATAAACAAGGTCAACAAAGTCGCTGTTTCCGAGGCATTTTGTCAGATAATCAAGCAGAGCCATGAAAACGTCTGCCTTGTCCGCGGTGAAGTTGATGCGGCTGCCGTTGCGGCGTTTTGTCGGTGCATTCGTGTCAAGAGAGGCATATGTGATGAGCTTTCCGGCGTTCATGATGGGCAAAGAACCGGACTGAATTCCCGGAATGAACATTGAAACAAGATAGGAAATTATTGAGCTGAAGGAGGAAACGTCAAAGTCAAGTCCGAGCGAATTTTTGTTGACAAGGTCGTTCAGTCTGAGGTCATAATGATCACTCAAAACCTGAATTCCGAGCCTTGACTCGGTCGCCTTATAGTTGAGTCTGATATTAAGATACTGGAATCTTTCCCAAAGCTTGTCCATCGGAATTGCGTAGGCAAGATTCGGAAGAACTGAGCAAAGGGTTGAAATCGGATCTTTTGCAAGCTTGTTTTCAACAAAATCAATTAGCGGATTGAAAATTGCATTGACAAACTGACGTGAAGTTGTGTAGCCGCTAACTTCGGCATATGTCGGAATGTTGCTGCAGCCGAGTGCTTCAAGAATCGGTGTGACAAGATCCGAATAACCGGCACAGCCTGTTGCCGTGAGATTGAGGTTAGCCGCAATCGTTGCGCCCAAATAGTGACCATAACCGGCGCTGTTTACGGTTACGTTATAGCCGTTCCAATCGGCAAAGAGAACTCTGACAACCGGAAGAATTGCGTCAAAGGATTCGCTCATTGCGCTCATGAATCGAGATTTTTTTGCGTTGATGAATTCAGCCGTTGTTTTGTAATTTTCCGGCTTGATGCTGTCAATGCCCCAATCAAGAACAAGTTTTCCGTCATTTTTGAGAGCGTTCCAGTTTCCGCCGGCGGAATAAAGCTGATTTCTGACGGTGTCAAAACCGTTGATAAAGCCGGCAACCTGATTCGGATAAAGACCCATTCCAAGTCCGGAAATAATCTCCGGAAGCGACTTATAAGTCAGGTCAACCTTATCCTTCCAAAGCTTTGCGTCATACCAAACTTCACTCGGAAGCGAGTTATAAAGGTTTTCAAGTGCCTTAACAAGCTCCGGATAGAGAATGCCCATGAGCATATTGACAAAATCGTTTGTATAGAGATTATCGGCAAGAACCTGCTTGATGTAATCGCTCAGGTTGTCCGCATCAATATTAACAAGGTTTGTGAAGTCCTTGCTCGTCAGGAAAGAGTCAAGCTTTGAGATTGTGTCGTTAACAATTTTTTCGTCAACATTATATTCCTCGCCGCTCTTTCTTGCAAGGTCGGCGTCTGTGACGTCGCGGGTCATGAAAACGCCGTTTTCGCCGTGAAGATGCTGCTGCTTAAAGTTTGCAAGACCCTTTGAAGCAACAAAGCTGTTATACATATTGAGCAGCGAATCAAGACGATTATAGTCCGCACGCAGTTTTTCGGAAATTATTGAGGGGTTGTTATCGTTAAGGTAAGTCCAGATATCTCTTTCAACCCTGCCGACCGCGTCCTTGATTGCGGTAAAGTTTGAAAGGTTGACCTCGCCGTATGCGTCAAAGTAGCCGACGGCGGTGCTGACCTCGGAATCAAGGCGGGCAAGAATTGTGTTATAAAGCCTTGCAATGTAATCGTCAATAATATAGCCGAGGGCGTTTTCTCCCTCGCCGAAAATTGCTTTCATTGCGCTTTCACCAATGAGGGCGAGGTACTTTTCATACATCGCTTCAAATGCGCTCTTTTTTGAAACGGCGTTCGGAATGTTCGGAATGTTTTCCGCAATGCCGGTTCCGATGATGTTTTCCGTTGAAACCTGTGTCAAATCAGCGTATACAAGCGGAAGGAACCAAGCCCAGAAGGAGTCGTACTGCTCCTCAGCCTCTCTGTAATCCCATTCATATTTAAGCTCGGCTTCAAACTGTTTAACATAGCCCGTTCCGTCGGTGAAAACCTCGGCAACATAAGCTTGATTAAAAGCGGTTGCAAGGGAATTGTTATAGCCCTTGATAAGGTCATAGTAATTCCAAAGGAGCTGATTGTCCTCAATGGCTTTTATCGCCTCGGCGTCCGGGTACTGCGCTCTGAGAGCGTCAACAGAAGCTTTGATTTCTCTGATTTTATAAAGCTGGATGTCTTTGTCAAGCTGAGTGATGAAGCCTTCCGCATTTTCAAGGCTGAAATCGGCGAAGCCTTCAAAATTGTTTCTGACATATTCGATAACGTCAGCCGAAACATTTTTAACAAAGTCAAGGTTCGGCTTCTGCGCGGTATAAATTTCTGTCATCTGCGCAAGGTTCAGCGCGTCATATCCGGCAGTAATTGCCGCATTGAGCGAAAGAATTGCAGGCTTTGCGTTGATTACCTTCTGCGCAAAAACACAGTTATCCATGTACGTCTTAACAGCCGCCATGTCAAAGAAGTGGTTTTTAACGTTGTCAGAATATGAGCTGAGCTTTGAATAAGCTTCATTGTTTGAAGCAATGATTGCGTTGATTTCAGACGCAGGAATATTCACAAGCACAGCAAGCGGCGTTGCAATGCGGTCTGCAGTGAACCAGTCGGCAAAAGCATGAAGATTCTTGTAAGCATCAGTGTCATATGTGGCAGTTCTTATCGGCTTTTGGTCAAGGGTTTGCCATGAAAGAGATGACCATGCAAACCATTTTCCTCTGTTCCAATATTTACCGCTGTCAAACCACTCATCTTTTCTGCAATCTCTTCTGAGCGTGTTCCTGTAAGTATAAACTGCTTTAGTGAGAATGCTTTCCGGTACATCTGACAGCACCTCATATTTAAGAAGCAATTTTTCAAGGCTTGCCGTGACCGTTGAAGAAAGAATTGCATCCGAATTTACACCGTACCAAACTTTGCCCCAATCAAAACCAGGATTCTTTCCCCATGATGCATCAGCCTTATACCTCTGATTCTGTACGCCATATGCCCATGAATCATCCGTTACTCCGGTTGCCGGAATAAGAGCGTCAATAAGTGCATCATAACCCGGAACGGCGGCTTTAGCTGAAGCATTAAGGTTAGCTGACGAGTTGTTATCAACAGCCGAAACCGAAACACCTGACCCATTGCCACCAATTCCGTTGCACCTTGGATCTGCAATGTCATAAACATACTGATACAGCACCTCGGCGGCATTGAGCAACGTTCCGTCACCGTTTGTGAGAGACGTGTCGGTAACGGCAGAAAAAGCCGCCTTCAGGTCGTTTCCGTTAACCGCGGAAACGGTAAGTGTTGAAAAAGAAACGCTCATTGAGCCTGCAATCATAATGATTGAAAGAAGTACGCTGAGAATCTTTTTTCCTGTTTTCATAAAAAGTCCTCCTTTTTTTGAATTGTGAACAATAAAAACGGGAGAGAAATAATCACCGATCATTGCTCTCCCCATTTGATTTGATAATAGCACCTGAATTCGTAAAAGTCAACAGTGCAGGTACTAATGAAATAATTGTTAATATTTTCGTCATATTTGCGCCAATGCAACTGCAATGTTCCCATTAATTTGTTAATGTTAGCGACTGTTTTCCAGTATTTGTCTAATTATTATTGCGTTACAACTTTATTTTTAATGTGCGATTAATTAATAAACTGTTAACTGAGTCGCCGGTTTTTACTGTTTAATGCGATTATTATGAAAATACAGACAAAAAAAGAGCCACCGCAATGCGGCAGCTCCACAGGTTTTTAGTCTTATTTGTTGAAATCAAAATCAGTCTTGCTGATATCCTCAAAGAACTTCTTAACAAGGTTAACAATGCCCGCGCCCTTTTCCTCGCCGAGGAAGGAAAGGATGTTGTAAACAAGACCGAGTGCCTGAGAAAGCAAGCCAAATGCTGTTGCCATAATTTTCGTCTCCCTTAAAATATGTCAGTTTTTTACTGCGGTAAAATATTAACACAATATGAATGACTTGTCAATATTTTCCTAAAAAAAAGCTTCATTTTTTCTGCTCTCCTGCTCCTTAATGAGCACAAAAAAGAAAAAGCACCGGCTGGACTTATTGTCCGGCCGGCTGAATCTGATTATTTCTTGAAAATCTTATTAAAGAAGTCCTGAATAATATCAAGGATTCCGTTATCCATGAATTTTCTGCAATAATCAATAATACCAGTTGCAAGGTTATAAAGAGCGTCCATTTTTTATTCCTCCTGTTTCGTCAGTTTTAAACTGCATAAAAATGTTACCATAACGGGAAAACAATGTCAATAATTTCTTGGCAAAATGACTTCATTTAATCATTCTTAAATTTTTTCGATAAATCGGCGAAAACTGTTGCATATCCGCCATTGAAAAAAGGGCTTTCAAAAAATTGCAGCCGCCCAAAGGCGGCCGCATTGCTTGATTATTCAGGCTTGTTTTCAGGATTGGTCTTGTTGAAGATATCTTCAAAGAAATTTTTGATGAGGTTGATAATCTCAGCAGCCTTGCCTTCCTTGCAATAATCAAGGATATTTTTAACAAGTTCAAGTACTTTAGTCATTACAGTTTCCTCCTTTACAAGTGTCAGTGTCTTACTGCAGGTAAATATTAACACACTGTTAACAAAAAGTCAACTGCTTTTTTAAAAAAAATTGAAAAAATTTGAAAAATTTTGAAAAAAACAAAACCGGCGCGTTTGCGCCGGTTTTATGGGTAATCAGCCATTTCAGATAGGCATAATGAAGAACTCTTTGATGCGTTCAAAAATCTGCTGAAGTGAAAGACCCTTAATACTCTCAAAGAAAGCCTTAATTTTTGCGAACATAATGTTTTCCTCCTGTAAAATATTGTCAGTCCTCTGACTGCAACTAAATATTAACACAACATGAATAAAATGTCAAGCTTTTTGATAATTTATTTGAACTTTTAATAAACTTTAATTCATTCCGCAAAAGACCTGTTTTCGCCTTACTTTTTGACGGCCATATACTTTGTAAGCAGGTTGAGCAGTGCGGTGAGAAAGCGGAAAATAGCCGAGAAGAAATCCTTTGTGTAAAGCTTGTCAAACGGATTTGGCTCGGTAACTTCAACGATGGAGTCATTCTCTGCCGAATAGGTCATGAACTGGGTGTAGCCATAGTTTTCTTTGATATTGTCATCCGTTGGCTGTTCAACGCTTCTTACAAGCTTTTCCTTGAACCGCTCAACACAGTTCGGGAATGCGGCATGAGTGCAATCTCTGACGAACCATGTGCTGTCAGGGAAAAGGCAGGTTGAAGCGTCGATTTTTTTGTCTCCTGAGATGTACTTTTCATCGTGGGAGGCAATATACTCATCGGAGAGAGTCTCCGTAATGTTTGAGCAGGTTGCACCGAACGAAAGAGCCTTTGTTTCAATTCTTCCGTCGCCCTGAGCGCGGCTGTCCTTTTCAACGGGAAGGAGGTTATCGCCGTACTTTGCAATTACAGAAATGTTGATTCCGCTGTTCTTTGCATCGGTAAGAATTTTTTCATGCCTCACCTGAACATTATAATGATAGTTGTCAATCTTGGCGATATAGCCTGCGTATTCGTTCTTGTCAACGGTGTAATAGCCATCGGAATTTTCCTTAAAGAGCTGCTGCTTTGCCGCTTCATAGTAACGGTCGTCAATCATCGCCCAGAAGGTCGGGAAGAAGAAAACATTGGTTGCAAGGCGCGGAACCATATAGTCTTTGACTCGATTGTAAATATAAGTAAACATTTCCGTTCCGTAGCCGAGAACCTTGAGCTGATACATCAGTGAGCAAAGAGTTGCAATGAACACCTCAAGCTCATCGCCGTATGCGGTGTTGTTAAGAAAACGGTCGGGGCCGTTCATATAATAAGTTACAAATTCATCAATCGCCTTGGCGTCAAAATAAATCTGATTTGAAAAAAGCGCACCAACGGTCTGTGAGCCTGCAAGGGTCGGAACATAAAAAACAATGCCTGCAATATCATCCTTCGCTGCGTCACCGACAAGGTAAAGATATGCCGTTACAATAACGGAGCCGAGGCACCGCGAGTCAATGTTGACTTTTTTGCAGTTGTTAACGCGCTTGACTTCCTTGATGTATTCCTTAAAAAGCTCGGCGGTTTCAATCGGATCAACGCGCCAGTCCCAACTGAAATAGTAGTTGCTCGCGGGCGCAAGCGCAGTTCCGACCTTCCATTCGCCGCCGTTGGTTCCGTCCTTGGCGTTGGCGTTCTCGTCAACCTGAATCATTTCAAAAAGCGGAGTAATTTTGTCGCAGATAGTGCGGCTATAGCCTTCCCAATCCTGCGTGACAAAGGCTTTTGCAATTTCCTTCGCCATAATCGGAACAAGCGACTTTGCATATTCAACTTCATTGAAAGACGGGTCGGGATTGGTATAAATCTGCTTTCCGTCCTTGTCATAGACCACAGACGAACGGCCGTTGATATGAATTGTTGGATAATCGTTCATCTCAAGTGCGGCAAAGCCCGGAACAAAAAGAGCAAAGGCCATAATTACACTGAGAAAAATGCTGAGTGATTTTTTAAGCGTTCTGTTCATCGTTAAAAAATGCCTCCCCAAATAATATTTTTGATAATGATATCACAATTAAAAAATTTATTCAATATTTGTTAATCAAAATATCTATAAAATTTTTTAAAAAAGCCGTCGCAGATTTTAAACCTACGGCGGCTTTCACTTTTGTTAAGAATGAACTTCTTTAAAGGGAAGGAACGTGTTTGTGTTGTCAAACTCGCCTTTGTCATAGAGCAGATCTTCAATAACGTCACTGATTTCAACGGGGTTTCCAAAGTGGTCTTTAAGCTTGACCGCTTTCGGTATTCTTGAAACTATCGCCATGAATGCTTTATATTCAACCGTGTCCGGAGTATAGCGTTTGACGCCGGAATAAAGGTTGATAACAAGCTCCATGAGGAAATCTCTGACTTTAACATTTTCAATCATCGGGTCGTTTTTTGAGCTGACAAAAAGCAGACGTCCGAGCGATTTAAAAGTGAGACCGTTGACAATTTTTCCGAGTATCTTCAAAAGCGGCTTCAAAGCATCAACCGTTTTTTCGTCCATGCTGAAGCCCTTCGCAAGCTGCTTGAAATGCTCAATATCGTTTTCCATTGAGTCAAAAATGTCTTTAATCATGAAGAGGAAATGCTCTTTCATGTGTTCCTCAGCCGTTCTTCCCCGAAGATCCCAGTCAAAATGGCCAAGGTTATAGGTTTTGACGTCAATGCCCTTTTCGGTAACGGTCATCTTCCTGTACGGCGCGGGGTACGCCGCAATCGAGCCGGTATTGACGTGATAAAGGCGGTTATTGAGCGCGGTATCAATGCAGGTCACCGACTGCATATGTGTGTGACCGGTGAAGCAGAACTGAATTCCAAGGTCGGCAAACATCGGCGCGATAATCTCATAGCCGCCGAGCATATCCCTGTGTGAGAACAGCGGATAGATAAGGCCGGGCGGAAGCATCGGGTGGTGGGTGACGGCAATCACCCTTTCCCCTTCCCTTTCCGCTTCCTTCGCCTGATTCTTTATCCAGTCAATGAGAGTGTCATCATAGCCGCAGAAGGATCTTCCGTCTCCGTCGTCATTGAGCAGAAGGAAGCGCCAGCCGGGAACCATTTTAACCGCATAGGAATATGACGGAACGTGCTCGGAAACAGCCTCGTTCCAGCCGAAGTCTTTGTAATGCTCACGAAGCTCGGCTCGGGTGTACTCCTCAAGCTTGAATTCACCGATTTCGGTATATCCGCGTGCGTTATTGTCAAAATCATGGGTCGCAAAGGTGACAAAAATGCGCTTTCCGGCATCCTTGAGCTTTTGGAGCTTTTTCAAAAGCAGGTCATGGCTGATTTTTTCTCCGTCATATGTGAGGTCACCGGAGATGATAACAATTTCATTATCCTTATCCGCGGCAAGCTCGGCAAACGCAGCGTCAATGATTGCTCCGGACTCCGCAACACACTTTTGATCAATGCCGCAGCGCAGATCAAAATGCTTTCCGTATGAGCCGATTTCCTCGTTCGCATAATAATGCAGGTCGGTAATCTGATAAAAATTAAACTTTTCCATTGGCGGCACTCCCTTTCCTCAAAAAATTAAAGGCCGGTTTTTTCTCTGATATAGTTTCTTGCAAGAACGGCATATTCAAACGGGTTCGCCTTTGCCGGATCCTGCTCCGCTTCAACAACAACCCAGCCTTCATAATCAGCTTCGGCAAGAATATCAAAAACGGGGGTAAAGTCAAAATCGCCGTCTCCCGGAACGGTGAACGCGCCTGCGCGGACGCAGTCAAGGAAGCTGTAGCCCTTGACCTTTGCATCGTCAATTACGCTCTGGCGGATGCTCTTGAGGTGAACGTGCTTAACACGGTGAACGTACTTTTTAAGAACGGCAACCGCATCCTCACCGCTGAAAGCAAGGTGGCCGGTATCGAAAAGAAGATAAACAAGGTTCGGATCGGTAAGCTCCATGAGCTTATCAATTTCCTCGGTTGTCTGAACGCCCGTTCCCATGTGGTGGTGAACGGTGAAAAACATTCCTTTTTCCTTTGCAAGGCGGCCCATTTCATTGAAGCCTTTTGCAATAAGTGCCCACTGCTCATCGGTATAGACGGGCTTTGCGCCGAAAATTGAAACAGGCTTGCCCTGAATGCTGTTGCCCTGCTCAGAAGCTCCGATAACCTTTGCGCCGAGCGCATGAAGGAAGTCTCTGTGCTTTATAAAAGCCTTTATGGTTGCGTCATATCCCTCAGAAAGCAGGAGAGAGGAGAACCATGCGTTGCAGATTCTCATGCCTCTGACGTCAAGCTTATGCTTGAGAGTTTCAACATCTTTTGGATATTTGTTTCCGATTTCGCTTCCGGTGAAGCCGGCAAGAGCCATTTCGCTGATGCACTGCTCAAAGGTGTTTTCCGCGCCGAGGTCGGGCAAATCGTCATTTGTCCACGCGATAGGAGCAATGGCAAGCTGAACTTTTTCTTTATTAAGCATATAATTCTTCTCCTTTTAATCAATAGAGTCTTGCTTTTTCAATGTTTTCTTTCATATCTTCATAAGCCTTCTGAACGGTCTTGCTGGTTGAAACCTCGGCAACGCCGACTCTCCACCAGGAATCATAACCGTCTGACATGGACTTATGGGCAACCTTGATGTCAAAAAGGCAAGGAACAGTCTGCTTTTTTGAGTCCTCCAAAGCGGCATAAAGCTCTTCCTCGTTCGTCACGCGATATGCCTTGCAGCCATAGCCTTCTGCAATTTTTGCGTAATCGGTAACAATAACCTCACCGTCAAGGCCGGTTGCGGTTCTTCTTGTGAAGCGCGTTCCGTAGGTTTCCGTTCCCTGGTTGTTCTGGAGGTTTTCAATGCAACCCCAGCCGCTGTTATCAAAGAGCATGACGTTGATTTTTGCCTTTTCCTGAACGGCGGTGTAAAGCTCACTGTGGAGCATAAGGAATGAGCCATCGCCGACCATTGTGTAGACCTCTTTTTCCGGGCAGGCAAGCTTTGCACCGAGAGCGCCGCAGATCTCATAGCCCATGCAGGAGAAGCCGTACTCAACATGATAGGTATATTCACCCTTGGACTTCCAAAGTCGTTGCATACAACCGGGAAGCGAACCGGCGGAGGCGAGGGCAATCGCGTCATTCTCCGCTTTTTCATTAATTATGCCGAGCGCACGGGTCTGTGAAAATCCGTTTTCAAGCTTAACGCTGAAACAGCGGTCAATCTCTTTAAAGAACTCAACCTGAGCTTTTTTGTATTCATCAGTCCATGAGGACTTATAGCCGCCGAGTTTTTCTGAAATTCTGTCAAGGGATTCTTTTGCATCGCCAAGAACGGCAACACTGTCCATTTTGAAAGCGTCAAAGGAGCAGACATTGATTGAAAGCATTTTAACGTCCGGATTCTGGAAGCCCCATTTTGAGCAGGTTGTGAAATCCGTGAGCCTTGTTCCAACGGCAATGACGAGGTCGGTCTGCTTTGCGATTGCGTTGGCAGAGCCTGTTCCGGTAACACCGACTCCACCCATGTTGAGCGGATGGTTCCACGGAATCTGGCCTTTTCCCGCCTGCGTTTCTCCGATGGGAATGTTGAACTTTTCCGCAAAGGCAAGAGCGGACCTATAGCTTTCGCTGTATGTTACGCCGCCGCCGACAATCATCATCGGCTTTTTGGCGCTTTTTATCATTTCTGCTGCGGCAGCGGTTTCGCGCTCTGATGGAATTCGTCTGTCCATATACCAAACGCGCTTTTTGAGGAAATGCTCCGGGTAATCAAAGGCTTCAGCCTCAACGTCCTGCGGCATTGCAATGCAGACAGCTCCGGTGTCCGCCGGATCCGTGAGAACGCGCATTGCGTTGATGCAGGCAGTCATAAGCTGCTCCGGACGGTTGATTCTGTCAAAATATTTGCAAACAGGCTTGAAAGCATCATTGGCCGTGATTCCGACCGAGGTCGGCTGTTCAATCTGCTGCAAAACAGGGTCGGGCTGGCGGCAGGCAAAGGTATCACCGGGAAGAACAAGAAGCGGAATCCTGTTCGCCGTTGCAGTTCCGCAGGCAGTAACCATATTGAGCGCACCGGGGCCTATTGAAGATGTGCAGGCAATGATTTCGCGCCTTTTTTTCTGCTTTGCAAAAGCGATTGCGGCGTGAGCCATGCCCTGCTCGTTATGACCCTGATAATATGTCAGCGAATGTCCGCCCTGCTCAAGAGCCTGGCCGATTCCGACAACGCAGCCGTGGCCAAAGATTCCAAAAATGCCTTTAACAAATTTTGTTTCCTTTCCGTCAAAGGAGACATACTGATTATCAAGGAATTTAACAAGAGCTTGCGCCATTGTGAGCTTCATTTGGTTCATTCTCCTTTCATCGGCGGCCACATTTTCTCTTCGTTTTCCGGGTCGGTCACCCAGCGGTGCTCCGGAATGAAATATGGCGTGATATACGGATTGCCGTCAAGGTGGCGGATAACCCAAAGATACCACATTGCGTAGCCGGGAGCCGTTGTCTGCGGATGAGTTTCCTCATTCACGATGAAAACGGTTGAATTGTTGTGGGTCTTATAGACCGTTTCGTCAAGCTCGGCAAAGCCGTAGCCGTTTTCGGGATTGAATTTATAGTAATAGATTTCCGGCTGCGGATGGTTGTGCGGCGGATAGCTGCTCCACTTTCCCGGAAAACCTATGACCTCGCCGAGAACAAGGTTTGAATATGGAGCGTTTGAGTAATCAAAAACGGTTCTTACAATTCTTGTTGAAGCCTCGCGCATTGTTCCGGCTCCCCTGTTTTCGCTTGCGCATTCCTCGGGAGTGTAGAGCTTTGAGGGGAAGGTTCTTTCGTTGGTCGTTCTGTGGACGCACCACTCGCTTTCACCCAAAGCGGTGATTGTGATTTCAACGTCGTTGGCAACATGAAGCACCCACGGCTCAAAATCAAAGCAGTTTGCGCGTTCAACAACAACTTCCTTTCCGTCAAAGGAAAGTTTTGCTTTTCCGCTCACAAGCAGATAGGCACGCTCAAGATGCTGATTTTCGGAAAAAACGTCGCCCTCTTTCATGCGCAGAACACCGAAATCCATGAGCGAATGCTGCTCTTTATTGTCCATTGTTGAAATTGCGGTATATCCGTACGGAAACTCTTTAGGTCCTCTGATATGCATAATAAAGCCTAGCCTTTCCCGGCGTATCAAACACGCCGTTTCTTATTTGAATGCCGGTGTCCGAAAAGGACACCGGACGTTCGGTAAATCACATAATTTCAGAAATTTTGACCGGTCTGCCTTCCTTAACGGACTTCTTGGCAGCGAGAGCAATGAGGATGGCGGCAAGTCCGTCTTCGCCGGTGGTCGGGGTCGGCTTATCGTTCTGAACAGCATCGACAAACTGAATCATCTCATCGCGGAAGGACTGCATATATCTTTCAAGGAAGAAATAAAGCGGCTTATCGGTCATAACACCGTCAGCGGTCATAAGTGTAACATTGGTCGGGGTATCGTTCGCGGCAACGGCAGCGCCGAGAGAACCGAAAGCCTCAACCCTCTGGTCATAGCCGTATGCTGCGCGGCGGGAGTTATCAATAACGCCGATTGCGCCGTTTTTAAACTTGAGAGAGACAATAGCGGTGTCAACATCGCCGGCTTCGCCGATTGCGGGATCAACAAGGCAGGTTGCATTGACATAAACTTCCTCAACCTCGCTGCCGGCAATGAAGCAGGCCATATCAAAGTCATGGATGGTCATATCAAGGAAAATTCCGCCCGAAACCGCGGCGTACTCCGCTGACGGGGGCTCAGGGTCGCGTGAAGTGATTTTGACAAGCTCAAGCTTTCCGATTTTGCCTTCGTTAATAAGCTCACGGATATGGGAGAAGTTATGGTCAAAGCGGCGGTTGAAGCCGACCTGAAGCTTTACACCGGCTTTTTTAACCGCATCAATAACGGCAAGAACTTTTTCCGGGGTGAGATCAACGGGCTTCTCGCAGAAAATGTGCTTTCCGGCTTTGGCCGCTTCAATGGAAATATCCGCATGAGTATCGGTTGAAGAGCAAACAAGAACCGCGTCGATTTCCGGATCGGCGAGCATCTCCTTATAGCTGTCATATATCTTTTCAATACCGTATTCGGCAGCAAGAGCAGGAAGCGCGTCTTTATAGACATCCGTAATTCCAAGAACCTTTGCGCCGGGAACATTGTATGTAATTGACTTCATGTGAACCTTACCGATTCTTCCGGCACCGATGATGCCGATGTTTAACTGTTTCATTATGGAATTCCTCCGTTTAACATAGTGTCACAGCAGCGCAAAAAGCGAAACCTACTGTACCATTCCAAATTATAACACACAAAAGCGGACGGTTTCAAGAAAAACCGTCCGCCTGATGTTATAAATTAAAGCAATATTTTTGTGCAAATAGCCAAATTATTCCGCTCTTTTGGGACTGAGCCAAAAATCAAACTCAAGCTCGTCTTTGATATAAAGCTCATATTGCGAAAGAACGTCCGGTCCGCAGCTCGCCGTTCCCGTTCCTCTGACAAAGCCGTCAATATTAAGGAAAACCTTATTTTCGTTTTTAAGGTTTTCAATGTGCTTTGCGCTTCGCAACGACTTGTCTGAATACGGTCTGACAGTGAAAGAGAACGGAGCTTTTCCGTTTGAAATTCTGATTCCCCTGCCCTCACCGTCAAAAAGTTCAAGAAAGCGTGCATTCATATGCTCGCCGTTTTCCTGAGGTTTGATGTAATACTCAAACATTTTTCCAACGGTTGATTCATAGATACCCATGCTTGACTGCGCCTTAAAATCCGGAAGGTTTTCAAGTTCGCCCAGTCCGTAATAGCGGACGTTTTGAAGCGATTTGTCAAGGCAGAGACTCACGCCGAAACGCGGAAGCGACATCCTTTTGAGAGCCAAAAGAAACGGACGCTCAATTTCCGTCTTAACGCGCATTGTTCCGTTCGGATAAATTTTATACTTAAGTTCAAAGTCAAAAACTTTTTTTCCCGCGTATTCAAGCTGAGCTTCGCTCTTAATTTTCACAACACCCTTCTCGTTCTTGCAGGAAACAAGTTTTGCTCCCGCCACCCTGAGCCGGTCAAGGCCGTTTTTGCGCCATGATTTGTCCTTGTGGACATCGTTGTCATGAGGAGCACGATAAAGATTCGGAACAAAGCCAAAATTATCGGAAAGCATTTCTTTTGAGTCGATTTTATAGCTGTAAAGTGCACCGGTCTTTTTATCGAACGCAGCAATGCCGCCTTCAAAGGCAACAAGAATGCTGCCGCCCTTTTTGGTGTATGCAACACTTCCGTTTTCGGCAATAGCCGGTCGGCGCAAAAATTCAAAGAGAGTGAGCTGCTCTTTTGCAACAAGCGTACCGTTCTTTTGGCGGTAAACAAAATTTATGTACCAATCATGAAGTTTATCGGTCATCTTATGCGCTATAACATAACTTCTAACGCTCCTCGGTTCAATATCGAGAGACAACGAACCTGAGTCAACAACCTTTCCGTTGCAGAGAAGCTCATAGGAAACGTCATAGACATTCGCATTAAGAAAACGGTTCGTGTTTGTGAATGAATAAAGGTTGTCGCTCAAGAACTCGCTTCTTATTGGGCGATAGACCTCTTTCATCTCAAAAGCGCCGGTGTGCGGCCGTCTGTCCGGATAGAAAAGGCCGTCAACGCAAAAGTTTCCGTCGTGATATTTTTCGCCGTGGTCACCGCCGTAGGTGTATTTATACTTTGCGTTTTTGTCATAAACGCTGTGGTCCGCCCACTCCCAGATGCAGCCGCCCGTGAGCTGGTCGTTATTATAGATAAGCCGCCAATAATCCTCAAGTGCGCCGGGACCGACGCCCATTGCATGGCAGTATTCGCAAAGGAAATACGGCTTATTTTTATAGCGCGGACCCAAGTTATGTTCGGCAATACGCTTAATGAGAAGCGGATGCTGATACATCTCCGAAATTACGTCATATGAGCCGCGCACAGTTCTGATTGCGGCTTCATAATGAACCGGGATATCCGAACGCTCTTTCAAAAGCTTATAACACTTGTCCTGGTTTTTCCAGCCGCCGGACTCGTTGCCGAGGCTCCACATTGTTATTGAGGGGTGGTTTTTGTCGCGCTCAAACATCCGCAGAACCCTGTCCTCAAAGCGCGAAAGCCACTTTTTGTCGTTACTGATGACGTTCGGTCTGAGAGTCGGCTTGAGGTCAAGGTCAAATTGCGTTCCGTGGGTTTCAATGTCAGCCTCGTCAATAACATAAAGTCCATATTCATCGCAAAGGGAAAGGAACATTGGGTCGGGCGGATAATGAGACGTTCTGACCGCGTTGACGTTAAACTCTTTCATGAGAGTAACGTCACGAAGCAGATCCTCGCCCGTCATGACGTAACCGGTGTTTTCGTTTGTATCATGGTGATTGACGCCCTTGAATTTTATCGGTGCATCATTGAAAAGGAAAAGCTCTTTATAGATTTCAACGATTTTAAAGCCGATTCTTTCGTGAATAACCATCGGTTTCTGGCCCTTTGATTTAAGGGTGATATAAAGGTCATAAAGCTCCGGCTGTTCGGCATTCCACTGCAAAACATCAAGATTAGCAAAAAGGAATGCGGCTTCATCCCCCGCCGAGTGAGTCTGAGAAACAATGACATTCCCGTTTTTTGAAAGCTCGGCTTCAATAAAAGCGTTATCGCGCTTTCCCTCAAGAAGAAGCGAAAGCTCAAGGTCATATTTTCCGTCAGGCTGTCTTTCGGTTTTGGCGTGATAATCGCAGATGTAGCATTCGGGGTACTCAGTGATATATACATCGCGGAAAATACCGTTCTCGCGGAACATATCCTGACATTCAAGGTAGGTTCCGTTCGACCATTTTGTGACGATTGCAAGAAGTTCGTTCGTCCCATTCACCGCAACATCATCGAGGCAGAATTCCGCCATATTATGACTGCCCTCACTGTAGCCGACAAATTTTCCGTTAACATAAAGCGTCAGCGATGAGCAAACGCCGAGGAACGTGATGAACGTATGCGCGGTTCCATCTTTCAGGTTAAAGCGCTTGACATAAACGCCGGCGGACATCTCCTCAGGAACGAACGGAAGAGTCATTGGGAATTGATAGCGCGTATTGAGATACTGCGGGTTTTCATAGCCCGTTCTCTGCCACGTTGAGGGAACGCAAACGGTGTCAAAGCTCATCTTATCGGTATCAATCCACGCAGGCAGACGTGAAAGCTGTTCAAAATACTTGAAGCCCCAGTTATCATCCGAAAGCACCGTTACCATATCGCTTGAGTAGCGTTCGGAAAGAACGCTCTGGTTTTGGAGCACAGCGCGGTCGGTATAAGGAATGAAATAGCTCCTTGGCGGAAGTTTTCCGATTTCAAAAACGTCAAAGTTATTCGCTTCAAGCTTTTTAATCTGATATTTCATCTTTTTGTACCCCTTATTGAAGATTGTGTAATCATCATAACACATATTAAATTATTTTGCAAATAATACCATGATATATTCCGCGCTCTTTTGGCAATAATCAGAATGATATAAAAGGTCACATTGGGGGAAGAGACTTGCATTTCAACAAGGTCGAGATCTGCGGAATTGACACATCAAAGCTCAAGGTACTCTCCGAGAAAGAGAAAACCGAGCTTTTAATCAAAAGCCACGCCGGCGACAAAGAAGCACGGGAAAAGCTCATCAACGGAAACCTGCGCCTTGTTCTGAGCGTTATTCAGCGCTTTTCAAACAGGGGCGAAAACCCGGACGATCTTTTTCAGGTCGGCTGCATTGGACTTATTAAGGCCATTGATCACTTTGACACAAATTTACAAGTAAAATTTTCCACCTATGGGGTGCCTATGATCATCGGTGAAATCAGACGCTATCTGCGCGATAACGCCCCCGTCCGCGTCTCGCGCTCTATCCGCGACACGGCGTACCACGCAATGCAGGTTAGAGAAAGGCTTCAGAACGAAACGCAGAAAGAACCGACCGCCGAAGAAATTGCAAAGGAGATGGGTATCAAAAGAGAAGCCGTTGTTCTTGCGCTTGAAGCCATTGTTGAACCCGTCTCGCTTTATGAACCGGTATACTATGACGCAGGCGACACAATATACGTTATGGATCAGATTGGCGACAGCAACACGGACGTCAACTGGATTGATGAGATACTTTTGAAAAAAGCTATACGCGAACTTCCGGAACGGGAAAAGAACATTCTCTCCCTACGATTCATGCAGGGGCTGACGCAAACAGAGGTTGCAAAGGAGATAGGAATCTCTCAAGCGCAGGTGTCGCGGCTTGAAAAGGGCGCTCTTGACAAAATTAAAAGCCACAGAAAAATATTTATATAATTCAAAATGTCCGGCATGACCTTTCGGTTCGCCGGACATTAAAATTTTTGCTTTTTATGCGTATCCCTGACTGTAAAGCACCCAGGGACTGTTTGCGTCTTTTCTGTAAAAGATGAAGCTCCACCCATCAAAATATGAATACGGCTCTTGAGACTGAGTTTCCTTTCCGGTCAGATAATCGGCTTTTATCACAAGTATGTTTTGCGCCTTGTCAACTCCGTCAATCTGGTCAAGGAACGACTCTGCGTAATCGAGCCATTTATCGCTGTAATATATCTTCACCGGATAACACTTGACCTCTCCGGAGCGAAAATCTTTTTCGGCAAGTTTTGCGCATTTTAAAATATCCTCATCGGAATAGACGGCGCTTTTTTCAAGGCTATAACCCGGCTTATACCTTCCGAACTCACGCCCCGCTAAAAATGCACCGACAGCAAGAACCATAACAAGAACAACCGCAATCGCTTTTTTCATCAGTTCCACCTTCCTTTTCAATCAAGCGCACAAAGAAGGAAATCCTTGTTCCTTGCAAGCACCTCACGAAGAGACCAGAGAATCTGCCGCGGATAAAACGGAAGATACGCCGTAACTCCGTATGCCTCAATTCCGAGTTTGTTTGCAATATAAAGCGCCCGATACATATGATACGGCTGAGTAATTATGATGATTTTCTTTGCGCCGAATTTTTCTTTTGCGTTTTTCAGGCTTTCATAAGTTGAGAAGCCGTAATCGTCAATGGTCATTTGGCTTTCCTCAACGCCGTTTTCAATGCTGACTTTTTTCATTACGGCAAGCTCGTTATAGCTTTCGCCGCTGTTGTCTCCGGTGAGAAGAAGCGAGGCGCCGCTCTGCCTTTCCAAAACCTGAGCGCCCGTTTTCAGCCGCTCATAAAGCATACGCGACGGTGTTCCGTCCTCACGAACACCGCAGCCGAGAACAAGAACATAATCCACCTTGTCAAGTCGCGACGCTTCTTCACTACTTATTATTTTTCCCCTTTGGGAAAGTATGATATAAAAATTAACACCGAACCCATAGCCTGCGCAAAGGAGCACAAACGTCAAAATTAAAGCTACGGTTCTTTTTGCCGCTTTGTTCAATTTTTTCTTTTTCATTTTCAACCGTCCTTTTTTGTTGGTACGGTTCCATTATATCAGCAATCATATACTATTCAACAGGATAAAGGAAATTGTAAGTTTGCCGTAAGAAAATCTTAAGAAGCTGCCGACTTACTGTTTATGCGCATTGTTCGCGATATCAAAAATGTTTCCGATAACGAACTTCTGCGCGTTCATGTTATATAAATTCTTTTTATATGTTATGCCTTCAGGGGAAACTCCGTCAATGGTGCTGATGCCGAGTTCCCGACCTTTTTCGGCGGCAACCTTTCCCTTTTTTCCTGCGCGGATGTTTTCCGCAAGATATCCCTCTTCAAGGAGCCAGTTTGAAATTTTGACGGGTGAAATTTTTTTAACATTCTCATCAATAACGGCATTGATGCGCTTTGCAATGATTGCAACTCCAACAGGCGTTTCTGAAATTTCAACGGCTGAAACCTGCTCCTCTGTGATTAAAAAGGGTGCTTGACCGTTGGATACTCTTTGAACTTCTCCGCCGTTTTTAATAACTTTTTCAAGAACGCCGGAAACATAAAACAGGCAGCGGCTTATTTTAATGTTGTTAAGTATGCTGTCATTGTTTATATTCTCATCGGTCAGCGGGTCAATCCCGTTTGCGAGTTTGTCAATATACATCTTTGCTCTTTTGATTGTTTCAAGCTCTGTCATCTTTAAAATCTCCTTTTCTGTTGATGGTGAAGCGCAATGCCGCTTTGCCGTCAATCAATCACGGGTTACTTAATCATTTCAGAAAACTCGCCCTCGGAAATCACGGCAACGCCAAGCTCCTGCGCTTTTTTGAGTTTGCTGCCTGCCGCCTCGCCGGCAAGAACATAGGTTGTCTTTTTTGAAACGGAGGAGGATGTTTTTCCGCCGAAATCCTCAATAATCTTTCCAGCCTCGGCTCTTGTGTAAGTTGAAAGCGTTCCTGTCAAAACAAAGGTCATCCCCTCAAACCGCCTGTCGAGCACGGTTTGCGTGTTTTCCATATTCACGCCGCAATCCTTGAGCAAAGAAACCAGCTCCCGGCTTTTTTCAAGCGAAAAGAAATCGCAGACGCTTTGCGCCATAATTCCGCCGAAACCGTCAATCGCACTTATCTCGTCCTTCTGCGCAGTTATAATGTTTTCCATCGAGCCGAAATGTGCAGCAAGCAGCTTTGCCGCTTTTTGGCCGATATGATGTATTCCGAGAGCAAAGACAAGCTTTGAAAGGTCGTTGCTTTTTGATTTTTCTATTGCGGCTTTGAGATTGTCGGCGCTCTTTTTTCCCATGCGCTCAATTTTTGCAATTTCATCAAAGTCAAGCTTATAAATATCGGCGGCGGTTTTTATCATGCCTTTTTGAACAAGAACCGAAAGCAAAGCATCTCCGAGTCCTTCAATATCCATTGCGTCACGCGAGCAAAAATGAATGAGATTGCGCAAAAGCTGGCTCGGGCAATCCGGATTCAGACAGCGCAGAGCCGCTTCGTCCTCCTCGCGGACTGTTTTTGAGCCGCAGGACGGACAAAACTCCGGCATATGATACGACACGGAATTTTCCCCGTGTGCCGTTACACAAAGCACCTCCGGAATGATATCCCCGGCTTTTCTGATTATCACCCTGTCGCCTATTCTGATATCCTTTTCGGCAATGAAGTCCTGGTTATGCAGTGTTGCCCGGCTGACGGTTGAACCGGCAAGCAAGGTCGGCTCAAAAACGGCGGTCGGCGTGAGCACACCTGTTCTTCCAACATTAATTTCGATGTCAAGAACCGTTGTTTCCTTTTCCTCCGGAGGATATTTGAAAGCAATCGCCCACTTGGGAAATTTTGAAGTTGAACCGAGAAGTCTGCGCTTTTCAAAGCTGTCAACCTTAATAACCGCGCCGTCAATGTCAAAGCTGAGACTGCCGCGAACCGAACCTATGCGGTCAATTTCCGCAAGTGCATCTTCAATGTTTTCGCATTCCTTATAAAACGGAATAATGTTAAAGCCGAGCGAACGCAGATATTCAAGCGACTGCTTATGGCCGGACAGCGTTTTTCCCTCAATTTGCTGAACATTAAAAACAAAAATGTCAAGCTTTCTTTTTCTTGTTACACGCGCATCCTTTTGTCTGAGCGAGCCGGCGGCGGCATTGCGAGGATTTTTGAACGGCTTTTCGCCGTCCAGTTCCTGCCTTTTAACAAGCTCAAGGAAAACCGCTTTTGGCATATAAACCTCTCCGCGCACCTCAAGGAAAGACGGAGCGTCTTTGATTTTCAAAGGTATTGACGCAATGGTTTTAAGGTTATGGGTAATATCCTCTCCAACCTGTCCGTCGCCGCGCGTTGAGCCGCGGACAAAAATTCCGTTTTCATATTCAAGGCTGACCGAGAGGCCGTCAATTTTCGGTTCAACGATATATTTTGCTCCCCCGGCATTTTCGCGTACTCTTGAGTCAAAGTCGCGCATATCTTCTTTTGAAAATGCATCCTGAAGGCTCTCCATCCTGACCTTATGTTCAACGGGAGCGAACTGGGAATCCGCTTTTCCGCCAACGTGCTTTGTCGGCGAATCCGGAGTTGACAGCTCAGGGTATTCTTCCTCGATTGAAATCAGTTCATGTAAAAGTCTGTCATACTCAAAATCTTCAATTTCAGGCTCATCGTTTTCATAATATTTTTTGTTGTGATATTCGATTATACGGCGCAGCTCGGCAGCTCTCGCCTTTTTATTCTCAAAATCGGCCAAAGAAAGCCCTCCCGGTATTAAAATAGTTAAAATATATTTTACCACAAATAAAAGGAAATTGCATCTTTTTGAAAAAACTTTTTTCCTTTCGTTGCTGCCGCCGGTTATATCCCGACATAAATTTTTGCTATAGCAAGGGGTAATATTTGTTTCCCTTTTCCATTGACAACGCAATTTTCCGGTGATATAATTGTCTTAACCTACAAGAAAGGTGGGTATTGTCATGCAAAATATCTTTAATTTTCTTCTGCGCGAAAACTTCCGCTTCGGACGATGTTTAAAAGCACCGCATACAAAATCCGAAACAGAAAGGGAAGATAATAATGAGTAACTATAAATTTGAAACACTTCAGGTTCACGCCGGACAGGAAGCTCCCGACCCGGCAACGGACGCAAGAGCCGTTCCTATCTATGCCACAACGTCATACGTTTTTAAAGATTCGGCTCAGGCGGCAGGCCGCTTCGACCTTAGCGAGGGCGGAAACATCTATACCAGACTTCAAAACCCGACCTCCTCTGTTTTTGAAGCGAGGATAGCCGCGCTTGAGGGCGGCGTCGGGGCTCTTGCCACCGCTTCCGGCTCTGCGGCAATTACATATGCCGTTCAGAACATCGCCGTTTGCGGCGACCACATTGTTTCCAGCGCAAATCTTTACGGCGGAACATACAACCTTTTTTCAAACACGCTCAAAGAGCAGGGACTTGACACAACCTTTGTTGACCCCTCGAACCCGGAGAACTTTGAAAAGGCTATCAAAGAAAACACAAAGCTGCTTTACGCCGAAACGCTTGGCAACCCCAACTCAGATGTTATTGACATAAAGGCCATTGCAGATATCGCTCACCGCCACGGAATTCCGCTTATTGTTGACAACACCTTTGCAACACCGTTTTTGCTGCGCCCGATTGAATACGGCGCTGACATTGTTGTCCATTCGGCAACAAAATTCATCGGCGGCCACGGAACGGTCATGGGCGGCGTTGTTGTTGACGGCGGAAACTTTGACTGGACGCAGAACAACAAATTCCCCGGCCTCAGCGAGCCGAATCCGTCATACCACGGCATTGTTTTTTCAAAAGCGTGCGGAA
Source organism: uncultured Eubacteriales bacterium (assembly GCA_934511365.1). Classification (GTDB taxonomy): domain Bacteria; phylum Bacillota; class Clostridia; order Oscillospirales; family Acutalibacteraceae; genus UBA6857. Next base: position 47,258 of record CAKSWC010000001.1, read on the forward strand.
AGAGCGCTTATATCGTAAAACTGCGCACAACGCTCATGAGAGATCAGGGAGCAACAATTTCTCCGTTCAACTCTTTCCTTCTTCTTCAGGGGCTTGAAACGCTCTCTCTCAGAGTTGAGCGCCACGTTGAAAACGCGCTCAAGGTTGTTGACTTCCTCAAAAACCATCCGCAGGTTGAAAAAGTCAACCACCCCTCGCTTTCCTCCGGAAAGGAAAAAGAGCTTTATGATGAATACTTTCCGAACGGCGGCGGTTCAATCTTCACCTTTGAAATCAAGGGCGGAGCAGACAAGGCGAAAAAGTTCACCGAAAGCCTTGAGCTTTTCTCGCTTCTTGCCAATGTTGCAGACGTGAAGAGTCTTGTTATTCACCCGGCCTCAACAACGCACTCTCAGCTTTCAAAAGAGGAGCTTCTTTCATGCAAAATCAAGCCGAACACCGTCCGGCTTTCAATCGGTACCGAACACATTGACGATATAATTGCAGACCTCAAACACGGTTTTGAGGCTGTTCAATAAGGAGACGATAACCATGGCAGAAAAAATTTATAAATCAGCGTCGGAGCTTATCGGAAAAACTCCGCTCCTTGAGCTGACGAACATTGAAAAGAACGAAAAGCTTGAAGCAAAACTTCTTGCAAAACTTGAATACTTCAATCCGGCCGGCTCAGTCAAGGACAGAGTTGCATTTGAAATGATTGACGACGCAGAGAAAAAAGGCGTTTTGAAAAAAGACTCGGTCATCATTGAGCCGACAAGCGGAAACACCGGAATCGGCCTTGCCGCCGTTGCCGCCGCAAAGGGCTATAAAATCATTATCGTTATGCCCGAAACAATGTCCGTTGAGCGCAGAAAGCTCATGAAAGCTTACGGCGCAGAGCTTGTTCTCACCGAGGGCGCAAAAGGCATGAAAGGCGCCATTGAAAAAGCGCAGGAAATTGCAGACAGCACACCGAACAGCTTTATTCCCGGCCAATTTGTTAACCCGGCGAACCCGGCCGCGCACAAAAAGACCACCGGACCGGAAATTTGGGAGGATACCAACGGAAAGGTTGACATTTTTGTTGCCGGAGTCGGAACGGGCGGAACAGTAACCGGCGTTGGAGAATACCTCAAGGAAAAGAACCCGAGCGTTAAGATTGTTGCCGTTGAACCGGCAACCTCCGCCGTTCTTTCAACGGGCGTTGCCGGTGCGCACAAAATTCAGGGAATCGGTGCAGGCTTTGTTCCGGATGTCCTCAACACAAAGGTCTATGACGAAATTATCCCCGTCAGCAATGAGGACGCTTTTGCATTCGGAAAGCGCATGGGCAGAGAAGAAGGTGTACTTGTCGGAATTTCCTCCGGCGCTGCTCTCGCCGCCGCAGTCAGCCTTGCAAAACGGCCGGAGAACAAAGGAAAAACCATTGTTGCTTTGCTTCCGGATACCGGAGACCGCTATCTTTCAACAGACCTTTTCAGCGAATAATTGAATCCATAGATAAAAGCTGCCGTATCCGTGAAGGTGCGGCAGCTTTTTTGATGGCTTAATCATTTAATATTCTTTTTTCCGGTCAGCACATCGAAAGTAATTTTATAAACGGCAGTTTTTTCAAGTGCGGCGCACTTTGAAAGCATTGCTCTGTCCGGCTCGCGGCCGCAATGGGAAAGCAGAAGTTCAAGCCCTCTGAGCTTTTCCCCGCCCTCGCATTTTTCGCACTTGCCAAAGCCGATTACACTTTTATATAATGTTGTGGCATTCATCCCCTCGCCGAAATAACCGCCAAAAGCATCAGCCTCAACACAAACTCGGTTGTTCTTTTTGAGCAAAGCCGTTTTTTTGCCCTCATTAGCGCAATGAAAATAGACGGAAATATTCTCGTTCTCTTGTTCAATGCCAAACGAGAGAGGAACAATATACGGATATTTTTCATCAAAAAGCGCAAGCCTTATGACCTGACACTGCGAAAGGACCTCAAAAAGCTCAGTTCTGCCTTTAATTTCCCTTTCACTTCTTCTCATGGCTTAACCTACAATATAGACCTTGACGCCGTGGGGAGCAACCGACGCATTGACCGTTCCGCCGGAAACAAAGCTCTCATTTTCCCATACATCAAGAACGTCATACTCGTTTTTCCTGTTGAGATTGACAAAGCCGAGATTTGCAATTTTATTAAGGTCAACAGAAACATTTTTAACACCGGAAAATTTGTTGAAAGCGCAAACGGCAACCTTTGAATTTTCGAGCGGCTTAACAAGAATATCAACAAGGCCGCTTTTAATTCTTCTGCACTGAACGCCAAGCTTATCCTGATCAATCGCAATCATTGTTTTGTTTGTAAGAATCTTATAGACCTTGCTTTCGGTATCAACGGTTTTGTCCGGCTTAATAAATTTTCTGACATCGTTTCCGAGGATGAGCGGAGCGCACATCATGCACCAAAGCGAGAAATGAGCCATATTTTCATCATTCGTGAGGTTGCCGTTTCCGACCTCAAGCATATCCGGGTCATTCCAGCCGCCGATGTCGGAATATTTCCACAGTCTGACGTTTACTTCATATATTGCAAGAACGGATGCCCAGAACGGCTTGATGTCCGGCGTTGTCCGCCAGAGATTTCCTGCCTTGCGCGCCCATTTCCATGGGCGGTTGAGACCCCATTCGCAAATTGAAAAAGCAATGGGTTTTTCCTCTGTGCCGTTCTTTTCGGCATACTCCTTTGCGGCTCTTTTGAGTTCCTTACCCATGAGCTCATACTGAATTGCGGCGCTGTCCGCCTTTGAGCCAACGGGATTGTAAAACTCAATAATGTTTTCGCCCTCATAGAGCTTAATGTCGCACTGAACGCGCTTAACGCGGTTGGCGGCCAGCGACTTGTTGAAATAAATGTGGTAAACGTCTTTTCCGTTAACACGCACCATAAGGAAACGCTCGGCGTCGGCAGACTTGCGATAGGTCAGCGACATTACAACAGCGCAGGCTTCATCACTGCTTACGGAAACAGAAAACGAGCCGTTCCTTGAGCAAAGACCTTTGATATATTCATAATTATCCTTATCGCAGTCGTTCTCGCGGACAATTCTTGCTCCGCCTTTAAGAGCACAGTCGCGCGCAGAGAAGCGCACAAACGCTCCCTCGCCCGGCTTTGAAAACTCAACAAAAGCAACGGCCGGAGCCTTTTCCGGAATCGGAATATTGTGGCAAAAGTCATATTTAAAATACTCGATACCCCACTCGGCAAGGCTGTCAGCGTCAACGGCCTCATGGCGAAGGCTTGCCGGGTAGTCCTCGCAGGTATGGGTTCCGTTTGAAGAATAAAGACCAAGCTTCAGTCCGCGGCTGTTGACATATTCGCTAAGCACCCTCATTCCGTGGGGGAAGGTTGCCTTGTCGCACTGAAGGCGGCCTTTTTCATCCCTTTCGGAGCACTGCCAGCAGTCGTCAATATTGACATATTCATATCCGGCTTCAAGCAGTCCGCTGTTTTTCATTGCGTCCGCAATTTCCTTGATGAGATCCTCATTGATTTTTGAGGCAAAAAGGTTCCAGCTTGACCATCCCATCGGCGGAGTGAGCGCAACACCATTGTCATAGCCATGCTCAGACTTTTCATTGATGCACACCTTATGAAGAAGTCTTTTTGCCTCGCAAAGCGGACAGAATTTTTTTGTTTTCATTCCCACTGCGGCTGCGGTTGTTGCCGCTGCGGCCGCTGTTGCGGCGGCCCCGACAGCAGCTTTTTTAAAATTAATTTTCATATGTTCCTCCTATTAATTTATTATAATAATGCAAAGCTTCTTAAAACAAAAACGGTCAGAAAAACCGAAAAAAGCGAAATGATACTCGTCCAGACAACAAGCTGAGTTGCAAGCTGATCATCGCCGCCGATTTCACCAACCATTACGGCGCTTGAAACGGCAACGGGAGAGCCGAAAACGGAAACGAACGCCGGAAGCTCATTTCCGGTAACGGGAAAAAGAAAAAACTTTTTTGAAAGCAGAAGTGCAATGCCAATTCCGAGAACGGGAGCAACAAAGTTCCTGAGCACCACACCGAGGGTAATCTGTTTGCGCAGAGATTTTACGGCGGAAAAATCAAACCTTGCACCAAGGACAACAAGCGCAAGCGGCGACGCAATTTTTCCGGCACTTGAGAGCGCACCGTATAAAAATGGAAGATTGTTTTTAATTGTAAAAACAGGGGCAGAATCCGCGCCTTGCGGCAAAAGGGAGCGGATAAGCAAAACAACCGCGCCGCAGGCAACGCCGATAATCAGCGGATTTTGAACGGTTTTTTTGGCCGTACTCAGAAAGGACGGCTTTTTGTTTTCATCGGCATAGCGAGAAAGGCAGAAAACCGCAAGAGTATTAAAAAGCGGAATTGCTATCGCCGAAAGAAGGGAGGCAAATGCAAGCGCTTCGGCGCCGCCGAGAGACTGCGCAAGCGGTATTCCGACAATGGCATGATTTGAGCGGAACGAGCACTGCATTATAACGCCCTTCTGGCTGCGCTTTTTAATAAAAACGCGGCAGCAAAGCGCACCAACCGCCAAAAAGAGCAGAACGGCAAAAACGCTGTAAACAGCAGCACGCCAGTTGACAGAACCGAGCGATTTTATTTCATAAACATTGCAAAAGAGCATTATCGGCAAAAAGGCCTTAAACACAAGGCTGTTGGCCTTTTTGAAAAAATCATCGTCTGCAAAATGAACCTTTTTGAGTATTATGCCGAGAAGCACAAGAAGAAGAATCGGTGCAACGGCACTAAACGCGAAAACAAAAACGTCAAACAAAACTATCTTCCTTTTTAATCTGACTGCTTTTCGGTCACATTGCAGACTGTGAGAACCGCGTCCTCAACGGTAAAGGCAATTTCAAAGCCGGAAAACATCATATAATACATCCTTTCCTTTTCGTTCTGATACCCCGGACGGGGATCAAAGGAGAGCGCTTCAATAAGGCCGGGCAAAAGCTCCTTTGGAAAAGAAAAAGGCAGTTCGCACCGGAACTCAACATTAAGCTTTTTTTGAACAAGTTCTTGCGCAAAACCGCCGATGGCTTCCGGGTGAGAATCGGTATATGGAAGATACGGTTTCACGTCATAAATCGGCGTGTTATCCATCAAATCCGCTCCGCTGACGGAAAGTGAGATTCGGCCGTCCTTTTCCCTTTCAATTTTTTCAAGCTTGACGCAGGAGAGCGCAAGGTTGTTCGGTCTGAACGGCGAACGTGTTGCAAAAACACCCATGCGGCGGTTTCCGCCGAGCTTCGGCGGACGAACTGTTGGAGAAAAGCTCCTGTTTTGAACATCGGAAAATTTCCAAATGAGCCAAAGATGAGAAAAGCCGTCAAGGCCTCTGAAAGCCTCCAAAGTGGAAAATTCCTTTTCAAAAATAACTTTTGAAACAGTGCTTTTTGAAAGTCCGCTTTGGCGCGGTATTCCGAATTTTTCCGAAAACGGAGAACGGATATGCGCAATAACTTGTATCTCATCCTTTTCCATGCCGCCAAGCTCACACCTTTCACTCCAAAAAATACCTACTTATTTTAGCATAAATTTCCACTCATTTCAATACCGAAAGGCTCGTTTTCGTTTGCCTTGATTTTTCGGCGTCTCAATGGTATAATGATGTAAAAATATGGGAGTTTTGCTTCTTTTGCTTTTCTCCCGGAACCGAATCTGAATTTGAGGTGTTTTATTATGATAAAGATTTCTCCGTCAATCCTTTCCTGCGACTATTCAAAAATGGGTGAGGAATTCAAAAGAATGAAAGACTGCGGCGCGGACTGGCTGCATATTGACGTCATGGACGGTCACTTTGTTCCAAACATTACGCTCGGCGCACCCATTGTTAAATGCATGAGAAAATGCAGCGATCTTGTTTTTGACGTTCATCTCATGATAAGCGACCCCAAAAAATATATCCCCGACTTTGTTAAAGCCGGGGCTGATATAATAACTTTCCACGTTGAATCCGACTCCCCCGTTGAGGAGACGGTTGACCTTATCCGCTCGCTCGGCTGCAAAGCCGCCCTTTCTGTTAAGCCAAAGACCCCCGTTGAGGTTGTTTTCCCATATCTCGACAAGCTTTCAATGGTGCTTGTCATGACGGTTGAGCCGGGATTCGGCGGTCAGAGCTTTATGGCGGACATGATGGACAAGGTCAAACTTCTGCGCGCCGAATGCGAAAAAAGAGGACTTGACATGGACATTCAGGTTGACGGCGGAATCAACGAGAAAAACGCCGGCCTTGCCGTTGAAAGCGGCGCAAATGTTCTTGTTGCCGGCAGTGCAATTTTCGGCTCCGCAGACCCGAAAGCAACCATTGCAAGCCTCAGAAACCACTAAAAAACACTAATTACGCTGAAAGAACAAAAAGCGCGTCCTTTTCAATCAGACATTTTCCGTATTCCAAAAGAAAAGCCAGCCGCGCTTGAGTGAGTGCCGTTTCTTCAAGATATTCAGACAGAACGCTCCTTTTCCTTTTTGAAAGACCGGAAATGAGGAGGAAAAATGTTCCGTCAAAGGAAAACAGCTTTCCGCTTTTGCATTGCTCTTCGGTTTTTCCGAGCGCCCTTGCGCAGTCAATAAAGTTGTTGATATCTTCTGAGAAGAAAACCGATGTTTTGTCCTCTTTTGCGTTCTTTTCTCCGTTCTTGTTTTTAAAAATCATCAGGCAGCCGCCAAATGAATCCGGCATAACTTCAACCTCAAGCGAGCCGTTTTCAAAAACGGTTTTTCCGGTTTCAAGGCGGATTGTTTCAAGGATTCTTTGGACAAGCTTCCGGGTTCTTTCGTTTGCATAATCAAGCTCTTCATAGGTGATCTCGCTTTTTGAGAGATCTTCTTTTGAAAGTTCAACAAGAATGCTTTTTTCGTCAATAGCATCAATTTTCATCTTCATTTTCTCCTTATGTAGTTTAATCCTTGCTTAAATAATACTACTCTCTTTGTAAATAATCAATGAACAAAATATGGCAACGCTTTGCCATACGGGAGGTGACACTTTGAAAGAACAGAAAAATGAGCCGTTCATCCCCCTCGGAAATCCGGCTTTTAAATATAACTTTGACATTTGCCTTGTTTCGGTCTTTTTGCTTTTTGCCGCATTCTTTCAAAACGGTGTTGCCGCGCTTTTGCAGGCTGCCGTCTGCGTGGCAGTGAGTTGTTTTTGTGAATATTTTTCATTCAGGTTTATCATTGGCACAAAAAAGCCGCTTTCCGACCTTGATGCAGTAAAAAACGGACTTTTGATTTCACTTCTTTTGCCGGCAAGCGCTCCGCTTTATATCGGTGCCGCGGCATCCTGCTTTGCCTGCCTTGTCTGCAAGCTCCCTTTCGGCTCAGGCAAAAATGCGCCCTTTGTCCCCTCTGCGGCGGCCATTTGTTTTTCTGCGTTCTGTTTTCCGCAGTATGTTTTTTCCTGTCCGGCGCAAAGCAGCAGCCTCTTTGAGGCGGTTTTTTCGGACTCTGAAAGTTTTTCAAGAGGCACAAGCCTTCTTGATATGCTTTCGCAGGGTACGGGGCTGAGACTCAACACTTTTTCTGTTACCGCGCTTCTTTCCGGCTCATATCCATCCGCAGTCGGAACGGCCTGTGTGCTCGGCCTTGCCGCCGCAGCGGTATATCTTGCGCTGAGAAAAAGAAAAACGCTGATTGTTTCCGCCGGATTCATTTTGGCGTGCGCGATATATGCTTTTATTTTTCCGCGCATCGCCTCGGGAAGGCTTATTTCCGTTATTATGGAGCTTTGCGCCGGATCATTGCTTTTTACGGCATTGCTCGTTGCACCGGACCCGGCAACAGCACCGAAAAGCACTTTTAAAATGCTTTTCTTCGGCGCGGCGGCCGGAATAATCTGTATGCTTTTGCGCACATTTTTGAAGAATATCGACGCGCCCTGCCTTGCGGTCATGATAGTTAACGCCGTTTCTCCCATCTTTTTGAACATGAAAAAAAAGCCGGTGCAGAACAGGGAAAAAGGGAGGGTCAGCGCATGAAAAACAAAAACGACTCTTCAAAGCTCAGCCTTTCACTTGCCGTTCTTAAAGGCGGATTCATTCATAATCCGGTGCTCACGCAGGTTCTTGGTGTCTGTCCGATTGCTGCGGCCGCAACAACATTCAAAAACGCCGCCGTGCTTTCGGTTGTTTTCACCTTTGCGGTTGTTCTTTGCGAGCTTATTTCCTCGCTTGCACTCAAAAAGGTTGCGCGCAACGTCCGCGTCTGCTTATACTGCCTTTTGGCAAGTATTCCGACAATTCTTTCAATGAGTCTCTTTGGCGGAAAGACGGTTTCGGCTCTCGGCACTTTTCTTCCGCTGATTTCGGTCAACGCTATCATTGTTGTCCGCTGCGAAAAATTTGCGGTCAAGACGAATGTCCGCGGTGCGCTTTTTGATTCTCTTGCCTGTTCGGCAGGATTTTCGGCCGTAGCGCTCATAACCGGATTTTTAAGGGAGCTTCTTTCTTCCGGCTCGGTGTTTTCTTTAAAGATTTCAGCTCTTCCCGTTTTTTCCGCCTTTGCTCTTCCGTTCGGCGGACTTGTTATCCTTGGCTTTCTTGCCGCGGTGCAAAAAGCCATTGTTATGAAACACTTTGAAAACGAGTCCCACGAGACATTCAACTTCTCAAAAATTTATGAAAAGCCGGTGCTTCATGACCCCGGTCTCGGAATCGGAAAGAGCAAAAAGGAAAACATCTCAAGCCCGGATGCCGAAAAGCACGACAATATCCGCCCGAGACATTCGGACCGGGAAACCTCCCTCACCAACGAAACGGAGGAAAAATGAAATGAATGTTTTTTCTTCAATGCTTGTTTCCGCGCTCTATGCAATGCTTTTGCAGAACCTTGTTCTCTCTTCCGCATACGGAGTGAGCGAGAGTATCAGAATTGCAAGAACGCCAAAGCATCTTTTGATGTATGCAATTTCTGTTTTGTTTTACACCCTTTCCGCCTCTCTTGCCTGCATTGCGGCGGACAAGGCAGGACTTATGGAAAACGTCAGCCTACCCGTTCACATTGCAATTTACACCTTTATTCTTTGTGTGATATATCTCATCAGCTCACTTTTCTGCATTCTTGTTCTCAAAGCTGACAAGAAGTATATGAATTCGCTGGGAATCTGCGCGTTCAACACTCTTGTTCTTTCCGTTCCGATTATCAACTTCAAAGCCAACCACACTGTTTTTGAAGCCGCAGGAACTGCGGTCGGAGCCGCCGGAGCATTTGTTCTTTCCGTTCTTCTTATAAACGGCGCAATGCGCTTTTTGCAAAGCAAAAACATTCCAAGGGTTTTTAAAGGAACACCTGCCCTTTTCATCTATGTTTCGCTTCTGTCCCTCATGCTTTCGTGCCTTTCGGGCGGAGCATTGTTTGTTTAAGTAACCACTACTTAAAGAAAGGCTATGACGCTTATGAAATTCAAACCACCGTTCAAACGCAAAAAAGACCCGTTTCCGGAAAATGTTCCGCCAAGGGTCAAAAACAGTTATTACACATTTTCAAAAGAATATCCGGCCGCAAAAATCATTAAAACAAAACACGTTAAAACCAAAAAAGAGCGCGCCGCCGCCTTTTTCCGCGCCGCGCTTGCCGTGCTTTGCTTTTGCGCCGTTGTCTGCGTATCGTTTTTTGCGGTGAGTCTCGGTCTGAAGTTTTCAAACAAGCCGTTGCTTTCCGCAGACTCCGAGTTTTCTTCATCAGACAAAAAAGGCGAAGAGAATCTTTTTGCCTCAGATTCACTGAAAGCGCTATATATGCCGTATGAGCTTCTTTCAAGCCGGAAAGAGCTTTCATCGTTCATCAGGAAGATTAACCGCAAAGACTGCAACAGCGTTGTTATTGACTTCAAAACAGAAAACGGAAAACTTGTCTATTCCTCGCAGACCGAGCTTGCTCGACTTGGAAAATGCGCCGTTTTTGACAATGAAACAGTCAAAAATGCACTGAACCTTTTCAAATCAAAAAACATCAATGTTGTTGCAAGATTCTTCTGCTTTGAGGACCCGGCGGCAAGCACCGCCGAGCCGGATTACGCTGTGAAATACAAGGATACTCAGGTTCTCTGGCACGAAAATCTTTCGGAGGGTACGGGCAAAACCTGGCTCAATCCCTACTCACTCGGCGCAGTGAATTACCTGCTTGATTCGATGAAGGAAATTTCATCACTCGGCGTGAGCGGCTTTATTCTTGAGTCAGCTTCATTTCCAAAAGGCGACATTACGGCAGCAGGTTTCCCCGGGGAAAAGAATGCGAGTGCGCGTGCGCAAACACTGCTTGACTTCATTCAAAAAGCGAAGCAAGCCTTGCCACAAGGCTGTTTTCTCCTGCTTTCAATCAATGCAGACAGCCTCACAAATGAAAACACTTCCGCCTCATATGCAAACTCGCTTTTAAGAAGCAGCGCAGACGGCGTTTGCCTCAACACCGCCGTTCGTCCGGAAAACTACATTGCGGACAGAAAGAGCGGCTATTCCTCAATGCTCTCGCTATTCTCATTGTTCAAACAAAAACAAAACGAAACTGCTGTTTTGGCGCCCGTCATAAACATTGATGAATACAGCAGAAAATATATCAGAGTTCTTGAAAACAGCGGCTATAAAAGCTTCATGCTGTTTGATGAAAGCGGAAATTATTAAGTAAAAAGCAAAAAACGCCGGCGGCTCATGACTGAACCGCCGGTTTATTTTTGTTCATATGAGTTCAAGAAGTTCCTGCGGAGCATCAACAATATGTTTTGCTCCGGAGGAAAGGAGGAGTTCACGGCTTCTGTAGCCCCAAGTTACGCCGACCATTTCAAGTCCGGCGTTTTTTGCCGTTTGAACGTCAACCTCGCTGTCACCAACATATAGAGCCTCCTCTTTTTGCGCGCCGAGCAGAGAGAGAGCCTTATAGACATTGGCCGGAGAGGGTTTCCTCTCGCTCTCATCAGAGACGCCGAAAGCGCAGGTCAGGTGCGGAAAATACTTTTTGCAAAGGCCCTTAACACCGGCATCGAGCTTGTTTGAAACAACGGCGGTGCCTATTCCCTTTTCGCCAAGCGCACGGATAAGCTCATTCACGCCGGCATAAGGCGCAGTGGTATCCTCCATATGCTCAAGATAATGGCCGCGGAATTTTTCAAAGCAAGCCTTTTCGTCCTCTCCACTCGTTCCCTTCGGAACGCTCCGGTGCATGAGCATTATGACTCCGTTTCCGATGAATGAGCGCACCTCGTCAACTGTGCGTTCCGGATAGCCGCAGCAGCGCAAAGCAAAATTCACGCTCGCGGCGAGGTCGGAAAGAGTGTTGAGCAGCGTTCCGTCAAGGTCAAAGATTACTGCTTTTTTCATGTTGCATCACCTTATTTTACAGGCTTTGTGTGCCAAATATCCCTTGCATAATCATTGACGGCGCGGTCGGCGGCAAAGCGGCCCGCACCCGCAATATTGATAAGCGACATTTTGTTCCAATGTTCCTTATCCGTCCAAAGAGTGTCAATTTTCTTTTGAGCGTTTCTGTAATCAGCAAAGTCGGCAAGAACCATATACGGATCGTGATGAATGATTGTGTTGCCAATCTCCGGGAACTGTTTTGAACCGATTCCGTGCTGAACAAATTCAATAACGGCGCGCAGTTCTGGGTTATTGTTGAAATAATTCATCGGAACATAACCGGTGCGTTTGAGGTCATTGACCTCCGGAGTTGTCATTCCGAAAAGAATCATATTCTCATCGCCAACGGCCTCATGAATTTCAACATTTGCGCCGTCAAGAGTGCCGAGGGTGATTGCTCCGTTCAGCATAAGCTTCATGTTGCCGGTTCCGCTCGCCTCTGTGCCTGCAAGGGAAATCTGCTCGCTGATGTCGGCGGCAGGCATAAGCCTTTCCGCAGCGGTAACATTGTAATCTTCAACATAAACAATCTTGAGTCTGCCCTTGACATCGGGGTCGTTGTTGACAAGATCCGCAAGAGCAACAATGAAGCTGATAATCTTTTTCGCCATGAAATAGCCGGATGCTGCCTTTGCGCCAAAAATATAGGTATGCGGAACATAATTTCCGTTCGGGTTCGCCTTGATTTCAAGATATTTTGCAACAATTTGGAAGGCGTTGAGGTGCTGGCGCTTGTATTCATGAAGGCGCTTCACCTGAACGTCAAAGACCGAGGACGGGTCAAGCTCAATTCCGGTTTTCTTTTTAATGAGAGCGGCAAAGTTTTCCTTGTTATGAAGCTTAACTTTTCCGAGTGCTTCAAGAACGGCCTTGTCGTTCTGATATTCATTAAGCTTGGAAAGCTCGGCGGCATTGGTGATAAAGCCTTTACCAATGAGACCTTCAATGAGCTTTGAAAGCTCCGGATTGGCCTGACACAACCAGCGGCGATGGGCAATTCCGTTTGTTACATTGGTGAACTTTTCCGGAGTGAGCTTATAATACTCATTGAAAAGCGAGTCTTTAAGAATCTGGCTGTGAAGGGCGGAAACGCCGTTGACACTGTGGCAGGAGGCAACGCAAAGGTTCGCCATTCTGACAACGCCGCCGGATATTACGGCGAGTTCTTCAACTTTGCCTGCATCGTGGGTCATTTCCCAGATGTGGGCGCGATATCTGTTGTCAATTTCTTTTATAATTTGATAAATACGCGGAAGAAGCGACTGAATGAGGCTTTCCGGCCAGCACTCAAGAGCCTCTTTCATTACGGTGTGGTTTGTGTATGCACACGTTGCGGTAACAATTTTCCATGCATCGTCCCAGCCGTAGCCGCATTCATCAAGCATAATACGCATAAGTTCGGGAATTGAAAGAGTCGGGTGAGTATCGTTGATGTGAACGGCGTTCTTTTCCGCAAAGTTTTCCATCGTTGAATAGTGACGCAGGTGCCTTTTAACAATATCCTGAATCGAAGCGGAAACAAGAAAATACTGCTGTTTGAGGCGCAGACTCTTTCCCTCCGGGTGGTTATCCGAGGGATAAAGAATCTTGCTGATAACCTCGGCCATAGCGGCCTGTTCCATCGCTTTCATATACTGACCTTGGTCAAAAAGGTGCATATCAAGCGAGGGCGCCTTGCTCTTCCAAAGGCGCAGAATACTGTAACCATTTCCGCCGTTGCCGGAAACAAACATATCATACGGCATGGCGGTAATTTTTGTATCTCCGGTTATTTCAACTGAATGATACTGATTATCCCAACTGTCGTTAACCTGACCGCCAAAGCTGACCTCAACGGACTCCTGCTCGCGCGGAACAAGCCAGACCTCACCGCCGGGAAGCCAGAAATCCGGAAGCTCGGTCTGCCAGCCGTCAACAAGTCTCTGCTTGAAAATTCCGCATTCATAAAGGATGCAGTAACCCATGCCGTTATAGCCCTGAGTTGCAAGGCCGTCAAGATAGCAGGCCGCAAGACGGCCGAGGCCGCCGTTTCCGAGTCCTGCGTCGGGTTCGCAGTCATAGAGTTTGTCAAGGCTGATATCAAAATCCTTGAGCGCCGAGGCAAAAGTATTCGTCAGTCCGAGGTTGAAAAGGTTATTTTTAAGCGAGCGACCCATGAGAAATTCCATGCTGAGGTAATAGATTTTTTTGGAATCGGACTGCTCAGCCTTTTTGCGGAATTCGCGCACGCCCTCATGCATAAGGTCGCGGACAATGAGAGCAACCGCTTTATAATACTGTTCATCGGTCGCCTCTTGAACGCCGACGCCGAAATAATGGGAAAGTTTTCCCGATATAAGCTCCTTTGCTTGAGCCTTTGTGAGAGAGTATTTCATACAAAACCTCCAAAATTAATAAAAAAACTGCCTTATTTAACACTACACAGTTGTATATTTTATACTAAAAACACCCGGATTTCAAGGGGTAATGAGAAGAAAATTTCTTCCGCTCATATTTTTGTTCAAACACAACATAAATCAGCTAAAGACCATGTTAAAATGAATGAAATTTGCATTCCAAAGCGCAAAACAAACGCCGACCGGGCGCTGTGTAAACCCGATCGGTGTTTGATATTACAAGCCGGCAGTGCCGGTTGTAAGCATATTTTAGGCCGTCTGCAAAAGCGCAGGAGAGAGGAAAATCATTTTCCGCTGTCCCCGTAGTTTGAAAGGACACGCGCAGACGGGTCATTGACGTTGCAGCCCTCCCAGTTCTTGTTCGGCATCCAGAAGTCATTGACCATTCTTGCCTGGCCGGGATAATACTTTTCAAAAATCTCGCGGTAAAGCAAGGACTCCTTTGTGAACGGAGTGGCAAATGTATATTTCTTAATCTTTTCTTTGAATTCTTCATCGGTATAGGTTTCTTCCGCGTATTTCTTGAGGTCATCGACCATTGAATGACCAACAGCATCGGAAAACGCCGCCTTTTCGCGCATAAGAATATCGTGCGGAAGCCAGTCACCCTCAAAAGCGTGGCGCAAAAGGAACTTGCCTTTGTTATATTTGTTCATCTTGACCTCAGGGTCGAGTGCCATAACATAGCGAACAAAGTCAAGGTCGCCAAACGGTACCCTCGCCTCAAGCGAGTTGACGGAAATGCAACGGTCGGCGCGCAGAACGTCATACATATAAAGCTCATGAACGCGCTTTTGCGCCTCTTTTTGAAACTCCTTTGCCGAGGGTGCAAAGTCGGTGTATTTATATCCGAACAGCTCGTCTGAAACCTCACCGGTGAGAAGGACACGCAGGTCGGTGTTCTCGTGGATATACTTGCAAACAAGATACATTCCGATTGAAGCGCGAATTGTTGTGATATCATAAGTTCCGAGCAAAGCCACAACCTGCGGCAAAGCCTCGATAACATCCTGCTCGGTGATGATGACCTCGGTGTGATCGGTTCCGATATAATCGGCAACCTCCTTTGCATACTTGAGGTCTATGGCGTCGGTACTCATACCAATGGCATATGTTTTGATTTTTTCCTTTGAAAGCTTTGCGGCAACGCTGCAAACAAGCGAGGAATCAAGACCGCCGGAAAGCAAAAAGCCAACAGGAACATCGGAATCAAGGCGTTTTTCAATTCCGGCAACAAGCTTTTCGCGGATATTTTTGCACGCGGTTTCAACGTCGTCATAGATAATCTTTTGCGGAACGCTGATATCGCAATAGCAAGTGAATTTTCCGTCCTTATAGTAATGACCGGGCGGAAAAGGCATGACCTCAACGCAAAGGCCGACAAGGTTTTTCGCCTCGCTGGCAAAAAGCATTTTTCCGTCTTTATCAAGTCCGTAAAACAACGGTCTGATTCCGATAGGGTCACGCGCCGCAATGTATTCATGAGTTTTTCCGTCATAAATTATGAGAGCAAACTCCGCGTCAAGCTTTTTGAACATATCCGTTCCGTATTCCTCATAAAGCGGCAAAAGCAGCTCACAGTCGGAATCGCTGACAAAAGTATAGCCCTTTTCAATAAGTTCCCTTTTGAGCTTTCTGAAGCCATAAAGTTCTCCGTTGCAGACAACAAAATTTCCGTTTTTTTCAAAGGGCTGCATTCCGCTCTCCTCAACGCCCATAATTGCAAGGCGATGGAAGCCGAGGAAGCCCTTTCCCGTGTTTATCACACGGGACATATCAGGACCCCTGGACTTTGTTTTTTCAAAGCCCTTTTCAAATTCTTCAAGCGGCAGCGTTTCGCCGCAGTATCCCATTATTGAGCACATCGGGAATAACCACCTTTCATCTTACGGAGAAAAGCAGCTCACCGTATGAGGGATACGGCCACTTCTCCTTCGGTGCAATCGTTTCAATTTCATCAACAGAGATTCTCAAAATTCTCATATCGTCCAGAATCTTTGTCTTATAGAAATCCGCAAGCTCTGTGAAGCTTTCAATGGACTTTGAGGAAAGGAGGTCATCTTCAAGCTTTCTGACCGCTCTGTATGCCGCGCCCAGGAGAGCCGAAACACTCTTAACCGTCTCTTTTTCATAGGTGCAGTCCGCCTCAGGCATAAAGGCCGCTTTCTTTGCGGCGCCATCGGCAAGTTCACAGGAGAACCCGCTCATTGCCGGAAGAATGTCCTTTCTTACCATGTCAAGCATGGTGAGCGCTTCAATATTGATAACCTTGCAGTAGTTTTCAAGGCGAACCTCATGGCGCGCCGTAATTTCCGGAACGGTGAGAACCTTGTGGTCGGTGAAGAGCTTGACGTTTTTAACATCAAGCATATGAGCAAGAGCGTCCGGAGTGGTCTTGAGGTTTTTGAGTCCGCGTCTTTCCGCCTCGGCAATCCACGAATCGTCATAGCCGTCTCCGTTGAAAATGATGCGCTTATGCTCTTTTATCGTTCTCTTGATAAGATCATGGAGAGCACCTTCAAAGTCTTTTGCTCCCTCAAGTTCATCTGCAAACTGCTTGAGTTCTTCCGCAACGGAAGTGTTGAGAACGGTGTTTGCACAGGAAATTGACGATGCCGAACCAAGCATACGGAACTCAAACTTGTTGCCGGTGAAAGCAAAGGGGCTTGTTCTGTTTCTGTCGGTAGTATCTTTCGGGAATTTCGGAAGAGTGTGAACGCCGATTCTCATAAGCTCTTTTTGTCTTGGGTCAAAATGCTCGTCCTTTTCAATGGCATCAAGAATTTCCGAGAGGTCGGTGCCAAGGAACATTGAAACGATTGCCGGAGGAGCCTCGTTTGCTCCGAGTCTGTGGTCATTTCCGGCGGAGGCAACGGAAATTCTCAAAAGCTCCTGATATTCATCAACAGCCTTGATAACGGCGCAAAGGAAAAGCAAAAACTGCGCGTTTTCATAAGGCGTTTCGCCCGGCTCAAGGAGGTTAACTCCCGTATCGGTTGAAATTGACCAGTTGTTATGCTTTCCGCTTCCGTTAACACCGGCAAACGGCTTTTCATGAAGCAGGCAAACCATTCCGTGCTTTTTTGCAACCTTCTGCATAATTTCCATTGTGAGCTGATTATGGTCGGCGGCAATGTTTGTTGTTGTGAAGATAGGCGCCATCTCATGCTGAGCCGGAGCAACCTCGTTATGCTCGGTCTTTGCAAGGACGCCAACTTTCCAAAGCTCTTCATTGAGGTCTTTCATGTATTCGGCAACACGGGGCTTTATGGCACCGAAATAGTGGTCGTCAAGCTCCTGTCCTTTCGGTGCACGGGCACCAAAAAGGGTTCTGCCGGTATAAATAAGGTCCTTGCGCTTGTTATACGCCTTTTCATCAACAAGGAAGTATTCCTGCTCGGGGCCAACGGTTGTTTTGACTGACTTTACATCATCATTTCCGAAAAGCTTCAGAACGCGCAGCGCTTGGCGGTTAATCGCTTCCATTGAACGCAGAAGTGCGGTTTTCTGGTCAAGAGCTTCGCCGCCGTATGAGCAGAAAACGGTGGGAATGCAAAGAACGCCGTCCTTAATGAAAGCGTAGCTTGTTGCGTCCCATGCGGTATAGCCTCTTGCCTCAAAGGTTGCACGCAGACCGCCGGAGGGGAAAGAGGAGGCATCCGGCTCACCCTTGATAAGTTCCTTTCCGGAGAATTCCATTATGACCTTTCCGTTTTTCGGAGAAATAAAGCTGTCATGTTTTTCGGCGGTAACACCTGTCATCGGCTGGAACCAATGGGTAAAATGGGTTGCGCCCTTTTCAATCGCCCAATCCTTCATTGCGTTTGCAACAACATTGGCAACTCCGATTTCAAGATGCTTTCCATCCTTTATTGTTTTCTGAAGAATTTTATAGGTATCCTTAGGCAATCTTGCTTCCATTGCCGCATCATCAAACACCATTGAGCCGAAGATTTCCGTTACACTTTTCATTGCTAAAAACTTCCTTTCCGATAATAAAAAAGCGACAGAGACACACGCAGAAAACTGCGCGACGTCCTTGTCGCTGTTTTTTTACATATTAAATTAAAAGACAAAAGCCGCAGACAACTTTCATTGTCCGCGGCTCCCTTGTCGCTTTATGCTGTGTATTCTACCACCGGCATTTTTGTTTGTCAAGGGGTTTTTGAAAATTTTTCAAAAGTTTTTTGCCGCAGTTCACCGCTTTGAAAGGTAACCGGAAAAGCAGCGTGTTGCAAGCGAACAGGAATTCTTGTTTCTGACCGCAAAGGCGAGCGTTCGGTGCTATATTTTTTCGGCTGTTAAAAACAGTCGGAGCATTATTTCTTTATAGCCTTGATTATGTCATCAGGCAAATCAATTTTTCCGTCCTTCTCCTCAAACTCGCGTATACACTGGCGGATTAGGTATAAAACTTGACCGTTTGCACTTCTGCCTTCATATTTTGCAATATAATGCAGTTTGTAATGAAGCTCCGGATCAATTTCAAGCCCAAGATGCTTGTTGGTTTTGTTTCTCATAATATATCTCCAAATAATCTTATTTTGGGTATATTTTAAGATTATTCTGTGATACAATGTGCGGTGTATACTTAAATCAAGTATACTATTTAGGAGGTATATTATGAAAGTTGCAATAATTGGTTCGCGTCAACTTGAAATAGAAAACTTGAGCGAATATATCCCATTAACAACAACTGAAATTGTTTCCGGAGGTGCAAAAGGCATTGATACATGTGCTAAAAAGTATGCAATATCAGCAAATATAAAACTGACAGAATTTTTACCTGACTACTCTAAATATGGTAAAAGCGCACCTTTATATAGAAATCTAAAAATAATTGCTTATGCTGATGAAATTATCGCCTTTTGGGACGGTAAATCACGGGGAACAAAGTTTGTTATTGATAACGCACTGAAGCAAAATAAAAAAACCGCTATTATAATATGCAAATAATATAGCAACACAAAAACCGCCGACCTTTTCCGGTCAGCGGTTTTAAGTATCACTAAAAATTGATTATTTAAGGGTAGCCTTTGCGCCAGCTTCTTCAAGCTTAGCCTTAGCAGCTTCAGCGTCGTCCTTGCTCATAGCTTCCTTAATTACCTTCGGAGCGCCGTCAACGGCTTCCTTAGCTTCCTTAAGGCCAAGACCGGTGAGCTCACGAACAGCCTTGATAACAGCAATCTTGTTTGCGCCAACTTCGGTAAGTTCAAGGTCAAACTCAGTCTTTTCTTCAGCAGCGGCAGCAGCTTCAACCGGGCCGGCAGCAACAACAGCAGCAGCAGCGGAAACGCCGAATTCATCTTCAACAGCGTGAACAAGCTCTGAAAGCTCAAGGACTGTCAAAGTTTTCAAAGTATCAATAATAGCAGTAATTTTTTCTGACATGGTAATTATACCTCCAATTTGTTAATATTAAGAAAAATTGTCTCACGCTTCTGCGGGAGCTTCGGCAGCTTCCTCTGCGGGAGCAGCTTCGCCGTCCTTGTCAACAATAGCCTGAACAGCACGGGCGAAAGCGGAGATCGGAGCCTGGAAGGCGCCGAGTACCTGAGCAAGAAGAACTTCACGCGAGGGAAGTTTTGCAAGTCCGGTAATCTTTGCAACGTCGATAACTTCTTTGTCAATGAAGCCGTTTTTAACTTCAAAGCCGTTGTGTGTGTCTGCAAACTTGCAAAGAATGCGAGCAGCAGCAACGTAATCATCTGCACTGGTAGCGATAGCGGTTGTTCCGTCAAGAACAGCCTCAAGACCATTGAGTTCAGTCTCACCGATTGCAAGGCGAAGAAGGGTGTTTTTAACAACCGTGTATTCAACGCCTGCCTCACGAAGCTCCTTACGCAGAGCTGTGTCATCGGTAACGGTGATGCCCTTGTAATCAACGATTACGCCGGCGCACGCCGCGTTAAGACGAGCAACAAGACCTTCAACGATCTGCTTTTTCTGTTCCAAAACTTTTGCGCTTGGCAAGATGAATTCACCTCCTGAAAAAATTTGGTTTTCAGCCGTACCCTTAAAGGTGATAATATAAAAAGCGCCTTTTCATAGAAAGCCGAGAAAAGGCGCAACATAAGACAATCAAAATTGAAATTATGCTGAAATTACCTCGGCAGGCGGCAAGGAACTTGCCTTTAAGAAATCACCTGCTGTCTTAGGGGGACAGCTTGATTATTATACCGCATGGCGAAAGCCATGTCAAGTATTTTTTTCAAATTGCCCCCAAAAAAAGAGGCAATTATTCCGCGAATCAGCCCTGAGCGGCAGTTGAACCGACCTTAGCCGGGTTGATGCGGATTCCGGGGCCCATTGTTGCGGTAACAACGCAGGAGCGGATATACTGACCCTTTGCTGACGCGGGCTTAGCCTTAATGATAGCGTCAAGAAGGGTTGTGAAGTTTTCGTTAAGCTTATCCTTGCCGAATGAAGCCTTGCCAATCGGGCAATGAATGATGTTGGTCTTATCAAGACGATATTCAATCTTACCGGCCTTAGCGTCGGTAACAGCCTGGGCGACGTTCGGAGTAACGGTACCAGCCTTGGGAGAAGGCATAAGTCCGCGCGGTCCGAGAATCTTACCGAGACGGCCAACGAGTCCCATCATGTTGGGAGCGGCGATTGCAACGTCAAATTCCATCCAGCCCTCGCCCTGAATTCTTGCAACAAGATCTTCAGCGCCAACAACTTCTGCACCGGCAGCCTCAGCTGCTTTTGCATCATCGCCTTTTGCGAAAACGGCAACGCGAACTTTTTTACCGGTTCCGTTCGGAAGAACAACGGCGCCGCGAACCTGCTGGTCGGCGTGACGGGAGTCAACACCGAGGCGGATATGAGCTTCGATTGTTTCATCAAATTTTGCGGTTGCGGTCTTTACTGTGAGTTCGAGAGCGTCCGCAGGATCATAAAGTGTTGCTCTGTCAAAAAGCTTTGCGCTTTCAACATACTTTTTTCCATGTTTCATAATTTCATCCTCCTATAGAGTGGTTAATCGGATTTTTCCTCCCACCCGGAAGCATTCAGTCAGCGACTACAATGCCCATGCTGCGAGCAGTTCCGGCTATCATACTCATAGCGCTTTCAATGCTTGCAGCGTTGAGATCGGGCATCTTCTGCTCTGCGATCTTTCTAACCTGCTCACCGGTAATTGTTGCGACCTTGGTTCTGTTCGGAACACCTGAACCGCTTTCGATTCCGCAAGCCTTTTTGATAAGGACTGCCGCCGGCGGAGTTTTGGTTACGAATGAGAATGTGTGGTCGGCATAAACTGTGATGACAACGGGAATGATGAGACCGATGTCATTTTTTGTACGCTCGTTGAATTCCTTTGTGAAAGCCATGATGTTAACACCGTGCTGGCCGAGAGCCGGTCCAACGGGCGGTGCCGGAGTAGCCTTACCTGCGGGAATCTGGAGCTTAATTAAGCCTACAACCTTTTGAGCCATTTTTTGCACCTCCAAATATATGTGGTTGATGGCGACTTGCATGAGTTTTGCAAATCTCCCACAGGGAACAAAAGCGTTCCCTCGTACTCTGCAAAGCCTAAAAATCAGGCACAGAGTACCAGTCATAATAAACGGCAAAAGCCGAAAATTATCACATTAATCAACTGCGACCTCAATCTGGTCGAGTTCAAGCTCAACGGGAGTCTCCCTGCCGAGCATTGAGATCATGACAACAACAACCTGCTTGGTCAAATCAATGCTGTCAACAATACCGCTATAGCCATCGAACGGACCGCTAAGAATATTGACAAGGTCTCCGACCTTGTAATTGACCTCAACGGATCTCTGTTCAATTCCGAGCTTGACAACCTCCTCGTCTGTGAGGGGAACGGGTTTGCTTCCCGGGCCGACAAAACCGGTAACACCGCGCGTATTGCGGATAACGTACCACGCCTCATCGGTCATGGTGAGCTCCTCATCTTCAAACTCGCTGCGCTTTCTGTATGCGCAGGCAACCTTGACCATAACATATCCGGGGAAGAGCTTGCGCTCAACCTCTTTTTTGCTGTCATCCTTAATCTCGGTAACGATCTCCGTTGGAATTTTCACCTCGAAGATCTGATCTTGCATCTTGCGGTTTTCAACAACCGTTTCGATGTTTGAGGCTACTTTGTTTTCGTAGCCCGAATAGGTGTGCACAACAAACCATCTGGCGTTATCTGCCATCGTTACACCTCCGGAAAAACTGAATTATTTTGCTGCTTCGCTTGCGCTGCTTTCTTTGCTTTCCGACGTTTTTTCGGCGGTGGTTCCCTCAGTTGAGGAAGCAGCCTTTGTGGTGGATTCCTTTGAAGAATCAGCCTTGGTTGTGCTTTCGTCCTCATCGTGGTCATGATCGTGGTCATCAGCCGCCGCCTCAGACGTGGTGGTTTCACCGCGGTTCGCAAGGGACTTGAGTCCGGTTACACCGGCGCCGAGACCCTGGTCAATGGCGAAGATGATGATTGCCGCAACGGCAACAACAAGGATAACAATGCCTGTGCTTTTAAGCACGGTTTTTGCGTCCGGCCAAACAATCTTCTTTGTTTCACCCTTAAAGTGTCTGAAGAAGTCCTTAACCTTTCCGCCTTTTTCGGAAGATTTTGCTTTGCCTGATTTTTTATCAGCGCCCTTGGCAGCCTTGGCAACCTTTTCAGCAGCCTTGCTTTCTTCGGTTGCGGCCTTTTCAACCTTCGAGCCCTGAGCAGCCTTTTTTTCTTTGTCAGCCATTACTCTAACCTCCCGCGATTATTTGGTTTCTTTGTGGAGAGTGTGTTTCTTGCAGAACCTGCAGTACTTGTTCATCTCCAACCTGTCAGGATTGTTCTTTTTGTTTTTCATTGTGTTGTAATTGCGCTGCTTGCATTCCGAGCAAGCCAAAGTAACTTTTACTCTCATGAACGGCACCTCCATTAAAAGGATTATTGCGGCGCTTTTGCGGGGAAAAACAAACCGCAAAAGAGCCATTAAGGCCTCCCTCTGAATCCGGACACAAAAATAAAGCCCTCTTTCAGAGGTATTAAGAGTTTATCACAAACTTATACCTTCGTCAAGAGGGTTTTTGAAGTTTTTTGCAAAAAAATCGGTAAATCTTCAATAAGCCGCCGATTAATCGCGGGTGCAATTAACCGGCGGTTTTTTGTCGGTATATATTATTTGTTCTTCAGCTTTTCAAAAGCAGCTGCAAGATATCTGAAAAAGCTTGTGAAGAATCTGAAGATTGCGCTGATGAAGTCTCTCGGCGGAGAACGGAAATCATCGCCCTCAACAACCGTCGGAGAACAGGTCTCGGTCTCGCTGTCAAAGGTCATATACTGGGGAAAAGCCGGGTCAGACCAGACGGTAAAGTCCCCGTTTCCTCTTGAAATTTTTTCAATCAGCGGATTGACGCAGTTCGGCATCGTTGCGTGATCAAGGTTCTTGAAGAACCACGTCTTGTCCGGGAAGCGGCAGGTTGAAGCGTCAACAAGCTTATCGGCTGAAATGTACTTATCGGTTCCTTTTTCCTTTGCGGCTGCAATATACTTTTCGGAGAGGAAGCTTCCCATCTTTTCGCTCGTTGCGCCGGCGGAAAGCGTTGAAAGCTCAACAAGACCATCCGACTGAACGTCACAGCCTTCAAAAACCGGAATAAGGTCAAAGTTGTATTTGGCAAGATAGGAGACCTCCACACCTTTTTGAGAAAGCTCGTCAATAAGCTGCGGAAGTCTTGCGGTAACGCTGTAATAGAAGTGATCGGTCTTTTCAATCATCTTGGCGTACTCATCTTCTTTTCCTTTAAAGATGAAGTCGCGCGCGCTTTCGTAATACTCGGTTCCTATCATGCTCCAGAACGAGGGGAAGGAGCCGTAGCTTGTCAGAGCAAGACGGGGAACAATGTTTTCAAAAATGCGGTCATAGGTATCCTGAACAACAGCCGTTCCGAAGCCGAGCACCTTGAGATATCTTGCAAGCGAAACTGCGGAAACAACCAAAGCTTCAAGAGCGCTGTCCTCAAAAAGGGCGGTACGGTCAGTATAAGAATTGATAAAGCGGTCAAGCGACTTTTCGTCAATTGTAACCTGACCGGAGAAAAGCGCACCGAGCAGTCCGATACCGCCGACGGAGGGAGCATAATAAATAATATTCTTTACCTTATCCTGAACATTTTCGGTCGTTTGAAGATATGCAGCAACTATGCACGAGCCGAGGCAGCGGCCGACAAGGGTGACCTTGCTTTTTCCCGTAACCTCGCGCACCGCGTCAATGTATTTTGAAAGCTCCGCGGCGGAAACAAACGGGTCAACGCGCCAATCATAATGGAACTGATAATCGTAGGCCTTGAAATTTGAGGTTTTACGTCTGAGCAACTCCTTGCGCCAAACCCAAAAAGAACGACTGCCGTCCGAGGCCTCGCCGTTTTTGTCGAGCCTTATCGTGTCGTAGATCGGAGAGAAGCAGTTGTAAAGCGCGTCGCAGTATTTATCCCAGTTTCCGTCCCGGTCAATGGGAATCTGCTTAAGAACATCCTTAACTGAGTTAACTATGTAATCCTTGTCAACGTCGGCTGCGGCAATACTGTTTCCGTCCTTGTCAACAAGTCTTGCTCCCATTCCTTCAATATAGATAATCGGATATTCCTCCTGGGCGGCAGCTGCGGCCGGCGCAAAGGAAACGCAAAGCAGCAGCAAAGCAAGAAACGCAGAAAGTACTCTTTTAATCGACTGTTTCATCATATTCTCCTCCAAATCCAAAATACTTGCGATTAAAAATCATTTCTATAAATATTTTAGCACATTCAGAAAAAAACGCAACAATTCAAACAAAATAAAATCAAATATCGCAGGCAATTTCACGCAAACCGTCCAAAATCAGGTTTTCGTCATAGATTATTTTTGTTTCGCAGCAGGGAATGATTCCTTTGCTGTAGCCTCCGGTTGCAACAACGGTTGCATTCTCGAGCGAAAGCTCGGATGAAATGCGTCTGATAAGTCCGTCAAGCATTGCGGCCGTTCCGAAAACAACGCCGGACTGGATGCATTCGGCCGTATTGGCGCCAACAGCCTTTTTCGGCGCCTTAAAGCTGACGGAAGGAAGGAGCGAGGCGTGCTTTGCAAGGGCGTCCATTGAAATTTTCACGCCGGGTGAAATTGTGCAGCCGACAAACTTTCCGTTTTCATCAACAACGATAATTTTTGTTGCCGTTCCAAGGTCGGCAACAAGGCACGGCAGCGAATATTTCGCTTTTGCCGCAACGGCGGCGCAGATGAGGTCGGCTCCGATTGCGGAAACAGGGAGAACATCCACCTCAAAATTGCCGTGGTTTTCCGCTCCGACAATGACCGGCATTTTTCCCGTTATCATCTTCACGGCACGAATAACACTTTCTTCAATCTCCGGAACAACGCAGCTCATGACAACTTTTGAAAAATCGCCTGCGCTGACCTCATAGAGTTTAAAAATGTTCAAAAGGTCCGCAGCAAATTCATCGCTCGTTTTATGCCGCGCGGTGAACATTCTTGAAACAAAAAGGAGCGCTTCATCGCGGTACGCACCGAGAGTGATGTTAGTGTTTCCGATATCTATTGCCAAAAGCATGGGCTTTCCTCCCTCAAAAGCAGTGATAAACAAGCAGATAGTTTACCATTCAATTATATCATACCGGCGCCAAAAGTCAATTTTATCTGGTAAAATCGTCCGGAATGTGATAGAATATTTTTATATTGCATTCTTAATTCATCAGCATTTACTCAAAGGAAGTGGTTTGAATGATATGCAATGCCTGTCCGCGCAGATGCGGCGTTGACCGCAGCAAAAAGCATGGATTTTGCGGCGTTGGGGAAAATTTTGTTGTTGCCCGCGCGGCAAAGCACTTTTGGGAAGAGCCGCCGATAAGCGGAACAAACGGCAGCGGCGCAGTCTTTTTTTCCGGCTGCAACCTCAGGTGCGTATTCTGCCAAAACTATGAACTCAGCCGCGCAAAACAGGGAAAAGAGATAACCGAAAAAAAGCTGACGGAAATTTTTGATTCATTGATAAGCTCCGGCGCGCACAATCTTAACCTTGTTACCGCAACTCAGTACGCAGAAAGGCTCGCCGATGTTCTTGAAAAATATCGCTCCCCTGTTCCTGTTGTGTATAACTGCGGCGGCTATGAAAGCGTTGAAACGATTAAAAGGCTTTCAAGTGTTGTTGACGTCTGGCTGCCCGACCTGAAATATATTGACCCGGAACGCTCCCTGCGATATAGCAAAGCCGCGGATTACTTTGACGCCGCGTCAAAGACTATACTCGAAATGCGGCGAAACCAGCCTGAGGATGTTTTTGAAAACGGACTTATGAAAAAGGGGCTTATTATCCGCCACCTTGTTCTTCCAAAGAACGTCAACCAATCAAGACGTATTTTTGAATGGATAAAAGACAACCTCGGAGCAAAAACATACATCAGCCTCATGGCGCAATACACACCCTGCGGCAAGCTTGAGGATTTTCCGGAGCTTCAAAGAAGAATCACAAAGCGCGAATATGAAAAGGCTGTGGACTGCCTTGTTGAGCTGGGCTTTGAGAATGTTTTTTTGCAGGAGCTCGACTCGGCACAGAAACAGTATATTCCCGATTTTGACCTGACGGGCGTTGAATAACATTCCGCTGTTGAAAACCGGCGCCTTTTGTGATAAAATACAGGGCGGAAAACCAAGTTATTATTGACAAAGAAAGAAGCTGAAACAATATGACAGGATTCATCGGAACCGGAAACATGGCCTCGGCAATGATAAGCGGCCTTGTTTCTTCCGGTACACTCAAAGGAAAAGACATCGGCGTTTTTGATATCAGCGCACCGAAAGCACAGGCACTCGCCGAAAAATTTGGCCTTTCCGTTTTTGAAAGCGCGGCTGAACTTATTGTAAACTGCGACCGTGTTGTTCTTTCGGTCAAACCGAATGTACTCGCCTCGGTAATCTCACCGCTGCGAACAATTATTAAAGAAAAAAATCCTCTCATAATCTCCATTGCGGCCGGAAAGCCCCTCTCCTTTTTTGAAGAACGGCTCCATGAAGAAGTCCGCCTTGTGCGCATTATGCCAAACATCAACGCAACGGTCGGCGAGGCAGTCAGTGCATACTGCCCGAACGAAAACGCGACCGAGGCCGATGCTGCCTTTGCCGAAGCAATGTGCAAATCCTTCGGAACGGCCGTGTCTCTTTCAGAAAGTATGTTTCCCCTTTTCGGCGTAATCGGCGGTTCGTCACCCGCTTTTGCATATATGTTCATTGACGCAATGGCACGCGCAGCGGTCAAAAACGGTATGCCGAAAGCGCAGGCACTTGAAATCTGCGCCCAAGCCGTACTCGGTTCGGCAAAAATGATTCTTGAAACAAAAGAACACCCGATGGAGCTGACCGACAGAGTCTGCTCACCGGGCGGAACAACCATTGAGGGCGTTCTTTCGCTCAAAAAGAACGGTTTTGAATTTTCTGTTGCGGACGCTGTTCAGGCGGCGGTTGAAAAGGACAAACTGCTTTAATTTAAATTGTGTTTTCTTACATAAGAGTAAAAATTGTGAATGTTTCCTCAATACGGCTGTAAATTTCATCAAGGTCCGAAAAAGGCAGCGGATTTTCGCCTTTTCCAATTTCAAGAGTGAACGCAGGCCGGAAAAACTCGCTGATGAACCAGTCCTTGAAGCCCCCGTGGGAAGCAAGCCCGGCGTTTTCAACAAGGCGGTATGAGCAGGAATCGGCAAGTATTTTTGCCATCATGTGCGCCTGAGAAGGCATTTCATCGCCATATTGCCAATAAAGCTCTTCGCCTTGCGAATGGACGGCCATTGCCTGACGGAACGGAATGAGACGGCAAAGCCTTGTCAGCGCCTTTGTTTCGCTCTCGCTTTCCGCGCGGAAGCCGCCGAACTGGCGCGGTGCCGGCCCTTTAATCCCCTGCTCCTCCTCCATCCGGCGCAGTGTTTCCCAGCCGGCGTTGAAATTATGATTGATGTCAACACCCATTGCGTTGGCGTTCCATTTTCCGTAGTCCTTGCAGCCAAGGCTTTCAACAAAGCTGCGTGCGCTCCTGGCGCCCGAAGGCCCGTGGACGGCAATTTCAACCCCGTCCGGGTTAACACAAGGGATTATCACCGCGCCAAGTTCGGAAAACGCCCTTGAAACATCGACCGAGCAAAGCTGGCTTTTTGTTTCGATTGCACGGCACAGCCGCTCGATAAAGCGGAAAAGCGCAAGGCAAGTCAGCCACTCCGAGCCGTGGAAACCACCGGCGAGCAGAACACGATTGCCTTTGTTCCCGACGGTGAACGCAAAAATTGCACGTCCGAGGCAGGTTCGCCCAACAACGTCAACGGAAAGGAAAGGGAATTTCCTCGCCAACGCTTCAACCGTCTTTTTGCTCTGCTCATAATCGAAAGGAACACTTATATTTTCATTACACATATAAACACATCCCAAACCTGTTATGTTGCCAATTTTTTTCGGCGGCTACTGAATTTATATTCAGGAGGTTGTCTGCAATATTCCGAAAGGAGCTGTCAATAATGGAATTCACCGAAAAAAGAATAGACCGAAAAACCGTCTTTGAGGGAAAAATCATCAATGTCTATAATGACACCGTTGTTCTTCCAGACGGAAAAACAACCCACCGTGAACTGGTTGAGCACCACGGCGGCGTCTGCGTTGCCGCTCTGACGGATAACGGCGGCCTTTTGTTTGTCCGCCAGTTCCGCTATCCATATGGCCGCGTTCTTCTTGAACTTCCGGCCGGAAAACTTGAAAAGGGAGAAGATCCCCTTTCCGCCGGTGTTCGCGAACTTGAGGAGGAATGCGGAGTAACGGCCGAAAAGGTTATTCCTATGGGCGAGGTCTATCCGACCGTTGCCTACTGCTCGGAAATTATTCACCTTTACTTTGCGCGCGGACTCAAAAAAACAAAGCAGCACCTCGATGAGGGCGAATTTTTATCCGTTGAAGAAATACCGCTCAAAAAGGCTGTGGAGCTTGTTATGGACGGCACTATTACGGACAGCAAAACCGTTGCCCTCGTCCTCAAAACAGAAAAGCTCCTTTCGGAGGGCAAGATATGAAAAGATTTATCGTTGCCTCAAATTCTCCAAGGCGGCGCGAGCTGCTCTCGCTTGCCGGATATCAGTTTGAGGTGATTCCCTCCGATGCGGACGAAACGCTTGAAAGCGGCATTGACGCCGGAGAAGCCGTTAAGGAGCTTTCAAAAAGAAAAGCGCTTTTTGTTTCAAAAATGAACAAAGGCGCCGTTGTTCTCGGCTGCGACACGGTTGTTGCCCTCGGCGGAAAAATCCTCGGAAAGCCGAAAGACGAGTCTGAAGCGTTTTCAATGCTCAAAAGTCTTTCCGGGCGCGAACACGAGGTTTTCACCGGAGTATACATCACGGACGGCGAAAAGAGCGAGGGTTTCCTCTCCTGCACAAAGGTTGAGTTCTATCCCCTTTCCGATGAAACGATCTGTTCTTACATTGCAACAAAGGAACCGATGGACAAAGCCGGAGCCTATGGCATACAGGGGCTTGGAAGCGTTCTTGTTAAAAAAATAAACGGTGATTACTTCACCGTTATGGGCCTTCCCGTGAATGAATGCGCAAGGGTTCTTTCAAAGTTCGGCATCAAAGGCACTGTTGAAGTTTAAGAGAGAAAAAAGGGAGCTGATCACACCCGTGTCAGCTCCCTTTTACTTATAGGTTTATTTCTTTGCCGCAGCAACCTCGGCCTGCTTGTCATATTTTTTGTTGATGAAATAAATCACAACATTGGCCGAAACCATGACAAGGTTGAGGAAATACACAGCAATAACAAAAATTGTTTTTCCGGTGACCGTTGCAATGGTTCCGTTGCTTATTGCAACAAACTTTGCAATGATTCCGGCAACGTAGCCGGTGATGATGAGAATGGTGAACGAAAGGCTCATATTCTTTGCGCTTTTCGCTTTTGCATTTTTATAGGCATTCATCGGCCACGAGCATCCGAAGCAGATGAGCATTATTGTTTCAAGAATTTCCGCCATTATTTTAAATTCCTTTCAAATCAAAGCTTCTTATACTTTTCAAGCGCAAGGTCATAAAGATTCGTTCCCTCGCTGTCAATAACAACGATAACGGGGAAGTTTTCAACATAAAGCTTCCTTATCGCTTCCGCACCAAGGTCATCATATGCGATAACCTCAGACGACTTGATGCACTGGGAAAGCAACGCACCGGCTCCGCCGACAGCCGCAAAATAAACGGCTTTGTTGCGGATAATTGCATCGGAAACTTCCTTGGTTCTTCTGCCCTTTCCAATCATTCCGCGAAGGCCGAGGTCAAGCAGTTCAGGCGCATACGGATCCATTCTTCCGGCCGTTGTGGGGCCTGCGCTGCCTATCGGTCTGCCCTCCCTTGCCGGAGAGGGTCCCATGTAATAAATCACGTTTCCGTTAACGTCAAACGGGAGCTTTTCGCCTTTTTTGAGAGCCTCGTCCATTCTTTTGTGTGCCGCGTCTCTTGCGGTATAAACCGTTCCGGTGAGATAAACGTAGTCGCCGGTACGGAGCGTTGCCGCGTCCTCTTTGCTCAAAGGTACATTGATTTTTCTGTCCATGACCGTCACCTCATATCTCTCTGACTGCGTGTCTGTTAACGTGACAGCAGATGTTTATTGCAACAGGCAAACCGGCAATATGCGTTGCATATGTGTTGATATTCACCGCAAGGGCGGTTGTTGAGCCGCCGAGACCGCCCGGGCCGATTCCGCTCTTGTTGATTGTTTCAAGCAGTTCTTCCTCAAGTGCTCTGATATGCGGAAGCTCAGAACGCTCGGAAACATTCCTGAGGAGCGCTTTTTTTGCAAGCAATGCGCACTTTTCAAATGTTCCGCCAATTCCTACGCCGACAACCATCGGAGGGCAGGCGTTGGGACCTGCATCATTGACGGCGGTGAGAATTGCCTTTTTAACGCCTTCAACTCCGTCGGCCGGTGTGAGCATGAAGATTCTGCTCTTGTTTTCGCTTCCGAAGCCCTTGGGCGAGACGGTGATTTTAACCTTATCGCCGGGAACAATTTCCGTGTGAATTATTGCCGGCGTGTTATCCTTTGTGTTGACACGCAGAAGCGGGTCGCCAACAACGGATTTGCGCAAAAAGCCGTCAACATAGCCGCGGCGGACACCCTCGTTGACCGCCTCGGTGAGGTCGCCGCCAACAAGGTGAACATCCTGGCCGATTTCAAGGAAAACAACGGCCATTCCGGTATCCTGACAGATAGGAATCATTTCTTTTCCGGCAATTTCAAGGTTTTCCTGAAGCTGTTCAAGAATCTGCTTGCCCAAAGGCGCAATTTCATTTTCCTTTGCGTCTTGAAGGGCTTTTTTCATATCGGGTGTGAGATAATGTGTGGCTTCAATGCACATTTCCTTAATGTTGGAAGTGAGCTGTTTAACATCTATTTCTCTCATCATTAATCACCTCAGTTGTTTTCAATGTTACGCTTGCTTCCGTGGGTATAGGTCGGAAGAAGTTTCGGCGAAATACAGTCGATTTCAACACCGGCTTTTTTCATTTCGGCTTCAAAGTCATAGATGTGGCCGAGGGTGAGTTCACCGGTCTGGGCTGTTTCCTTTGCCTTTGCAGCTGCATTCTGACCCGCGTTTCTGCCGAAAACGATAACGTCAAGAAGCGAGTTGCCCATGAGTCTGTTCTTTCCGTGGATTCCTCCAACTGCCTCGCCGGCAACAAAGAGGTTTTCAAGGTCGCTCATTCCGTCCGGCGTAATTTTAATTCCGCCGTTTTGGTAATGGAGAGTCGGATAGACCAGAATCGGTTCTTTTCTCATGTCAATGCCATATTCAAGATACATACGCAGCATTGCCGGAATACGCTTCTCAATGGTACCCTCACCGTTGATGAGGTCAATCATCGGGGTGTCAAGCCAAACGCCGAAACGTGTGCTTGAGGTTGGAATGCCCTTTTTGTTCGTTGTGCACTCCCTGATGATGCAGGAAGCGGTAACGTCTCTTGTTTCAAGCGGATTCATGAACGCAACGCCGTCAACATTGACAAGCTGAGCGCCGAGCGAGCGGACTTTTTCTGTAACAAGTGCGCCGTAAATCTGCCTCGGGAAAGCAACGCCGGTCGGATGGTACTGAATTGTGTCGGCATAAAGCAGACTTGCACCGGCTCTGTATGCAAGAACAAGGCCGTCTGCTGTTGCGCCGTAATGGTTAGAGGTTGGGAAGCCCTGATAATGGAGTCTGCCGGCTCCGCCGGTTGCAATAATGACCGTTTTTGCTTTTGCAACAAGAAGCTCACCGGTTTCCATGTTTTCAAGAACGGCACCGGCAACTTTTCCTGCCTCGTCTTTAATGAGTTCAATGGCCGCGGTATAATCAACAACGGGAATCTCCCTGTTCCAAACTTCATCGCGCAGAACACGCATAATTTCCGCGCCGGAATAGTCCTTGCAGGCGTGCATTCTTTTCCTTGAGGTTCCGCCGCCGTGGGTCGTAACCATTGTTCCGTCCGATTCCTTATCGAACATTACGCCGAGCTCATTGAGCCACTTGATTGCGCCGGGAGCGTCCATAACAAGCTTTTCAAGAAGTTCGGGAACATTGAAGAAGTGGCCGCCGCCGAGTGCGTCAAGATAATGGCGCATTGGGGAGTCATTCTCCTTGTCCGCAGCCTGAATTCCGCCCTCGGCCATCATTGTGTTTGCATCACCGAGACGGAGCTTTGTAACAATCATTGTGTTTGCACCGGCAGCCTGGGCTTCAATCGCAGCCGAAGCGCCGGCTCCGCCGCCGCCGATAATAAGAACGTCAACGTCATAATCAACCTTGTGAAGGTCAATGGCCTTTCCGCTGATTCGGCTCTGACCCTGAAGAAGGTGGCAAAGCTGCTTGGGAACCTTTTCGCCCTTGTTTGGGCCAACCTTCAGAATTTCAAAGCCGTCCTCGCGGAAATCGGGGTGATACTGCTTGAGCAATTCTGATTTTTCCTCAGCAGACATTTTCGGCAAATCCATGCCAATTCTTTCCGCTCTTGTTGCCTCAACCTTTTTGATTGATTCCATCATTTCACGTGTCAGCATTTTTCTACCCCCTTATTCTTCGATGTCTCTGTTGTTGTATAATTCCTTGAGTTCCTCAATCGGCTTCTGCATAACCTGCTCAATAAGGTCCTCATATTCGCCGTGCTTAATCTCCTCAACCCTTTTGGTCAGGTGTTTCGATTCGGGCGCGATATATTTTCCGGTAAGTCTCCTTGCAAGAACCGCAACCTGCGGATGTGAGATACCGGCCGGGCATCTTGAGCTGCAAACGCCGCAGGCAACGCAGTCAAAGGATTCCTCGGCGCATTTTTCATATTCGCCGCGCTGTGCGTATGCGATATACTGCATTACGGAAAGGCCCTGAGTGCAGGACTTTGTGCAGGCATTGCAGCCGATGCAGCTGTAAATTTCAGGATAAAGCTCCATCATGATCTGCTCTGTGGGCTTAATTTTATTGATATCATACTCGGCCTTTTTGGTCGGGAAGAACGGCAGGGTTGAAACATACATTCCGTCCTGAACCTGGGTCTGGCAGGCAAGGCCGGTTTTAACGTCAAACTGACCCTTGATTCTGTATATCGTTGCGCAGGCTCCACAGAAGCCGTTGCGGCAGCCGCAGCCGCGAACATATTTATATCCTGCATATTCCATTGCCGTCATAATAGTCAATGTTGCAGGCACCTCATACTTTTTTCCCATGAGGTAGATATTAACCATCTTTTCCATTTTTACTGACCTCCCTTAATATTCATCGGGCAATTCGTCGATTTCATCAAAGCGGAAAACCGGGCCGTCCTTGCAGACGTACTTTTTGCCGATATTGCACCTTCCGCATTTTCCGATTCCACACTTCATTTTAAGTTCAAGCGTTGTGTAAACCTGGGTCTTGTCAAAGCCCATTTCAAGCAGCGCCGCAAGAACAAATTTGATCATGATCGGCGGACCGCAGATGATAACCGTGCTGTCCTTTGCAATTTCAAGTTCCTTTAAGTATGACGGAACAAAGCCGACATGGCCGCTCCAGCCCTCCTGTTCGCGGTCAATGGTGAGATAGACGTTGATTCCGTCCTCCTTGCACCATTCGTTGATAATTTCATCATAGTCAACAAGGTCATCCGCGCTCCTTGAACCGTAAAGGATATCAATCCTGCCATAATCTTTTCTGAAATGTCTGACATAATTTATGACCGAATGGAGAGGCGCAAGTCCGATTCCGCCGGCAACAAAAAGCAGGTTCTTTCCCTTGAACTCGGTGTCAACCGGAAACGGGCGGCCGAACGGCCCTCTGATTCCGATTTCCATTCCCGGCTCAAGCATATGGAGCTGTTCGGTCAGCGTTCCGCAGCGCTTGATGCTGAAGTCCTTATAGCCCTTTTCCGTTGGAGAGGAGGTTATTGAAAACATCGCCTCGCCAACTCCGGGGAGAGAAAGCATTGCGCACTGGCCGGGCATATGCTCAAAAAGCGTTTCCCCCTCTTTGGGAACAACGCGGAATGTTTTAACGTCCGGCGTATCCTCCCTAACAGAGGAGACAACCGCAATTTTCGGTATAAGCTTATCGTTTGAAATATCTATACTCATTTTTCACTGCCTCCGAATGCTCTGATTACTTTAACGATGTTCAGCTTTGACGGGCATTTTTTAATGCACCTTCCGCAGCCGACGCAGGAAAACTCGCCGCCGTTGTTCGCCGGAAAATATGCAAGCTTATGCATGAATCTCTGTCTGAACCGCTGCATCTGAGTAGGTCTCGGTGTGCCGTGAGCCATCATTGTGAAGTCGTTATACATACATGAGTCCCAGCATCTGTATCTTTGGACGCCGTGACCGGTGTCATAATCCCTGATGTCATAGCACTGACAGGTGGGGCAGACAAAAGTGCACGCACCGCAGCCGAGACAGCTTTCGCTGAGTTTTTTCCAGTTTTCGCTTTCAAAGCGCTCCTTAACGGCGCTTTCTCCCCAGCCGTCAAGGCTGAGCGAAGAGAGCGGAAGCTTTTGAAGCTTTTCTGAAATCTCCTTTTTAATGCTGTCTGCGCCGGTCTCATCACACTCGGAAAGAACGGAAGAAAGCAATTTTGTCAGTTCTTCGCCCTTTTCGGTGTTTGCCTTCCAATAAAGATTGTTTTCGTCCAGCCACGTTGTTACGTCTCCGCCGGGAGCGGACGCGTCCACGCCAAAAGCCGAGCAGAAGCAGGTTTCCTCCGGCTTTGAGCAGGCAGTTGTGATAATTACTCCGCTTGCTCTTTTTGCGGCATAAAATTCATCAACCGGTTCGGCAAGGAAAACCTTGTCAAGAACCTCAATGCCCTTGAGGTCGCAGCCTCTGACGCCGAAAAGGACAAATTTTTCAAAGCTCTTTTCGTTCACTTCAACGGTGAATCTT
This sequence comes from uncultured Eubacteriales bacterium, assembly GCA_934511365.1. Classification (GTDB taxonomy): domain Bacteria; phylum Bacillota; class Clostridia; order Oscillospirales; family Acutalibacteraceae; genus UBA6857. Next base: position 82,414 of record CAKSWC010000001.1, read on the forward strand.
CCGTCCGTTTTCTTGAAGGAAATTATATTTTCGCTCTGCGGAAAGAAAAGGTCTTTTGCGGATTTTGCGGTTTTGAGCTCGCTTTCGCAATACTCCTCATTTTCGTTCCAAAGGTAAAAATCGGAATGTCCGTTCTTAAAAACCGGCATATACAGCGGGGCAGACTTTGAAATCTCTGAAAAAAGCAAAGAGAGCTTATCTTTTGAAATTTTATACATCGTTTCAGTTACCCCTTTCCTCAACTATTGACGGCTCGGCGTCCTCGTTTCTGTAATTGACAAGCGGTGCCCTTGAATCCGGGCTTGCACCGGCCTGATATTCGCCGTAAAGGGCGTTGATATCTTTGATGAACTTTCTGTTGAGAAGATGAATCGGAATTCCCTGCGGACAGACTCGGCTGCATTCGCCGCAGTCCGTGCAGCGGCCGGCAACGTGGAAAGCTCTGATAATATGGAAAAGCTTTTCTTCAAAGGAATCCTCGTTCGCCTTTCCGGCAACACCTGAATTCGGGTTGTCAAAAACGCACTTCATGCAGGTGCAGGCCGGGCAGACATTCCGGCAGGCGTTGCATCTGATGCACTTTGAAAGCTGGCTTTGCCAAAAAGCGAATCTTTCGTCCGGAGTCATGTTTTCAAGTTCTTCAACGCAGGCAAAGCGGTCTTTTGCTTCAAGCGGTTCACCGTCAAGCTCAATTTTTTTGTCAAAGGCAACAGGCTCGCTGCCCTTGCAGCAAAGGCACTTTTCATAGAGAACGTCCTTTTTTTCAACGCTCTCCTCGCCGTCAAGCGAGAAAACGTCAAACGAATCACCTTTGTCAATAACCTTTGAAACGCCGGAGAAGCCTTTTTTTGAAAGCTTTTCGTGATCAATCATTCCGGTGCAGGGTACCGAAAGAACATAAACCTTTTCTCTGTCAATTCTGTGTTCGCAAAGAAGCTCATTGAAGCTGTAGGTATCGCAGGGCTTGAGGACAACAAGGATTTTTCCCTCTTCCTGCTCTTTGCAGGCTTTGATGAGATATTTGCTGAGGTTAGCCGCGCAGAAGCTGTCATATATCATGTCGTCGATATTATCCTTTGTGAAGAAGGCCGGCGAAACCTCATATATAAAATCTTCGCTCCTTGACCACGCAAGAACCCTCGTCACAGTACCGCTCTCCAAAAGCTCAAGGGCTTTCTTTTTAATCAATCCTGCTGTTTTTTGCATCTTATATCCCCCAGTTTCTTATTCTCGCCGAGTTTATGAATCTGCTTTGAAAAATCGTTCATGACGAGTGAGAACTTCTGACCTTCGGCGGCGGAGACCCACTCAACGCGCGTTCTTCCCCTTTCAATGCCAAGATAATCGAGCATTGAGAAAAGGAGGGTCATTCTTCTTCTTGCATAGTAATTTCCGGTGCTGTAATGGCAGTCGCCGGGGTGGCAGCCACAGATTATTACGCCGTCTGCGCCGCGCTCAAACGCCTTGAGGATGAACATCGGATTAACTCTGCATGAGCAGGGAACCCTGATAATCTTGACGTCCGCCGGATAGGCAAGTCTGCCCGTTCCGGCAAGGTCGGCGCCGGCATAGCTGCACCAGTTGCAGCAAAACGCAACTATGAGCGGCTTAAATTCAGATTGTTGAGTGTTTTCATTTATCTGCATATCGCGTCTACCTCCGCCATTATCTGTTTATTGCTGAAGCCCTTAAGGTCCATAGCTCCGCTCGGGCAGGCAACCGTGCAGGCGCCGCAGCCCTGGCAGACAGCCGAGTTGACCGAGGCAATGCGTCTTGTTTCCTTAATGCCGTGGTCGTTGACAAGTTTTTCAATATATGTGATTGCGCCATATGGGCAGACCTTTTCGCAAGAGGAACAACCGTTACACATAAGCTCGTTCGGTGTTGCCGTGCAGGGGTTTGTAACAAGCTTATCTTTTGCAAGCAAGCCAACAACCTTGACGGCTGCCGCTCCGGCCTGGGAAACCGTTTCGGGAATATCCTTCGGCCCCTGGCAGACACCGGAAAGGAACACACCGGCGGTCGGGCTTTCAACCGGCTTAAGCTTCGGGTGAGCTTCGGTAAGGAAGTTGTTTGTGTCAATACTTGCGGTGAGCATCGAGGCAACCTTTTTAACGTCCTTGCTCGGTTCGATTGCGGCGGCAAGAACAACCATATCGGTGTCAATCATAACGCGCTCGTTGGTGATAAGGTTAACGGCTCTGACGGTAAGACCGCCTTTTTCGTTTTCATAGACCTTTCCGACCATGCCTTTGATGTAATCAACGCTGTACTGCTCAACGGCTCTGCGATAGAATTCATCAAAGTTCTTTCCTGGCGTTCTGACGTCGATATAAAAAACGTGAACCTTAACATCGGGGTATTTTTCTCTGATGAGCATCGCGTGCTTTGCAGTATACATACAGCAGATTTTTGAGCAGTAGCACTTGCCCCTTGCTGTGATGTCTCTTGAACCAACGCACTGAATGAAAACAATATCCTTCGGGTGTTCATGGTTGGACGGGCGCAGCAGCGTTCCCTTTGTGGGACCCGCGGCATTCATGAGCCTTTCAAGCTCAAGCGAGGTGACAACGTCCGGATGCTCGGTATACTGGAACTCGTCATACTTTGTGACATCGCTGATCTGGTATCCGGTTGCAACAACGATTGCGCCGTACTTTTCTTCAATAATCTCGTCCTTCTGATTGAAGTCGATAGCCTTTGCCGAGCAGTTCTTTTCGCAAAGACCACACTTGCCGGTTTTGAAGTGGACGCAGTGCGCAGTGTCAATAACTGCAACATTCGGAACAGCCTGAGCAAAGGGAATATAAATTGCGCCACGCTTATCGAGCGAGCAGTTGAACTCGTTTCCGGCTTTTCTTGACGGACACTTGTTTGTGCAAACGGCGCAGCCGGTACACTTTGTCTCGTCAACATACCTTGCTTTTTTTCTGATTTTTACATCGAAGTTTCCAACAAAGCCCTTGACCTCTTCAACCTCGCTATAGGTGTAAAGCGTAATGTTCTCATGCTGGGCGGCCTCAACCATTTTCGGCGTGAGAATGCAGGCGGCGCAGTCAAGAGTTGGGAAAGTTTTGTCAAGCTGAGCCATCTTTCCGCCGATAGTCGGCTCTCTTTCAACGATATCGACTTTATAGCCCGCATCGGCAATATCGAGCGCGGACTGAATTCCGGCGATACCTCCGCCGATGATGAGCGCTCTTTTGGTAACGGCGCTTTCACCCGGCTTCAGCGGGGCGTTGAGGCTGACCTTTGCAACGGCGGCGCGGGCAAGAATGATTGCCTTTTCGGTGGCCTCCTCTTTGTCCTTATGAATCCACGAGCACTGCTCACGGATGTTTGCAACCTCAACCATGTAAGGATTAAGACCAACAGACGAGGCGGCTTTTCTGAATGTTGCTTCATGCATTCGCGGCGAGCACGAACAGATTACAACGCCCGTCAGTTTATGCTCTGTGATTGCGTTCTTAACAAGAAGCTGGCCCGCTTCCGAACACATATACTGGTAATCCTGCGCAAAAACAACGCCGGATTCTTTTTTAATTTCTTCAACAACTTTTTTAACGTCAACCGTGGCGGCGATATTGCTTCCGCACCAACAAACGAAAACTCCTATTCTTTGCAATCTTAACACTCCTTATTTTCTGAACTTTCTGAAAGTGCTGACTATCGCCTGCTGAGGCAGCTGCGGATCAAGCATTGCCGGAATTTCATCCGGAGAGATGAAATTCTCGTTTCTGTTTCTTATCAGGCAGACCCTGACGGCCTCAATGAGCCGCGCCGGCTCAACACCGCGCGGACACCTTTCAACGCAGGCAAAGCAGGAAACGCAGCGCCAAAGCGACTTTGAAGAAAGGAGTCTGTCAATTCTTTCATCGCACAGCATTGAAACGAATTCATGCGGATGGATATCCATGTCCTCAAACGCAGGGCAGGTTGCCGAGCATTTTCCGCACTTCATGCATTTTCTGGGATCTATGCCGCTGATTCTTATGACTTCCTTGCACAGTTCCTTTGAATCCATATATTTCCCTCCTTACTTTAAACCGAGAGCTTCTGCCAAAAGCTCCGTGAAATAATACACAGGAATTTTATCCTTGCTGCTTTGCTTCAGGTTGTAAAGGCAAAGCGGACACGCAGTAATGATGCAATCCGCACCCTTATACTTTGCGGAATCAACAACGGCCGTTGCCATTTTTTCGGCAAGGGGCTTGTCCGTCATTGTCATATATCCGCCGCAGCATTCGTTGCGGAAAGGATATTTGACGGCAGTTGCACCGATTGCCTTGATGAAATCTTCAATAATTGTGGGGTTTTCCGGGTTATCGAACGCCATTTCCTTGCCCGGACGCAAAAGCAGACAGCCGTAATAGGCGGCAATTTTTCTTCCGGTAAGGGGCTTTACAACCTTTTCCTTAAGCTTGTCAAAGCCGATATCGTCCCGAAGCATTTCAAGGTAATGCAGCACCCTTGTTTCTCCGTGATATTCTTCAAAAAGGCCGAGATAGTTGTTGACCTTTGAGGAAAAATCGGGCTTGTTTTTCATGTCGTAATTGACTCTTTTAATAACATGATGACAGGCCGAGCACATTGTCAAAAGCGGCTGATTCTTTTCCCTTGCGGAAAGCAGCGCCCTGACCGAGGAAAGCTTTGTTGCAACCTCATCGCTCGCAAGCGGATAGACGCCGCCGCAGCACTGCCATTCGGGCAGCTCCTCAAGAGTTACGCCGAGTTTTTCGGCCGCTTTTCTTCCGTAGATGTCCAGATCCTTGGCCTTTGTTTTCAAGGTACAACCGGGATAATAACTATAGATCATTTCTCGTCCCACTCCTTAATATTCTTAATGACCGAAATTGCATCGGTTATTGTTTTTTCATACGCTTCAGCGCCGTACTTATCGACTTCAGCCTTGCTCTTTGCGCCGTGGGTCAAACAGCCCGCGCCGCCGATACAGCCGCCAACGCAAGCCATGCCCTCAACAAAGTTTGAATCGAGGAAGTTTTTGCTCTTTTTGATGAGAGCGGTTTTGCATTCTTCAATTCCGTCGCAGATTGTTGCTTTAAGCTCAAAGTCCGTTATTCCGTGTTCCTTGAGTCCTTCGGCAACGGCGTCGGAAAGTCCGCCGCTTCTTGCAAATATTCTGCCGTAATATGAGGCGTTGTCAAGCACATCGTCCTCAAGCGAGGTTATGTCGATATCCTTACTGTCAAAAAGAGCCTGAAGTTCTTCAAACGTCAGCGCAGAGTCAACATATTTTTTGACCTCGTCCTTCCTTACCTCGGCCTTTTTTGCCGTGCAGGGGCCTATGAAAACAACCTTTGCGCCGGGATCGGTAATTTTGATATATTTTGCAATAACCGCCATCGGCGAAAGATTATGTGAAACATACTGCCTGAGCTGCGGAAAATTCTTTTCAATGTAGCTGACGAATGCCGGGCAGCACGAACTCATCAGAAAGCCTTTTTCGGAAAGTTCTTTCGATTCAAGATAAGCAACGATATCCGCGCCGAGGGCCGCTTCAATCGCCGTATGGAAACCGAGCGCCTTGAGGCCGGATGTAACCTGGCCGTGCTTTGCATAGGTAAACTGGCTTGAAATTGACGGCGCAACCAGTGCATACACCTTATAATCAGAGTTTGAATTGCTGTTTTTGAGAAGGTCAATAACTTCAAGGATATATGATTTATCCGTTATTGCGCCGAACGGACACTGATAAACACAAGCCCCGCAGGCAGTGCACTTGTCGTTATCAATTTTTGCCGCCTTGTTTTCATCCATTGAAATTGCCCTAACCTTGCAGGCGCTCTGACACGGCCGCTTGCGGTTAACGATAGCCGAAAACGGACAAACCCTTGCGCAAGCTCCGCAGTCAACACATTTCGATTTGTCAATATGGGCAACGTGGTTGTGGTCAAACGATATTGCACCCCTTTTGCAGACATCTTCGCAGCGATTTGCAAGACACCCACGGCAGGAGTTGGTAATTTCATAGCCGCCCATCGGGCATTCATCGCAGGCGGTTTCAATAACTTCAATAACATTCGGGTTGTTTTTGTCTCCACCCATTGCAATTTTAACTCTTTCAGAGAGAATTGCCCGCTCTTTGTATACGCAGCAGCGCATTGTCGGCGTATTTCCCGGAACGATTATTTTCGGAATATCGAAAAGGTTTTCATAAAGAGTTCCGTTCCATGCCTGACGCGCAACTTCTCTGAGCACCTTATATTTCAGGTACTGAACCTTTGTGTCAAATTTTCGCATAATGCCATTCCCTCATTTTAACATTTATCCATGAATTAAACAGTTCTGATTTTTTTGTTTCCGGCCGAAAAAGTTCATCCATCGGCCATATAAAATTTGTTTCCGGCAAAATATGTGTCTTTACAACCATATTTGGTCTATTCTACCAAAAAACTACCCGTTTTGTAAAGTACCAAAATATCATATATGTTATGAAATTTAGATATATCCGAAACTGCAAACCAAAAGCGAGTCTTATATCAGCAAAAAGCCTTTTCGGCGTATTTTGCCGGATGGACTTCATCCACTTTTGGACTTCTTTGGGCAAGCAGATTTGCTGTGTTTATTATACCATATTTGTGACAAAAAATCAAAGGTTTTGACAACTTTCGAGGCATCATTTGAGTCAATATCTTTTTTAAATTCGACTTTTGCGTGAAAACGTCCGGAACACGAAAAAGCTCCCCGATTTTCAGAAACCGGGGAGCAGAAATTATGTATCTTATTTCTCGTTATATCCGTAATAGATGTCTTCGGTATAAACATTGTTTTCGTCCTTGCTGTGGTGAGCATACCAAACCTGAGCAAAGAACGGGTTAACCTTTGCAATCTCATCATACTTCCAAGGCATCGGAAGGCAATCCGGGCACCAGTGGCCGCCTCTGAGAACAAGGTTCGGAGACATTTCAAACTCATTGCCGCAGGCGCACTTCCACTTAATCGGAGTGTACATATCCTTCGGCGCCTTCTTTGCAAGGCATTCGCCGCCTCTGAATTCGGCAGCCTTCTTGAGGTCGGCAAGAGTAAGCTTATCAAAGGGTTTGCTCTCGTCATAGCCGTGGTCAAGAAGGTTTTCCGGGTTCTCCTTGTCGGGAATAATAACCTCAAAATCATCCCATGTCTTTGGAATTGCGGCGTATTCTTCCTTTGAGCCGAAGAAAGCGGTGATTCTGTCCTTCATTCCGTTTTCAATCCAAGTCTGAGTGCCGTAAAGCGGAGCGTGTGCAATCGGCTCCATCATAAACTTCTTGACAAGCGACATCGGAGCAAGGCCGGACATTTTGAAATAGAACGGGGCTTTCTTTGCAAGCGACTTAAAGTAGTCCTTAACGGGAATGTTAGCTCTGAAGTGGAGATAGTTTTCAAGCTCGTCGGCATCGGTATACCACTGACCGTGGAAGTTACGGGTGATGAACCAGTTCGGGCTGAAAATCTTCTTCGGAATGTCCGCGCCCTTCATGCCGATAGCATTAAGGAGAAGAACTTCAAACTCATAGTTTGTGAGTCTGTAGTCATGGCCTGAGCTGATGTTATAGAATCGGCGCCAGAAGTCCTCCGGAAGTCTGTCGTTGCAGACCTTTGCGCAAAGGCGTCCGCTGTCTTCAACAGTCGCCCATTCAAGCATTCCGTTGATGGGAACGTGATACATAATGGGATCCATGTTCTTAAGAATGTCAGCATAAAGAATGCCGGTCTGGCGCAGAGAAACCCAATATTTGAGGCCGGAATCGGCAAGAATTGCCTCAGCCTTGGTTTTGCTGATTGCATAATGGTCATAAACGCTGATCTGAATCGGGTCGCCGGTTCTGCCCCAATGGACGGGAGCGTTTCTGTCTCCGGTCTGGGCAACGGTTCCGATATAAACAACCTTGATTGCATCGGGATCCGGCTGAGCCTTAACAGCGTTAACAATGTTTTCCATAGCAGTGACGTTTGTGAAAAGAGTTTTTTTCGGGAAATAGTCCGCTGCCGGAGAAACAAGACCGCCAACGTGAAGAACGTAATCCGAGCCCTTGATGCACTCAAGAACGTCTTCATAAACAGTGAGGTCGCCCCAAACGATTCTTACGCTGGGATCGTTCATGTAGGGAGCAAAGAGATTTCTGTTTTTCTTGCTGTCTCTGAGGAGGAGGACGATATTATACATATTACGTCTGATGTAAAGTTCCTCAAAGCCTGCGAAGCCCATCGTTCCCGATGCGCCGGTGAGAAAAACTGTCTTTTTCATTAAACATACCACCATTCATTAAATTTTTTACATACCTTATGAAGTATACAATATTTACCGGCTGCATTTGTTAACAGTCCGTTAATTTTTTCTCAACAGCTTTATTTAAATATTCTTAAGCTGTCAGCATCGTTTTTCCGCCGGAGTTTTCAGTCTCCGTAAACAGAGAGAACCTCCATTGCTCTTTCTTTAACCTGGCGGCGCAGAGAAAGCGGTTCAATCACTTCAATCTTGTTTCCAAACTGCATTATCCACGAAACAAGGCCTTCGCTGACAACAATTTTTATTCTCATTCTGAACCGTTCGTCGTCATTAGCGTTTCTTGTGATAAGCGCGCCTGTTCCGAAACGGTCAAGAATTTCTTCAAGAATTGAATTATCACAGACAAAATCAAGTTGTTTAATGCTTCCGCTGAACATATTAAAGAGCTTTCCGGCATAATCCGCAATGTCAAAATAAGCCTTATACGGCGAAACTTCATTGAAAGGTCTTGAACGCTCCGGAAGCATTTCAACCTTTTTCATTCTGTCGATTCTTGTGTGCATAAGGTTATCATACTTACTGTTGTTTCCAACAAGATAATAATGGTCATTTGACCAGATGAGTGCATAAGGGCTGACAATGTGGCGGCGCTCATTGACTTTCACCGCCCGGATATTGTCACCGGTAACAACACGCTTGCAATAGACAAATTCAACCTTTCTGCGCGCTCTTATTGCACGGTTGAGAACGTCAATGTTGTAATATATCTCCTCGTTTGAGCATTTTAAACGGTTTTCAATATACACCTGCCTTGTCAGCTGCTTTGCCGTTCCTTCGCTGCACAGTGAGACAATTTTCTTAATAAGTTCCTTTGTCTTTTTCTCCGTAATGAAGCTTGCGGCTTGAACAGCGTCAATCAGGAGTCTCAGCTGCGGCTCTTCAAATTCGCGTGAGGCAAGATAGTAACCGTTTTCAGGCGTTCTTACGCGGAAGATTTCCATTCCGTATTCCCGGAGCGTTTGAATATCACTGTATATCGACTTGCGCTCACATTCAATGCCGTTTTTTTCAAGCATCACCTGCAGCTCATCGGCACTGACCGGATTGTTTTCATCGCTGAATTCTTCAAGATAATCTTTGATATACAAAAGTTTCAGCTTTGTTTGTCCTCTTTTTGCCATAATGCTTTCCCTCTCAGATTACTTCTTCGGCCTCGATTTCTTCTTATGATTCCTTTTCTTGGCACACTTAATATTATAATTAAAACACATTCGGAATGCAATGCTTTTCAGATTATATTTATATTTTACAGGCATTTGATTATAATTGACCGCAAAATGACGATAAAAAGGAAGAATCGGGCAGTCTTTCGGCCGCCCGATTCGCTTTTTCAACAAGCCCGGTCTTTCACATGACAGGGGGAAAGCGTTGATTTTTTACTTTTTGAAAATGCCTTTGATCTTCATTCCGATAAGTCTGAAGATAAAGAGTATCCTCTGGAAGAAGCGATAAAGGAAGTTGTTTGTGCTTGAATTAAAGTCCATCTTGAAATGACATTCATCGCAGACGCCGTCTGCGTCTTTATCAACGTGTCCCGTTGCCTTAACAGACTCAAACTTATGCGATTTGCAGATTGAGCAGGTGTATCTGTCCTGACCGTCAACGGTGCAGTTCGGCTTGATAACGGCAACCTTGTCCACCCAGTTGTGAGCGCCCTCATGAACAAGAATACCCTGCTGATTGAACGCATAGAGCTTTCCGTCAATTTCGGTTGTGTCATCGGCCATGATGTGGGTTTCGGGGTCAAAGTAATACTTATCGCCCTCAATCTCCTGCCAGCCGCCGACCATTTCCGAGCCCCAGTAATAAACCGTGCCATCGGCAGTCTCATAGAATGCGCCGCGCTGAAGCTTTCCGTCATTTGAGAAAACGTAGTTGAGCTTCTGGCCGGTTCTTACGGTAACGGTTGCTCTTCCGGTTCTCATTGCGCCGTTTGATCTTGAGAAGTAATAAAGCTCACCCTCAATTTCATGCCAGCCAACGAGAACGCTTGTGTTTGAGCCACGGAATGCTCTTATTCCACCGTCAAACTTCTCAAACACTGCACCAATCTGACGTCCGTCATTATCAAAGCGGTATGTTCCCTTGACCTTGCCGATTGTGTGTTCACCAACAAAGCCGAGACCGTTTTCATCAAAGTAATACGCATCGTTTCCAAGCTGGAACCAGCCGGTCTTCTTTTCGCCGCCGAGGAAGTACATATTTCTTCCGGTTTCAACATCGCGCGCAAAGCCGGTGTAGGTTCCGACAAGTGTTGAATATCCGCAGACTCTGCATCTCAGGTATCCGTTGTCATAAATGAAGCTGTGTCCGTCCTTTTTGCAATCGTTGTCGCTGACCTTGGTGTAGGTATCAATGGCCGCACCGTTGCTTTCGCGGGCAACTATTCTGAGATAATCCGGTGTTGCTTCAACCGTGAGATAAATTGCATTATACTCCTGATCAACAACATCAAAATGATAATTCGGATTGTTCGTTGCGGAATATGACTTTTCGCCCGTTGAGCCGCAGATGTAATAAACAACGCCGTTTTCATCAACAATATTTGTTCCGTCCGCTTTGGATTTTACGGGATTGGTTCTTGCATAAGCATGATCATGACCGGAGAAAACAACGTCAATTCCGGCCTTTTCGCAGGCTGCGGGAAGAAGCTCGTTTATTTCCTTTGTATCCGTTGCTGCTGCATTAGTGCCGTAGGGCGGCTGATGAGTCATTACAACTTTCCACTGGCAGCTGCTCTTTGAAGCGTCTTCAACAAGCCACTTCATCTCCTTTTCAAGGAGGTTTTTATCGGTTGTGTAGTTGATAACGGCAACATAAACATTGCCATATTCTACCGAATAGTGTGTACTGCTGCTTGCATTGAACAGTGACGCGGCAAAGAGGTCGTCAAGATCATCACCAAACTGTTCATGGTTTCCGATAACGTGAATCATATCGGTGCTTTCAAGATACTTTCCGGAGAATACACTAAGGATTGAATTCCAATCGGCAAACATTGTCGGTTTTTCAACAAAGTCTCCGGTCTGGGCGCCGAAACTGTAGTTAACGCCTGAATTTTCAATCGAATTGACAATATTACGGATGTTTGTCATGTCCTCAGCCTGAGTATCACCGATAACAAAGAAGTTTGTTGCATCACCGCTCAATGAGGTCTTGAAAGTGTTGACCTCGCTGAATTTGCTTCCGTCACCGACACAGTAGGTGTACTCGGTGTTTTCCCTGAGACCTGAAACAATGGCGCTGTTCACTCTCAAAGCGAAGTTGTTATTGATTGAAGCCGAGCCGAGAAGCTGTCTGATTTCACTTGTTCCGTCTGCAATTTTAAAGGCCTTTTCGCCGTCTGCTTCATATGCAGCGGTTTCCGCATACTTCACAACGGGCTTATCGCCGGAGGAAGCGGGATTTGAAAGCCACGAGATGTTCTTTGTTGCAACAGAGTCCTTAACCGCATTAATGGTGATGTACTGCGGATAGCCGTCAGCGTTTCCTGCCGGAGCAACGCTCTGGGAAGAGAAGATGAAAGAAACCTTTCCGTCATGCTTTGCATAAAGCGAATAGGAAGCAACGCTCTTGCAGAGCTTATCGGTGTTAATTACACCGTTTTCATCAGTAGTTCCGAAGAGTGTTCCGTCAGCATAGTAAACTTCAACACCTGCCGCAGGATTGCCGTCAATGTCTTCAACATAAACATTTCCGCTCATTCCGACAACCATCGGGTCGGCCGAAACCGTGTATGGCGCAACAACGGCAATCCTCCTCGTATCAAACGAGAAGCTGTTTGCGCCGGTGTTTCCTCCAGCCTGGGTGAAGGAGCCAAACGGCACGCTATAGGTAAACTTTGAGTCAACCGGAAGGTCGGCTGAAATATCAAAGGTGAGCTTTGCAATATAGTTTTCCACTGCAGAAGCTGAGCCTTCCTTCCTCTGGGCTTTCAGAGTGATTGTCTGATTCTTGGCGTTATAACTATAGCTTCCGTCAAAATCGGCGTTGAACGCAACGTCAAACTTGGAAAAGTCGCGGCCGATTTTAATCTGGGTGTTAACGCTTGTAATTGAAGCAATGTCATTGGAACTTACAAAGACATTATACTTTTCGCCGAGGAGCGGTGAACCATCGCCGTTAACGGTAACATCGGTGAGCTTTTCCTTACCCTTGACGGTGAAGTATCTTGTTTCGGTTGTTTCGTTTCCAAATTTATCTCTGAGTAGAACCTTTACGGAATGGTCGCCGTCAGCGAGCTTCAGTCCGTAGACATTCATTTTGTCATCGCCCTGAGTGAGAACGAAGTTTCCGTTTGAGCAGACATTTATGCCGTCAACATAAAGACCGAAGTCCTTAACAACGTCATAGTCGATACCGGAGGTATACTTGTTTTCAACATCATGGAAGTTTGCCTGAATATCAACGGTGTTTGTGTCAATCACTGAGCCGTCTTTAATTTCAACCGTTCCGTTCTTTGTTGAAATGCTGTCAACAACGGGGTTATCAATATCATCGGTGTTTGCGCCGTAAACAAACTGAAGATTGTCAACATATACGCTGCCCTTGCAGGTGCTTCTGTCAAGACGAACCGAGTTTTCGTCCGGACCGGCGGTTGTTACCGTTCCGGCAAGCCAGTCGCCCATTCCGTCATATGCACTGTATGTATGCATAAGTCTGATGGTTTCACCGGCAAGGAGTTTGAATGGTCCCTGCTTGCCCTCAAGGCTGCATTCAACATATTTCCAGCCGAACCAGTCAATACCCTGCTTTTGGGGAGTGAAGTCAAGGGTAAGAATATTGTTGCTTCCGTCAAGAAGTCTGATACGCAGCCAGAAGTTCGGAGTTCCCTCCGGAATATAGACCCACATTCCGATACCGGTCGGGTTGCCCTCAATTTCGGTTCCTTTTTCTGTGAAACCAACGCAGGCGCCCTCAATACCGTTGATGTTTGTGAAGTCATAGTTAAGTTTGAGAGACTGCCTTCCGAAACGGACAGGTTCGCCGCTGTCGATATCAACGATTTCGGCCGATTCTTTTCCGCCTCTTGATGTTCCGTCACCGTTACGATAGTGACCGGTGAGCATATTGCAGGTTGCACTGTTGCTTGATTCCCAAATTTCAACACCACCGTTTGCATTGAATGCAACGCGGCCGAATTCAATGTTATCTGCCTCAAAGTCCTGAACAACCTTTGGAAGTCTGCCTATGATTGCGTGAACCTTTGCGCTCAGCGAAGTATCATAAACATAGGTGCAAGTGATGTCTCCCTCAACGGTTGCACTGTCTGAAGAAGTGAAGATATTGCCTTTGAAATAGCCCATGCTGCTGTCAGACATTGTCCAGTTGAAGTCGCCGTCCTTATATGTAACAACGCGATCTTTATAGGTTACAAAAAGACCAAGGTCGCTCTGCTTTTCAAAACCAAGGCTGACTTCTTCATCGCTGAAGGCAATCTTATCGGGATTCTGAATTTCAATGCTTGTTTCGCCGCAGACTTTGCCGCCGCTTGTGTAGTTCACGGTGACGGTTCCGCATTTTCCGGTTGAGGTGAACTCACCGGCGGCTGAAATTGTTCCCATATCAAACGAGGACTCGGCAAGAGCAAACGCGCCGTCAGCGGGAAGCGGAGCCTTTCCGCCCGAGGAGTCAACGCCCTTTGCGGAAAAATCAACAGTCGAATTCGGAGTATAGACATTATTGTTCGGAGAAAGAGAAGCGTGGTCAAATTCTCCGGTCGGTGTTGCTGTTGAAACAACAAAAACGGTTGAGGAAACCTTTCTTTCAACACCATCTGAGGGGTTGTTTGCAACTTCAAGGGTACTGCTGCCCTCATACTTTGCGGCATAGGTTGTTGATCCGCCGCCGTCAAGGTTGAGAACGTCAACGCAGCCGAAGCCGAGCATAATGCTCGCAAGATCATAGTTATCAAGTCCGCAGGAAATGGGATAGTTTCTTCCGTCGGCAACATAAAAGATTACCGAACCGTCTGCCTTGATACCAACGGCGGTTTTCGGTGCAAAGTTGTCATGTGACCAGCCCATTGAATAGCGCTGACCGCCTTTTGCAAGGATATAGAAACCGCTGATTGCTTCCTTAACATCTGCAACCTTTTCTTTCGTCATGCTTTCGCCGATTTCTGCTGTGCCATCGTTAAGAATTGCAAAGTAAGGTCTTCCAATGCCTTCTTTACATGTCTTTCCGTTCATTACAAGGCAGCCGGTGGGTTCACCGGTGGACATATTGAAAATGTCGGCATTGAAAGCGGCAACAATGTTTGCGCCTCTTGCTTTTGATGCTTTTGCAGCCTGGTCTCTAACGGTCTGCATTGCCCAGGTTGAGCCGTCATAATTGTTATATCCGGCAATAATGCCCGTTTTGGCGTTTTCAGACATATCAACCTGAACGGCGTAACCCATAACCTGGCTGTCGCCGTCTTTTCCGTTGGTAACAACCTTGCTTTCCGTTACACCCGGAGCTATTCTGCTGTCTGTTTTTGAAATGAGATACATGTCTTCCGGAGAAGTGAAGTCAACCGCCGAAGCGCCGACCGCAACGCTCGAAAAGATAAGCAGAGCACATAAAAACGCGGAAATAGCTTTTTTAAAGGTTCTGTTTTTCATTTTTCTGCCACGTTCCTTTCTGAACTATACTGTTATATTTTTTTGCCGTTCCGGCATAGGGTACAAATTTAATCAAAGGCTGTTACATTATAAACAGACCCGAAAAGAAGTTTTTGATGCGCGCAAAAATGAGCTTGATAAGTTCAATGAACCGAAGGAAGTTTCCGGCAATGAAACCGATCTTCTTCCACTTAGCATAAAGCGTTACACTGCCGGCCTCAAGTGTAATTTCATCACCGGCTTTGTATGACTTTCCGCTGCCGTCTTTTGCGGTGTTCCAGCCTTTGAACGCATAGGACACGCCCGGAGCGTCAAAGCCGTTGTTTTTAAGTTTAATTTTTTCTCCGGCCGAAGCGATAATTTCGTTCGTCATTATGCCGGAACCGCCGTTTGCGTCATAAAACAGCAGTGCTGCATTATCGCCAAAGCCTTTTGAAAGCGCGGCTGTGCGCTCCTCGATGAAATTTAAGAGGCTTTCCGCTTCGCTGTTGAATGCGCCGGAAACAACATCATAGCTGCTGTCCAACTGACGGCGCCAGAAGTAGTTGTCCATTGTTGCCGAAGCGTTTATTGACGCAGCAAGATTTTTCATGGAAGCAATCTTTTCCTCTCCGAGGTGCGGAAGAACATTCTCTTTCCAAACCTTTTTGACAACAGTCATAAAATCGTCATGCTTGCAGAGCTTTGCAAAAACGGAGTCAAAAGCCTTTCCGGTCGGGGTATTGCTTCTTGAAATTGAAAGCAAGTTTGCAAACCACTTTGACGGATCGCGAAGCGAAACACCGTTTCTTTCAAAATCTGCCGAACCGAGTGCAAGGTCAAAATCCCAGACCGGTGAGGCAACAAGCTTGTCAGACTTTGCGTCTTTGAAGAAATAGCAGCTTGAAAGGCCGGCATCAATGTCCATTGAGAATTCCTCAATAATATACATTTTTGCAAAGGACTCAATGTCGATATAGTCGGAGTAATGCTTTCCGAGGGCATTGGTTCCGTTTTCGGAATAGATTGCGTCCTCAAGCTCCTGCCAAAGAGCACTGATATATTCAACCTGCGCTTTTGAGGCGTATTCGGGACTTTTGAGAACCACAGGCTGACCAAGCTTTGTTACAAAGCCGCTGACCTCCGGAATGTATCTTTCAAGAAAATCAAACTCAAGAAGATAGCCGCCGCTGATGTCCTCGGGGTCGTTCGGAATTTCGGCATACTTGATTGAGCCGGCCTTCGAGCCGTTTCTGTCTCCGGCAAGATTCACCGCTTCAACGTCAATGTCTTTATTGGCGTCCTCATTGAGGTCTTCAAGGTCTGTGATGTTAACGCGGCTTTCTCCAACCTCAACGCTTTCGCAAACAACATAGTTGCCCTGATACTCGCCGTTGATATAAAGGTCAACGTGCTTTGACTTTGAGGAATAGAAGAGGCCGATTTCGTCCGCAAGATCAAAAATAAAAGTGTTTCTCAGGAATGATGGGTCATAATATGAGGCAAGGAGACTCCATTTTTTCGCTTTGCCCATTCCGAAAAGATTCGTCTTTTTTTCAAACTTGATGTTGTACGGCTTTTTAGGGAGTGCCCACGTTGAGTTTCCGCGTCCTTTGATTGAAGAAAGCTTTGAATCAACAGTAACTTCGCCGTTTTCAAGGACGGAAATTGTTCCTTTTTCCTTGTGAGACTTGTCGGCATGAATCGCCTCAAGCGAGCCGCTCTGGGTTTCAATAAACATTGCGGGGAGGTTCTCCGACTGAAGAACAACAACCTGATAGCTGTCTGAGCCGCAGGTTACGGTGAACTCTCCGCCGCCGGCAAAAGCATCGGTCTTTTTTTCATAGCCGAGCTTCTTTTCTCCGACATAGACCGCTTTATCGGCAACAAACTTTGTTTCAACCGATGAAAGGTCGCTTCCGGCCGGAAGATAGAAATAGTATTTTCCGTCCGCATCACTCTTTTCCCACTCGATGAAGTATCTTTCACCCTTAACAAGAGGGTTGATTGAAAGAAATTCAATGCCGCCTTGCGCATATGCGGTAACAGCAAAGCAGGAGAGGGCAAAAATCAAAGAAAGGACAACTGAAATTACGGATTTGAGTTTTCTTGACAAAATGCTCACCTCGTTTGTTTAAATTCGGCAGTATTGCCGCTTTAAAATATTGTTCGGCACGAAAAAACAATCTTCGCTTTTTAAACAGCAAAAGAAGATTCTTTCTTTTTCGTGACAGACAATAATTTTTTACTTATAAATAATATCACAAATAATTAACTCGGTCAACAAAAAATTAAAGACAAGCTATTGGTTTGTTAATATTCTCTGAACTTTTTCGTTTTTTGTGTGCAAACTGACAAATTTTATTTAATGATTTTTAACATTCCCTGTATTGCGCGAGACAATGTCAAGCAAAAATCAAGATGTAAAGGCAAAGCACATTACAAAAAAGCGGACCCGATTTTTAGATCGGATCCAAGCGTTTATTTTTTAATTTATCTGCGTTCAAAGCAAATTTCAATAAAAGCCCAAACGCGCAGCATATTTTTCATACCGCGGCAAAAACTAAAACAAAAACCGAAAGGAAAAGTGAATTCAATGGCAGACATGAGTCATTTTACAAAAGAAATGAACGATTATTTTCAGTCGCTTCCAAAATTTTTGCAGGAAAGTATTGTTCAAAGCGGAACAAAAGTTGAAACTCTCCGCGAGCTCAAGGGCTTTTCAAAGGAAATATGCGAAAAAGGGTTCAGAAAAAAGTCTTAAACGCAATTATTCGGCGTTTTCAAACGCTCTTTTGAGTTTCAGGAGCATATCATCCGTATTTTCAGTATCGAATCCGGCGCAGGAAAGTATCACGGCGCCGGGTTCGCTTGCTATCGGCCTGACTTTTATTCCGTTCTTTGCCGCAGATTTTTCAATGGCTTCAGATGGCACCTTTGTAAGTGATTCCGCCTTAACAAGATATGCCGCCTCGCAGCGCGTGAAAAGGGCTACCCCTTTCAGCAATTCATTTCCGCGGCTGCAAAGCAAATCGCTTTTTGCGGCATAAATTTTCCGCTGCCGCTTTATCCTTGAGAGCAGATGCCCGTCCGTTATATATTGGCACAGAGCAATTTGCTCAGCCTTTGAAGCCGTCTGATTATATAGGCGGGAGCGCGCGCTGTAAAGCTCACAAAGTCTTTGCGGAAGCACCATAAAGCTGATTCTTATCGACGGCAGAAGCAGACGGGAAAAAGTTCCGATATATATAACATTTTTTCCGCCGTCAAGCCCTTGGAGGGAAAGCGCCGGGTGCGATGCATAACGAAACTCGCTGTCATAGTCATCTTCAATGACAAGTTTATTGCCATTACGCGCATACTCAACAATCCTTGCCCTTTCACTCATTGGAAGAATGCTTCCCATACTGTCGATATGTGACGGTGAAACGTAAATGACTGAAGCTTTACATTTGTCAAGTCTGCTTCTGTCAAAGCCTTTTTGAAGGGTGAAAACCGTTTTTCCGTAATCCTCAAACACGGTTCTCCCTTTTGGAAAATCATTCCCGAGGAAAACGATGTTCTTTTCTTCCTTAAGAAGCACGCAGAGAATTGAAAGAAGGCTCTGCGTGCCGGCGGAAACAACAATGTTTTCCGCTGTGCAGACAACACCGCGCTGAGAATTAACATATTTTGCAATCGCTGAACGAAGGTCGCTTTCCCCCCTGCTGTCTCCGTATGACAAAAGGCGGCTGTCCTGACGCAGAGCGCTTTTGACGTATCGGCGCCAAAGATTGAAATCGAAGCTTTCTTTGTCTGCCGCAACAGTGACCATATCATATATACATTTGTTTTCCGTTTTCAGACGGCTGTCTTTGTGCTCCTCGTTTTTTCGCTCCTTTTCAATCAGCAAGTCTGAAACAAAATAACCGCTTTGCGGTTTTGCGGTGACATAGCCCTCCGCCGCCAGAACGGCATAGGCGTTTTCAACCGTTGTTCTTGAAAGCGCAAGCTCCTGCGCAAGGCGGCGCACGGAAGCAAGCTTTGTTCCCGGAGAGAGCATTCCGGAAAGTATCAAATTTTTATAATGCTCATAAAGATCAAGATATTTTGCCACTTTCAGTCACCTCAAACTGTCCCTTAAAAAATTCTTTGTTTTGGCTGTTTATAAAATGACAGTTTTTGAGTATATTATATCCCGTGATCACGAAATGTCAACGCATGAGGTGATAAAATTGAAGGCAAAATCAAAAAACAATCTTAAATACTTAACATTTTCGGCGCTGTTCGCGGCGCTTACGGCAATTTTTATAACTCTGTTCCACATTCCCTACGGCTCAACGGGCTTTGTCCATCTTGGCGACGCGGTGATATACTTTGCCGCCGTTCTGCTCCCGACTCCATACGCCGCCCTGGCTGCGGCGGTAGGCGGCGCTATTGCGGACACGGCAAGCGGTTATCTTGTTTATGTTATTCCGACAATTATTGCAAAGGTTGCAATTTCCCTTCCGTTCACTTCAAAAACAAGCAAGACCCTGTGCAAAAGGAACGCTTTTGCGCTTTTGATTTCAGCGGCCTCATCAATCCTTGTTTACGGCGTTGCGGAATACATTATCGGCGTTGCCGTCAACGGTATGCCTCCGGCAGGAGCGCTCACCGCAGCGGCCGGAACTATTCTTCAAAACTTTATTCAGGCCGCCGGAAGCACGGTTTTGTTCCTTGCCCTCTCGCCTGCTATTGACAAAATAAGGCAAAAAACTGTAAAATGGTTTGCACGGTGACTTGCTTCCGCCAAGTCAAAGGCTGACTAAAAAAAATAATTGCAGGTGACAGCAATGCTTATTACCGATAAACACATAGACAACGGCAGATCTTTTGACTGGGGCAGAACCAGTGCCGACTACGCAAAGTTTCGTGATATTTATCCGCCGGAGTTTTATGAACGGATTGCAAAAAGCGATTTGTGTGTAAAAGGTCAGCGAGTTCTTGACCTCGGCACAGGCACAGGCGTTCTCCCGAGAAATATGCTGCATTTCGGTGCAAAATGGGTCGGTACGGACATCTCTGAAAACCAGATTGCAATGGCGCGGAAATTATCAAAAGGCACAGATATAGAATATATTGTTTCACCGTCGGAGAGCCTGAATCTGTCCGACGGATCATTTGATGTAATAACCGCCTGCCAGTGCTTTTGGTATTTTGACCACGAAAAGCTTGAGCCAAAGCTTTTTAGGCTTTTGAAAGACGGCGGTCGGCTTCTTGTTTTATACATGGCTTTTCTCCCCTATGAGGACGAAATTGCAGGCGAAAGCGAAAAACTTGTTCTTAAATTCAACCCGGACTGGAGCGGGAAAGGCGAAACAATGCACCCGATTGAAATTCCACCGTGCTACGGCAAACACTTTGAGCTTGTCAGGCGTGAGGAATATAAGCTTAAAGTTCATTTCACGCGCGAGAGTTGGAACGGAAGGATGAAAGCCTGCCGCGGAATCGGCGCTTCGCTTCCGGATGAGGAAGTTAAAAAGTGGGAAAATGAACACATAAAAATGCTTGCAGAAAAATTTCCGGAAGAATTTGACGTTCTTCATTATGCAGCCATGGCAGAACTCAAAAAAATTTAACCGCCTTTTGCGGCAAAGGAGTAATTGCAACAATGACAGACATTACAAAACAGAGCGAACAGATTATCAGAGAGCTTGTTGAAAAAGCCGGACTCAAAAAGGGTGACTTGCTTGTTGTCGGCTGTTCATCGAGCGAAATAGTCGGAGAAACAATCGGAAAGGGTTCGTCGCTTGAAGCGGCGCAGGATGTTTTTGCCGGAATATATCCTTATCTTAAGGAAAAAGGAATTTTTCTTGCCGCCCAGTGCTGCGAACATCTCAACCGTGCACTTATCCTTGAAAGGGAGGCCGCGGAAAAGCGAGGCTATGAAATTGTCTGCGTTGTTCCGAAACCCAAGGCCGGCGGAAGCTTTGCAACAACCGCTTATGAAAATTTTAAAGACCCGGTTGCCGTTGAGGAAATCCGCGCCGATGCCGGACTTGACATCGGTCTTACTCTCATCGGAATGCACCTGAAACACGTTGCCGTTCCGCTGAGACTCACATCCGACCACATTGGCCAAGCACACATAACAGCCGCAAGAACAAGACCGAAATATATCGGCGGAGAAAGAGCACATTATGAATAACCGGGACTTGAATTTTTCCGGCAATCTGATATAATATCCGAAAACACTTTTTCTGATTATTTTCGGAGGTGAAGCAATGCCTATCAGAATCAACGACAAGCTTCCGGCAAAGGAAAGCCTTGAAAACGAGAATATCTTTGTCATGACCGAAACAAGGGCTCAGACTCAGGACATCCGTCCGCTGAAAATCATTATTCTCAATCTTATGCCAACCAAGGTCACAACAGAAACACAACTTCTGCGTATGCTTTCAAACTCGCCTTTGCAGGTTGACATTGAACTGCTCCAGACCGCCTCTCACAAAGCGTCACACACGGACGAGGAACATATGCTCACGTTTTACAAAACCTTTGACGAGGTCAAAAGCAATAAATATGACGGCATGATCGTCACCGGCGCTCCTGTTGAACAAATGAGGTTTGAGGACGTTGATTATTGGCCGGAGCTTTGCGAGATTTTTGAATGGTCCAAAAAGAACGTCTATTCCGTTTTTCATATCTGCTGGGGTGCTCAGGCGGCCTTGTATTATCATTACGGCATTCCGAAGCACGATCTGAAAGAAAAAATGTTCGGCGTTTTTCCTCATAAACCGCTTGACCTTTTCCATCCCCTCCTGCGCGGTTTTGATGACACATATTTTGTTCCTCAGTCTCGCCACACGGAAACGCGCTTTTCAGACATTGCGCTTTGCAAGGATTTACAAATTCTTTCTTACTCTGAAATTTCCGGAATTCACCTTATATCCGACCTTGAATGCAGAAAGTTTTTTGCAACCGGCCATTCGGAATATGACGCGGATACACTTGCAAATGAATATTTCAGAGACAAGGCCAAGGGAATTGACATAAAGCTTCCGTATAACTATTTTCCGGATGATGATCCAAAAAAGGCGCCGCTTATGACCTGGCGCAATGTTGGAACGCTGATGTTCACAAACTGGCTGAACTATTTTGTCTATCAGAAAACCCCCTATGACCTCAGCAGGATTTAATTATTAGATTAGTCATATTTCCGCCCGCAACTTTTGTGTGGGCGGAATTTTTAATGAAAAATCAACAACTTTGCCGATTATGTTTGACGAATTTAAACTGTTGTTGTATAATAGGGCTAAAGTTGAACAGGTGGTGAAAAAATTGGGGAAAATTATTGTTGCCGATGACGAGCAGAAAATCCGCAGACTTGTTTGCGACTTTTTGAAAAGAGATGGTCATGAAACCCTTGAGGCTGAAGATGGCGATGAAGCATATTCTCTTTTTATTCAAAACAACAACGGTATTGATTTAATGATTCTTGATATAATGATGCCGGGACTCAACGGCTGGGAGGTCTGCCGGAAAGTTCGGGAAATTTCCTCCGTTCCCGTTATTATGCTCACTGCGCGCAGCGAGGAATTTGACGAACTGATGGGTTATGAGTCCGGAGCCGATGATTACGTTACAAAACCGTTCAGCCCCTCGGTACTCATGAAGCGCGTTGAAGCGCTCTTGCGCCGCGTTAACGCGAACTCGCCGTTCACAAGCGAGAAAAACCTCAAGAACCTTGTGTTCAACCACGAGGCACACGAGGTCAGGCTCAACGGGGTTGAAATTGAGCTGACGCTCAAGGAATATAACATTCTTAAAAAGCTTCTTGAAGCACCCGGCAGGGTTTTTTCAAGGGAACAGCTTCTTGACAGCATCTGGGGCTTCGACTATGTTGGCGATGTCCGCACCGTTGACTCCCACGTTGCAAGGCTGAGAACAAAGCTCGGAGACTGGGGCTCCTCTCACCTCAAAACCGTTTACGGCATCGGATATAAGATTGAGGATCTGTAAATGAAAGAGAGCATTTCAAACCGCGACACGCTTATGGCGCGATACGGGCTTTCGCTTGCTATCCTGTTTATTCTGTTCACGGTTATAACCGTTTTTCAGTTTCTTTTCATGGGTGATCTTTTTGTTGGCGTTGTCAGGAAAAATATGCAGGAGGCCGCAGTTGAGATTGAGAGCCTTGATTTTGATTCAAAGGACTATCTTTCAAAGCTTTCCGATATTGAGGCACGATATGACATCTATATCGAAATATACTATCCGCGCGAAAAGCTCATTTATTCCTCAAACAGCAACGACACCGTCTACGGTGCTGACGGGAAGGAAAACAAAAACGAGCTGAAGCCGAGGATAATGAAAATTCTTGACCACATTGACCTCGATGAAAAAAGCTATTTTGAAACGCGGCAGGAATATTTTGCAACGGCAAAATACATTGTTTACGGAACCTTTTTCGGCGATAACGCCGGAATTGAGATGTACTCCTCCGTTGATGTTATCAGGGCGAACGCAAAAACGGCAAGCTGGGCAATTTTCTGGGTCAGCCTTGTTCTTCTTGCAATCATTCTTTCAATTCTTCTTGCCTATACCTACACATTCATCATTCCGCTGAGAAGAATCAACCGCATTACAAAAAAGATTGGCAACCTCGATTTCAGCGAGGTGTGTCCGACTTTCAGGATTAGAGAACTCGGTGAGCTCAGCCGCAGCGTCAACGCGCTTTCTTCATCGCTTGACATCACGATGAAGGATCTTCAAAAAAAGAACGAACGGCTTGAAAATGATATTGAAAAAGAGCGCAGACTTGAAGAGGGAAGAAAACAGTTCATTGCCAATGCGTCCCACGAACTGAAAACTCCCATTGCCATCATTCAGGGCTATGCCGAGGGAATCCGCTTTGCGCAGACCAAGGCCGACACCGAGGAATACAGCGGCGTTATTATTGAAGAAGCGCAAAAAATGAACAAGCTTGTTGTCCGTCTGCTTGAACTTATGCGCTTTGAAAACGGCGGACGTGTTGCCGCACTCGAGCCTTTGCCGATAAAACAGGCTGTTCTTGACTGCGTCTCTTCAAGAAAAAAATATCTTGAAAACAATGGCGTAAAGCTTGAAATCAGTGTTAATGAAAACTTTGTCGGCCGCGCAGACCGCGACCTCTTTGAGCGCGTTTTCAACAACTATTTTTCCAATGCGCTCAGCCACATTGAGGGCGAAAAAAAACTCAGAATCAGCTGCGCCGTTGTCGGTGATTTTTATCGCCTGAGCCTTTTCAACAGCGGAAAGCCCATTGCTGACGAGGACATTGCCCACATTTGGAAAAGCTTTTACCGCGCAGACAAGGCGCATTCGCGCGAGCAGGGGCGCTTTGGCCTCGGTCTTGCCATTGTTGCCGAAGCGCAAAACCTCCAAAACGCAAAGTACGGCGTTATCAACCACAAAGACGGCGTTGAATTTTGGTTTGATATTGCAATGTGAAACGCCGCAAAACGAATATTGACCGTCCTTTTTTCATAGGTATTGAAAAAAGGACGGTGATTTTTTTATGATGAACTATGTCTGGCCGGTTATGATTATTTTTGCTTTCATTGCAAGTATTGTCACGGGTAACATGGCTGCCCTTTCTTCCGCGGTCATTCAGGGCGGACAAGACGCCGTTACGCTCCTTTTGCGCCTTGTTGCAATGCTCTGCCTTTGGGGCGGAATAATGGAAACCGCGGAAAAGGCCGGCCTGACCGCAGCGTTCAGCCGCCTGCTCTCTCCGGCGCTGAAGCTCATTTTTCCCCGGCTAAAAAAGAACGAGTATGTCCTTGAGGCCATTTCGATGAACATCACGGCGAATGTTCTCGGCCTCGGCAACGCCGCAACGCCGCTTGGCCTTGAAGCAATGCGCAGACTGCAGCAGATTAACCCGGACACATCAAAAGCCAGCGATGAAATGGTTGTTTTTGTTGTGATGAACACCGCGGCAATGCACATTATTCCGACAACGGTTGCAACCCTGCGCGGCCAGTACGGCTCGCAAAGTCCAATGGCTATTATGCCGGCTTCCGTTCTGACCTCCGCCTGCGCGCTCACTATTGCCGTTTTTTTTGCAAAGCTCGGAAACAGATTGGGGAGAAAAAGAAAATGATGGATTTAATCGGAGAATGGGTGCTGCCTCTGATGGTGGTATCCATCGTTCTTTTCGGACTTTTTAAAAAGGTTCGGGTTTTTGACTGCTTCATGGAGGGTGCAAAAAAGGGTCTTAAAACGGTGTATGACCTTTTGCCGACTATCACCGGACTTGTTGTTGCCGTAACAATGCTGAAAGAAAGCGGCGCAATGGCGCTCATTGCAAAAGCGTTCTCGCCCGTTGCCGCCTTGCTCGGTGTTCCGGAAGAGACGGTTCCGATGGCGCTTTTGAGTCCGATTTCCGGCGGAGGTTCGCTGAGCCTTTTTGAGTCCGTCCTCAAAAGCGACGGTCCGGACTCCTTCCTCGGCCAGGTCGCTTCCGTTTTAATGGGTTCAACGGACACCACTCTTTATGCCGTCACCGTCTATTATGCCGCAATTTCAATCAAGAACACAAGGCACACCCTTTATGCCGGCCTTGCGGCGGACTTTGCGTCCTTTGTTCTCTCTCCGCTTTTTGTTCGGCTCACACTGTATCGATAAAACACCAAAGTCGCCTTTATATCGCCTTTAAGCAGCCGCTTATGAATTAATCTTAAATATTTTTTAGTTAACTATGATAAAAATTCAGTAAACTACTTTATTTTTATGTATAAATGTGCTATAATATAGATGCTTCAAAAAGGAATAATCCCTTGGGCGGTTTCCGCTTTAAGGGTTAGAGGCCACTGAATTAATCAGCGGCTGTTAGATATAAAGGAGGTTGTGTTATGAAAATAACCATCATCGGACGAAAATGCACACCGAGAGACTCTTTCAAAGAAAGAGCCGACAAGAGACTCAAAAAGATCGAAAAATTCTTCGGTCCGGACGCTGAAGCGAAAATTACCGCCACAGCCGAAAAAAATGAGATGATCGTCGAGGTGACCGTCTTTTATAATTCAATGATCTTTCGTTCGCAGGAACGCTCGCAGGACATGAGCGACGCTCTTGACCGCTGCGTTGACTCCCTCGTTCGTCAGATCAGAAAGAACAAAACAAGAGTTGAAAAAAAGCTGCGCTCCGGCGCATTTGATGCGTTCGACGCGATTGACGAATTCGACAGCGAGGACAAATTTGAAGTTGTTCGCTCAAAGGAAATTGTTCTCAAGCCGCAGAGCGTTGACGAAGCAATTTTGCAAATGAACCTTCTTGACCACAGGTTCTATATGTTCCTCAACAGCGACAACGACAAAATCTGCGTTGTCTATGCAAGAAATGACGGAGGCTACGGCCTTATTATTCCAGATATTGATTGATTTTAATTTTATTCTGTGATAAAATACTTCAGCGGTGGGAACTCCACCGCTGATTTTTATTTTTGAAAGCAGGTCAGTTATGCAGATAAATTTTGTTATTCCCTGCCTTTTGGGGCTTGAAAAGCTTATTGCGGACGAGATGAAGGATATTGGCGCGCAGAATGTTGCCGCGGAAAACGGCCGTGTCCTCTTTTCCGGAGACGAGCATATCCTTGCACGGGCGAACATCTGCTCGCGCCACGCGGAAAGGGTTCAAATCCTTGTTGGCTCATTCACCGCAATGAGCTTTGAAGAGCTTTTTCAGGGCACAAAGGCTCTTCCGTGGGAGGAATGGATTGGAAAGCTTGACGCCTTCCCCGTTAAAGGATATTCAATAAATTCCGCCCTCTTTTCGGTCAGCGACTGCCAGTCGATAATCAAAAAGGCTGTTGTTGAAAGGCTTAAATCAAAATATAACATTTCCTGGTTTGACGAAACCGGACCGGTTCATCAGATTCAGTTTTCAATTATGAAAAACACCGTAAGTCTGCTGATTGACACCTCCGGCGCAGGTCTGCACAAACGTGGATACCGCCTTGAAGCCGGCGGAGCGCCGATAAAAGAAACTCTTGCCTCTTCAATCTGTGCGCTTGCAAGAGTGCGCGATTATCACACGCTGTATGACCCGATGTGCGGCTCCGGAACGCTCCTCATTGAGGGCGCGATGCTTGCAAACAATATTGCTCCGGGCATAAACAGAAGCTTCTCCGCCGAACGCTGGGAAAGTATTCCGGAAACAGTCTGGACCGAGGAGCGCGAAAAGGCACGCGCCTCGGTGCTTTCCGAAAGCCGCCTTGTTGCCTATGGCAGCGACATTGACCCGCACTGTCTAGAAATTGCAAAGGCAAACGCAAAACGCGCCGGGGTTGAAAAATTCATCACATTTGAGCAGCGCGATATCAAAGACTTTGAGCAAAGAAGCGAAAAAGGCACCGTCCTTTGCAATCCGCCGTACGGCGAAAGGCTGCTTGACCTCAAAGAAGCCGAACGGCTTTACAGACTTATGGGCGAAAAGTTTGTTCAAAAGTACGGCTGGGCATACTATATTATCAGCCCGTCTGAGGATTTTGAAATCTTTTTCGGCCGAAAGGCCGATAAGCGCAGAAAACTTTATAACGGCATGATAAAATGTCAGCTATTTATGTACTTTAAATAATTCAAACCGCAGCACTTTTAAAAGAGGTGATATTTTGGAAAACTCTCTTCACTTCAAAAAAGGAAAGTTCAAGATTATGCAGATAACCGATACGCAGGAAATTCACTGCGTCAATCCGGACACTGTGAAGCTTATCTCCCTTGCGCTCGACCGGGAAAAGCCCGACCTTGTTGTTTTTACCGGTGACCAGATCAAGGGGTACTCCGCAACATTTAAAGGAAACACAAGGCAAAAAATCACCGAAACGCTGAGTGAAATTTTCCGCCCGGTCATTGAGCGCAAAATCCCGTTCACTGCAACATTCGGCAACCATGACAGGGACTGCGGAATCGGAAACAATGTTCAGGCGGAAATTTACAAAAGCTTTCCCGGCTTTGTTTCCGGTGCGCCGAGGCACCCAGACGATGCGGGAACATTTTTGCTCGAACTGAAAGACAGCAACAACGAAAAAAGCATTTTTGCGCTTTATCTTATCGACTCAAACGCCAAGGATAAAAAAGCAAAGGCGTACTCGCCGGTTTTCAAAGATCAGGTTGAATGGTACAAAAAAGAGCGAGACAGGCTCAAAGCCGAAAACGGTATGCACCTTCCTGCGCTTGTTTTTCAGCACATTCCGGTGCCGGAAATATTCAGGGCTATTAAGCGGGTCCAAAAGGGAACAAGGGGTGCCGTTGAAGCGTTCTACTCCCACAGCGGCGAATTCTACACTCTTTTTGACGACACACTTTCAAAAGGTGGTTTTATGCACGAATCCCCTGCCGCGCCGGACATCAACAACGGCGAATTTGAGGCGATGAGAGAAAAGGGTGACGTTCTTGGAATCTTTTTCGGCCATGACCACATTAACAGCTTTGTTAAAAATGTTGACGGCATTGACCTCGGCTACACCCAAGGCGCAGGCTTCAATGTTTACGGCCCGGGAAAGCGGCGCGGAGTGCGCGTTTTTATCCTTGATGAAAATAATTTGCGCAATTACCAAAACTACACGGTAACAATGGATGAGCTTTGCGTTTACAGACCGGCAAAACCGCTGACGGAGTTTTTCTTTACCCACACCCCGTCCTCGGTCAAGCAGGTTGAAAAGGCGGCAAAAAAGGCCGGCGTTTTCCTTGCCGCGGCGGCAGTCTGCGCTGCGGTGATTAAAAAAGTCAAATCAGTTAAGTAACCGCCGCTTGAATTTGCAGTTATTAAATATTTGACGTTTGTTTAGTTCTTATAACAACAGCTCAGGCAAAGTTCTGCCTGAGCTGTTGCGTTGTTTGGGTCATCCTGTGCAAAAAGCAAAGCTGATTTTTACTTAATCAGTATTTCACCTTTCCCTCGGCAACCTGTTTCAAGTGTGCGCCATATG
Source organism: uncultured Eubacteriales bacterium (assembly GCA_934511365.1). Taxonomy (GTDB): domain Bacteria; phylum Bacillota; class Clostridia; order Oscillospirales; family Acutalibacteraceae; genus UBA6857. The sequence goes on from CAKSWC010000001.1 coordinate 111,221, forward strand.
GTGATTTTCCGTATTTTTCAGCGGATATCAGCAGCTTTTCGCGGTCTATCCAGCCGTTTTTGAAGCCCACTTCCTCCGGCGCGGAAATCATTATCGACTGTCTGCCCTCAATGATGCGGACAAAGTTTGATGCCTCGTTGAGGCTTTCAACCGTTCCGGTATCAAGCCACGCAAAACCGCGGCCGAGGAGCTTGACGGAAAGGCGGTTCTCTCCCAAAAAGAGCAGGTTGAGGTCGGTAATTTCAAGCTCACCGCGCGCAGACGGGCGCACCTTCTTTGCTTTTTCGCAAACGGTGCTGTCATAAAAATAAAGTCCGGTCACGCAGTAATTCGACTTCGGCCTTTTGGGCTTTTCCTCGATTGAAATCACTTTTTCGTTTTCATCAAACTCAACAACGCCGAAACGCTCCGGATCGTCAACGTAATAGCCGAAAACTGTTGCAGTGCCTTTTTCAGCGTTCTCCTTCGCCTGTTTGAGGAGCGCACCGAGACCGTTGCCGTAAAAGATGTTGTCGCCGAGTATCATTGCGCAGCAATCGCCGTCAATGAATTTTTCGCCGATTATGAACGCCTGGGCAAGCCCGTCCGGCGAGGGCTGAACCGCGTATTCGAGCTTTATTCCGAAATCCGCGCCGTTGCCGAGCAGACGTTCAAAGTTTCCGATGTCCTGCGGCGTTGAAATAATCAGTATCTCACGGATTCCGGCCATCATCAGCACGGAAAGCGGATAATAAATCATCGGTTTGTCATAGACGGGCAAAAGCTGTTTTGACGTTACCATTGTTACGGGGTAAAGTCTTGTTCCGCTTCCGCCGGCAAGAATGATTCCTTTCATTGGCTTTTTCTCCTTTTTCGGTTATATATCGGTTATTTGTTGTTGAACTCCGCAGTGGTAAGAATATTCCTGCAGCAAAAAACAATCACAAGAGCGGCGAGCGTATTGACGAGCGCCATTGCAAAGAAAAGTACGCCGTCAAAAACCGGGAGAAGCATACTCGCCCCAACGCCGGCCGCAACGCCCGGAGCCGAACACAGCGCGGCAAGAAAGAAATACAGGAATATTACAAGTGCTTTGTTGCCCCCGTTTCCGAAAAAGCGCTGCAAAATCAAATTCACTCCGATAAAAAGGAAGCTGAAGCTGAGCTTTGCAAGCATCATTCCAAGAGCGGCAGGCAAGGACGTTTCAAAAAGAAAACAAAACGGCAAAAATGTTATAACCGTCTCAGCGAGCGAACTCCAAAACTGCTCTTTGAGCATATTCAAAAGCTTTTTGAACGGCGGCTCGGGAATAAGATAGGCGTATGGCAGCAGAAGCTCCTTTGCCCAACGCCCGGCGCCAACGGTGAAAATTGAAAAATACACATTCATCATGAACGCATAGAGTACGTCTTTCACAACGAACGCAAAGCCGATTGTTACAAGAGCAAAAACGAGGCTGAGCATATCCAGTATGAGCACCTTTGAGCGCCGATTTTCAATTTTATGCTTTTCGGCAATCGCCGAAGCACCCCAGCCTTTTGAAAAACCGGTTTTTCCAACCTTAACATTGCGCGGCGCGGTCTCGGCGGCCTTGCCCTCCTTGCGCGCGGTGATTGCGGAAAAAGAGACTTCCGTGGCCTTGAGAACGTCCTCATAGTAATCGCTTTTGAGCCTTGAAACAAGAAGATAAAACAGGGCAACACAAAGCAAAAAGCAAAAGCACGCAATCAAAAGACCCTTATATTCACCCGTCACGGCACTAAACACGCCATACTGCACAAAACCGGCAACCGGAAAAAAGCGCATTGCCAATGAATTTGCGTTTTTGCAGACGGCCTCAAGCATTTCTCCGCCGTCACGATAGCTTTTAAACCCAAGAAAAAGAATGAACGCAGCAACAACAAGATAAAAAACAGTTTTTGCCGCTCTGCACTTTTTGTCACTCGCAGACGTGAGGGAGTAAATCAGCATTGCAAGCATTTGAGAAAGGAAAGCGACCGCTCCGTAGCCGACAAGGACGGCAACGACCGTTCCGAGGCCGACTCCGTAGGTGTCATGCACCCACGAATACTGATACAGAATGAACACACCAAGCATCAGTGAACGGCCGAGCTGGCTCAAAAGACCGAAGGTTAAAACAAGCTGCGGCTTTTTCGGTCCAGGAAAAAGGAAGTTCACGTCCGCCATTGAGAACATTGACGCGCCGTTGAGGAAACCGTTTTTCGCAATCAAAACAAACTCAAGCGCATAAAGCGCAAAAACTATTGCAAAAAACTCCTCTTTGCTGCGCGTTCCGGCCGAGGGAAGCGAATTGCTTCCGGAAAAGACGGTTACGCCGATAAGACCAATAAAAACAAGCAGAACAATAAGCTCTGACGGACGGCGAAAAATCTCTTTCAGCCGGTTTTTAAATTTTCGGGTCAGAAGGAAACATAACGAGCTCATGCTTCTCCCCCGCTTTCGGTCAGTTCAAAGAACAAGTCCTCAAGGCTCTTTCCGTCGGTATCTTTTGCGCTCTTTTCGGCGCAGAATTCACCGTTTTTCATGATGTAAGCCTTATCCCAGTAGCTTTCAACGCTGTCTATCATATGGGTGCTGATGAGCACCGTTGCACCGGCGTTTTTAAGCTCAAAAAAAACTTCCTTAAGCTGCTTTATCGCATGGGGGTCAAGGCCGACCATCGGCTCGTCAAAAATTATTACGGACGGCTTATGAACAAGGGCACAGCAGATTGAAAGCTTTTGCTGCATTCCTTTTGAAAGCTCTTTTCCAAGCTTGTCTTTTTTATCAAGCAGTTCAAAGCGCGCAAGAAGTCTGTCAGCCGTTCCGTCATCCTCCATTTTATATGAGCGCAGCATAAATTCAAGGTGTTCACGGACAGTGAGAAGGTCATAGACTGCCGGCATTTCCGGAACATAGCCGAGGATTTTTTTCGCCTCAAGGCTTTTGTTTTCCTTTCCGTCAAGGGTAATTTCTCCCTCAAAGCGCAGCAGGCCGCAGATGCATTTGATTATTGTTGACTTTCCGGCACCGTTCGGACCGAGGAGGACGGCAATTTCTCCGTCTCCGATGTCAAAGCTGACGCCGTTGTTTGCAACAAACTTTCCGTATCTTTTTGTGACATTTTTAACGCTTAACATAGAATACCTCTTCAGATAAGTTTTTCAAGTCCGTCGGCAGTGTATTCTTTTCCGGCGCGCTTTTTTTCAAGCTGCTGCGAAAGCAGGGCAAAGCGCTCCTTTGTTACGGGATAGAAAACAATTCCGATGATTGCAACAACAAGAAAGCACGCCGGAATGACAGTTGCAATGTTTTCAATCGCGGCTTTTGCCGAATCGGGCTGAGTGGAAAAGTTTCCGTTGTAGCCGCCGTAATTGAGAACCTGACCGACTATCCACATTCCGATTGCCGCGCCGAACTTTTGGAAGAACTGCGGAAAAGCGGTTATCATACTCTCGCGCCGCTTTCCGTTGATGAACTCGTCAACCTCAACAAGGTCATAGGCCATGGAATAAAAAATGGTCCAAAAGCAGGCAAGACCGAGCGCAACCGTGAAAACGGATGCAATGAGCATCGGTGTTGAGTTGATTCCGATGAGCTTAATAACAATCAGTCCGGCGAGCATAATCCCAAAGAAGATTATTCCGGCTTTTCTTCTGTCGGTAATTTCGGCAAGCTTTGTAACAATCGGAATCATTATTCCCATTGAAAGAACAAGGGTAAGAATGACTATGACCATTCCCCCGTCATCCATTCCGAGTCTCGCCTGAACAAGATAAGCAAAGTTCGACTGAATCATTGACGAGGAGATGAGGAAGAAGAAAACAAACAAAACAAACCAGCGGAAAGGTTTCATTTTGAGAATCTGAAGATATTCCGAAACCTTGACCTTTTCCTTCTCTTCGCCGGCATCGGAAGCTTTTTTAAGCTCAATTCCGCGCAGACTCAAGGAGGCAACAACAGCCGAAATCACCGCAAGAACGGCAAGGACAGCCGCAGTCGTCAACCAACCGAGGGAGGCGCTGACGCCCATTCCGATAATCACACCGGGCAGAGCCGCCGGAACCGCGTTTCCGATAAGGATTGCAACGGTGTTGAAAAGCGAGCTTTTTCCGCGGATATCCGTGCGCTCGTCATAGTCCTCTGTAATTTCGGCAACAACGGCATAATAGGGAATTGTGTATACCGTATATGCCAGCCAGAAGCACATTGTCATTGCAGTATAGAAAATGAATTTGAAAGCGTCTCCTGCGTTGCCGAGCGGAATGAACGCCGAAATATATGTGATTCCCATCGGGAAAGCCGCGCGCAGCATGAACTTGCGCTTGTCCGCGCCCTTTTTGTCTGCAAAGTGGCCGATAATCGGGTCGGTGACGGCGTCCCATATGACGGAAATGAGGCTGACCGTTGAGGCGAGCGCCGGATTCATATGGGCAACGTCCGTCAGGAAAACAAGGTAATAGGTGTAATACATATTATAAAGAATCGACTCGGCGGCAATTCCGCCGCAATAGCCAAACTTCTTTCTTTTTGTGAGCTGGCTTTTATGCATTGAAAAGCATCCCTTTCTATATTTATTCCTTTCCATATTTATTTAAATTTTAAGCCATGTTTCCGCTGTCCCCTGCGCCGCGTTCAAAGCTGACAACCGGCGCGGATTCAAAACGATAAACAGGATAATCTGAATGTGCCGATAAAACAGACTCGCCGCTTTCCGGAATTTCACCCGAAAGGGAGAGGCTGCAGCCGGCCTCGTTATAGGCATAGTCAAGAATATAAAGTCTTATGTTTGAAAGGGCGGAAAGGTTTTTCCTGCTCTTTTCGCTGACATTCACGGTGCAGGTATAAACCCCGTTTTCCTTTTCAAGGTTTTTGAAAGACACCTTTCCGAGCGAACGGTTATCGGCGCCAAACATTTCAAAGCCCATAACATAGCGGTTATCTCTGATTTTTACGGTGAGAAGTGCCTCGCCGTTTTCAATTCTGTATTCCGCAGACTCAACGGTCGGCTCTTCGTTATCGACAACGAACGGGAACGAAACGGTAACTCTTTTGCTCTTATAATTCGCCGGGGTTGTTGAAACCTTATAGACATAGCTTTGTCCGTCAACAAGCCCCTTTTTTCCGCCCCAAAGAACACCGGTTTCCGGCTTTGAAGGGTCATTGGTCTTTCGAGCATATTCAAGAAGCGAGGAACCGCAGTAACGGAAAATTCCGCTCTTTGTGTAAAGGTTATAATCCATCCGCTTTCCGTTTCTGATGAGGCCGATGCTCACGGTAACATAAGGATTTTTGAGTTTGCTTTTGAGGGCATTTTCGGAATATGCACAGTATTTTGCGTCAATGCCGAACTTTTCTCCGCTTTCAAAAATATTCGCACCAAGCGGATAATAGCTCTCGCCGTCCGTAACCATGAGTCCCCACTGTTTTCCGAGGTATGACGGTTTGCTGTCATAGATTGTGTTATCGAAAAGCTGAGGATTCGACCAGTCACCGTTGAAAGAGACAAACGGGATTGAAAGCGCAGGGACGTTTTCCTCCCCGCTTTCAAGGAAAACAAAACCGTCAATGAAGAAGCCGTTTTTGAATTTTTCGCGCTGTTTTTCAATTATCTCCTGCGAGACGGTGATTTTCACGGAAATGTTTTTGCTCTCTCCGGGAGCAAGACTGATGCGTCCGTTTTCCGCGCCCGAGGAATACATGGCGGAATAATCAGGCTTTTTAATTGCCGTGGCCTCAAGGGTATTGATATATTCCCCGTCTCTTGTTACTGTGCAGCTATCCGTTAAAACAGCCTCACGCAGAGTGTAAGCAACATCCGTCTGCGATATATTATGAACCTTAAAGGAGAATTCAAGAACACCGTCCGTATCCTCGCCGAGTTCAATTTTCGGCCTTGAAACACCGTCTTTCTGAGTAAGATATGCCGGGCTTTCAATCGCATTTTCAAGGTTGAGCAAGCCTGCGCCCTGACGCCTCGGAGAATAATAGGTGCTATCTCCGAAAGCGGAGAATGGGACGGCGGTGCTCATCAAAAGACTGTTGACAAATTCCGCCCTATCCTTTTTTTCAACGGAGGGGAGGTTTTCGTTAACATACTGCTTAATGGCGGCAAACGCGCCGGTATAATACGGAGCCGCCATTGACGTTCCGTTCATATATCTGTATGTATTGCCGGGAATGCTCGAATAAATATTGCTTCCCGGCGCCGTTATCTCAGGCTTGAGCCGCAAATCGGCCGTCACGCCCCAGGAGGAAAAGGAGGACATCTTGATTGAACCGACCTTTTCGATATTCAGAACCTCCGGTCTTTTTGATTCGTTTCCGGAAACGGCAGAAGACGCAATCGCCATCGGCTGTTTATAGCTCGCCGGGGAGCCGACCGTTCCGTAATCAAAGAGGTCTGCGTTCATTCTCTCATTGCCATAGACGGCGTCGTTTTCTCCCATGCTTGCCTCGTTTCCGGCGGAGCAGGAAACGGCAATTCCGCTTTTTTGGAGCTTTTTATAAACGAGGGCGGAAATCGGATCGTCATAGTTCTGTCCGCAGGGAGAGCCGAGGCTCATGTTGACAACGTCCGCACCGAGCTTCACCGCGTCATCAAGAGCGGCAAGGTTCGTTTCCGCCTTCGCAACGGAGTTTTTTCCGTCGCCGAATACTTTCATCAAAAGCAGCTGCGCGTCCGGTGCAACGCCGGTCATTACCGCGCTTTTTCCGGCGGCAATTCCGGCAACGTGGGTTCCGTGATCGGAGTGCTCGTTATCAACGGTTTTGTCAATTTCGGCGTAATCCCAGATATACGGAATTTTCTCCGAGTAATAGTTCACACCCCAGCGCGGAACTATCGTGTTAAGAACCTTAAAGGTTGTAATTTTGTTGATATCCTTTTTTGAGAGAGTCGGGTCGGCAACGCCGGAGGAAAAAACCTCGTGGCCGCATTCAAAGCCGGTGTCAAGAACGGCGATGACAAGACCCTTTCCTGTGAAGCCGTTTTCATGCGCCTTTGAAACGCCGGTAAAGCGGTTATAGTCAAACTTGCTGTCAAACTCCTGCTCGCTTTCCTCCTCCTCGGGTTGACTGTATCGCGGAGCAATGCTCACGCTTTTCACGCCGGGAAGCTTTTCAAGAGCGGAGATATACTTATAAGGAAGAACAAGCGAAAAGCCGCTCATAACAAACGAATATGAAAACGAATTTTTGAAGCTTGCGGCAGAAATGTTTTTCCTGATGAGCTTTTTAACCTTTTCCTGCGCATTTTTGAGTTTTTGATATTGCCCGCTTTCAAGATATGACGAAAGAAGCTCTTTGCGCTCCTCGGAATTCTTCACCGAATCGAGCAGACCGCCCTCCTCAAGCTCAACGATAACACTGACGTTGTCTGAAGAATTCAGAAAGCGCTGAATTTTTTCAGCGGTTCCCTTGTCCGCAAGACCGAAAAGCGATGAAAGCATCATGAAAAAGCTCAAAATCGCTGCAATGAATGATTTCATATGATTCTCTCCCTAAATAGTTACTTGTGTTTATGATATCATAATCTTTGCGCGATAGCAACAAATACACGCAAAAAACCGCCCGGAAAGGACGGTTTTTTGCACTCATTTCGTCAATACAAATTCAAATGAATTTTTGTTTGTCAATTCTTTTAACAAGAGCCGGAAGGAGCGTTGCGCTGAGCACTCCGAGCATTACACCCTTGATGGCATTGAGTGCCGTTGCAGACCAGATTGCACCCCAGAGTGCCTTTTTTTCAAGCGTTATCCCGAGGAAATACTTAAAAAACGGCGGGTCAATGAAATAGTTCGCAACAATTCCGAATAATATTATCGAAACAAGGCCGACAAGAGAGGCAGCAACAAGGCCACTCTTTTTTTCGTGCTTTTTATAAATCAGACAAAACGGAACAATGAACGCCGTTCCGACAATGAAGTTCATCAGATTTCCAAACCCCATCTGGGTTCCGACGCCCTTGACCGCAAGCTCGATAAGATTCTTAACAAGCTCAACAATAACTCCCCAAATCGGGCCGAAAAGCATTGCGGAAAAAAGCGCGGGAATGTCGCTTAAATCAAGCTTAAGATGACTCGCTCCGGGAAAAAGCGGAAATTCAAGAAGATACAGAACAAAGCTGACGGCGCAAAGCATTGAGACAGCAACGAAACGGGTGAACTTTTTGTTTTTTTTCATTTTTTTATTCCAACCTTTCAGAAATATTTCTGACAAACAAAAACGCCCGCAAGAAATTTGCGGGCGCAGAAAAGCAGGAACACATGTTTTTCTTCTTCCGTCCGGACTGTGACCGTCGGCTCCGGAATTTCACCGGATCGGCTCCGCTTCAAAAGAGCAAAGTTCGCAGGCTGTAACTGCCGGTGAGGAATTGCACCTCGCCCCGAAGATTCATTTGTCATCAGTTATTATATGACACTTTTTCCGCTTTGTCAACTTTTTTCTATACTCTTGTTTCAAGAACCGTGAGGTCGCCGAGAAGTTCGACCTTTCCGAGGCCGGCCGGGAGGAAAACGCTCTCTCCCTTATAAAACGTCAGAACGCTGTCGTTATGGCAAAGGACGCCGTTCCCATCCAGCGCAACGAGGGAAACGAATGAACTTTCGTCCGCGGTAATTTCAAAGCTATCCTTAACGTCAAGTCTATATGACGTAAAGTTTTCGCAAGAGGCAAGGAGAGTTCTTTTGCTTGAGGCGAAAACCTGCGTCTCTTTCGGCTCAAAATCGGTTCTTTGTTCTTTTTGAAGTTTCAAAACGTCAAGCGCTTTTTTAAGGTGAAGCTCGCGCGGCTTTCCGTTTTGGAGCCTTTCGTAATCATAGACGCGGTAGGTGACATTTGAGCTTTGCTGAACCTCGGCGAGGAGAATTCCCTTTCCGATTGCGTGAAGCGTTCCGGCTTCAATGAAAAAGACGTCTCCCTTTTTAACGGGAACTTTGTTGCAAAAATTCAAAACAGTGCCGTTTTGAACGGCGGCTTCAAATTGTTCCTTTGTCATGTCCTCTTTAAGGCCGAAAATCAGCTGTGCGCCCTCTTCACAGTCAAGAATATACCACATCTCGGTTTTTCCGTCCTGGTTTTCGTGCTCTCTTGCATAGGCGTTATCCGGATGAACCTGCAAAGACAGATTATCCTTTGCGTCAATGAGCTTGATGAGTACGGGGAAGGAGGAGAACTTTTTTCCGTCTGTTCCGGTGTAATCTCTGCCCTCAGCGGAAAGAACGTCTGAAAGTGTTCTCCCCTTGAAAGCGGTGTTTTCAACAATACACTCGCCGTCCGGGTGGCAGGAAAGCACCCACGCCTCCGCCTGGCGGTCGGTCATTGCAAAATAGTCAAACTCCCTTGAAAGGCGCGTTCCGCCCCAAATATAATCTTTTATTGCCGGTGAAAGTTTTAACGGTTTCATTTTTAATATCAGGCCTTTCAAAATTTCTGCCGCCGGGCGCAAAACAAATTCAAACGCTTTTTCAATCATATTCACCGCCCGTCCGGGCATAAAATTCTTTGAAAGGGGCGATGAAAAAAATGCAGTTCAAAAGTATTCCGGTGATAATAATGCTTGCGGCGTTTTCCGTCATCATCCTTGCGGTGATGGTCAAAAGCAAGCATTTTTTCAAAGCGCTCGTTCTTTCGGCTTTGCAGGGCGTTGCTGCGCTTTTTGCGGTCAATCTTCTTTCGGCGGCAACGGGAGTCACCCTCGCCGTCAATCCGGTAACGCTCGCCGTTTCGGCAGTAGGCTCGCTTCCGGGCGTTGTTGCAATGCTTGTTTCAAAATTATTTCTCGGTTAGGCAAAGTTACTTAGTTATAATAGCTTTCGATTCCGTCCGCTATCGCAGCGGCGATTTTATCGCGGTTTACCGAATCAAGAAGCAGTCTGCACTCGGTCTCATTCGTAATAAACGCGGTTTCAACAAGAACGCTCGGGCATTCCTCAAGTCTTGTTACACTGAACGGGTTATACATTGCTCCAAGGCCGCAGGAGGAACGCTTTGACGGGTCAGAGGAATAAAAATCATTGGCAAAAAGGGCGGCCGTTTTTTCATATATCGCCTTTGCAAGCGGCATTGAAAACGGGCGGTAGTAATAGACGGCCGTTCCGAATTTTGACGTATTTACGGACGCATTGCAATGAATGCTGACAAAAAGGTCTGCGTTCTGCGCCCTTGCGTATGCCTTGCGCTCCTCAAGCGTCACATCGGCATCATCAAAACGAGTGAGAAGCACTTTTGCGCCGCGTTTTTCAAGCTCGTTTTTCGTGGCGGCGGAAAGCGCAAAATTGAGCACGCTCTCATTCACGGCGCCATTCAGACCCACCGCTCCGCCGTCTGAGCCTCCGTGTCCGGGGTCAAGAACGATTAAAGAACCGGAAAGCGACTTCGGCTTACCTTTAATAGTCAAAACAAGCTGACCGCCGCTGTTGCGCGTAATGCTGTAGCCGTAATACCTGCCCTCATTTCTGAGCGCAAAGGTGAGGTTAACGGCGTTCTGTGCCCCGTCCGCGCTCCATCCGGCGGAGGAAACAACAGAGCTTTGCGAGGTATCAACGGCACCCGAGGCCGAGGATGTGTGATAAAAGGTGAAGCGAATATACTGAGCCGTGAACGCATTCACGTTGAACTTTTTTGAATTCGCCGAATAATAAGCCTGCGGACCAAAGGAGAATGAATACGGAGCCTCCCAGTCCATGTTGAAGGTTATTTCAAAATCACCGTTTTTGTTTCCTGCCGAGGCAACGCTGATGCGATTATCTCCCTGGTTCACATAAGAAACAAGCCGGACATCCTGGGTCCTGACGCGGCGGCCGGAGGCAAGGGAGAAAAATTCCCTTTCAATTCCCTCCTCGCTGTCATAAACGCTGCTTTGACCCGTAACATAGTCAATCGTGCCTTTAACAAGCGGTGTGTAATAGGGAACGAAGCTGTCGTCATCGGTCTGCGGCGTCCATGTGTCGGCATAATCCGCCGTTACAACACACATCTGGTTTCCGGTGTACCGTTGAGTGTGCGCAGAGCTTTCGGCGGTTATCTCTTCAATCTCGCTTTTCCCGGTATTATTTCCAATCGTTACTTTTTCAGAGCTTCCGTTCTTCCCGGAAAGCTCCTGAGAGGCGTTTTGCGCATATATCACGGCAGGCCCCTCTTTTGTATATGTTTCTCCGTTATAAAAAGCTATGACGGAGAGTTTTCCGAGCGATTCAATTTCAACCTTGCTGTCCGGAGCCGATACCGTTGCCGTGTATTCACAGCAGCCGTCTTTTTCTTTTGTTGCGGCCTTAGCCTCAAAGCGCAAAGCACCTGCCTTAACAAAAACCTCGGCGCCAAAGACGGCTGTTACGGTAACCTTCGCCTTTTTCCCCTCTGAAAGATAAAGAGCGCCCTGCGGCCGGATTTCCTGAATGACCTCATCTTTGAAGCTTACATTGACAAGGTATTCGAGCTTTTTTCCGCACTGAGAGAACGAAAAGGTGTTTTTCCCGTTGGAAAGCGAAAGCTCAAGAAAGGCCGAGCCGTCCTTTCCGGTTTCAAGCTCCTCGGAGCCGAAATATATCGGATAAAGATATGAACCGCGCAGGGTGAGGCTTACCCGGTGTTCGGCGGTTTCCTGCGTAACGCCCGGTGTGTAGCCGTCTATTGAAAGAGACTGAAAAGCAAGAGACGGAATGATTCCGTTTTCAAGATATTCCAAAACAGCGGAAAAACATTTGCCCGAATCAAGCCGGACGGCGGAAAGCGGTCCGAGAAGCCTTGAGGAAACAAAAGAATAGGAATCAGAGAGAATTGTGTTTCTGAGCACGAGTGAATAATCCTTGCTTTTTGAGTTTTGAACTCCCGCCAGAACACAAAGAGAAACATTCGTCCGGCTGCAAAGGGAGCTGAATTTTTCGAGCGCAGCGCGGCTCTCCTCCTCGCTTTTATTGCTCAGAGAAAGAAGAAAAAACAACGGCCTGTCCGCTTTGAAAGAGAGCTTTTCAAGGTCAGTCCGCCCAAAATCAAGCTCAAGAGCGGCATCCTTTTTCCCTTTCAATCCGGAAGTCTTTTCAAAACGCTTTAAAAGATAGGAAGCGCTTTTTCCTTTTGTTCCGGTCAAAACTATTCCGTTTACATCTAAGGAAAAAGCTTTTTTTAAAACGGAGGCTTTTTTTGAAACATCGACTTCAAGATATATTTTTTTGTTCTGTTTTTTGAGCTTTTTCAAAAAACTTTTGAGTGCTTTTTCTTTTTTTGCGGAAAGGGAGGAGCCTTTTGAAAAAGAAAAGGCCTTTATCCTGAGAAAGACCTCGTCAAAAACGGAGTCTGAAAGGAACGCGAGAGAATCTTCGGAAATTTCGCTTTGCTCAGCCGAGCCACCGGAAAGGAAAAAGTCCTCCTCTTCAATGAGTCTGACGGCGTTAGGAAGCTCCTTTGCCTTTTTCTTTTGTTCGCTTTCGGTGAAATCACCGTTCACCGCCGAGGGATCGTTTTTTTGCGTTCTAACGTATTTCACCGCAAAAGCACCGGAAAGAAGCAGAACAAGCACACAGAGAACTATGATAACTATATTGCTTTTTTTCATCTTCAAAGATATCCTTTGTTTTTAAAAAATACGGGTTCATTATATCACACTTTTTGCGCTTTGCAAAGGGGTTCGGGTTTTTGGAATTATTTTTAAAGAAAGCAAAAAAGGCGGTTGCAAGCCGCCTGTAATTGATTCTTCAGTTTCTTTCCATTGAAACGTCATTGCTGTGCGCCTTGCGCTGTTTGCTTCTGAGCGAGCGGCGGACAAGCAGCCCGTAAAACGCCTTTCCGTCAAAAGGAAAGAGCGGATAAAGATAGGTGTAGCCGTCAACGGTTTTTGTTGTGCAAACAACAAGCAATATTATCACAAGCCCGGCAATAAAGCCCCAAACTTTAAATATCGCCGTGAGTATCAAAAGCAGTGTCCGCGAAATTTTTATCGCGTATCCAAGCTCATAGCTCGCCTGGGTGAAGTTTGAAATTGCGGCAAAGGCCATGAACAAAACAACCTCCGAAACAAACCACCCGGACGAAACCGCAAATTCTCCAAGAACAAGCGCACCGACAACGCTGAAAGAATTGCTCAGCGCACTCGGTGTGTTCAGCGAGGCAAGGCGCAGCGTGTCAATCACAAACTCAATGACCAAAAGCTGCGCAATGAGCGGAACGCTGTTCGGCTCTTTCACAAGCAGAAATTTGAGCCCCTCAGGAAGCCTTTCGCCGTAAAGAGTCAAAAGGTACCACGCCGGAACAAGCAGCAGCGACAACGCAAAAACAACCGCGCGGACATATCGCAGAAATGTTCCTATCATCGGCGGAAAGTAATAGTCGTTGATATCCTGAACAAAATCAAAAACACCGGTCGGAAGAATCATTGCCGAGGGTGAACCGTCCGCAAGAACAACAACATTTCCGTCATAAATGCACGCAGCGGCGGCGTCCGGGCGTTCGGTGTATCGCACCTTTGGAAACGGATTCCACGGCTGAGACGGAACAAGACATTCCTTGAGGCTTTCCTGGCTCATTGTCAGGCTTGAAACCTCGATTGAACGCAGTTTTTTGCTTATTGAGGAGAGCTGCTTTTTGTTCACGCAGTCCTCAAGATAGCAAACAACAACATCCGTTTTGGACTCGCTTCCAATTTGAAACGCCTTGAACGTCAGCTTCGGGTTGCGTATTTTTCGGCGTATCAGCGCCGTGTTGAAAATCACCGTTTCAACAAAACCCTCGTGCGAGCCGCGCAGAACCTTATCCGATTCCGGCTCCTGAACATCGCGCGCCGGATAAGTTCGCGCGTCAATAATAATTGCTTCGCTGTAGCCCTCAACTATCATTCCGATTGCACCGGAAAGAACAAAGGTTGTGAAAGTTTCAAGGCTTTTTTCAACGCTTGACTCGATATAGGTTATGTGACTGTCCAAAAGATCCTTTGCAGTTGGGCAGTCCTTCATCTCTTTTTCCGTAAGCTTGCTGATATATTCAAGCATTTTTTCAAACATCTCGTCTTTGACAAAGCCGTCAATGCAGTAAAACGTCACCCTTTTTCCGCCGGCTTTAATGCGCTTAACAAGGATATCAAAGCTCTCCCCTATCCTCAGCTTTCGGTTTATCATTGCAAGGTTTTCTTCATAGCTTTTTTCAAAATCACTCATTAAATCACCGACAGTATTGTCGGCTGTTTTTTTGCCTTTTATTCAAATGAATGATATTTCCGACTAAATATATGCCGCCAAAAAAGGGAGCGTCTCAGGCAACGCCCCCGAAAAATCCGACTGCTTAAAATATTCTATATCCGTTATAAAGTTCAACGATTGCATTCCACGTCAGCGGACCGACATATCCCGTGACCGGCATTCCGTAAAGCGACTGCACCGCCTCAACCGCACTGACTGTCTGAGGTCCGTATACTCCGTCAACCGTTACCGGCGGTACGGCGGCAAGATTTTGCGAGATGACGTTAAGATAGGTCTGAAGCTGTTCAACCGCCTTTCCCGTTGCACCCTCCGTGATGACGTAGCCCGGGTAAAGCAGCGATGAATAGCTTTTGTATTCATACGGCAGAGAGTTTATCGTTTTCCGGTATTCGTCAATAATTGCGTCCCATGTCTGCTCACCAACAATGCCGTCCGCCGTGAGATTATGCTCGCTTTGGAACGTGCGCACCGCGTCCTCTGTGCTTTGGCCGAATATTCCGTCAACGTCAATATCCGGCAGAGAGTTATTGAACCTTGAAAGAAACTTGAGGTAATACTGAATGATGCTGACCGGCTGTCCTCTGTCTTTGAGTCTGAGCGGATATGGAAAGAGTCTTTCCGCCTCGGTTATTGTGATACCCTCGGAATATAATTCCGAAAGACGCTTCACGCCGTTATATATCCGCCTGATTGCGTACCACGTTGCCTCGCCGACAATTCCGTCCGGAGTGAGGTTAAAAATCCGCTGAAACTGTTTAACGGCGTTTTCCGTTGTCCGCCCGAAAGAACCGTCCGTGAGCGGAATTTTCGGAATGCTCGGATAGTTCTGCGCAATTCTGTTGAGCCAGCGCTGAATTTCAAGAACATTGTTTCCAACATTGCCAACGCGCAGCGGTACCCCCGGATAGGTTTGAAAAGTTGGTGCAACATCGGCTCGGCGCAGATTGATATCATCGCCGTAGTAATACTGCAAAATTTCATAGGGCGAATATCCGCGGTTTGCAAGAGTGACCGTTCCCCACTGGGAAAGACCCGGACACTGAACATTGATTCCGTCGCAATACTCGGTGTAATACGGCTGAACCGTTCCCTGCTTCACAACATAGGTGTTAAAAATTTCATCCACAATTTGAGATATGTTTCCGAAATAGTCGCGCCCATACTGAAAGGCCTGGTCATACTGCGTTGAATTTGTAATGTCAAAATCATAGCCCCTTGAGCGGTAGTATTCAAGAAATATCCGGTTGAGCGCGATTGAAATTTGAGAAATAATGTTTGCCCTTATTGCACTTTCGGGCCATGTTGGATAAATCTCGCTTGAGGCAACATTTTTAATGTAATCAACAAAAGGAACGGTAACATTTTTTGCGTTCGAGCCCGGAGGACCGAGGTGAACGGTGATGTATTCGGGAACAACAACGGCGTCAGGCATTCTTTTCTCCGCCCTTCATCAGAAGTTCGTTAGGCTCGCTTTCCGTAACATCGGTGTCTGACTCATCGGTTCCGAGCGGAAGGAGCTGTATGTTCTGGATTGACTCAACCCCGGAAAAAACGGGGACGCCAAGATATTGACGCTTTTGAAACTTCGGATGGGAAACGGTGATGTCATACTGTGCATACGGCGGATTTTCCTGCGGAGACTGGGAGAACACCTTTTTTGGCGCCGGAAGCAGCAAGCTTCCAACAATTCCGTTTGTGTTTGTGTAGCCGTCAAAATAGACCTTTTTGTTGTCTTTTCCGGTAATGACAACATGAGCGGAGGACACCGGATAAGCACGATTCGCCATAAAGACCTGAACTTTCAGTGCGCCGAGCGATTCGGGAAACGGTTCGTTTTCTTCAAAAACGGCTTCGTTGTCATCCGGTATATCTCTTTCGCTTTGGAAATTATTCTCCCCCTCCGGCCTTTCTTCCGCCGCCGGAGCTGCTTTCGGTTCGTTTTTCGGCTCTTCGGCCGCCGTTTTTTCACTCAAAGCTTCACGCGGGTTTTTAAGTCCGAGTGTTTCGCGCAAAATGTCCGTCTCCTCGGCTTCCGGCCGCGTATCTGAAGCGGCGGCAAAAACCGGTTTTGCGGAAAATTCCGGTTCAGTCTCGGAAAAAACCGGTTCGGCGGAAGTTTCCGGTTCAGTCTCGGAAAAAACCGGTTTTGCGGAAGTTTCCGGCTCAGTCTCTGAAAAGACGGGGGCGGCGGAAGTTTCCGGTTCAGTCTCTGAAAAGACAGGAGCGGCGGAAGTTTCCGGCTCAGTCTCGGAAAAAACTGGTTCGGCGGAAGTTTCAACAATTTCTTTTTCTATTGAGCGGCGCTTTGCGTCAATCAGTTCTTTTTTATATCGTTCGATCATTGAATCAAAGCTGTTCATATCAATCACCTTTCATTTGTAATCACAGTATTTTATGAAAGGAGAAATGAATGGGTGACAAGATTGAAGTTGATATCAAAAAACAACAGTCATAGCCCCTGAGACCGAATTCACCTTTGATTTGCCTTATCTTTTTGTCTCTGAATAACCCAACATCAAAACTCCAAAACTTCAAACCGCCGCCTGACGGTCTTGGCAAAATATCAACTCCTTTTCCCGGATTGAATTTTCAACATCCGTTCAATTTCTCTCGAATTTTCTCGAACAAATGTTCTATAATTAATTGTAGAGCGAAAAGGAGAAGTTGTCAAGATTTTCGGCGGATATTTTGCCGGAAAAAATTTTTGAAATCCGTGGAAAAAGTTGCAAGTTGGATGTTAGATTTTGGATGTTTACAATTTAAATTCGTCCTCGGTGAAATCGGCGTTCAGCTTGATCCTTTTTGGAACGCGCTTGAGCGGGTCATAGCGGAAAGAGGAACAGCAGCCCTCAAAAGCAACAACGCCGCGCTTTTTGCAAAGGACAACGCTCCTGTCAGAGGGAATAACGCCCTTTTGGCAGTGTCCGCAGCATTTTTCATAGTTCTTGCCGTCAAAAAGCTTTTGCCTCATATGCGGCCTCCTTTGCTCAATATGAGGCTATTATACCACACACTGTGAGGTATTTCAACCTGCATTTCCTTTCCGCTTTTTTGAAAGAACAAAGTTGTTCCCCAGCATCAGCAGCGCACACATTGCAACAAGACAGAACGAAAGAAAAAAAGATGAACCGCAGGAATATGAAACGGATGTTTTTGTGTTCAAAAATGTTGGAACGAATTGCGGAAAAAGCTTCAGCAAAACCGAGCAGACCGCGGCGGAAAGCGCACCGTGAAGAAGCCTGAAAGAAAAAAAGACCGAAAGCTTGAGCTTTGAAAGAATCACGTCCTCCATCACCTGAAAATGGGTGCAAAGTCCGCCCCAGCCAACAATTCCGGCAACTATCTCCACCGGAAGAACGCGGCAGCAACGCCGGCAGCCGCAGGTGACCTCAAGAAGTGCGCCGCAGAAAAGCGAGGCATTTTCCCCGGGAAACAATCTGTCCGTGACCGAAAGCACGGCGGAAAAAAACAAAACGGAAAAACAGATGAAAAGCATTGACCGGCCGGCACTGCCTATTGCGCTCACAATGCTTTTTGAAAACGGCGTGAACTGCTCGTTGACCGAAAGAACGGGCACTTCTTCGGCTTCCTCGTTCTCTCCGGTGCTGACAAGGCGCGAAAAAAGGCCGAGAAGAAACGATGAAATAATGACCGAAAAAAAGATCACCGCGCCGCTCTCCTTTGAGCCGAGCATCATTGCGCCAACCGCACCGAGAGCAAAGGACGGCGAGGGATTGACGGCAAAAAGCAAAAGGCGGCGAAAGTCACGCCCCGTGATAAGCCCCTTTTCATAAAGCTGCCGGGCGCAAAAGGAGGCAGTCGGATATCCGCCGACAAGGCTGACAAGAACGGGACAAAAGCACGCGCCGCTCAGGGAAAAAAGGAAGAAAATGACCCTTTTGAAAGCCTTTCCGATTTTTCCGCAAAGAGGGCCGGAAACAAATATTCCGGAAACCACCATGAACGGAAAGAGCGAGGGAATAACAACCGAAAGGCACAGCGTCAGTCCCTCGCTGACGCTTTTTGCCGTTTCCTGCGGATAAAGCAAAAAGAAAAAGGAAAGGAGAAAAAGAAAGAACGCGATTGCCCCAAGGCGCAAAAGAACAAGACCTTTCAGGCTTTTTAAAACTCTTTTTAAATCTTTTTTCATTGCAAAACGCACCCTCTTTCAATAAATACTTATGCCGCTTCTTGGGGTGATATCATCGCCTCGAAAAGCATATTTTGATATTGATAAGCTTTGAAAGGAATGGTTTGAAATGCCAAAAAAACTCAGAGGAAGAATTGAGGAGCTTGCCGCGCTCGGAGCGGAAAATGAGCTGCGGCTTCCGCACATTGAGCTTTCCTCAAACCGCGAGGCAACGGTTGAAGGCTCCTGCGGAATTATTGAGTATGACCAAAGCGTTGTTCGCCTCAACTGCCGGGGAATAACGGTCAAATTCAGCGGAGACTGCCTTTGCATCAACAATCTTTCCTGCGACCGCGTCAGCGTTACGGGAGACATTGTTTCGCTTGAATTCGGAACATGAAAGGAGAGAGAGATTTGTTTGAACTTTTCAGGCTTTTTTTCGGCTATGTGAGGTTTCGTGCATACGGCGGCTTTGGCGAACGCTTTGTTAATCTTTGCGAAAGGCAGAAAATCAAGGTGCGCTCGCTCGTTTTTAACGCGGACGCTCTTGAGGGCTTTGTTACCGCTCGTGATTACAAAAAGCTGCGCGGTGTTTCAAAAAAAAGCGGGATGAAGCTTTCCTGCCTTTCAAAACACGGATTGCCGTTTTTTGTTTTCAAAAACAGGAACAGGGTCGGTCTTGTTTTCGGCGCGGCTTTTTTTGCCGTTTTCATGTGCATCATGTCTCTTTTTGTTTGGAGCGTTGACACGGTCGGGAGCGAAAACCTCAGCAGCGAGGAAATTTTGGAGACGGCAGAAAAGTTCGGCCTTTCGCAAGGGGCGTTCAAGCCGAAAATTGACGTTCATGAGCTTTCCGATTCAATGATAACCGAATTAAACGGGCGTTTGCTTTGGGCGGCGGTCAACATCTCCGGCTGCCGAGCGGTTATTGAGGTCCGCGATTACATTCAAAAGCCGGAAAGCAAAACCTACGGCGAACCGTGCAACATTGTTGCCGATTTTGACGGGCTTTTGCTCTCTTTGCAGGTGTATAACGGAACAAAGGCAAACCACGAAGGAAACGGCGTTAAAAAGGGCGATTTGCTCATCAGCGGAATTGTTGAGAACCGCGATTTTTCCAGCGTTTTCCGTGAGGCGCGAGGAAAAGTGACCGCTTTCCATAAAGACACGCTAACCTTTTCAGCGCCGGAAAATGAGGAACGCCGTGCCTATGTTAAAGAGGACAGCGTAAGCTTTTTGCGCTTTTTTCACCTGAAAATACCGCTCGGCTTTTTCAAAAAGGGCGGAAACTTTGAGCAGTATGAAAGCGAAAAACGGCTCAGACTCAAAGATATTCCCCTCCCGTTTGCCATTGTTAAGGAAACGCGGCTGTATTACACCGAAACAAAAGAGGCGGACGAAAACGCCCTTGAGCGCGCCCTTGACGGCTACACGGCGCAGGCTTTTGAAAAATACGGCAACACCCTCGTTTTGAAAACGTCAATATCGCTTTCAAAGAGCAAAGCCGGAGTTACCGTTTCCGGCGAGAATGAATGCATTGACTTTATGGGCAAAAAGCAAAAACTTTTGCTTGAAACAGATTGATTTTTCGGTGAAAACGGCGAGAAAAATCTTCCCTTTTCTGTTCACAAATTCAAAAACTGTGGTATAATATATCCGGTGAAATATATCAGACAGACGTTTGCTAAGGAGTGTTGCCCGGTTGGAGCGCATTGTCAATATTGAAAGGATTGAACACGCAGTCAGCCTGTTCGGTTCGTTCGATGAGAATATCAGGCTTATTGAAAACGAGTTTTCCGTTTCCGTTGTCAGCCGCGGAAGCGAGCTGAAAATTCAGGGCGATGAGGAGCATTGCGCGCTCGCCGAACGCGCGGTCAACGGCTTGCTCTCCCTTGTTTCAAAGGGCGAATCTCTGGGCGAACAGAACGTCCGCTATGTTATCTCACTTGTTAAAGAGGGGAACGACGACAGGCTCTCTCAAATGGGCTCAGACTGCGTTTGCATCACCGCAAAGGGAAAGCCCGTTAAGGCCAAAACCCTCGGCCAGAAAAGATATATTGAGGCGATTAAAAACAACACCATTGTGATTGGCGTCGGCCCCGCCGGAACGGGAAAAACCTATCTTGCCGTTGCAATGGCCGTCAGCGCTTTCAGGGCGAAGGAGGTCAACCGCATTATCCTGACCCGTCCGGCCGTTGAAGCGGGCGAAAAGCTCGGCTTTCTTCCCGGCGATTTGCAGCAAAAGGTTGACCCTTACCTCAGACCGCTTTATGACGCGCTGTTTGATATGCTCGGCCCGGAAAGCTTTCAGCGCTATCAGGAGCGCGGAAACATTGAGGTTGCTCCGCTTGCATATATGCGCGGCCGTACCCTTGACGACAGCTTCATAATCCTTGACGAGGCGCAGAACACAACGCCCGAGCAGATGAAAATGTTCCTGACCCGGCTCGGCTTCAACTCAAAAATTGTTGTTACCGGCGATATTACTCAGATTGACCTTCCGGACGGAAAGCGCTCCGGTCTGGTTGACATAATCAAGATACTCAAAAATGTTGACAATATTGAAACCATCCGTTTTTCAGAAAAAGACGTTGTTCGCCACAGGCTGGTTCAGGATATCATCAAGGCATATGAAAAATATGAGGAGGCGCACAAAAGAAAATGAAAGACAGAGTCAAAGTCATCATCAGCAACAACCAACACGTTGAAAAAATTCCAACAGGTGTGCGAATGCTCATCAGGCGCTGCTGCATTGCCGTTCTTGTTAACGAAAAATTCAAAGGTCCGGCGGAAATCAGCGTTTCAATCGTTGATGATGAAGAGATACATAAACTCAACCTCAAATATCGCGGCGTTGACCGCTCAACGGACGTTCTTTCCTTCCCGCTCGGCGTTGACGGTGTGTATGACATCAACAACGACACGGGGGCGCAGATGCTCGGCGATATCGTTATTTCCATTGAGCACGCCATTAAGCAGGCGAAGCTTTACGGCCACACCTTTGACCGTGAGATTGCTTTCCTCACCGTCCACTCAATGCTTCATCTCCTCGGCTATGACCACGAGCCGGGCGGACTTGAGCTTGTTCGGATGAGGGAAAAGGAGGAGGCCGTTCTCACTCAGCTTGGCCTTGTTCGCAGCGGAAGCTATTACACAATGGAAGAATAAAAGAAAGGAAGCCGGAAAAGGCCGCTTTTGATGGTGGCTTATTCCGGCGTTTTTTTAAGTTATGGATAATTATAAAAAACTTTTCAAGAGCTTTTTTTACGCTTTTTGCGGAATACTCAGAACAATCAAAACCGAGCGCAATATGCGCGTTCACCTGACTTGTCTTGTTTATATGTTTTCGTTCCTCGGGCTCACGGACTGGTTCGTTTTGAGCCGTACCGACTGGGCGGTGCTTGCGGTGACGAGTGCGCTTGTTATCGGCGCAGAGCTTTTCAACACCGCGATTGAAAACGCCGTTGACCTTCAGACCAAGGAGTATAACGAATACGCCAAAAGGGCGAAGGATGCGGCCTCCGGCGCGGTTCTTGTTTGCGCAATCGGCGCGGTTGCGGCCGGACTTTTCATTCTTCTTCAGCCGGAGGCCTTTTCAAAAATGTTTGAATATTTCCGCGCTGAGCCGCTGATGTTTGTGCTGTTTGCGCTCAGCATTATTCCTGCAACGCTGTTCATTTTCTTGGGGTTTGGAAAAAGCAGGAAAGATTCTGAAAACTGAATCGGAAACGGGTCGGAGGTGCACGAAATTAGATATTAGATTTTAGATTTTTCAAATTGGAGAGCAATCTGCATAAAATTTAGCATATTCTAACATCCAACATCCAAAATCTAACATCCAAATTCGTAGGGGTCGGCTCGTAACCGCCCGAGGAACCTTTGCCGTTTGCAAAACTTGAACGGGAGTCTCAAGCGACCCCCGTTCAAATTTGTCAAAGTATAATGCATATAAGTCCGCTGCAGCCCTCGTTGATAACGCGCTCAAGCGTTTCCTGAACCTTCATCCGTGCATCAGACGGCATTTTGTAAAGCTTGTTGTGCAGTCCCTCGTTAACAAGGCTGCTGAGCGATTTTCCAAAGATGTTTGACTCCCAAATCTTTGACGGATCCTCCTCAAAGCCCTTGAGAAGATACATGATAAGCTCCTCGGACTGGCTTTCCGTTCCAACAATCGGCGCAACCTCGGTTGAAATGTCGCAGCGCATCATGTGTATCGACGGCGCCTGCGCCTTGAGCCGAACTCCGTAGCGGCCGCCCTGCTTCATAATCTCCGGCTCCTCAAGCGTCAGTTCGTCCATTGTCGGCATAACAATTCCGTAGCCGGTGCTTCTGCAATCGTCAATCGCGCCCTTGAAGTGCTCATATTCCTTTTTAACCTTTGAAAGCTCAATGATGTCGCTCATGAGGCTTTGCTCGTCTTTAATTTCAAGTCCGGTTTTTTCGGTGAGTATTTTATAGAACAATTCCGGCTTAACGCTCACGGAAACCGTTACGCTTCCGGTTGCAAGGTCAATGTTTTCAATCCGGCTTCCCGTGATATCGTCCGCACCGGTGACGCAGGAGGAAAAGCCCTCAGCGTCCTTAACCTTTTTCATTGTTTTTGCCGCTTCAAAAACCGAGGAGTAAATCTCCTTGCGCAGCCAATGACCCTTTTCAAGCCGTGATATCCACGAGGCAAAATTGACCCTCATTTCCGTCAGCGGAAATTCATAGAGCAGCGAACGCAGAATTTCAATAATCTCCTGCTCGTCAAGTTCAATGCAGTTGACCGGAATAACGCTCACCGAGTACCGCACGGAAAGCTCAAGGGCAAGCTTTCTTGCGCTTTCGCTCTTTGGCTTTGTGCAGTTAAGCAAAACAACAAACGGTTTTTCAATCTCTTTCAGCTCGTTTATAACGCGCTCCTCGGCCTGGGCATACTCCTCGCGCGGGATATCGCCGATTGAGCCGTCCGTTGTAACAACAAGGCCGATTGTTGAATGCTCGTCAATAACCTTTTTTGTTCCGATTTCCGCCGCCATGTTGAACGGAATCTCCTCTTCAAACCACGGCGTTTTAACCATTCGCGGCTGCTCGTTTTCAATGTATCCGAGTGAGCTTGGAACAATATAGCCCACGCAGTCAATCAATCGGACATTGAGCCGCGCCTTATCCTCAAGAGTCAGCTCAACGGCATCCTCCGGAATAAACTTCGGCTCCGTTGTCATTATCGTTCTGCCCGATGAGGACTGCGGAAGCTCATCCGTTGCGCGCTCACGCTTTGCCTGTTCGCTGATATTCGGCAGAACAAGAACGTCCATGAAGCGCTTTATGAACGATGATTTTCCCGTTCTGACCGGGCCCACAACGCCGATGTATATGTCGCCCTGTGTGCGCGATGAAATTGAAGTGTAAATATTAGAGCTTGTCATAAACATTCCTCCGAGCTTTTCATGCATTTTGTTAATTTCTATGCTTCAACGCCTTTGTTTATGACAACGGGAAAAACCGCTTCAAATGTTTTTTGCCGCTTGCAAAAAACAAAGCCACCGGACCGAACCGATGGCTTTGATTGCTTTATCACAGCAAAATTCTTATTTAAGTGAAACGGTCTTTTTTGCTTTTTCGGCAATGTGCTTTGCGTCAAGGCCGAAGATTTTCAAAAGCTCAACAGCCGGGCCGGACTTTCCGAATGTGTCCTCAACACCGAGGCGCAGCACCGGAACGGGACATTCCTCGCAGAGAACCTCGGTAACAGCCGAGCCGAGACCGCCAATAACGCTGTGCTCCTCAGCGGTAACGATTGCGCCGGTTTCCTTTGCGGCTTTAACAAGGATTTCCTTGTCAATGGGCTTAATCGTGTGGATATTGATAACTCTTGCGTCAATTCCGTCGGCCTTAAGCTCGTCTGCGGCAATGAGAGCCTCGTTGACCATGAGGCCGGTTGCAACGATGGTTACGTCCTTTCCGTCTCTGAGGGTAACGCCCTTTCCAAGCTCAAACTTGTAATCCTCGCCGTTAACTCTCGGAACCGCAAGGCGGCCAAAGCGCATATAAACCGGGCCTTCAAAATCTGCGGCGGCAAGAACGGCCTGGAAAGCCTCAACATCGTCCGCCGGGTTGATGATGACCATGTTCGGAATGGAGCGCATGAGCGCAATATCCTCGCAGCACTGGTGGCTTGCGCCGTCCTCACCAACGGAGATTCCGGCGTGAGTTGCGCCGATTTTAACATTGAGCTTCGGATATGCAATGGAGTTTCTGACCTGCTCAAAAGCGCGGCCGGCGGAGAACATTGCAAACGAGCTTGCAAAAACGGTGTAGCCAACGGTTGAAAGTCCGGCGGCAACGCCCATCATGTTGCCCTCGGCAATGCCGGCGTCAATGAACTTTTCCGGATATTCCTTTTTGAAAACGATTGTTTTTGTTGCCTTGGCAAGGTCGGCGTCAAGAACAAGAATGTCATCCCTTTTTCCAAGCTCTTTAAGAGCCTTGCCGTAAGCGTCTCTTGTTGCACATTTAATAACGTCAGCCATAATCACACCTCCAATGCGGCGAGAGCATCGCCGAGTTCTTTCATTGCCTGCTCATACTGTTCGGCATTGGGTGCGCTTCCGTGCCAGTCGCACTTATCCTCCATGAAGGAAACACCCTTGCCCTTAACGGTTTTTGCAACAATGCAGGTGGGTTTGCCTTTGAATTCCTTTGCCTTTTTAAAGGCCTCGTCAATCTCGTCAAAGCAGTGGCCGTTGATAACAAGAACATTCCAGCCGAAAGCAGCAAACTTTTCGTCAATCGGACAGGGCGAGTTGACCTCGTCAAGAGAGCCGTCAATCTGAAGATTGTTGTAATCAACAACGGCAACAAGGTTGTCAAGCTTATGGTTTCCGGCGAACATTGCGGCCTCCCAAACCTGACCTTCCTCAATTTCGCCGTCGCCGAGAGCGGTGTAAACGCGGAAGTTTTTGCCCTTGAGCTTTGCGCCCAGAGCCATTCCGACCGCAGCGGAAATTCCCTGGCCGAGCGAACCGGTGCTCATGTCAACGCCGGGAGTGTAACGCATACTCGGGTGACCCTGAAGAATTGAGTCCGGCTTTCTGAGCGTTTTGATGAGCTCAAACGGGAAAAAGCCCTTGAGTGCAAGCGCGGAATAAAGCGCCGGCGCAGTGTGTCCTTTTGAAAGAACAAAGCGGTCCCTGTCCTCCCATGCAGGGTCTTTCGGGTCAACGTGCATCTCTTCAAAATAAAGATAGGTGATGATGTCTGCAATCGAAAGCGAGCCGCCCGGATGGCCGGACTTTGCGTTGTATGTACCTTCGATAACGCCCATTCTCACCTTGCAGGCGAGCTTTTTAAGCTCAGTCTTTTTGGTTTTGTCCAATGTGATTTCCTCCTTTTTGAAAACCGAAAAAGCAAAAAAACTTTTCGGTCAATATTCAAAAACATCTGAAAACTCAGGTGTTGTTTTTGATAATGTAATCAATGAGGTCGGCAACGGCGCCCTTGTTGCAGTGGCAGGTGACAAGTTTTGCAATTTTCTTCATCCCCTGCGGAGCCTGGCCGCAGCACGCCGGAAGTCCAACCGCCTTGAGCATTTCATAATCGTTGAAGTAATCGCCGATTGCGGCGGTTTTTTCTTTTTCAATGCCGAGAATTTCAGCAACTTTCATCACGGCAACGCCCTTGTTCGTTCCCTCGTTAACAAGCTCAAAGGAGAACGGAGAGGTTCGCATAAGGTTGTTTTTTGTGCTGCTGTTTTCCTTTGCAAAGTTTTCAACCTTTGAAATAACAAACGGAAGTCCGGTGAAAATTGCCTTGCACCAGTCCCCGGTCGGAAGCTCATCAACGCTCCTGAATTTTTTAATCGGGAGCTTACTTGTTTTTGCAAGAATATATGCCGAAAGCGTGGGTTTAACAACGCGCGCCTCACACGGTGTGATAACCTGAACGGACGCCAAACGGAACTTTTTGGCCGTTCTTTTGATGAGCGCGGTGATTTTTTCATTAACAGGGCTGAGCCAGAGAATTTTTTCCTGTTCATAATCATAAACTCCGGCGCCGTTGATGAAAACGGCATATCCGGTGTTAAGCTTAAGGTTTTGAAAATGCTTGCGCATTGACTCAATGCTTCTTCCCGAGGAAAGAATGAAGTGGCCGCCGTATTCATAAACAAACTTATGAATTGCGTCAAAATTGCGCTTCGGCAGTCTCCTTTTTTTATCGTTCAAAGTGCCGTCAATATCCGAGGCAACAAGCCAGCCGGAAAGCGGCAGTTTTTTTTCTGTCATTTTTCAAGTCTCCTTAAAAATGCTTCAAAATATTCCGGAAGCTCGCTCGTAACTTCAATGTGCTTTCCCGTTCTCGGGTGACGGAAACCGATGAGTCCGGCGTGGAGGCATTGGCCGCAAAGCTCGGTGATAACCTTTTTCGGCCCGTATACCGGGTCGCCGGCAACGGGGTGGCCGATATATGCCATATGCACCCTTATTTGGTGGGTTCTTCCGGTTTCAAGGTGAACGCGCAGGTGGGTGAAACCCTTGTATCGTTCAACAACCTCGTAATGGGTAACGGCGTTTTTTGAGTTTTTTTCCGTTACACACATCTTTTTGCGGTCAACGCTGTGGCGGCCGATAGGCGCGTCAACAGTTCCGCAGTCCGTTTTAAAACCGCCGTAAACAACGGTCTGATACTCCCTTTCAAAAGAATGCGCCTTAATCTGTTCGGCAAGATTGATGTGGGCAAAGTCATTCTTTGCAACAATCAAAAGTCCGCTTGTGTCCTTGTCAATGCGGTGAACAATTCCGGGGCGTATCACGCCGTTGATGCCCGAAAGGCTGCCCTTGCAGTGATATAAAAGCGCATTAACAAGCGTTTTGTCATAATTCCCGGCCGCGGGGTGAACAACCATCCCCTTGGGTTTGTTAACAACAAGCAGGTCGCTATCCTCATATCGGATGTCAAGCTCAATGTTCTCCGGCTTCAGCTCAAGCTCACGCGGCTTCGGAATAACAACGGAAATTTTATCGCCGAGCCTGACCTTGTAATTTTTTGAAACGGGCTTTGAGGCTATTGTTACCGCGCCGCATTCCATCATTTTTTGAACACCGGAACGGCTCAGCTCCTTTGAAAAGGAACAGATGACCTTGTCAATCCTTTCGCCGGCAAAGCCTTCGTCAACGGTGATTATCATTGCGTCAACCATTTTGCTTTTCCTTTTTTTCCTTTGTTTCCCTGATTATTTCGTAAATCTGATATCCAATCATGAGGAACGCTCCGACCGTAACAAGGCAATCGGCAAAATTGAAAACATAAAACTTAACAAAAAGAACATCAATATAGTCGATAACAAAGCCGAGCCTGAAGCGGTCAATGAGGTTGCCGATACCGCCGGCAACTATTGCAACAAGACAGCAGTAATTGAAGCCGAATTTGACCTTTTTAAGCATCAGAAGAACAAGTATGACCGCAATGATAACAACGGTCAGCCACATCATAACCTGCGCTTTTCCGCCGAAAAGACCCATCATTGCGCCGTCGTTTTCAACATAAGCAAAGCGCAGAACGCCGGGAATGACGGTTTTTTCGCCAACGGGCTTAAGGTCGGAAACAACAAAGTATTTTATGAGCTGATCGGCCGCGGTGAGCGCCGCAATAACAAAAAGGGAAACAATTTGTATCATAGTATCAACACCAAAGAATCAATTAATCATCGTCATCGGTGAACAAATCAAAGTCATCAGAAACGCTGAAGCTTGTTTTGTTTCCGTTATAGCCGACTCCGGGGGTCGGAATTTTCTTTTCTTCGGAGAGTCCGGCCGTTTCGCCGCTCTTCGGAAGATTAATGGAGTCAAAAATCTTTCTGACATATTCGTCAGCGGCGGTAATGTGCGCCTTTTTTTCTTCCGGCTCGGTTTTCTTTTCCTTAACAACCGGTTCATCGTCAAGAATGCTGCTTTCGGCTTTTCTTTCGGTGCCTTTTTCCTTTGCGGAAAGTTCAATGTCGCCAAAGTTCAAAGTGCGCGGCAGCGGTTCTTCCTGTGCTTCCGCTTCCGGCTCAAGGAGTTCCTCCGGCTGCTCGGTTTCAATGTCAAACGCCGGAATATTCAGTGCCTGAAGCTTCGGAAGAAGGTCATTCATAATGGAAAGCGCATTGTTTTTAAAGCTTTCAATTCCGCCTTTAACGGTCAAATATTCGTCCTTAGCCTGAGACACAAGCTCGTTCTTCCTGTCCTCGGCCTTTTTTGCGTCGCTGTATGCGCTTGCAACAATGCGGCCGGCCTTGGCGTTTGCATCGGCAATGATCTTCTTTGCCTTGGCGTTGATTTCGTCAATATATTTTTTGGCCTCGTTGTTCGCCTGTTCGGTGAGCTTTTGAATTTCTTCCCTTGCTTTTTCAAGCTCTTCGTCTGCGGTCTGCTTCATTTTTTCAGCATACTGAGAGGCGTCCTTTGTTTTTTCGTCAACAAGAGCCTTCGCCTTCCTTTCCGCGTCCGCAAGCATGGCGTCAGAGGCGTTTTTTGCGCTTTCAACAGTCTGGTCGGCAACGGTCTGCGCCTTAACAAGAGCGGTTGCAATGGCGTTTTTTCCGGCGTTATATTCCTCAATAATATCGCGCAGGGAGGCGAACTTTTTTTTCAGCTCTCCGTTTTCCGAATACAGCTCGTTATAGCTTGCATAGACCCTCTGCATAAAAGCGTCAACCTCGGTTGATTTATATGCACCGCGGCCGACAGAGGAAAAGTTCTGCATTTTAATTTGATTCGGAACCATCATTTTTCATCTCTCCTTTGATTGAAAATCTTCCGTTTTAATGAGAATTAAAAGAAAGAGGGCTTATCCACCTGGCCAAAAAAGTCTCCGGAAAGCTCCGCAGCTTCGGGAACGATGAGATAAATTTTTTCTGCAATAACCTCAATTTTAGACTTGCAGACATATTTCACGCCGTCAAGGAAATCAAGAACGCGGCGGACGCTCTCCGTCGGAAGCTTCGTCATGTCCGCAAGGGTAACAACTCCCCTTTCAATCATGCAGTCGGCAACATTTCTTGCGTCATCCATATCCTCAAGAACAAACAAAGTGACCTTGAGCTTTTTGCTTTGCGGCTTTGAGTCCATTTTATAGAGGTTTGCGCCGCTTTTTTGAAGCGGCTTGAAGCCGTATGCCGGAGCGGCGGACTCGGCCGCCTTTTTTCCGTATTCCGGCGGATTATATGCCGAGGGCGAGGGAATTTCATAATGAACCTTTTCGCTCTCCTTTTTCTTGCCGTCCGTCACGGGCTCATCGTCATAGTCATCATCGTCAAAATCATCATCGCCGTAGTTCTCGTCGTCATCATAGTCCTCATCATCGGAAAGACTGACAAATCTTTTGAGTCCGTCTTTTAAGCTGTCAAAAATTTTCATTGGTATCATGTCCTTTCTTTAATACAACCTGGGGCCGAAAATCGAAGAACCGATTCTGACAAGATTCGCCCCGCATAAAATTGCTTCGTTATAGTCACCCGACATACCCATCGAGAGAATCTGCATATTTATATTATCTATATTTTGCGCCTTAATGTCAACAAACAAACGGTGCATTTTTTCAAAATATTTCAGAAGTTCTTCCCTCTCGGAACAAATCGGCGGAATCGCCATAAGTCCCTTCACGCAAACGCCGTTCATTGAGGAAATTTCTTCAAGCAAAGGCATAACAGAGGAAAAATCAATCCCCGTTTTGCTCTCCTCGTTTCCAACATTGACCTCAATGAGGCAGTCGGCGGTTATTTTGAGCTTTTGCGCCTGTTTTTCAATCTCGCGCGCAAGTTTCAAACTGTCAACGGACTGAATCATTGAAACCTGGCCGATAATCTGTCTGACCTTGTTCGTTTGAAGGTGACCGATGAGGTGCGCCTTGCAGTTTTCAAGTTTCAGATACTCTTTTTTTGAAAGGAACTCCTGAACCTTGTTTTCGCCAATCAAATCAATTCCGCAGTCGATCGCGTGGTTGATAAAAACCGGCTCAACGGTTTTTGTAACCGCCATGAGCTTGATATCTCCGCGCGTTCTTCCGCTTTCCTTTGCGGAAGCTTCAATGCGGCTGTTGATGTATTCAAGGTTATGTTCAATGTTCTGGAATCTTTCTTCAACCGATAACTTTTCCGTCACTTAAATTTCGCCCCTTTGTAATGACTCTGTCAAACGCCTTAATCTCGTTTTCAGAGGTTTTTTCATAATCCACACTGCCGTCCTCGTTATAAAACGTGACCGCAGTTGCAATAACATAATTTTCGCCGTAATGAATGATATTGACCGGCTTGAACGAAACGCGCTTTCCGCTCAGGATATAGACGCCCTCGGTTCCGTTTTCGTCCGATGTGAGCGCCTCATTGCTGATGCGCAGTCCGGTATATGTCTTAACGGTTATCTGCGCCTTTTCCTTGCGCAGGGCGGAGATTTCCTTGTTCATTGAAGTGCATTTGAGAACAACCGAAACCTTGTCTCCGGCGCGGCTTGAAACGCTTTGAACAGACATTGAAAGGTTGTTCACGCCCTTATCGGGAAAGCTGACGTCAACATAACAGCCGGTTTTGAACGCCGTTGCATCGCCCAAAGGAAGGTCAAGAACAAAATACCATGTGTGCTGGCCGATGATTTTTCCGAAAGCGTTGGCGGTATTTTCGCCTTTTTTTGAAAGCAGCTTTTCAACGCCGTCGGAGTCAATTTTTCCCTCGGCAATGCTGTTGTAGTCCGCGGCGGACTCAAACCCGTCAACCGTGCTGACAAAGTATCCGGCGTATTCGGTGCTGACGTTCTTTTTTCCGCTTATCGTTTTGAGCAGAGCCTTTTTCTGCTTTTTATAATCGGAAATGAGCGGCGAAAAATTGAGCTTTGTTCCGGTTGCAAGCTGGCGCGTTGTAATTTTATAGCTGATGTTCTGCGCCGCCGAGTCAAGGTCGGAATAATCGCCGGACTCAATGATTTTCATGTAATCGTTAACGGCGGAGGAAATTTCGGAGTTGAGGGTCATAACATTGATGTGGTTGACGCTGCCCTGGTCCTGAAGCTGAGTCAGGTGGTCAATTTTTTCCTGAAGGGTGAGACTTTCGTTATAAGCCTTTGCGTCCTGCTCGTTTTCAAAGGAGATTGCAATGGTCTGACCCTTTGCAACGCTCGCGCTGTCCGAAACAATGGGAACATAGGTGCGCCCCTCTGTTTTTTCAAGGATAGAGAGGTTCTTTTTGTTTTCCGTCCGGTTTTCATCGCGAACAACAAAGCCCTCGGCCGAGACCATCTGTTTGTCATCCGTTTGAAAAATATATTCGGTTTCAACGCTGCCGGTATAGCTGAAATATATGCCCTGAGCGGCATAGGCCAGAACAATCGCTGCGGCAACGCAGAGCATTATTACAACCGTTTTAAAGTTTTTTGAGTTCTTCATCGGATTCACCTTTTGCTTTTTCAATGAAGTTCTGAATAATTTCAAGGCTCTTTTCAAAAAGCGAGCTTTCGCTTTCTTTGTCGATATAAAGCCAGTTGATTTTTTCGTTGCGCCTGAACCAGGAAAGCTGGCGCTTTGCGTATCGGCGCGTTTCGCGCTTCAGGTTTTCCGCCGCATCAAAAAGGGAAAGAGAGCCGTCAAGATAAGGCTTCAGCTCCTTATATCCAATGGCCTGCTTTGCGGTTTTGGAGTGTTCGTTTTCAAAAAAGCTCTTTGTTTCCTCAAGCAGTCCGTTTTTGAGCATCAGGTCAACCCTTGTGTTTATCCGGTCATAGAGAAACTGTCTGTTTTCCGCGGTCAGGCCGATGAGACAAAAGTTATAGCCGCTTTTTTCAAGGTGGGAAAGCCTGCGCTGTTCGGTCATGGTCTTTCCCGTTGTTTCAAAAAGCTCAAGGGCGCGGACAATGCGTTTGAGGTCGTTTTTATGAATCTTTTCGGCGCTCTCTTTGTCAACGGAAAAAAGCTCGTTCCAAAGCGCCTCGGTTCCCTCGCTTTGCGCGCGCAGGAG
The DNA here is from genome assembly GCA_934511365.1 of uncultured Eubacteriales bacterium. GTDB lineage: Bacteria > Bacillota > Clostridia > Oscillospirales > Acutalibacteraceae > UBA6857. Next base: position 143,484 of record CAKSWC010000001.1, read on the forward strand.
AATTTTTTTGCGGACATCGGTTTTTTCATAGTCAAGGAAGCTTGTGTTGTTGATAACGGTATCAACATAAAAGCCGGTTCCGCCGGCGATGACCGGAAGCTTTCCCCTTTTTGTGATATCATCAAGGCAAGCGAGAGCAAGATTTTTATATTCGGCAACGGAAAAGCTTTCCCAAGGCTCAACAAAGTCAATCAGGTGGTGAAAAACGCCCTGCATCTCCTCTTTTGTAACCTTTGCGGTTGCAATGTCCATGCGTTTATAAATCTGCATTGAGTCGGCGGAGATAACCTCGCCGCCGAAATGCTTTGCAATTTTCACCGCGAGCGAGCTTTTTCCGCTCGCCGTGGGACCCACAACGGCAACGGCCAAAGGCTTTTCCACCGAACCACTCCTTTTTTTACTGAATTCTTCCAAACTGCTTTTCAAGCTCATATTTGCTCATTTCAACAAGGACGGGGCGTCCGTGCGGACAATAGCGGACATCATCGTTATACAAAACGCGCTCGGCGAGGGCTTTAAGCTCCGCCGTTGAGTTTTTGAAGCCGGCCTTTATTGCCGCCTTGCAGGCCGCCGTGTGATAGATACGGTCGATTTTCTCCGCCTGAACGTCCGTTTTGTTCAGCAGAAGATTGTTCGCAATTTCAACAATAACGTCCGCAATATCGTCGCTTTCAAGGAGCATTGGGCATTCGCGGACAATTACCGCGCCGTTTCCGAAATCTTCAAGAAGAAAGCCGCATTTTGAAAAAACGTCAAGATTATCAAGTATCACGCCGTATTCGTTTTTGTTCAGCGTAACCGTCACGGGGGTGAGGAGAACCTGCGGGGACGGCTCGCTTTTTTCCCTCTCCGCTTTCATGCGGTTAAAAATCACGCGCTCGTGGGCAGCGTGCTTGTCAATGATGCAGATTTTTCCGTCATATTCACAAATGATATAGGTCTTGAAAGCCTCACCGAGAAGGCGCAAAGGCTTCGGCGGCCTTTTGTCGGTTATTGAAACGCCGGTCTGCGGTGCGCTTTGCAAAGGCTGTTTTTTTGCGCCGGAATTTTCAGCCTGAATCGGTTTTGCGTTTTGCGCGGCCGGTTTGTTTGGCGCGGTGGGAATTTGCTTTGAAAGCTGTGGCTGTTTTTGTTCAAAATTCCTTTTGTTTTTGAATTCAGCAACCAAATCCGGCTCGTTTTCCTCTTTGATGTGGGAAAGCTTGTCGTTTTTTGGTGAGGCAAGGCCGCCTGCTTTTCCAAACTCGCTTGCAGGCATCGACTGCCAAAAGTCCTTTTTCGGCGCGGAACGCTGAGGTTCATTTTGACGGGCGGCAGCTTTTTTCGGCTCGTCCTCAACCATATATAGCTGAGCCTTTTCAGGCTGTGTTTTTTGTGCAATTTTTGCAAGGTCAATCTGAACGCGTGTGTCATATTCCGTAAGTGCGTTTTTCACCGCGTAATAGATTGCGCCGGAGACGCGCCGTTCATCGCTGAAGCGCACCTCGGTCTTTGCCGGGTGAACATTGACGTCAACGGTTTGCGGCAAAACGGTTATGTTAAGCACGCATGACGGAAATTTTCCGACCATAATCGAATTTTTGTATGCGTTTTCCATTGAAGCGGCGCAACCGCGCGACTTGATGAAGCGTCCGTTCAAAAAGAAATACTGCATTGCCCTTGACGGACGGGCAGAGCTCGGCTTGCAAACAAAGCCGGAAACGCCGATTTTGTCAAGCTCATAATTCGTTTCAATCATACCCTCGGCGAACACGCGGCCGAAAATTGAGTAAATGACGGAAAGGAGCTTTCCGTCTCCGGGTGTGATGAGAGTCTGTTTCCCCTCGCGGATAAAGCGGAAGCTTATCTCCGGGTGAGAGAGCGCAAGCTTATCAACAACATCGGCAACGGCGTTCGCCTCGCTGACGTCCTTTTTGAGGAACTTCATTCTTGCCGGAGTATTGTAAAAAAGGTCTCGGACAACGATTGTTGTTCCGTCCGGACAGCCTGCGGTTTCGTTCTTTGTTTCCGCTGCGCCTTCGATTGAGTAAAACGTACCGTTTTCCTCATCCTTTGTTTTGGTGAAAAGCTCGATTTTTGAAACGGCAGCGATTGAAGAAAGCGCCTCTCCGCGGAATCCGAGGGTGAAAATGCTGTCAAGGTCGGAAGCGGACTTGATTTTGCTTGTTGCGTGGCTCAAAAAAGCCTTTGGAACGTCGTCACGGAAAATTCCGCTGCCGTTATCGGTGATTCTTATGTATGTTATTCCGCCGTTGCGGATTTCAACGGTGACAGCCGTTGCGCCTGCGTCAATCGAGTTTTCGCAAAGCTCTTTAACAACGGAGGCCGGCCTTTCAACAACCTCGCCTGCGGCGATAAGCTCGGCAATATTTTTCGGCAAAACATTGATTCTTCCCACATTTTCACCTTCCTTTAGTTGAACTTTTTATTTTCTTATTCGATGACTTCTGCGTTTTTCATGACTGTGAAGAACTTTTTATCTTCACCGAACGAATTTTTGAGATAAGTGTATAAATCCTTTTCGTTTTCAAAAACCGAGTACTGATAAGGCTTGACGAACGAAAGCTTTTCCAAAAAGAAGATTCTTTCATCTCCGTTAAAAAGCAAGCCTGCATGAACGGGTTCAAGATGATATTCAGGGTAATCGTCCTCGGTATAGACCGTTATAAGCTTGATTTCGTTGCTTTCGTCAAACGTAACGCCGTATTCGTTCCATGCGTTTTTGATTATTTCAACACATTCCTGTTGGGACATTGACTCTTTTATTTTTGGAGTCCGGTACAGCGTACCAAAGAGGTCACTGTCAGCTTTTGAAAAATGGGTTTGAGCTTTTTCCGGAGAAAGGGTGAAAAGCATACTCATTTCATTTTCCGATTCCGATACGACAGATTTTGACCGAACAAAGCTTTTATAAAGAAAGAACGCAGTCAGCTTGCAGTTATAGCCCATAAAAACGGGAAATTTTTTGTTCCAAAGCTCGCTGAGTTTATCTTCGTCATAGGTGACGGGAGAAAGGTCAAAAACTTTGTATCCCGATTGAACGAGCGTTGTATTTTCAACGGTTTCGTGATATTCGTTGACGTCTTTTAAAAAGATATCGACTGCGTTTTGGGGTACGCCGCACGAAAGCAGAGTTTCTTTCAATTCGCTTTGAACGCCCGAATCAACAAGATTTGAATACTCTGCGGTGTTTCCACTTTCGGGCAAATCTGCTTTTTGGCAGGATACAAGAAGCATAAAGACAAAAACAAGTATTATTGAAACGAATTTTTTCATAGGAAAATCTCCCGGTATATTCTTACATACCCTTTGCTTTCTGCGCAAGTTTATAAAGCGTTGTGAGCGCTTCAAGCGGTGTGAGCGTGTCGGCGTCGATATTTTTAAGCTCGTCAATTATTTCATCGTCGCGTTCGCTTTGAAGTGAGATTTGAAGCGGCATTTCTTCCTGTTCATCATTCTTTTCAAAATCGGGTCTTGCTCCGGCTCTGAGCTTTCTGTCCTCGCTTTCAAGTTCAAGAAGAATTTCTCTTGCGCGGTTGACAACACCCGACGGAACGCCGGCAAGCTTTGCAACTTCAATGCCGTAGCTTCCGTCCGCAGGACCTCTGACAATTCGGCGCAGGAAAGTTATCGTGCTTCCGCGCTTCTTGACGGAGATGTTGTAATTTTTAACGCCGTCAAGCTTTCCCTCAAGCTCAGTCAGTTCATGGTAATGGGTTGAAAAAAGCGTTTTTGCGCCGATTTTGCGCTTGTCTGAGATATATTCAAGCACCGCTCTTGCAATGCTCATTCCGTCAAAGGTTGAGGTTCCCCTTCCGACTTCGTCAAGAATAATCAGGCTGTTTTTTCCGGCGGATTTGAGGATTGAGGCAACCTCGTTCATCTCAACCATGAATGTTGACTGGCCGGAAGCAAGGTCGTCAGAAGCACCGACGCGGGTAAAAACGCTGTCGATTATTGAAAGCTCAGCGCGCTTTGCCGGAACAAAGGAACCAATTTGCGCCATAAGGCAAATGAGCGCAACCTGGCGCATATATGTTGACTTTCCGGCCATATTCGGGCCGGTGATGATTGCGCAGCGGCTGTCTGCGCAGTCAAGATAGGTATCGTTCGGAACAAAGGGAGAGTCTGAAAGAACCTTTTCAACAACCGGATGGCGGCCGTCAATAATTTCAATCACACTGTTGTCGTGCATAGTCGGACAGACATAGTTGTTTTCAATCGCGGCCGCGGCGAGCGAACAGAGAACGTCCGCAACCGCAACGGCGGACGCGGTCTGCTGAATGCGGTTATACTCCCTTGAAACGGCCTTTCTGACCTGGCAGAAGATTTCATACTCAAGCTTCACGCTGCGCTCCTGGGCGCCGAGGACCTTGCTTTCAAGGTCTTTAAGCTCCTGAGTGATGTATCTTTCGCAGTTTGCAAGGGTCTGCTTGCGGATATAAGAGTCCGGAACAAGAGCCTTGTATGAGTTTGTGACCTCAATATAATAGCCGAAAACGCGGTTATATCCGATTCTGAGCTTCGGTATTCCGGTTTTCTCTTTTTCGGCGGTTTCAATGTCCGTGATATACTGCTTTCCGTTTTTTTCGATGTATCGCAGCGAGTCAAGCTCCTCGTTAAAGCCGTCCTTAATCATTCCGCCCTCGCGGACGGAGAACGGAGCCTCGGGGTCAATCGCCGCGTCAATGAGAGCGTGAACGTCCTCAAGCAGGTCAACGAGCGAATAAAGCTGAGAAAGATATGTGCTTTTTGTTTTTGAAAGCGCGGCCTTAACGAGCGGAAGCTGCTCAAGAGTCTGCTTTAAGGAATTAAGCTCCTTTGCGTTCGCCGTTTCATAAACGACCCTTGTGATGAGGCGCTCAATGTCAAATATATTGGAAAGAGCAAACTGAAGCTCCGAAAGCTTTGCGCCGTCTGAAACAAGCTCATCAACGGCGTTTTGCCTTTTTGTGATTGCCGCATAATTGACAAGCGGCTTTTCGAGCCACGTTCTGAGCAATCGTTTGCCCATTGAAGTCTTGGTTTTGTCCAGCACCCAAAGAAGGGAGCCTTTTTTTTCGCGTCCGCGCATTGTCTCGGTAATTTCAAGATTGCGCTTGGTTGAAAAATCAATTTTCATGTATTGATTTTCAGAATAGAAATTTATATCGGTAATGTTTGCAACATCGTTCTTTTGAACGTCTTTAAGATATTTTATCGCCGCGCCAACGGCAATAACGGCCTCCGGGCTTTCACCAACACCGGAGGAAGAAAACTTTTCTTCGGAAAAATGGGTTTTGCATTGAGCGAGGCAGGCTTCATATGAAAAGCTCTCCTCGGGATAGATTTCGCAGGAAGCCTCCATCCGTTTTGAAATAAAGGAGGCAATCGCCTTGTTTTCCGCGCAGCGTTTGTTGAGAACAATCTCGCTCGGAGAAAAAACGCCAAGCTCGTTGATGATTTTGTTTTCCGTTCCCTTGCCCTCAAAGCAGGTGACGTTAAGAACGCCGGTTGAAACGTCTGTGAAGCAGATTCCGCCGCCGTTTTCCGAAAGATAGACGCAGGTGAGATAGTTGTTTTTGGCGTCGTCAAGCATACTGTTTTCAATAACGCTGCCCTTTGTAACAACGCGGATAACGTCTCGGCTAACAAGTCCTTTGGCGGTTGCCGGGTCCTCCGTCTGTTCGCAGATTGCAACTTTATATCCCTTTGAAACAAGCTTTGCAATGTAGCCGTCGGCACTGTGGAACGGAACGCCGCACATTGGCGCGCGCTCATCAAGGCCGCAGCTTTTTCCGGTGAGGGTCAGCTCAAGCTCTTTTGAGGCAGTTTTTGCGTCATCAAAAAACATTTCATAAAAATCGCCGAGGCGAAAGAACAAAATCGCGTCCGGATATTGCTTTTTGATTTCAAGATATTGCTTCATCATCGGGGTCATTTCCGCCATTTTGCTTTTCCCTCTTTCTTTTTAAACTTCTTGCTCCGCCGACCGTTCTCAGGCCGGCGGAAAAAATTTGAGCTTAGTGGTGGCAGTCGGACGAGCAGCTTTCGCAGTCGCAGCCGCAGCTGTGCTGTTCTTCCGGCTCGCAGGTTGCGGGGTCTGCGCCGTTGACGCAAAGGCCGAGAATCTGCATAACATAGTTCATCATGTCATCAATTTCTTTTCTTGCGGCTTCATAGGCTTTCATTCTTTCGTTGCCCATGAACTTGTCATAAACGGCGTTGAATTCGCGCTCATATTCGGCCATCTTTTCCGCGTCCGGCTTTTCCTGAGCGGCCTCGCGCTGATAGTTCATCTGAACAAGCTGAATCTGACCCATGAGGTCAAGCAGCTCGGGGTCTTTTTCGTTCTCCTCTCTTGCCTTAGCAAAAGCGAGATATCTTTCGTCCTGCTGAATTGCAGCGCCGAGTTCGCGTGTGAGTTTGATTACATCCATGTAAAGTTACTCCTTGTGAAAAAAATAATATATTGATAGCCGCAGAAAACTGCGTTTTATCCTTGGGATATGAGTTTTCCTTTAAGAACCCATGTTTTCGGCTCTGTGACCTCAACCGTGGCGAACGAGCCGATAAGCTCGTCCTTTCCGTCAAATTCAATAATCACGTTGCCCTCTGTTCTTGAAGAAAGGAGGCCGGAACTCTCGTTCCTTTCTTCAACAAGAACACGATACCGCCTGCCTTTCATTGCGGCGGTGCGCTTTGAGGCAATCTCCTCCTGAAGCGCCGTAAGCTCTGAAAACCACTTTGACTTTTCCTTTCTGTCAACCGGGTCAGGCATCGAGGCCGCCTTTGTTCCCGGCCGCGGAGAAAAGATGAAGGTGAAAAGCGAGGTATAGTTAACCTCTTTAAGAAGCGAGAGCGTGTCGCAGAATTCCTCATAGGTTTCCCCCGGGAAGCCGACAATGATGTCGCTCGTTATTGAAAGCTCGGGCATCAGTTCATATGCATACTTAATAAGCCCCAGATACTTTTCCCGGTCATAATGGCGGTTCATCTCTTTCAGTACGCGGTCGTTGCCGGACTGAACGGGAAGGTGGAGGTGCTTTGCAACCTTTTTGCATTTTGCCATTGTTTCAAGAAGCTCTTTTGTGCAGTCGCGCGGATGGGAGGTCATGAAGCGGATTATAAAATCGCCCTCAATATCGTTTATCGCGCTGAGGAGAGCCGGAAAGCGGAACTTTTCTTCAAGGTCCTTGTTATATGAGTTGACGTTTTGGCCAAGGAGGGTGATTTCTTTGTATCCGGCAGAAACAAGCTGTCTCGCCTCCTCAACAATGAGGTCAAAGCTGCGGCTCCTTTCGCGCCCTCTGACATATGGCACAACGCAGTATGAGCAAAAGTTGTTGCAGCCGTACATAATCGGAATCCACGCCTTGAACGCACCGTCGCGGTGGAGCGGAAGTCCCTCAACAATGTTTCCGTCTCCGCCGGAGAGGTCAAAAACCCTTTTTCCCGAGCAGAGGCAGCGGTGAATGAATTCCGGAAGCTTATGAAGAACGTGGGTTCCGAAAACAAGGTCAACATAGCGGAAACTGTTTTTGATTCTTTCGGCAACATATTCCTGCTGCATCATGCAGCCGCAAAGGGCAATTATCATGTCCGGCTTTGCGGTTTTATATTTTTTGAGCGCACCAACATTTCCAAAAACTCGGTCCTGGGCGTGTTCGCGGATTGCGCAGGTGTTATAGAGAACAAGGTCGGCTTCCTCAAGCGATTCCGTCAGTTCATAGCCAAGCGAGCAAAGGATGCCCTTGATTTTTTCACCGTCGGAAACATTACCCTGGCAGCCGTAGGTATGGACAAAGGCTTTCGGCGCAGAGTTTGGAAAGCGCGAGGAAAGAACAAGGGAAACAAGTTTTGAATATTCCTTCTGCTTTTCAAGTTCTTCTTCTGGAACGGTAAAATTTCTTTTGTTATCCAATCTTTTTATCCTCCGGGGAAGCTTCACCGAGATGTTCGGCAAAGGCAATAAGTTTTTTTATCCTGTGGTTGACCGCCGAGCGCGAAAGCGGCGGAGAGAACATTTCTCCGAATTCGCGCAGACTTGAATCCGGGTTTTCAACCCGCATAACGGCGAATTGCCTCAAATCCTCCGGAAGCTCGGAGAGCTTGTTGCGGTCAATTATCTTTTGAATTTTTTCAACCTGGGCGCAGGCAGCGATTGCCGTCCGGGCAACATTTGCGCTGTCAAAATTGGCGCGGCGGTTGGAAACATTGCGGAAGTCTTTATAAATTTTGATGTTCATAATCTCAAACGCGCAGCTTTGCGCACCCATAATGTTCAGCAAATCCTCAATGCTCTCGCTGTCTTTGATATAGATGATGTTGACATAGCGGCGAACCATGTGCTTCGCCTTGAGGTTATACTCCGTCAGCATCTTCATAAGGTCAAGGCTGAGAGTCCGGAACGGAACAACAAATTCAAGGTGATAGCCCTTGTTCGGGTCGCTGACCGTTCCGCAGGAGAGAAAAGCTCCGCGGAAGAAAGCCGCGTTGCAGCAGTTGAGAATTTCGCTCTCGCTGCTGCTTTCGTTGAGAAGATTGCCGCGGTTAATGCGGCTGAAAGACTCGTTCCCGCTTGTTGAAAAGCAGGAGAGCACCGTTTCAATGTCTCGCCCTTTAACGCTGACGGTATATTTTCCGGCCTTTGAGACCGAGATATCGGCCGTGACGCCGGTTTCGCTTTCAAGAAGAGAAGCGTATTTTTGGGCAACAATTTCGTGTTCGGTCATGATTGAAATTCCGCCTTTTGAAAACTCCCGGCCAAAAAGGAGCATACCGTAGGTCATTGCGTGGCGGCAGCAGGAAGGCATATATTCAATTTTTGCAAGCTCCTCTTTAACGCTGAGCGAAAACGACATGGCGGTTATCTCCTTATCATCTCAATCAATCACTTGAGAATATCCCTGTGGCTGACCGAGGATGAATATCCTTTTTCCTTGAAGTGGTTATATAAGATTTCGGCAAAAGTTACCGAACGGTGATGGCCGCCCGTGCAGCCAACGGCAACAATGAGCTGGCTTCTTCCCTCTTTCACGCAAAGGGGCAAAGCGCAGTCCACAAGCGAAAGAAGCTTTTTTTCATAATCTTTTGATTCCTCAAAGCTCATAACATAATCAAAAACAGGCTTATCAAGTCCCGTAAGCTGTTTCATCTCCGGAATATAAAAAGGATTCGGAAGAAAGCGGACGTCAAAAACAAAGTCGGCGTCGTTCGGAATTCCGTGTTTGAAGCCGAAAGACATACAGTGAATGTGCATTGACTTATCACCGGAGCCGGAAAACATTGAAGCAACTCTCACCCGGCACTGGATTGCGGAAAGGTTTGAGGTTTCAAGAAGATAGTCCGCCATGCTCTTTGCTTTTTCAAGCATATTTCTTTCACGCGCAATGGCGTTTGAAACCGAGTCATACTTGTCCTGAACCAGCGGATGCTTGCGCTTTGTTTCCTTAAAGCGCTTGAGCAGCACCTCATCGCTTGCGTCAATGAACATCAGCTTATATTCAATTTGAAGCTCCTTGAGTTCGTCAATAGCCTCAAACAGATCGGAAAATGCCTCTCCGGCGCGGACATCGGTCACAACCGCAACGCGCTCGTGCTCCTTTGAGCTTTTGAGAAGCTCGGCAAAAACCGGAATCAGCTTTGCCGGAAGATTATCAACGCAAAAAAAGCCGACATCCTCAAGCGAATTGACAACGCAGGACTTCCCCGCGCCGCTCATTCCCGTAATGATTACAAATTCCATTCGTATCACCGTCAAATCATTTTAATTTCCGTTTCGAGCCTTACACCGAATTTTTCAAAAACAGTCCTTTGGCAATAATCAATAAGCGCACAGACGTCCGCACACGTTGCCTCGCCGAGATTGACAATGAAGCCCGCGTGCTTTTCGCTGACGGCCGCGCCGCCGATTCTTTTTCCTTTAAGGCCGCTCTGTTCAATGAGCGCACCGGCAAAATATCCCTCGGGGCGTTTGAAAACGCTGCCCGCACTGGGGAAGGAAAGCGGCTGCTTATCCTTGCGCCTTGCAAGAAGCTCATTCATTCTGTTTTCAATTTCTCCTTTGCTGCCCTTTTGAAGTTTAAAGGTGACAAAGGTAACAATGCAGCCGTTTTCGGAGTATGCGCTTTTTCTGTATCCAAACGAAAGCGATTCTTTTGAAATTTCCCCTTTTATTCCGTTCTGGTCAACGTGTTCGCAAAGGGAAACAACGTCTTTCATCTCTCCCCCATAGGCTCCGGCGTTCATGAACGCCGCTCCGCCGACCGAACCCGGTATTCCAAACGCAAACTCAAGGCCGGAGAGGGAATTTTCAAGCGCAAAGCGGCAGAGGGAAACAAGCATTGCCCCCGCACCGGCTCGGACGGTGGTTTCATCAATGAGCGTGATTTTTTCAAAATCTCCGCAAAGCTTAACAACCGGCCTTTCAATTCCGCCGTCTGAAACAAGAAGGTTGCTCCCGTTGCCGATTATGAACGGCTCAAGGGAAAGTTTTTTGCATTCCTCAAGAACAAGGGAAAGCTCCCGCTCGTTCTTCACCTCAATAAAGAGCCTTGCGTTTCCGCCGATACGGAACGAGGTGTGATTTTTCATCGGTTCGTTTTCAAAAAAGGAAATTGAATTTTCAAGAAGAAAAGCTGTAATTCCGTTCAAAATTGTTCCCCCGTCAATAGCTAACAAGCGCAGCGCCGATGATGCCTGCGTCGTTTCCGAGCTTTGCGCGGCAAAGTTCGGTCTGTGTGGACGAATATCTGCTGTATCTGAACTGTTCAACATATTTGCGCAGCGGAGCAAGAAGGGTTTCCCCCTCGTTGCAGATTCCGCCGCCGAAGCAGATCATCTCCGGCTGGAAAATGTTGATGATGTTGACCGTTCCAACCGCAACATATTTGATATACTGTTCAACAACATTTTTGCCCCATTCATCGCCGGCACGCATTGCGTCAAAGGCCGTTCTTCCGTTAACATTATCAAGCGAGTCCGCGGAAAGGGACCACATCTTGCTGTCTCTGTGGTCAAGCATAGCCTTTTGAGTCTGTTCAACAAGGGCGGTTGCGGAAGCGTATGCCTCCCAGCAGCCGGTTCTTCCGCAGTTGCAGGGAATTCCGTTCATTTCAATAACCATGTGGCCAAGCTCTCCTCCGGCCTCGTTGCAGCCGGCCATAACCTTGCCCTCATTGATGATTCCGCCGCCGACGCCCGTTCCGAGCGTTATTGCAATAAAGAGCTTTTTGCCCTTTCCAACGCCGGCAATAGCCTCGCCCAATGCGGCGCAGTTGGCGTCGTTTTCAAGATAAACCTTGGCGTCAATCAGCTCGTTGATCAGCTTCACGGCCGGAACCTGATTGAAATAAAGATTGTTTGCATATTCAATATATCCGGTTTTTTTGTTAACATTTCCGGGCGTTCCGATTCCGATGCTTTCAATCTGGGAAAGGGAGATTTTTGCGTCCTCAGCCGCCATTTTAACGCCATTAACAATGTCTGCCATAATCTCCTCGGCCGGACGGGGAACATTGGTTTTGAGCTTTCCCCTGCCGATGATGTTGTAATTTTCGTCAATAACTCCGACGGCGATGTTTGTTCCGCCGAGGTCAACTCCGACTCTGTATTTTTTGCTCATTTTTTTCCTCCTTAAAAGTCGCTCCAAAGTTCAATTTCATCTTCCTGCGGAATAACGTCCTCAACCATTCCGAGGTTATGCATAAGCTCGCGCGCGGCGTTATAGCCCATCTTTTTTTGTCTGTTGTTCATCGCCGCAACTTCAATTATTATTGCAAGGTTACGGCCGGGCTTAACGGGAACGGTGGTTGAAGGAATTTTCACCCCGAGGATTTCCGTTGTTTCGCTGTCAAGACCCATTCTGTCATAAACCTTGTTTGCGTCCCACGGCTCAAGCTCAATTATCATGTCAATTTTTTCCGCAAGCTTGACCGCGCCCATACCGAAAATGCGCCTTGCGTTGATAAGACCGACGCCGCGCAGCTCGATAAAGTGGCGGATATTGTCCGGTGCCGTGCCAACAAGGGTGTTCTTCCCGGTTTTTTTGATTTCAACCGCATCGTCCGCAATGAGACGGTGGCCGCGCTTGATGAGTTCAACGGCGGTTTCGCTTTTACCGACTCCGCTGTCGCCAACCATGAGGACGCCCTCGCCGTATACTTCAACAAAAACGCCGTGGCGCGTAATGCGTTCGGCAAGCTCAACATTCAAAAACGCAATAACATTCGCCATTGTGTTTGACGTTGAATCCGGCGTTGAAAGAACGGGAACCTGATATTTTTTTGCAAGCTCAAGGACATCATCCGGACACTTGATTGCGCGCGTATAAACAATCGCGGCCGGAGATTTGGACATGAAGTTTTCAAGCCGTTCGGCCCTGTGCTGTGGCGAGCGGCTGTTTATGTACTCAACCTCGTAGATTCCGAGAAAGTTGATCCTTGCGGGATCAAAAAAATTGTCGTAACCTGCAAGAATGAGTCCCGGGCGGTTAACGTCCGGAGTTGTTATCATGATATCCTCCGCCGGGCGCGGAAGATATACGCATTCAAAAGCCATCTCCTTGATGATTTTTGAAAGGGGTACCGAATATTTGTTCTGCGGCATATAAAGCCTCCTCGGACATAGATATGGGCATAGATATACCTATACATTATATAATATGCCAAGGCGTTTTGCAAGTTATTTGCCGCTTTTTTTCAAATTTTCCAGATTTCCTGTGCGTATTCCCTTATGGTTCGGTCTGAGGAAAAATATGCGCTTGAGGCGGTGTTCATGAGCGACTTTTTGAAATACTCTTTTTTGTTTTTCCAATCGTGCGCCGCCCTTTCCGTTGTTTCGGCGAATGATTCAAAATCGGCAAGAACCATATACCGGTCATTCTCCAAAAGCAGCTTTTTGATTTTTGAAAAGCATTCGTCCTTTTCGAGCGTTCCGTCTGTGAGCGCGTCAACGGCCATTCTCACCCTGTCCGATGATTCGTAAATTTGGACGCTGTCATAAAGGCCCTTCATTTTTTCAACCTCTTCCTCGCGCAGGCCGAAAATATAGTTGTTTTCCTCACCCGCAAGCTTCACAATTTCAATGTTTGCGCCGTCAAAGGTTCCGATTGTGGGTGCGCCGCAGAGCATGAACTTCATGTTGCCCGTTCCGCTCGCCTCCGTTCCCGCGAGTGAAAGCTGGAGAGAATAATCAGCCGCCGGAATCAGTTTTTGCGCCTTTGAAACATTGTAATCAGCGGCAAAAATAACTTTCAGCCTGCCCTCAAGGGAGGGGTCGGCGTTGATAATTTTTGAAAGGCGGCAGATAAATTCAATAATCAGCTTCGCCTCCATATAACCGGACGCAGCCTTTCCGGAAAAAATGAACGTCATTTTCGGCAAAGAAAGCAGCTCTCCGCTTTTCATTTTTCGGTAAAAATAGAGCACCGCAAGTGCGCTGAGAAGCTGGCGCTTGTATTCATGGATGCGCTTGATCTGAACAAAAAAGACACTGTCCTCGTCAACCGTCACTCCCTCGTTTTTGCGCAGATAGGCGCAAAGCTCCTTCTTGTTCTTTTTTCTGATTTCAAAAAGATTTTCAAGAACCTCATCGTTGTCGCAAAACTCTTTGAGCTTTTCAATCGAGTCAACGTCTTTAACAACATCGGTTTTGAGCAGTGAGCAAAGGTAATTATAAAGCCTTTCATCGGCAAGAGCAAGCCAGCGCCGCTCGGTAATTCCGTTGGTCTTGTTTGAAAAACGCTCGGGAAAAAGCTCGTGCCACTGCGAAAGGGTGCTTCTTGCAATAATATCGCTGTGGATTTTTGCAACGCCGTTGATATGGGAACAGACAAAGCAGGCAAGGTTTGCCATATGAACAAGGCCGTCTTTAATTATCAGGCATTCCTCAAGGCGGTCGGTCTTTCCCTCAAGCTCATAGATAAGCTTTTTGTTGATTTCTTCAATGACCGAGTACACCTGGGGAAGAAGCGAGGAGAACATTTCCGCGTTCCATTTTTCGAGCGCTTCACTCATCACTGTGTGGTTCGTATAGGAAAAAATTCTTTGCGCAAGGGAGAGCGCGTCATCAAAGCTCTTTCCCTTTTTCATCATCAGACGCACAAATTCGGGAATAGCTATTGTTGGGTGAGTATCGTTGAGCTGAACGGCAATGCGCTCGGGCAGCTCTTTCCAGTGCTTTTCATCGTAAATTTCAGAAAGAATGTTCTGCAAAGCCGCCGAGGTGAAAAAATACTGCTGGCGCAGGCGCAGCCTTTTTCCGCTTTCAGTTGAATCGTCAGGATATAAAAAGGCGGAAATTGCCTTTGCCTCGTTCTCCTTTTCAAACGCTTTTGAGATATCGCTTTTTGAAAAGAATGTGAAGTCAACCTTTTCCTCGCTTTCGCAGTCATAAAGGCGCAGACGGTTGACCTTTTCGTTTTTATATCCGGGAACAAAATAATCATACGGAACGGCAACAACCGTCATATCGGAAAACTCAATTTTTACCTGCTCGTTATCTTTGCGTTCGCCGAACGGGTCGGGAAAAATCTCCCAGTCATCGGGATACTCAACCTGCTTTGAGCCTTCAATTTTCTGGCGGAAAAGGCCGAACTTATAACGTATTCCGTAGCCGTCAAGATTCAGCCCGACCGTTGCCGCGCTTTCAAGGAAGCAGGCCGCAAGTCTGCCGAGTCCGCCGTTTCCGAATGCATAGTCCGGAATAATTGAAAACTCGTCAAAACTTCTCCCGTTTTTTGCAAACAGTCTTTTTGCCTCGTCAAGCACTCCGAGGTTTTGAAGATTTGATTCAATGAGCGAACCTATGAGGAATTCAGCGGAAAAATATGCCGCACGCTTGCCTCTCTCGCTCCTGTAATCAAAAGGACGGCAAAGGGCGTTCGCCGCCGCCGCGGTCACGTCATAAAGCTCCTGAACAGAAAGCTCTTTGATGTCCTTATCATACTTTTCGCTGAGAATTTCATTAAAAATACTGCCGAAAGTTTTTTTCATATTACAATAGCCTTTCCGGCTACAAGGAATAACGAAACGTGCATTTGCGCCTTGTTGTAGCCGGACAAGGCGTGACGGTAATTTTGAGAGACATATAATTCTGTTCAGCGCAATTTCTCACGCTGTTCACCCGAAATATTATTGACTGGGAAAGATTGAAATATGAAAAACGGGCGCAAAAAAACACCCGCCTTTTCAGACGAGTGTTTTGAAAAAATGCAAATTAAACTCAGTCGCTTGTATAGGGCATGAGAGCAACCTGACGGGCACGCTTGATAGCGGTGGTCAGTTCGCGCTGATGGCGGGCACAAGTGCCTGTTACACGGCGGGGAAGAATCTTTGCGCGGTCAGAAGTGAACTTGCGCAGCTTCTGAGTGTCCTTATAGTCGATTGATTCAACCTTATCAACGCAGAAAGCGCAAACTTTTTTGCGTGACTTTCTATTCGGACGTCCGTTTCCTCTTTCGTATGCCATTGGTTATTCCTCCTTGTTAAAAATTTCAGTTGCAATCAGAACGGCAGATCTTCGTCATCGGTAATTTCTTCAAAATCACCGGGAACCGCTGTCTGATAAGCGGGAGCAGGCGCTGCTGCCTGCGCCGGAGCGGCAAACGCGGCGTTACCGCCGGTTTCAGCCTTTGAGCCGCAGAAGCTGACATCACGGGCAAGAACCTCATAAACAGTCCTTTTTGCGCCGGTGTTATCGTCATACTGACGCATCTGCATCTGACCCTGAACGGCAATCATTGAGCCTTTTGAAAAGTAGCGGCTGATGAAGTTCGCCGTACCCTCCCAAGCAACGATTGTGAAAAAGTCAGTCTGCCTTTGCTCACCGGCTCTTGCATAAGATCTGTCAACAGCAATGCGGAAACTGCAAACGCTTTTTCCGGTTGTTGTTGTCCGAAGTTCCGGGTCAGCAACAAGGCGGCCCATGAGAACGATACTGTTGAGCATAATGACGTTCCTCCCTTATTTCTTGACGGTGAGTGAACGCAGAACGCCTTCAGTAATGTTAACAACACGGTCAAGCTCGGCGGGGAATTCCGGCTCGCTTGAGTAGTTGACAAGAACATAGTAGCCCTCTGTCTCATAGTTGATGGGATAAGCGAGCTTGCGGCTGCCCCATACGTCAACAGATTCAACGGCGCCGTGCGCCTCGATGAGGGACTTGAACTTTTCAACCAGAGCGTTAACTGCTTCTTCTCCGTTAGCTACTGAAAAAACTAACATGGTTTCATAGTTGTTTGTCATTGTTTTGCACCTCCTTATGGACTTTAGGCCCCCGGAAAGCGGGAGCAAAGAGTGCCGCATACGTTACGGCGGAGAAGATTATACCAACATTTCTCCGCTTTGTCAAGTCATAGAAACATTAAAAATCATGTTTTCAGGAAAATTTCTTCAAAAAGTCCAAAGTTCGGAAAAAGCACCGGATAAGCGCCTGGCCTCTTGAAAATTCCAAGAATTTGTAATATAATGGAAAAGCAAAAAAATTCAAAGGAGAAAGTAAAAATGAAAGCATTCCTCAAAAAAGCAATTTCCGCGTCGCTTGCAATGTTTTTGAGCCTTTACTGCCTTATCGGCCTCGGAAACAATGTCAGCGATGACTACCGCGAGTACAAAAATGTTATCCTCATGATAGGCGACGGAATGGGCGTCAACACCGTTTCCGCAACAAAGGACACAAGAGGCGTTGAGCTGAACCTTGACAAAATGCCAGTCTACGGCCGTTCGGACACACGCTCGTTCATTTTTGATTACACTGACTCCGCCGCCGGCGGAAGCGCCCTTTCCTGCGGAGTTAGAATTTGGGCAAACTCCGTTGCCATCTTCCCGTTTTATCCGTTCTCGCTGACCAAGCAAAAAGTCCCCGTCTCGCTCACCGAGCTTGCAAAAGCCAACGGAAAGAGCGCCGGTGTTGTTACAACGGACAAAACCTCAGGCGCAACGCCTGCCTCTTTTTCGGCTCACGCCATTGCAAGAAAGCTTGAAAAAACAATCAGCGCGCAGCAGCTTGAGTCTGACCTTGACCTGATTTGGGGCTGCGAGTCTGCAAGCATTTCCAAGGAAAAATGCGAGAAAAACGGCTTCACCTTTGTTCAGACCGCAACTCAGCTTGAGGCGCTCGAAAGTTCAAGCCGCTCCTTTGCTCAGTTTGATTTTGACGAGATGAAAAACTGCACCGGCAAAAAGGACACCCCGTCCATTGAGCAGATGACCAAAAAAGCCATTGACCTTCTTGACGACAACGAAAACGGCTTTTTCCTCATGGTTGAAGGCGCCTGCATTGACAAGTTTTCCCACAAGAATAATCTTGAGGGTGCAACAATGAACCTTGTTGAATTTGACAAAGCCGTTGGTTATGCAATGGATTACGCCGCAAAGGACGGCGACACGCTTGTTGTTGTTACCGCAGACCACGAGACCGGCGGAATCAAATATAACGGCGTCACCGGAGAATACTACTACACCTCAAAAGGTCACACAACGGCAGACGTTCCGCTTTATGTTTCCGCAAAGGACGCAGGTTTCACAGACGGCGCGATTGTTGAAAACCGCCAGATAAGCGTTCAGATCGCGCGCGTCATGGGCTACGGCAAGGATCAGTTCCCGGCCGTCAAGGGATTCACAATTTGATTTTAATTTAATTTCAGACAAAAAATACGCACGTTCAATTTGAGCGTGCGTATTTTTGTTTCGATTATATTTTACGCCTTATCAACAAAAACTCTCCAGCCTCTTGTGTCCTCTTTCTTTGCCCACTGGATTCCGGTGAGCTCATCATAGAGTTTCTGAGTGAGCGGGCCGATTTTTCCGTCGCCGATGTTCATGACATCGTTTTCATAGCGCAGCTTGTTGACGGGGGAAACAACCGCGGCGGTGCCGGTTCCGAAAACTTCCTCAAGCGAGCCGTCCTTTGCGGCGGCAACAAGCTCGTCAACGGAAATTTTCCTTTCCTCAACCTCATAGCCCCAATCCTTGCATACCTTGATTATCGAATCACGGGTGATGCCCGGAAGAATACTGCCGTTAAGCGCCGGAGTAACAATCTTTCCGTTAATTTTGAAGCAGATGTTCATTGCGCCAACTTCTTCAATATACTTGCGTTCAACGCCGTCAAGCCAGAGGACCTGCGAATAGCCGCTGTCATGAGCCTTGACCTGAGCCGCAAGACTTGCAACATAGTTTCCGCCGGTCTTGGTGAAGCCCATTCCGCCCCTGACCGCACGGACATACTCGTCCTCAATCCAGATTGCAACCGGCTCAAGACCGCTTTCATAGTACGCTCCGGACGGAGAAAGGATAATCATGAAAAGATAGGTTTTTGACGGCGCAACGCCGAGGAAGGCGTCGGTTGCAATAACAAACGGACGGATATAAAGTGATGTGCCCTCTTCGGTCGGCACCCAGTCGCGGTCAACGTCAACAACCGCTTTGACCGCTTCAACAAAGTCCTCCTCAGGAATTTCCGGAATGCAAAGACGTCTGCTTGAATTGTTGGCGCGCTTTGCGTTCATGTCCGGGCGGAAAAGATAGATGTTTCCGTCAACGCCGTGATAAGCTTTCATTCCCTCAAACATTTCCTGGCCGTAATGGAAAACCATTGCCGACGGCGGAAGGCTGATGTCCTCATAGGGAACAATTCTTGCGTCATGCCAGCCCTTTCCCTCGGTATAGTTCATGATGAACATATGGTCGGTAAAGATTTTTCCAAAGCCGAGCTTTTCGCCTTTTTTCGGCTTTTCTTTCGGTGATGTTGTTTTTGTGACTTTGATTTCCATTGTGTATTGCACCTCTTTCAAGAATATTTACCTTTTAAAAGTCATAGCCGACTTTCAGCGCGTTAAGGTTAACGTCAAGGAGATTCGCTTTCCTTGGCGGAATAACCTTTTTGAGCGCTTCGGCAGTGTTTTCAAATTCCATGTCTGCGCTTTCTTTAATGAGCTTTCCGCAAAGAATCATGTTTGCAAGCGTTGCAAAACCCTCATCCTTCGCAAGCTTTGTTGCCGGAACATAAAAGACGGAAACGTCCTTCCGTTCAACCTTTTCTTCAATGAGCGTTGAGTCAACAAGAATTGTTCCGCCGGGAACAACGCTGTTTTCATAGCGCCTGAGCGAGGGAAGATT
Organism: uncultured Eubacteriales bacterium; assembly: GCA_934511365.1. Lineage (GTDB taxonomy): Bacteria > Bacillota > Clostridia > Oscillospirales > Acutalibacteraceae > UBA6857. The sequence goes on from CAKSWC010000001.1 coordinate 162,584, forward strand.
CATTGCAATAAGGCAGTTCGGTTCGCTGACTATCGGCGAGCCCACCGGGTCGTCGCTGATGATGACGCTGCAATTCGCGGTACCTCCGCGCATCTCCGGACCATAGGAGGGAAGCCAGCTCACGTTTTTGCCTTCAATAAGTCCCTTTGTTGCAAGGAATTTTCCTGCGAACAAAACGCCCTGACCGCCGAAACCGGCGATGAGAATCTGCATATTCATCACTTTTCCTCCTTTTGCGCGCTTCTGTCCTTATAAACGCCGAGCGGATAATAAGGAATCATGTTTTCCTCAAGCCATTTAAGCGCGTTCTGCGGCGTCATGCCCCAGTTTGTTGGGCAGCTTGAAATGACCTCAATGAGGGAAAAGCCCTTTTTGTCAATCTGATTCTGGAAAGCTTTTTTGATTGCTTTTTTTGCGTTTCTAACATTTTTAACATTGTTAACGGCAACGCGCTCAATATATTCCGCACCGTCAAGCTGGGAGAGCATTTCGCAAACCTTAACGGGATATCCGCAAAGGCTGACGTCTCTTCCGTAGGGCGAGGTCTGGGTGACCTGGCCGGGGAGCGAGGTCGGAGCCATCTGGCCGCCGGTCATTCCGTAAATTGCGTTGTTAACAAAAATTACGGTAATGTTCTCGTTCCTTGTTGCGGCGTGAACGGTTTCCGCCATTCCGATTGAGGCGAGGTCGCCGTCACCCTGATAGGTGAAAACAATGTTGTCCGGTTCGGCGCGTTTCACTCCCGTTGCAACGGCCGGAGCGCGTCCGTGAGCGGCCTCAACCATATCGCAGGCAAAGTAGTTATAGGCAAGAACGGCGCAGCCGACCGGGGCTATGCCGATTGTTTTGCCCTCAATTCCAAGCTCGTCAATCGCCTCGGCAACAAGGCGGTGAATAATTCCGTGAGTACAGCCGGGGCAATAATGAAACGGAACATCGGTGAGCGATTTCGGTTTTTGAAAAACAACCATTATTTTCTTCCTCCTTTGTCTGCTTTTTCAATGGCTTCAAGAACCATGTTCGGCGAGGGAATCATTCCGCCAACACGGTTGCAGAGCATTACGGGACGCTTGCATTTGATTGCAAGCTCAATATCTTCAATCATCTGACCCATTGAAAGTTCAACGCTGATGAAGGTGTGCGCCTTTTCCGCCGCGTCAAACAGCGCTTTTTTCGGGAACGGCCAGAGTGTTATCGGGCGGATCATTCCAACCTTTACTCCCCTTTTGCGCGCTTCAACGATTGCGTTTTTGGAAACCCTTGCGGCAATGCCGAACGCAACAACGCAAATTTCTGCGTCCTCCATCATGAAGCTTTCATACATAACCTCGTTTTCCTCAACCGTTTTATAGCGCTCAAAGCGCTCAAAATTGAGCCTTTCAAGCTCTTCCGGAACAAGGGAAAGCGAGTTTACGATGTTATGCTTCCTCTCCCCTTTTGTTCCGGTAACGGCCCAGGGTTTGTCATAGACGGACGCTTCAACCTTTTCAAGCGAAACGGGCTCCATCATCTGACCCATTGTTCCGTCTGCAAGAATCATTGAGGTCATTCTGTATTTATCGGCAAGGTCAAAGCCCTTAACGGTGAGCGACGCCATCTCCTGAACAGAAGCCGGCGCAAGAACAATCATTTTGTAATCGCCGTGGCCGCCGCCTTTTGTTGCCTGAAAATAATCCGACTGGCTCGGCTGAATTCCACCGAGTCCCGGACCGCCGCGCTGAACATTGACAACGAGCGCCGGAAGGTCGGAGCCGGCAAGATATGAAAGTCCCTCGCTTTTGAGTGAGATTCCGGGGCTTGAGGAAGAAGTCATAACCCTTTTTCCGGCAGAGGAAACGCCGTATACCATGTTGATTGCGGCAACCTCGCTTTCCGCCTGAAGAAATACGCCGCCGATTTTCGGCATCCTTTTGGCCATGTATGCCGCAACCTCGGTCTGCGGAGTTATCGGATAGCCGAAATAATAGCGGCAGCCGGCAAGGATGGCGGCCTCGGCAATCGCTTCATTGCCTTTCATAAGTACCTTATCTGTCATTATTCACACCTCACTTTTCAACTGTAATTACGCAGTCCGGACACATTGTTGCGCAGAATGCACAGCCGATGCAGTCCTCCTGCCGCGTCATCTCGGCCGGGGAATGGCCCTTGGCGTTGATTTTGTTTTCCGCAATTTTAATGAGTTTCTTTGGGCAGGCGTCAACACAAAGTCCGCAGCCCTTGCACAGGTCAGTCTGGAATGTTACCTTTGCCATTTTTTTAACCTCCTAAAACAGTTCTTTGAAGTGTTAAGGGAAACACATTTTCAGTATCTTCAAGCCGGGCTGAAAGGTCGTCTCGCACCGTTGTCATCACAAGAGGAAGAGACGAAAGCTCACACAGCTTTTGAACAAGGGGAAAGGTTTCTTTAATATATTCAACGGTTGTTTGAACGCCGACATTGGAGTTGTTGACAATGCCGGTGAAAGAAAGCGAGCAGGCGTTTTCAATCTCGCGCATAACGCAGAGCGCCTCCTCTGGCGTTTGAGTAAGTGGGCGATAAAAATTCACAACAAAAAGCATTTCAAAGCTTTCGCTCTTTTGAATGAGCGGTACAAATCTTCCGAGCGCAACGGCTCCCCTGTCATCGCCGCCGATATCAAGAACGCTGTAGTTATCCTTCCGGCAAAACGGCGCATACATTTCTGACGGCAGAGCCGGAATGTCAAGGTTTGACGCGGCGTATGACGAGCAGATAAGCTCAATTCCTTTTTCTTTAAAATCCTCTTCGCTGTCCTTCGTTCTGAAATACGGATTGACAATGTCAAGGTCAAGAATGCTGACGTTTTCATGCTTCCTTCTAAGGTCAAAAGCGTAATTCACGGCAACATTGGTTTTTCCGCTTCCGTAATGACCGCAGAAAACAGTGATTCTTTTTTCTTCCATTGTATCGCTTCTCCTTAAAGCTTCTTAAAGCTTATGTCTGATGATTTTTCCGCTTATGGTTTTCGGAAGATCCTCGCGGAATTCAACAATTCTCGGATATTTATACGGCGCAGTGTGGGTTTTAACATAGGTTTGAATCTCTTTTTTGAGTTCTTCCGTTCCCTCTGTTCCCTTTGTCAGAACAATGCAGGCTTTAACAACCTGTCCTCTGACCTCATCCGGAGCGGCACAGACGCCGCATTCAAGAACATACGGAAGCTCCATGATGACGTTTTCAATCTCGAACGGTCCGATGCGATATCCGGAGGACTTGATAACGTCATCAACGCGGCTGACATACCAGAAGTAGCCGTCCTCGTCGCGCCAGGCAACGTCTCCGGTGTGATACATTCCGTCATGCCACGCTTCCTTTGTCTGCTTTTCGTCGCCATAATAGCCCATAAACAGTCCGCAGGGAACTCTCTTGTCCGTTCTGACAACAATTTCTCCGGGTTCGCCGTCCTTAACGGGGTTTCCGTCCGGGTCAACAACGTCAATGTCATAGGTCGGAACAGCTTTGCCCATTGCGCCGGGCTTTGGACGTGTTCCGTAAAGATTGGCAATGGTGAGGGTTGTTTCGGTCTGACCGAAGCCCTCCATGATGGTGAGTCCGGTTGCTTCCTTGAATCGGTTGAACACCTCGGGATTGAGCGCCTCGCCGGCCGTTGTTGCATATTTGATTGAGGAAAGGTCATAGGCGGAAAGGTCCTGCTTAATGAACATTCTATACATTGTCGGCGGTGCGCAGAAGGTTGTGATGTTATACTTTTTGAACATCGGAAGAATTTCCGAGGCGTCAAAGCGGTCAAAGTCATAGGTAAAGACCGCACCCTCGCACATCCACTGGCCGTAAAGCTTGCCCCAAAGCGCCTTGCCCCAGCCGGTATCGGAAATTGTGAAGTGGAGTCCGCCCTCGTGAACATAGTGCCAATATTTTGCGGTGATGTAATGGCCAAGAGCATATTTATAATTATGACAGGCAATTTTCGGATAGCCCGTTGTTCCGGATGTGAAGAACATGAGCATCGGGTCTGCGCCGCAGGCCGTTTTTTCGGTTCTTGGGAAGTAGCCGCGGAACATTGTGTATTCCTCATCAAAGTTATGCCAGCCCTCGCGGCTTGAGCCAACAAGGATTTTGACCTGAAGGCCGTCATAGTTTTTTGCCGCCGCGTCAACGTGATCCGGGGTATTATCGTCCGCAGTGCAGACAATGGCCTTGACTCCGGCCGCCTTGAAGCGGTATTCAAAGTCATGTTCAAGAAGCTGATGCGTTGCCGGAATTGCTATTGCGCCGAGCTTATGCAGCGCAAGAATTGTGAACCAGAACTGGTAATGGCGCTTGAGAACGACCATGACCTTGTCTCCCTTTTTGATTCCGAGGCTCTTTAGGTAATTTGCCGTTCTTGCCGAACCGTGCTTCATGTCTCTGAATGTGAAGCGGCGCTCGGTTTTGTCCTTTGAAATATGCAGCATTGCAAGCTTATCGGGACTTTTTGCCGCAATGGCGTCAACAACGTCATAGGCAAAATTGAACTTATCCTCGTTTTTGAATTCCATTGAAACAAGGCGGCCGTCATAGTCCTCCTTTGCCTCAACAAAGTTTTCAACGGCGAGCGGAGCTTTTGCGGTGCGCGCTTCAACAACGGTTTTCTGAATCGCCTTTTCGTCAATCTTTTCATCGCCGGAAACAACAACCGCAAGGAAAAGGCAGTCCTTTCCGTTCATTGCAATCATTCCGTGGGGAGTTGAGCTTTTGTAATAGATGCTGTCTCCCTCCTCAAGGATTTCTGTGTGGTCGCCGACTCTGACCTTGAGCGTACCTTTGAGAACAAGGTCAAACTCCTGGCCGCTGTGGGTGGTTGTATGTATGGGCTTGTTCTGAAGCTCTTCGGAGTATTCATATTTTACCCAATAGGGTTCGGCAAGCTTATTGCGGAAAAGCGGAGCGAGGTTTGAAATTTCAATTCCGTCCTCCTTTGCCGTTCTTGTTCCCTGACCCTTCCGCGTCACGGTGTATGAGGAAAGGTGGGCACTGTGGCCCTCAAGGATGTCTGTAATGCCGATGCCGAACGCGAGGGCGCACTTATGAATGAACGTGAACGGAAGATCAACTCCGCCGGATTCATACTGAGAATACGTTTCAGCCGTGAGATTTGTTCTGTCTGCCATCTCCTGAACGGAAAAGCCGATAATCTCACGCATCTCACGGATTCTTTCGGCAATAACTCTGATTTCATCTGTAAGACCTGTGTTCTGCATTGTTTTTTACCTCCGTAAAATTTAGTTGCCATAGATTTATTTTGAAACGGGCAAAACAAAAAGCCCGCCCCAAAGTTCAGTAACTTTGAGACGAGCGTAAATTCTTACTGCCCGCGGTACCACTCAAATTGCGGTTTTCAAAACCGCCGCTCTTCGGACTCAAGCAAGCCCTATGCATTAACGCAGCAATCACGGAAGACGCCTACCGGCTTTCAGGAAAGAAAGTGTTCAGGTCTCCGGCTCGGAAGCGATGGGAACTGAGAAGTGTTGATATCGGGCTTCCACCACACCCCGACTCGCTGAAAAAAACAGGAACTCTTCCGTCTTCGTCATAGCCTTTATTCGCTTGGCCGCAGAAGCGGCCATCAAACGGGAAATATTAAGTTTTTAACAGTGTATCACCGGAAAAAGGTTTTGTCAAGAACTTTCAAGGAAAAAGCGCAGACAAATTACTTCCTCAAACGGCAATATTATTCGGCAAAGCCGGATTCAACAAGCTTAACAAGAGCTTCAACAGCCTGCTCCTCATCGGGGCCGCCGGCAATGATGCGGATATCGGTTCCGCCCATGATGCCGAGGGAAAGAACGCCGAGAAGGCTCTTTGCGTTAACTCTTCTTTCTTCCTTTTCAACCCAGATGGATGACTTGAATTCGTTGGCTTTTTGAATGAAGAAAGTCGCCGGACGGGCGTGAAGTCCAACCTGATTTTGAACTTTAACATCTTTTACAAACATAACACAATATCTCCCACGCACAATATAAATTACAATTACTTATTTTCAGATTGCCCGAATATTATACCACAAATTTTTTCATCGTCAACAGTAAAACGACAGTTAATCCGCCGTTTTTGAGCATTTTGGCTGCAAGCCTAAATGTTAGCTTAAATAAAAGCTCATTTTTGTGCATTTCAACTATAATATTTCCGCTTTTCAATGCACTATGCACAATTTAAAACTGCTTTTGATGACAAGGAAGCCGCTTTTTCGGCCTTGTTTTTTGTTTTTCCGCTCTTTTCAAACAATCAGTCGGCGTTTTTTCCGGTTTTGAGGGAACAGATAAACTCCCTGTCCTTTTTTGAAAGCTCGGCGTTTTCAAGCATATCCGGACGGCGCAGGAAGGTCCTTTCAAGCGCCTTTTCGCGCCTGAATTTTTCAATGTTTGCGTGGTGTCCCGATAACAGTATATCCGGAACGGCTCTTTCGTGCCACACAGGCGGCCGTGTATACTGCGGATATTCAAGCAGGGAGGAATAATGGCTCTCCTCGGTGAAGCATTCCTCGTTTGAAAGAACGCCGGGGAGCATTCTTGAAACGCTGTCGGCAACAATGAGTGCCGGAAGCTCGCCTCCCGTGAGAACGTAATCGCCAACGGAGATTTCCTCGTCAACAATTTCTTCAATAACGCGCTCGTCAACGCCCTCATAATGGCCGCAGAGAATTGCAAAGCCGTCAAGCTTTGAAAGCTCGCGAACGCGCTGCTGGGTCAGAGTTTTCCCCTGGGGAGACATATAGATGAGGTGAACCTTTTTTCCAACCTCATCGCACAAAGCCTTATAGCAGTCATAAATCGGCTGAACGCCCATTATCATGCCCATTCCTCCGCCGTAAGGCGCATCATCGACCCTGCGGTGTTTATCGAGCGAATAATTGCGGATTTGGCGGCAGTTGATCTCAACGAGATTTTCTTTCCGCGCGCGGCCAACAATGCTTTCGGAAAGGACGCTCTCGCACATCTCCGGAAAAAGGGTAAGAATGTCAATCCTCATCGTCAAAAATCCCCCTGAGCGGTCTGATTTTTATCACGCCGTTTTCAACATCGGTGTCAATAACAACCGTAGGGATAGCCGGAAGAAGATATTCCCTCCCCTTTTCGTCCTTAACGTGCCAAACATCGTTTGCGCCGGTTTCGCTCACATCAGAGAGCGTGCCATAGACAACACCCCCGTTGTCCGCGTCAACAACCGAGCAGCCGATGAGATCCTGAATGAAATATTTGTTTTCCGGAAGTTTCGCGTCGTTTCTGTCCATGTATAAAACCTTGTTGCGAAGCTGATTCGCCTTGTCAATGCTGTCCGTACCCTCAAGGGCAAGAATAACAATGTTTCCGTGCGGACGGCAGGAAAGCACCTTAACGCCCCTTTCGCCGTTTTTGTCAAACCAAAGCGTTTTGAAGCGTTTGAAAAACTCCGGCGAATCGCACCACGGGTCAACGCGAACCTCTCCGCGGATTCCGTGGGTATTGACAATTTTTCCAATTTCAAGATATCGTTTAAGCATACAGTATTCAGAGTGTACCTTTCATAAGTATATAAAATCAACAAGGCAGACTCAGTTAATCAGCGGATACCGAGTCTGCCTGCGCCGGTTAAAAACGGGTTAATTTCATCTGTTCTTGGTCGGGTCAATAATCCAGTCCTCATGAACCTCCTGCTTGAGGATATGGCAAAGGAATCTGTAAAGATAGTTCCACATATCAATGAGAATGATTTCAACCTGCTTGAGAGCGTCCTGCATGGGTCTTTCCTCCTTTATTAAAAATTTACAAAAATATTATACACCATTCAAAGCCTTTTTTCAACAGTTGGTTCAATATTTTTAAAATGTCCGGCGGCCGCAGTGACCGCCGGACGGAAAATCTTTATCCGAGTGAAACTTTAAGAACATTTGAAACATAGGCAAGGAAGGCCTTGAGGAACTCAACAACCTTTTTGATAATTCCGACTATGTTTTCAACGCCGAGCTTTCCGTTAACTTCGCCATAAGCCGGAAGGTCAACATTTTTATCTCCCGGTTCGCTGTCAACCATAATGGTGTCAAGAACCGGAGCAAAAAGTGCGGTTGCAACGGCAATGCCGAATTCGCCGTCCGAGTTATGGGTGAAGATGAGCTTTTTAAGGTTAATTCCAAGCTTCGCCGGGTCAACATTAATAAGCTTGAACACCGCGTTAAAAACGGCAAACTTCAAATCGTTCGGAACGCCCTCAAAAGCGTTGGCAAGAAGAACCGCAACGCACTTGACGGCAAGCTTCATTTCGGTGCTGTCTCCGGCAAAGTTTTCGTCGCCGGAGAAATGGGCTTTCATAAGCACCATGGCTACGTCAAAACCGGTCTTATAATCGCTTTTCGGGAGCGTGATACCGTATGTCTTTGCGGTTGCCTGAACGCTGTCCTCGCCCCCATAAAGCGGAGCAAAGATGAGCTTCTTTGCTCTTTTGCAAACGCCGTCAAGAGTGTCATGGATAACGGAGTCCTTGGTCTTGATAAGCTCGCAGAGAGTGTCTGCGTTGAGAAAATAATTGACGGCATATCTGCACGTTTCGTCAAAAAGCTCATTTGAATAGGCCGGAAGATCGGTTGAAAGCATTTTGAGCGCCTTTTCGCTGTGGCCTTTTGCAAGAAGGGCGGTGTTATGTATTTTTGAAACGGACTTTGTTCTGACCTCAACCTTTTCGTCTGAGAAAGTAACAAGGCGATACTCAACCGGACAAACCAAAAGCGAGGGTGCGGAAAGGTCATAAACCTCATTGCCCTTTGCGCTGGTGCGCTTTGCAATGTCTCCAACATGCTTGTGTCCGGTGAAAACGTACTTGATTCCTGCGTCCGCAAACTTTGAGGAAACAACGCGCCAGTTTTCAACAACAAAGGCTGTCAGAAGCTCATGCAGGGGAAAGTGAGACATAATAGGGTGGTGCATCATTGCAATAACTTTCTTTCCCCTTTTCTGGGCTGCTGCGGCCTGTTCATAGATCCATGAATAAAGCTCGTCGGTAATACCGTCGCGCGTTTTTCCGGGGAGATTGGAGTCGATTGCAATAAGAGTATAGTTATCGTCAAGGTCGGTAACATAAGAGCAGGTGTTTTTATCCTGGGCATAGGACTGAGCAAAGCCGAGGTTATAGTAAGTTTGGCGGAAGAACTCAACGCCGTCCTTAGCCATGTTGTAATAGTCATGGTTGCCGGGGACAACATAGATGGGAACGCCGCTTTCCTTTTGGAAGCTTTCAAGATAGGCTGCAAGCTTTTTGTGCTGTTCGGCCGTACCCTTGTTCGTCAGGTCGCCCGTGATGAGGATATACTTTGCACCGTTTTCAATGGCCTCGCGCATGAACGAGTCAACAACGCCGTATGATTCATCGTGAAGGCTTGCAAAAGCGCCTTTGTTTCCAAACATACCGTCGCCGTTGATATCGCTGATGGTTTCGGCCTCCGTTGTGTGAATGTCGCTTGCAACGGCAACCTTCAGCGCGTCCGCCGCTTTTTCATCGGCCGCACCGGCGCAAAGCGCAAAGCAGGAAAGCGCCATAAGAGCGGCAAGGAAAACGCTGAGCGTTTTTTTGAATGTTTTCATCGTTTGGGATACTCCTTTCGACTTTTGTCGTTTAATTCGATTTATTTTAGCATAAGCGGCGGCTAACTTGTTTCCGAATTCAAAAATAAACATCTTTTATATATCAATAGTTAAAAAATTGTTTATAATAATTTGCTCAAGAGAATCATATTCGGAGTTTTTTAAGCCGGAGATAAAAAATAAAAAAATTTTTCAAAAACACTTGATTTTTTTTGGATTGATTGGTATAATCATTTTCGCGCTTCGGGGTGTGGCGAAGTTTGGTATCGCGCTTGGTTCGGGACCAAGAGGCCATGGGTTCAAGTCCCGTCACTCCGACCAGTAAGCAGGTTTTTTAACCTGCTTTATTTTTTTGCCCGAATCACTCCGAAGAGGCTTAAAAAGTCACTGCTTGAAATTTTTAAAAATCCGTCCGGCCCGCCCGATTTGACGTTTGTTGACTTGAGTCTGTTTAAATTTCAGCCGCCGCCAACCGTATTTCAGCCTGTATAACGCTATTGCCTTTGTCATTTTGTTTCACTTTTCTTTTATAATTATGAATTTCTTATGTCAAGTTTTGCAAAAAGTTGAATTAAAGCCATGTTCATGCTATACTGTAAGTTAGAAAGTGCTCTGTTTCATTTCCATGCTTTAAGGAAAAGGTGATGCTTTGAATATCGGTGAGTTAATCAGCATTAAAACTGCCGGTGATGATTTGCCGCAGACAAGATATAACACTGAATTAAAAATCTTTACCTGCATTCAGCTCGGCGATTTAAAACGGTTGATGGCTGAAATAAAGAATGTAAATGCAACGATTGTTGCCGGAAAGATCTCCGATGATCCCGTTACTCAATTCAGATATCTTTCCGTGAGTGCAATTACACTTGCCACAAGGTATGCCATTCAGGGCGGTTTAAGCGGGAAAACCGCTTACGATTTTTCGGATAAGTTTATTGCCAAAGTTGACGGAATGACTTGTGCAGATGATATTTTAAGCTCTCTTGCCCGTGATATTATAACCCTTACAAAAATGGTGAACGAAAACAGATTAAAACCCAAGCAGTCCCCTCATATCAAAAAATGCTTTTTATATATCAATGAGCACCTTGAAGAAAAATTGACAGTAAAATCCCTTGCTGAAATCTGCGGTGTTTCGCCTGATTACCTGTCGCAAATATTTAAACGCGAAACAGGCGATAATCTCAGCTCGTATGTTTTAACAAAAAAGCTTGAATACGCCAAGGAGCTGATTTCAAAAGGAATGAAGAACAGGGAAATATCTGAAACGCTGAATTTTTCATCTCCAGCATATTTTGTTACAGCGTTTAAGAATAAGTACCGAATAACGCCAACCGAATATAAATCATTGTTAAAGTGAGGTCGATTATGAAGCAAAAAGAAATCCGTCCCGTTTCCAAGAAAGACGCCCGGTCTTTTGCCGTAACGGTGCTTGAAACTGAATATAACGCAAAGGTTGACAGTATCAAATATGTCGGCGGCGGTTCGTTCGGCTTTGTTTTCAAAGCCGATATTGACAGGGAACCGTTTAGTATTATTATGAAAGCGTTCAGAACGCAGGGCAACTGCGAACGGGAGGCAAGAGAATTGACCTTGCTCGGTTCAAACAGCCTTATAAAGATTCCCAAGGTGTATTTTACCTTTCTTGCAACCGATGAGATACCGATAGACTTTATCGCTATGGAATTTGTTGAGGGTACGAATTGTTTCACGGATTTTCTAAAGCTGCTCAACTCAAAAAAAGCAAAAAAGCGTTTTGCGGACGAAATTACCGCAATTATCCGCCACTGGCATGAGCAGACAAATGATAAATTCGGCTTAATCGACAACGCAATTTATGATGAATGGCTTGATTTTTATCGGCCGTTTGCCTCTGATGTCCTTGATTGTGCAAGAGAATTAACAGCCGGCGGCAAGCTTGAAAGAAAGGTGCTTGATGCGATGGAGCGCGCCTGGTCTGCTTTTGGCTATATTTTCAGCGATAAGGTTGAAACGGCAAGTCTGATACACGGCGATATGAATGTAATGAACATCATGAGCGACAGGCGTCTGAATCCTACGGCAATTATCGACCCGCTTGAAAGCAAGTGGGCGGACAAGGAGTATGAGCTGTTTCAGTTGCGCAATCTTACGGGTGATAGGTTCAGGCTGTATGAAACATATAAAGCGAAGTACCCGGTATCCGAAAAATGTGATGTCAAAACCGCTTTTTATGCTTTATATAACGAGGTCTACGCCTATATCAGCTCCGGAATAAAGATGAATTTCATTCTTATGCCGCTGGTGAAACGAATGAATAAGGAGTTGGACAAATGCAATCTCTAAGCGGCAGAATCGTCAGCAATCTGCTTTGCGCGGTTTTTCATTCCCCTCTGATTAACAATGCGCAGTTTTCAAACAATGCCGCGAAAATAACGAAGAAATATAGATCCCGCTACAGACCCTCAACGCAGTTTGATTATTCCGTCCGTCAGCTGAGCGGTGTGAAATACGAAATTCTTGAACCGAAGCGAAAGGGCAGCAGCAAGGTGGTTTTGCTGCTGCACGGCGGAAGTTATAAGGTGCAGCTTGTTGATGTGTACCGCCGCCTTGCAGAGAAAATCAGCAGAACGCTCAACTACTGTACGGTATATAATCTTGATTACAGAGTTTTTCCAAGACATAAATATCCCGCACAAATTGAGGATACCGTTGCAATGTTTCAGGAAATGCAGAAGACCGGAATTAAAGCAGAGGATATCGTTTTTATCGGTGACAGCGCAGGCGCAAATCTTGCGCTGACCTCAACGCTGTATATGCGCGATAACAAAATGATATTGCCCTCAGCCATCGTCTGCTTTTCCTTGTGGGGAGATATGACAAATTCGGGTAAATCCGTGGTTGAAAACTGCTACCGGGATCCGTTCGGCGGCATTGCAAGACGTAAGAAACCGGAGGACAATTTTGAATATCTTCACCGCATTTCCGCTTTTGCAAAAGAGCTTGACAGAAGCAGTCCGTATGTGTCACCGAGCTTTGCAGATTATGCGCTCTTTCCGCCCGTAACATTAATTTGCGGTGAAGCCGAAATGGACAGAAGCTCCAACGAGACGGCATATGAGAATATGAAAAAAGCCGGCGTTGACGCCGAGCTTCATATGTTTGACGGAATGTTTCACGATTTTCACCTGGTTCCGTTTTTTCCCGAAACAAAAAGAGCGTTTGAAATAATGAAAAGCAGAATCGTATAGATTTTAAGCCCCGGCGGTTGCCGAGGCTTTCGTTATACCCGCCGTTCCCTGCGTCAGTCAATAAAAAAGAAAAAGAAAAACAAACGAAACAAACAAAGCGCGCAAAAACCGCGCGCAATGTTTGGCTGCATTATTCAAAAAGGAGGCTTTTACGCTTCCTTCTCCTTTTTTGAAAAAATGATGAACTTGCTGAGAACATAGTTGATAATGACAACAATAATGCCGATTATCAGCTTTGCAGTGATTTTTCCGGAAAGCCTGACAATGATAAAATCAAACACCTTTTCGTCAAAGTTCAGTATCTCAACAAAAAACCACAGTCCCGCCTGCTCAACAAAATATGACGCAATCCTTGCGCCGAGGAAAGACGGAATCTCTTTTTTAATAACGTCAAATTTCCAGCTTTTGCTTTCAAAAACAAAAAGCTTGTTTGTAACATATGCAAAAGCAACGGCGGCTATCCACGCTATTGTGTTTGTGAAAAGATAATACTTCCCTTTGAAAAGAACGTCAAAGCCTTTGAAAACAAGGAGATTGACAAGCGTTGTCAGAACGCCGAAAATAACATAGGTCACGGTTTCTTTGTTGACCAGCTTTTTAAAAAGTGTTTTGATTTTTTCCATTGAACGCGGCCCTTATGCGGCCTTTGCCGCCTTTCTTTTTTCTTTGAATTCACCGATCTTCTTTTCAATCTTCGGCATAACAACGGGATAAAGCTTATTAACAATAAGCACGGCAATAAGCGCATACACAACGCCGAAAAGCGCGCCGAAAAGAACGTCCGTGCAGTAATGAACCTCAACATAAATCCGCGTAAAGCCCATTACGCCGGCAAAAACGGTGAGCGGTATTCCGAACTTTCTGTCGTACCAAAGCAGCGCAACACCGGCGGCAAACGCCGAGGAGGTGTGGCCGGACGGGAAGGAGAAGCTCTTCGGCCTTGAAACAAGCTCGGGGAACTTATATATCTCATGCCACCACGCATACTCGGTCGGGTCAAGATTGAACGGGCGCGGGCGCGCAAAAATCGACTTGAGGATAAGGTTGTTTCCAACTTCCATAACAAGCAGCGCAACGATAATCGCAACGCCTGCTTTGCGGTACTTTTTGGTGCATAAAAGTGCCAGCGCAATCAGAATGAAGATGATTCCGTTTTCGCCGAGTGTGGTGATGAACACCATCAGCTTGTCAAGGAATCCTCCGTGGATTGTCTGCACCCACTCAAAGACCGAAAGGTCAAAGTGCAAAAACGGATCGAACAATGCTTGCATAATATTTTTCCTTTCTATTTCTTGCCGATTACATCGGCTTTTTTGTTTTTTATAATTCAAAAAGCTTTTTAAGCTCCTTGGCCGAACGGCCAACCGTCAACGCGGTGATCTCATCCCCGGCCATGAGGACGGTGTTTCCGCGCGGTATCATAAGCGCGCCGGAGCGAATAACATAAATAAGAACGCATTCGCTCGGAACGCTGAGATCCATCACCCTTTTTCCGGATTTGCTCCAGTTTTCCGGAATGCGGTATTCGCTTATGAGCGCGTTGCTGTTGCTGATGTCCGCAATGAATTTGACGTTTGCGCCGTCAATTTCGTGTTCAATGAGGCCGGTAATGATCTGAGTTGTGTCAAGAACAATGTCAACACCGAGGCGCTTCATCAGCGCAATGTTCTTGTGGTTGTTGCTTTTTGAAATTGTTCTCTTAACGGCGAACTGCTTTTTTGCAATCTCGCAGGCAATGAGGTTGTCCTCGTCGCGGTCGGTAACGGCAATGAAAGCGTCGCTTTTTCCAACCTTGGCCTCGGCGAGGGTTTCAATCCGCGTTCCGTCGGCACAAAAGACGGTCACGTCCAGCGCACTTGAAATTTTTTCGCAGCGCTTTTTGTCCGAGTCAATAATTTTTACGGTGTGGTTTTCCTCAAGGAGACTTTTTGCAAGAAAATAGCCGAGCTGACCGGCTCCGATGATAGTAACTTTCATACCCTCTCCCCCTTAAACAGACGCAAAAACAAGCATATCGCCGTCATCAACAGAAATATGTTCGTTTGAACAAAGCACAAGCTCACCCGTGTTTTTCTTCTTAACGGCAAAGAGCATCTTATCCTCCGGAGCGGGAATTTCATCAATAAAGCGGCCGATTTCACGCTTGTCAGCCTTGCGCATAACAAAATTGACGCTGTTTCCGCCAATGCTTATTGAGTCGATTTCGTCCGATTCCTGGGTAGCAAGGTTAAAATAAATGTCGCTTTCAAGCCTTGTTGGACAGACGGTTTTGAGTCCGAACTTCCGGAACACGGCCTCACGCGAGGGATCAAGAACGCGCAGATAGACCTCCTCAAGCCCAAATTCAACCTGAAGCGTCTGGGCAACCATAACATTGACGTTGTCCTTCCCCGTAACAACAAAGGTCATATTGGCGTTGTCGCAGCCGGCATTCCTGAGAACATCAATGTCCGTTTCGTCTCCGCAGACCGCAAGGCCGGAAAAATCATCCGAAAGGAAGGAGAACTTTGTTTCGTCATTGTCAACAACGGAGACGTCGTATCCCCTTTCGTCAAGTGCGTTTGCAAGGCGGCTTCCGGTTTTTCCGCAGCCGATGATTGTAATATTCATTCAGTCTTTCACCTCGAATACGTTTTTGAATTCAACGTCAACGCCGTTTTTTGAAAGGGTCAAAACGGCATAATTCCCGTTAAAAAGAGCGCCGGGATTGATTGCATAAATTCCTGCATAGGAATCATAGAAAACATCGCTCCTGTGCGTATGGCCGTAAAGCGCAACATTTGCGCGGACGCCCTGAGCCTTTTCAAGAAGCGGATAAAGGCTGCGCTTGACGCCAACGGTGTGACCGTGACACAGAATTAAGGTGTTCCCCTCAATGTACTTATAGGCAAACTCCTCAAGCGCGCTGAAATAATCGTTATTGCCTTTGACGCCGATAAAGGTTTTTTCCGGAAAACGCAGGCGCATTTTTTCAAAGTCATCCGCCCCGTCTCCGAGGAAGAGAACAAAAGGGCAGTCCTTTTCGCGCTCAAGCGCGCGGGAAAAATTGGCTGTGCTTCCGTGACTGTCAGACACAACAAGCGCTTTCAAGAATAATCACCACCGGTCAAGCATACATTAGTACAAAATTATATCACACAAACGGAGGTTTTTCAATGGATAACGAAACAAAAATCACCAATGAAAAGATAAATGAGCTTTTTCAAAAAGCAAAGGAAAAGGAAAAAGGCGGCGTTCTCAATGTCGGCTCATTCATTGACGAAAACCTTTCTCCCTCTGACGCCCAAAAGCTCAAAAGCGCAATGAAAGACCCGAAGCTTATCAAATCCATTCTCTCCTCGCCGCAGGCTCAGAAATTTTTTGAGAAGTTTTCCGGCAAGGGTAACGAAAAATGAATTTTGAAAACATAAACATGGACGATATTGCGCAGATTCTTTCCTCCCTGAGCGATGATGACGTTGAGCAGCTCAAAAGCGTTGCGCAGTCCTTCTTCCCCGGCGGAGAAAAGGAACAGCCGAAAGAAAAGGCGCCACCCGAAAAAGAGGGCGAGCAACTTGATTTTGAAAGCATGAAAAAAATTATGAATATTCTCAATCTTCTCAAAAGCGATGTTCACGACCCAAGGTGCGACCTTCTTTTTGCCCTTAAACCAATGCTCAAAGAGCCGCGCCGCGAAAAGGTTGACCAGGCGGCAAAGATGCTTCGCCTCCTTTCCGTTCTTCCAAAGCTGCGTGAGCTTGATATATAGCGAGGTGTAACAATGGAGCAGGGCTATTCAAAAGAGGATTTTGCAAAAATGCAGCAGCAGGCAATCAACCGCGTGCGCGAAATGCAGCGCCAGTCAAAACAAACATCGGAAGGCGAAAAAAATCCGCCAAAGGACATTCCCGCTTTTTTTAAGCCGGAAAAAACCGGGCCGCCGCAAAGTCAGTGCCGTGAGCCGGAACAAAAAAAGGAAACGCCGCCGAAGAAGAACTGCGCCCCTCCCCCGGCAATAAAGCGCGTATACACAAAAAGCAAACCGAACACGGCTCCGTTTTTTGAAATGGACAGCGACATTGCGCTGATTCTTCCGCTTTTGCTGCTCCTTCAAAGGGACGGCGCGGACGAAATGCTGATTCTTGCTTTGCTATACATTATATCATGAAAAGAACCGCCCGTTTGCCTTTTGCGGCAGACAGGCGGCGTTTTTTTCTCACTCAGGAAACGGAAAAGAAATATACCGAAAGTGCAATGAGATATTGGCCGAGATAATATGTAACATGGTTGAGAACAAAGTTGAGAGGCGTGTTCTTGCCCTCGCCGAAATACATCGGAGACAAAATAAGGTCTGAAAGCAGGAAGAAAACTCCGCCGGCAGCAAACAGGATGAATGTTGTTTTGCCCGTTACAACGGCGCAGACAACGGCTGTTGCGGCCATGAAAGCAAGGATAAAGCCATAAATCGTAACAATAACCTTATACTCGCCGAAATTCTGCTTCATCGGCTTTTCAAGAAGAAGATTGCCGACACCGACAACAACGCCCGCAGCCGCCGGAATGAAAAGAAGCTTGAGGTCAAGCCCCGCGGCACGAACCATTGCCGGAATATAAAACAGATGTCCGATTCCGAAAGAGATGAAGCCTGCGTAAAGATATTTTTTCATATCGTCCGGATAAACCCACTTTTGGTCAAGATAGATATCTCCGAGCATTCCGAAAACAAGACCGCAAATGATTGGCAAGGCATATTTCAGGCTGTCCGGATTCACATAAAGACCTAAAGCGGCGGTCAGAATGAAGAAGATGCTGACCGTGTTTTTGAGGAACACACCGCCAACGCTTCTTTTGTCTTTACACTTCACAAGAAACGCAAGAAGAAAAGCGGCACCGGCGGCAACGGGAATATAAATCATAATTTTCACGTCCTTTTTTTTTCAAAAATGAGCGGAGAAAGACTCTCCGCCCCTTGATATAAGTTTGTTAATTACTCACTGATTTCAATTCCGCGCTCGGCTCTCATAACCTTAAGCTCTTCGGTAATCTTCTTTTTCTTGTCGCCAACGATATCATAGAAGAACAGCGGAATTGCGCAAAGAATAAGGCTGATTCCCGGAACGATTGAAACAAGGGAATACATTGCAAAATTCTGAGATGTTGTCATTGACCTTGCAAGGTCAACGGCGGCGTTTCCGCCATTCATCAGCGCCGGGTCAATATTAACAAGGATATACATTCCGATGATAACAACCGTTGCAACGGCGTTTCCAAGCTTGTTAACAAATGACTGACACGCCGAACCGAGAGCGTTGTCTCTGAATCCGGTTTTCCATTCCATGAAGTCAATGCAGTCACAGACCATTGCGCCGGAAACAACATTGATAACGCCGAGCGGTATGCTTGAAATAATCATGAACGGAATGCAGATGAAAAGGTTCTTTGTGAACCAGCCGACAATGAGGGTGAATATGCTTGCAATAAAGCCGCCGATGCAGGAAACGATCATGAGCGTTCTGTATTCATACTTTTTGAAAAGCTTCGGCATGAACACCATTGCGCCGAACATTCCGACCGCAGCGCAAATCTGGATAACAAGCTGAATTGTTGACATATTCTTGCTGAATTCTTCGGCTGTTGCGGTTGCAAGGTCACCCTTGACATAAAAGCCGGCATAACGCGCAACGTGCGGAGCCGCAGACTGAAGCATATATCTTCCGAACGAAAGAATGCCCGAGAGAACAACCAGCATCAAGGGCTTGCAATGGAAAATTCTTGAAAGAGTTGAAGGCTCGCCGGGTGCGCGCTTTGTTGCGTTCGGGTGCTTAACTCTCTCTTTGATTCCGAATGATGACATACAAAACAGCGGCATACCGATGACGGACATCGAAATTGCCATAACCGCATACTTAAGAAACTCGTTGGCCGTGAACATTGCAACAATGATCGGAAGTGCAACGGTAACGGCGGAGCCGATTCCGCCAACGGTTCTTCCGTATGAAATTATCCTTCCCCTTTCGGCCGGGTCCGGCGTCATAACATTGGGAAGGCTCCAGAACGGAACGTCACTTGAAGTATATACCATTCCCCAAAGCACATAAACAACGGCAACAAAAACATAGACATATGTCGGTGCCTGACCGTTGGAGCCGGCCTGAGGAGCATAACCGAGCGGCTTTGTGAACATGAGGATTGTCAAAATTGCAATCGGAATTGCGGTGAAAACCGGGTAATGCTTCATTCTTCCCCAGCGTGAGGTGTGGCGATCAACAATCATGCCCATAAGCGGGTCATTGATTGCGTCCCAGACGCGGGCAAGAAGCATCAGCAAAATGACAAACCATGGGGTGAGCTTCAAAACATTCTGATAAAAGTCTGTAACATAGCTTGACATACAGCTATACACAAGACCCTGTCCGAGAGCGGCAACGGCATAAATCACCGCTTCTTTTTTTGGAACATACTTTTTTTCTTCCATAGGTTATCTCCTTTTTAAACCGCCCGGAAAAACCGAGGCGGATTTTTTACTTTGGGTTCAAAACGGCAATTTCCTTTTGAGCGCAAAGAAGCTGTCTTTCCAAATTGACGGGGTAAACAGAACAAGAATCGGAAAATATTCAAGCCGTCCGGCGAGCATATCAAAAATCATGACAATTTTTGAAAGGTTTGAAAACGCCGAAAAATTCCCCGTTGGTCCAACGAGCGAAAGGCCGGGGCCAATGTTATTCATTGTTGCGGCAACGGCAGTCAGCGAGGTTGTCATATCGAACCCGTCAAGGCTGACAATGAAAACCGAGCCGACATATATTATCATGCTTATCACAAAAAACGAGGCTGTGTTCTTAACAACGGCGGAGTCAACGCGTTTTCCGTCAAGCTTTACCGCTCTGACCGAGCGCGGGTGAAGAATTTTTGAAATTTCCCTTGCGCTGCTTTTGAGCAAAAGAACAAGCCTTGAAACCTTCATTCCGCCGCCGGTGCTTCCTGCGCTCGCGCCGATAAACATGAGAACATATAAAATGAACTTTGAAAGCTGCGGCCATTTTGCAAAGTCCGTTGTTGCATATCCCGTTGTTGAAATGACCGAGGCAACGGAAAAGGCCGCGTGGTGGAACGCGTCATAGAGCCTTCCGCCAAAGAACTCGTCTTTTATGTTGAACGTGATGCAAAAAACGGAAAAGCCGATGATTGCAAGGAACCACCAAAGCTCCTCGTTCTTGAACGCCTGTTTGAATTTTTTTGCAAGCAGAAGATAGTACACCGAAAAATTCACCGCAAAAAGAATCATGAAAACGGTGACGACCGCCTGAATATAGTTGCTGCGGTAAAAACCGATGCTTGCGTTTTTGGTTGCAAAACCGCCCGTTCCGGCGGTGCCGAAAGAAGTGCAGATTGAGTCGAACCACGGCATTCCGCCGGCAAGAAGCAAAACAATTTCAAGAATCGTCATTGCAAAATAGATTGAATAAAGGATGAACGCAGTCTGGCGGACTTTGGGAACAAACTTTCCAACCGAGGGGCCGGGGCTTTCCGCGCGCATGAGCTGCATTGTGTGTCCGCCGGTGAGCGGAACAACGGCAAGAAGAAAAACAAGAACGCCCATTCCGCCGATCCAATGGGTAAAACTGCGCCAAAAAAGCGTTGTCTGAGACAGCGCCTCAACATCGGTAAGAATGCTTGCGCCGGTTGTTGTGAAGCCGCTCGCGGCCTCAAAAACCGCGTCGATATATGACGGAATTTCACCGGTAAGCTTCATCGGAACGGCTCCGCAAAGGCTCAGAACAATCCAGGAAAGCGCAACCGTTACAAAGCCCTCCTTGGCGTAAAAGACGTTCCTTTTCGGTTTTCTTACAGCAAGAAGAAGGCCGAGGGCAAAGGAAACCGCCGCCGTGAGCGCATACATTTTCCATTCCGTTTCGCCGTAAAACAGGCCGACTGTGACGGGCAAAAGCATACAGCCGGACTGAATGAGACAAACAAGCCCCAAAAGATAAAGAATCATAAAATAGTTCATAACGCCTTACCTTACAATATCTTTCAAGTCGTTAAGTCCGCGCTTCGTTGTGACAACAACAACGCTGTCTCCAACCTGAATGGTGTCCTGGCCGGAGGGAATGATGATTTTTCCGTTGCGGCTGATGCAGCAAAGGAGAATGTCCTTTTTAATGTCCAGGTCGCAAAGCGGAACGCCAACGGCCCGGCTTTCCGTTCTGACGGCGAACTCAAGAGCCTGGACCTTTCCGGAAACAATGTTATAAAGTGTCTGAACTCCGGAACCGGTTGAGTTTTCAAGCGCCCGGACATAGCTGAGAATCATTTCCGATGTGATATATTTGGGATAGATGACCGAACCGAGGGAAAGGCGGTCAATGATACCCTCAAAGTTAAGCTTGTTGATTTTTGTCACGGTTTTCGCCCTGAAGTTTGATTCAACATAAAGTGAAAGCATGATGTTTTCCTCGTCAATATCCGTGATTGAAGCGAAGCCGTCTGCGTCGGCAATCCCCTCTTCAAGCAAAAGGCGCTGGTCACTTCCGTCTCCGTTGATAACAACAACGTCACCCGGCAGCGTTTCATTGAGATGTTCGCAGTTTTTGCGGTTCTTTTCAATGATCTTGACCCTGAAGCCGTATTCACAAAGCTTTTTGGCGAGGTAAAAGGTGATTTTTCCGCCGCCGACAATGATAATGGACTTGATGTGATTCTTTGCTATGCCGGCCTTTTTGAAAAAAGAACCGGCGTCCTTGTGGGTCGTAACAAAAGAAATTTTGTCTCCCTCAAGCAAAACTGTGTCTCCGGTGGGGATAATCACGTCTTTTCCGCGTTCAATGGCGCAAATCAGGATTTTTCCGGAAAGGCGGCCGAGTGCAGACTTAATTGGCGAACCGGCAATAGGCGAACCTATCGGAATCCTTGTTTCAAGCAGCTCAATGCGTCCGCGCGCAAAGGTATCAACGGAAATTGCAGACGGGATTGTGAAAAGGCGGGTAATCTCGTTCGCCGTTTCCATCTCCGGATTGACTATCATTGAAATTCCGAGTTTTTCTTTGATAAAGCCGCGCTCGGTGAGGTAATCCGGGTTGCGCACACGCGCAATGGTTCGGCAGGCCGAGGCTTTTTTTGCAATAAGACAGCAGAGAAGATTCAGCTCGTCCGAGCCGGTCATTGCAATGAACATATCCGCATATTCAATTCCGGCCTCTTTTTGAACATAATAGACAACGCCGTTGCCCTCAACGCCCATAACGTCGGAAACATCGGTAACGCGGGAGACCGCGTCGGCATTGGTGTCAATCACAGTGATATCATGTCCCTCAGCCGCAAGCTGCTCGGCAAGAGCCGAACCGACTTTTCCGCAGCCGACTATAATAATATTCATACTTTAAGCTTTACCTCCGAATTGAACAAAGCTTTTAAAATCCGCCTGAACGGTATCATACGGATAGATATTTTATCACATCGGCCGGAAAATTGCTATAGATTTCTTTTTAATTTCAACTTAAGTAAAGTTTTTTAGATGTAGAAAATCTCGGCTTGTTTTTGGTTGTTTTTGCCGAAAAACAACACCACACTTGAAAAGGTCTTTTTTTTATTGTATTATAAACTGTGATAAAAAGCGCTGCGGCGTTTTGTTAAGAAAGGAAAATCTCAATGAGCGAGCTTTCACCGTATTTCAAAGAAAAATTTTCTCATCAGTATAAAAGCAAAACGCCCGATGAATTTATGATTCAGCGGGGCGATTTCCGTTTTTCCGTCCTCTCTTCAAGAATTTTCCGCATTGAAAAGGACAAAAAGCGCATTTTCACAAACGAAGCGACCCAGACCGTTGTCTGCCGCAATTTTGACGCGCCGAAGTTCACCTTTTCTCAGGACGGATATAAAATCACAATCGCCACAAAGGACGCCGTTTTGCGCTTTGACCTTTCAACGGGTAAAACGCTGAGCGTCACTCTCAAAGACTCAAGAACAGTGACTGATTTTTCCGCCGGGAACCTCAAAGGTACTCACCGCACGCTTGACATGGTCAACGGCAGCGTTAAGCTCGGAAACGGCTTGATGAGCAAAAACGGCGTATCCGTCATTGACGACTCAAAAACCGTCATAATGTCTGAGGACGGAACAATGAAAGAGCGCAGGAAGGTTCAAATGGACGAATACTTTCTTGCTTTCGGCAACGATTACAGAGGCTGCCTCAAGGAGTTTTTCAAGCTTTGCGGCCCCGTTCCGCTCATTCCTCGCTACTGCCTCGGAAACTGGTGGAGCCGGTATAAGGACTACAGCCAGCAGGAATACATTGACCTTATGGAAAAGTTCATTGAAAAGGAGATTCCCGTCTCCGTTGCAACAATAGACATGGACTGGCATTGGGTTGACGTTATCAAGCGCTTTGGAAAAGAGAATGCATACTACCGCCGCGAGGAAGGTCTGCCGTATAAAAACATTGCCGAGGTTTTTCAGTCTCAGGGCTGGACGGGCTACAGCTGGAACACGGAGCTTTTCCCCGATTACAAAGCTCTGCTTTCATGGCTGCACGAAAAGAACTTCAAAGTCACCGTCAATCTCCACCCGGCGCAGGGCGTCCGTCCGTTTGAGGACCAGTATGAGGAGTTTGCGCGCTTCATGGGCATTGACCCGAAAACAAAAAAGCGCATCCCCTTTGACATCACCGACCCGAAATTCATTGAGGGCTATTTCAAGTTTTTGCATAAGCCGTATGAAAACGACGGCGTTGACTTTTGGTGGATAGACTGGCAGCAGGAAAGGGAAACAAAAATCAAAGGTCTTGACCCCCTTTGGGCGCTCAATCATTACCACACGCTCGACCTCGCTTCAAAAGATAAACGTCCGCTGATTCTTTCCCGCTTTGCGGAAGTCGGCTCCCACCGTTATCCGCTCGGCTTCTCCGGCGATACCGTAATAAGCTGGAAAAGTCTTGATTTTCAGCCGTACTTCACCGCGAACGCCGCCAACGTCGGCTATACCTGGTGGAGCCATGACATCGGCGGCCACCAGCTCGGCTCAAGGAACGATGAGCTTTATGTCCGCTGGGTGCAGCTTGGAGAATTCAGTCCAATCATGCGCCTGCACTCAACAAAGGACGAATTCATGGGCAAAGAGCCGTGGAAATACTGCTTTGCGGCCGATACCGCGGCAGTAAACGCCCTCAGAGAGCGCCACGCCCTCATCCCGTATATCTATTCGATAAACCGCCGCACCCACAAGGACGGACTTCCTCTCTGCGAGCCGATGTATTATTCATATCCGGACGAAAAAGAGGCATACAATGTTCCGAACCAGTTCTTCTTCGGAACCGAACTTATGGTTCGCCCCATTACAAAGCCGATGGATAAACGCACCTTCCTTGCGCCGGCAAAGGTCTGGCTTCCGCGCGGAAGATGGACGGATTGGTACACCGGAAGAATTTATGAAGGCGGACGCTATGTCACAATGTTCCGCGACATAGACGCGCTTCCCGTTCTTGCAAAAGAGGGCGCGATAGTTCCCCTCTCTCAAAACGACAGAACGAACGATTCCTCCAATCCGCAAAAGCTTCTTGTCCGCGTTTTCCGCGGAACGAACGCTTTCACCCTCTATGAGGACGACGGCGAAACAATGGCGTTTGAAGACGGAAAATTTGCGGAAACCGTCCTTTCCGTCAGGGAGGCCGGAAAAGACCTGCTGTTCAGAATCAATGCGGCCAAGGGCGACCTTTCCCTCATTCCGGAAAAGCGCGATTGGAAGCTTGTTTTTGACGATATCGGCAAGGCGCAGGAAATCACCGTCAAAGTTGGCGGAAGGAAGAAAAACGTCTCTCCGGAACACAAGGAGGGAAAAACAATCATCACCCTTTCCGGCATTGCCGCCGACTCCGAGGTTGAAATTGAGTTCAAGGCCTTTGAAGCAAGAAAGAATCCGGACAAAAAAGAGTGCGTTATTGAGCTGCTTTCAAAATATCAGTTCCCAACCCTTTTCAAGCAGACCGTTTTCACTTCCTTCATCAAGGACATTTCAAAGCCGTTTCCGCTTTCCGACCCGGCGCTCAAAGGTCCGGTTGAGGAAATTTTGGATTGATTTTTCAGAGAGAATTAAATATAGGGAACGCCCGGCGAACCGTCATCCGGTTCGCCGGGCGTTCCGCCTTTTCCGTGTTAATAAATTCAAATTCAAACAAATTTTCACGTTTTGTTTAAATACAGCTAATATTTCCGCATTTGTTTTAAATCGAGTGCTCATATTGACATTCATTTCGGATATATGATACCATGTAAAAAACAAACGTGATGTTACAGCCTGTCACGTTATATCAACAAAAGGAGATGTTAAAAAATGCACGAACAACATGGACTGAAATTCTTCACAAAACCGCCTAAGGGGAAAATGAAGGCCCTTTTAATTGTGTTTGCGTGGATAATTCTTTGGAACCTCATCTATCAGATCATCCACGGCGCATGGCACGATATGCCCATTGCGAACTGGGCGTTTTTCATCAGCGTAACAATCTTTTTCATGCAGGAAGAGCTGACATATAAAGCGCGTTTTGTTCACACGCTCGTTGGCGGTGCGGTCGGGCTGCTTCTTGCCGCCGGATTGGTGGTTGTCTATGCCGCGCTGGCCAAAGCCGGAGTTGCCGCGCTTGCTGCAATTATGATTCCGCTTGTGGTCTGCATTGCGGCGCTCATTCTTCTGCACCCGTATCTTCCCGTGTTTTTCAACAATGTTGGCTTTTGCTATTTTATCATTGCCCTCATTGACGCGGAAACGGCCGTTTCAAAGCTTCCCATCTATCTCCTCTCTCTGCTTTGCGGAAGCATTATTCTCAACCTCGGTTGCAGCGGACTTCTTTCTCTTTATATGAAGTCTGCAAAGAAAAAAGCGGCAAAAGCCGCCGAAAAGCAGCCTTCAGCCGCGAAGAAATAACACTTGCTCACTTGCAAAAAACATGGTTTCCAATCGTTTTAACAACAGGACGGGAAAGCATGAACGAATTTGTTGTCTTTTTCGGGTTATAATAATATATCGCTCCGCCGCTTGGGTCCCAGCCGTTAACGCAGTCCTGAGCGGCTTTTCTTGACGTTTCGTTGGGTGCAACGCTCCAGTTTTTGTCATTGACGGCGGAGAATGCACCCCTTTGATATATCACGCCGGAAACGGTGTCCGGAAAGGAGGAATGCTTAACGCGGTTGAGAACAACCGCACCAACGGCAACCTGCCCCGTGTAGCTTTCTCCGCGCGCCTCGGCGGCTATCAGCTTTGCAAGCAAGGTCACGTCGTTTGAGGAATATTTTCCGCCGGAGGAAGCCGATGTTTGGGTTATTCCAAGATACTTGAGCGTTTTTGGCCCCGCAATTCCGTCAACGGTTATGCCGCATTTTTTTTGAAACTTCTGAACCGCCGTCTTTGTTTGAACACCGAATATTCCGTCAACCGAGCCTTTGTAATAGCCGAGCGACTTAAGCTTTTGCTGAACCTGCCTTACTTCCTCTCCGCGCGAACCGAGCTTTGAAAGCACGTCAACGCTGTCCGGACTGCTTTGGGGAAAAGTGAAGCTCAAAAGCGAAAACACCGCCATGATAACCGCAAGATTGCGGAAGAAAAAGCGAAATTTGGATTTTGTCATTTCAAATTGCGCACCACCGGTTCCGGACGCCGCTTTCGGCCGGCACGCACCGCCTTTCAAAGCAATTTCGGCGCCCTTTTCAAAAATATTCTTTTCCGTTTAGCGCTTTTTTATACCTGTTTAAGGAAACTGCGGTAATTTAATTGAGTAGCTTTCAATTCAAAATTTGCATTCAAATGGTTTACAATAAAGATAAAATAATGTATAATAATATAATTACATTAAAAAGTTCAGTTGAAAAGGATCGAAAAACCAATGTTTGGCTATGTCAGAACAGACAAGGGCGAGCTTAAAGTGCGCGAATATGAGCTTTACAGAGGACTTTACTGCACACTTTGCAAGCAGCTTTCAAAACGGTACGGCGTTCTTTCGCGCCTCATTCTCAGCTATGACATGACCTTTCTTGCGCTTGTTCGGCTGAGCGAAAAGGGCATTTCTCCAAAATTCAAGGGCGGCCGCTGCCCGTTCAATCCGGCCAAGAGGTGCAATTACTGCACAAACGCCGAGGATGAATACGCCTTTGTCTGCGCTGCGGCTATCCTCATGTTCTATTACAAAGTCAAAGACAATATCTCAGACAGCCCGTTTTTCAAAAGGCTTTTGTTTTTCCTTCTTCTCCCCTTTGCGGCAATTAAGCGCAAAAAGGCGAAAAAGCTTTTTCCTCAGCTGGACTCGCTGATTTCAGACTGCCTCCAAAAACAGGCCGAAACCGAAAAAAAGAACACATCCTCGCCCGATGAAGCCGCACACAACAGTGCGGATGCGCTCGGAAAAATTTTTTCATTCGGCTTTGAAGAAAAGAAAAAGGAGCTTTACTTTTTCGGATACTTCGTTGGAAGATGGGTCTATCTTATGGACGCGCTCGATGACATTGAAAAGGACATCAAAAACCGCTCTTTCAATGTTTTTGTCAACAAATATTCACTGACGCAAAAAACACTTCCCGAAGAAGCACGGCACGAAATTCAAAGCACACTCAACCAAAGCAGCGCCGAGGCCGTTAAGGCTTTCAAAAGCACAAACTGCACGGCGCTTTCGGAAATTATTGAAAATGTTCTTTACGGCGGAATGCTTTGCTCAATGGAGAACATTTTGAAAGGAACAAAAAGAAATGAGAGATCCTTATGAAGTTCTCGGCATTCCGAGAAACGCAGACGCCGCGCAGGTGAAAAACGCCTATCGCACTCTGGCAAAAAAATATCACCCGGATAATTACACGGACAGTCCCCTCGCCTCTGCCGCGAACGAAAAGATGCAGGAGCTTAACGAGGCGTATGACACCATCATGGCCTCCTTTGACGCAGCCGGCAGCTCCGGCTCAAATCAGTACGGCTACGCCTCAGCCGACTATAGGAATCAATACGATTACGCCGGACAAGGCGCCTATTCGGGGCAAAACCGCAGCGCAGACTATATCCGCATCCGCTCACTAATCAACGAAAACCGACTTGATGAGGCCGAGCAGATGCTTGAAAGTATGCCGCAAAATCTGCGCGATGCTCAGTGGTACTATCTCAAGGGTCAGATTAACTATAACCGCGGCTGGATAGATCAGGCGTACACATACTTCACAACGGCACACAACATGGAGCCGAACAATATTGAATACCGCCACATCTATGAAAACCTCCGCAGAGAGCGCAACGGCGGATTCAGAACGGCGCGCGAAGGCTCGGCCGGTTCCGACTGCGGACCTTGTGACATTTGTTCAAGTCTCCTTTGCGCAGACTGCTGCTGCGAGAGCATGGGCGGCGATTTGATTCCCTGCTGCTGACGGGAGGCGCAAAAAAATGAGCAAAGCTTCAAAAACCGCGCTCGGCGGAATGGCAACGGCGCTTTCGGTTGTTGTTCTTCTTCTGTCGGCGATAGACGTTCTTTCAATCACGGCGGCGGCCGCTGCCGGAATGATAACGCTCTTTTGCGTTATCGAGCTTTCAAAAGGCTGGGCCTTCGGCGTATACGCCGCAAGCGCAATAATCGGCTTTCTTGTTGTTCCAAACAAGGAGGGTGCGCTGCTTTACATCGCCTTTTTCGGCTATTATCCGATTATCAAAGGGCTGATTGAGGGCAAAATCAAAAACCGCCTGCTTGAATATCTGCTCAAGTTTTTGATTTATAACGCCGCAATCTTTGCCGCCGAGTACATTCTTTTTAAAGTTATGAATGTTCCGCTGACGGAATTTTTGGACGTTAAAGAGGGCTCGTGGCTTTCTCAGCACATTATTCCCGTCTTTTTTGTTCTTCTGAACCTCATTTTTGTTCCGCTTGATTATCTTTACACAGCGGTTGCAACAATGTATCTCAACCGGTATCAAAAGATTTTCCGCAAGGTTTTTAAATTCAGGTGAAATCAAAAGCAAAAAACAATAACCGCACATCAGCCCGTTTTCAGGGCAGGTGTGCGGTTGTTTTCCGTTAAGCGTAACTGCTGCTCAGCAGTCAATGTAATAGACGTCATTGCCGTAATGCCTGATGAACTTCAAAAGGTCTGAAAACTTCAGCCAGACAAACGCCGTGCAATCGTTCGGGTGGAAGCCGACATAGCCTTCAACCTTTTTAAGGTCGCTGTCAAAAACAAGGTTGACATCGTGGGCTTCGTTGTTGATTATTCCGAACGGAGAAACCGCTCCGGGTTTCAGTCCAAGATGCTTTTCCAGCCTTTCGTCCGAGCCGAAAGAGAGCCTTGAACAGCCGAGCTGGGCGCGGATAACATTCTGGATGTCCGGATGCTTGTCTTTGAGCATTGAGACAACGTAATGGGTTTTTCCGTTGGCATTGCGCAGAAAGAGGTTTTTGCAAACCTCGCCATCGGTAAAAACTCCGAGCGCGTCCATCTCCTCAATGGTATGAACCTCAGGGTGATTGATAACCTTATATTCTATGCCGAGCGAATCGAGCGCGGCATAGACCTTTTCCTTTTCTTCCATCAGTTTGCCCTCCTGTAGGTTGATGTTTCGCCGCTTTCAATGTTTTTGAGCGTCAGCGTGTCTCCGGCAACGGCAAACTCATAGGAGTTGATGATTGTTTTTCCATAGATTGAAAAGTTGACCGTTACCCGTCCGCCGGAAACGGAATATGTTCCGGCGTAGGTTCCGTTTATCGGCATATTGATGACCGGAATTGTGAAGTTAACATATGTTACGTCAACCGAGCCGCCGTCTTTAAAGGTGAAGCCGCTCATGTTTGCGCCGTCAGTCCATTTTCCGATGAGATCGGACTGAGAGCTTGAAGCGTTATAGCCCGAACCGCCGCGGACAAGGAGAGTTGTTTCTCCGCTTTTTTCGGTGAGGCTCATTGTGTTGCCGTTGATTGAATAGAGCAGCTCCTGAGTGACCTTGCTTTCGTTCATCATGAACTGAACGGTGAGTGAGCTTCCGTTCGTCATATAGATGCCCTTATAGCTTCCGTTGAGCTCTCCGGAGGAGACGGAGCCCATTCTTCCCTTTGTGAAGCTGATGTCAACGGTTGAATCGTTATTGAAGGCATATTTTATGCTGCTGTCTCCGTTCGCCCAAACGCCAACAATTTCTCCGTTGTTGACCGTTTGTGCCGGAGATGTTGTTGCCTGAGCCGAAGAGGATTCCGGCGCCGAGGTTGTTGACCTGCTTCCTGCCAATGAATAGGTTGAAACCTCGTTATCTTCAATGCTTCTGAGCGTCAGCTCATTTTCCGTTACATTGACAATCTCAAAGTTTTTGCTGATTGTTTTTGAGTATATTGAAAACTTGATGTTCAGCGTGCTGCCGGTTATTGTGTAAGTTCCGTTGGCCGTTCCGTTTATCGGAAGGTCAATGACCGGAACGGTGAGGTTAACATAGGTCACGGTGACTCTTCCGTCAGCAAAGAACTCATAGCCGCTCATTTGCGCGCTGTCCATCCATTTTCCTATGATCTTCTGTTCAACGGTGGGAGCGGCGGTGGTTGATTCAGTGGCCGAAACCGTTTGGGAATCAGAGGGAAGCTTTGGTTCTTTTTTTTTGTTTGCAAGGCTGACGGCAGAAATGACCGCAATGCAAACAACGAGCGTTGCGGCAATCACGGCAATGGCAATCTTTGTGCTTTTTGTCATCTTCATTGTTCTTTCCTCCATCGGAAATAATTTGAAAAACGGACCGAGCCGAAAACGACCCGGTCCGAGAAAAACGGTTCCTTATGCTGCTGTGCTTGAGGAAGCGTCGGCCGATGAAGCCGGCGCACTGCTTGAGGAAGAAGCCTCAGCCTTTGCGGAAACAAGGGTAAAGGTCTTTCCGCTGTCAACAGACTTGAGCGAAAGAACGTCGCTTGAAATGTCGGTAACGATGTATTCAAGCTTGATTGCAATGAGGAAGGTGAAGTTGAGGGTCAGGTGATATTCCTTGGTTGCTTCATCTTTCATAAGGGTGTAGGTTCCCTCGGTGTCAACGCTGATTGCGGAAAGCGCGGACGAAATTGCCGAAGCGTTGCCGCTGATTTTGCAGACGCCGCCCTCTTTGAACTCAAGAGAAACAACGCCGGTTGAATCTTTCCATAAACCGAGAATTTTCTTTTCCGGCGTGAAAGCGCAGGCCGAGAAACAGCAGACAACAACGGCAAGCGCAAGCAGGACGGCTGTGATTTTTTTAAGCATAATGATAACCTCCGAAAATTTATGGCGAACATATTGAAGTTATGTATCCGTTCGCCATTGGTATTATACAACAAAAGCTTACGTTTGTAAAGAACAATTTTGTTACTGTTTATCTTGGAAAAATAAACAGCCGTCCGTTTTGCCTGCGCAAGCGGACGGTCTGTTAAAAGTTTTTATTTAACCCTTACCGAACAGATTGCAAGATAGCCGCCGTCCTTTGTAACAACGCGGATATCACAATAGCCTTTTCCAACGGCGGTGACAACGCCCTTGGAATTGACCTTTGCAACCTTTGAGTTCGTTGAACTCCACTTAACCTTTTTGTTCGTTGCGTTTTTCGGAACAATGGTGGCCTTGAGCTTCGCCTTATCCTTGGGTTCGAGCGAAAGATGAATCTTGTTGAGCTTTACGCCGAGCACGGGAAGCTTTTCAACAATAACAACAATCTGCGCCTCTTTTGCGTTTCCGCCGTCCGCGGGCGTGCAGGTGATTATTGCCTTGCCCTCCTTGAGCGCGGTCACTCTTCCTTTTGAGTTGACCTTAACAACGGACGGGTCGCTGGATTTCCATTTAAGCTTTCCTCCCGTTGCACCCTTGGGTGAAATGACCGGAGAGAGAGTCTGCTTTGTTCCAAGAGCAAGCTCAAGAGTTGCCGTTTTGAAGGAGACTTTTTTAATCTTCTGGAGAGAAACGGTAACAACGCAGGAGGCAGTCTTGTTCCTGTATTTTGTTTTGCAGGTTATTGTTGCCTTGCCCGGAGCAACGGCAGTGACCTTTCCCTTTGCGTCAACCTTTGCAACCTTGGGATTCGAGGAGGTCCAGGTGACGGTTTTAACGGTTGTGTCCGCCGGAGTGAAAAGGCAGGAAAGCTGAAGTTTCTGCTTAACGGTGAGCGCGGCCGAGGAGCGGTTGAGTTTGATTGACTGAACCTTAACGGTTTTAACCGTGACCTCGCAGACGGCTTTCCTTCCGGTATCGCGCGTTGTGCAGGTGATTGTTGCCGTTCCTTTTCCAACCGCTTTAACAACGCCCTTGCTGTCCACCGTTGCAACCTTTTTGTTGCTTGAGCGCCAGATGAGGGTTTTATCCGTTGCGTCCTCCGGCTCAATCGTTGCAATAAGTGGCTTTGTTCGGCCAACATACACCGTGCAGCTTAACCGGTTGAGGGAAACGGAAGTTGTTTTAACAATCTTTTTAACGGTGAAAACGCAGGAGGCAACAAAGCCGCCGTCGCTGCTTATGCAGGTTATTGTTGTTGTTCCGGCGCGTTTTCCAAGAACGGTTCCGTTGCTGTCAACCGAGGCAATGTTTGCGTTGTCTGAAATCCAGGTGACTTTTTTGTTCGTTGCGTTGAGCGGATAAATCGTTGGAACAAGCGTGAGCGACTTTCCGGCATAAATTGTTGCCGCGGAGCGGTTGAGTCTTATTGAGGTGACATCAACAACAACATTGACGGTGCACTTTGCAACGGCAAAGCTGTTATCCTTTGCGGTAACGGTGATTATTGCCGTTCCGGGAGCGATGGCGCTGACGCGGCCGTATTCATCAACAGTTGCAATTTTTGTGTTTGAGGACCTATAGACAACATCGCCGAAAGTTGCGTTCGCCGGAATGACGGAGGCGGAAATGATGTCTGTTTTTCCAAGTCTTATTGTTGCTTTATACTTTGAAAGTTCAATTTTGCTGACTTCAATTTTCTGCTGAACATTAACCTCGCATCTTGAGGTGAACTTTCCGTCAACGGTTTCGCAGATGATTGAGGCCGTTCCGGAGCCGACTCCGGTAACAAGGCCGTTTTCGTCAACGGTTGCAACGCGCTCGTTGCCGGAATACCAGCGAACCTTTTTGTTTGAGGCGCTTTCCGGAAGAACCTTATATGAAAGTCTGACGGTTTTTGTTGTGTAAATTTCCGCCGTTTTCGGCGTTACTTCAACGGAGGAAACGGGAACCGTGACCGTGACGGGGCACCTTGCAACGCAGCCGGTGTCTGCGCTTTTGCAGATTATCTCGCACTTTCCGCCGCCGATTGCGGTGACATAGCCAAACGAGTCAACCGTTGCAACGGCCGTGTTTGTTGATTCCCAGGTTACGCTCTGGTTTTCCGCATCCGCCGGAATAACGGAATAGTTGAGCTTTGCGCTACCGGAAATCTGGAGCGTGAGGCTCGCCTTGTCAAGTCTGACGTTGCCAACGCGCTTTGTTACTCCGATAAGGCTCAGCGGGAAGTTCTGCGCCCAAATTTTCTGGAGAGTATCGGACGGATGAGCACCGTCAATGGTGTATTCCGGAAGGAAGGACTCCGGATCGTTCGGGTTGGCGGAAATTTCGTTGAAGCTGACATAGCCGTCATGAAGCTTTTGGGCGGCCGCCGTTGTTGCCAGCCATTTGTTAACGTCAAGGGCAATTTGCCAGTCATGCTTGAACTCGGCCTCCGTGCGGACGTATTTTGCGCCCGTTCCAAGGTAGTCGCGGTCATTGCCCTTCCACTGCGTGATGCCGATAACAATGACCTTTATTCCGGCCTTATGAAGCTTTGCAAAGGCCTGTTTGAAATATCCTATAAGTTCCTGAGCCGTGGGCTGCTTGATGCCCGGATAAAGCTCCTGAATATCCTTGCAGACCGGGTGCATAATGTCATTCGCACCAATTTTGATTATCGCATATTTTACGCCGGACTGCGAAAGAACGTCCGGGTCAATGCGGTCAAGCATCGAATGGCCGAAAATGAATGAGCCGTAGCCGAGTCCCTCTCCGCCGAGACGGTTGCCGATAATACCCTTTCCGAGCACGCCGACATCACGCGTTCCGGTGTTGAAAATTTCTTCTCCAAGATATTTCGGGAACTCGTTGGAAACGGTCGAGTCTCCGATAACAACAACCGAATATCCCTTTTCGTCCGAAAGGACATCAACGGCCTCAACGCAGGGAGTAACCTTGACGAAGCTATATGAAATGTGAAGTCCCATATTGAAGCCGAGCTGCTTGAGAATGCTGACAACAATTTGATTGTCGATGTCAAGATTGCTTGAAAGCAGGAGGTTCTTTGAGCGCGTCTGGTCGTCACCGAGCGCAAGATATGACTCCGCCCCGGAAAGACCCATTGTTGTGATTTCATTGAGCTTTTTAACATAAATGCTGACGGCAATGTTTTCCATCGCCGTGACATTGAAGCTTATCGGGTCGGAATAGATATAGCTCTTCGCCGGAATGGTGATAAGCGGCGAGCCGTTAACCGTAATATAACGCAGCGTTTTGTCATCAATGGAGGAGCCGCCGGTGCTTTTTGCAACCGTTGCGCTGTAAATTGTGATCGGCTTTTCGCCGTGGATGTTGGAAAAGCGGATGCGGATTTTTGAGCCGCTCGCCGTCGGAGTAAGTACCGTTCTTGACGTAACCTTTTCAACCGCCGCGGATATATTGTCATAACCCGGGATACCGATTTTTGTCGGAGCGGTTGACCACGCACCGATCCACTTTCCGTCCTCTGCGGCCAAGGAAACGAGCGAAACGCAAACAAGCGCCGCAAGAACAAAAACAGTGAAGAAAAAGCTTTTCAAAACCTTTTTCATATGACACTTCCTTTCCGTAAAACAAACCGTTTTACCGTGAGAATCAATTCAACACTATAATAATACAAACCGGTTAAAAAATCAACACCTGCAAGAGGGAGCAAAAGCATTGGAAAAAAGTTCCGATTCATTTTTTGGCAGAAGTCTTTTTCTTTTTTGGTGCAGCGCCGGCCTTTTCCGGATTTTTGATGAAACGGATGAGGTAAACAATCACACCGCACAGAGCAACAACCTCAAGAATAATGAACCAGGTTGAGGTCAAAACGGCCTTGACGCCGGTCATTGCAAGGCGGAAAACGCTGAGCTTCACGTCGTTTGCGGCAACAAGGTTGATTGTTGCAATCTCTCCCTCGGCGTAAAAAATCTTCGCCTGGCAGATAACGTCTCCGGCCTTTATCGGCGCGGAGAGCTTTTGCGGAAGCGTTTCCTTAACAGGCTCAATCAAAACGGAATCGCTCGTTGCCCCGGCCGGAACAAGGGCCGAGGTCTCCTTTTCCGGAACAAGGCGCAGCGTGTCCGCGTTCTTTCCGGCAATGACGTCAATGATGGTGACGGTCTGGTTCGCCGTTGCAACAACTCTGAACCTGATGTTGTCATACACCCACGCAACAAGCTTTTTTGCGTCCGTAACGGCCGTGTTTTCCTCCGAGCCGTCGGAGTCAATGTCTTTGTATTCGCCGCCCATAACAACCGTGAGATAGGAATATCCGTCCTGAGAGGAGACGGCGGCAATGCACTCTCCGGCCTTATCGGTTGAGGTCTGCTTTCCGCCGGTTATTGAGGAATGGTAGTAAAGGCTGATGGTCTGGTTGAGCATTTTGTTTGAGGCGCTGTAGGTGCGCTCCTCATTCTCCGCGGTTTTCGGAAGAACAACTTCCGAGGCGGAAAAAGCCTCGCTGAACGCCGGATAGTTGAGCGCATATTTCACAATTTTTGCAACATCCTCTGCGCTTGTATACTGGCCGTCCTCATCAAAGCCGGTGATGTTTTTGAGCTTTGTGTTTTTGCAGCCGATTTTATCGGCAAGGGTCTGCATCAGGCTGACAAACGCGGCGCTTGAGCCTGAAATGCTGCTTGCAACAACGCTTGCAATGTCATTCGCTCCGTAAACAATGAGAGCGTCAACAAGCTGCTTTTTGGTGTAGGTCTCCCCCGCCTTGAGGTCCGCAACGCGGACGCCGTAGGTATATTCAACAAGGGAGAGAGACTTTTCCGTAACCTTGACCTGTTCTTCAAGATTGCCCCAGTTTTCGATTGCAGCAACCGCGGCGAGCAGCTTGACAAAAGCGGCCGGAGGAACCTTTTTTTGCTCGTTTTTGCTGAACATTACCGAGCCGTCATCAAGGCTTATCATGTAATACTCCTTTGAATCAAGCTTTTTTGTAACCTCCGTCTCGTTGTTATACGACGCAAAGGAAACCGCCGGCGGCAGCACCAAAAAAAGAGCAAGGGTAAGCGAAAGAAACGAATAAAAAATCTTCCTCATAAACACATCTCCATCTGACACATTCTGTCTGTTTTTAACACATTCTGTCTGTTGCAAAACGCAAAAAAATGTGATATATTAAATCATGCATTTTATAATCTCTGCATATCTCAGCATATATTCGATTAATTATAACAATTTTTACGCCGAAAATAAACCTTTTCGGTAAATTAATTTTAATTTTACATTTTCTGTTTTTGAAAGGGGCTTTCCGGCTTTTTTCCGGGGCTTTCGGTGATTAAGATGATTTATGTTACCGGCGACACACACGCAGTCCTCTCCCGCTTTGACAACCCGAAGCTGAACGCGCTCAAAAAGGACGATGTCCTCATTGTCTGCGGTGATTTCGGCTTCCTTTGGGACGGCTCAAAGGAGGAAATGAGTGCGCTCAAAAAGCTTGCAAAGAAAAAATATACAATCTGCTTCATTGACGGAACGCATGAAAACTTTGATATGCTTTCAAAGCTCAAGGTCAAAAAGTGGCACGGCGGAAAGGTTCATCAAATTGCCGGAAACATTCTTCACCTCATGCGCGGCCAGGTTTTTGAGCTTGAGGGGAAGAAGATTTTCACAATGGGCGGCGGAGAAAGCCCGGACATTGAAATCCGCTTTGAAATGAACACATGGTCGGAAAAGGAAATTCCAACCCGAGACGAGCTTGTTGAAGGCGTTGACAATCTCCAAAAATACGGCGGAAAGGTTGACATCGTCATCACACATGAACCGCCGGCAAAAATTAAGGAATTCCTCCTTCTTGACCGCGTCGGCGTAACGGGAATCACGGCAATCAACACCTATCTTGAGGACGTTGGAAAAACGTGTGAATTTGAACATTGGTACTTCGGCTCGCTCCACCTTGACAAGGTCATTTCAAAAACCCATATTTCGCTTTACACAAAAATTTTCAACGCCGTCACCGGTGAAGAAGTGAAATAACTCCCCGCAAAAAACCAGTAACCCGAAAATCAGTACACTGAAAACCAGTATACTGAAAACCGGCCTTAATTAAATACTGATATACTAAGTACTGAAAGATACTGTACTGAAGAAAGAAAATAAAAGAAAAGAAAAAGAAAAGAAAATAAATAAAAGAAAATAATTAAGACTGCCGCTGTTCGCAAAAACGAAAAGCGGCAGTTCCTTTTGCTTTTTTTAATTTAACCGAAAACCGCATTGACCGCAACGCAGAAAACAATTCCGTAAACGGTTGGAATGAGGAAGGAGAGCGCCGTCCATTTGAAGCTCTTTGTCTCTTTCCAAATTGTCAGCAGCGTTGTTGAACAGGGAAAGTGCATCAGTGAAAACAAGATGAAGCATACCCCCGTAACCGCCGTCCAGCCGTTTTGAGAAAGAACGGAAAAAACGGATGAGGTGTCCGCCGCGTTCACAAGAACGCCCTGCGAGGTATAGCACATCAGCGCAACGGGAAGAACAATTTCATTCGCCGGAAAGCCGAGCAGGAACGAGAGCAGGATAACACCATCAAGCCCCATAAGTTTCCCCGGGAAATCAAGGAATTGCGCAATATGCGTAACAATCGCCGCGTCACCGATTTTTATGTTTGCAAAAAGCCAGATGACAAGCCCCATCGGCGCAGAAACGCAAACCGCCCGCGAAAGAACAAACAGCGTCCGGTCAAAAATGCTGCGCACAAGAACAGAGCCGATTTTCGGAACGCGGTATGGCGGCATTTCAAGAGTGAACGCGGAGCTTTCACCCTTGAGCACCGTTTTGGAAAGCACATATGACGAAAGGAAAGTTACAAGAACGCTGAAAACAATCACAAGAGTAAGTATTCCCGCGGCGGCAAAGGGTTTGACCGCCTTTGAAAGCGGCGCGGCAAAGAACATTGAGATGATTGCAATAATGGTTGGAAACCGCCCGTTGCAGGGAACAAAGGCATTCGTCAAAATTGCAATGAGTCTCTCCCTTTTTGAGTCGATTATCCGGCAGCCGACAACTCCGGCCGCGTTGCAGCCGAGTCCCATGCACATACAAAGACTCTGCTTTCCGCAGGCTCTGCATTTTTTGAAGCAGTGGTCAAGATTGAACGCAACGCGCGGAAGATAACCGAAGTCCTCAAGCAGCGTGAAAAGCGGAAAGAAAATTGCCATCGGCGGAAGCATTACGGAAACGACCCACGCCATTGTTGTATACACTCCGTCAATGAGCGGCTCGGTAATATACCGGCTGACATTGAGCCGCTCCAAAAGCCCTCTGAACTTTTCGCCGAGCGAAAACAGCAGACGAGACAAAAGCTCAGACGGATAATTCGCCGCATAAATGGTGATAAAAAGCACCAGCGCAAGGAGAAGGAGCATCACCGGTATTCCCGTTTTTGCGCCGGTGAAAACTTTGTCAAGCTTGCGGTCAAAGCTGTCGTTGCGCCTTGTTTTGTCAACGCAGCTTTCTGCGAGGCTCTTTGCTTTTGAAAGCAGGGAGAGCGTCATGCTGTCTTTCAAAGACGATTGGGCGAGGTGCTTTTTTGAAAGCAGACTGCGGGCTTCAAAAAGACTTTTTTGAAGTTTTTCGTTTTCCTCAATTCTTTTTCCGGTGCTTTCTTCATAGGCTTCAAGAAAGCTTTCATCGGAAAAAAGAAGCTGCGCTTTGATAAAGCGGCGGCTTTTTCCGCTCACGCCCTCAATGCTTTTGATTGCCGTTTCAACCGCCGTGTCATAGCTGAACGGAGCGCGGTAACGGCGCTTTTGCGCGCAGACTTCGGCAATGCTTTTTTTAAGCTTTTCAAGGCCGGTTTTGTTTTTTGCGTCGGTACACACAACCGGAACGCCAAGAAGTTCTTCAAGCTTTTCGGCATTGATTTTTATGTTCTTTTTTTCTGCCTCATCGGCAAGATTCAGGCAGACAACCGCGCTTTCGGTGACCTCAAGAACCTGCAAAACAAGTGCAAGACTGCGCTCAAGCGTTGTGCAATCGCAAACAACAACAACGCAGTCGCTTTTTTGAAAGCAAAGGAAATCCCTTGCAACCGTCTCCTCCCTTGAATGGGGAAAAAGCGAGTATGTTCCCGGAAGGTCAATGAGTGAAAACTCGCTTCCGCCCTCAAAAAATGTTCCAAGAGCCGTTGTCACGGTTTTTCCGGGCCAGTTGCCCGTGTGCTGGTGGAGCCCCGTGAGCGCGTTGAAAACGGTGCTTTTTCCAACATTCGGGTTGCCGGCAAGGGCAACCGTTTTTGTGTCCTTTCCAATTTTCATCTCCTTTTGCGCAGCGTTTTTACCGGTCGATCCGCCTGAAAGACCCATAGTATTCACCCTCTTAATAGATTATGACCGAGTCTGCGTCCTCGTTGCGTATTGCAATGACGGCGTCCTTTATGAGATATGACTTTATATCGCCGAAAAAGCTTTCCTGAAGGCACGCAACCTCCGTTCCGGGAACAAGTCCCAGTTCCTGGAAGCGGCGCCTCATTGCCCCGTTTTTGAGGACGTTACGGACAATTCCGCTTTCCCCTCCGGAAAGAGATGACAGAGGCTTCATTCTTTTCATCCTTTCGTTCTTTTGTTTGCCTTTTGTTTGTGCTCATTATCATCATACGCAAACATTTTG
Source organism: uncultured Eubacteriales bacterium (assembly GCA_934511365.1). Taxonomy (GTDB): domain Bacteria; phylum Bacillota; class Clostridia; order Oscillospirales; family Acutalibacteraceae; genus UBA6857. The sequence goes on from CAKSWC010000001.1 coordinate 202,203, forward strand.
ACCGGCGTGAAAGAAAAAAAGCCTTGACACATGGCGCAAAAAATAGTACGCTATTAATATACGGAAAACTGCAATGTGTTCCGCTAACCTCCGTTTTTACGGAGCAAAAGGGAGGAAATTTAATGTCAATCATCTTAACCGATGAACAGCAGGCGATTCTTGACGGTGCAAAAGGCTCAACAATGGCTAAAGTCATGAAAACGCTTGTCATGTTCGGTGAAGCGTTCGGAGCCGAAAAAATGGTTCCCGTCACTTCAAAGTACAATCACCTTGTAACCTCGTTCGGCCTCGGCGTTCTTCAGCCGGTGTATGACCTGATGAATACACTCATTGAAGCCGGAGTCAAAAGCGGCCAGAAATTTTCCGCCGACCCCCGTCCGTGCGACCCGAATGTTCCGAAAAATCTTCTTCAAAACCTCATCTTCAAAAAGTTTATGTATAACAAGCAGGACTTTTATGAAGGCCAGCTCCAAAAGCTCGGCCTCATGGATAAGGACGCTTTCACTTGCACCTGCTATATGGACGAGGTTGGAAACAAGCCGAACATGGGCGATGTTTTAAGCTGGTCGGAATCCTCCGCCGTTGTTTATGCAAACTCCGTTCTCGGTGCGCGCTGCAACCGCAATTCCGGCATCATGGACATCATGGGCTCGATAGTCGGCTTTGTTCCGTATTTCGGCCTCCTCACCGATGAGGGAAGAAAAGCAACATGGGTAATCAGAATTGAAACCGAAAAGAAGCCGGAAGCTCAGCTCCTCGGCTCCGCAATCGGAATGAAGGTTATGGAGGACGTTCCGTTCGTCAAGGGTCTTGACAGGTGGCTCGGAACCGAGCTTACGGACGAAGCGTGCACATATCTCAAGGATTTCGGCGCGGCAACGGCCTCAAACGGCGCCGTCGGCCTTTATCACATTGAAAACCTCACTCCGGAGGCAAAACAGTTTGGCGAAAAGCTTCTTGCAAAAGACGTTAAGGAATATGTCATTGACGACGCGGAGCTTGAAAGAGTTAAGGAGAGCTACCCCGTCATTTGGAAAGACAAGAACGCAAAGCCGAAGCTCTGCTTCATGGGCTGTCCGCATATGTCGCTCCAGCAGCTCAAGGACTGGACAGACAAGGTTGAAGCCTCGCTCAAAAAGTTCGGCAATCAAAAGGTTGTTATCCCAACCGTTTTCACCGCCGCTCCCGGCGTTCTCAAGGAGTTCAACAAAACCTCATACGCCGCAAGGCTCAAAAACACCGGCGTTATCACCTCATACATATGTCCGCTGATGTATATGAACAATCCCCTTTGCGCAAAGATGCCGGTCATTACATCGTCCAACAAGCTGCGCACATACACCTCTGCGCGTTATTACACGGACGATGAGATCCTCGTTCAGATTACGAAAGGAGGAAACAAATAATGAAAGAATTCAAAGGAAGAGTTGTCACCCCCGGAACGGCGACTGCAACGGCTCTTGTTTCCCACGGCGGCTTCAACACGCTCGCCTCGTTCCAAAAATCGCTCCAGTTTGGAGATAAGGAAGCAAAGTGCGGCGATCAGAACAATCCGGACATTTACGGAAAGCCCCTTGCAGGCGTTGCGCTCTGCCTTCCGCAGACTATAGGCTCAACAACCGGCGGCCTTGTTCTCTATTGCGCCTGCGCAATGAAAAGGCAGCCCGCGTGTATGCTTTTTGCAAACCACATTGACTCCCTTGCAGCCTCCGGCGCGGTTCTTGCCGAGGTTTGGATTGACGATGTCACAATGCCCGTTATCGACTGTCTTGGAGACGAGTTCCTTGACTATGTTAAAACCGGCATGAAAATTACCGTTAAAGAGGACGGAACGGTTATTGTTGACTGACCGTTATTTACATTAACCAAAACGAACCGGGGCTGCCAAGTTAAGGCAGTCCCGGTTTAAATTTGGATTTTGGATTTTAGAAAAATATCTATTATCTATTATTTATTATCTTTACAATCAGCGGAGCATAATAACGCAAAAAATCCGGAAGTGCCAAAAAAGCGCCTCCGGATTTATATTTTCGCCTAACTCCAGCAAAACATCATTTGCTGTCCTTGTTTTTCTTTGTGATTTTGAGCCGTGAAAAATCCTCACGCTCCTTTTCCTCAAGCGCATCGGTGATATATTTCACCGTAACCTCAAAACGCGGAATCATGATGTTTGAAAGCGCGTTGGAGCGCTTCTGCGTCTTTTTGACCGCGTCCGCAAGGCGGCAGACCGAGTTTTCAATCTCAGCAAGCCGCGCAGTGAGTATCTTCACCTTTGAAAAAAGGGCGCAGGCTTCGTCAAAATCGGAATTCGTTTGGAAAAAGCCGAATGAGCTGACATCTGTCACCTGCTCGCTCGCTTCAACGGTCGGAATTTCAACTCCCATAACGCTGCGATAGTCAATTTTGAGGTCATCGCTGACCGGGATAGCCTCGGCAAAACGCAAACAGTCGCCGAGAGTGAGGCTCGCCTTGCGCAAAGCGGCATACGCTTTTTCATAAACAGTGCCGATATTTTCCTGAACGGCTTTCGCCTCGTCAATAAGCCCCATCATCTCGCGCACAAGAATGTTGCGCTTTCTGTCCATCAAGTCATATCCGAGGCGGGCAAGCTCGAGGGACTTTTTGTTGCTCATTAAATTTGCTTTAGTCGGAAAGACCTGCGGCATTCAGGCTCACTCCTTTTTTCCGGTTTCCCGTTTAAGATATTTTTTGAGTATCGCCTCATCAACACGGTCAAGCTCGCTGTCCGGAAGCATTGAAAGAAGCTTCCAGCCGAGGTCAAGGGTCTGCTCAATGGTTCGGTTTTCGTTTTCGCCCTGATTGATAAAGACGCGCTCAAACTCCTTGCCGAAGTTCATGATGAGCTTGTCGTTCTGGGAAAGTTCATCCTCGCCGATAACGGAGGCGAGTGCTTTTGCGTCCTGAACCTTTGCGTAGGAAGCAAAAAGCTGGTTCGCAAGCGCCTGGTGATCCTCTCTTGTGTATCCGGCACCGATTCCGTCTTTCATAAGACGCGACAGAGACGGAAGAACATTGACCGGCGGATAAACGCCCTTGGTGTCAAGTCCTCTGTCAAGAACAATCTGACCCTCGGTGATGTATCCGGTGAGGTCCGGTATCGGGTGAGTGATGTCATCGTTTGGCATTGTAAGAATCGGAATCTGAGTAACGGAACCCGGAGAGTCCTTGATAATTCCGGCGCGCTCATAAAGCGTTGCAAGGTCGGAATAAAGATAGCCGGGATATCCCTTTCGGCCGGGAATTTCACCCTTTGAGGAGCTGAATTCGCGCAGCGCCTCGCAGTATGACGTCATATCCGTGAGGATAACGAGAATGTGCTTTCCAAGTTCATATGCAAGATATTCCGCGGCGGTCAGCGCACAGCGCGGAGTGATGATTCTTTCAATAATCGGGTCATTGGAAAGGTTGAGGAACATTGTGACCCTGTCCATTACGTTCGCCTTTTCAAACGATGAGCGGAAATACTGAGCAACATCGTTCTTAACGCCCATTGCGGCAAAAACGATTGCAAAATCATCGTTATCGGCAATCGAAGCCTGGCGGACAATTTGAACGGCAAGCTCGTTATGGCTCATTCCGGAGCCGCTGAAAATCGGCAGTTTCTGGCCTCTGATGAGGGTTGTCAAACAGTCGATTGAGGAAATTCCGGTGCGGATATAGTTTTTCGGATAGATACGGGAAACGGGGTTGATGGGTTTTCCGTTGATGTTCATACTCTTTTGCGGAAAAATTTCTCCAAGGCCGTCAATCGGGCGGCCGAGGCCGTCAAAAACCCTTCCGAGAATCTCCGGCGAAAGCTTCATTTCCATCGGCTTTCCGGTGAGGACGGTGGTGGTGTTCACCATTGAAATTCCGCGTGTTCCCTCAAAAACCTGAACGGCGGCCTTGTCGCCCTCAATGGCAACGATACGGCCGGTGCGCTTTGTTTTGTCCGCAAGCTCAATTTCAACAAGCTCCTCGTTCATGGGCTTTTTCACGCCCTCAAGGATAACAAGCGAGCCGTTGATTTCACTGAGTCCTTTATGCTCTATAATCATTGTTATCCCTCCTTATTTATTGAGATATGACGCGAGAGTGCTGTCAATTTCAGAAATATAATCGTCAAGCATTGAAATTTTATCGTTCGGAACGTCATATTTCATTTTAACAAGCTTATCAAAAAGTCCGGTTGAAATGAGCTTTGACATCGGAACCTGGAGCGCAACAATCTGGCGGCACTTATGATAAAGATGCAAAATTGCGTGCATCATTTTCAGCTGTTTTTCAAGCGAAACAAAGGTGTCATCCTTATGGAACGCATTCTGCTGAAGGAAGCCGACGCGGATAACACGCGCAATTTCAATCGTCAGCTTCTGGTCATCCGGAAGAACGTCTGCGCCAATGAGCTTCACAATTTCCATCAGTGAGCTTTCCTCATAAAGAATTGAGCAAAGCTCTTCGCGGTATTTTATGAAATCCGCGCCAACATTATCGTGATACCATTCCTCAAGTTCGGGAACATATTCGCTGTAGCTGTCGTTCCAGTTGATTGCCGGATAATGTCTTGCGTATGCAAGCGCCTTGTCAAGCGCCCAGAAGCAGCGCGTAAAGCGCTTTGTGTTCTGAGTGACGGGTTCGGAAAAGTCCGAGCCTTGCGGCGAAACCGCACCGATAATCGTTACCGAGCCCTCGCCGCCGGAAAGGACGCTCATGTAGCCGGCTCTTTCGTAAAATTCCGAAAGCCTTGACGGAAGGTACGCCGGGAAGCCCTCATCGGCAGGCATTTCCTCAAGTCGGCCGGAAATTTCGCGCAGCGCCTCCGCCCAACGCGAGGTTGAGTCGGCCATTATGGCCGTATGATAGCCCATATCGCGGTAATACTCCGCAAGGGTGATGCCAGTGTATATTGAAGCTTCACGCGCGGCAACGGGCATATTTGACGTGTTCGCAATAAGCACGGTTCTGTCCGTCAGCGGACGTCCGTTCTTCGGGTCAACAAGCTCCGTGAATTCGGAGAGTGCCTGAGTCATTTCGTTTCCGCGTTCGCCGCAGCCGACATATATAATAATATCTGCATCGCACCATTTTGCAAGCTGGTGCTGAGTCATTGTTTTTCCCGTTCCGAATCCCCCGGGAATTGCGGCCGCTCCGCCCTTTGCAACCGGGAAAAGGGTGTCAATAACACGCTGGCCGGTAACAAGCGGACGCGAGGCCGGAAGGCGGTTTTTAACCGGACGTGGAATTCTTATCGGCCATTTCTGGCAGAGAGTCAGCTCATGCTTTTCTCCGCTTTCGTCCTCAAGCACGGCAATAACGTCATTAACGCGGTAAAGGCCATCCTTTTTCACCGAAACGATCTTTCCGGAAAGGAGGGGCGAAAGCATGATCTTGTGCTTTATGACGGGCGTTTCCTGCGTTTCGGCATAAATTTCGCCGCCGGAGAGGAAGTCGCCCTCTTTTGCCGTGATATGAACGTCCCACTGCTTTTCTTCATCAAGAACGGAGGTTGAAATACCCTTTCCGATGAAGCAGCCGCTCATTTTTTCAAGAGCCGGAAGCGGACGTTCAATTCCGTCAAAGATATTGCTGATTATTCCGGGGCCAAGGGTGACGCACATCTGAGAGCCGGTTGAGTAAACCTTTTCGCCGGGGCAGAGTCCGTCCGTTTCCTCATAGACCTGAATTGTTGTTTTATCGCTTTCAATCCCGATAACCTCGCCCGCAAGGTGCGCGTCGCCAACATAGACCATTTCCATCATTGAAAGGTCGGTCTTGCCTTTGATTGTTACAACGGGACCGTTGATTCCGTATATTAGATTTTCAGTTGCCATTATTTTTTTCACCTCGAAAGCTGTCATTCGATTGAAAGAGCCGAGCACTCCTTAAAAAGCTCCCTCTGCGCCGCAACGCGGCTTTCAAGGGTATCAACGGCAAAAACCGTTTTTTCCGCGTTTGAGGCATAGGCTCCGCCGAGCTTGATGTCTTTGCCCTTTTCAAAAGCGGCAACGCCTTTTATGTCCGCAAGTTTTTCGCGGCAAAGCGGAAGGTCGCTCTCTTTAACATAAATCACGGCGCCGTCTCCAATCTCCTCAACAAGAGCCGTTATGCTCTTTTTGAGGAAAGAGGCATATTCCCCGCTTTTTGCAAAGACCGCAAGCTTTTCATTGACCTTTTCAAAAACAGCGGCGGTAATTTCCTCGCGCTTTTTTGCAAGGTTCTTTTTGCTTTGGGAGTTGAGAGAGGAAATTTTGCTGCCCTTTTGGGTCGTAATCCTCTGCGCTTCATATTCAAGGCGGCTTTCAAGCTCCGCCTTCGCCTTGCTTTCAAGGATGTTGAGCTGTTCTTTTCTGAATTTTTCGGTCTGCTTTTCAATTTTTCTGCATTGCGAAAGAGCATTCTTATTTATAATTTCAGAAAAGCGCTCAATTTTATCGTTTTGATTAAGCATTTCCTTTCCCTCTTTTCCGGTCAAACCTGAATTCCGACCGCATCGCGAACATAGGCCGTGATGGAATCGGTTCCGGCGGTCGGGTTCTTCATATCGGGAATTTCCGTGATAAGAAGTCCGGCGCGCTTTTTTTCCTCAAGGATAACGCTCGGATAAGCGGCGGAAAGCGATCTTGTTACAAGAACAATGCCGACCGTTTCCTCTTTCCGCGCAAAGCCGAATGCGGCTTTCAGCGCCTCCTCGTTTTCAACGAGCGTGCCCTCAACACCGGCAAGGCGGAAGCCCGTCAGCGTATCATCGTCACTGCTCAAAAGATACATTCTCATAGTTATCAGACCTTGTTGAGGATAAGGATTGAAATAACAACGCCGTAAAGCGCAATGGATTCACCAAGAGCAACAAAGATAAGGCTCTTACCGAATGACTTGGGATCCTCGCTTGTTGCGGCAATAGCAGCCGGAGCGCCGGCCGCAACGGCAATACCGCCGCCGATACCTGCAAGACCGGTTACAAGACCTGCAGCAAGAAGGCCGAGGCCGTTTGAAGAAGAAGCAGCCGTTTCCGTTGCTTCGGCAGAAGTTACAACCGCGTCTGAAGCGTCAGGTGCGGCCGCAGCGGGAGTTCCGCTTTCCGCTGAAGCGCAAAAAGCAAAAACGCTGACCATTACGATAAGAACAAGAAAAGTTGCAAGATTGACTCTCATGGCCTTTCTGACCGACTTGCCCTCCATCCTCTTTTTAAAGGTGAAGAAAGCGGAAAGTGTGAGTCCAACCGCGGGAACGATGATTGCAAGTGCATAAAGAAAACCAGTCATTTTAATTTCCTCCGATATTAATAAATTTTATATAATTATTTGATTTTAACGGCTTCAAAGGGTCTGCCCTCGCCCTCATAGAAGCGGCTGAACATTTCATAGAACTCAAGTCTCAGACCCTGGATACCGGTGAGAAGTCCTTCAAGGGCAATGACAACAATGTTGCCGAGGATAACTACTATCATGCCCTTGACGCTTGACGTGTCTCCGGCAAGAGTGAAAACAACCATCATCATGCTTGCGTGAACAATGACAAATGCGCCGACACGCAGGAATGAGACCGTGTTGCTGAAATATGAAAGAATATATTCGATGCATTCAAAAAGGTTCTGCAAAATAAAATCGCCGATGCTGTCAGGCTTTTTGAACCTGCCCTCGTCAAGAACGGGAGCAAGAAGCTCTTTGCAAAACAGAATGACAACGCCAACAAGAAGCATAACCGTGCTGATTTTCGTTGGGAAAATGCCCTGACCCGCCATGAACGAATAGGCAAGGTTTGCGCCGCCGATATAAACAACCAGTCCGGCAAGTCCGTTTTCTGAAAACAGCGCCGTTCCGAGCTTCTTCTTTTTGATGTTCGTAATTATACTGATAACGATTGCAAGAATAACGAGCGTAACACCGATTCCGATTGCAAAAAGCAAAACCGTGTTGATTGAATCCATGACGGAAAGCGGTTTAGACTTAAGCCCGATTGCGTGATACACAGGGTCAAGCAATTCTTCAAAGCCGAACACCGAGCCGAAAATGAAGCCGAAGAACATTGACGAAACGCCGCACGGAACAAGAATTTTTCCAAGCTCAATCTTTTTGAGCTTCCATGCAAGCAGACCGCCGAGGGCGAGCACAAAGCCCTGGCCAACATCGCCGAACATTATTCCGAACAAAAGCGTATATGTTGCGGCAACAAAGGCGGTGATATCAATGTCGCTGTATGACGGCAAGCCGTACATCTTGACGAAATAAGTATACGGCCTTGAAAAAATCATGTTTTTAAGCCGTACCGGCGGCGAGGAGTTCTTTTCCGGGTCCTCAATCTCGGTCACGAACTCCGGATATTTTTCAAGCCTTTTTCTGAATTTCTTCTCCGCCGAGGCTGGAATCCAACCGACAAAGAAGCAGCTTTTTTCGTGGTGAACCGCATATTTTCTGAGTTCAAAAACAGCGTTAAGCTCCTTGAGCTTAATGTAAAGCGATTTGATTTTTTCGCCCTCAGTGTTCCAGATGGACTTGATTTTTTCGTCAAGCTCCTTTTGCTGCTGTTTTATAAGCTCAATGTTTTCGTTAAGGCTTTGAATAATGTCATCCGTTGTTCCAACGGCGGACGGAATGTGGAGCCGCTCAAAATGAAGGGAAGCAAAAATTCCGTCAATCTCATCCTCGCGCTCCTTCGGTGCAAAGTAAGCGCCCCAGTAGCCGGCCTCGTTGGAAGAGCACGGACAGAAAAGGATGTACGGGTTTTCGGAATAGCCTTTTGTAAGCTTCAGATAGCCGTCCTTCGGAAGGAAGCCGAAACGCGGACAGATGAACTTGCATTCAAAAATTTCATCAAGGCCAACATTGAGCCCCGTGAAGTGGGAATATTTTTCAATCCCATCATTGCACTGTTCAAGCTGATCGGAAAGGTTCTTGACCTGCTCGCCGAGTGTGTTGAGCGTTGCGCCAACGGAGCTTATATACTCCTTTGCGCGCTCGTCAACAACGGTACCCTTGATTTTTTTTGCGTCCTCCTCAAGGCTCACGCCCAGCGAGGAAGCAAGCTCCCTGATGTTTGCAAAAAGCTGGGAATACGGGTTTTCCTCGTTCAATGCGGCATAGCCCATTGACTGAGAGATAAAGTTTCCGGCGTATTCCGGGTGGAAGTTTCCGTCTGCGCAGCAGGCGGTGATAAGTTTGTTAAGCTGCGAGGCGGGACCGTTAATCCTCACAAACTTCATTTTTTCAATAGCCAATGAATTCGACCCCCTTAATCATCAATCCCGATGAGGTTTTTTCTGACCTCCTGCGCCGGAACGCCGTATTTGCAGCCCTCAATGATGCGGACAAGGTTCATCGCCTCGTCCTGGGAAAGCAGCAGATAGCACAGCATAACCACCGGCGGATAAGAGGAGAATCTGATTTCTTTTTTGCAAAAAGCGTGGAGAAAGAACGCAAGCTCCTTTTCAAGGTCAGCTTCCTTTTTTGAAACGCTTTTATACGGCGTTTTTTCAAGCTCAGACGTGAACTCTTCAACGCTTCTGCAATTTTTGAGCCGCTTAACGGCGCTTTCCGAAAGGAGAGTAACGCCGCCCGGTTCGCTGAATGCACCGGCAAGAGACTCAACGCTCTGCGGATAATACTTGAGCGCACGCCAGAAAGCAGAAAGCTTTTTGCAGTCAAGACTGCGCGCAGCCACTCCCATTATCGCCTCGCGCTCGCTTTTTGAGCCGCACTTTTTAACAAGCACCCGAAACTCTTTTTCAAAATACGCATTAAAAGCCATTTCAAAAGTCAGATAACTTTTTTTCGGGTTTTCAAGGCAGCGCCTATAGAGCTTTCCATAGCGGGTTTTGTCAAGCGACAGAGCAATTTCTTCAAATGAATCCGCTTTTCCGAGTGCAAAAAGGTCAATGCCCAGGTGCTTATCCACAAACGGGTGAACCTGAAGAAGATATGACTGCGTTTTTTTTGAGAACATCAGCAGTGTGCAGCGCAGAATCTGTTCAACCTCGGTTTTCATAATAAAGTATTTGTAAAACTCGTCGCCAATCGCAAGCTCATAGCGGCACAGAGCGCCGAACCTTGAAAAGCGGAATTTTTGAACAAGGTCCTCAAGCGTCCTCGGCGGAAAATCGCTGAGCTTTGAGTCTGAAAGCTCTTTTGAGTATTCGGTATTTGCTTTAAGATAAGACGCAATCTCATTTGAATTTTTGCACGCAAGCAGGGCGTCATACTGCTGCCTTGAAAGCCGCTTTCCGTAAAACGCTCTGGAAAGGGCAAGAACGGCATTTGAAGCCTTTGACACACAACTCACCTCCGGCGCCTTTTATCCGTTGATAATGTTTTCAACCGCCTCATTCACCCAGCGGTCGCAGTTTTTTTCAAAAACGGCACAGAGGCGAACAACGGCCGCTTCTTCCTTTTCGGCGATTGCTTTTTCTGTTTCTTCAAGTTCAGAAAGCGCAGCCTTTTTCATTTTTTCGGCCTGCTCAAGGAATTCACAGTCGTTTTCCTCGCGCAGCTTCTGCTTTTTTTCGTCAAGCTCTTTAACCGCGGCAACACGCGCTTCGGCGGCATTTTCAACGCTTTTGCGCGCTGTTCTGTCAACCTCAATGAGCTTTTTGATAAGGTCATCCATTATCGGCGCCTCCTTTTCTCATATAACCTCCGATTGAATCAAGACTGTAAATATACTCTCGCATTTGCTCTCTCCGGCCAATCAGCGGTTACCTTAATACTGAACGGGGAAGAACGGAATATGCCCCGATTATCCCCGAACTATGGCAATTATTATATCACTATTTTTTTTTTAATCAAGCGTAAAAAATAAAATATCGTATGCAAAAGCAACAATTATAGTGTGATGTAAGAATCAAAAAATCGCTTTTCAGCCAAATCGTTTGACCTGTCACTTGAACCGCCTTCAATAATGTGGTACTATGTAATAAATGTGTCATGGCAGGTGGAATAAATTGACAAGAAAGATTAATGAACCCGAACTTTGGAGCGTTCTTGAAAAGGAAAAACTGCCCCTTCTGCTTTACGGAATGGGCAACGGCGCGGATATGATTATTGACGAGCTCGAGAAAAGAGGGCTTTGCTTTGCGGACACCTTTGCAAGCGACGGCTTTGTCAGAGGTCAGCTTTTCCACGGAAAAAAGGTTCTCTCCCTCTCTCAGGCTGAGGAAAAATACGGCGAATTTGTGGTTCTCATGACCTTTGCCGTTCATGACGAAAAAACGCTCGACTTTGTGAAAGAGCTTTCAAAAAAGCACCGCCTCTATTCCCCCACCGTTCCGGTTGCCGGAAAAGGACTTTTTACCCTCGAATATATCAAAGAAAACGAGGAGCGCTTTGACCGTGCATACTCCCTCCTTGCGGACGAAAAATCAAAAGCTACGTTTCTTGATGTTCTGAACTTCAAGGTCAGCGGAAAACCAAAGTATCTTTTTTCCTGCCAAAGCGAAAAAAGCGAGGCATATGAAAACATTTTAAAGCTTTCCTCAAACGAAACAATAGCCGACCTCGGCGCGTATGACGGAGACACGATAAGGGAGTTTCTGCGTTATACAGGCGGAAAATACGGGCATATTTTTGCCTTTGAGCCGGACGGAAAGAATTTCAAAAAGCTCGTTCAAAAAACGGACGGAATGGAGGAGCTTTCGCTTTTTAATCTCGGTGCATGGAGCAAAAAGGAGACTCTGCTTTTTGAAAAAAAGGCCGGGCGCAACTCACGCAAAAGCACCGGCGGCGTTCCAATGAGCTTTGACAGCGTTGACAACATTATAAAGACGCCGCTAAGCTTCATAAAAATGGACATTGAAGGAGCGGAGCTGAACGCACTCGACGGGGCAAAGGAAGCAATAAAAAAATATAAGCCCAAGCTTTATGTCTGCGCCTATCACCGAAACGAGGATTTTTTTGCCCTCCCGGAAAAGATTCTTTCCCTCAACCCGGATTACAAAATATTTCTGCGCCACCACCCGTATATTCCCGCGTGGGAAACAAACTTTTACTGCGTATAAAATTGCCGCACGTCTGCAAAATAAGCAAACGTGCGGTTATTGCTATATTTATTCGTTGTCGGCAAGCTTTCTTCCCATAAGGACACCCATAACGGAGGCCATCATAAGTCCCCTTGTCCAGCCGCTTGAGTCGCCGAGGCAGTGCAGACCTTTGATGCTTGTGTTGAAGTCCTCGTCCATCTTGATGCGGTTGCTGTAAAACTTCAGCTCCGGAGAGTAAAGCAGCGTTTCCGTTGAGGCAAAGCCCTCAACAACGTGATCCATCGCCTTGATGAAGTTGATGATGTTCGTCATTGCTCTGTACGGCATTGCGGCAGTGATATCACCTGCAACGGCGTCCGGAAGAGTCGGACGGACGTTGGACTGCATCAGCTCCTTTTCCCATGTGCGCTTTCCGTCAAGGATATCGCCAAAGCGCTGAACAAGAATGTGACCTGTTCCGAGCATATTTGTAAGCTCGCCAACCTTCTGGGCATAGGCTATCGGCTGATTGAACGGATAGCTGAAATTGTGGGAGCAAAGGATTGCAAGGTTGGTGTTATCGCTCTTGAGTTCCTTGAACGAATGGCCGTTAACAACCGCAAGGTCATTATCGTAGTTTTCCTGGCTGACAAAGCCGCCCGGATTTTGGCAGAAAGTTCTGACCTTGTTTTTGAACGGCTGCGGATATCCGATAAGCTTTGATTCATAAAGCGTTTCGTTAACTTTTTCCATGATCTCGTTTCTGACCTCAACACGGACGCCGATGTCAACCGTTCCGGGCTGGTGCGCAATTCCGTATTCCGCGCAGAGGGTTTCAAGCCATTCGGCTCCCCTTCTTCCGGTTGCAACAATGGTGCTTTCGGCAAGAATCTCCGTTTCGTGACCACCCTTGCTGTCCTTGAGGCGGACGCCCTTGCATTCGTTGCCCTCAAGAATAAGGTCATAGCATTCATAGCCAAACATCATTTCAACGCCGTTTTTCAAAAGGTACTGCTCAATGGCGTAATAAATTCCCTGAGCCTTTTCCGTTCCCATATGGCGAATCGGGCAGTCAACAAGCTTGAGTCCGGCCTGAATGGCCTTGATGCGGATTTCCTTTTTTCCGAGGGTGTTTTCAAGGCCCTCAATATGTTCGTCCGCACCAAACTCAAGATATATTTTATCCGCGTAATCAATGGTTTCCTGCGCTTTTTGCGCGCCGATGAGAGTCGGGAGATCACCGCCGACTTCATAGCAGAGGGAGAGCTTTCCGTCTGAAAACGCGCCGGCACCGGAAAAGCCGGTGGTAATGTGGCAATACGGCTTGCAGGAAACGCAGACCTTGGTCTTGTCCTTGGGGCAGTGTCTGTTTTCAACAGCCTGCCCTTTTTCAACGATCATAATGCTTTTTTTTGAGCCTTTTTTGATCATTTCAATCGCGGTGAAAATTCCCGCAGGGCCTGCGCCAATGATTACAACGTCTTTTTTCATGTTGGTATCCTCCTTGTAAACATAGAAACAGCACGGTTCAAGCAACGCAAACCATGCTGATTAATTATACCACGGTCAGGCGCTCAAAGTCAAGCCCGGCAAAGCGTTTCTCTTGACTAATTTTATTAAGAATAGTATAATTCAAAGCGGTTGAATCTCAACTTTATTATGAAAGGTCTGCATATATATGGAAATTAAGGAAACCTCAATTCCGGACGTCAAGCTCGTTATTCCGGACGTTTTCGGTGACAACAGAGGCTGGTTTTATGAATCGTATAACTACGAAAAGTTTTGTTCGCTCGGCATTGAGACGGTTTTTGTTCAAGATAACCGCTCTTTTTCCCAAAAGAAAGGAACGCTGAGAGGACTCCACTTTCAGAAATCCCCGAAAGCACAAACAAAGCTGCTTTGCTGCACACGGGGTGAAATTCTTGACGTTGCCGTTGACCTGAGAAAAGGCTCACCGACTTATCTCAAATGGGTCTGCGCTCACCTTTCCGCAGAAAACAAGCACTTCCTTTATATTCCGAAAGGCTTTGCTCACGGATTTGTTACCCTCACCGATGACGTTGAGGTGCTTTATAAGGTTGACGATTATTATTCAAAAGAAAATGACCGCAGCATTCGCTTTGACGATGAAAGCATCGGCGTTGACTGGGGAATTTCCGACCCAATCCTTTCGCAAAAGGATATAAACGCACCGTTGCTTAAAGACAGCGATGTCAACTTTGTTTACGGAGAGTGAGAAAAATGATTCTTGTAACCGGTGCCGGCGGTCAGCTCGGCGGAGACGTTTGCCGCCTTTTGGAAGCCGAAAAAAAGGCTTTCATCCCAACCGATGCCGACACGCTTGACATTACGGACGAAAATGCCGTTAAGGCTTTTTTTGAAGCAAACAGCATTGACGCCGTTATTCATTGTGCGGCGTACACCGCCGTTGACAAAGCCGAGGACGAAAGGGAAAAATGCTTCCTTGTTAACAAAACGGGAACAAAAAACCTTGCACGCTGCGCACAATCGCAGGGAGCAAAAATGCTTTATGTCAGCACTGACTATGTTTTCGGCGGAAACGGTGATTCCCCTTTCAATGTTAACGATCCGAAAGGGCCGCTTAACAGCTACGGTGAAAGCAAGCTTGAGGGCGAGCAGGCCGTGCTTGAAAGCTGCAAAAGGTTTTTCATTGTCCGCACTTCATGGGTGTTCGGAGAAAAGAACACAAACTTCATTGCAACAATGCTGCGCCTTTCAAAAACACATGGCGAACTGAACGTCGTCAATGACCAAGTCGGCTCTCCAACCTACTCAAAACACCTTGCAAATCTTCTTTGCAAAATGATTGAAACGGAAAAGTTCGGCGTCTATCACGCAACAAACGAGGGCTTCTGCTCATGGGCTCAGCTTGCCCGGGAAACTTTTCTGATTGCAAAAAAGAGCACAAAAGTCAACCCTGTCAAATCAGAGGAATACAAAACAAGAGCCAAAAGGCCGCTCAACTCCCGGCTTTCAAAAGCCTCTCTTGACCTTGCAGGCTTTGAACGGCTCCCCTCATGGGAAGCGGCCGTCAGAGAATATCTTTCAAACATTTCTGAATGATGCAAAAAAGATACTCCGTAAAAAGGCAGTTAACGCTTTTTTACGGAGTTTGTTTTATCTTATTTTATCTTTTTGCCGCAGCAAAAAGCTTTTTTGCGCCGCTTGCAATGTTCTTTCTGACGTTGGCCGAAAGCTCACGGCCGTCGGGAAGGGCGTTGATGAGCTTATCGAGCAATCTCTGGAGCGGGCCGAACTCAACGCGCATTGTTGAAAGAAGCTGGCGCACAATCAAAAGAACATTTCTGAATTTAACAAGTCTTTCGTTCTTCTTTGCCTGCCTGGTTTCGGTATAAGGATCAATATCGAGAATTTCCGAAGCGGTGCGTGCGCCGGAAACGCCAAAAACCTGCTCAACATCAATGCAGTCGGCAAAGGCAAGGGCGCCGATTTCGGTGAAGTGGATTCCGTCCTTTGTGAACTGCTTGATGAATGCAGTCGGGTTCTGCGGCTGAGCAAGGCAGTCGGAGTTCACGCAGCCATCGGCAACATCATTGGTCTTGATCCACTCGTTGACCTCATCGCACATTTCCTGGAGCTCTTTCTTCCAGATAATGTCATTTTTGTTTCCAAGAATATCGCGGACATAGCCGTTCCACGGAGTGATTTCCATGAAGAAAATCTTCTTTCCGTTTTCGTGTGCGGCTTCGGCAAGCTTTTTGTATCCCTCAATTATCTCCTCAGCCGAAACATACGGAGCATCTTTACCCATGCTTTTTGACGAGGGATGGAGAATATCGTTAACGCCGATTTTAACAATTATGCACTCGCAGCCGGTAATATTCAGCGCATCGCGCGTGAATCTATCCATAACCGGGTCGCCGTAAAGATTTCCGATAAGTCCGGTTCCTTTATAGAAAAGGCGGTTACCCATGATGCCGGTGTTAATAACGCCGATATCGTCTCTTCCCGCGTCAACAAGGCGGCCGGAAAGGTAGCCGGTCATGCCGTTAACAAGGGTTGAATCTCCAATGAAAGCCGCGGAATATGCGGTTTCGGACTCGGTATAGCTGTCAATCGCGGTGAGGAACGGAATAATATGATAAGCGTTGCTGCCGGTTGCAATGCTGATTTCGGAGGGGTTAACCATGTGGCCAAGGTCATCGTTTCCGCGGACGGCTCTTGAAAAATATGTTTTTCCGCAGAAAAGGCCGACCGTTTTGATTGGGGTCTCCTCGGCAATATACATGCTGACGGTGAGCCTTTCAAGCGCAGAGGTCTTGATGTTCACCTCGTCCGACCAAACGGTTTCTCCGGCAGGGATAACAAGCTTTTTGCTTCCGCCGAATCTGAGCGTAACCTCAGTGTCGGTCAAAACCGCGCCGTTTTCCGATGTATCGGTTTTTGCAACAAAGACATTGTCGATGGTAACGTCGCGCTCACCGTATTCATTGGAAAACTTGAAGCGCAGCTTTTCGCCTGCGGTTGAAACGGTCAGTTCCGTCCTCAAAAGCGTTCCGGGGCTGACCTTTCCGTTAACGGTGAAGTTCGGGATATAATCGGCAAGCGAGATATAAAAATCAACCGGAGCCGTACCCCACGTTGCAATCCACTTTCCGCCTGAAACGGCACCTGCCGGCAAAGCAAAGCAGCCGACAGCCAAAACCAAAGCCAAAATAAGCGCAGTGATCCTGTTCGTTTTCCTCATGACAATTCCTCCAAAAGGGTAAAATGCAAAGTCAAAGCGGACTTCTCCTCCAACCTTAGCTTATTATAATGACATTATAGCGCAAACTGTAATAAAAGTCAAACAAAGCGGATAACATTCATTGTTTTTAGTCAAATGTTTATAAAAATTTTAAAATGTGTCAAAAGCTGTAGCTTGCATTATAAAGAATTGTTAACAGTGCGACAAATGGCTATCATTTCCATAATTAAAGAGAAATCCCGGCTCGAATCCGCAGGCCTTTCGGCCTTTGAACTGCGTGCCGGGGTGTTTTTATGAGTTTTATCTTCCAAGGAACCGGGAAAGGAAATCCCGTGTTTTTTGGTTTTGCGGATTTTCAAAGATGTCCTCCGGCTTTCCGTCCTCGCAGATTACGCCGTCAGCCATGAAAACAACGTGGGAGGAAACGTCTCTTGCAAAGGCCATTTCGTGAGTGACAACGATCATTGTCAGCCCCTCGCTCGCAAGATTGCGCATAACCTCAAGAACCTCACCGACCATCTGAGGGTCAAGGGCGCTTGTCGGCTCATCAAAAAGGAGAACTTCCGGTTCCATTGCAAGCGCACGGGCGATTGCGACACGCTGCTTTTGTCCGCCGGAAAGCTGAGAAGGCCTTGCCTCGATATACGGAGCCATTCCGACCTTTTCAAGATATTTCATTGCAATCTGCCTTGCTTCCTTGCGGCCACGCTTCAAAACGGAAACCTGACCGGTGATGCAGTTTTCAAGAGCGGTCATATTATTGAAAAGATTAAACGATTGGAAAACCATTCCAACCTTGGCTCTGTATTTTGAAAGGCTCAAATCGCCCGCCGTGATATCCTTTCCGTGATAAAGAATCTTTCCCTTTGTTGGCGTTTCAAGGAGGTTGATACAGCGCAGCATTGTGCTTTTTCCGCTGCCGGAGGCGCCGATTATGCTCAAAACATCGCCCTTTTCAACGCTGAGGTTAATACCCTTAAGAACGCTGTTTTTTCCAAAGCTTTTTTCAAGCCCAATAAGCTCAATTACCTTTTCAGCCATGAACCTCTGCCTCCTTTTTAATGTGAATCTCCGCCGCACTGTTTGACTGGGAGCCGAAAACGGTGTAATTTTCCTTTCCCTCAAGTTTCTTTTCAACAAGGCGCAGAAGTCTTGTTATTGTGAAAGTCAGGATGAAATAAAGAACGCAAACAACAAGATAGGTCTGGAAGGTCTCAAAGCTCTGCCTTTTGATAATGCCTGCAAAATAGTAAAGCTCGGTAACTCCGATAACATTAAGAACGGAGGTGTCCTTGATGTTGATGACAAACTCGTTGCTGACCGAGGGAAGAATGTTGCGCATAACCTGCGGAATGATGACCTTGAACATTGTTTGCGAATGGGTCATACCGATACTCATTGCGCCCTCAAACTGGCCTTTGTCGATTGAAATGATTCCGCCGCGGACAATCTCTGCCATGTATGCACCGGTGTTGATTGAAACGATGAGGATACCTGACGGGATGAGCGGAAGCGTTTTTCCGCCCGTTGCAAAAGCATAGCCCCAATAGATAACCATTGACTGAACCATCATCGGAGTGCCGCGGAAAATTTCAACATAAACCGCAATGATTGCGTTGAGAATTTTATGAAGCACACGCAAAATCGGGTTCTTGGACATCGGAGCCGTGCGGATAATGCCGGTCAGAAGGCCGATTGCAAGGCCGGCGACCGTTCCGATAAGCGCAAGGAGCATGGTATTGCCCACGCCCTTTAAAAGCTGCGGGTAATACTTGATAACAATATTCAGAACATCTTGTAAAAAACTCATATAAATTCCGCCAAACTTTTTTAATTTTAAGGCGGCCTTTGCGCTTTTGCTCAAAAGCCGCCGGAGAATTTTTCAAACTGATTATTTCTTGTAAATGACAACAAGGTTTGATTCATAGTAAGGATTGGTGAAGTCAATCTTCTCTCTGCGCTCCGCTGTCGGGCTCATGCCTGCAACGATTGCATCAACTGCGCCGGAGTTAAGAGCCGGAATGAGTGAATCCCATTCATAGGAATAAACTTCAAGCTTCAGTCCAAGCTTGTTTGCAACATACTGAGCAACCTGAACGTCATAGCCGTTTGCAAACTGGCCTTCCTTGCCCTCGCCGCTGATAGCGACCGCGCCGAGTGTCTTTTCATCTGAAGAGGTTTCCGTCCAGTTATACGGCTCATAGGCGCATTCCATTGCAACCTTGAGCGTTCCGGTCGGGTTCGCCGGAGTTTCACTTTCAAGAGCAAACTTTTCAACCTTTTCACCGTTCTTGATTGAAATGATCTGCTCCATGAGGGTTTCCTTCTGCTCTGTGGTAATACCTGCAAGAACATCATTGATTTTTGAAAGGAGATCTGAGCCTTTCTTCAGACCGATTGCAACCGCAACATCGTCTTCCGTAACCTTAAAGCCGGTGTCGTTGTTTTTGAGAGCAACATAGCCAAGGTTGCTGTCGTTCTTGCAAGCGGAGATTGCCGTCGGCTCTTCTGCAATGTAACCGTCGATTGCGCCGCTCTTTACGGCCGTAAGGAGGTCTGAAAACTCCGGATATGTGTCACCCTGAACGCCTTCAATCTGTGAACGGGCGTCAGCGTGGAAGGTTCCGGTCTGAGCGGAAATTTTCATTCCCTTGAGGTCTGCGATTGATTTTGCCGCGGCAATGCCCGTTGCCGCCGCAGCGGAGCTGTTGTCCGGTGATGATGTTGTTGTGTTGTCATTACCGCCGCAAGCCGTGAGGCAAAGAGCGCAGAGAACAACCGCCATAACTACCGCTAAAATTCTTCTGATGTTTTTCATGATTAACACTCCTAAACATAAAATTCGGGCTTTGCCCGTGAGCAAAAATTTAAGCCTGCGCACCTTCGGTAATGAGGTATCACAGGCTCTAAGTTCGTTATAGCAATAGCGAAAATATATTCCGATGATAGCGCTCCATATAAAAACTATATGACAGTTCTGCGCTTGTTCAACGCAGACCCAGCAGCCAGCCGGCGGCAACCGGAACGGCAACTTCGGCGGAATCACCTTTCACCCGTAAACGCTTGCCGGCGTATATCACGGGGTACTGATCTTTTCCGCATCCTCTATCAGGTGCTGTCTTAAATTTGACTTGATTATAACCCCCGGTTCTGATTTTGTCAACCTTTCCCGGCAGTTATTTTTAAAAACGGCATTTTCATGAAATGATGCATAAAAGCAACGCCTGATGTTGTGCAAATTGACAAAGAGATGTTCCCTTCACGCAAAAAAAAGGGAGCCGCTGCGGCTCCCCTTTAAAAGTTGTTGTTCACCGGTCAAGGCTGACCTTTTCCTTTTCATACTTTGAAACATACTTATCCTGATAGTAGTTTTCAAGCGAGACGGAAAGCTTTCCGTCCTTTGAAAGGGTTATAACGGTGCATCCGCGCTGAGCGCCTTTCTTGTCAATGCCGACATATGCAAGATAGTCAACGCTCATGCCGTATGTAAGTCTGACGCCCTTATATTCAACGGAGGCGTTGTTTTCGTGGTCGTGGCCGCAGAAAATGCCCTTTGTTGAGCCAAGCTCAAGAACGGTTTCAAAGAAATTGTCCGGATGAATGCCGCAGTATGACTTTTCATCCTTTTCATAAAAGCCGCCGCCGAAACACTTGACGTTTTCGGTGTCCTTGTAGCCGTTAGCCTTGTATTCCTGCCATGCAATTCCATATTCCTCAAGAGGAATATGGAAGAAGCAAAGCGACGGGAACATCGGATAATCAGGGTCTATTGCCTTGTTGGCCTTGTCGATTGCAAGGACGTTTTCCTTGTACCAGGCAATCTGATTTTCATGAATGTTGTCATATTTCCACTGGATGCCGAGCAGGTCGCCATCGGTGTAATCATGGGAATCAAGAACAAAGAACGCGTTTGTAACGATTCCCTTTGAGTTTTTGACCTTGATAACCTGATTGCCGAAGCCGTCAACATCCTCCGGACCTTTTTGGAAAAGGCTGTATTTAAGGTCGGGGTTAGCATATTTATCGGCAATCTGTTCGCGGCTGTAGTCGCTGTAAAGCTCGGAGTCATGGTTGCCGAAGCAGACGGTGTAATAAACGCCGAGTTTTTCAAGAAGGGTGATAACCATATCGGTTGAGATACCGTTGTTGAATGTTCCTGCCTGGAAAGGCACGGGATAGACATTGTCTCCGGTGAGAACAACAAGGTCGGGCTTTTCTGCGGTGACCATTGCGGCAACCGCATTGAGGGCTTTCTTGTCCTTTTTAAGGGACATTATGCCGCCGCCGATGTGAACATCGGTGAATTGAAGAACCTTGAGGTCTCTGTCGGTATAGAACGTCCAGTTTCCGTCGGTGTCCTTTTGGGGAACAAGCTGGTCCTCATATACGACTTGGTCGAACGAGGAGGCAACCTCAAAGTTGCTTTTGTTGATGAGTGTTGTCAATGAGGTCATGCTCATTGAGATTGATGTGATGATACCAAGCACGAAGCTGATAATCTTCATCAGGAAATCAGGCATAGTGATTTTCTCCTTTGCATAAAATTTTTAAAACGGAAAAGTTCCGTTTCTATTCATGGCAATTATACAATCTTTTTCCTGTTTTTTCAAGCGGTATGCAAGAATATAAATTTTTCTTAACTTATCGAATGTTCAAAGCCAAAATCCATTGAATGCAGCTCCAAAAAGGCGGCAATTTTCAGCGTAATTGGTCAACTGTCATAAAAACAGAAAAAAATTATGTAAAAGATGTGCAATTTGGTTGTTGTCTTTTTTGAAAAAGCGTGTTATAATATCTTGAATTACCGTGAAAGCGGTATTTGCCATTTTGTATCAGAAATTTTTGGCTCCTTTTACCGTAAATATAAGACAGGAGGAAGTATAATGGGCTTTGTTATGGACAATGAAAACATAGCTTATAACCAGATTAAAGTTGTAGGTGTCGGCGGCGGCGGCGGAAACGCGGTCAACAGCATGGTTGACGCGGGCGTTTTCGGCGTTGAATTCCTCACCATCAACACCGACAGACAAATTCTTGAAGATTCAAAGGCTACCCATAAAATCCAGATCGGTGAAAAAGTTACCGGCTGCATGGGTGCCGGCGGTGATCCCGCAGTTGGCAAAAAGGCCGCAGAGGAAAGCCGCGACGTTATTGCAGACGCTCTGCGCTCAACCGACATGGTTTTCATCACCGCAGGTATGGGCGGCGGAACCGGAACCGGCGCGGCTCCCGTTGTTGCCGAGGTTGCAAGGGAGCTTGGCGCTCTCACCGTCGGCATTGTTACAAAGCCGTTCAAATTTGAAGGCAGAAGGCGTATGCAGCAGGCCGAGGACGGCATCCGCGAGCTTCAAAAGCACGTTGACAGCCTTATTGTTATTCCGAACGAAAGACTTAAGCTCCTCGGTGACAAATCCCTCAGCATGAAGGACGCCTTCGGAAAGGCCAATGAGGTTCTCTGGCAGGGCGTTAAGAGCATTTCGGACACCATTAAGGTTCCCGGCTATATCAACCTTGACTTTGCGGACATCAAGAGCGTTATGAAGGACGCCGGCCGTGCGCACATGGGTATCGGCCGCGGAAGAGGCGCAAACTGCGCCGTTGAAGCCACCAAGGAAGCAATCACAAGTCCGCTGCTTGAAACCGCCATTGACGGCGCAAGCGGTGTTATCATCAACGTCACCTGCTCTTCCGATATGTCTCTTGACATGATTGAACAGGCCGGCGATCTTATCACACAGGCAACACATCCGGACGCAAACATCATCTTCGGTTCCGTCTTTGACGAGGAAATGGGCGATGAAATGCTCATCACGGTCATTGCAACCGGTTTTGGTACTCTTGACGAAAACGATGCGGACAAAATGATTAAGCCCGCAGCTTCCGCAGCGGCTCCGGCCTCCCAGCCGTCAAACTCAAGAGGCGGCTTCATCAGCCAGTCCACCAAGCCGAAAACTCAGGGAACTTCAATCTTCACCTCGATGGACACAGATGCATCGGCGGACTTCAAGGCGACTGAGTTCGGCAAGAGCTTCTTTGATGCATTTGAAAACGCAAAGAACGGCGCAAAGCCGCAGGAGCAGGCCGCTCAGCCGATTACCGACATCAGCTCCTTCTCCTCTCAGGCGTC
The DNA here is from genome assembly GCA_934511365.1 of uncultured Eubacteriales bacterium. Classification (GTDB taxonomy): domain Bacteria; phylum Bacillota; class Clostridia; order Oscillospirales; family Acutalibacteraceae; genus UBA6857. The sequence continues at coordinate 225,006 of CAKSWC010000001.1, forward strand.
GAAGGACAATGCAGACGTTCATTCGTTTGACGTTATTGAAACCCCGAAGAAAAAGTCCGGCTCAATCTTTGACGACCCGGATGATGACGAGAGCGATGTTCTCCCCATCTTCAAGGGCAGAAACATTTTTTCAAACAACAACTGATTAACTTTAAGTTAAAATCCACCGCCTGTTCAAACGAACAGGCGGTGTTCTTTTTTTGTCCCGTTGTCCATTCAAAAAGGCACAAAAAAAAGCAGCGTGCTGCCTTTTTTGCGGCAACACGCTGTGTTTCTTAAATTTTAATAACTGAGCTGAGAGGACTGGTTCCTTGCGGACTGCTTTGCAAGCTTGTCAAGGAAGGTTACAACGGCGCCGACTGCCTTGTCGTTAACATTTGCAATCTTAACATTGTCACCCTCAACAACCTCATTCTGATAGGTTGAAAGATCTGTCTGAGCAAGTGCGGCTCTGACGTTATCCTCCCATGTGGTTGTGCTTGTCTTTACAAAATACATGATATGATAGCCGTAAGTGGTTTCAACAATACCGACATCTCCGGCCTTTCTGCCCTTGGCGAGCGACCATGACTCAAACTGCGGAACCATCTTGCCCTTTTCGGTGTTTTCATAGATAAGAGCGTTCAGATTTCCGTCATCGTCTCTTGTGTCCTCGGAATACTTCTTTTCAAGCTCTTCAAATGAGGACTCTGTTTTGTCTCCGTTGAGATATTCTTCAAGGATATCCTGGGCTTTCTTATAGGTAGCCTTATCCGTTGCGGTTTCTGCATTGACATCGAGATAGATGCCTACATCCTTATATTTTGAGGTATCAAGAGTTTCAACCTTAACGTCCTCGGCTTCTTTTGCCTGTTCGGTTGTTGTTTCGGCCTGGGTTGTGTCTGAGGCTGAAGTTGTGTCTGTTGTTGTTTCGTCCTTGGACTCGGTCTTTTCCTGGGTCGGAAACTTAACAAGAATGTGTCTAACGTCATAGGTCACGTTATCGGCAGCCTTATGGAGCGGAGAAACCATCATATAAACGGTGTAATCCTCAGTACCTTTGAGAACATAGGTGCTGCCCTTTTCGGTCTTTGCGTCAAAAGCCCACTTGAGGAAGTCGGAATCGGACGCTGACTGAGAGAGGGTTGCATATGCAACTTCTTCGTTCAAAGTTTTGCTGTCATCGGTGGCATAAAGTTTGTAATCCTTGTTTTTGAGTGCCTTTTCTTCCTCGGCAGCAAGAGACTTGAAGCTCTTTTCGTCCGTAACGGCCTTTGCAAAAGCGTCGGCTTTTTTCTTTGCGGCGGCAAGGGTGGTGTCATTGACGGCCTCGCTTGAGCCGTCCTCACTCTTAACCTTTTCAGCCGCAAACTTATAAGCTCTGTAGCTTATTGTTGAGTAGTCATTGGTGTTCTTTTTATATTCCTTTTCAACCTGCTTGTCGGTATAGGAAGCCTTAAGCTCATCTGTTTTTGCGGTTTCAACCTTCTGGGCGAGGGTCTGCTCGGTGAGAATTGTTCTGAGGAGCTTTTCGTTGATACCCTTTCCGTATGCAGCGCGCAGATATGCGTTGAGCGACATATTGCTGCCCTTTGCGGTGCTCTTGAGGTCGGAAATATTTTCTTCAATCTTTTTAAGATCGGAATCATCAAGGGTGATCTTCTTTTCGTCCGCAATTTTGACGAACGCCTTGATATATTTCAAATTGTTTTCGGCGTAATAGGTGAAAAAGTCGGCCCAAGTTGGGGTCTTGTCCTGCGGAAAATCGGGGATTGCGCCCATAGCGCCGCTATAGGTCTGGCTTGAGGGAGTTTTCGTTGTGTCATAGCTAACATAGGAGGCGTAATAGTTTGCAACCATCTGATAGCCTGAGCTGTAGTAATAGGCAAACTCGGGCTGGCTTACACTGACATCACCGACCGTTAAAGCGGTGCGGTTCTTTTCAACAAGACCGGTATAGCTGACCGCAAAAGCAGTGACACCGGCAATGATTGCAACAACAAGAAGGACGGCAATGATCCTTCCGGCAACCTTTCCGGCCTGAGGGTTATAGGTTTTTTTGTTGTTCTTTTTCGCCGCTTTAGCAAGGCGCGCTTTACGCTCCTGGCGATAAATTTCGGCAGCAGACTTTTCTTCTTTAGCCATCGTGCTTTCATCCTTTTCAAATTGATTTCTTTTGCGCAGCCGAGAGGCCGCAATAACTTTTTTATTTTATACCATCCGGCACAAAATTGCAAGTATTTTCACAAAAAGTACAAACAAAAACATATGCTTGCAGTAATTTAGCATATTCTGCTTAAATGAAGATTAAAACTCGCCGTCAAACGGAACGGATTTAAGAAGCCATGAAAGAACATCGTTAAAAACCTTTTCGCGGTCATCTTCGTTAAGTATCTCGTGCCTGTCGCCGGGATAAAGAATAACCTCCGGTTCATGGCCGGCACTTTCAAGGTTATCACAGCAGGCAATAACTCCCCTTCCGTTCATTCCAACAGGATCTTTTGCGCCGGAGATGAGGAGAATCGGAAGGCCGAGCGGCAGACTTTCCGCCCACTTTGTTGCGCAAGCGGAGTTTGCAAGCGAAACAATGTCTCGAACTCCGCCGAGCTTCAGCGGATTTCCGCAAAGCGGATCGGCAATGTAATTTTCAACATTTTCGCGGTTGCGGCTGAGCCAGTCGGAATCCGTCCGCTTGTCCCTTATCGTGAGCGAGCCGAGCTTATCGAGAAGATTACCCGGAACAGCCGCCCTTGTTCCAAGCTTTTTGCAAAGGAATTTAAGCGGTTCTTCAAGAACAACCGCCGCCGAGGGCAGCTCCCCTGTTCCGCAAAGAATCAGCGCGGCAAGCTCATTGCCGAACTGCGCGGCGTACACCCTTGCGCAGAACGAGCCCATGCTGTGACCAAAAAGAACAAGCGGAAGCTCAGGGTACCTCTTTTTCATTATAACTGAAAGAATGTGCATATCGTCAACAAGGCGGATATCTCCATCCTCTTCCGAAAAAAAGCCGAGATCCCCAATCGTTCTTGCCGAAAGTCCGTGGCCAAGGTGATCATTTCCGCAGACGACAAAACCGTTTGAGGCCATGAAGCGCGCAAACTCATCATAGCGGCCGATATATTCCGAAACGCCGTGGGCAATTTGAAAAATTCCTTTCGGCTGGGTTTCATCGTCCTGCCAGATGCAGCAATGAATGTTGTCCGTTCCGGTTGACGAAACAAAATATGCGTCCTTTTTAATAACTGACATATGTATCCTCCGTTTCCTTTTTCAAAGCTTTGTTATCACGATTATATTATAACTCTCAGCTTTAATCAACAGTTTAAATTATTTTTTATGAACCGACTTATAAATTACCAAAAAACACTTGACAACGGCGCAAAATTATGATAATATTTCAAGGCACCAAACGGAGAGATACCGAAGCGGTCATAACGGAACGGTCTTGAAAACCGTCGTACGTCCTGCGTACCGTGGGTTCGAATCCCACTCTCTCCGCCATTTTTTATTTTAACAGTTGTTTTTAACGACACCTACGGAGAAGTACTCAAGTTGGTGACGAGGCGCCCCTGCTAAGGGCGTAGGTCGGGAAACCGGCGCAGGAGTTCGAGTCTCCTCTTCTCCGCCAAATAAAAAGCAGTCGCAAATGCGGCTGTTTTTTATTTGGCGGAATGAAGCGTGCTTTCAGCACATTAAGCACACCTGCGGTGTATGAAGTATGCCTTTCGGCAAATGAAGCCTGAGCACGCTTTGCTTCATAATACGGTAACACCGTATTACTTCATATTGTTATTCTTAACAAGTCTTCATGTCGGCATTGCCGACGCTTCATTCTAAACCTTGCCCAACTTGCCATTTATCGGCAAAACTCAATATTTCAACTTCAAGGAGTAGCTTGAAAGATGATAAATTATCTGTTTTATCAATGAAATTTGCAGTTGCAATAATTGATCTTGTCAAAAAATTAAAGCAACAACGCGAATCAATTATCTCAAACCAAATTGGTAGAAGCGGAACTTCAATAGGTGCAAATATCAGGGAATCACGTTATGCACACAGCAAAGCCGACTTCATTGCGAAACTCCAAATCGCACTTAAAGAAGCTAACGAAACCGGATACTGGCTCGAACTTCTTTATAACACAAAATATATAAATGATTCTGAATACAAGTCGCTTGACAGACTCTGTGCAGAAATAAGAGTCATTCTCATCGCTTCCATCAACACCGCAAAACCAATAACAGCAAATCATGACAATGCCTCCTTCAATTCAGTTTCGGCAGTGAAATGTCTGCGGACGTGAGAGGATTTATTTCTTTAATGATTGGATATTTTGAAAAGTCAGCATATTAAATGTGATACTTAACATACATTCGTGATTTTTTTGAAGATAATGCCGGAAAAAGTTTGCAAGACGCAATTAAATGCTGGAAGTATAAAAAGAGTTTGCCCGGTCACAACCGATATGAACGCTCGGATCTTGATGCGCTCGGCTGATTGGCTCATTTTGTTGTTCTGTGTTTACCCGCATAGCAAGCAAAATCACCCTCCGCTCATTGCGAACGGAGGGTGAAAGTTTATGAAAAGTCAATTTTAAAAAACTCAGGCTTTCTTTGCCTTTTTCTTTTCGGAAGCTCTTCTGATTGCCTTTCCGAGTTCAAAGACAGGAATTGTTGAAAGCGCAAGAGCGCAGGAAATTGCAAGCTCCGTTGTGCTGAATGTTCCCGGTTCAATTCCGAATACGTTGCAAAGTCCCGGAATATAAATTGCGGCAAGAGTCAGAGCGGTTGTTACAACAAACGAGCCAATGAGCCACCAGTTCATCTTCTTGAGCATATCCTTTGAGAAGATTGAGCCTTGGCGTGAACGCATATTGATTGCGCACATCATTTCTGAGAAGTTGACAACAAGGAATGCCATTGCCATTGCGTTGACGCACGGCTCGCCGCTGAAGAAGCCCGCAAAGCTGTGTGAGCCGCCGCCGGCCGGCTCAAGCCAGTAACCGATGACATAAGCGGCAATCTCGATGATTGAAAGATAAAGTCCCTGCCAAATCATATCAATGCCCGCGCCGCCGGAGAAAATTCCGTCGCTTGTTGCGCGCGGCTTTTTTCTCATGATGTTGCCCTCAGCCTTTTCCATTCCGAGCGCAAGACCCGGAAGCGAGTCCGTTACCATGTTGATCCAAAGAAGATGGACGGGTGAAAGGATTGTGAAATGGAGAATTGAAGCAACAAACATGATGATAACTTCACTCAGGTTTGTTGAAAGCTGGAACTGAAGAACCTTGAGAACATTGTCATAAATCTTACGTCCCTCTTCAACGGCGTTGACGATGGTTGCAAAGTTATCGTCCGCAAGAACCATGTCAGAGGTACCCTTTGTAACGTCCGTTCCGGTGATGCCCATGCCGATACCGATGTCGGCAGCCTTGATTGACGGTGCGTCGTTAACGCCGTCGCCGGTCATGGCCGTTACCATGCCCCTTGCTTTCCAAGCCTTAACAATTCTTGTCTTATGTTCAGGCTGAACGCGGGCATAAACGGAATAATTCACAACCTGTTCTTTAAGCTCCTCGTCGCTGAACTTATCAAGCTCAGCGCCCATAATAGCCTGCGAAGCGTCTGTGATGATTCCAAGCTCCCTGCCGATTGCAACGGCCGTATCCTTGTGGTCGCCGGTAATCATTACCGGGCGGATACCGGCCTGGCGGCATTCTTCAATGGCAGCCTTAACCTCCGGACGTACCGGGTCGATCATTCCGGTAAGGCCGATGAAGATGAGGTCGTTTTCAAGCGCTTCCGGTGCAAAATCGGTCGGAGCCGCGCTGTAATCTTTATATGCGCAGGCAAGAACACGCAGCGCCTTGTCTGCCATTCTCTTGTTGTCATCAAGCACGTTCTTTTTGATCGCGTCCGTCATCGGAACAACTTTTCCGCCAACAAGAGCATGGGTGCACTTTTTGAGAATTTCGTCCGGAGCACCCTTTGTGTACTGGACAAAGCCGCTGCCTTCTTTATGAACGGTGCTCATCATTTTTCTTCCGGAATCGAACGGCGCTTCTCCGATACGCGGCGAAGCGGCGGAAAGGTCATTTTTATGCATTCCGAGCGAGTTTGCGTAAGCCACCAAGGCGGCCTCCGTGGGCTCGCCGGTAACCTTTCCGTTTGCGTCAATCTCGGCGTCGCAGCAAAGAGCCATCGCCTTTGCAAGAAGCTTTTCGTCCTCGCCGTAATGGTCAACAACGGTCATCTTGTTCTGGGTCAGAGTACCGGTCTTATCAGAGCAGATGATCTGGGTGCAGCCAAGAGTTTCAACGGCTGTAAGCTTGCGGATGAGCGCCTGGCGTTTACTCATTGCGGTAACGCCGATTGAAAGGATAATTGTAACAACAGCCGGAAGTCCTTCCGGAATTGCCGCAACGGCAAGAGCAATGGCGGCAATGAAAGTGTTGAGCGCGGTTTCACCAAGGAACTTCATTGAGAAGCCCTGATCGCTCATTACAAGGGATTCAACAACGCCAACAACAAAAACAAGAACACTGATGCCGATAACAAGCTTTGTGAGGAAATGGGAAAGCTCGCCCATCTTTTTCTGGAGCGGAGTCTGCTCCTTTTCGGCCTCGCTGAGCGCATCGGCAATTTTGCCCATTTCGGTGTCCATACCGGTTGAAACAACAACGGCCTTTCCGCGTCCGTAAACGATTGTTGAACCGCTGTAAAGCATATTCTTTCTGTCGCCAAGGGCAACGTCCTTTGCCTTATCCTTGAGATAAAGAACGTCAACCATTTTTGTTACGGGAACGGATTCGCCGGTGAGAGCGGCCTCCTCAACCTTCATTGAGTGAGACTCAAGAACGCGGCAGTCCGCCGGAACGGCGTCGCCGGCCTCAAGCAGTATAACATCGCCGACAACAAGATCCTCGCTCTTGAGAACAACGGTTTCACCGTCACGCAGAACCTTGCTTGTTGCGGCGGTCATCTGCATCAAAGCGTCCATTGCGGCCTCGGCCTTGCTTTCCTGAACAAGACCCATGATGGTGTTGATGATAACAACAACAAGAATAACCAGAACGTCCGCAAAATCGCGCACTCCGGGCTTTCCGCCGGCTTCAATAACCGCAACAACAGCCTGAATGGCGGCGGCAACAAGAAGCATGATTATCATCGGGTCGGCAAGAGAGCCGATGAACTTTTTGAACAGTCCCTCCTTTTCGGCTTCTTTGAGCTTGTTTTTTCCGTTCTTTTCAAGACGTTCGGCTGCCTGCTTGGAACTCAGTCCCTTTTCAGAGCTCTTAACGTCAGAAAGAACCTGTTCGGCTCCTTCAAGATAGAACTTCATGTTTTCTCAATTCCTTTCTTTCGAGTGAGCGGGAACAAGGCATTAAGAGGCCGCGTTCCCTCTTTGTTTTTGGTGTCAGTCCGTTGAACCTGACACAACATAATATTAAAAATTTATCACAAATTGAAAGAGTTGTCAATAAGCTTCTTCAATTACTGACAGGTTTGTTAATTCTTTTTCCTTTTCTTTCTGCGATATATAGAGTTTTTACATTTATATCCGCATCATTCCAAATTCAGAGCAGAAAACCGCCAACAGGAAAAACGAAAGCTGCAATTTTCACCGCACCGTTTTTCGGCGTCAGTGCAAATTACAGCTTTTGATAATTTTACTCTTTATATTCTTATGTGATTATTTGTAATAGTAATAGTCGTCATACCAAAGAGTGTCATAATCTACCTTTTGCTTTTTTCGCTGATTAACTCAAACTTCAATTCACTTCACCGTAACGGTGCATTTATAGGTTACGCCGGCGTGCTTTGCGGTGATAACAGTTTGACCTTTTGAAAGGCCTTTAACAAGGCCGTTTTTGTTCACGCTTGCAACTTTCGGCTTTGAGGACTTCCATGTGACCTTGCTCACCGCGCCCTTAAGGTCAAGGTCAAAGGTTTTGCCCTTTTTCAGCGTGAGCTTCGTGCTGCTCAGCTTTTGGTTAATGACGTTCACGGTGCAGGTGACGGCGCGCTTGTTTCTTGTTGCGGTGATTGTTACTTTCCCCTTTTTGAGGGCGGTAACAAGGCCGTTTTTGTTGACCTTTGCGGTTTTGCTGTTTGAGCTTTTCCATGTGACGGTGCCCGTTCCGCCGTAATAGTCAAGGTCAAATTTCTGGCCGACATAGAGCGTTTTCTTTGACGCGTTGAGCTGACGCTTTTTAACGGTGACGGTGCAGGAAAGCGTATAGCCGCCCGTTGTTGCCGTTATAACGACTCTTCCTGCGCTCACGGGCGTCACAACACCCTTTGAGCTGACCTTTGCAACGGATTTGTTCTTTGAACGCCATGTGATTTTTTCGCTCGCGTTGACCTTCAGGTTGAGCTTGTTTCCGTAGTAAAGAACGGCTGAGGTCCTGTTTATCACCGGGCGGATTTTGAATTCCTCATAGATTATTCCGGAAAAACCGCCGGAAAGGTGAATTTCAACCGAGGCCGTTCCAACCTCCCGGTTGCCCTCAAGAAAAACGGTGTAATCCCTGCCCTCTTTGAGGGTCATGTTTTTATATGTAAGCTTCAGCGCAGGCTTTATATACTTGCCGGTGTAATTAACGTCAGGAATTTTTGCAACATTGACCTCCGTTTCCGGAACACGGTCGATATTAATGCGGAAAGTATCGTAATTTCCAAGGTAAATTCTGTCATCGGACGGCTTTTGGTTATACACCTCGCCGTAATGATAAACAGTTATTTCGGCCGTACCCGGCTCTCCGGCTTTGAGGATATAGCCGCCGGTCTCATAATCGTCAACCTCAACAACGCTCGGGTCAGAGGACTCAACCGCAACAATGCTGTATACGCTGTCATCAAACTCGATATCCGGGCCGTCATTATGGTTCACATCATCGTTCTTATAAAAATCATAGTAGTTTTCAAGTGAATCAAGAACAAAGGTGTCATATGAATAAGCGTCAATATCCGTCACACCGATAATATTATCATCAAAAAGATAGTCAAACGGGTCGAGATATTCGCCTATCGCCTTTGCAAAAAGGCCGTTTTGGCCTGAGACGGCAAACGAGGAAACAAACAATATCACCGCGGCAAAAACGGCAACAGCCCTTTGAAAAATCTTTTCCATTTTATATACGTCTCCCTTTTTTCACACAGTTTTTGTTATATTAACACCGGAAGCTTAAATCAAGCTATATTATCACAAATAACATTATAGTTATATCATTAAATTGTGAAGATGTCAAGAAGAACATAGACATTACTTTCAAATCGGAATGAAAACAACAGGGCTATAATTTGCAGGCGCAGTGATGCGGGCTTTGCAAATTATAGCCTTGTTTGGTTTATTCAGTCTGGTGTTTAATTCACCGCTGCGATACCTGAGACAAATCCTTGCCGATATACTTTTTCAAAACCTTGTTCTGGTCTGCACCGGCGCGAACACAATACAATCCCCACATAACAAGGAAGTCGCCGTCAACATACCAGCAATCACTGTCCGGCTCTTCAATAAAATCTTCGCTCCACTCATAGGTTTCTGTTTGGCTCTCAACATTAATCGTGAGCGTTTTGTTGCCGATGACATATTGACCGGAGCCTTCATTGCTCCAAAAAGAACCGTCCTTGTTGAATTTAAATATTGCCTCGGAATATCCGGCCGGAACCCATGTTCCGACTATATCCTTTTTTGGTGACGAGCCGCAGGCCGAAAATGCCGATAAAACTATCAGCAGACAAAGAACAGCTGAAATTATTTTAATCCTTTTCATTTCTTCCTCCTCAGCCGTTCTGATTGAAGTCGGCATTAATCAGGTTGATAGCCTTGAGATATTTATAAAGATAAACAAACGGGCCGACAATAATTAGCGTTCCCAATATGCACCAAAGCCAGTAATCGGCTGCGCCGAAATTATAATCAATGCTGCGGCGTTTAAGCTCCGCGCCCATTCTTGCATTAAGCTTGTGATGCCAAACGAGGTAGCCTATCCCGAATGTGAGCGGCCCGACAATAAAAGTTAAAAGCCAGAAATTCATGGTCTTTTTTCCGTCATACCGGCTGCAGACAACATTGATGTCCTCTGATATATGGGCGTCCACCACAAGAGAATAAATGCCAAGGGTTAAAATCGAAAGCAGAATTGTTTTAACAAGTCCTCTGTCGGTTTTAAGCTGGGAAACGGGTGAAGTTACCGTGACATTGATGTTCATGCTTTGCTGTTGCTGCGCTTGATTTTCCGCTGCATTTTGCAGCCCATTCAGATTTTCTGCCATTTTTTCAGTCTCCTTTTTTTTCAATAATAATATGCTGACTCAATCAAAGCGGATTTGGTGCCTATGCCTGCCCTCCCTCTTTTAATTTTGCACCTATATAAGTGCAAAATTAGTATAGCACACTGATAAAATTATGTCAATGCAATTTTGAAAAAAACAACAACAGGGTGATATGAATGAATCCCGAATATGAGAAATTTTTCGGCCAACAAATACGAAATGCAAGGGAAAAATCAAAGCTGACCCAGGAGCAGGTTGCTGCAAAGCTTCAGGTTAACGGCTGCGATATAACAAGAAGTGCGCTCGCAAAAATCGAAGTCGGACAGCGCCATGTCTATCCCGATGAAATCAGGCTCTTAAAAGAAATACTTCATGTTTCATATGATGAACTTTTTGAAAACCAATAAAATAAAAAACGACCCCGACGGTTCAAAACCTTGAGGGTCGTTTTGCTGTTATATTCAGTCATGCTTCAGTTCTTAAGCGAATGCATCGGCGCCGGAATGCGTCCCCCGCGCGCAATGAACTCCTTTGAAGAGAACGGGTGAACCGGCATCACGGGAGCTGAGCCGAGAAGTCCGCCGAACTCAACGATATCTCCAACCTTTTTTCCGGGCGCCGGAATAATTCTGACCGCGGTGGTCTTGCAGTTGACAACGCCTATCGCCGCCTCGTCTGCAATAATCGCGGAGAGCGTTGAAGCCGGTGTATCGCCCGGAACGGCAATCATGTCAAGGCCTACCGAGCAGACGCAGGTCATTGCCTCAAGCTTGTCAAGCTTGAGCGAGCCGCTCTGCGCAGCGGCAATCATTCCCTCGTCCTCGCTGACGGGGATAAATGCACCGGAAAGCCCGCCAACATGGTTGCTCGCCATTACGCCGCCCTTTTTAACCGCGTCGTTGAGCAAAGCAAGCGCCGCCGTTGTTCCGTGGGTTCCGCAGCTTTCAAGTCCCATTTCTTCAAGTATCCTTGCAACGGAATCGCCCTTTTCCGGGGTCGGCGCGAGCGAAAGGTCAACAATTCCAAACGGAACGCCGAGCCTTTCGGACGCTTCTTTTGCAACAAGCTGTCCCATGCGCGTAATTTTGAACGCGGTCTTTTTGACCGTTTCCGCAACAACGTCAAACGGCTCACCCTTGCAGCTTTGAAGCGCGTGATACACAACGCCGGGACCGCTGACGCCAACATTAATAACGCACTCCGGCTCACCGACGCCGTGGAACGCTCCGGCCATGAACGGATTGTCCTCAACCGCGTTGGCAAAAACAACAAGCTTTGCGCAGCCGAAGCCGCCGGCATCCTTTGTTTTTTCCGCCGTTTTTTTGATCGTTTCACCCATGAGCGCAACCGCGTCCATATTGATTCCGGCCTTTGTTGAAGCAACGCAAACGCTTGAGCAAACGCGGTCGGTCACCGAGAGCGCCTCCGGGATGGATTTGATGAGCCTCAAGTCGCTTTCAGTGAATCCCTTGTTAACAAGGGCGGAAAAACCGCCGATGAAATTCACGCCGCATTTTTTTGCGGCCTCATCAAGCGCAATGGCAAAGGGAACATAGCTTTTTGAATCGCTGGCGGCGGCAACAAGGGCAATCGGCGTTACGGAAATGCGCTTGTTAACAATCGGAATTCCGAATTCGCGTTCAATCTGCTCTCCGGTTTCAACAAGCTTTTCGGCCTTGCGGCAGATTTTTTCATAAACCCTTTCGCACGCCTTGTCAATATCCTCATCGCAGCAGTCAAGAAGCGAGATACCCATTGTTATGGTTCTCACGTCAAGATGCTGATTGTCAATCATATCAAGGGTACTTATTATATCTTTCGGATTATACAGCATTTTTTATACCTCTCAAACCCTGTGCATGAGCGTGAAGATATCCTCGCGCTGAGTGTGGATAACAAGGCCCATCTTTTTTCCAAGCGCATCAAGCTTTTCCGCAAGCGAGGCAACGCCGGCCGCGCTTTTCGATGTGTCAACAAGCATAGTCATGGTGAAGAACTCCTCCATAACCGTCTGGCTGATATCAAGTATATTAACGCTGTTTTCGCTCAGGAGAGTGCAAACGGCCGCAATAATACCCGTGGTGTCTCTTCCCGAGACCGTTACAATCGCTTTCATTAATCCAAACCTCTTTCAATAAGTTTAAAGCAGCCACCGGTTGACCGAGCGTTGCTTAATCTTAAACTATTATACTTTATATTGAGAAAAAGGTCAATCTTGCTCTCCGGGCAAACTGAATAATTTTTCTGCTAAAATTTCGACTTTTTTTGCATTTTCCGTTCACAAAATTCCCTTTTCGTGTATAATAGTTTCAACAGATAAGTAACCGCTCGGTTAATCACGGCTTACTTAAAACAGTCAAAGGGGAATTTATATATGTTTGCAAAAGTCAACAGCATCGGCCTTTTCGGCCTCGGTTCATATTCAGTGGGTGTTGAGGCATCAACGGAAAGCCTTGCAATGCCGAAGTTTGACCTTGTTGGCCTTCCGGACGCAGCGGTTTCCGAATCGCGGGACAGAGTCCGCGCGGCAATGAAAAACAACAAAATGCAGTTTCCGGTCGGGCGCATCACGGTTAACCTTTCCCCCGCCGACAAGAAAAAGGAAGGGCCGATGTATGACGTTCCGATTCTTATTGCGCTGCTCATTGCCTCCGGCCAGCTTCAGGCGGAAATTTCAACCTCTGCGTTTTTCGGCGAGCTTTCCCTCGGCGGAAAGGTCAGGAAGGTCAACGGTGCTCTTCCGATGGCTATCCACGCAAGAGAGAGCGGAATAAGCGACCTTTATGTTCCGCTTGAAAACGCAAGCGAATGCGCCGTTGTTGACAAAATCAACATCTATCCGGTTGAAAACATCACCCAGCTCATTGAGCACTTAAGAGGAACAAGAAGAATTCAAAAAATAGACAAAAGTTTTTATGGCGAGCTTGATTACACAAGCGAGTATCTCCCGGATTTTGCGGACGTCAAAGGTCAGTACCCGGTCAAGCGTGCGCTTGAAATTGCAGCCGCCGGCGGCCACAATACTCTTATGATCGGCCCTCCCGGTTCGGGAAAAAGTATGCTTGCAAAACGCATTCCTTCAATACTTCCGGACATGACTTTTGAAGAAAGCCTTGAAACAACAAAGATTTACTCCATTGCCGGAATGCTCAATTCAAACATTTCGCTCATCAAGTCCAGACCGTTCCGCTCTCCGCACCACACAATTTCAAGCGCCGGACTTTCCGGCGGCGGACGGATTCCGCGTCCCGGAGAGCTGAGTCTTGCCCACCACGGCGTGCTTTTTCTTGATGAGCTTCCGGAATTTCCGCGTGCAACAATGGAGGTTCTGCGTCAGCCGATGGAGGACGGCCAAATCACAATCGCCCGTGTTTCCGGAACACTGACATATCCGTGCGAGGTCATGCTTGTTTGCGCAATGAATCCTTGTCCGTGCGGCTATTACGGCCATCCGACCAAAAGATGCACCTGTCCCAAAGGTGCTCCGGCAAAGTATCTTGCAAAGGTCAGCGGTCCGCTCCTCGACCGGCTTGACATCCACATTGAAGTTCCGCAGGTGGACTTCAAAAAGCTCTCCGATGACTCACTCGCCGAAAGCTCAGCGGAAATTAAAAAGCGCGTCAACGCGGCGCGGAAAATTCAGCAGCAGAGGCTTTCCGGAACAGGCGTTTCCTGCAACGGGAAAATGACCCCGGCAATGACAAGAAAGTTCTGCGTTATTGACGGGCAAACAAAGAATATGCTTGAAAAAAGCTTTGAGGCTCTCGGTCTTTCCGCAAGGGCATATGACAAAATTCTGCGCGTTGCAAGAACGATTGCCGACCTTGAGGGCAGCGAAAACATCACCATTGACCATGTGACGGAGGCCGTTCAGTACAGAAGCCTTGACAGAAAGTTTTGGAGAGAATAGGGTTTTGCCTGCGGCAAAAAATGAAGCATTTTACCTTTCGGCAAAACATGAAGTGACTTTGTCATTGACTTTTTCAAATCACTCACCAGAAAATAAAATCACCCGGGAGCGAGCAATCGTTCCCGTTTTTTGCTGTCGGTCTTTACTTTTTCTGCGTTTTTGTGTATAATATAATTAAAGAATTCTTGAATTCTCAAGAAAAGAAAGGATGATTTGTTATGAATCTTGCAAGAGTTTCTTCAAATGGTCAGGTAACAGTACCGATTGAAATTCGCCGTTTGCTCGGTCTTAAAGCCGGAGATAAAATCCTGTTTTTTCAAAAGTCAAGCGGAGAAATCGTTATGACAAACGCCTCTGCAAATGCTGTTTTGAAAGCGCAGGAAGGTTTTGCCGGTGTAGCTGAAGAGCTGAAAATCAAGAACGAAGAAGATGTTCAAGCTCTTGTTGATGAATTAAGACGCAAGGGAGAGTAAAATGCGGATTTTGATTGATACGAATATACTTTTTTCGGCTCTGCTTTTTCCGCAGTCAAAACCGGCATATGCTCTTTTATACGCCACCAATAATCATAAAATTGTTCTGACTGACAGAAACATTTTTGAACTTCGTGAGATTGTTAAAAGAAAAAAGCCAAGCCTTCTTCCAATCACGGAAACTTTTCTTGCTCAGCTTTCCTTTGAATTGATTCCGGCTGTTGAAGATGCGGCAAAAACAATTCGTGACGTTAAAGATCAGCCGATATTGAACGGTGCAATCATAGCCGATGTTGATATCATTCTTACCGGTGACAAAGACTTTTTGAGCCTTGACTTGGATCGCCCAAAATGCATGACTGCGGCAGAATTTTTAGAAAATGAGGGAGCAACCGCTTAACGGTGCTCCCCTTTTTATCACACATCCTTAACCATCTGCAAATATTCAAGGTTTTTGAACCCCTTGCGTTTATAGAGCGCTCTTGCGCCCTCGTTTTCCGGCTCCGTTTCAAGGCGATACCTTGCGGCCGGAATATTTTTTTCAAGGAAGGCGAAAAACGCACTTCCGATTCCGTTATTCTGAAAGGCTTTGCGAACATAGAGTTCCTCCACCCAGACAAGCATTCCGCCAACCTCATGGGAGAACATCTTATCAAGAAGCGCATATCCGGCAATTTCGCCCTTGTCCGTTTCAAAAATATAGCACTCAAGATAAACATCCGAACGCATAAGCTCGTCAAACGTGCTGAAGTGAAAGCTGTCGTCAACATTGTTCAGCACCGCGTCGCTTGAATAAAACTCGCGGCTCATTTTGATGAACTCATCCTTATCGGACGGGAGTATTTTTCTGATAGAGTAATTCATTTTCTGTTTTCCTTTCGGTCGCTGTCTTTGACTTCCGGCTTGAAGCAAAGCCTTGAAAGCGTTTTTTGTCCGCCCGTCTGCGCAGCAAACAGGCGGCTTTTTGGGCTCTTTTTATGAAAACAGCTCTTTCATTTCGGCCGTTTTTCCGCAGCTGAGTCTGCCCTCGGGACACTTTCCCTTTGAAAAGCAGCTCGGCCCATAGTTTTTAAAAAGCAGCGGTGAGCTTTTGCGCAGCTCAAAAAGGAGCCTTGTTGCTTTTTCCCGGATTTCCCACTGCGCTCTTGTGCAGGTGCGCAGGGAGAAAAACAGCCGCAGCTCGCGTCCGTTCATTGTTGAAACAACGTCAATCGTATTTCCGGAAAGCAAGCAATAAACACTCTTTCCGGAGGGTACACCTGTGCTTTTGAGTTCATCAAAAAGTTCCGCTGTTTTTTCAAACGCGGCAATGTATTTTTCAAGCAGACCGCTCTCTTTCACCGAGGACGGAATGATATAGCTCCTTCGATTGCAAGAGTCAAGCTGCGGAACGCAAAGACTTTGCATTCTGTGGCGCGCAAGGTGGGTCAGTGTTGAAAGCGAGATATCATTGATTTTTACGGTGAACACCGCGCTTTCAAGAGCACGCGGCCTGTCTGAGGCAAAAACGGCGGAGAGTATTTTTTCAACCGTGACCTCATCGGCGAGTGCATTATCAATGTCTGCCGGCGAAAAATTCCCGCTTTCAATGAGGGCGGTTTTTGCAACAAGTTTTTCGCAGTCCGGCGTTGCAAAAAGGATTTCAACGTCCTTTTTAAGGCCGGGTTCCTGCGCTGTTTTTTGAACAAACGAAAAATCGGCAATGTCGCGATAATTTTCATTGTCCGCCTCAAAATTTTCAAAAACTCCGGGTGCTTTTTCTTTGCAGCTGCGAAGCAGAGAGAGGCCGATGTTATAAATCTCCGGAATATTTTTTCCGCGGCCGAAAAGCATTGAACGCAGAACATTCACCATTTCCCGTCCGTTGAGCGAGCAGAAAAAGTTACTGAAAAAGCAATACGGCAAAACAAAGCGCGCGTCCTCTTTCGGAACGCCGCTTTCGCAAAGTTCTGAATAGAGCGCAAAAAGGAAGTCCATGTGAGCCACGTATTTTTCTTTGAGTTTTGCGCTTTCAAACTGCGGAACATAATATCCGCTGTCTGAAAAATCAACGTATCTGCGTGACTTCACGGTGAACGAAGCAAGGCGGAACTCAATCATAAACTGCTCAACAACAACCGAAACATTTTCAAACGCAAGGTTAAAAAGCATATGCTCGATCGTTGAGGTATGGCCGGAACGAATGACTTTTGAAATGAGGTTTGAATTTTTCTGCGCGTCATGTGAACGCTCAAAAATTTCCAGTGCGGTTCCCTTTTGGGTTGAAATCCTTCCGGAGGCGGCGCAGACGCTCTCGCCGCAATCGGAAAAGCCGATGATATATGCACCTGATTCTGACAAAACTTTTTCCTCCCCTGTTTTATGGTTACTTACAGATTTTAATATAACGCGCATATTTTGTCAAGTAACCCCTGATTAACCAAAAGTGTAACCTCCCACCCATTAATCGGCGGTTATCAAGCTTTCAAAAGCGCAAAAGCGGACGCCGCTTTTTTGCAGCGTCCGCCGAAAGATTATTCGGGTTTATTTTACGGTTACTTTATAGGTCTTGCTGAAAGCGGAAGAAATTCTTGTTCCGGAGACCTTTTTGTTTGCAACAACCTTAACGTAATATGTCTTTCCGCTCTTGAGCTTCTTAACGGTACGCGAGGTTTTTGTTGTTGCCTTAACGGCCTTGAAGCCGCTGTCCTTCTTGGTGCTGTAATAAACAGTATAGCCCGTTGCGCCGGCAACCTTGTTCCACTTGAGGGTCACGCTCTTTTTTCCGGCCTCAACGCTCTTAACAGAGGGAGCCGCGGTCTTTGTTGCGGTGAGCAGCGACCTTGAAGCGGTTGAGTAATAAACCTTTGAGCCGAGCTTTGAAAAGGCGGTAACAACAACCTTGTATTCCGTTCCGGCCGCAAGCTTTTTGCCGTTATCAAGCTTTTTGAAGTTAACGCTTGTCTTGCTTGTTACAACGGTTCTGACAACTGTATTGCCCTTATAAAGCTGAACTCTGTAGCCCGCCGCACCGGGAACCGCGCTCCAGGAAGCTTTGATTGAATTCTTCGTCTGAGTTGCCGAAAGTTTCGCGGTCTTTGCTGTGAAGGAATATGTAATTTTGAAGGTGCGTGCAACGGTGCCCTCATAATCACCCATGAATGTTACGGTAACAACGGCGGTGCCGGGATATACATTGTTCTTATATGTTGCTGTGAAGTCAACGCCCTTAACAAGAGCCTTTCCGTTTTCGTCCTTTGCAATAACACTCGGAGTCCATGCTCTGCCGATATACTTAACCTGTGAAACGGTGAGAGAAACGGACTTGATTTTTGCAATGGGTTCAGACGCAACTTCATCGCCGCAGACGGAGCACTTCCTGCTTTCCGTTGCGCCGTCCTCGGTGAGGGTAGCTTTCTTTTCCGGAACAAGAGTCTCATATGCGTGGCCGAGCGCCGGAGTAACAACCGGCTCTTCAAGAATTTCGCCGCAGACGGAGCATCTCTTTCCTCCGACGGACTTATCGGTTGTGCAGTCGCCGGGAACGTCGGGAATGGCCTCCGGCTTGTGGCCGCCCTTGTTGGGGATAACCTCTGATTTAATCTCATCGCCGCAATTCTTGCACTTTTTGCCTTCGGTTGCGCCGTCCTCGGTGCAGGTTGCCTCCTTCGCCGGGGTAACAACTTCATAGTCATGGCCGGTGGCCTTGACTACCGTGGGTTCTTCAAGAATATCACCGCAGACGGAGCACTTTTTGCCGCCTGTTGAGCCGTCCTCGGTGCAGGTTGCAGCCTTTTCCGGAATTGCAACCGGAGTGTGCTCGGTCAGCATCGGGATTTCTTTCTGAGCAACAAGGATTTCGCCGCAGACGGAGCATTTCTTTCCGGCGGTCAGGCCGGCCTTTTTGCAGGTTGCCGGAACTTCCGGAAGCTCAACCTCGGTGTGCTTTCCTGTTGCCTTAATAACTTTAGCGGTGGTATATGAGCAAACCTCGCACTTAACGCCGGCTTCGGTTCCGTCAACAAGGCAGGTTGCAGCAACCGCTTCAACATCCTTAAGCTTATGGTTTTCCGTTACGGTGTGACCTTCAACGGAAGCGGTGCAGCCGCTGTTTTTGCAGGTCTTTGTGTGGGTCTTTGCGTTTCCGTCGTCAACAAATTCGCCGTAATTATGGCCGGTAGCCGGAACAACGATGTCCGTTTTGATTACGGTCTCATGGGTCGGGCAGTCCTCACGGACGCAGAAGGAGAATTCTTCGGCCTTTCCGGGAACAAGGCAGGTCGGAAGCTCGGTCACTGCGGTTTCCTTTGTGCTGAACTTGTGACCCTTTTCATAGGTTTTGTGGTCGGATTCATACGGGCAGTTTTTGCATCTCCAGAATCCGTCATAGCCGTCCTGAGTGCAGGTTGCCGCCTTCGCTTCAACAAACGCAAGGTCATGAGCCGGCCTTCCGTCTTTGTCGTTAATGCAGATAGTTTCGGTGCAGCCGCGCTTGCAGGTGCATGTCATGGTCTTGCCGTCGGCATTTTTTACCCAATCGCCCCAAGCATGGCCGAGAGCCGAACCTACCGTGTAGGTTTCTGTTCCGACTGCTTGACAGTTTTTGCAGGAATAATAATACTTTGCAGGCTCGGTGCAGGTTGCACCTGAATTGGCTTTCGGTGCAATGCCAACGTCCTTTTTGATGAACTCATGACCGAGTGCGGTTCCTTTGAAAGTCTCTTTAGAGCTTGCAAGTCCGCATCTTGAGCAGCACTTTGCATATACTGCAGGTTCGGTGCAGGTTGCGCTTGATTTTTTATACCTGTCATCCATGATCTCTTTTGAAAAGTCATGGCCAAGAGCAGGCTCTTCCGTTTGAGCAGCAAGAACGGCGTTGCAGACCGAGCAATGCTTGCCCTCTGTGAGGCCTTTTTCGGTGCAGGTTGGTTTTTTTGCCGGGTCAACAACCTCGGTGTGGTGACCAACGGCCTTGATTACTTCAATCTCTGTTGTGTAATCGCAGTCTTTGCACTTCTTATATGCTTTATAGCCATCCTCAAAGCAGGAAGCGGCCTTCGCCTCAACATCCTTGAGGTCATGGTCCTCCTTGATGCAGAGCGTATAAGTTGCACCGCAGACGGAGCAGGTCTTTGTTTTCTTGGTTGCAAAATAAGAGATGAAAGCGTTGCTCACCCAGTCGCCCCAGGTGTGGTCTTTCTTGGCGATGGGTTCTCCGCCCCTTTCAAAGCCGCAGGTACGGCAGCGTTCAACCTTTTCCCTTCCCTCAACCTTGCAGGTCGGCTCACGCTTTGCGGAAAATTCAACAAAGTCATGCTCAACGCCGATTTTGTACTGCGCGGTAACAACAAGGTCACCGGCAATTCTGTCAAAGGCCTTGTCCCACTTTCCGTTGAATTCATAATGTCTGCCCTCATTCCAATAGAAGTTTGAGGAAAGAGTCGGCGCAGTGGCCGCAGCACCGTAGGCAACGGTCTGAGAGACGGTCTGCTCCTTGTGGTCTTCGGTGTAATAAACGAATTTTACGGTATAGGTCTTGATGTTTTCCGGGTCATTCTTTTTGAAAGCGTTCACGGCGGCTTCAACAGCCTTGATTCTTCTTTCAATAAACTTTTTATAGTGTGTTCCGGTTGTGAGAGCGGTCAGCGCCTGATATGCATCTTTAACGGCCGCATAGTCGCTGCTGTCCGGGTTATATTCTTTTGAATCGAGAATCGCTTTTGCCGCGTCGGCAACTTTTGAAAAATCGGTGTCAAGATATACTTTTTCCTTTTTTGTTGCCGTGCAGGAAGCGCATTTCAGCGTTTCATCGCCAACAACATACTTTCCGCCGCTCAGAGCAACTGTGACTGCGCCCTGAGGTTCAAATGAGTGCTCATGTCCCCCGGCCGCAAAGGCAGTGAACGGCACGGCTGTGAAAATCATCAGAACCGCCATAAGGCAGGCAATGATGCGCCCGGTTGTTGAATGTTTCTGATTGTCCATGTTTTCAAATTACCTCCTTAAGTAACAAAAGTTACTTTAATTTTTAATAATCATAACATATATGGGAATTACTGTCAATATAAAGCTACAAATTGCAACAGTTTGAAGAAAAATGACTGTTTGAGTCAGCTCTTTCAATATTTACAAATTTGTTCTTGATAATTGCGCGCATTGCTGATATAATACTATGAACTTATATTATGGGGGTTTTTGCAATGATTAAAAGAAAAGAAAACATGACCGCAACCGTTAAAGTCAATATGCGCGGCGGCGACGGACAGGCCGTTGTTACCGACATCCTCAATAAAGGCGAATATCAAGGCCACGCAAGGCTTGTTGGAACAATCCTTCTTGAGCCGGGCTGCTCAATCGGTGAGCACGTTCACGAAAACGAGGAGGAAATCTTTTATATCATTGAAGGCACGGCAACATACAACGACAACGGAAAAACGGAGATTCTTCGCAAGGGCGACAGCTGCGTCTGCCTCGGCGGCCAGAAGCACTCCATTGCAAACCGCACCGAAAACGAAAATCTCACCGTTTTCGCCGTTATTCTCACATACTGATAAATCGGTGTTTCCATGGGCAAAATGATTGTTATTGAAGGCCTTGACGGAAGCGGAAAGGGCACCCAGGCTGCCCTTCTGCTTGAAAGGCTCAAAAAAAGCGGAAGAAAGGCTTTTGCCATTGACCTTCCGAATTATGCGGATGACTCGAGCGCCCTTGTCAAAATGTATCTCAGAGGCGAAATGGGAAGCCACCCCGGTGATGTCAATGCATACGCCGCCTCAACCTTTTTTGCCGTTGACCGCTATGCAAGCTTCAAAAAATTCTGGCAGAATGAATATGACGGCGGAAAAATTATTGTTGCAAACCGCTACACCACATCCAACGCCTGCCACCAGATGACAAAGCTGCCACGGGAAAGCTGGGACCCGTTTCTTGACTGGCTGTTTGATTTTGAATATGGCAAGCTTGGCATTCCGACTCCGGACTGCGTTGTTTTTCTTGATATGCCCGTTGAGGTTTCTCAAAAGCTTCTTGAAAAGCGATATCACAATGACGAAAGCAAAAAGGACATCCACGAGCTTGACGTTGACTATCTTCACCACTGCCGCCTTGCCGCAAACTATGCCTGCGACAGGCTCGGCTGGAAAAGAATTGTCTGCGCCGAAAACGGCAGCCCAAAAAGCGTTGAGGAAATTGAAAACCTTGTTTTTGAAACAGCCTGCAAGTTTATATAACCACATTCGGAGGTAATAGTATGATATATTGTTTTCTTGCCGACGGCTTTGAGGAGACCGAGGCAATAGCTCCCATTGATATGCTCAGACGCGCCGGAATTACGGTGAAAACGGTCGGAATCAAAAAAAGCGTTGTTACCGGAAGCCACTCGATTCCCGTCACCTGCGACCTCACAGACAGCGAGCTGCGGCTCAATGATGAGCTTGAGGGAATCATTCTCCCCGGCGGAATGCCCGGAACGCTGAACCTTGACGCATCCCCGGCCGTTCACTCGGCCATTGACTTTGCGGTCAAAAACAAAAAGCTCGTCTGCGCAATCTGTGCCGCGCCGTCCATTCTCGGCAGGAAGAAGCTCCTCTTTGGAAAAGAAGCTACTGCTTTCCCCGGCTTTGAAAAAGAGCTTGAGGGCGCAATCATCAGCAAAGAGAGCGTTGTTAAAGACGGAATTTTTATCACGGCAAAAGGCGCCGGCGTTGCCGTTGATTTCGGCCTTGAAATTGTTGCCGCAGTTGTTTCAAGGAGCAAAAGCGACGAAATCCGCGCCTCAATTCAATGCAGATAAACGAGAAGAAAAAGCTCCTTCGAGAAAAGGCCGCCGCGTTGCGTTCTGCGGTTGAAAACCGCGAGGAATTGAGTGAAAGAATTGCACAAAAGCTTTTTTCGCTCGATGCTTATCTTTCCTGCAATCAAATTTTTGCGTATTTTTCATATGGCTGCGAAGTTCAGACAAAACTTATCATTGAAAAAGCGCTTTCAGACGGAAAAAAGACGGCTCTCCCCCGCTGCGAAAAAAGCGGAGCAATGAGCTTTCATTATATAAAGAGCAGAAGCGACCTTGAAGAAGGCGTTTTCAAGGGTATTTTTGAACCCAAAGTAAACTGCGAAAAAGCTGTTTTGAACGAAAAGACGCTCGTTCTTGTTCCGGCTCTTGCCTTTGGACGGGACGGAACGCGGCTCGGCCACGGAATGGGCTTTTATGACCGCTTCCTTTCCGGCTTCACGGGAAAAACGGTTGGGCTTTGCTTTGAAACAAGCCTTTTTGAAACGCTTCCGCAAGACGAAAACGATATCCCCGTTTTGTTCATCATTACGGAAAACGAAATCCTAAGCGGCAAAAACGCCGCTCAAACATAAGGAGGACAATATGGACTCAAGATCATATCCGCCGTCGGAAAACGGACAGAACGGACAGGGCGCTCCGCGCTCCGGCAATCCGAGGGCAAACAACTTCAAAGTTTCGATTGACGCGTTCAATCACGTTCCGGACGAATATGTTCCGGCAAAAAGACCTGCCCCATACAGCGCACAGCAAAGGGCAGCGCATGAAAACTTTGAGGTCAATATTCCGAAAAAAAGACCCGCTCAGCAAAGACCGGCAGGTTCAAAAAGCGCAGCGGCAAAAAAGAAAAAAGCCGCCGCAAAAGGCAGAAATTCAAAAAATCCCCAAAGAAAACGCAGAGAGCCCGCCCGTCCGCTCACACCCGAACAAAGAGCGAAAATGAAAGAGCGCAAAAAGCTCAGGCGCACGCGCGGCCTCATTATCGCCGGAATCTGCGCCGTGATTATTGCAATCATCACAGCCACGGCTTCCGCCCTCGCCCTTTCAACAATCAATGACATTCTTGTTCTTAAAAAGAGCGACAGCACAAAAACCGTTTCCGTTGTTATTCCGGACGGCTCTGATTTTAACGATGTTTATGACATCCTCTGCGATAACGGCCTTGTTCACCAGAAATTCATCACCAAGCTTTTTTGCAAGTTCAGGCATTATGACAAAGCCTACAGCTCAAAGCAGAAAAAGGATGTTGCAATCGAATACACCCCCGGCGTTTACTATCTTGAACCGGACAGCGGCATTGAAGCCATGCTTGAAACCATCAAGAAATCAAACGCCGTTTCCAAGGACACCGTTAAGCTCACCTTCCCTGAGGGCTGGACGATTGCACAGGTCTTTGAAAAAATTGAAAAGTATAACGTCTGCACTGCCGAAAAGCTTTATGCAAACCTTGACATTGCCGGCCAGCAGTTCAGCTTCTATAAGAGCATTCCGGCAAATTCCGGCCGCTATCTCAAGGCGGAGGGCTATATCTTCCCGGATACCTATGACTTCTATATCGGCGAAAACGCAAACTCCGTTCTCAAAAAGCTCTTTTCAAACTTCAACCAAAAGTGGACAAAGGCTTACAAAGCAAAAGCAAAAGAACTCGGAATGACCCGGGATCAGATCATCATTCTGGCCTCGATCATTCAGCGCGAGGCAAAAGACAAGTCGCAGATGGCGGACATCTCCTCCGTTCTCCACAATCGTCTGGACGATCCGGCAACCTATCCGCAGCTTCAGATGAACTCAACGAAGGAATATATCACCGCCGTCAACAAATACGGCGTCTTTACCGACTTCTATTATTCAATCTATCTCGATTCCTACAACACTTACAGCATTGAGGGACTTCCTCCGGGAGCCATCTGCAACCCGGGAATTGACGCGATTGAAGCCGCGCTCAATCCGAGCAAGACCGACTACCACTTCTTCTGCCACGACAGCAAGGGCAACATCTATCTTGCCGAAACCGCCGCCGAGCACCAGAAGAACACCGAAAAAATCTTTTATGAATCGGATTGATAAAATGAAAACCGAACTCAAAAAACCGGAGCTTCTTGCCCCCGCCGGGGACATGGAAAGGCTCAAGGCCGCAGTTAAGTATA
This sequence comes from uncultured Eubacteriales bacterium, assembly GCA_934511365.1. Taxonomy (GTDB): domain Bacteria; phylum Bacillota; class Clostridia; order Oscillospirales; family Acutalibacteraceae; genus UBA6857. The sequence continues at coordinate 249,560 of CAKSWC010000001.1, forward strand.
AAGCAGACGCCGTCTATTTAGGCGGCTCTGTTTTTGGAATGAGAACCGCGCCGGAAAATTTCAGCAATGAACAACTTAAAAAAGCCTGCGATTACTGCCACGAAAAAGGCGTAAAAGTTTATCAGACGGTCAACACCCTGCCGCGCAACGGCGAGCTTGAACTGCTCCCCTCTTTCCTTGAAAACGCTCAAAACAGCGGCGTTGACGCATTCATCGTTTCCGACCTCGGAGTGATGGAATACGCAAAAAAATATGCACCGGAGGTTGAACTCCACGTTTCAACTCAAGCCGGAATTGTGAATTTTGCCGCGGCAAACGCCTTTTACGCCCTCGGCGCAAAAAGAATCGTTACGGCGCGTGAGCTTTCGCTCGAAGAGATTGCGCAAATCAGAAAAAACATTCCGCCGGACATGGACATTGAATGCTTTGTTCACGGAGCGATGTGCGTCTCCTTTTCCGGCCGCTGTCTGCTTTCAAACTACCTTGTCGGCCGCGATTCAAACCGCGGCGACTGCGCCCAGCCCTGCCGCTGGAAATACAGCCTTGTTGAGGAAAAACGGCCCGGAATGTACTTTCCGATTGAGGACGCGGACGGCGGAACCTTTATCCTCAATTCAAAGGATATGTGTCTCATTGAACACATTCCGGAGCTTGTTAAGGCGGGCATAACCAGTTTCAAAATTGAGGGACGGGCAAAATCGGAATATTACGTTTCCGTTGTGACGAACGCATATCGCCGCGCAATAGACGCCTATTTTGAAAACCCGACCGACGATTACAGACCCGAACAGTGGCTCATTGACGAAATGCGCAAAATCAGCTACCGCGATTACTGCACGGGCTTTTACTTCGCCGATCCCCAAAGCGACGCTGCAATAGCACTGCGCGGAGGCTACAACCGCGAGTGGGATGTTATGGCTATTGTTGAAAAATGGGAAAACGGCGTTGCGTTCTGCACCCAGCGCAACCGCTTTTTTGAAGGTGATGAGCTTGAGGTACTTGAAAGCAGTCGTGTTCCGTTCAAAATTACCGCAACGAATCTTAAAAACGCCGACGGCGAGTCCATTGCGGCAACGAACCACCCGATGATGGAGTTTTCGTTTTCCTGCGCAGAGCCGCTCGAAAGCGGTGCAATACTCAGAAAAGAGCGCGAGGAAAGCGCACGGGTTATTATATAAGTGGCAGCGCCGGCTGTTTTTACCGGCCGGCGCAATTTTTTCAGATTTTCTCTTGATTTTTTTGTCCGGCAGGTGTATAATTTCATCCATAGTCTGCGCCTGCGTGTGCAATAACAATATGGGCCTGTAGCTCAGTTGGGAGAGCGTTCGGTTCGCATCCGAGAGGTCGAGAGTTCGAATCTCTTCAGGTCCACCACATAACAATCCGGACACCCTGTTCTTTATGGGGACGCTGTTCGGACAAACAACGAAACACCGAGTTGAGTAATAAGCTCTGCCCGGTGTTTTGCTTTAGGTGAGTGGAGCGGGGAAGGAAAAATCGCAAATTCCCGTAAACCCCTTTTAAGACTTTTTCAAACAGGCAAAAACGCTTAAAAAACGAACCTATTCTTGCTGCCCGCAACTCGTAAAAAAGCAAAGACTACATCTCACAAAGCATCTGCTTTTTGATGCAAAGGTGAGATATAGTCTTTTGTGTTTTTGTTTTGCTCTTTGGTCTGCGCCGAAGGCAGCAGTTTCGTCAACTTGAATTGTTAAACAGGCCGCGCAAGCAGCGGAAGGAGGTCTCTTATTACCCACACCGCGAGAAAGCCGAACACAACGGCAAGCATAAAGCCGTTGAGCAGCCTGCTTTTAACCTTGTCTCCGATAATGAAATATATCCCCATGAACGGAAACGACCAGAACATCGGATGATAATGAAACGCAGCCGGAAAATCAAGCCGCAGCGCACACAAAAGCGACCGTGTAAAACCGCAGCCGGGACACTGTACGCCGAAAAAATGACTCCATATGCATCCGATACCGGTAACGGACGAAATCAAATAACCGGTACCAAGCAAAAGGATGAAAAATAACTTAGGTAAAAGCTCCTTGAAACGCAGCTTCACTCAAAACAGCTTTTCGGGGTCAACAACGTAGTTGCCTGTAAGAATCTTAACAAAGTCAACGATTGCAAGAATATAACCGAGACCGAAGCAGAGGCTCGCAACAATTTTGACAACACCCTTTTTAGTCTCGCCCATCATAAAGTTGTGGATGCCGAGACCGCCCAGCAAGAAGCAGATAATTGCTATCGTGGTTTTGTCTTTTCCGTTGAGATACTCGCCGGACACGCCGTTATTCTGCTGCTGGTTGTTCACGGGAGGATTCACGGGGTTGTTCACGGGATTGCCAGCAGGAGCGTTTACGGGTGCGCCGCAGTTTGAACAAGCATTGGCGCCGGGCGCAAGCTCCGCCGCGCAGTTTTGGCAGAATCTATTGCCGTCGCCCGCCTTAGTGCCGCAGCTCTCACAGAAGCTCTGGTTGTCATTGAGAATTTTTCCACAGTTTTTACAATACATAAAAAGCACCTCTCCAAAACAGATTTTGACATGAAATCGTGTAAAACATATCAATCCTATTATAGCACATCACTTCATATATGACAAGACTGTTTTGCGTATTTTTTGAGGAAAGTGTCGCATTTTGTTGCAAAGAGTCACGTCCGCTGCTATAATAAGCACAAAAAACGGGCCTTGAAGCTCTTCATGCGGTCGGTTTTCCCCGTTCAACCGCCGGTTGCGCCCTTTCGGTGAAAACCGGCGCGCTTTAAGCTCTAAGTGCAGCAGCCGGTGCCTTGCGGTGCGGTGGGTCGTTCGGCTTGGTCTTTTTCAATGAAATTCGTTTTTGAAAACGAGTGAAATAGCTTTAGCATAAGGTGAAACAATGATGATGAACGAAAACTGTCCGTGCAAAAAGAAAAAGTGCATCCGCCGCGGAAAATGTGACGAATGCAGAAAGCATCATGCCAAGTCAAAAACCCGAATGCCCGTTTACTGCGAAAGGGAAAACAGACAAGATTTGCCGAACGTATCGCCGAGCAAGCCGCCGGAAATGGCCCGTGAGCAGTTTATATCTGCCTTTTCAAAAGCCTACAGCGTTAGAGAACTCAAAAAAAGTGACATTCAGGAAATATTTCTGCTTTGCAAGAAGAACGCACTGTATTATCAATACTGCCCTCCCTTTGTGACGGAAGAAAACATTTTGGATGATATGTGCGCCCTGCCGCCGGGCAAAACCGGTGCAGACAAGTTTTACATCGGATATTTTGACGGCGAAAAACTCATAGCTGTCATGGACTTTATCCGCAATTATCCGGAAGAAAGAACTGCATTAATAGGTTTCTTTATGACTGACAAGTCGGTTCAAAACACTGGAACGGGAAGCAGGATAATAGCCGAGCTTTGCCGTTTCCTTTCCACCACCGGCTTTCTCCGTGCTCGCCTCGCTTGGGTCAAAGGCAACCCTCAAGCGGAGCATTTTTGGCGCAAAAACGGCTTTGAAGTGACCGGAACAACTCCCGACACAAACGGCCACACCGTTGTTTCGGCCGAAAAGAATCTTTGGCTTGATTTTGCATAACCTTGCAACACAAAAAATTGCCGCTTTCACTTGAAAAGCCGGAACAAAAGTGCTATCATATCTTTCACGGGGACATAGCTCAGCCGGTCAGAGCGCACGTTTCACATGCGTGAGGTCGTGGGTTCGAGCCCCGCTGTCCCCACCAAAAAAAGGAGTTGCCGTGATTTTCGGCAGCTCCTTTTCATATTAAACAAATCCATAAAAAACAATTCCAAGCCCGGCCGAAAAAACAATCATCAGTATCGGCGAGGGGCTTTTCTTTTTTGCAAGCTTTAAAACGAATGAAAAAACGGCAAGCACGGCGAAAATCAAAAGCGCACGCCAATCGGCACTCACCGGCCCGCCAAGCGTTTTCAAAGAGAAAAACAAGCTCAATGCCATTGTTGCCGCAGTTGCAAGAACAAGCGCAACAACGCACGGACGGACGCCCGATAAGAACGCCTTGACTCCGGCGTATCTAAGCAGGTTTTTAATCAGTGCGGCAATGATAAGTATTATAATAAAGGAAGGAAGAACAACGCCTGCCGTTGCAAGCAACGCACCCGGTATTCCGCCCTGAGACGCACCAACAAAGGTTGCCATATTGACGGCAAGGGGCCCGGGAGTGGACTCCGAAACGGCAATAAAATTGATGAACTCGCCCTCGCTCAGCCAACCGTTTTCAATCACAGCTTCGCGCACAAGGGAAATCATCCCGTAGCCGCCGCCAAAAGAAAAAGCACCAATTTCAAGAAAAGTCAGAAAAAGCTTGAGATATATCATCTGTTTTTCCCCCTTTTTCCGGCCGTCTTTGCCGCCCAAACGGCAACACCGACTGCACCGCAAAGCAAAATGTAATAAACGGTTGAAAAACTGACGGCAAAAAGCGAAAACGCAATCATGACCGCCATGACAACAACAACCACGGCACAGTTAAAGAAGTTTTTTTCAAGCTCCTTGAGCATTTTTACTCCTGCGGTCAGAATCAGATAGACAACGCAAACCTGAATTCCTTTGAAGGCATAGCTGACATATTCAACCTCCAGAAATCTGTTAAGAAACAGCGAAACGAGGTATATCACCAAAAACGACGGAATGCAAACCGCAACGGTCGCCGCAAGAGCGCAGGAAAAGCCGCCGACCTTATAACCGATATAGGTTGCACCGTTGATTGCAATCGGCCCGGGCGTGGACTCTGCAATCGCAACCATGTCAAGAAATTCATCGCTTTTAAGCCACTTTTTCTTTTCAACAAACTCGTTTTCAATCAACGCTATCATTGCATAGCCGCCGCCAAACGTGAACGCGCCGATTTTTAAAAAGGTTAGAAAAACATCTATCGCTTTTTTCAATTTTTCTTTTTTCATTTGCTATTCCTTTCGCCGATAATTTGGCACATGATACACCCACGCGGCGGTTTTGTCAACCCGACCTCCCGCCGCAAAAAGAAAAGAAAGGCGAAAACCGTCTATCCCCCTTGATTTAAACTGATTAATATGTTATATTACAGTTGACTTAATAATTTTTAATATCATTTAGGAGGACTACATATGGCAGATTCAAGAGTTTTTTCATTGAACGCAAGCAGCGTTGAAGCCGTCTGTGAGCAGCTTGAGGGCTTTTTGCGCACGGAAAAAAAGATGGAGGTTCAAAGCGCACCCGTTGACGGCGGCTATCTCCTCCAGGCCGGACAGCCGAAAGACGTTCTTCGTTCGATTTCCGGAATGCGCATTGCAACAAATGTTCAGCTTTCCGCCTCAGGAGACGAGCTTACCGTCACCATTGGCGAGGGTCAGTGGATGGACAAGCTCGGCGTCGGAGCCGTTGGAGTGTTCTTCCTTTGGCCGCTTGCAATCACCGCCGGAATCGGCGCATATAAACAAAAAATGCTCCCGACGGAAATTTTCGACTTCATTGCAAGGACTCTCGGCTCTCCGGGTACTCCCGTCGCCTTCGCCGGCAATCCGGCTGCACCCGCGCCCCAAAGCGCACAGCAGTCCGCGTCGGCGGTCTGCCCTCAGTGCGGCGCAAGGCTTTCGGCTGACTCAAAATTCTGCAACAAATGCGGAGCAAAAATCAAAAGCACCTGCCCCGGCTGCGGTGCGGCCGTAACGCCCGGAAGCAAATTCTGTTCGCAATGCGGACAACCGCTGTGATTTGACATTTTTTTAAAACCGCACGTCTGCAAAAAAGCAAGCGTGCGGTTTTTTCTTTTTAATTAACCAAGCGAAAAATCAGAACAGCATTCCTCTGAACTCTTCAAGGTTATCAGGGGTAATTTTCCTTTCTCCGCGTTCAATTTCATGAATCATTGCGGTAAGCTTTGTGTTGACCGGGGTTTCAATTCCGTAGTCCCTTCCGAGCTTTGCAATGTAGCCGTTGAAAATTTCAATCTCGGTAATCTCTCCCTTTTCAAGCGATTGGAGGGTCGAGGGCTTGACCGAGGCATACTTGAGCTTTGAAACAAGCCAGACAATGTAGCGGCAGCAGGCATTATACGGCGCATTATCCGCAAGCATGAGCAGCTTGTAATTGAGCATTTTTCCATACTTGGGAACGTCAAGGTTCATCTTTTTTGCAACCCTCATCGCCTCTCTTGCAATCGCAAGATAAAGCGTTCTTGCGCGCTTGTCATCAACCATTTTTCCGAGAGTGAGGCCGGTGATGGCCGCCGTTGCGTTGATGCAGGAATTGATGATGAGCTTTGAATACTGCTGGCGCAGAATGTTATCTGAAATTTCCGTTGGAAGAACGGTGTTATACATCTCGCAAAGATAGTCAAGATTGCCGGGATGATAGCCGTCCGTCATTCCGATATACATTTCGCCAAGCGAGGTCATGGTGATGTCGTTATCCGCGTTTCTTGTTGCGCCGAAGCCGATCATTACGCCAACGGCACGCTCTTTGCCGACTATTGCGGCAAGCTTGTCCGTAAGAATGCCGTTTTGCATTCCGACAACAAGAGAATCGTCCTTGAGGTTTCCGAGAACCTTTTCGGCGAGGCCGGCAACGGCCTGAAACTTTGTTGCAATGATAACGATGTCAAACTTTTCTTCCTTGAACTCATCGAAAGAAGCGTAGCAGTTGAGGCTCACATGATGCTCACCCTTTGCTCCGTGGAGATAAAAACCTTTTTCGGTAATGAGGTTTTTGATTTCATCGTTATAGCAGAGCACGGAAATGTCATATCCGGCCTCCTTGATGAGTACGGCAAGAGTTCCGCCGATTGCACCGGCGCCGATAAGCAATGTTTTTTTCATAAGTAAATTCTCCTTTATGTAAATCAGGTAAACAATGAAAATTTCACGGTTTACTTAGTATTTCATGCGTACACGCTCGGCAAAGCACATGAGGTTCTTAATTTCAAGCACGGTTCCGTCATCAAGAACAGCCTTTCCGCTGAGCCTTCCGAAAACCTGGTGCTGATCCGTTTCAATAACCTTCACGCTGATTTTTGCGTTGCGGTCAATAACGGGAACAAAGTCCATTTCAAAGCGGCCGTCGCTTGAAGTAAACTTCCACGGGTCGGTATAGCCCGAAAGCGGAATGTGGAATTCAACGTCATCAAGCTTATGCGCCTTTCCGTCATAGAAAAGAACATTTTCAGACGCGGCAGTGGTATCGCCGAAGCCGTAGCCGATGTTGAAGCCGAACGGCTTTCCGTTAACAATGCCGTTTCCGCTGCCCCAGTTCCATGTGTTGTCATATGTCCAGACGCCGCGACCCCAGTCAAGGGTTCCGAAATCGGTCTCCGGGTTGAATTCATAGCGCACACCGTCAAATTCCGCATAGCCGGACGCGCGCATACAGTTGATTTTCTGGTTATAATAGAAAGCCTTTTTATTCTCTTTCCACGGCGTTGCAATAACCATTGTGTCCATCGGCGGCTGGTCGAGCGTGATGTCAACCTTAAGCGTTTTTCCGTCTTTAAAGTTGCGGTATTCGCCGACTATATGGCGCGTTCTTCCGTTTTTAACAAAGTCCATGTCAAGGGTTTTGTCGTGATAATGAAGATCGCCCTTATCGGAGGTCCGGGGAAGATTGTATTTTCCCATTGGAAAAACATTGAGAACGGAGTTAGTGATCTCCCACGGATTTTTTTCATCAAAAACAAGAAGGGAGGCGGACTGCATTCCGATATAACCGTCATCGGAAAGAGTGAGCGCAACGGCGTGCTTATCGCAAAGAATGAGGTAATAATCCCATTCCTTGATTCTGAACTTCGGCGCTTTGATGTTTTCGCGGTTATAAATTTGAACAAGACTGCGTGACCAGCCCGGTTCGGCAAGCGTTCCGTCACGGTTTAAAAGATTATGCCTTTCGGTAACTTCATGATTTCGTGCCATTTTTAATACCCCTGTCTTTAAGCATTCTGTTTCACGGGGTCAAAAAGCGTAAGCCGCCGTGAAAATATACCATATAATTATACAATACCCGGGAAAAATATTAAAGTATCTTTTGAAATTTCGGTGCTTATCACAAAAAAGCATGGTGGTTTTTGTTGGTTTTTTCCAGTTTTTTTGCTGCGGCGCAGCAGGAACTTTTCAGGTTTTTAATTTTTTCTGACACTTTTGTTAATTTCACAAAAACGGCTTGCGCTTTTTTCCTTTGTATTGTAATATATATAGGACTCATTAGTACGATTTTTTGGCTGATCTTCAGTATTTTGGCCACTGATTAACCAAGACTTTAAGGGGTGTAAACACGGTGGACGATATTTATTTTTCCGACCGAAAAAACAATCATAAAAATAAAATCAATTCAAAAGACAGGTTTTCAAACGAGGCCGCGCCCTCTCCCTCCTCTCGTCTCAGGGATGAGAATAGCTCAGACTCTGACTTTGTTGTTCATATTCCGGAAAGCGAGGGTCCTGTGTTTAAAAACAGAACTCCAAAGGGCCGTCCCGTTGAAAAAGGAGAAGTCCCGGCTTCCTCGGCTGCAGCTCCGAGATATATTCCCAAGGACACCGACGTTTACTCCGCCGCTCCGAAAAGCAGAACGCCTTCCGGAGCACCGGTTCAAGACCGCACACCGGGAGCGGCCGCACGCAGAAACCTTCCGGCGCAGAACGCACAAAGGCCGCTTTCCGCCCAAAAGAATGGTTCGCCCCAAAAAACTCCGGACGGCAAAAGAAAGAATGTCCGCAGCAAAAAGAAGCGCATTTCAAAAGGAAAAGTTTTCGGCATCATATTCGCCGTTCTTGTTCTCCTTCTCGGCGGACTTTTTGCCTACGGCTACTCCGTGCTCGGAAAAATTTCATACGACACAAAGCTTGTTGACGAAAACAAATATATCAGCGAAAAAAAGCTTGCAACAAGCAGTGACGTTCAAAACATTCTTTTCATCGGCAGCGACGCAAGAGGTGATGTCAGCGGCCAGCGCTCAGACACAATGATGCTTTTTTCAATCGACAAAAAGCACAAAAAGCTGAAGCTCACCTCGTTCCTGCGCGACAGCTATGTCTGCATTCCCTCTAACGGCTATTACAACAAGCTCAACGCCTCGTTCAGCTTCGGCGGCGTCCAGCTTGCAATCGACACGCTTGAATATAACTTCAAGGTCAAAATTGACGATTACATTCTTGTTGATTTTGACGCCTTTGAAAAATTCATTGACCTCATGGGCGGACTCACCGTTGAGGGTGTTACAAAGGCGGAGGCGAAATATCTGCGCGACGTTGTTAAAATCAAGGCCAAGGCCGGAACAAACCACTGGAACGGCTGGCACACGCTCTGGTACTGCCGAATCCGTTACCTTGACGACGATTTCAACCGAACCGCAAGACAGCGCAAGGTTATCTCCGCAATCATTAAAAAGGTTACAAAGACCAACCCCGTGAAGCTCATGAAAATTATGGAAGAAGTTCTTCCGATGATTCAAACGAATATTTCAAGGAACGAGCTTGTTTCCCTCGCCGCTGGTGCAATGGTGAGCTATCTGCGCTATGACGTTCTTCAGCACCGGGTTCCGGCCACGGGAACGTGGGAAAACAGGACTTTCAGCGGAGCGGGTGACGTTTTATATATGGACCTCGACAAAAACGCCGAGCTTTTGAAAAACTTTATTTACAACGCGGATAAAGAAGAAACCCAAGGCAAAAAATAATTTCAATATCAGCTATAAGCAAAGGAGGCGAACCGCTTTGGAACAAAACAAGAACATTGAAACGCTGCGCGATATGCTTTATTTTAACGCTCTGCGATACGGACTGCGCACCGCGGCCGTTCTTCCGGACGGTTCGTCCGTTTCATACAAGCAGCTTTTGCGCCATGTCAACTATCTCGGCACGGCGCTTTTTAAAACGCTGTCGCTTGAAAAAAAGAGCGTTGCAGTCTGTTCAAAAAACTGCTATGAATGGTGCGTCTCATATTTTGCCGTTTCCTGCGGCGGAGGAACGGTTGTTCCGCTTGACCACGAAATGGACGCAGACGGTCTTTGGAACGCAATCTCCTTTTCCGGCTGCAAGGGCATTTTCTGCGATGAAAAGGTTTGCAAAAAGCTCCTTGCAGCAAAGAAAAAAATTCCGCGCGGCTTCAAAATCATCTGCTTTTCTCCCTTTGAAAACGAAAAAGTTTTTTCCTTTTCCTCACTTATGGCCGAGGGCGAAAAGCTGCTTAAAGACGGCGCAAGGGACTACACCCTCGTTCCCCTCAACAAGGACGCGGCAAGCTTTCTCATCTTCACCTCCGGAACAACGGGAAACGCAAAGGCGGTCATGCTCTCCCACTCCAACCTTGTTTCCGACCTTTGCGGTGTGCTGGACAGAATCGGCCTTTCCTGCGCCGATTCAACGCTCTGCGTTCTTCCCTTGCATCACACATATCAGACCATTGTTCTGCTTGCCATCCTCTATATCGGCGGCTCGGTTGGCTTTTGTTCCTCTCTGCGGAGAATGAGCGAGGAGCTTTCCGCCTTTCGGCCGACCGTTTTTGTCACCGTTCCGCTCATGCTTGAAAAAATGCACACGCGCATCCTTAAAAAGCTTTCCTCGCAAAGCTCAATCAAGCGCGCATTCACAATAGGCCGCGTTTCCCAGACCCTTGTTAAGCACGCACCGGAGCTAAAAAAGAAAATGTATCACGTTATCCATGAGGCGTTCGGCGGAAATGTGCGCATGATAATCTGCGGCGCGGCCGCCCTCAACAGTGACGTTGCGTCCGATTTTTACTCCTTCGGTCTCCCCGTCATAATCGGGTACGGGCTCACCGAGTGCTCCCCCATTGTTATCTGCAACAGCTTTTCGCAGCCGCTTCCGGACGGCGTTGGAAAGCCGCTGGACAACTGCACCGTCACCATTCAAAATCCGGACGACAACGGAATCGGAGAAATCTGTGTTGACGGGCCGATGGTCATGCTCGGCTATTACAAAAACAAAAAGGCCACCGCTCTCGTTAAAAAAGGCGGCGTTTTCCACACCGGAGACCTCGGCTACTGCGACAATGCCGGATTTTTCCACATCACCGGCCGCAGCAAAAACGTAATTGTTACTAAGGGCGGAAAAAACATTTATCCCGAGGAGATTGAATATTATCTCAACAGCGACCCGGTTGTTCTTGAATCGCTCATTTTCGGCGAGGAAAAGAAAGGTGATGAAGCCGTTGTTGCCCAGGTTGTTCCGGACGAGGACGCAATCAAAGAAAAGCTCCAAAAAGAGGAACTGACCCACGAGGACATAAACGAGGCCGTCTCAGACGTTGTTAAGGGTATCAACAAAAAGCTGCCCTCATACAAAAGCATCCGCCGCTTCAGCATCAGACGGCGCGAATTTGAAAAAACTTCCTCGCAAAAAATCAAGCGCCCCAAAAAGGGCGCAGAGGATACCGGCAAAACCGACCCGTGAGACTTCCCTCCCGCTTGAAAATCAGCATGAAATAACCGCACACTGTCAAACAATGACAAGCCGTGCGGTTATATTTTTTTGCTATTTTGTTTTCAGGCGGGAAACGAGCCTTTCAACCAGCTCGTAATCTTCTTTTCCAAGCTGTGATATTTTTAAAGAGAGCTCAGACACTTCAAGGCTGTCTCTTTTTCCGCGCAGGAGATAATCGGCAGAAACATCAAGCGCATTGCAAATTTTAATAAGGTTTTCCGGCCGGACGCCCTTTTTTCCAAGCTCGATGCAGGAAACCGATTGCAGACTCAGGCCGACTTTTTCGGCAAGGTTTTCCTGCGTCATTGAAAGTTCCTTTCTTCTTTCGGCAATTCTTTTTCCCATATCGGTCAGACAGTTTTCATAGTTCATGTAATCACTCCACCAATATTTTATAAAATGCGAGGGAAAATTATAATAAATCATAGTTTTATTTCTATTGACTTTTATCAACTATGGTTGTATAATGCATTTGCAGTCTGTCAAACTTTAAAATCGGCTGTTACACAAAATTGAAAGGAGTTTCAAAAATGTATTGCAGAAACTGTGGAAAAGAAGTTAACGAAAATGCCGCCGCCTGTCTGAACTGCGGCGCGGATCCAGAAAAAGGAAAGGCGTTTTGCCCGAATTGCGGCGCCCAGACAAACGAAAACCAAATCATCTGCACCGCCTGCGGAGTGGGCCTTTCCGCGCCAAAAGGCGGCCAGAACGGCGAGGGAAAGTCTAAAACACTTATTGGTATCCTTGCCTGCATTCCGTTTGTGACAAACCTCGGCATTCATTATTATCTTTTCGGCGCAAAAAGCAAATTCACAATCAACCTTGTTGCCTTTATTATTTCCTGCATTTTTATTCTTTTTGCAGGTGTGGGCTTCATCGGATTTGCAATTATCTGGATTGTTAACCTTGTCTTTGGCATCCGCGTTCTCACCGGAAAAATCACCGAGGACGCAGACGGGAATCCGCTTGTGTAAAATTGGTGGGGGTGAAAAAATGTTCAAAAATGCATTAAAAGCCATCGTTGCTGTTTCCGCTATTGCCGGAATAGCAGCAGCGGTGTATTTTGGCTTTTTTTCAAAAACAGATGTTGAAAAAATCTGTGATACCCTTGAAAAATTTGAAATGGCATATGAACAAGGAGATATTTCAAAGTGCCTCTCCTGCCTTGACAGCAAAAGCCGAAACGGAATGAAAGGAGCTGCCTCCCTCGGCGGTTCAATCGGCGGAATGCTTGGGTTTGACCTCGGTTCAGACGCAGTGGGCAGTCTGTTCGGAGTTGCCGTTGCGGCGCAAAATCCGAAGCTTCATTTTGAGGTTAAGGAGATTAACTTTACCGATGACAAGAATGCAAAGGTCAGCGCAATTCTTCATTCAAGCGGTATTTACGCAACAAAGGACACCTCTGAAAAAATCTCCTTTGAAATGGTCAAAGAAGGCTCCGATTGGTTCATAGTTGAAGATTTTTCATTGTTTTAAGGAGGATAGAATGCCATATTGTAAAAAATGCGGGAAAGAGCTTTCAAGCAGCGAGAGCTTTTGCTCCTCATGCGGAACAAAAGTTGATTCGATAAGCTTTTCCGATGCTCTTTCGCAGGTTAAAAGAGAGGCCGCCGGGTTTTCAAAAAAAGTTGCCGAAAATGTTAAAAGCAGCGACTACGGCGGAAAAATCAAAACAAGCATTTCACTTCTCGGAACGGAAAAGCCTCTGTTCTTTGCAACAATTATAATGTTTGTTTTGAACTTTTTTCTTTCGTTTGCGGATATGCTTGATATTACAATTATCTTTTCCTCGCGCAGCGCATCTTTCTTGGGTCTGTTCAAACTTTTAAGGGAATATGCAGGAGGCGGAGGAGACGCAGAGTATTTTATACCAATCCTGACCGTATGCAGTATCCTTATTGCTTTCTCGGCACTGCTTACAGCTCTTCCGCTGCTGTTTGGAAAAAAGTATAACAGGTGCTTTTTAATATTGAACTATATATCAAGCGTTTTTGTTGCCGCCGTTTATATTCTGCTGTGTGCAGCATACAGTGATTCAAGCGAAGTCAGCGTGAAATTCATGGGCTATTTTTATATTCTTCAAACAATGGCCTGCTTTGTGGTTACCTTTATTTTTTCAAGAATGCTCAAAGAACGCAACAACAAAAAAGCTGAAGCGGGGAACGGCTCTCCGCTTCCGGAAACAATTCAAGAAAAGGAGAACATAGAATGAAAAAGATTATATGCATTGCTTTGGCCTTGCTTCTTTTTACGCTGTCAACCGGCTGCGGAAAAAGCAAAACCGCCGGAATCGTTGTTAAAAAAGGCGGCGAATTTTCGCAAAGCGATGAACGCGATTCTCAGATGAATGCAACAGAATCAACCGATCCCTCACAGGCCGAAAAAACCGTTTTGAATCCCTTTGACGGCATCAGCTTTGAAACAAGTGGGATTTCACCGAAATGCACCGTCACGGTAAACAACGCAAATTGCAGCGTTGACGTTCAAAAAAAGGTTACATACACGCTCGACAAAGAATTCTATGCTAACGGCGAAACGGCTGTCATTACGGCCGCTCTCAGCGGATACAACGACAATCAGCTTTATTCACTGAGCAGCGAAACAACTCAATGGAAAGTTGAAAATCAGCCCGAATACATAACCTCGGCCGATGACATTGACCTTTCGCAGATAAAACCGGAGCTTGAGGATTTTGTTAAGGCTACAGCCGCCAAGGAAACACACGAGGTTATAGGAAGACTTTTTGGCGCAGAGGTCGCAGCCGATGAAGTCAAAGACCTTAAAGCCGGTGATATTTACTTCCAAAGTATCAAGCTTCAAAAAGAGGTTGAAGATGATTTATTTTATAATTATCTGACGTTTTGTTACAGCGGAAAATATATTGCTCATTATTCAACCGATGAAGATGGAAATATATATACCTGCATCAGCGCGGTCAACCTAATCAAATATCCTGACGGAACCATAAAATGGGGCAGCGAATCCACGGATGGATTTGACTTTAAGGCCGAAGGCTCAACAAAAGGCATGGAGGACTGCATTGATAAGGCGGTTATAATTCACTCAGACAATTACAATATTACAAAGCTTGACAAAAATTCATAAGAAGAAAGGGAAAAATCCATGAAAAAAGTATTATGTTTAATTCTGGCAGCCGTTCTTACGTTTAGCCTTCTTTTTGCGCTCACGGGCTGCGGAAAAAGCGAACCGTTCACCTGCAGCTCCTGCGGAAAAACAATCACTGAGGGGAAAAAGCACACCGCAACTGACTCATACGGCGACAAATGGGATTACTGCGATGATTGCTATAAGCAGCTTCAGGATATGAAAAAGGCAATGGCAGGCTGATACGGCTTCTCCGATTTCACCCACCCCACCGCAGTCCGGAAATCGTTCCGGACTGCGGCAATTTTTCACCCCTAAAACACACAAATTTACTATGTTTGTCGGTTTTCACACATTTTTTCAATTATTATACCGAAATTTCGGCGCATAAAAGCCAACACACTGTTGACACTTATTCCACATTATGATAAAATTTATTTATATTTGCGCTGTTCGGCGCACAGAATTTAGACAATGGAGGATAGCTCTATGCCATTTTCAGATTTGGGTATTTTTCTCGGCGATATTTCCCTCACCGAAGTGAACCATTTTACGAAGGATCCCATGAAGGCACAGAACACTGTGCTCAAAAAAATCCTGCGCAGAAACAAAAACTGTGAATACGGCAAAAAGTATAATTTTGCCGACATCAATTCTTTCCGCGAGTATCAGGATAAGGTTCCCCTCACAACCTATGCGGACTATGAGCCGTATGTTGAACGTATGCTCAAAAACGGGGAAAATAACCTCATTTTCAGCGGCTGGAATGTTCGCTATTGCTCGTCCTCCGGAAGCCTTGGAAAGCCGAAAATTCTTCCGAAATCGGTCAAGGATCTCTGGACAATGCAGTGCATCGGCTTTTCCGCCTCGGTTGCAACTGCGGCCCACTGGATCAAAAAGCACCAGAACAAGCGTATGCCGGCCTCAATAGGTCCGCTCGCCCTCGTTCTCACCGGCCACAGGCTTGAGGACGGAAAGCAGTGCAACGGCGCCGGCCAAATTCCGCTTACATATCTCAAAATGATTACCCCGTTTTTCTGCACAACGCCGCTTGACCTGCTTTATCCGGAGCACGAGGAGCTGCTTGACACGGCGTATCTTCAGGTGCTTTTTGCCGTTAAGAACAAGCGCGTCAGCTATCTCGGCTCAATGGTCATCACCCTTCTTACGACCATGTTCGACTGCCTTGAGGAAAAATGGGAAATGATCTGCCACGACATTGAAACCGGCACGATTGATCCGAGCGTTAAAATTACGCCGGAGCTGCGCGCAAAGTTCAACCGGAAGCTGAAGCCCGACCCCAAGCGCGCCGCCTTTTTGCGCAAAGAGTTTGAAAAAGGCTTTGACGACCCGATTGCTCCGCGCATCTGGCCGAACCTCACCTGGGCCTACGGAATGATTAACTCCACTCTCCACGCCTATGTTGATAAGCTCAAAAAATATATCGGCCCGGACATTCCCATCCACAACATGGGCTACGCCGCGGCGGAGGGCTTTTTTGCAATGGCTACCGAGCTGAATGTTACTGACGGCGTTCTTCTTCCGAACTTTGTTCTTTTTGAATTTCTGCCTATTGGCGAGGATGACGAGGAATCCGACCACAACGTCCGTCCCCTTCTCATCAACGAGCTTGAGGTCGGAAAAACCTATGAGCTTATCGTTTCAAACTTCTCCGGCCTTTACAGATACCGCATGGAGGACGTTGTCCGCGTTACGGGGCTTTATAACAACACGCCGCGCGTTGAGTTCCTTTACAGGCTCGGCCTGAGCATGAACCTTGCAAACGAAAAGACAACAACCCTTATGGTTGACTGGTGCGCCGAGGAGTGCGCAAAGGAGATGGGCGATGAATTCATAGGCCACAGCTTCAGCTATGACTACTCCACCAATCCGCCGCGCTACTGTATGCTCGCCGAGGTTGACCGCGAGGTTGACGAGAAGGACAGGCAAAAGTATATTGACATTCTTGACGAAAAGCTCAAGGAGGTCAACGAAAAATACTTTAAATACAGACGCTGGGGCATGATTAACCGTCCGGAGGTTCTCTTCCTCAAGAAAGGCACCTATGACGCCTATAAAGAGATGCTGCGCCAGAGGGGTGTTGTTCTCAACCAGATTAAGCCCGTCACCGTTATTAACACGGACGAGCGGCGCGACTTCTTCTTCTCCCGCATTGCAACACCGGGTGAACACCACATCAAATCAAAATAACACGTTTTGCCGGTGCTCCAAAAAAGCGCCGGCAGTTTTTTTTCAAAAGCAAAAAGCAGCGGAGTTTTTTCCGCTGCTTTTCTATATATTAAGTCCCTTACACCCATCACTTTTTAAAGTTTTCAAGCTGAGTCTTGATGAAAAGATAAAGGTCTTTCATGACCTTAACGATTTTTTCAATAAAACCGCCGATTGAGTCCATGCCTTCTCTGAATTCGCCTGATGACATTGCTTTTTCACCTCGCTTTCCGG
>CAKSWC010000002.1 GCA_934511365.1 uncultured Eubacteriales bacterium
GTGGGAACAACAGGGCTCGAACCTGTGACCCTCTGCTTGTAAGGCAGATGCTCTCCCAGCTGAGCTATGCTCCCATGATCGCCGTTGCTTGCCATCGTCGGCGACTGGTATAATATATAACATTCCGGTCATTTTGTCAAGAGTTTTTTCATAAATTTTTTTGCTTGATTTTGATTTTTTCTCCGCCGTTTATATCGCCGCCGCCGAACGCAATTTCAGGTTTATTCTTGACACTTCTCCCTTGCTCCTTTATAATAGTATTCTACAATATTTATAAATGGAGTAATTTTTCATGATAACAAAATTTCTTGGGGACAAGCCGTTCTGGCGCGTCACTCTGCGGCTCGGCTTTCCCATTGCAATTCAGAATATGCTCACAAGCTCGTTCGCCATTGTTGATACCCTCATGGTCAGCCGCCTCGGTTCAGTGGCGCTCTCCTCGGTAGGAATGGCCGGCCAGTGGAGCTGGTTCATGAGCATAATCAGCTTTGGAATCTGCTCCGGAATGTCCGTTTTTGCCTCGCAGTATTGGGGAGTTGGAAACCACAAGGCAATGCGCCGCGTTCTCGGAATATCGCTTTTCTGCGTTGCGGTGCTTTCCGCCGTGTTCTTTTTTCCTGCGTTCCTTGCGCCGGAGCGGGTCATTTCAATCTTTAACAAGGAAGCGGATGTTGTGCTTTCCGGCAGCAGCTATATGAGAGTTGCCTGTTTTTCCTATCCGGCGGTTGTTCTGAGCGTTATTCTTTCCGGCTTTTTGCGCAACATTGAAAAGGTTCGGGTTCCAATGTATGTTTCAATGATAACAACGGTGCTCAATGCCTTTTTCAACTACGGACTGATTTTCGGAAAATTCGGGCTGCCGGAAATGGGCGTTGCCGGCGCCGCCGTTGCAACCTGCATCTCCTCCTGGTCGGGTCCGGTTCTGCTTGTTGTCATCTCCGCCTTTCAAAAGAACCAGATGGTGCGCTCACCAAGGGACATTATCTCTTTCAGGCCGCGGCATATGCTTGAATTTGCAAAGCGTGCGCTTCCCGTTGTTTTCAACGAGTCGCTCTGGTCGCTCGGAATTGTTGTTCTCAACGTCATCTATTCCAACATGGGCTATGAATACTACGCGGCCGTAACGATGGTCAAAACATTCTCAGACCTTTCGTTCGCTTTCTTTGTCGGCCTTTGCAACGCCTGCATAATCATGGTCGGAAAATCGGTAGGCTCGGGAAAAATCAAGCGCGCCGTTGAGGATGCACACAGGTTTTCCTTTGTTGTTCCGCTCATTGCCGTTTTTGTCGGCGCACTGATTGTCATCTTCCGCAGCCAGCTTGTTTCAATCTTTAACCTCGGCAACAATATCTCCGAGCTTTCAATTTCAACGGCACTGCTCATTACGCTGTTCGTTGGCTGCGAGCTTCCGGTGAAAATGATTTCATACGTTCAGGTTGTCGGAATTTTCCGCTCCGGCGGCGATACCTTTGCCGCAATGCTCTGCGATGTCGGCTCGCTCTGGGTTCTTGCAATTCCGTCTGCCTTTCTTGCGGCAAAGGTCTTTTCTCTGCCGTTCATTGCGGTGTTCATCATTGCATATCTTGCGGAGGACATTCCGAAAAGTGTTTTCTGCATTATCCGCCACCGCTCCCTCAAATGGCTCAAGCCTGTTACTGAGGAGGGTCTGCGCGGAAAGGAAGAATATTTCGGCTGAAATTTATAAATATCACTTGCATTTTCAAAGGAGGAAATACAATCATGAGTATCAAAAGAAAAGTCAAGCAGCACGTTATGCGCGGCGTTTCAGCCGTTGTTAACGCTGTCACAGACTCCGTTGCTCAAGCCAAAGCCGGCGCAGGCAGCGGAGAAAGCTCGAGCGATGAGCTGCGCTCACTCTGCCGGAAAGCGGGCGCCGAAGGCATTGTTCTCCTCAAAAACGAGGGGAAGGTTCTTCCCCTTTCAAAAGAGAGGGTTGTTTCCGTTTTCGGCCGGGTTCAAAAGAACTGGTTCTATGTCGGCTACGGCTCCGGCGGTGATGTCAACGCGCCGTATAAAATCAGCCTGCTTGACGGACTGAGGGCGAACGGGAACATCACCGTTAACGAGGAGCTTGCCTCTCTTTATGAAACCTGGTGCGCAAAAAATGTTCCTGATGAGGGCTTTTGGGGCAACTGGCCAATGTGCTATGAAGAAATGCCGATTTCCAAAAAGACCGTTCAAAAGGCCGCCGAAAAAAGCGACACCGCCATTGTTGCAATCGGCAGAGCGGCCGGAGAGGACAGGGAAAACACCCTCACCGAGGGCAGCTACTACCTCACGGCGGAGGAGCGCTCCCTTCTTTCAAAGGTCTGCTCCGCTTTCAGAAAAACCGTTGTTGTTCTTGACTGCGGAAGCATTATGGATATGTCATGGGTCAATGAATTTTCCGTTTCCGCCTTGCTCTATGTCTGGCAGGACGGAATGGAAAGCGGAAACTGCGTTGCAGACGTTCTTTCCGGTGATGTTACTCCGAGCGGAAAGCTTGCAGACACAATAGCCGAAAAATATTCCTGCTATCCGTCGGCGAGGTTCTTCGGCGGCAGAAAATTCAATAATTACACCGAGGACATCTATGTAGGCTATAGATATTTTGAAACTTTCAAAAAAGACAGGGTGCTTTTCCCGTTCGGCTTCGGCCTTTCATACACACGCTTTGAAGCCAGGGTAACACGAGTCACCCGTTCGGACAGAATTTTTAACCTCTGGGCCGATATCACAAACATCGGAGAAAGAAGCGGAAAATATGTCGGCGAGCTTTATCTTTCCGCGCCTCAGGGTGTTCTTGGAAAGCCGTCAAGAGTTCTTGTTGCCTATGAAAAAACAAAAACTCTTGAACCGGGAGAAACTCAAAAGCTGAAGCTCTGCTTCAACATTGCCGATTTTGCGTCATATGACGACAGCGGAAGAACCGGCAATGAATTCTGCTATGTTCTTGAAAAAGGCGAATACAAGCTCTTTTTCGGCGCCGATGTCCGCTCGGCGGCTGAAATCAAAAGCTTCACGCTTGGCCGCACGGTCGTTACCGAAAGGCTCGGTCAGGTTTCGGCTCCCGACCCGAAGAAACCGTTCGACCGGCTGAAAGCTGCGGCGGACGAAGGCGGAAACATCAAAGCCGTTCTTGAGCGCGCACCGGCAATGAAAGCCTCGCTCAAAAAAAGGATTCTTGAAAATCTTCCGCAAACGCTTGAGTTTACGGGAGACAAAGGCTATAAGCTTGAGGACGTTAAAAACGGAAAGGTCACTCTTGAAAGCTTCACCGCCCAGCTCTCGTTCGATGAACTTGAGGCAATCACACGCGGCGGCTACATCATGAACAATCCCCTCGGTGCAAAGGGTAATGCCGGCGTAATGGGCGGCGTTCTCCCCTCGCTCAGAGAGAAGGGCGTTCCCCCGGTCACAACAACGGACGGCCCGAGCGGAATCAGACTTGCCGCAACCTGCTCCCTGCTTCCGAACGGCGCGGCGCTCGCCTGCTCGTTCAACAAGGAGCTTGTTAAAGAGCTTTTCTCGGAATTTGCAAAAGAAATGCTCGCCCGCGGCAGCGACATTATTCTTGCACCCGGAATGAACATTCACCGCAATCCCCTTTGCGGCCGCAATTTTGAATACTTCTCGGAAGATCCGCTCCTTTCCGGTCTGACGGCGGCGGCTGTTGTTTCCGGAGTTCAGGAAAACGGACTTTCCGCCTGCCCGAAGCATTTTGCCTGCAACAATCAGGAGACGAACCGTACTCACAACGACTCGCGCGTTTCCGAGCGTGCATTGCGCGAGATATATCTCAAATGCTTTGAATTCTGCGTCAAGACGGCTAAACCTAAAAACATCATGACCTCATATAACCTCATAAACGGCGTCTGGAGCCATTACAACTATGACCTTGTTACAACCGTTCTCAGGAAAGAATGGGGCTATGAGGGCAATGTTATGACCGACTGGTGGATGCAAAAAGACGAAAGCCATGAGTTCCCCGGAATAACCGATCAGGGATACAGAGTCAGAGCCGGCGTTGACGTGCTCATGCCCGGCGGCGCAAGAGTTGGAAAAAGGAAGCCGGACGGAACGCTTAAAAAGAGCGTTAAAAACGGCCTCACCCTCGGCGAAATTCAGGACTGCGCAATGCACGTTTTGAAAATGGCGATGGAAAACAAGCTTTCAAGATATGATTTCAAGGCTGAAAAAGCTGAAGCCGTAAAGGAGAAATAATGGATATTTTTAAACCGATACTTTTAAAATTCTGGAAAATTACCGAGAGGAACGATGATAAGCGCATAGCCTCGCAAACACCGACTCCCGGTATCACACAAATAACCGACATTCCGTATATGGATGACTCGATGAAAGAGCACCTGCTTGATATCTACTATCCGGAAAACACGGAAGAAAAGCTCCCCGTGATTGTTGACATCCACGGCGGCGGCTGGCTTTACGGATATAAGGAGATCAACAAGTATTACTGCCTGAAGCTTGCCGAAAAAGGCTTTCTTGTTGCCTCCATCAACTATCGCCTTGCACGCAATTTTCAATTCATCGACCAGATTGCAGACGCATTTTCCGCCTTTTCATGGCTTTTTGAAAACCTCAAAAACTATCCGGCGGACACGAACAACATTTTCCTTGTCGGTGACAGCGCCGGCGGACAGATAGTCTCCATCTGCGCGGCAATCTGCAAGAACAAAAAGATGCAGGAGGATTTCGGCGTCACTCCATCGCTTAGCTTCAAAGCAATCGGCGCAATCTGTCCGGCGGTTGACCTCATTTCACCAAACTTCATGATGAACGTCAACCTCAAGTCCCTCCTTGGAGACAAGCCCAAAGAAAATCCGCTTTATAAATACATGGATTATGAAAATGTTGCCTATCTCGGACTCGCTCCGTTTTATATTGTTACGGCGAACGGGGACTTCCTTAAAAAGCAGGCACAGAAGCTCAAAAAGGTTCTTGACCGCCACGGCGTTGAAAATGTTTTTTACTACTATGACGAAACCGTTGACGGAAAGAAGCTTCCCCACGTTTTCAGCGTTGTTAACCCTTACACCGTCCCGGCGGCAAAGGAGATTCAAACAATGACGGACTTTTTCAAAAGCAAAATCAAAACCGGCGCAACCGCGGTGTCCATTAGATAGCTGGATTCCACTTGGAACTTAAGTGCAAATGCACCTAAGTTCCAAGTGAGTGATTGTTAAGATTGTTGAAACGAGTGCATGAAAAAGGTCAAAAAAAAGTGCGAGATAGATTTTGCATTAAACAAGGGTTCTAAAAAATACTATATTCAATCCGCACTGAATGTTTCGGAACCGTCAAAACTTGAAACCGAACTCAGACCTTTGAAGAACACCAAGGATTTCTTCAAGAAGATTGTTATCAGCAAAATCTCAATGAAGCGTTGGACGGATGAGGACGGAATACTTCATCTTGGGCTTTACGAGTTTCTGATGAATGAAAATTCCCTTGAATTATAAAGCAAACAAAAAAGGCACTTCCGAAGAAGTGCCTTTGGAGCTACTGGTCGGACTCGAACCGACGACCTGCGCATTACGAATGCGCTGCTCTACCAACTGAGCCACAGTAGCGCCTGATATTCACCGGGTTTTTGCACCCGACAGGTAAACACTATAACACAAAAAGACAAAAATGTAAAGAGTTTTTTTGTTTTATTTTAAAGTAACCGCCAATTAGCCGCTAAGCACAAATCTCGGCGGCATATTTGCGCGCTCAATTCAGTCATCTGTTACTTAGTTTCTGCCTGATATCGCTTCCGATAAGCAGCGCCCGCTCGCTTCCTCCGATTATTCTTGAGGCAACACGCTGAGAATAGCGTTCCTCAAGCTCGCCAAGCGTGAGATTGGTGTTGATTATCATTGGGAGAGAGGCATTGAGCCGCGTGTTGACAATGTTATAGAGCGCAGCAACTGTGAACTGGGTTGAAAACTCCGCGCCGAGGTCGTCAATCACCAAAAGGTCGCTTTCAAAAAGGCGGTCGTTAATGCTTTCTTCAATGCGCTCGCGCGAAAATTGCTCTTTTTGGAGTGCGTCCATAATTTTGTGAATACTCGCGTAATAGACATCAAAGCCGCGGTCAATCACCCTTCCGGCAATGGCAAGCGAAAGGTGGGTCTTTCCAACTCCGGTCTTTCCGGTCATGATGATATTCCGGCTCGAACGGGAAAACTCATCGGCATATTTTTGGCAGAACCTAAGCGTACCCTGAGCAATAAGGCGCGGACTTACTCCGTATGCCGAGTCGGTTTCGTCTGAATAATAGCCGACGTCAAAAGAATCAAAGGTGCATTTTTCCATGCTTGCAGAAACACCGAGCTCATCCTTGGCCGCCTTTTTGAGCAGGTCAAGATAGCACCGACAATAGTAGCCGCCGTGTGTGCCCGTGTCCTTGCAAAGCGGGCAGGTATATTTCACCTCAAGATAATCCTCCGGAAGACCGACGGAAGAAAGCAGCGCTCTGCGCTTATCCTGCGCTTCAAGATTCTTTTGAGAGAGTGAAAGGACATACTGCTCGGCGTCCTTCCCCATTGAAACGCTTTTTATAACATCGGCGGCAAAACGCGCCATGTCGCGCTCGGTTTCAGCAATTTCCGGACAGAGGGCGACCGCGGCGGCGTGCCGCTTTTCCTGCTCGTTTTCGGCCTTTTTCCGTCTGTTTTCAAGAATGTTTTTCGCCGTGATGTATACGCTTCTTCTGTATGCCATTTTTCCGACCCGCTTTCATCACTGATTTTCGTCCTCAAGATATTTCAAACCGACAATGTTTTTGTCAAATTCTTTAAGGTCATACGATGCATCGCTCGAAAAGACCCCCTGCTTGGGCTTTGAAGCGCCGCCGGACTTTCTGAAGTTGTTCTCGCTCCATTTTTCCTGCTCGCGCTCTGCGTCCGAGGGCGATTTTACGCCCTTTTCGTGCCAGTTTTTCAAAACCTTGTTCATATATTCAAGGTTCATTTTTCCCGTGTTGTCAATGCATATTTCATACGCAAGAGATATCATTTCAACCGAAAAAGAAAACTCTTTTTTCCAGAGTGTAAGGAATTTTTTCTGCTTTGCGGTCGGGTTAGGGTTCTTGACCCCCGTCAGCGCCTTAAAGCTTTTCCAAAGCTCGTCCGTTTCGTTCTGCTCACTGATATATTCCTCGGCGGCGTCAATGGTAACAATTTCCTTTTCGCTCCACTCTTTGCCGATTGTTGCTATGTATTTATAGCCGGTTTTGCCCCTTTTGACCGCGTATTCAAGCAGCATGAGAATCACCTCAACGGGCAGGTCATAGCTGTCATGGAGCATGATGAGGATCGACTGACCCTCATAGCCTATCGTTTTTCCGAGCACATTCTGAGCCTCGGCAAAAAGGAGTCTGAACTCCTCGCACTCGCGGCAGCGGATTGCAATCTGCTCGTGACTCGGGCGCGATATCGGAAGGTCCGGAACAACCTTTTTTTCCGCCCTTTCCGGTTCTTGTTTTGAAAAAGCCGCAGCCGGGAGCACCGCAGTCTCAGCCGGTTTTTCCGCTTTTTGCGCAGGTTCGGCTTCTTTCGGCTGCTCTGTTTTTCCGGCCATGGGAGCAGGCTTTTCGCCGTCTCTTATGACGAGTCCGCGCTCACACCAAAAAATCAACGCATCGCAGACGTCTCCCCTGTCTGCGCCGAGTGCGTCTGCAATGGCCTCGCATGAGGTGTCCGCGGCTCCGGCGTTGCAGTAAAGATATAAAAGCGCCTTGAGCTGGACGGCGCCGGCAAGACGCAGGTTGTTTTTGACAACGGCTTTCGGAAGAACAAAAACGTCTGCATAGGCCGCGGGATTGATTTTAAAGTTCATTGCTTTCTTTCCATCTTACTTATTGAGCGTCATGCTCTGATATATTTTGCTGATTTCGGTGCTGTCTCCGGCGGCAATCATCTGGCCGTGGTCAAGGATAATCGCTTTGTTGCAAATTTCCTCAACCTTGTCCGTGCTGTGCGAAACATAAAGAACCGTTACACCGTCACCCATCATGTTTTCAATTCTTTTTTGGCTCTTTGCTCTGAACGCGGCGTCTCCAACGCTCAAAACCTCGTCAAGAATGAGAACGTCCGGCTTGACCGCGGTTGCAATCGCAAAGCCGAGGCGCGCCCTCATGCCCGAGGAATAGCCCTTGAGCGGAGCGTCAATGAAGTCCTCAAGCTCGGCGAACTCAACAATTTCGTCATACTTTTTTTCAATAAATTTTCTTGAAAAGCCCATTGTTGCGGCGTAAAGAAAAACATTTTCCCGTCCGCTGTAATTTCCGTCAAAACCGGCTCCAAGTTCAAGCATCGGAGCAACAACGCCCTCAACCCGAACCGAGCCCTGGGTCGGCTTCAAAACGCCGGCGATAACTTTAAGAAGGGTGCTTTTTCCGGCTCCGTTGAAGCCGAGGATTCCGACTCTGTCGCCCTTTTCAACCTTAAAGCTGACATCGCGCAGCGCCCAAAACTCCATGAAATGAAGCTGATGCTTAACAAGGCGGATAAAATATTCCTTGGCGTTATCCACGCCCTCTTTATTGATGTTGAACTTCATGCTGACATGATTGACTTCAACTGCATAATTACTCAAAGGAATCCCTCTTTCTCAGATATGGAGAATAAACCTGTCCTGATTTTTATAAAAGACCGCAAAGCCGACAACAAGCGCAATCACTGCGCACGCCGCGGAATACCACATTAGCTTCATGTCCCAGTAATGGGTGAAGTCATTGCCCCAAATTACGGCGGCGCGGAACATTCCGATTATTCCGTACAGCGGATTCATTTTAAAAATCCTCATCTGGGTGCTGTTCTGGGCAATTTTAAGGCTTTGAATGTTATACACAATCGGCGTGATATAGAAAAGCAGAGAGACCAGAACGTCATAGATATTTTCCATATCGCGGAAGAAAACGGAAACCGTTGCAAGAAACATTCCGACCCCGAGGCTGAGAACAAAAAGAATGAGAACGGGAATCACGCAATAAATAATGCGCCACGTCAGGTGAATCGGATTGTTGTTTGTAATGTTGAAAAACGCAACCATAACAACAAGAACGGAAAGCGAAATCAAAAATGTTACAAATGTTGAAAGAACCTGGGAGAGCGGATAGATATACTTTGGAACATAGACCTTTTTGATCATCGGTCCGTTTGAGCGGATTGAGCGCATTGCCCTTTTGGTTGAGGTGCTGAAAAAGTCAAACAAAAGGCGGCCGATGAGAAGAAAGATCGTGTAGTTTCCAACTCCGGCCGAGCTGCGGCCGAAAATGTTGTTGAAAACAAAAACAAGAACCATCGTGTTCAAAAGCGGCTGCAAAAATGTCCAGAACATTCCAAGAAAGGAATCTCTGTATTGAAGCTTAATGTTCTTCCTCACAAGCTCCTTCAAAAGAAAGCGGTATTTCATAAAATTATTTTTATGACTGTTCAAAGCCGCAATAATTTTCATTGTTATCCTCCTCTTTTTTCCACGCAGAGAAAAGCTATCGTGCATTATATCACAAGTTCCTGCGTTTGACAATAGCTTTATTTTTCAATGACGGCGTCCGCAACTCTTTTTGCGCTGTTGCAGTCAAAGAAGTCAAAATTGCGCCTTCTGAATTTTTCGTTTTTCTCCGCGTCAAATTCCGCGCGGAGAAGTTCAATAACCTCACCGGTCGTTTTTGCAATACCGCCGGGAAGCTCGGTTTTATAATCAAAGCAGAAATTTCTGTCCTTTGTATACTTTTCCTCGTCAAAAGCAAAGAAAACCGTCTTTTTTGAAAGCAGGGAAAAATCCATGCAGATTGAGGAGTAGTCAGTGACAAGCGCATCGCAGGCAAGAACAAGCTCCCGGACATCCTTGTAATCAGTCACGTCAAAGGCAAACGGCGGCAAGGCAGTCTTTTCGTGTATCTGCGGATGCAGACGAACAAAAAGCACATATTCCTCATCAAACTCTTTTTTAAAAAGCTCAAAATCAAAATGGGAAAGGAGCTTTTCGTTTTCCTCTTTTGTGTCTCTGAAGGTCGGCGCATAAAGAACGGCCTTTTTCCCTTTGAGCGCCGGATAAAGCATTTCAAGCTTTTTGCGCGCGTTTTCAGCGTTCCCCTCTTTCAAAAGATAATCCGCCCTCGGTGCGCCGAGCGGAAGCACCTGTCCGTACCGCAAACCGAAAGCCTGAGCATAAATCGGTATCACCGCCTTTGCGGAGCAAACGGCAAAATTCAGCCTTTTGTTGCAGGCAATCTCATTTTTCCGAACGGACTCCGGCTGCTCGATTGCAAGACCAAAGCGCTTGAACGCGCCCTCGGCGTGCCAAAGCTGGGTAACAACGGCGTCCTCCTTGAAGTTGCAAAACGCCATGGGCATGAAGTTATCGTTGAGAAAAACATACTTTGATGTTGCAAGCAGGCGGCTCTTTCTGAAAAAGAAGTCAACAACGCGGAAAATATTCCTGACGTTCACGTCAAGGTCACGCCGGGTTATGCGCACGCACTCAAAGCCGCGGCTTTCAAATTCCCTTGTAACCTCGCCAAGGCTGTCGTTAAAATTTTCGTTATGCATTGAAATGAAAGCGGCGCGGTTTTCCTTGAGCGGAAAGACCGCCGCGGCAAGATTAAACAAAAATGCATAAAAGCGATATAGAAATCTTTTCATGACAATCACCAAATTTTGATTCCCCACTTGAGGAAATATGAGATAATTGAATGAATATGAACGGCAAGGAGCTTTTTGCTTTTCTTGCTTCCGCGCTCCCAAAGGTGAGTGACCTCGGCCATCGGATAAAACAGAGCTTTATACTTTCTGCTCTCGCTGACGCGCCTTGCAATGTCGCAATCTTCAAGATACATGAAAAACCTTTCGTCAAAGCCGGAAAGCTCTTTGAACGCCTCTGTCCGGAAAAACATGAAGCAGCCCGTTGCGTTGGAAATTTCTCGCACCTCGTTGTCCGGGCAGTCAAGCATACAGTATTCAATCATGGTTTTTGAGGGGATATCGCCCTTATGGAACCAATGCGAGCCAAGATAGCGGAAAGTTGGATTGCGCTTTCCGAGCTGCTGAACTTTTCCGTTGTCAAACTTTATCTGGGGCGAAAGCAGGCCGACATTTTCGTGCTCGTCGGCATATTCGCAAAGCTTTAAAACTGCGTTATTTTTGAGGATGATGTCCGGATTGACAACAATGTGATATTTTGACTCAAGATACGGCAAAACTTTGTTATGCGCCGCACCAAAGCCGAGGTTTGTTCGGTTTTCAATCACCCTGACCTGAGGAAAGCGCGAACGGATAAAGTCCGCCGTGCCGTCAGAAGAGGCGTTGTCAACAACAAAGAAGTCAAGCTTCACGCCCTCGGTCTGTTCAAAAATGCTGCTTATTGTTCTTTCAATAATATTCTTGCTGTTATAGGTCACAATACAAACGGAAACGGTGTAATCTTTCATGTTTTTTTCTCTCCCTTTCAGCGGTTAAAAGCAATGCGGACAAAAAGACGTTTGAGCAGATATCTGCGCCAGAGGAGCTTTTGATGGAAGGAAGTTTTTCCTCCGGTGACGTTGTTGCCGTGGATTCTGTAATAAATCAGCGGCGCGTCAACAAAAGCAACTTTGCCGTATTTTTCGCCCATAAGTCCTATCCATTGGTCATGCATCGGAACATAGCGCGGAATGGGCATAATTTTTTTGAGCAGGCTCTTGTCAAACGCCATGCAGCAGCCCATGTATGAGTTTTTAACAATATTTCTGACAAAACCTTTTTTGCTGCCGCGTGTTTTAAAAAACGAGTAGTCGGTGATATTGAGGTTTTCGTCCGTAACATAGGCGTTATGGAGAACAAGAGTTGCTCCGCTTTCAAAAGCTTCCGTTACCCGCTTAACCTTGTTCGGAAGCCAAACATCGTCCTGGTCGCAGAGGAAGATTTTGTCTCCTTTGCAATAGCGGATTGCGTTAACAAAGTTTTGAACAACGCCGCGGCCTTTTCCCTCAACATAAACAATGCGCGGATCTTCCGCCGCAAGCGCGCGGACTATCTTTTCGGTTGCGCCGCCGGGCTTGTCATCGGAAACAATTATTTCATCGTCGGCGGAAAGCTGCGGCAAAATTGAGCGCAGCTGTTCTTCAATATATTTTTCGCCCTTATAGGCGGCAAGTGCAACGGAAATCATCGGTTCACCCCAAATTTGATATTGTATTCAGTATAACACTTATTGGGCAAATTTACAACGGGTTATTTGTAAACAGCAATTCTGGTTGAAATGTTATTCAACTGTTTATTCTGTTTTGTCGGTTTCCACAAACCGGGAATGAAAAAATTAGGCACTTTTATCATTTTTAATTCTTTTTCCCTTGACAATCGCACAGCGCGGTGATATAGTTAACACCGTTAAGTAAAAATTTAACAGTGTTAACTACTTTTTTGCGAAGGGAGGAAAAAGCATGAACAAAAGCGACCTTCTCAACAACATTGTTTCAACCTTTGCAATGTTCAACCGCGCGGACGCTTTCCAGTCGATTCAAAAAAAGCTGAAAGGCGAAAATGTTCTTCTTGCAAGACTTTGCGAAATCGGCGGAAAAAGCACACCCGGGGCGCTTGCGGATTTTCTTGACGTGACCGCGGCAAGAGTCACCGCAATCATTCACGCGCTGGAGCACAAGAACCTTGTTGAACGCCTTTCAAACGGCGCCGACAAAAGAACGGTTATTGTTCAAATCACCGAAAAAGGAAAAACGGTTGTTGAGGGAATCAAAACCGAGGCCCTCCATCATTCGGAGGTTTTGATGGAGAAAATCGGCGAAAGCGATACTCATGAATTTCTGCGCATTATGAATAAGATTATAGAGATTGAAACCGGCGACGGAGAAAAGGACAAAGCCAAAGCTCCGGAAACCGGGAAAGAAGAGGTGAACAAAGTTGAATAAAAAAACAAAAGGTTTTCTCTGTCTGCTCCTTTCGCTGTGCGTTTTGTTTTCTTCCTGCGCCCCCTGCCTTGCCGCAGTGAGCTATCCGCAGGGTGTGACAAACGAGAGCGCAAAAAAGGCCGCCGAAGGCACCGACAGACTCATTGAAGCGGCTGTTTCATCGTTTGAAAACAGGTCACTTTCCGCGCTCGTTACCGAAAAGCTTTTTGAAAGTGCAACGCTTTCAAAGCTGCTGTGCTCGGTTTATTCCTCCCTTTGGGAGAGCCGTGACACATTTTCAAAGCTTGGAATTGACGTTACTCCGGCCGGCGTTGCAAAATACCTTTCCGATTATCCCACAGTTCAGGCTCCGCTTTCAAAAGCACTTGACTGGTCGGAAGATGACCTCAAAAACGCAAAATGGAACGTCTATGACAAGTATGACTTTGCCTCGGCCGTTGCCGCAATGCTCGCCCCGTTCAACGATGTGCTTTACACCGTTCTCTGCGGCGGAACATTCAAAGTCAGCGTTATCCGCATAAACGGCTCAAGGGGCTATGAAACGGGTCTTGTTTCAATGCTTGAGGCGCTCGGCTGCACATGGCACGAAAGACCGGGAACATTTTACGCCCAGGCCGCCGGAAACAAAAACTCAATGGTTTGGGACATCACGCTCTCCGTTTTTTCCGCCCTTGAGGACATTCTGAGCCGCCCGGCAATGAAGCTGAGCGAAATGCTCCCGAACCTTGCATACTATATTAAAGACGGCGGACTTGAAAGCTCCGTTAACGAACTGCTCAAGCCGTTTTCCCTGAGAATCGGAAACCTTGTTTCCCTTTTCTCCGGCTCCCAGATGCTCTCGTTTTTAATGTTCATTCAGGACCCGAAGAAATACACAACGAATTTCAGCGAGAACATCAACACCGTTCTTGCAGACATGACCGCAGAAAGCAACATCAAGCTTGCCGATATTGACCTTGACGCGCTCAAGGCCTGCGGAACCCAAAGCGGTTCAAAAATTACGGCGAACATTGGAGAAAGCTTCACTCTCACCGCCGAATGGCTCATTGACACACTGAAGCTCAACACCGAAAAAGCCAAGGAGCTTTTGAGCGAAAACAGCAACATGAAGTCCGTTCTTCCGACGCTCCAGAATCTCCTCAAAAAGGACACGGGAGAAATCTTCAAAATGCTCGTCACTCTCCTCACAAGCGAAAAGGGCGAGGAAGTTGACTATGAGTGGACTCAGAAAGACTTCACAAAGAAAGAGGTTCAGTACACGCAAAACCTCGGCAAGGATAAGTACCAACGTGTTCTTGACGGAATCGACGAAGTAATCAGCGAGTTCATGACCGAGTTCGGCGACGGAAAGAGCCTTAAAACAACGCTCAGAAACACTATTTATTCCGGCGATATTATTGCAAAGCTCACAAAAACGCTTTACTCCGCTCTTTCAGACAAAAAGCTCTCCGAGGGCATGACAATGCTCGGAATCCGGGTAAGCCCGGACGCGGTTGCCTCTCATTTGAAAAAGGCCGGATACTACTCCGCCGCGTCATATCTTTCCGGCGCGGGAAGCTGGAAAAACATCAGCGAAAAAGGCTTTGCCGCCTGCTTCAAAAGCGGAAGCAGAAATAACTTTGAAGGTGCACTGACGGCCGTTCTCATGCCGCTTGAGCCTTTGCTTGAATGCTTCCTTGCAAACGGAACGCTGACTGTTCTCGATTCGGTAAAAATTCCGGGAACGAACGGCTATAACAGCGCGGTGATTCCCATTCTTGAGGCACTCGGCTGCCCGGAGAAAAACATCCTGACCTTTAAGCAATACACAAAGTGCAAGGGCAGCGACAAAATCATCGGCGCAATTCTTGAGCCCATGCTTGACCTTGTTGACAAAATTTGCAAAAAGCCCGTCTACACACTGACAGAAATTATGCCGAACCTCATCTACTTTGTTTCAAACGGTTCGCTCTTCCAGTGCATTGACAATCTGACAAAGCCGGTTCTTGACCTTCTTGAATCGTTCGGCGTGAGCGCTTCCTCGCTCGGCCTCGATTTTGAAAAAATCAAAAAGACGGATATTCTTAAAAAGGTTTCCTCAATGATTCCGGACATGGCCAAGGACACGATTAAGCTCAAAGCTCCCGACCTCAAATCCATCGCCTCAATGGGCGAGCTTGTTAAAACCCAAAGCAAGCGCACTTACTCCGGAAAAGCCGCAACGGTCTATGCCGTTCAAAGCGACCAGACCGCCGTTCTCATCACGATTCTGCGCTATATCATCGGCGCAACAAAGGACCCGAAAAACAGCAAGGTCATCAGCACAATGATGACCCCCAAGGACGGCGAGGGAGACAATATGTTCGCCCAATATTCCTCCGGAATCGGCGACCAGATGGCCACCCAGACCACGGACGAAACGATTGAATGGCTCTATAAGCTCTTCTTCCACGAGAGGGCGGTTTCAACAACCACCGGTCAGTATGTCTATGAAAAAGAAATTATTTATCACAGCGAAAAGAAACAGAACAAAGCGGTCATTGCTTCTCCGATAATCATTGTTCTTGTTGCGCTCATTATTCTTGCAATATTCAAACGCGACAGAATTGAAGCATATTTTGAAAAGCGGAAAACAAAAAAGGCCGAGAAAAAAGCAGCTAAGGAGGCGTAAGAAATGCTGGCACTCAAAAACATTGTCAAAGATTATGTTACGGGCGACACCACCGTCCGCGCAATGAAAAACATCAGCATTAATTTCAGAGAGAACGAGTTTGTTGCAATCCTCGGCCCGTCGGGCTGCGGAAAAACAACAATGCTCAACATCATCGGCGGTCTTGACCGCTATACAAGCGGCGACCTTGTTATCAACGGAAAGTCAACAAAAACCTTCACCGACGGCGACTGGGATACCTACAGAAACCATTCGATAGGTTTTGTTTTCCAAAGCTACAACCTCATCACTCACCAGACCGTTCTTGCAAACGTCGAGCTGGCGCTGACCCTCTCCGGCGTTTCAAAAAAGGAAAGGCGCGAAAAGGCCATTGAGGCACTCAAAAAGGTCGGCCTTGAAAAGCACATCTATAAACGCCCGACCCAGATGTCCGGCGGCCAGATGCAGCGCGTTGCAATAGCCCGCGCCCTCATCAACAACCCTGACATTATCCTTGCGGACGAACCGACCGGCGCACTGGACAGCGAAACAAGCGTTCAAATCATGGAACTGCTCAAAGAGGTTGCAAAGGATAAACTTGTCATCATGGTTACCCACAACCCGGAGCTTGCGCTCCAGTACGCAACAAGAGTTGTCCGCTGCCTTGACGGCAATATTATTGACGACTCCAACCCCTTTGTTCCAACCGAAGAAGATTTCAAAATTGAAAAAGAAAAGGCCGAGGGAGAAAAGAAAAAGGGCAAAAAGCCCTCAATGTCAATGGCAACCGCCTTCACCCTCTCTCTGCGCAATCTTGTTACAAAGCGGACGAGGACGATTATGACCGCCGTTGCCGGTTCAATCGGAATCATCGGCATTGCCCTTGTTCTTGCGCTTTCAAACGGAATCAACGGATACATTGATCGGATTGAAAGCGACGCGCTTTTGCTGTTTCCAATGTCGGTTGAAAAAGAGGCCGTCAACACCGACAGCCTGCTCCAAACCGCGCTCGGCCTCAATCCCCTTCTCGGTGTTAACCACGAAAAGGACGCGGTCTATGTTAACAATTCATTCAACACAATGATAAACACCTTTGTTGCTCAATCGAACTCAAACAACCTCCGAAGCTTCAAAAAATATATTGACGAAAACCGTTCAAAATTCGATGAGCTTTGCAATGACGTTCAGTTCAATTACACAACAAAGCTCAACATCTATAGAGTTCAGGAGAACGAAAACCCGATCCAGGTCAACCCCAGCACCCTGCTTGACAATATGAATATGCAGTCCATTTCAAGCCTTGAGGGCTTTGTGGATATCGACAGCTACACAAACCTCTGGAAGCAGCTTGTTGGCGATAATGACACCATCGGAAATTATTATGACGTCATTTACGGCAGACTTCCCAAGGATTACAACGAGGTTGTTGTTATTGTTGACGGAAACAACGAGGTCACGGAGCTTATGGCCTATGCCCTCGGACTCAAGGATCAGAGCCAGTTCACGGCGAACCTCATGAACGCTCTCGCCGGAGGCGAAAAACTTGAAAGCGGAGACGCCGAGCGCATTTCATATGACGACATTCTCGACCTCAAATTCAAGATGCTCACCAACAGCGACCTCATGCATAAGGACGAAAAAACCGGCCTCTGGAGCGATATGAGAAACAACGCAATCTATGTCAGCAACGAGCTTAAAGACGCAGTTGACGTCAAGGTTGTCGGAATTGTTCGCCCGGGAGAGGACAACGTCCTTTCCGTCGGAACCGGCTACATCGGCTACACCGGTGAACTTATGGACTATGCGCTCAAAAAAACAAGGGAATCCGAGGTTGTTAAAGAGCAGCTTAAAAACCCGAAAAAGGACGTTATCACCGGTATGGAGTTCTTTGACAAAACAGTCAATGACTTTGACCTTGCAGACATCGACCTCAACGAAATTGACTTCAACAAGCTCAACATCACTCCGTTTTTGAGCATGGCAAAGGACATGGATCTCTCTCAGATTGACATTACGGATATGTCCTCAATGTTCAATTTCGGCGATATGTCCGACCTTCAGAAAAAACTCATGGAAGGCTATCTCACAGACGACCAGGTTCTTGCATTCAAGCAGGCTTATATAGACACCGTAAATTCAAAGTGTTCGCTTGAAAAAACCTATGAAACAATCGGCTATTCCGACGAGGGCAACCCAACCTCCATCTCGCTTTACCCGAAAGACTTCGACACCAAAGCCGAGGTCAACGATATGGTTGATTTTTACAACAAATCAGTGACCGATGACGGCCACGAGGAGCTGACAATCAACTGCACCGACTACATAGGCATTGCAATGAACATTGCAACCCAGGCAATCAACATTGTCACATATACGCTTGTTATCTTTGTTGCAATCTCGCTTGTTGTTTCTTCAATCATGATAGGCATTATCACCTATGTTTCGGTTATTGAAAGGACAAAGGAGATCGGTATTCTCAGAAGTATCGGTGCTTCAAAGCGAGACGTCTCCAATGTTTTCAACGCCGAAACATTCATCATCGGCCTTTCCGCCGGTCTGATAGGCATAGGAGTCACGCTGCTATGCGAGATACCGATAAATCTCCTGCTGCGCCATCTCACCGGCGCTCCGATATCGGCCATCCTTCCGTTCACGGACGGACTTTCGCTCGTTTGCGTCAGCGTTTTCCTGACCTTCATTGCGGGTCTCATCCCCTCCTCGCTCGCCGCAAAGAAAGACCCGGTTGAAGCGCTCAGAACAGAATAAAAAAACAAAGCTGTCCGGTTTCTTGGTTAAACCGGGCAGCCTTTTTGAATATGAAGCCGAAATTCAGCAGACTTAAAAGCACAAAGCCGTTCCTTAGTTATCCTCGCCAAACCTGTTTTGAACAAAGCAGAAAAGAAGCGGAAGAACTGCCCACTGAAGAACAATTCCGGGGAGTCCGGCCTTAATGCTTGTGTAGATTCCTGAAAGGGCAATGGAAGTGTTCGGAACAAAAAGAACAACCGCTGCGGTCACCGCCGCACGAACAATCCTTCCGAGAAGCTGAACAAAAAGCAGCTTTCCGAAAGACGGAACTTTTGTGTTCCGGAGGAGCCCGGCAAAAAAGCCGTATGCGGAAATTTCGCCAATCATCAAAGGCAGAACCGAAACAGACGGCATTCCGGAAAGGGCAAAGCTCACAACCGGAGCCAACGCACCGGCAACAAGACCTGCATACGGTCCGGCAACAAAGCCGACAACGATTATCGGCAGGTGCATCGGCAAAAAGGCCGCGCCAACATTTGTTCCGAGGCCGGAAGCCGCACCGATAAAGTGAAACGCCTGCGGAAGAAGAACGGCACAAATCAATGCCGCAAGAAGCGCCAGCGTCTGAGCACCGAACGAAAGCCGGGGAAGAATTTTTGTTTTCATTTTAAAACCGCTCCTTTGAACAAAATAATATATATTTAACTATAAAGAGCCTCACAAGTCAAGAGCTTTGACGAAGTTTGGAAAAACCGGCAAATTGAATTTGTTAAGACAAAATGAAGAATAATTATTTTTCTCCAAACTCCGGCGTTTATATTTGACAAAACTACCTTTTTGTGATATTATAAATTAGTCTTATCTTTCCGGAGCAGCCGCGCTTTCCGGAAAAAGACAAATCTTTAGTTTGGAGGAATAAATATGTTCGGAGGAAATTACATTCAGAAATTTGTTGCACTCATTTTGTTTATCGTCTCGTTCTTTGTTACCGGAGATATGTCCAAGGCGAATATCTCACCGGAAGCAGCCATCACCGAAAGCTCAACCAGAGCTGAATTTGTTTTTGAAAACAAAACCGGCTATCGCCTCAACATTAAAGTTACGGTTGAAAGCATTGAAAGAGAAGCGGCCGAATTCGGCAAAGGCCAGTGGGTCAAGGTTCCGTTCCGCCAGAATTTCAGCGACGGAATTGATAACTACAAGCTTTATCCAACAGAGAAAACCACCCTTCACATTGCCTTTGTCAACAGCAAGGGCGAGGACATCTCCCTCTCCGCAGGAAATTACCGCATAACGGTCAGCTATTCAACCAACGGCTATACATCGGAAAAGACCGGCAGCGCAACCGGCCTCTTCACCGTTGCCGCCGATGAGGCACCGTCCGTTTCCTGAACCGTTTTTTAACCCGAATACAAAACAAGAACTGCACGTTCGCCGTGATTCACGGAAAGCGTGCAGCTTTTTTTGTTGATTTTTCAGCCGACTAAAGCGTCTTTTGCGGTTTTGTCACTTCAAAGCATCGCAAAAAAACTTGATTTTTGAAAGATCAAAAACAAGCTCGTTTTCATCCTCTTTTTCAAAAACAGGCTGCGGGTCCGTTTTGAACGCAAGAACGGCATAATCCGTTCCGTAAATCATTTTTCGCGTCCTTTCGCGGACGGTGAGCGCTCCGGCAATGATTGCCGTCAGCGAAAAAACAAGCGTTACACAAAACGAAAACACTCTCAGATATTTTCTTGCTTCCTCCATTATTCCTCCGCATAGTTTTTCAGCAGCTTTGCAAGCGCGTTTCCGATGCACTGCCCGGAATACTCCGCCTGTTCAAGTGTGTTTGAATCGCTGCCGATTTCAAGCAGCAGCGAACAGTGGGTAAGATTCATGTTATACATCCTCGGGCAGAAGTATATCGGCCGCATGAGGCCCTCAAAGTTTTCCTCCGCAATTTTTTGAAGCTGCAAAGCAAAAACAAGGTTCTTTTTCCAGTCCGGAAACTCGGTCAGTCCGTTGCCCTCCTCCTGGCAGCCGCTGATTATCATAATCTGCGCCGCCTTTTTTCCGTTTATCGTTGCAACGGGTCTGATTTTTGTTCCGTCCGTGCGTTCAACCGCGTCGCGGTGAACGTCCAGAACAACCTGGATTGAGGGATTCTTTTTCATATATTCAACCGCCGTCTCACGCGAGTTGTCATAGGCGCCGGTATATCGCTTATCGTGGATTTTTGTGTCGTGGATATATTTTATTCCGGCTTTTTCAAGCTGTTCGCAGATTGCGTTTCCGATTCTCACCATGTTTCGCCCCTCGTCCTCGCTGCGCGTAACATTATTTGTCGGATAAAAACCGCGCTCAACAAGTTGATAGGTTTCCGTTGTGTGGGTATGAAAAATCAGCACCGACGGCTTATCCGGGCTTACGGAAAGGTCTGCCTTTTCTTTCAGCAGTTTTTCAATGTTTACCTGAGTTTTGTTGACGTTTTTAATCTTCACAACGCCGAATTTATCTGTCACTCCCTCGTTTGTGTATTGCCAGTCGGAAATATCTCCGTCCTTTTTGTCGTTCTTGCTTTTTTCTTTTGCCTCTTTCATCAATTCGGCAATGTCCTGCGGCGTATCGGTGAGGGAGGTGGCTTTTATGCCCGAGGTATCCTTGGCGGCCTTTGAAGCGTTTGCGGCCGTTTTTTGGGTTTTGGAGCTTTGCGCTTTTTTTGTTTCGCCGGTGTTTTCCTCGCTTTCATTGGTTGCTGCCGAATGCGGAAGATAAAGCTTTACACTTTGAACGGCAACCTTTGCAAAAACCTCCAGCGCCTGACTTCCGAAGTTCCACAAAATCAGCACACATACGCAAACAACCAGTGCTCCGATTACAGGCTTTATCAAAACAGGCTTTTTCCTTTTCATAGCTTTCCTCCGTTGATACAGCAGTTGTTACTATATCTTTATGAAAAGAGGGAGCCTTAAATTCCGCCTGTTTTTTCATCTCACAATCGCAATAATATCCTCAAGCGCCATTTCCCTTTGCATTGCACTGTTGATACCCATTGCAATAAGCTGGGCGGCGCGCTCAATAACAAGGTCAATTTCCTTTGGTGTAACCATCATGAAGCGCTCGTTTCCGGAATCGCTCAGCCTTTTAATTGCGCTTTGCGCGTCCGCACCGGCGCTTTCAAGGAGGTCAAAGGCCAGCGTTGCGCCGTCAACAACGGTTGGAACGCCAATGGCAACAACGGGAATTCCAAGCGTTTTTGCGCTGATTTCCGTGCGCGTGTTGCCCACCCCCGAGCCGGGAGAGATTCCCGTGTCCGTGAGCTGAACGGTTGTTCCAAGCCTTGAAAGTTTTCTTGAAGCCAGCGCATCAACAACAATGAGCGCGCACGGCTCAATCTTCTTTGCAACCGCTTCAATAATTTCCGCCGTTTCAATCCCCGTTTTTCCGAGTACGCCGGGAACAATTCCGGCAACGGGACGCAAGGGCACAAGGCCGAGCGACTTTGCAAGCTCTTTTTTAATGTGGCGCGTTGAAAGCAGGAGGGAAAGGCACTTTGGGCCGAGCGCGTCCGGCGTAATACTCTCGTTTCCGAGTCCGGCAACAAGGACGGTTCCCTCCTGCGGCAGGAGCTTCAAAAGCTCTTGCGCAAGAACTTCGATCCTCCCGTCCGAAAGGTCGGCGTTTTTTGTGAACGGAGTCACCTCAAGAGTGACATATTTTCCGGTGGGCTTTCCAAGCGCTTTTGCGCCGTTTTGGTTTGTAACGGTTATTGTTGTTATGGCAACGCCTTTGCGCTCCTCTTTTTCAGAAATTACTCCGTCAATTTGCCCGGCCTCAAGGTTTTCGCGCTTTTCGAGCGCCAAATCTGTTCTGAAATCCATTTTTTTGCTCCAAACTGTTGAAAAATTCAAAAAAATATAGTATCATTATTGTCACTTCTGAAAAAGTCTATCCAAAAATGCCAAAATCACTTGCATTTTCTTTTGAAAGATGTTATTATCTGTAATTGTATTAAGGGAGGTGTACCGGAAATGCCGAATATCAAGTCAGCTAAAAAGCGCGTACTCGTTAACGCAACAAAGCAGGCTCGCAACAAGAGCGCCAACTCCGCTCTCAAGACCGCTTTGAAAAAGGCTAATGCCGCTATCGAAGCTAATGCAGAGGACAAAGACGCTGTTGTCACCGCTGCCGTTAAGAAGATTGACCAGGCTGTTACCAAGGGTCTTCTTCACAAGAACAACGCTGCAAGAAAAAAGTCAGCTCTTGTTCTTAAGCTCAATGCTTCAAAATAATTGCATTAATTAAAAGAAGAGACGGCTCGTTCCGTCTCTTTTCTTTTACCCATTTAGAAATTATTTGTAAATTTTGCAAATAATGATAATCCGGGATTGCCTTTTATTGAAAAAAGTGATAATATTAATATATCTTACTATGGAGGGTTAGCGCATGAAAAAACGTGTTTTTAAATCCTTCTTCTTTGTTTTTGCGGTCAGTGCCCTTATCACCCTGTTCGTTTTTTCGGGGTCGGCAAAAACAGTGAAGAAAAACGGCTTTTCCTTTGATATTGGAGAAAAAAGCGTTACCGTTGTCTCCTACACGGGCAAAGCAAAAAAAGTTAAAATTCCAAAAAAAGTGAACTCGCTCCCGGTCACAAAAATCAAGGCCGAATGCTTTTGGCAGGTCAGAACAATGACCTCCCTTTCCATTCCCGATTCCGTCACCGAAATCGGAGAAAGTGCGTTCAACGAATGCACCGGCCTCACGAAGCTTATTCTTCCGAAGGAGCTTAAAAAAATTGGCAGCTCCGCTTTCTGGTACTGCACAAACCTTAAAACCGTTGTGCTTGACTCAAAGGTTGCCCGAATTGGAAAAGACGCTTTCCGCGGCTGCGCAAACGTCACCGTTTATGTTGTTTCCGGAACCGGAGCGGAAGCTCACGTCAAAAAGCTCGGAACGGTGAAATATGCCTACACCTATCCCACGGCGCTTTCCGCACCAAAAAGCCTCAAGCTCTATATCGGCAAAACAAGAGCGCTCAGAGTTACCGCGTCACCTGCGAATACTTATTACAGCGAGCTTGAATATTCGTCCGCAAACAAGACCGCAAGCGTTTCCGCCGACGGCGTTGTCACTGCCACCGGCTGCGGAAAAGGAAGCGTTACCGTGAGCGTTAAGGGAATGAAAGGCGTCAGCTCAAAAACAAAGCTGACCGTCCTTCCCGGAAAGCCCGGCTCGGTCACCCAGAGCGCAAAAACCCAGACCAGCGTCACCCTCAAATGGAAAAAGGCTCCCGGTGCAACGGGCTACAGAGTCTCGCTCTATGACGCTGCAAAGAAAAAGTGGATCATTCACGAAACGGACAAGCAAAGCTACACCGTTGAAAACCTCAAACGCGGCGAGAATGTGACGCTGCGCGTCAGAAGTTTTTATAAAAGCGGAAAAACCTTCCTTCTCGGCGGCTATGTAACAATTACAACGCAGACAAGAAGTGCTGCCGCCGTTTCCGGCCTCAAAAAGACCGGCAGCACCGTTGACGGCATCTTTGTTTCATGGAACAAGCTCTCCAAAGCAGTAAAATACAAAGTTGTTCTCTGCTCCGCAAACAGAAAGGCGCTTAAAACCGTAGTTACCGAAAAAACGAGCTGCGTTTTGTCCGTTCCCTCATATAACGATACATATAAAATTAAGGTCTGCGGCGTTTTCAAAAACGGAAAGGAAACCTATGACGGAAAGTATGCCGAAATAGCGGCCAAAGCGCTCTCGCCGGAAAAAATCGGCGGACTTAAAGCTTCTTTTGTTGCGGCAACGGAAGCAACCCTTTCCTGGAACAGCCTGAGCGGTGTTGACAGATACAATATATATAAGTATGATGAAACCAAAAAAGCTTTTGTTCTCGTTCTGAACACAAAGAACGCAAGCGTCTCGGTCGCTTCGCTCGCACCGGAAACTCAGCATAGGTTCATCGTAAGCCCGGTCTATAAGCAGACGGACGGAAAACTGTTTGTTGCTCCCGGCGCGGCAATCACCGTTAAAACACCGGCTCTGTTTGTTCTTCCGAAAACAAAGGCCGAAGTTCTTTCAGCGTTTGAAAAGGCACTGAACACCACCGCAAAGCAAAAGGATTTCATGCTCTTTGAATCCGTTTCTGTTTCCGAAAAGCGCGTCACTCCCGACGAGGACAAGCTGAGTCCTCTCCTTTCGGCGGTTGACATAAGCGCTCAAAACAATTATAATTTCGTTGGCGGAATGGAAACGGGCAAAAAACTTACGCCGGAAAAACTCATCCCGTTCCTTGGCGGAAAGTTCGCTTTCTCGCCGGAGGACGCCGAAGGTCTTAATGTTTCCGTCAAGGCGGACGGCAGCGGATATGTTATTGAAATTTCCGCCGCAAAGCTCGGCGCCAAAAGCGCTCTTCCCGGTTCGCTCCTGCGCGTTCCGAACCTTGAGGCAGCCGAAAAAAGCCAGGGCGTAACCTTTGAAGCGCCGGAATACAAAAACCTCTTTGTTTCCGCAAAAATCAACGGCGGAAAGCTTGATACGCTTTATTCCTCGGTTGAATTGAGCGCAAAGGGAACAAAGCTTTTGAGCTCTTTCGCCGTGAGCGAAAAAATCGGCGGTGAATACATTTTTCTTTGGAACTGATTGCCTAAGGCAACTTTTCGGCGGCCGGAAGTTTCTCCGGAGTGCCATAAATACACCCTAAACTTAAAGGAGGATTTACTCAATGAAAAAGCTTTCAAAACTGCTTGTGACCGCTCTTTTCTGCCTGAGCGTTGCCTTTGCTGCGGTTGTTCCGGCTTTTGCCGCAACCGCAAGGGTCAAAAACGTCAAAGCCTCGGTCACGGCGAGCAAGGTCATTCTTTCCTGGAGCAAGGCGTCCGGCGTCACCGGATACCAAGTTCAACAGTACGTTAAAGAAAAGTGGCAGGCGGTTGGAACAACCGCAAAAACAACTTATACGGTCAAAAAGCTCACAACGGGAAAGACCTATAGGTTCCGCGTCCGCGCCTATAAAAAATCAGGCAAAAAAACTGTTTACGGAAAAGCCTCCGCGGCCGTCAGCGCAAAGCCTTCCTGCATTGCACCGACAAACTTCAAAGCCTCGGTTCTTTCCCCGTCATCAGCAAAATTCACATGGAAAGCGGTTCCCGCCGCAAACGGCTATAAGCTTCAGAAGTATGACGGCAAAAAGTGGGTCGATGTTTCAAAAACAACAAAAACCTTCCTCACCGTTTCAAAGCTTTCAACCGGCGTTGCCGTGAAGTACCGCGTTCTTGCGTTCAAAACAGTCGGCAAAAAGGCGGTTAACGGAAGGGCAAGCGCAGTCCTCACCGTCACTCCGACAATTAAAGTTCCGGGCAGCGTTAAGGCAGTCGCCGCCTCCCCCGTTTCGGCAACAATCTCTTGGAGCGCCGTTCCCGGCGTTTCCGGCTATCTCATCTATAAATATGACGAAACGGGCAAAAAGTGGGCCTATGCCGCAATGACCGGAAGAACCTCCCTCACCGTTTCAAAGCTCATTCCGACGGTTGAAAACCGGCTCAAGGTTCGCGCTTATGTTAAAAACGGCAGCAAGACCGTTTACGGCGCGTTTTCAAAAGAAGTTGCTTTCAAAACAACCGCGATAGCCGCCCCGACTGCTCTCACGCTCAAAGCGAGCGATTCAAAAACCGCAACTCTTTCCTGGAACGCAGTTTCCGGCGTCACCGGCTACGCGGTCTATCTCTGGAACAGCACCGAAAACAAGTGGCAGTGGTCGCTCACCTGCACCGGAAACGGCTGCACCGTTAAAAATCTTCCCTCAAACTCGGACTTCACCGTTGCCGTCAAGGCATATATCAAGGCCGAAAACGGAAAGAACTATCTTTCCGCAAACTCAAACTCGGTTTCCGGCCACACCTCACCGGCGGCCGTAACCGACCTTAAAGCGCTGAACCTCACAGACAAATCTTTCACTCTGAGCTGGACGGCCTCAAAGGACGCCGATATCATTGAAAGATATGAAATTTATGCTCAGATCACAAGAACCAACGAGGACGGCGACAGAGTTTCAAGCTTTGAATACATCGGCTCGGTTCCAAAGGATTCAAACACCTTCAATGTTGAAAGTCTTGACGATAAGCCCCTTGAACAGAAAACACCCTATATCTTCCGCATTCTCGGCTACAGCTTCTATACAAAAACCAACTCCGCCGGAAAGCCCGTTACAAACAGACTTTACACAACCGCCACAGAAGCCGTTATCACAACCGCCCTCACCGACGTTAAAGACTTCAGAGCGGAAAACCCGACAAGCAGCTCAATTAACCTTTCCTGGTCTGAAAACGTGAAGGCTGAAAGCTATAAGCTTCAGATCAAAAAGGACGGCGCGGCCGAATGGACTGACGTTGACCTTTCAAAGTGTGACAAGGTTGACAAAGGCACTGCCGTCAGGTCATACACCGTCAAAGATCTTGAGCCGTCAACGGCTTATTTCTTCCGCGTTACCGCAGTGAGCGGAAACGTAACCTCGGTTGGCAACAACGAAATCCCCGCAAGAACCGCTCCGAAATCTGACGCCGTTCTTGAAAAGGAAGCCGTTAAGCCAACAAGTATCTCAATCAAGTGGAACGCCGTTACCGGCGCGGACGGATATGAAATCCAGTGGCTTAAGCCCGGCAGCGAAAGCTGGGAAGTCCTCAAGGAAACCGAGGAAACAAAGCTCACCGTAAACAACCTTGAACAGTGCTCAACCTATAAGTTCAAGATGAGGTCATATTATACCGCTGCCGACGGCAGCAAGGTTTATGCCGAGCAGTTTTCAAACGAGCTTTCGGAAACCACGCTGCTCAACCCCATCTCTCTTGCATACAGAGCGGACTACGGCATGACCGGCAGCAACGCAATCTCCGTTGCGTGGATTGCAAACTCAAAGGCAACGTCATATGAGCTTTTCTATAAGGAAAGCAGCGCAAAGGACTGGAAAAAGGTTGACGCCTCAATCACCAACCAAAACAGCATCACCCAAGACAATGTCTGCGTCTATAAGCTCGGCGGTCTTGACCCGTCAACGGAATATTCTTTCAAGGGCATTGCCGTTTGCGGCGATGTTAAGAGCAGCGAAAGCGCCGTCACCAAAGGCATGACCGCCCCGGCGGCAGTCAGCGGCTTCAAAGCTTCCGAAATTAAAGACAACTCCGCCGTTCTCAAGTGGAACACATCGGCAAAAGCCAGCAAATATGTTGTTGAAATCAATGTTGACGGAAATTGGGTTGTTCCAACGGCTTCAGGCGCAGAGGGATACCTCTCCGTTCTCAGCAGCGGCGTCTGCAATGTTAAAAACCTCAAGCCTGCAAAGGAATATTTATTCAGAATTTATGCGATAGGAAAATTTGATTCAACGCGCGCTCCAAGGTCGGAGTATTCGTCCGAACTTCCCGTTATAACGAAGCTTCCGGCTCCGAGCATCACAAGGTCGTCCGTTACCGGAAACAATGTTGCCCTTGAATGGACTTCCGTTGACGGAG
Organism: uncultured Eubacteriales bacterium; assembly: GCA_934511365.1. GTDB lineage: Bacteria > Bacillota > Clostridia > Oscillospirales > Acutalibacteraceae > UBA6857. The sequence goes on from CAKSWC010000002.1 coordinate 27,776, forward strand.
CAAAAGAATACAAAGTATACCGCAATAATACAATTATCGCAACCGTAAGCGGAACGTCATACACGGACAAAAAGGTTGCCCCCGGCAAGCCCTCCTATTGCGTTGAAGCCGTCAACAACATTACCACAAGTGATAAGTCCGAGCCGAAAATTGTTGAAATCTCCATCGCCGGTGTTACAAACCTCCGCGCAACGGAAGTGAGCCATTCTTTCGTTACCCTTGCGTGGGATAAGGTTGAAGGCGCAGCGAAATATAAAATTTTCAAAGACGGCATTGAAGTTGCTGATACCGCCGCCCTTTCATACAAAATTTCAAACCTTGTTGGCTACAGTGACTATACTTTCACAGTTCAGGCAATTTCCGCTGACGGAGATATGTCATCAGAAGCTATTGAATGCAAGGTTAAAACAAAGCTCACTCCGGTTGACCCAAGCAAGATAACCGTTGTTAAAAGAGATGAAACCTCCGTCACCCTTTCATGGAGCAAGGTCAACAGCAATACCGAAAAGTATCGGATTTACATTGACGGAAAGCTGCTGTCATGCACTAATGTCGGAGATAACTACACGGTTTCACTCCCCGGAAAAGACGCGGTCGAGCTGCATATCGTGACCTATATCGGTTCCGAAGATTCCGAGCAGGTTTCGTATACAGTTCAGGCATATCAGCCAAAAGCCGCCTGACCACTGTGATTTTGACCGGCCCCGACGGCACAGCTCTGAGGGGTCGGTTATTGGTAAATAAACATATTTTTTAAGGAGGAAGAAAACAATAATGAAAAAACTTTCAAAGCTTGTTCTTTCTGCGTTTTTGTGTCTGAGTCTTGTTCTTGCAACAATCACTCCGGCGTTCGCCGCCGCAGCAAAGGTCAGAAAGCTCAAGGCAGTCGTAACCTATAACACTGTCACCCTGAGTTGGAAAAAGGCCTCCGGCGTTTCCGGCTATGAAGTTCAAAGAGCCGCCGGAAAAAACTGGAAAACCCTTGGAACAACAAAGAAAACAAAGTTCAAAATCAAAAAGCTCAAAACCGGAACCACCTATAAGTTCCGCGTCCGCGCCTATAAGCTCTCCGGAAAAAGGAAGGTATACGGCCCTGCGGCTTCGGTTTCCGCAACGCCCGTCTGCGCCGCACCGAAAAACCTTAAAGCCGCTGTTCTTTCGCCAACAACCGCAAGACTCTCCTGGGCAAAAACGGCCGGTGCAACAAGCTATCGCGTTCAAAAGCTGAACGGAAAGAAGTGGGTCAATGATGCGGACGCAAAGGGAACGGTTCTTAACCTTTCCGGCCTCACTCCGACCGCCGCCGCGTCCTATCGCGTCTGCGCAGTCACAAAAGTTGGCAAAAAGAACGTCCTCGGAAAATTCTCCGCCGCAGTTCAGGTTAAAACGGCCGTTGCAACGCCGTCCTCCCTCCTCGTTTCGGGCGAAAGCACAAACTCGGTCAAGCTCTCTTGGAGCAAGGTTTCAGGCGCAACGGATTATGTTGTTTATCAGAACGGAAAGCTTACCTATGTTACAAAAACAAACAGCGTTACCGCAAACAAGGGGCTTTCTCCAAACACCGTTTATAAATTCACCGTCAGAGCGCGCGTGAAGGTTTCGGGCAAAATTGCCCTTTCCTCGTTCTCTGCCGCAGCGAGGGCAAAGACCGCCCCGGCGGCCGTTTCCGGCTTTGAGGTTGCGGCAGAAAAGGCCGGCTCCCTCACCCTTTCATGGAAGGCTGTTCCCGGCGCAGAAAAGTATCAGATTTTCATGGTCAAGAACGGAAAGAATGTTCAAATCGCCTCCCCGTCAAAGGGTAATTTGGAACACACGGTCTACGGCCTTGATGAACACACCGAGTATTCATTCAGAATCAGAGCACTCGGTGCTTATGGCAGCAAAACTCTTTACGGCGCACTTTCCGCCCCAAAGTCGGCAACAACCCTTGTTGCCGGAGTTAAGGGCTTTTCCGTTGAAAGCGTTACCGCAACCTCTGCCGTCCTCTCTTGGAAAGTGCTTGAGGCCGCGGAAAACTACACCCTTGAGCAAAGCAGCGACAAAAAGTCTTGGACAAAGGCCGCCGATATAAGCGCGTCCGCCGCCTCAAACGGCAAAATTTCATACACCGTAAGCACGCTCAAGGAGGGCAGCGTTACATATTTCCGCGTTGCCTCAACCGTAAAGGGCTTCACCGAGCCGTCATATAGCGACCTTGTTACGGTTAAAACCATCCCCGGAAAGGTCACAAACCTCAAGGCCGCCCTTTCAAAGGATTCAAAAAGCGCAACCGTTTCATGGACGGCGATTCCCTCGGCTGACGGATATATCGTCAAGTTTGACGGAACAACAAAGGAAGTGAGCAAAAACACCGCAACGCTCACTCTCTCCTCTGTTTACACAAAGGCCAACACAAAATACAGCTTCTCCGTCATTGCCTTCACAAAATTCGGTTCAACAAAGCTGAGCGGTGCGGAAAGCGACCCCTGCGTTTTCAAAACTCCGCTCGGAGAAATTTCAGACCTCAGAACAGCCGAGCGCACAAGCTTTGATGACGGAAAAGTCACCGTCTATTCATCACTCATCTGGGACAGCATTCCGAACGCCGAATATATCGCGGAAGGCCGGAACACGGCAATCGACTCAAGCTGGCGCCAAATTGCAAAAAGCGATGTCAACCTTGTCAACGTCAACAGCACCGTTTCGGGCTTAAAGGCAGCAAAGAAGTCTGATTACGTTACAACGCTCTCCTGGTCCGCTGTTCCCGGCGCAAGCAAGTATATCATCAAGTCCACCGCCTCGGAAAACGACAGCTACCTTACGGAAATTGCTTCAACCTCCTCAACAAGCATTGACCTCAACCTTGCTCCCTCAACAAAGCTCAACCTTGTTGTTCTTGCCGTTGCAAACTCCGTTTCATACAGAGTCAAAGCCGTTGACGCGGACAAAATCAATCCCGATTCGGCCTATAAAACAATAACCGCCTCAAACTTTGTTATCGGCTCCGGTTGTGTTGTATACACAACTCCGGCGCCCGCAGCGTTCAACAGCAGCGCGGAAAGCCAGCGTGCCTATACCCTCAAGCTCATTCAGGCAATCAACAACACCAAGGACGAGAAAACACCCGTCACCGGACGCTCAGACGTTAAGCTTGAAGCCAATGTTGACACCCTTTCACTTTCAGGAATTCCGCTTGATGAAAAATTAGTTGACAAAGAAGTTGAAAAGCTGAAAAAAGAAATGAACGAGAGCAAAAGCCACACTCTGAATTTCAACAACGGAATTGCTTTTTATAAGGCAAAGGACAGCAAGGGGAACGAGGTTAATTATTCCCAAAGGCTCAACTCTTTCATTGTTCCAACTCCTGATAATTCATATGAAACCAAATATGCCTATCTCTACAACCAAAACAATCTTTCTGCCTTCAGCAAGGGCATTTCAAATGTTAAAGTCTCCGAAAGCGCAGGAAAAACAACCGTTTCCCTGACCGTTAACAAGGAGGGAACAAACGCGGTCTATCACCCAGGCTTTGTTGACAGCATAACCGGCAGCCTTGGCGTTATCGGCGGAGACGGAGCAAGCTGCACCGCAACCGTCGGCGCCTCAACCATAACGGGTGTTATCAACAGCAGCGGAACTCTTGACTCACTCAAAATCACAAGCCCGTTCACTCTGACCGTCAACATGGATGTACCCATGAAGCTTGTTACACTCCACGCTAAAATGGTTCTCTCCGGTTTCTCAAACTATAATTACACTTTCACAAGATAAGCGAGTGCTTTAAGTTAATTCTTAAATTCGGGGGATATTATAGTCTCCCGAATTTTATTTCCAAGGAGCAGCAAAATGAACAGTAAAAAAATTTTGGGGCTCGCCGCTCTCGCGGTCGCCGCGGTCTGGATTTTCTGCATAAGCTTCATCGTTTCCTCAAACCATATGAAGAAGCAAAAAGCTTCCTCTGGAACACTGCCGCCGTCTCTTTCCGCCTATTCTTCAACAACTGCGCCGCCGAGCGCAACGTCCGGTACCCCGAGCGGACAGAAATTCACAATGGACGGCAACCAGATGAGCACAAATGTTACCGCCGAAACCCCGGCCTGGGTCATTGAGGAATCAAAGTCTAAACAGGCAAGCGAGGCCGCCTCGGTTGCAGCGCAGATTAAAAGCAGCTCAAAAAAAGCGGCTAGAGACGCTGTTCCAAGCGGCAAAAAGGAAATTATAAGTGCATACCTTGACGCGGTCAACAAGCTCAAGGACACTTCCTCCTTCTCCCTCACAAAGGACGATAAGCTCTCGGTTGAAATTGACAGCATCTCAGGCGGTTCCTCGGTTCAAAACATTGCCTCCTCAATGATCAAAAACAACACGAAAAACGAACCGGTAAGCTACAATTTTTCAAACGGTGTTGACCCGTCGAGCGGAAAATCTCCGAACGCGGTCATTGCCCCGCTCTCCCAAAAGGCGCAGCTGAGTGCAAATGACGTTACAAACGCAACCGCGTCTCAAAACTCCGGCGGAGGCTACAGCTTGAAGCTCACGCTCGGCGAGGCAACGCAGACGCTCTCCTCCCCGGCGGCCGGGTACTCAACCTCAATGGAGGTTATCAATGTTGATTCGCTCGGGCTCCCCTCCTCGGCAAGCATCAGCGAGCTGAACATTACTTATAACAATTCGGTTATTGAGGCCGAAATTGACAAGGACGGCCGCATAACCTCAATGACGCACACCCTTGTTGTTTCAAAGGCGAACGGAAACGGAAAAATGCTCCTTGTTCCAATAACGGTTGAACTCCACGGAAGCTTTGTCAGCAATTATAAAATCAGTTACTGAAAAAACACGGTTATTATTTATTAATTATTTTTTCTGTTGACTTGGCCGTTTCTTCGTGCTATAATGTGTATAACAAATTTATGGAGGACTATTGATATGGATACTTTCAAGAAAATTCTTAAAATCTTCACAATCATCGCAGCCGTTTGCGCAGCTGTTGCCGGCGTTTATGTTGCCGTCACAAAGCTCATTGAAAAGAAGAACGCTAAAAATGCTGACAGCAGAGAAAACTATGTTTCCTGCTCCTGCTTCGACGCAGACTTCGTTTCCGAAACAGCCTGATTGTTCTTTCAAAAATTCAAAGCCCTTTCAGAGTGCCGAACTCTGAGAGGGCTTTTTGCTTTAAAAAGGGGGCAAATAATGAAAACTTTTAAAAAATCGTTTTTCCTTTTCTTGCTTAATACAGCCTTTTTTCTTTTCTGTTTCGCGTTTTCCGCAGGAGCCGAAAACGCTTATTTTTCCGGCGATTTCAGCTACAGAATCCTGCCGGATAAAACGGTCGAAATAACCGCTTACACCGGTCAAAGCGAAACGGCCGAAATTCCTTCCACCGTTGATTCTATTACCGTTTCCGCGCTTGGAAAAGGCTGTTTTTCAAACAATGAAACGCTCAAAAAGGTTACGTTTCCCCGGTCGGCGGTTTCAATCGGCGATTACTGCTTTTCCGGCTGCAAAAATCTTTCCGCCGCGGTCATTCCGGACAGCGTTTCCTTCCTTGGAAAGAGCGCGTTTGAAAACTGCACGTCGCTTGAAAAAATCTCGCTTTCCTCGTCTCTCAAAAGCATTGGGGAAAGCGCATTCAAAAACTGCTATATGCTTGACAACGTCAGAATTCCTCAGGGTGTTCTTTCCGTTGAAAAAAGCGCGTTTGAAAACTGCCTTGTGCTTGGAAAAATCACCTTTCCACAGACCCTCAAACGCATTGAAAAAGCGGCGTTTTCCGGCTGTTCAAGGCTTTCCCGCGTTGTTCTTCCGGCCGGACTCGAAGAGCTTGGCGACCTTGCTTTTGAACGAACGGAGTGTGCGCTTGTTGCCTGCCCTTCCGGTTTGAAACGGGTCGGATATAACCCGTTTTTTGATTCTCCCCTTTCATATAACCAGAACCTCAACGGAATCTACTGGGGAAGCTGGCTCATTGGATATGAAGATTTTCCGGGCGGAACGGACGATGAGGAAATCTTTATCAGAGAAGGCACAACCGGAATTGCAGACCGCGTTTTTGCTCCGGAAAACGGCCTTTGCAGCCCTTATCATCTGCGTGCGATTGAAATTCCGGACTCTGTGAAATTCATTGGCGAACGCGCTTTTTCAAACAGCGAATTTTCCGAGCTGACAATTCCGGACAGTGTGCTTGAAATCGGAAACAAAGCGTTTGAAAACTGCGCAAAGCTCAAAAAAATCACCCTTTCAAAAAGGCTGCAAAGTATTGGAAGCAGTGCGTTTTCGGGCTGTCTGAGCCTTTCGGCGGTTACAATTCCGGACAGCGTCAAAAGCATCGGCAAAAATGCTTTTTATCAAACACTCGCCCTCAATGCTCAAAAAACAACGGTTAAATATATTGACGGCTGGGTTGTTTCGTCTCTTATTCCGCAGTGCAGACTCACGCTCAGGAAGGACACACGCGGAATCTGCGAGGACGCTTTTTCCGGCTTTAAAAACGAGCTTACCGTTTATAAAAACACAAAGCACATCTCCCCGCATTCGTTCGGCTTTTTAAAAAGCGGAACGTCTTATCGAAAATCCGCCGGGTTCACCCTCGTTTGCGAAAAAAACTCCGAGGCGCATAAATTCGCCCTCAAAAACGGCCTGAAATTCAAAATCATCTGTCTGCACGAAAATTTAAGCAAATGGATAACCGACAAAAAGGCCACCGCAAGCCAGGCAGGTTCGCGCCACAAAAGCTGCCTTGACTGCAAAAAAATTGTCCGCACCGAAAAAATTCCGGTGAAAAAATGCGCCGCTCCAGTGCTTTTGAAAGCCGTTCAAACCGAAAACGGAGTCAAAGTCACCTGGAAAAAAACGGCCGGCGCAAAAAGCTTTGTTATTCTGCGCAAAACCGGAAACGGAAAATGGAAAAAAATCGGAACTTCAAAAAGCAGAAGTTTCCTTGACAAAAAAGCGAAAAGCGGCGTGAAATATACCTACACCGTCCGCGCAAAAAATTCCGCCGGACTTTCGCCGTTCAAGAAAAAAGGCGTCAGCTGCAAACTCAGATAAAAACACACCGCCGAGCCGGATTTTCCCGGTCAACGGCGGTGTTTTAATCTTTGCAATTCAAATTTCAATCCACGCGCAGCAAATTCGCGCCAAAATTGCGCATAAAATCAATTTTTGCGGCGTTGCAATGAAATTACTAACCAAAAATCAGAAAGCGTTTTTAAGCGGCGTTTTTGAGCCTTGTTGATTTTCCGGCCGGAATTATGCCGCAAGACCGGTTTTTCCGGTCTGAAAGGAGACTGTTTTGAGCGTCAATCCTCGGTGCGAACCGTCTTGATTTTTCCCTCGGATCTTCTTTTCATGCGGTCAATAATTTCCTCGTCGCAGCTGTCCGCCATTGAGCCGACACGCTCCCAAAGCTCGTTCGCCTTTCCGCGCCAGATATCGAAGCCCTCAGGGGTCTCCGGGAATTCGGAGTAGAGCGCCTTCATTTCAACGCTGTTTTTGAACGCGGCAAGAACACGCCTGATAAGCTCAACTCTGATTTTTCCTGCCGCAACTCCGGCAGCAAGCAGGCGGATTGTCCGCTCCGCCTCTTTCGGTGTAATTGAAATGCCCTTGGCAAAACCGGCCATGATGCTTTTGCTGAAAATTATGTCGTTCTTGAATAAATATTCGTTTTCCTCGCAGTTGAGCGCCACGGCGCAGGTAAGCAAAGCCATTGAACCGGCAAAGGCCTTTCCCTGAACGTCAATATAGCGTTTGTTGATGCTCCAAAGTCTTTCCTCGGTGAGGTAGCCGCCCTCTCTGAGCGCATTTGAAATGACGTCAACGGCAATTTCCGCCTGATAGAGCGAGGAGGTGCAGCCCTCACCGTTGTTCGGCTTGGTCAGGCAGGCGGCGTCTCCCATTGCAATGAAACCGTCCGCAACGAATGAGTACGGCGGCCTGCGATACGGCGTTCTTCCGCGCTCGATTTTCTGAATCGTGTATGTGCTCCAAGGAACATTTTTTCTGAACTGGCGGAACATCTCCTCGGCGTATTCAAAGCTGAGGTTTGCGCCAACGCCGAGAATGCCGCCCTTTTCATCGTCCTGCGGTGCGGACCAAACCTTGTATTGCAGGAACGAGTCGGTATGTATAACCTTTTCGTGTCCCTCGGGATAAAGGACATAGTAGAGAATGACATAGAACATGTCGCGCGGCGTAATTTCAAAATTCTCCGCGTTCAGTCCATCCGGAAGAGCGCGCCTTGCAACGCTGGGGATACCGGAACAGTCGGCAACAATCGCACCGAGTGCTTCCTGCTCGCCGTCTGCGGTTTTATATTTTGCCCCGGCTATCCTGCCCTGCTCATCAAAAACAAAGCCGGAGAATGACGCGCCGTATATCAGCTCTGCGCCGGCTTTCACGGCGTTGTCGTTAAGGCGCAGAATGTATTGGTGCTTGCGCATTCCGATAACGATGTTGTGGGTAGGCTTTGGGTAATTTCCGTAGGCAGAAAAATAGCTTCCGCCGTCAAACTCAAAGGAGTAGTCCTCATCACCCTTTTCCGGAATCGGATAGCCGAACTTTTCCATCTCGCTTTTTGCCATATGAAAAATGTCATAATTTCTTGAAACATTTTCGCGCTCCTGCTTTTCAAGCATAAGCACTTTGAAGCCGCGCTTCGCCATCTCGTTTCCGAACCAGCTTCCGGTTGTTGAAGCGCCGATAATGATAACGTCATATTTTCTCTTGTTTTCCATTTTCAAACATCTCCGTTTTCTTTTCGCAGTTTCCTGCAAAGGCTATTATATCACCAATTTCAAAAAATTGCAAATGTCGATTTTGTCATGTTTGAGAGCAAAAAAACCGCACGGCTGTTTTCACAATCGTGCGGTTGAAGATTTAGAGTGCGTAAGCATACTTGACCGGCGCAGCCTTTGAATATACGCGGCCGTTCGGCGTATTTGCATAAGCTTTTACCGTGAAGTAATAGCACGTTTTGCTTTTGAGCGAGCTTACGGTGTATGACGTTTTTGAGGCGGAGAGGCTTTTAACAGCCTTAAAGCCGCTTTTCGGGCTTTTTGAAACATAGACCTTGTAGCCGTCCGCACCGCTCACGCGGTTCCATTCAAGCTTAACTTTTCCGGAATAGACGCGCTCAATATCGGTGAGGGAAACTTTAAGCTTTCCTGTTTTCGTGTTCAGATAAGCATACTTTGTGTAAACCGTTTTTCCGTCCTTTGAAACAAAGCCCTTGACCGCAAACTTGTATGCGGTTGACGGAGAAAGCTTTTTTGCGGTGAAGCTCAAAACGTCGCCTTTGAGAACGGCATAGCTTCCCCATTTTCCGCCCGGAGCCTTGATATAAATTTCATATCCGTCCGCACCGTCGATACGGTTCCACTTGAGCGTTACCGAGCTTGCGGTTTTTTTTGCGGCTTTGAAGCCTGTCGGATTAATGGCGGAAAAACCGGTGATAGAAAGAACCGGAACAGCCTTTTGCGTTTTTTCTCCGCATTTTTCGCAGCTATACACATTCAGACCGGCGGAAGAAAAGGTCGGCTTCTTCGCTGAAACAAGCCTGTTTGAATGCTTCAGGCATTTTCCGGTGAAATAGATAACATTGCTTTTTGCGCTCTTTTCGCCGGTGTAGCCGTTGACACTGTATACCCTCGCGGCGTACCTGCCCTCCCTTGTGACCGTAACGTCCGTTGTTCTTCCGGAGGTTTTATATGCCTTGGCAGAGGAAAAGTCATACTTTCCGCCGCGCTCTCTTGTCACAAGAAGAACATATGAGGTTGCGCCGTCTCCGCCGTCTGTCCAACTGAAGCGGACGGACGAGTCAACGTCAACCGTTTTTCCGGCCGAAGTGCTTTTGAGGACCGGGGTTTCCGGTTCGGCGCTGAAGGAGGAAAACTCGTTCCAATACTTTGAGGAGGCCGCACCGCCGCGTTTGTTTGCGTGGTAGCCCCTGTTTGCCGGAATCTCAAAATAGTAGCACCAGTAATAGGCGGCGTTGTATGCGCCGTTCGGGTCGTTGCTGACTCTTTTGAGATAGTCATAGATATGGTCATAGTAATCGCTTTTCAGCTCATGTTCAAGATACTTGAGCTGGCCGTAGATGCTGAGATAGTTATAACCGTTGTTGTTGCAGAACCGCTTGAGGCTGCTGAAGCGTCCGCCGTTCCACATGCAAAGGCCGCCGCTGAGCAGTCCGTTTGAGTCATAGAGAACCTTGGAGGAATCAAAGCCGGATTCGTGTTCCATATTTGCCATTACGCCGCAGGCAGCCGCGGTGTTAAAACCGATTTCCTGCGTCAGATAGGAAAAGACCTGGGATTTGTTGCTTTTGGATGAAGCGCCTTGAGCCGAGAATGCGGGAACTGCAACAGCAAGCATAATTACAACTGAAAAAAACCAACCAAGTGTTCTTTTCATCAAATCACCTCACTAATAGATTCTTTTTTGCGCCGCCGACCAAACGGGCGGGGAACAAAAAAGTGCGTCTTTTTTTCCGACCAAACAAAAGCGTGCTTTTGAAAAAGAAAGTTCTTCTGCGCCGAACAAAAACGGAAAGCACGTTTTCAAATAAGCGGAAAAATGCTTTGCTTCAACATCCTTTTTGGCTGCTCTCAGCCTGACCTGAGTAACCGCTGAGCAAACAGCAGCCCGTATTATAGCAACTTGATGTTTTTTTGTCAAGTTTTTTGCGCCGTTCGAGGGGGTTTGAGCGCCCTTTTGAGGCGAATTTCCGCCAAAATTCGCGCCTCGGTGGGGAAGTGCAATTCCGCCCCCAAAAAGGCGGTGCTATATAATGTAATATATAGGCTGTTTTTTCCTGCTTTATTCAAGGCGCCAAAAATCGCGCTTTTTCGTGCGCAGGAAAAATTTTTTTGAAATTTTTTTCGGACACCATGAAAAGCAGGATATATTATTCTATGCGGCAATAATATATCCCGTGATTTTGTTCAGAACAGGAAACAAAAAGAGCGGCTTTTTCCCGCAGAAAAGCCGCAAAAATTCTCCTTTTTGCCCGTATTTTTACAAAACAAACATAAGTAGTTAAAATTTAACTTAAACTGTGCCATTTGAGACGGTTTTTGAAGCGTTTTTGAACAAAAAATGTTTTTGGTTAACAAAACAGTCTCTTTTTCTTTTTTTATATTTTTTCTTTTCTTTTTCTTTTCTTTTATTTTATTTATTCAGTATAATATCTATCAGTATTTAATATTCAGTACTTAGTATATCAGTATTTAATTAAGGCCGGTTTTCAGTCTACTGATTATCAGTGTGCTGGTTTTCAGTCTACTGTTTTTCGGGTTACTGCTTTAGCTTCAAAATGCAAAATGAAAATGCGCTGACAGCTTTTGCCGCCAGCGCAGGATGAACACAGCATAATTGCCCGAAATTAAAAGGTGCATATGTGCCATATATTATATAGTATACGAAACAGGAACTTATTCCTCGATAGCTCCGGGCTCAATTTCATTCAGAACATCAAGAGAGGCAAAATCATCCTCGTCCTTTTTGGTGATGTTATAAACAAAGTGCATTGCAAGAACCATTATTGCCGTTCCGGCTGTGAGGAAAATGATATAAAGCTTTTCAACTTTTCCGCCGAAAGCCTCGCTCTGAACCGCGCCGTTGCCCTCAACAAAGCCGATTGCAGAAAGTCCGAGCGCCGCAATCGCCGAGCCGACGCCCTGGGCAAGCTTGCGGAAGAATGAATAGACCGCGTAAAGCGAGCCTTCCTCGTGAACGCCGCTCTTGCGGAAGCTCAGGCCGATGCAGTCGGCAATTATTGCCCAGACAATTATTTGGAAAAAGCCGTTGCCGATATTCACCGCCATGAGTCCGCCGATATAAATATACATTCCCTTGCTGTCCGGCGTAATCGGCAGAAGCAGCATTATGATTCCGGCAACCGTGCTGATAATTCCCGTAATTGTTATCATCTTCTTCTTTCCAAAAGAGGCAACAAGCTTTTCGGCAAAGGGCATGAGAAGAACAAACGGAATATATGAAGCAAAGGAGGCGATTGTTGTTTTCCTTGCGTCATTGAAGAAATACTGGAAAACAAGGTTGTTCACGGACATTGTTGAATTGCAGAACACGATTGAGGCAAAGGTTGCAAGCGTTGCACCCACCATTGCGCGGTTTGAAAAAAAGCTTTTGAGGGTTGAAATATAGCTGATTTTTTCCGCCGTTTCTCCGCAGGGAACACGCTCGGAAACCATTTTTGTTGTTGCAAAAAGGAAAATCAGCGAGCCTATCGAAAAGACTATTGCAACCATGAACATCCGCGAACCGTTAAAAATCTGGAGCGGTGCACCGGTGTCCGTTTTTGTTTCGGTATAAATAAAGTTCGGAATGAGCATGATGAACACCATTGCAACTCCTGCGCCGATGCTGCGGAAAATTGAAAGTGCCGTTCTTCCGCGCGCGTCCCCGGTAATCACCGAATGCAGTGCACCGTATGGTACGTTGGCCATTGTGTAAGCTATTGACCAAAGGCAATAGGAGGCGAGGCACCACGCAATTTTTCCGCCCTGTGAGAACGACTGAACCGGCGCAAAGACCATGATATTCAGCGCAACAAGACCAACGGCGCCAATGATTATCCACGGCATAAACTTGCTTTTTTTGCTGATTCTTGTCCGGTCAACCATGTTTCCGATGAGGATATCGTTGATTGCGTCCCAAATTTTTGAAACGATGACTATCCACGCCCAGTTTCCGGTTGAAAGGCCGATAACCTGGGTGTAAAACAGAAGCATATAGTTTGAAACAAGGGAGAACGAAAGGCCGCAGCCAAGGTCGCCGAAGGCATAGCCGACTTTGTCTATCATTCCGAACGGACGAAGTTTCTTTGTTTTCTCCATAATCGCTTTCCTCCTTATTTTTTGATTGTCTGAAGGTACTGTTCGGCAAGCTCTTTCATGTCATCGCTGATATGAACAACCTTGAGGTTCAAAAGCGTTTTGAGCTTGATGGGAGCAACAATTTTCAAAAGCGGACTTGAAATAATCTTTCCGGCAATACCGCTCGCCATTCCTCTGATGTCTTCGTTGCGCAGTATCTCTCCAATGGTGTCCTCCGTGCTGAGATATTCGGGATTGATGCTTTCGCTTTTTGGAACGAACCAGTTTCTGACCATTGTTGACGCACCGTCAGGAAGCGAATATGAGGCCGGGTAGCCCTCAACGCCCTCAAAAACAACAGTTTCTTCCAGTCCGTCTGCGGCTGCGGTAACTTTGTTGTTCCCCTCCTTGATGGGTACGTCCTCAAAAGTGAAAACGTGCGCGCCCTCAAGGGTCTTTTTATATCTTCCGCATTTAAGCGTGACCTCGGTGCAGTTTGAAATAACGCGGAATGTGCGCTTTCCAATCATGCGCTGCGTGTAACGTCCGCCCTCGATATGAACAAACTTTTCGTCTGACCAAAAGGCTTTATACATATAAAAAGCGTCCTTTTTGATTTTGCGGTCAAAGGTAACAAGACCTTTATTGTTCCTTCCGCGGACGCCGCCCTCGTTGCGCATTGAGGAACCGAAGTCAAACATATTCCAGACATATGAGCCCCAGAGCCAATCGTGGCTGTTTATTGTTTTGATGTAATGCTCATGGAAGCGCGACTGATAGCCCTCGCTGTAATCACCCTGAACGGGGTTATCGCTGTAATAGCCGATAACGGCCTCTGCGCCGTACTCCGAAAGGCAGAGCGGAACTTTTGGCTGAGCGGCTTTGAATTTTTCAAGCCACGCGTCAATTCCGTCAACGGTTTTCATGTACCAGCCGTAATAATGGTTATATCCCATGATATCGGTGATATTATTGAGGCTGCTTTCAACCGGACACATTGTGAGCTGAGCGCAGGTTGTCGGCCTTGAAACGTCAAGCGCGTGGGCAAGATTGTTAAGCTCCCCTATTGACTCATTGAGAACCGGAGATGCACCCTGAATTGTGATTTCGTTTTCAATACCCCAGCAGAAGATTGAGGGGTGGTTCATGTTCTGCTTGATGAGTTCCTCAAGCTGAGAGAGGGCGTTCGCCTGCTTTTTCTTTGAAAATCTTGAAATTACGGGAACCTCCGCCCAAACAAGAAAGCCCATTTCATCGCACAGTGAGTAGAACTCCTCTGCCTGCTGATAGTGCGCAAGGCGGATTGAATTTGCGCCAACCTCGCGGATAAGCTCAAGGTCCTCGCGGTGCTCGTTGATTGTCAGCGCGTTTCCAAGCTTTTCCCTGTCCTGGTGGCGTGAAACGCCCTTGAGTTTGATATGCTTTCCGTTGAGGAAACAGCCCTTGTCCGCGTCAAAGCGTACCTCGCGGAAACCGAAGCGGCTTTCAACGCAGTCAACCTTTCTTGACTCCATAAAGAGCGTTGCGCGCAGCGTATAAAGATACGGATCCTCCATTCCGTTCCAGAGATGCGGATTTTCAACGTGGAGACGAACTTTGTTTCCGGCCGAGGCAACATTTTTTCCGTCCGCGTCAAAAATTTCATAGAGCACTCTTACGCCGGTTTCATAGCCGGAAATGACTGAACGGACAAAAACGTCTCCGTTCATCTTCGGCGTGATATAAAGCGCGGAGCTTCCGCAGTCATCAAGCGAAAAATGCTGCTTTTCAACCTCGGTAATGAGGTTGACATCGCGATAAATTCCGCCGTAAAACGTGAAGTCTGCCGTTTCCGGATATACCTCGCGCAGAGGCGAATTGTCAACCTCAACCGTGAGAAAATTCTTTGGAGAGGACAAAAAGTCCGTCACCTCAAAGCGGAACGCGGAGTAGCCGCCGAGGTGGGAACCAACAAGGTTTCCGTTGATATAAACGGTGCAGGCGGCGTTAACGCCCTTAAATTCAAGCCACGTTTTCCCTTTTTGGGCTTCGATAATTTTTGTATAGGTGCATTTTCCTCTGTAATACGTCGGCTCAGCGCCCTGTCCGTCAAGGTTATTCCATGTGTGGGGAAGATTGACGGCGGTTTTTTCGCCCTTTTTTTCAAACGTCCAGCCGTTGTTCAGTGAAATATACTTTCTCATCGCTGTTCTCCTTATATAATAGTATAGTTAATAATACAGTCAAAAGCAGATGTCTGCCATAATTCCGTAATGATCGGAAAGATACATTCCGTCAACCGTGTCTTTGATAATTTTATAGCGTTCAACCGGTGTACCCTTTGTTGCAAAAATAAAATCTATCGCCGTTGAATGAAAAAGGTCTCCCCGGCCGTAGTTATGAAAGGTTTTTCCGCTTTCCGTTTCCTTTGCGGTCAGGCGGCAGTCATCGAGGGCTGCGGCCATCTTTTTATATGTTTCGCCCTTTTCATCGGCATTGAAGTCACCGGTGCAGACAACCGGACCGCGCTCTTTGAGCTGATTGATTTTTGAAAGCAAAACGTCCGCCTGCTTTGAACGCGTGTATTCAACAAGGAAATCAAGGTGGGTATTGACGTGGGTGTATACCGCGCCGGTCTCCCTGTTTTTGAGCGTTGCCCAGGTGCAAATTCGCGGCATTGAAGCGAGATATGACTTTGAGCCGAACTTTTCCGGCGTTTTTGAAAGCCAGATTGTACCCTCGTCAAGAAGCTCATATTTATCCGTGCGGTAATAAACGGCGCTGTATTCGGTGTTTTTTGCGTTGTCTCGCGGTTCGCCAACTCTTGCGTATTTTTCACCGAGTGACTCATCAAGAATTTCAAGCCACGTTTTTGTTGCCTCCTGGACGCCGAATGAGTCCGGCGCATAGCTTTCAAGTGCGGCAGAAACGAACTTTCCGCGGTTTTTGACAAAGCCGTAAATATCGTTATTACAGCGCAGATTGAACGAAACAACGCGAACGGCGTTTGCGCTTTTTTCCGGTGCGCCGGTTATTTCAATTTTCGCCGGTGTGTACACGCCGAGAGTCATCATTACGGCAAGCAAAAGCGGCATAATTTTTTTCTTGAGAATTTCAAAAATATTTTTCACAGTATCTCCTCCGTAAATATTTTGTTAACAACCAGTTACCAAAATACTACTATTTTACTTAAGTTTTGTCAAGATTGTTGGCGTCATATGCAGCTTTTTTATGAATAATTAACAAGGAATTACGGGTTGATTTTGTGGATAAAGGATTCGAGATTGACAAACGCATTTTTGACACCGCTGATTACTGAACCGTAAAATTAAAAAGCAGCCACGGCACCCGGCCGCGACTGCTTTCAAGCAAAAATCAATTTTTCGTTTTTCCAAGATACGCTTCCTTAATAGTTTCGTCGGCAAGAAGCTCGGCTCCAGTGCCTTCCATTGTGATGCGTCCGGTTTCCATAACATAGGCCTTGTCTGCAATTTTGAGGGCCATGTTTGCGTTCTGCTCAATGAGCAAAACCGTGATTCCCTCGCTGTTGATCTGGCGGATGATTGAGAAAATATCCTGAACAACAAGCGGAGCAAGACCGAGCGACGGTTCGTCCATCATAATAAGCTTCGGCGCGCTCATCAGCGCCCTGCCGACCGCAAGCATCTGCTGCTCGCCGCCGGAAAGAGTTCCGGCAAGCTGCCACGAACGCTCCTTGAGGCGGGGAAACAGCTCATAAACGTGTTCGGTGTCCTTTTGAATCACTTTTTTGTCTTTTCTGAGGTACGCGCCGATTTTGAGGTTTTCAAGAACGGTGAGGTTCGGAAAAACACGTCTGCCCTCGGGAACAAGGGTAACGCCCTTTGAAACAATAAAGTCCGGTGTTTTTCCAACTATTTCCGTGCCCTCAAAAAGGATGGAGGCGTTCTTCGGCTTAATGATTCCGGAAATTGTTTTGAGGACGGTGCTTTTTCCGGCTCCGTTCGCACCGATGAGGGTTACGATATCACCTTTTGGAACGTCAAAGGAAATGCCCTTAACGGCTTCAATTCCGCCATATGAAACAACAAGATCTTTAATCTGAAGAATATTTTCACTCATCTTCCGTCACCCCCAGGTATGCGTCAATAACGCGCTGATTGTTTTGAATCTCCGCCGGAGTACCCTTTGCAATGAGCTTTCCGAAGTCGATAACATAAATGCGGTCGGAAATGTCCATAACAAGGTTCATGTGGTGCTCAATAACAAAAATCGTGAGCCCGAAATCATCGCGTATTTTTTTGATGAAAGCGGTCAGCTCATCCGTCTCCTGCGGATTCATTCCGGCCGCCGGTTCGTCAAGAAGAAGAAGTTTCGGCTTTGTTGCAAGCGCACGGGCAATTTCAAGGTGACGCTGCTTTCCGTATGGAAGCGAGGTTGCTTTTTCGTCCATAACATCGTCAAGGCCGAGAATTTTGAGGAGCTCAAGGCATTCCTCTTTCATTTTTCTTTCTTCCTTGGCATTGAGCTTGAATGTTGCGGTGAAAAGGTTGCTCTTTCTTCTCATGTGTTTTGCAATGAGAACATTTTCAAAAACCGTCATTGACTTGAACAGGCGGATATTCTGGAACGTCCTTGCAATGCCCTTTTTGGCAATGGCGTCCGGCTTAAGCGTGACAACCGTTTTTCCGTGTTTCGGCTTTGAAAGATACTTTTCTTTGTCCTCACCGGCATAAAGCTTTTTCATCTTTCCGTGGGGATGATTTCTTGCAATGGGCTTTCCAAGGAAGTCCACCTCGCCGTTCGTCGGCTCATAAACGCCGGTTATAACATTGAACGCCGTTGTTTTTCCGGCGCCGTTGGGTCCGATAATTGAAACAATTTCGCCCTCATTGATTTCAAGGGAAAGGTCGTTGACGGCAACAACTCCGCCGAACTGCATTGTGATATCGCTCAGGCGAAGAACATTCTTTTTTTCACTCATTTTGTTGCGGCCTCCTTCTTCTCTTCCTTTGCGGGCGTTTTCTTTTTGCGGCTGAATTTTTCAATTATTCGCGAAAGAGAGAACTCCTTGTCACCCATAATGCCCTGGCGGAAGAAGAGAACGATTATCATGATAATAACCGAGAAAACAACTTTTCTGAAGCCGCCGCGGAACAGTGATGATTCAATGCCGAGGAAGGAGCCGCTGTCAAGACCGCGCAGCCACCATTCGCTCGCCGCGATATAAAGAAACGAGGCAATGCAGCTTCCGCTGATTGAACCGATTCCGCCAACAACAACTATGAGCAAAATCTCATATGTCATTGCAGATTTGAAAGCGGTCGCCTGAATTGTGCTCTGGTGCATTGCAAGAAGCGCACCGCCGATTCCGGCAAAGAATGAGCTGATGATGAAAGAAATCTGCTTGTGAGAGGCAAGATTGATACCCATAGCTTCGGCGGCAATTTCATCGTCGCGGATAGCTTTGAGAGCGCGTCCATAGGTTGAGTTGATGAACAGAACAACAAAAAGGACGCAAAGCACTGTTATCGCAAGCGCAATGGTGCTTGAAAACTTCGGCGAGCCGAACCACTGCGTTGCAAGCGAGTCAAAGGTTGGATAACCTCTTAAAAGGTTTGAGCCATTGGTGAGCGGACCGAACTTATCCCACTGAACAAAAGCGCGGATAATTTCGGCAAAGCCGAGCGTTGCAATCGCAAGATAATCGCTCTTGAGCCTCAGCACCGGCAGGCCGATAAGGAACGCAAAGATTCCGGCAATAATACCGGCAACAATGAGCGCAAGCGGCCAGGGAATCGGACTTTTAACAAGTCCGCCGTCAAAATACTGATAAACACTGTTTCGCATTTCGGCAGGGATTGTGAGGATGGCATAGGTGTATGCGCCGATGAGCATGAAGCCCGCCTGTCCAAGTGAAAAAAGGCCGGTGAAACCGTTGAGCAGGTTCATTGAAACGGCAACAAGCGCATATACGCAGCTCTTTTTAACAACCGAGAAGAAGAGAGACGTTCTCGGCGCAGCAATTTCGGCAATGATGTCAACCGCAAAAAGGAGGGCAACAACCACGAAAAGAGCAATAACATCAATTCTTTTATTCTTTTTGTTAAGCATTGCTTTCCCCTCCCTTAGACTTTGTCAATGTTCTTTTCGCCGAAAATTCCCGTCGGTTTAACGCAGAGAATAACGATGAGAAGAGCAAAGGTGAACGCATCGGAGAATGTTGTCAGTCCGGCGCCCTTGATGATGTTTTCGCAAATGCCGATGATGAACGCACCGACAACCGCGCCCGGAATTGAACCGATTCCGCCGAAAACGGCCGCAACAAACGCCTTAAGTCCCGGCATTGCGCCGGAAGTAGGCATAACGGACGTATAGTTTGTGAAATAAAGAAGCGAACCGACAGCCGCAAGGAACGAACCGATAATAAAGGTCATTGAAATAACCTTGTTGATTTTTACGCCCATGAGCTGACTGGTTTCAAAATCTTTTGAAACGGCACGCATTGCAATTCCGATTTTGGTGTACTTAATGAGAAGCACCAAAACAACAATGAGCACTATCGTCAAAATCGGCGTAATAACGGTTACCCGCTTTGTTGCCGCGCCGAAAACATTGATTGTGTCCGAAATATACGGAATTTTCGGATATGTCTGCGGAAGTCCGCCGGTGATATAAAGCGCAAGGTTCTGAATAAGATATGAAACACCGATTGCGGAAATCATGACCGACATTCTCGGCGCTGTCCGCAGCGGCTTATAGGCGAGCTTTTCAACAAGCACACCGAGAATAACCGTTGCAACAATAACAATCGGAATTGCAATATAAATCGGCATTGAAGCCGAAATATAAACCATTATAAGACCGGCCACCATGAAGATATCGCCGTGGGCAAAGTTGATGAGACGTAAAATTCCGTATACCATTGTGTATCCGATTGCAATCAATGCATACTGACCGCCAACGGATATACCGGCAAGAATATACGGCAAGTTCTTTTGAAAAAATCCTGCAATGTCCATTTTTTTCCTCCGTTTTCAGATTGACGGCATCCGCCGCAAGTGGGGAAATTCTCACTCTTTCAAATACAACCGAAGAGAGTCGAAAAGCCGGGCTTAAAAACCGGGCATAATGCTGCATCATTCGGCTCTTTTCGAATATATTCGAGAAAATGAGCGTTGATTTAAAAATTAGGCCATATGGCCAAAATCTATAAAACGGTTTGCCGAGTAAAGCCCCGGCAAACCGATACAAGCAAAAATATCAATAAATAAAATTCAAAAATATCTTAAACTTGTTTTGAATTAAACACCCTGTTCTGCAACAAAGTCCCAAGCACCGGTTTCGGTGTTTGCGTTCTTAACGAAAGCGGTATCTCTCTTTGCATCACCGGTTTCGTTGAATTCAATCTTGCCGGAAACGCCGGTGTATGTTACTGAGGGAAGAGCCTTCATAACGTCTGCGGGTGCGGTTGAGCCTGCTTTTTTGAGCGCTTCAAGAGCAACAAAGTATGCGTCATAGCCCATTGCGGTAACTGCTGCAACGGTGTCATCGCCGCCGTTGTTGGTCTTTGCCTGGCTGTCCTCGTTGATCCACTTCTTGATGCCTTCATCAAATTCCTTGTTGCCGCCTTCCTGATAGAAGGTTGTAACATAAATCTTTGCGTCGGTACCCTTTGCAGCCTTAAGGATAACATTTGAATCCCATGTGTCGCTTGCAAGGAGGGGAAGTCCGGTGCCCTGAGAGGTTGACTGTTCAACGATAAGCTGAGCATATGAAATTGAGGTCGGTGAGAAGATTACTTCGCAGTTTTCGTTCTTGGCGTTGGTGAGGTATGAAGTGAAGTCTGAGTTTCCTTCCGGGAAGTCCTCCTTAACAACGGTACCGCCGAGAGCTTCAAAAGCCTTGGTGAAGTAATTTGCAAGACCCTGGTCATAGTCGTTTCCGAGCTGAGCAAGGATGTATGCCTTTTTAGCCTTGAGTTCCTTGAAAGCATAGTTAGCAAGAACTGTGCCCTGGAACGGATCAAGGAAGCAGATGCGGAAGTAATGGCTGTTGCCTTCGGTAACCTGCGGATTGGTGCAGGTTACACCGATTGCCGGGATTCCTGCGTTCTGGAAAACGGGCGAGCCTGCTATTGCAACGCTTGAGCCATATGAGCCGAGAGCAACGGATACGCCGGCCGAAACAAGAGTCTGGGCAGCGGTCGGAGCCTTGTCGGTTGAAGATTCGTTATCAACGATTTCAAGCTTTACGTCATAGGTTTTTCCGCCGATTTCAACGGTGGGAGCAACGTGGTTTGCATACTGCATACCAAGAATCTCCTGCTTTCCGCCTGCGCCGTTGTCGCCTGACTGAGGCTCAAAAACGCCGATTTTGACAACATCGTTGCCGGTGGAGCTGTCCTTGCTTTCGCCGGAAGAAGCCGGAGCAGAGGTCTGGTCATCGGAGTTTCCGCCGCCGCAAGCAACGAGCGAGAAAACAAGGAGAGCAGCAAGTACGATAGCTAACAGTTTTTTCATGATTATTCCTCCATTCTTTTTTGCGGCCGGCTATTTTTGCGGCCGCTTTTCTGTTGGCTGTGCCGAAAGTCAACGCAAACACATTGCGTATGCGTGGATTTAGACTGTTAAATTATATACTAAAATCAGCATCTTTTCAATAATATGCGTTGCTTTTTTCGCAAAACAGGCAGATTTTATGAATTGTTTACTATATTTTTCACATTTTGCCCCTCATTATGACAATTTTTAACAAAGTCAAATGTTTAATTATTCAACAAATTTGTATTTTTACTCGTTTTTTTGCTGTGAGCGTAAGTTCACCCTGTTCGCTCCTCTGCGGTGAATTGCCGCTCACCGTCCGTCTGTCATAAAAGGCTTATTTCATCGCCTTCTCCGCCGCCGAAAAGATCGGCCGGGCGGACATCAAAAACGGTCTTGCAGCCGCTCTCTTTGCGCGCGTTCATGCGCACGCACGCTTTTGCGTATGCAAAAAGTATACCGGCCGTAATCTGCGGATTGGACGGACTTGAAAGCGAAAACTCCAACCGGTCCGTTCCGCTTTCGCCTTTGCGCAAAGCAATCACGTTTCCGGCGTGAGCCATGCTTTTATGTTCAAGCAAAAAATCGTCGAGACTGATGAAATGAATCTCGGTTTCATAGCCTTTGAAGTATTCCGGCATATTGACAATTTCCTCGCGGATTTTTTCTTTGTCTGCGTTTTCCTTTGCAACAACATAGCAAATTCTTCGGTGCAGTTTTTCAGGCGAGGGTTCGGAAAGCTCACCCCTGCGGACGCTTTCCCTTGCGCCCTTGACGGGAACGGTATACTCGCGCGCAAACAGAACGCCGTCAATGCTTCTTATTGCGTCCGTGTGTCCCTGGCTGACTCCCCTGCCCCAGAATGTGTAGGTTTTGCATGAGGGCATCACACTTTCCATATATATGCGCGCGAGTGAGAAAAGTCCCGGATCCCAGCCGGTGCTTATCACCGCAGTTTTTCCGCTCATGAGCGCGGCTTTGTTGACATTTTCAAAATGCTGTGGAATTTTTGCGTGGGTATCGAACGAATCAACAACATTAAAATATGACGCAATGAACGGCGTTGTTTCCGGAAGATCATGTGCGCTGCCCATGCAGTTGAGAACAACGTCAATGTTTTCATCAAACAGTTGAATCAGTTCAAAAGGAAACACGCGGACATTTTCCGGAACATCAAGCGTTTCTGCGCTCCTGCGGCTGAACACACCGACAAGTTCGTCCCCTTTCGACTCAAGCACTGCGCGCACCGCCGCTTTTCCGAGGTTTCCGTAACCCGCAACCGCAATTTTCATAGTAGACATACCTCCGTTATCCATGATGAATATATGATATACTATTCAAAAGGCGGCCGCGGTATGTTCAGTAAGCACTGATTGAATTGAGAGCAAAATGCTACGAAAAGAGCTTTTTCAATTTTATGCTTTCTTTTTTTATACTTTCTTTGAAAGGACAGCGCGGCAGAGCGCAAAGTCGCCGGGCGCCTCCATCAGACCGGTGCCGTCCGTGAATGCATTATGCGGCGCAAAAAAGCGCTCGTCGGTTTCCTTTTTTGAAAGGTTTTCATAAATCAAGAAGCCGCTTTCCTGCAAGAGTCTTTCAAGCTCGGAAAAAGAGTAATCCGCTTTCATTTGCTCGCCGGCACCGGACGCAAGCTTTTGAACGGTGCTTTCGCCGTCGGCGGTTTTCAGCGGATAATCAAAAAGAACTTCGCTGTGCGCCGGAACAAGAGAAGCAATTTTTTTCAAAAGAGCCGAAAACTCCTCTTTATTAAGATAATGGCAAAGGCCGAGTGCGCAGACAAAAGTACGCTCATCATTTTTGAATCCGGAAGAAATCAAACCGTTTTCAAAATCGGCAGAAAGGTCGCAGGGAACAAAGGAAACTTTTGCGTGTTCAATTTTCCCCTCCTCAAGGCGGCGTATTTTGTCTTTAATCATCTCCTCGCGGTCAAGCTCAAAGGTATTGAGCTTTCCATAAAACTCAGCTCTGTATGGTAAAGAATCATAGCCGGAGCCAAGCAGAACAAGCTGCTTTGCACCGAGCATTACGGCGTTTCTGAGCGCGTCCAAACAAAACGCACTGCGCGAAACAACCGCCGGCGCAAGGCGGGTGTTGACAATTTTATCAAGAGCCTCCTGAGGCGTTCCGGAAAAATTCGGAAAGAAAAAGGAAGCGCCGCTTTCCATTGAGAGGGCAACTTTTTCATACTCCTCCTTTGTCATCAGAAGCTTGGCGAGCTCATCTTCATAAACCGGGGCTGCGCTGCGCTTTGTGTGATATGCGCGCGCAAAAAGCGAAACAAGGGCGGTCATGCTTGTGTTGTTATCCATCTGAGTATTTTCCTTTCATGTATAAACAATTTGGCAGCCCTCGGCCGAGGCTCTATATATTTAATACACTCTAAAAAAGAAAAAAACAAGACTTGTTTTTTTCCTGAATTTGTGCTTGTCTGTAAAATCTGGCGCAAGTTGTGCAAATTTTTACAAAATTTACAAAATATCTGCTCAATCTATATATAAAAAATCAATAGATTTTAGCTTCAAAATTTGCTAAAATTTTTTGAATAGTGAAAAGTGTGTTTTTCTGCGCTTTTCGCTGTCAAAACTAAGTTTGTTAATTTATTTGTAGGAGGATGATTCCGATGAGCAAAAAATATGTATACCAGTTCAAGGAAGGCAACGCAAATATGCGTGAGCTCCTTGGCGGTAAGGGTGCAAACCTTGCGGAGATGACCTCTCTCGGTCTCCCCGTTCCCCAGGGTTTCACCATCTCAACCGAAGCCTGCACCCAGTATTATGAGGACGGCAGACAGATCAACGACGAAATCCGCGCCGAAATCATGAAGAACATTGACATTCTTGAAGAAACCACCGGCAAAAAGTTCGGCGATAAGGAGAATCCGCTCCTCGTTTCCGTCCGTTCCGGCGCAAGAGCTTCAATGCCCGGCATGATGGACACAATCCTTAACCTCGGCCTTAACGAGGACGTTGTTGCCGTTATCGCCGAAAAATCAAACAATCCCCGTTGGGCGTGGGACTGCTACAGACGTTTCATTCAGATGTACTCCGACGTTGTTATGGAAGTCGGCAAGAAGTACTTTGAGGAACTCATTGACGAAATGAAGAAGAAGAAGGGCGTTACCCAGGACGTTGAGCTTGACGCTGACGACCTCAAGGAGCTCGCTTCACAGTTTAAGGCTGAATACAAGGCAAAGATCGGTGCCGATTTCCCGACCGATCCGAAAGAGCAGCTCTTCGGCGCAATCAAGGCCGTTTTCCGTTCATGGGACAACCCGCGTGCAAATGTTTATCGCCGCGACAACGATATCCCGTATTCATGGGGTACCGCCGTTAACGTCCAGTCAATGGCGTTCGGAAACATGGGCGACGACTGCGGAACCGGCGTTGCTTTCACCCGTGACCCGGCAACCGGCGCAAAGGGCCTGTTCGGTGAATTCCTCACCAACGCTCAGGGCGAGGACGTTGTTGCAGGCGTTCGTACCCCGATGCACATTCAGGAAATGGCTCAGAAGTTCCCCGAAGCATTTGAGCAGTTCCAGAAAGTTTGCTCAACTCTTGAAAATCACTACAGAGATATGCAGGACATGGAGTTCACCGTTGAACACGGAAAGCTCTTCATGCTCCAGACCAGAAACGGCAAGAGAACCGCTCAGGCCGCTCTCAAGATCGCTTGCGACCTTGTTGACGAGGGCATGAGAACAGAAGAAGAAGCCGTTGCAATGATCGACCCGAGAAACCTTGACACCCTCCTCCACCCGCAGTTTGACGCAAAGGCACTCAAGGCTGCAACTCCCATCGGCAAGGGTCTCGGCGCTTCACCGGGCGCTGCCTGCGGCCAGATCGTTTTCACCGCTGACGATGCAGCAGCTTGGAAGGCTCAGGGCAAGAAGGTTGTTCTTGTTCGCCTTGAAACCTCACCGGAGGACATCACCGGAATGAAGGCTTCTCAGGGTATTCTCACCGTTCGCGGCGGTATGACCTCACACGCAGCCGTTGTTGCCCGCGGTATGGGTACCTGCTGCGTTTCCGGCTGCTCAGACATCGCAATGGATGAAGCTAACAAGAACTTCACCCTCGCAGGAAAGACCTTCCACGAAGGCGACGTTATCTCCATCGACGGTTCAACCGGTAACATCTATGACGGCGAAATTGCAACCGTTGACGCAACAATCGCCGGCGAATTCGGAAGAATCATGTCCTGGGCTGACAAGTACAGAAAGCTCAAGGTCAGAACCAATGCCGACACTCCGGCCGACGCAAAGAAAGCACGTGAACTCGGCGCAGAAGGTATCGGCCTTTGCAGAACCGAGCATATGTTCTTTGAAGCCGACAGAATTGCCGCTTTCCGTGAGATGATCTGCTCAGACACCGTTGAGGAAAGAGAAGCCGCTCTTGACAAGATCCTCCCGATGCAGCAGGCTGACTTTGAAAAACTCTATGAAGCCCTTGAAGGCTGCCCGGTTACCATCCGCTTCCTTGATCCGCCGCTTCATGAGTTCGTTCCCACCGAGGAAGCCGACATTGAAGCTCTTGCAAAGGCTCAGGGCAAGAGCGTTGAAGCAATCAAGACTATTATTGCTTCCCTCCACGAGTTCAACCCGATGATGGGTCACAGAGGCTGCCGTCTTGCCGTTACCTATCCGGAAATTGCAAAGATGCAGACCAAGGCCGTTATCCGCGCCGCAATCAATGTTTCAAAGGCTCATCCGGACTGGAAGATCGTTCCGGAAATCATGATTCCGCTCGTTGGCGAAGTTAAAGAGCTTAAGTATGTTAAGAAGTTTGTTGTTGAAACTGCTGACGCAGAAATCGCCGCAGCAGGCGCTGACCTCAAGTATGAAGTTGGCACAATGATTGAAATTCCGAGAGCTGCTCTCACCGCTGATGAGATTGCAAAGGAAGCTGACTTCTTCTGCTTCGGAACCAACGACCTTACTCAGATGACCTTCGGCTTCAGCCGTGACGATGCCGGTAAGTTCCTTGACGCTTACTATGACGCAAAGATCTTTGAGAACGATCCGTTCGCAAAGCTTGACCAGAACGGCGTTGGAAAGCTCATGAAGATGACTCTTGACCTCGGTAAGCCGGTCAATCCCGCTCTCCACTGCGGAATCTGCGGCGAGCACGGCGGCGATCCCTCGTCCGTTGAGTTCTGCCACAAGATTGGTCTTGACTACGTTTCATGTTCACCGTTCAGAGTTCCCATCGCAAGACTTGCTGCTGCACAGGCTGCTATCGCTGAGAAATAATTTTCGGCAAATCAATAAATTCACCCCCGTGACTGCCGTCACGGGGGTTGTTTTTGTATAACACTTGACTTTTTTCTTTTTTGTGTTATCATAAATATACCATAAAGAGTGGCGCGAGGGCTACGAAATACCCAAAAGTTTGCATCTGATTGCAAGTATGGTTATGTTTAACAAGGATGAAAACGCAGGCAGGCTGACAGGCTGACGCCTGTCAAGTTTTAAGACGCAGTTAAACGCAATCATACGCCGCAATACTTGTAAAGTTTCAGGTGTTCCGCAGCACACGGGACAGACCCGTTGACCGCCCGGCAACCTGCAAAAGCGCAAGGTGCCAAAGTCTGACCGATGGTGACGAACATGATTTTTTGCGCCCGTCGGTAACGATGGGTGTTTTCTTTTTGCCTCTCTTTGCGGAAAAATTTTAAAGAGAGGTTTTTTCAATGTCAAAACTCAAAAATTTATTATCCGCTTATCCCAATAGCAGAATTTTTCTGCATTTCAATACTCATGAGCTTGCCCGTCGGTTTCTTGCCGATGCAGAGGCCGAGGGCTTCACCTTCGGCGACGGCGTGAAGCCGACAGAGCGCGGCGCCGACAGCATTTTTGCCCTCAATGACGACATGACAATAAACTATGTCGGCTTTGTCGGTCACATGGCGTTCGGCTCCGGCACAGACAAGATCGGAGACAAAAAGCTTGTGAGGATTGAATACGGTGAAATTTGAACAGATGTCCGCAAAGTGTGCTCAGATCTGAAATTTTCACTCGGAAAATGTATACCAACATATAACAAAGGAGCCGCCAGGTAACGGACGGCTCCAAATTTTTTGACTTGTTGATTGGGTTATGACTTGCTCTGCCCTTTTTCCGGAATCATTCCGCCGGACGGAATTGAAAGCGAGGACCTTTGCACTGTTCTTGCAAACCTCATTGACAACGCCGCCGAGGCCTGCGAAAAGCTGCCCGGAGAAAAAACGATTGACGTTGAGGCGAGGAAAGTTGCCGGTTACTTCATTTTAAGCATTTCCAACCCGACCTCCGGCGCAAAAAATCCAAAACTCAGAACGACCAAAAGCGACCGGCGCAACCACGGCATAGGCCTGAAAAATGTTGAACGCGCACTGAAAAAATATAACGGCGCCCTCAGCACCGAAAACGAAAACGAAGTTTTCACCGCCAGCGTTCGCTTTGAACTTCCGGCGCGTGAACAATAAATTAAGTGCATTGAAAAAACTTTACACCCCGTTTTTTCAATGCCACACAAAAAAGCTGCCCACGGATGGGGCAGCTTTTTTTATTATACTCTTGCGACCATTTCGCCGTAGAGTTCTTTTTCTTCTTTAATGAATTTTTCAACTGCTTCAACAGTTGGCATAGCGGCCGAACAGCTATGAGCGGAAATGAGCATTGAAGCGGACGCCGTTCCAAACTCAAGCGCATCAATAACGTCCCAACCCTCAAGCAAGCAGCGGATGAACGCTGAGGCGTAGCCGTCGCCGCCGCCGAAGCCTTTCATCGCCTTAACCGGGAACGGCTTGATTGAATAGCTCTTTCCGTCGTTTGTATAGGCGGTTGAGCCGTCCTTTCCGTGCTTGATGATAACGATTTTTGCGCCGTGGGAGTGCCAGCGTTTTGCGCTCTCCTCGTCCGTTTTGCAAACGCCCATGATAGCCTCGGTGAGGTCATATTCCTCGCGTGAGCCGAGAATGATGTCGCTGTTTTCGGCAACTATCGAATAGTATACGGAAATTTCATCCTTGTTTTTCCATGTGTACGGGCGGTAGTCGATATCAAAAATCACAACGGTTCCGTTCTTTTTGGCGAGCATCATCGCTTTAAGAACCGCCTCCCTTGAGGGTGACTGAGAAAGCGCCGTTCCGGAAATGACGATAGCCTTTGCGCTTTTTATGTATTCCTCGCTGACCTCACCCGGCTCAAGCATAAGGTCGGCAACGCCGTCACGATACATAAGGATGCTGCTTTCGGTCGGGCTTTTGATTTCGGTAAAGGTCAGGCCGATTTTTTCCCCGTTCTTTGCGCGGACAACATTTGAGGTGTCAATTCCGTCCTTTTTGAAGTAGTCGATAACATAGTCTCCGTGCTGATCATCGGAAACCTTTCCGATGAAACCGACCTTCTTTCCGAGCCTTGCAAGGCCGACGGCGATGTTCGCCGGTGAACCGCCGACATACTTATTGAAGTTGCAGCTTTCCGAAAGCGGACGGTTCATGTCTGTGGGATTGAAGTCAATCGCAATTCTTCCGATGGGGATAACGTCCAGAGGACGGCTTTGGTCAAATTCAACGTATTTCATTGTTTATTCTCCTTTAAAATAAATTTATGTCATCGGCCTTGTTAACCGAATAAAAAATTTCCATGTGTTTTTTTGCGTTATTATAGGCGCCGTCAATTTCAGCCTGATGGAGGTCATAATATCCGCCGATTTTTCCGCTTTCATAGCTCTCGCGGACAGAACGCTCAACAGAGTCAAAGGTTGCGGTTGCAATATTGATTTTTTTGATTCCGTTTTGGTGGCAGCGAATGAAGTCCTTTTCACTGATGCCTGTTCCTCCGTGGAGAACAAGCGGAATTGAAACCAGTTCATGAACCTTTTCAAGGATATCAAAACGCAATTTCGGCTCCTCTTTGTAATTTCCGTGGGCGTTGCCTATGGCGATTGCAAGCGCATCAACCTTTGTTTCCTCTGCAAAGCGCTTCGCCTGTTCGGGAGACGTACAGTTGATTGCAATGTCCTCGCTGCCGTCCTCGCTGCCACCAACGCAGCCGATTTCCGCCTCAACGGCCGCGCCGTATTCCTTTGCAATTTCAACAATGCCCTTGGTAATTTCAATGTTCTCCTCAACCGGAAGGTGGGAGCCGTCAAACATTACGGACGTAAAGCCGATGTCAAGCGCCTGCTCAATGCAGCAAGGCGTTTTTCCGTGGTCAAGATGAACGGCAACGGGAACGTCCGCCTCCTCAGCCGCAGCAACCATCAGCGGCCCGATGAGAGCCAGTGGCGAATGGTTGAGCCGGACCTCGGCAATCTGAAGAATAATCGGCGAGCGCGTCTCCTCGGCCGCTTTAATCACGCCAAGAACCATTTCCATGTTTGCAACGCTGAACGAACCGACCGCATAGTTACGCTTCTGCGCGTCAAGAAGCAGGTCTTTCATATTAACAAGCATTTTATCTCACAACCTTTGCAGATTTTTTGTTCACTATATTTTCAATGTCCTCTTCTGTTGCCATTGAAGTATCGCCCGGAGTTGTCATTGCAAACGCCGCGTGGGCAAGAGCAAACTCAAGAGCATATTCGATATCCTTATTTGAAAAAAGGGCAAACAGAAGTCCGGAGGCAAAGCTGTCTCCGCTTCCGATGCGGTCAAGAACAGAAAGCTTTTCAAAAGTTCCGGACAAAACAAGCCTTTTATCCTTGACGCAGACCGCGCGCAAACTGTTGCAGGATGCCGAATGAACCGTTCTTACGGTTGTTGCAATGAGCTTTATGTTCGGATATTTTTCCGTAACGCCGTTCATAAAGCGCAGATAGCGCTCATCGTCATGGACGTCAAGGTCTGCTCCGCTTTCCGCCTCAAAACCGAGAACATTCACAAAGTCAAATTCGTTGCCAAAAACTATATCAGTATACTTTAAAATTTCTCCGATTGTTTTTTTGACCTCATCTGCGTTTTCAAGACAAGCCCACAATGACGGGCGGTAATTGAAGTCAAAGGAGACAAGCGTTTTGTGTTCCTTAGCCTTTTTCACCGCCTCAAGCGCCGCCTTTGCCGTACTGCCGGACAGGGCGCAGAAAATTCCGCCGGTATGAAAAACACGAACGCCTTTTGAAAAAATTCCGTCCCAGTCAAAATCGCCCTCTTTAATCTTTGAGACGGCGGTGTGTCCCCTGTCTGAGGTGCTTTTTGCGCCTCTGAGACCAAAACCGCGCTCAACAAAGTTCAGCCCATTGCGGCAGTCTTTGCCGATTTTATCAAACGGTTCCCACCGAATCAGCGAGGTGTCAACGCCGCCCTGCATGATGAGATCCTCAATAAGCAATCCGACATCGTTTTTGCAAAGCGCGGTTGCAACGGCGGTTTTCTTTTTGAAGCACTTTGAAAGCGCTCTTGCAACATTATATTCGCCGCCGCCCTCCCAAACAGCGAAGGAGCGGGCGTTCTTGACCCGGCTTTCCCCCGGGTCAAGGCGCAGCATAACCTCTCCGAGGGAAACAAGGTCATAAAGCGCGTCTTTTTTGAAGTTCATACAATCACCTTATTCGATTGATTTGAGCGCCTCAACAATATCAACGCGCTCAAGGTTGCGCCGAAGAACAATATTCACGCAAAGGGAAAACGCCATTGAAAGCACGGCTGAATAAAGGAAGCTCAAAATGCCGACGCTCCTTGCAAACATGAGGATATCAACCTCACCAACGGCAATTATCATCCGGTGCAGCGCAAGGCCGAAAATCAAGCCGAGTACCGTTCCAAAAACGCTGAGCATCAAATTTTCTCTGAAGATATACGCGGTGACCTCGCGCTTTCTGAAGCCGAGAACCTTTATCGTTGCAATCTCCTTTATGCGCTCGTTGATGTTGATTGAGGACAGGTTATAAAGAACAATGAACGAAAGAAGGCCGGCGGAAACAACAAGAATAATGACAACATAGCCAAGCGAATCCAGAATATGCTCAAAGGTCTGCTGCGCCTCTTCGGCGTATGAAACGGCGGTGATGTCATATTCACTCATGAGGTCTTTTGAAAGCTGCTCCTTCTGCGTTCCGGAAAGGGGCGATTTAAATTTCGCCATGATGTAGTTATATCCCGGGTTTGCGCCAAAGAGAGCAGTATAAACCTCTTTCGTCATGAAAACATAATGGAAAACATAGTTTTCCGCAACGGCGGCAATGGGAACCTGAACAACATATGAATCGCTGACAAAAACATTGATGCTGTCTCCGGCGGAAAGGCCGAGCGATTCGGCAAGCTTTTTTGTGATAACCGCGCCGTTTTGCGGCAGTGAGAGCACTCCGCCGGTTGAGGTGTCTCTGAGCCTGATATAATTCGGAAGCATATCTGCGTTTTCCGGAACCATGATGTAGGTTTCAAAGCGCTTGCTGCTGTTTGTGCTTCCGGTGTTGGTAACTTTCATATAATTGAGGGTTGAAACCGCAACCTCCGCGCGCTCGGCAACGGTTTTCTGTGCGTCCGGCGCGGCAACAAGAGTGTCATACGAGCCGTTGAGAACAACCTGCATATCATAGGAAACAATGCTGTCGCTGTCTGTGAACTGCCTTTTGAGCATTGTGTTGATTGAATTCTGGAGGCCGAAGGCGGCAACCATCAGCGCCGTGCAGCCCATTACGCCGAGGACGGCCATCACAAAGCGCTTTTTATTCCGGAAAACATTGCGGAATGTAACCTTTGTTGTGAAGCTGAGCTTTTTCCAAAGCGATGGGAATTTTTCAAGGAAGATTCGCTTTCCGCCCTTGGGTGCTTTCGGTCTCATGAGAGAGGATGCGCTCGTCCCGAGACTCCTGCGGCAGGCAAGATATGACGAAAGGACGGTTGCACCGATAGAAATTATCATTGCCGGAATTGCGTAACCGAAGCGGTACTTCACCTCAACGGCAGGCAGCGCAAAAAGGATTGAATATGCCTTTGAAATTGCGTACGGGAAAAGAGCAAAGCCGAGCATTGTTCCGGCAAAGGAGCCGATAGCGCTCGCAGCAAGGGAATAGATAAGGTATTTTCCGACTATTTCGCTGCTATGGAAACCGAGCGCCTTAAGCGTTCCAAGCTGAGTGCGGTCGTCCTCAACCATGCGCGTCATTGTGTTCAGGCAGACAAGCGCGGCAACAAGGAAAAATATCCACGGAAAAACTTTGGAGATTGCGGCCGTTCTTTCCGCCGTCTGTTCAAGCTCTTCAAAGCCGAGAAGCGCGTCATCGCGGTTTTGAACGTACCATTTTCCAACATCAAGGTTCAAAAGGAAGCTCTTGGCCTCGTCAAGCTGCGCTTTTGCCAATTCAAGCTTTTTGTTGATTTCCTCCTTCTGCGCGGCAAAGTCGGCCTCAACGGTTTTGGCTTTTTCCTTTGCAAGCTGGAGGTTTGTTTCAAAATTGGTTATCTGGTTTTTGGAGTCTGAAAGTTGATTGAGCGTTTCAAGCTCGCCGAACTGAATGTCATAGTTCGCGCTTGTCAGCTCCTTTTCTGCCTCTTTAAGTTCGGTTTCGGCAACGGTGAGCTGAGATTCAACCTCCTTGAGCGTTTTAACAAGCTCCGCGGCTTTTTCAAGGTCGGCTTTTTTCGCGGCGAGCTGAGTTTTTGCGTCGCTCAGTTCTTTTTTTGAGGCGGCGAGCTTTGCCTCAACCTCCTGAAGCTGCGGCTCCATGTATGCAGCCATTTCCTCAGCCGTTCCAACGGCGGTGAGGCTGTTAATTGTGCTCATGATTTTGTCAACTTCGGCGCCGACAAGACCGGACTCCTTAAAACGCTCAAGCATTGCGTCAACATTATTAGTCTGGGTCTGGTCAAACTTGTTCATTGCCGAACGCGTTGTTGCAACAAGGTTTTCAAGATATGAAACCGTTGTGAGCAGGCTGTTAACCTGCGTGTTTGCAACATTATACTGCGACTGTGCGTTTTTATAATCGGTTTCAGCGTTGGCATATTTATCAACAACGGCCTTGGCCTCGTTATACTTGTCTCGCTTTTCCTCCCATTTTTTATACTGGGTGGAATGCTGAAGCTTGCTTTGGTCAATTTTTGAGGAGGCCTCGCTCGCCTTTTTGTTGTATTCCTCTTTATACTGAGCAAGTTTTTTATCGCCGTTTTCGGCAAGGTCAAGAATCTCCTTGACCTTCGCCTCGCCTTCGGTGAGCTTTGTTTCCGCCTCAGACTTCGCCTCGGCGTATTTCTGCTCCTGAGCGGCAACCTCGCTTGAATATTTTTCTTTAATTGCGTTCACCCTGATGTCGATTCTCTCCTGCGCAATGGAGTTGAGATAGGAAACAAACGGGGCAATATAATTTTTATATTCGGCGGAAAACGGATCATAATTATCCGAACCGGCAACTTTGATTGAAAAGCTGTTGAAATATTCGGAAGTGAAATTGTCTGCGGAAATATATATGAAAGTTCCAAGCTTTCCCGTTCCTATGTTCGTATAGCCGCGTTCATATGAGATATAGCGCGGTGAACGGATAATTCCCGTTATTGTGAACTGCGTGTTTTTGAGCGAGGCCGCCGCATCGGCACCGTCACCCTCAATGGAAACAACATTCCCAATTTCAAAACCGTCCGGCGTTGAAAGCGCGCTGCGGTCAACAACGCACTGATCCGGGCCCGTTGGCCACGCGCCCTCAATAAGCTGCGGCCGATTGAGGAAAGATGGGTCATTCTGCCCTTGGGAGTAGGCGGAAAGCTTGTTCAAATCGAGCGCAAGCGCGCGCACGGTGAGCTGGGAACCGTCAAGGTCAACGGCGTTCTGTCCATTGATTCTGAGCACACCGTCAAAAAACTTTTCTCCAATAACGGACTCAACACCGCTTATTGTTGAAAGGGTTGCAAGGTCATCGTTTGAAAGTCCGACCGTTGAAGTCAGAGAGATGTCCATTGCGTTTGTATCCTGAAGATACTGCCCGGCGGTTTCAAGCATATCGGGAGCGGTTGCGTTCATTCCGGCAAAGAAGCTGATTCCGAGCGCAACGATTGCAACGATTGAAAAGAACCTTGAGCGTGTGCGTTCAATCGTCCGCAAAGTGTCTTTAAGCAAAGCTTTAGTCATTTTTAACATTCACCTCAAAAATCACCATTCAAGAAGGTCAACGGGAACGGGTCTGTCGTTAACGGCAATCTGAATCACACGTCCGCTGCGCATGGTGATTATCCTGTCCGCCATGTCCGCAAGCGCCGAGTTGTGAGTGATAACAACAACGGTTGTTCCCGTCTCGCGGCAGGTGCGGTGGAGGAGTTTAAGAATCTGCTTTCCCGTTTTATAGTCAAGAGCGCCCGTCGGTTCGTCGCAGAGGAGAAGCTTTGGGTTCTTGGCCAGAGCACGCGCGATTGAAACGCGCTGCTGCTCACCGCCGGAGAGCTGAGAGGGAAAGTTATCCATCCTTTGAGCAAGACCGACCTTTTTGAGCAGCGTTTCCGGAGAGAGCGGCTTTTTTGCAATCTGTGAGGCAAGCTCAACATTTTCAAGCGCCGTCAGATTCGGAATGAGGTTATAGAACTGAAAAACAAAGCCAACATCAAAGCGGCGGTAATCAATGAGCTGCTCCGGCGTAAGCTTTGTGATGGGTCGGCCGGCAACACGGATTTTTCCGTCGTCAACGGTGTCCATTCCGCCAAGCAGATTGAGCACGGTGGATTTTCCGGCGCCGCTTGCGCCAACGATGAGGCAGAATTCGCCCTTTTCAATCGTAAAATTAACACCGTCCGCGGCCGGGATAACAATTTCGCCGGTCTGATATCTTTTGTAAACGGACTCAAATTCAATGAAGCTCATTTTTTATCTCCTAAATTTCCCTCGCGCCAATGCTTGCGGCAAAGGCTCGTATATTTTTCGTTCGCGCCGAGAACAACCTGTTCTCCGTGCTTGATAATTCCATTTTTATCAAATCTTGCGTTGCAGGTTGCTTTTTTTCCGCACCAACAGATGGTTTTAACTTCCTCAATGGTGTCTGCCCACGCAAGCAGCCAGTGGCTGCCGGGAAAAAGGTCGCCTTTGAAATCTGCCCTCAGGCCATAACAAATCACAGGAACGCCGAGGTCATCAACAACGTGAACAAGAAATTCGCATTCCTCTTTGGTGAGAAACTGCGCCTCGTCAACAATAAGGCAGTCGGTTTTTTTGATGTCCTCCTCTTTAAGCTCATGAAAAAGCACACACTCGCTTTCAAGTCCGCAGCGCGAATAGACTCTGTGTTCGCCGTTCCTTGTGTCAACGGCCGGCTTTGTGATGATGACCGACTGTCCCTGCTCCTCATAGTTATACTTGACCATGAGCGCATTCGCGGTCTTGCTCGAATTCATTGCGCCGTAACGGAAATACAGCTTCGCCATTCTTCTCCAACTCCAATCAATTTTTGCGCGCTTTCAACGCCGCTTCCCAAACTCCGTTGAGATATGCAGCGCCGAGTGCGCGGTCATAAAGGCCGTATCCGGGACGCGCCTTTTCGCCCCAGATCATTCTTCCGTGGTCGGGGCGGATATAGCCGTCAAAGCCGACATCCTGAAGCGCTTTAACAATTTCATAAATATCAAGACTGCCCTCAGAGGAAAGGTGCGCCGTTTCGTGGAAGCGGTTACCCTCTCTTTTGACGTTTCTGATGTGGGCAAAGTAAATTCTGTCTCCAACCTCGCGTATCATTGCCGGAAGGTCGTTTTTCTCGCTCGCGCCGAGCGAGCCGGTGCAGAAAGTCAAACCGTTGCAGGGGGAATCAACAAGCTTTAAAAAGCGCTTTATTGAGTCAATGTCCTTAATAATTCTCGGCAGACCGAAAATATCCCACGGCGGATCGTCCGGATGAATGGCCATTTTTACGCCGCATTCCTCGCAGACAGGGATAATCTTTTTGAGAAAATATTCAAGGTTTTTCCAGAGGTCATCGGCCGTCACACCTTTGTATTTTTGAAAGAGCTCTTTAATCTCTCCCATGCGCTCGGTTTCCCAACCGGGCATGGCGTAGCCGTTGGAGTTTTCGTCAATCTCGCGGAACATATCCTCGGGGCTTTTGCCCTCAATCTGTTCGCCGTTATAAGCAAGGCAGGTGGCTCCGTTGCCCATATCGGCCGCAAGGTCGGTTCTTGTCCAATCAAAAACGGGCATAAAGTTATAGCAGATAACTTTCACTCCGGCTTTTGAAAGGTTCCTGATGCTTTCAATATAGTTTTCGATATATTTTTCTCTTGACGGGAGACCTAGCTTAATATCCTCGTGAACATTGACGGACTCAATGCATTCCATTGAAAGGCCGGCCTTTTCAATCTGTTCCTTCATTTTAAGTATCATTTCAAGCGGCCATTTTTCGCCGCAAGGCAAGGTGTGCAGCGCCGGAACAACGCCGGTAACACCCGGTATCTGCCGAATCTGTTCAAGGGAGACTGTGTCCTTTTCTTCCCCGAACCAGCGGAAGGTCATTTGCATAAGTTTTCCCCTTTCTCAGGACGCAACATCCGCATCCGTAAAGTCTTTTGTTTCAACCGTCTTTTTCGTTTTGCTGTCGATAACAGTCACGGTGCATTTGAACGCATTGCCGGTAAGAGCCTGATAGATATAGCAGCCCTTTGCAATGGCAAGAGCCATGTCAGCCTTATCGCCCGCAGCGTCATACTTAGCCTTATCAACAAGAACAGACACGGCGGAAAAGTCTTTGTCATCATAGCTTTCAATGCCCTTGACGAACGGATAATCTCCGCTTTCGGCAACATTATAGATAGCTTTGATTGCTTTCATTCCGTTTTGGGTCATGAGAAGTTCATATGAAAACGCATTCATTTTGACGGTTACGGTTCCGTCAGAGTTAAGCTTTGCGCTCTTATAGCCGTATTTTTCGCAGTAGGCGTCAAGGTTGTCCCGATACTCCTCATCAACGACAGACAGAGGAAAGCTCACCTTAACGGTGTCCTTAATGTCCTTGTCGCTTTCCGAAGATGACTCGGTGTTGACAAAGATCGCATTGGGGTCTCCGCCCTTTTTGCACGCCGCAAGCGGCAAAACAAGCAAAAGGCAAAGCAAAAGGCAAAGAATTTTTTTCATTTGTACCATTCCTCCTGATAATTATATTGCAGAATGTATAATCTGAGTTTAAAGTTTTTTCGCGGTGCATGACCATTCATATTATAATAACATAGATATGAGAAGAATTCTACATATAAATGAAAATAATTATCCTTTTACTGTCCGCGATTTTGCCGAGCGAAAGATTTCCTTGTTTATTCTTGTTCTTGCGCGAACAAAGCTTTCTCCCTTTCTTTCATACTTTTTTGAATATGAGGTTCTTGACGCGGAAACAACCTTTGAAAGAACAAATTCGCCCTTTTTAAGAGTGTATATTTCATAGCCCGTTGCACCCGGAACGCTGTTCCAGGAAAGGAGCGTCTTTTTCCCCTCCTTTTTGGCTTTAACAGCCGGCGCGGACGGACTTGTTATGAGCGTATTTCTGCCTGACGCGCCGAAGAGCTTTTTGTTTCCGCTAAGCTTGAAAGCTCTGACGGCAAAAACGTACTTTTTTCCGCCTTCAAGGTTTTTGCAAAGAGCATGGGTCTTTTTTGTTTCGCAAATAAGGACATACCTTTTCCCCTCTGAGTCATATCTGAAAAGCTGATATCCATCGGCGCCGTTGACCTTTTCCCAAAAGACGGAAAGCCTTTTTGCCTTTGTCTTTTCCGGCTTCTGATATACTCTTGAAACAGCGGACGGAAGAACGGTGACCGAGCAAAAAGCGCGGCAAAGCGAACCGTCCGCCGCCGTGCAGGCAACAACAGCCTTTCCCGGTGAAAGCGCCGTCAGCGTTCCGCTTTGGCTGACGGAAGCAACGGTCTCATCACCGCTTTTCCAAACAAGCTTTTTGTTCCCGGCGAACACGGGAAAAGCCTCGCAGGAAAGTTTAAGGCTTCCCTTTTCGGTGAGAGTTACGGCGGTTTTTGAAATTTTGAGGGAGTTCACTTTTATTAAGCTTCTGTCTGCGGCGGAAAAGACATAGGTTTCACTTTCGGTTACCCAAGAGGGAATGCGCGTATTAAGCGCCGTCACGGTCAAGTAATAGCGGCCGTTTTGAGGAAGGGTCAGGCTTGCGGCGTTCGTTTTTGTTTCAAGCGCGGCGCGATATGGGCCGTATTCGGAAGCAATGTTAACTTTATATTCCGAAGCACCGGGAACCGGACTCCACGAAACGGAAAACGCGGTTTTTGACGGATAAAGCTCGCTCGTTTTTATCACCCTTGCGGCGTTCACGGTACCTGAAACGAATTCGCTTTTATTGAGCACAGCCCAGCCGTTCAGGAGACCGTAGCAAACCTTTCCCCAAACCTTTTTTCCAATAATTTTTTTATCGGTCGCTCTGAAATAGGCTTCCGCCGGAATTAAGCCGAGCTTCTTTTTTGGCTTTTCAAAGGCGGAATAGACGGCGATTGAGCTGTTTCTGGGTGCTTGCCAGCGCTCGGTTGTTTTTTCAAGCTTTTCAAAAGCAGCCTCGCCCTTTTCAACCGCAGTGAGATAAAAATCAATGTTCGCGTTCTTCCTGTTGTTGCTTTTTTCGTGAAGAACATATGAGAACCCGGGAAGCTCGGAAAGCTCTGCTTTTCCCCACCTTATTCCACAGCCGTAAGACCAGTTTGCGTCAACAAAGGAGATTGTGTTTCCCTTAACTCCGGTCACGGTCAGCGAATGGCGGTTGTTGCGGTAGCGTATAATATCGCCGACCCGCAGCTTTGAGGGAACAAGTTTTTCGCTTTTATTCCATGTTCGCGGACTTGTTCCAACAATTTCAAAACCGATTTTATATGAAAACCCCATGCACTGAATTGCGTTTTCAAAGCTGTTGCAGGTTTTTTCCGGCGAATCCCAGCTTATGCCCGTATGATTCCGGCAGGGAGTGTCCGTCACACATTCGGGATTGTTTTCACTTGAGCCGACATGGTTCCAATACATTCCGTGGGGAAAACGGTCAGAAAGTTCAAGAAGAACGGCCTCGGTTGTTTTTTCCTTTTCGGCTGCAAAAGCAAAATGCGAAGAAGCGGTCAAAAGCAGCGATATACACAGCAAAAGCGAAAGAAAGCGTTTCATTTTTTGTTTCCTCCAAAAAAAGTTTTCTCCGCGGATATTTTAGCATATACTATCGTTTTTTGCAATAATTGCTCGTCTCAGGCAAAAAAAGAGACCGCCTCAAGGCGGCTCGGCAAGGGATAAACCTACCTTTCCGAACTGCCCTTTCAGCAGCCTCTTTGTTTTAGAAAAATTATTTACTGTAATGCCTGATGGAGCCTATTGACATTGCAACAACATCAACAACGTGGAAAAATGCTCCGTCCTCGGTCGGCCAAACGGTCAGTCCCTCCGCCTCGGTCGGAAGAGCGGCGGCGGCGCGCTCAAGAACAACGCTCACCTTTCCGGTTTCAAGGTCGGCGGAATAGACGTGCTTTTTCTTGTTTGTGTCATTGCAGGAGATATAAAGCAAACCGTCATAGACCTCCGCACCCTGAACGCGGTGGAAGGAGGTTTCAAGCATTATCCGTCCAATCGGTTCAAGCGTTTCAATGTTGAGAACATTGACAAAGTTTCCGCCCCTTGAAATGCCCGTGTAAAGGACGCCCTTTTCGCGGTCGGCGGCGCACCAGGAGAGATTACCGTTAGGCTGAACTTCCTCACCGAGAATTTTATATTGACCGGTGAATTCAAGCGTCTGAGAGTCAAAAACAGCAACGGCCGGGTGCTTGCGGAAAAGGTCCTCAACCGCAACATAGATTTTACCCTCATAATATGAGCAGCCGCCAAGATGGTTAAAAAGCTGCTTTTTCATCTCCCAAGGCATTGCGTCCCTGTTTTCTTTCACAACCTCGCCGGTTTTCATGTCGATTTTTGCAATACCGTTGAAGCCGGTGTAAGTTCTTGCGCCGGTGCAGTAATAATAGGTTCCGTCCGTTGTAATGCCCTGAGTGAGATAGTCACCGTCACAAAGAACATAGTGATCGGTTGAAATGAGCTTGGACTCGCCGAGCGAGTTCTCTCCGCCCTTGTCGGCAGCATTTGCAAAAAGCAGCATTGTGCTGACAAAAAGCGCAAAAATACGTTTGAAAAGTTCCATTGTTTTTCCTCCTGTGGCGGCCGGAAGCCGGCTTATTAAATTTCAAGCAACTTGCTTTCGGAGTGATTATAACCCTAATTGCCGAATTTTTCAATAGCCTTCCTCATAGCTTAATCTAAAGGGAGTGATGCAATGGATATCATCATAAACGGAGCCGGAGGAAAAATGGGGTGCGTTATGCGCTCACTCATTCAAAGCGAAAAAAAACACCGGGTGTCTGCCCTTGTTGACCCGGCGTTTGAAACGGACGCAAAAAACTGCGCTTTTAAAAATCTTTTTGAAGTTCGGAAAAAGGCAGACGTCATTATCGACTTCTCTTTCCATGCGTCCGTTCCGGTGCTCTGCTCCTATGCCGTGAAAACAAAAACACCCCTTGTTGTTGCAACAACGGGTCACACGGAACGGGAAAGGAGCATAATCAACTCTTCCGCAAGACACATTCCGGTTTTTTATTCGGCCAATATGTCGCTCGGAGTGGCGCTGACGGCGTGCATTGCAAAAATGACGGCCAAGGCTTTTCCGGAATCCGAAATTGAAATTGTTGAAACCCACCACGACAAAAAGGCAGATTTTCCGAGCGGAACAGCCCTCATGCTTGCCGAAGCGATAAGGAGCGTCCGGCCGGGTCTTTCCGTCCGCAGCTCCCATATTCCCGGAAAGGCGAGAGATAGAAATGAGCTTTTTATCCATTCGCTGCGATTGGGAAACGCGGCAGGCTCTCATGAAATTATCTTTGCCCTGCCCTTTCAAACGGTCACAATCAGACATGAAGCGCACGACAGAACGCTTTTTGCCGAAGGCGCGCTCAAAGCGGCCGAATTCATTGCTGAAAAGGAAAACGGCCTTTACTGTGCGCAGGATATTCTGAAATGAAAGAAGAACCATTATCCGAAAATCATCTTGCGGTAACAGTCTGCCGCAGAGTTCCGGGCGTGTAAGCGGAGCCTTGATAGATTCCGTTTTTCTGAACGCCGGTGTTGATTCCTCCGCTATAGATGTTATAGCTTTTTCCGCGAATAAGCTCCGGACTTGAGAACCAGAAGCCCTCGCACTTTCTTGGAAGCTTCAAACAAAAGAGCGATTTTCCGCGCTCATCGGTAACGGCAAGGAGAATGTTTGCCGCCGCCTTTGCCGTTGAGGAAAGTTCAGCGTTCCTGACAACCGTTGCCTTGTGAGCCGGGAGATCTCCGGCGGCAAAAACAGTTCCTCCCGTAACGGTGTATATTCCGCGTCCGTTCACTCCGCTCTTTGCAGAAAGGGAAACAACGGTTCCGCCGCTTTGGGTAACGACCGTGTCCACGCTGAAAGCGGCGGAACGCGCGTTGATATATATGTTTCCGCCGCTGATGTTTGCAAGCTTCGCCTCAATGCCGTCAAGGCAGTAATCAGTGTTGATGTTTCCGCCGGAAAAGTTTATTGTGGCCGAGCTGAAAAATGCGGTGCGGTCTGTTTTAGTGTCGATGCTTCCACCCGTAACAATGAGCCTTCCGCCGCAAT
The DNA here is from genome assembly GCA_934511365.1 of uncultured Eubacteriales bacterium. Classification (GTDB taxonomy): domain Bacteria; phylum Bacillota; class Clostridia; order Oscillospirales; family Acutalibacteraceae; genus UBA6857. Next base: position 69,674 of record CAKSWC010000002.1, read on the forward strand.
TAAACGCATCAGACCTGCTGTTAACGGCAAAGTCTCCGCCCGAAACGGTAAGCGCTCCGGCGGCAAAAACAGCGTTTGAGCCTTCGGCATCAATCGGCGTGTCCTTTTGGGCGGCGATGTGGGCGCCAAGCTCCGGCAGGGCATTTTCGCTGTTTGCACCGCTCTTTTTTTCCGTTTTTTCCGTGCTTCCGCCGTCTCCGGTCAGATCGAATGAGCCGCCGGAAAAAATGATATTTGAAGAGCTTTGAATGCAGTCAAGCCGGCTTTCAATTTTAAGCGAACCGCCGGAAACAACAAGCGCCCCTTTTCCCGGGTCGGAGTCTCCGGTTCTGAGTCCGCTTCCGCCGGAAACGGCCGAGATGCTTCCGCCGGAGACAACAAGGCCGTTTTTTCCGCAAACGGCGTCATCGGAGCTTTCAATATTCAGACTGCCGTTTTCAATGCAGATGTCGTTTGAGGAAAAAATGCCCTTTCCGTGTTTGGCTTCAATGAAAAGCGAGCCCGTTCCGCCGATTGTCAGATCGCCTTTGCTGAAAATCGCTGCCGGAACAAAGTCGCCTTGCGCCCGGCTTTCGCTTTCGTGATATGTGTCAATATGATCCGAAACGGTGTTTTTTGTGTTTTCAGTCAGGATAAGTCTTGCGTCACTGACTGAGTTGTCAAAATATATCGGTGCACCGTCCGGAAAGCTGACCGAAACTCCGTTTAGATAAAGAATTACACGCGCGTTCGGCTCTTTTGCGTCAACAACGATACGGCCGTTTGAAAGCCTGCCCTTGACCGAGTAGGTTCCGCCTTTTGAGATTGTCAGAACCGAGTTTTCAAACGAGACGCCGCCGCCGTTGATTGTTGTGTTCTCATTATTGAGGATGATATAAGTGTCAACATCGGTCGGAGACTCAATGTCATACGAGGTCGGTGCCGTCACGGCGGTGTCGGAGCTTATCGGAGAAACCGTTGAAAGAAGAACGGGTATTTTGTTTTTTTCCGCTCCGCTTTTGCAGGCGGCAAAAAAAGCGGGCAGAAGGCCAATCAGCAGCGCAGAAAACAGAGCGTTGAATTTTTTACAGCTTTGCATAAAGTGAACTCCCGATTAAAGATTTTCTCCGTTTTGAGCAATACGGCAGCACATGATCTCAAGATTTCCGTTTCTGCATCTGATAGAGTCAATGAGTGCCTTTTCGTCTCCCCCGTTTTTGAGCTTTATTTCATATTTCAGCTTGAACAGACTCCCCATATTTGTTGTTTTAACGCTGACAAGTTCACAGCTGTCGGTGTATTTTTCAAAAATATCGTTGAATGCGGCGGTATAATTGAGGTTTTCCGGAATAACAACCGTCAGCTCTTTTTTCCCCTGCGCGGCGCGTGCTCCAAGCTTCAAGGCCGAATAGACAAGCAGCAAAAGCAGCATTACGGCCGAAAAAATCGCCGCAAAGGCAATGTATCCCATTCCGGTTGCAAGTCCGGCCGCAAGAGCGATAAAAATTGCGCCGATTTCCTTTGCCGTTCCGGGAATGCTGCGGAAGCGGACAAGGCTGAACGCACCGGCAACGGCAACACCCGCGCCGAGATTTCCGTTGACCATCATAATGATAATTTGAACCACGGCCGGAAGCAGGGCAAGAGTGACAACAAAGCCGGAGGAATATCTTTTTTCGGTTTTCATGTATACAAATGCGGCAGCAAGGCCGATAAGTATTGAGCACGCCAGACAGATGAAGAAAGAAAAAGGCGTGATTGAAGAAGAGAGAACCGATTTGAAAATTGCGGGCATTTATAATTCCTCCGTTTTTTGCTTTGTTTTTTAACTTATACACATTTCACACCCGGCAGGCATATTCCTGCCCGGGAGAGAACATCATCATTTCATAAGCTTTTCCGTATTTTGAAAATGCGCGCGGATAGATTTCAAGTTCGCCGAGAGCAGAAGAAAGCCAGAGCGGAACCGCGCCGAGGGTTTTAACCTCCATAACATACAGTCCGCTTTCAAGAACAGGCTCCCCGTCCGAGCCGTTTGAAAGGTCAAGCATACGGTTGCGGAAGCGGATGTTGCGGTCAAAAGTCACGCGGACATCTCTGTCCTCAGAGGAAAAATATGCCGTTCTGTCGCAAAAAATTGAAACCGTTGGGCGCAGTGAATGATAAAAGCCCATGAAATATGCAATCTCGCCATAGACTTGAGCGTCCAACGCCGGAAAATTCCGCCGGCAAAGGAAGTCAACCGCCTCGCCATAGGTCATGTTGACCCGGCGTTTATAAACAACGCCTTTATACTTCTTTTTCAGTTCAACAAAAACATTGCTGCTTTCCTGCGGTATTCCGTATGAACGAAGGCGCAGTTTTTCTTTGTATAGCGGCCGTTCAATCGAGGCGCGGATAAGGCGGTAGTCCGGCGTATCAAAATAAAGGTTGCAGACGGTGCTTTCTCCAAACTCGTCGGGAACAAGCTTTCCGCCAATGAGAGAAAGGAGCTTTTCCTTCTGAGTTTCGGTTATAACATACTTTTTTTCATAGCGTTCAAAAACTGACTGATAAGCAGGCAAAGGCTCGCTCCCCTTTCTTGCTGTCCGGATTACACCGGATGTTCTTTATAAAACTACTTTGAAAACGAGCGATTTTGAGTCAGTGCTTTCCGCACTGATTTTCCCCTTGTGCCTTTGAACGATTGCTTTTGCGATTGAAAGACCGATGCCGTAGCCGCCGGTTTCGCGCGAGCGCGAATTATCGGCGCGATAAAAGCGGTCAAAAAGGCGCGGAAGCTGTTCTTTGTCAACATTATCGCAATCGTTATAAACGTCAAGGCAGACATTTTTTGAGGTTTTATAGAGTGTGACGATAACCTTTCCGTTTTCCGAGGCATACTTCACGGCGTTATCGCAAAGGAGGGAAACAAGCTGGCGCAGTTCGGCCTCGTTGCCCTTATACATAACATGATCCGGCACATTGACGGAAAATTCAAGCCCCTTTGCTTTTGCAATCGTTTCAAAATTTGCCGCGGTGTCAAGGACGGCATCGCTCAGGTCAAACAGCTCATGCTGAGCGTCCTGAGACGTTTCGTCAAGCTTTGAAAGCTCAACAAGGTTCCGAACAAGAACCGAAAGCCGCTGAGTTTGATCCTTGATGCTTGTCAGCCACTCGTTTTCTCCCTCGCAGATTTCAAGAACGTCCGCATCGGCGGAAATGATTGCAAGCGGAGTTTTCAGCTCGTGGCCTGCGTCCGTAATGAACTGCTTTTGCTTTTCCATGCTCGTTTTAACGGGCTCAAGCGCTCTTTTTGAAAAACGGTAAACCGGAAAAATCAAAAGCAGAACGAACACAAGGCCAACAATGAAGGAGATTGAAACAAGCGTTATTGACGACTCAAGCTCGCGCTGAAAATCAATGAAAATTATCATCGACTTCTGTGTGTCCGAGTCCTTGACATAGTAATAGCGATAGGAATCAATGACGCCGAAGCCCGGCTCGTTCGGATAAATTTGAGAAGCAAACTCAAACGCATCCCGGTCTGTAACGGCGGCAACATTTTCCGTTGAAATGTCCGTTACAACATTGCCCTGAAGCTTAACAACAAAGTAGCGCGTTGAATACGGCGTTTCAACATTGAGGTCGCCGTTTCCAAACGGATTCCAGAATGTACTGACATAATCGGAGATGTTGACCGTTGTGCTCGGAAAGTGGCCGTCATTTTCCGCAAGCAGCAAAAGCGTGCTGCGCAAGTCATAGTCACGCTGATAGATATTGATGACATTGACCGCAAAAAGCTGAACAAAAACAATCGTCACAAGAGCAAAAAAAGCAATTCCAACAAACCTCCGCTGAAGCTTTTTCAGCATTTGATTTCCTCCAGCGTATAGCCAACGCCGCGGGTAGCCTTAATTTCGATATTGGCCTTGAGCGAGGAAAGCTTTTTGCGCAGATATGAGATATAAACCCAAACAACATTGATCTCTGCCTCGGTCTCATAGCCCCAGATGCGCTCCATGAACTGCTCGGTGGAAATAAGCCTTCCGGCGTTGCTCATGAGCATTTCAATCATCTGGAACTCCTTGTTTCCAAGTCTTATTGAGCCGCTATCGGTTGAAAGCTCATAGGTTTCGCGGTTGAGCGAAAGATTTCCGAGCGTGAGAAGATTGGGCGAAAACTCGCTTTTTCTGCGCGTCATTGCGCGTATGCGCGCAAGCAGCTCGCCGGTTGAAAACGGCTTTGTGAGGTAATCGTCCGCACCGCTGTCCAGGCCAAGAATTTTATCCTCGGTCTGCGCCTTTGCGGTGAGGATAAGAACGGGCGTTGAAATTCCGTTCTGGCGCAGTTTTTTGAGAACGTCGATGCCGTTCATTTTCGGCATCATAAGGTCAAGAATAATTCCGTCATAGTTTTCGCTCATTCCGTAGTCATAAGCGTCCTCGCCGTTATAAACGGGGTCAACGGAATAGTTATTATGTTTGAGAATTGCGCAAAGAGCCTTTGAAAGGTCCTTTTCGTCCTCAGCAAGAAGAAGTCTCATAAGATTAAATTCCTCCTCAAATTTTCAGAAAGCCGCCGCAGCGGCAAAGGTCACTGTTATTATAGCTTCTATCGCCCTCCAAGGCAAGAAGCAAACAGTTTTTTTCAAACATTTTTTTGTTTTATGTTGATGTTATTTATAATAATAACCCGACCTAAAATAAACATAAAGCCAAAATAACAAATGAAACCCGACGCTGCCAAAAGGTGCGCCGGGTTCCATCTATTTGAAAGGAGAGGGGAGTGCGGTGGGGAGGAGGGGGCAGGTGAAAAATCGGAAAAAACACACTGCGATCCCCATCGCACAACCACAGTATATGAGGGGAACTTTAAACGTAACTAAAGTAATATAACTTTTTTCAAGATTTTTTTTGAGACAATTTTTTTAGGCGGATTCTTCCTTTAAAAAGGCGGCCATATCCTCCGGAATGGGCGCAGAGCAGGTTATTCTTTCCCCGGTCACAGGCTGAGAAAAACTGACCTTTCCGCAGTGCAGCGCCTGATGGGTGATGTCGTCTCTTGCCTCACCATACATTCTGTCGCCGAGAAGCGGCGCACCGAGGAAAGCAAAATGAACGCGGATCTGGTGCGTTCGCCCGGTTTCAAGACGGATTTTCAAAAGGGAAAGGTTTTCGCCCGTCCTGAGCGCCTCCCAGTGGGTAACAGCCCGGTCTCCGCGGTCATCGGCCGTGCGATAAGTTTTCATCGGGTCCGGTCTGAAAATCGGCTTGTCAATCGTTCCGCTCCCTTCAAAACATCCGGTTGCAAGGGCAAAGTATGTTTTTTCAATGTTTCCGGAAAGTCTTGCGGCGGCGTGGCTGTTAAGAGCGCAGACAACAAGGCCGCTTGTCCCCTTGTCCAGCCGTCCGACGGCGCGGAAGGAACAGCTCATCCCCTTTTTTGAAAGATAGCCGCAGACACTGTTTGCAAGCGTATCCCCCTGGTGGTTATGCGATTCGTGAATCGGCATATACGCAGGCTTGTTGACAACAAGAACATCGCTGTCCTCATAAATGACCTCCGGCATCACCGAGCCGGGAATGGCCGTTTTTTCATCCTCGGGAATGTTTATTGAAACGCGGTCGCCGGTTTTAAGAAGGTCAACCGTTCTTGCGTGAACGCCGTTGACAAGCAAGCCGTTTTCGGTGCGTTTGAGCGAGCGGACAAGCTTTGTTGAAAGGCAGACGCTGCCCTTGAGGAAGCTATATAGCTTTTTCCCGTCATAATCTTCGGAAATTAAGAATTCAAGCGTTCTCATCAGCGATCCTTGACCGAGTATTCATCAAGCAGCCTCTTTTTTTCGTCCCAGAGCTTCTGAGAAAGGTCAACATAATACTTATGCGGATTTTCAAAGCGTTTGACCTCATCCCAAAGGGTGTCAACCTGCGCTGCGCAATATTCTTTGATGTCCTTGATGTCGGGGCTGTTATAGATTTTCTTTCCGTTATCAAAAATTTTGACGTGAAGCTCTTTCGCCGTAAAGTTATCAAGAACCTTGCGCTTCCAAGTGTAAACGGGGTCAAAAATTTCAGAGGGTTTGTTGCTTTCAATAACCTCATCAAAAAGGGTAACAACGTCTGCAAGCGCCTTGCCGGTGTCGTTGTCATAGAGCCTGTATACCTTTTTTGCGCAGGGAGTGGTAATTTTTGAAACATTTTCGCTCAGCTTGATCCGCGGAACGGGCACTCCGTTTTCCTCAACGGCGGAAATTTTGTAAACACCACCGAAAACGGGCGCCGACGCCGCAGTGATGAGGCGCTCTCCAACGCCGAACGAGTCAAGCTTTGCGCCCTGAATGAGCATATCGCGGATAATATTTTCGTCAAGCGAGTTGCTTGCAACAATTTTGCAGTCCGGGAAGCCCGCGTCATCAAGCATTTTGCGTGCCTTTTTGGAAAGATAGGTGATGTCTCCGCTGTCAATGCGGATACCCTGCGGACGGAAGCCGCGCGGAAGAACCTCCCTCTTGAAAGCCTCAATCGCGTTTGGAACGCCGGATTTGAGAACATTGTAAGTATCAACAAGGAGAGTACACTGGTCGGGATACTGGCGTGCATAGGCGCAGAAAGCCTCAAGTTCGGAATCAAAAAGCTGAACCCAGCTGTGAGCCATTGTTCCAACGGCAAGAACGCCGTAATCACGTTCATCAATGGTGCAGGCCGTTGCGTCGCAGCCGCCGATATATGCGGCTCTTGCGCCGTAAATCGCGCCGTCATAGCCCTGCGCTCTGCGTGAACCGAATTCCATTATGGTTCGGTCACCGGCAGCGCGCTTAATGCGGTTGGCCTTTGTTGCAATGAGGCTCTGGTGGTTAATTGTCAGAAGCACCATTGTTTCAATAAGCTGCGCCTGAATAACAGGGCCGCGGACGGTAACAATGGGCTCACCCGGAAAAATAACAGTGCCCTCCGGTATTGCCCAAACGTCACAGCTGAACTTAAAATCCGCAAGATAAGCAAGGAAGTCCTCATTAAAGCCCTTTTTGCGCAGCATTTCGATGTCCTTTTGAGTGAAGGAGAGATTTTCAAGGTAATCTATGAGCTGACGCAGGCCGGCCATAATTGCAAAGCCGCCGTCATCGGGAACCTGGCGGAAAAACATATCGAACCAGGTGATTTTATCGCCGAGTCCGTTGCAGAAATATCCGTTGGCCATTGAAAGCTCATAAAAATCGGTGAGCATTGTAAGATTTCTTTCTTTCAAAGTGTTGCCCATTATACTTCCCCCTGTATAAAATTAATTGTAAGGTTGGCACAGTCAGTATACTCCATTTTTGAGCCGATTAAAAGCCCTTTGAGCAAAAAAAGCACCTTTTGTTTAACACCGACACAGAACGAAAAAGTGTTGGATTTTGCCAATTTATTAACAAAAAATTGATTGTCTATTTAAATTGTTCAAAATAATATGTCGAGATTGGTCGAAATATACAATTAAAATATCAAATAAGCAATATAATTTGATTTTACATTTTGAAATATTATCGTCATTCTAATTGACAAAAAGAAAATGTTATGATAACATTTAACCATGATGATTGTTCAGGTTTGAATTATTCGTCAAATTTTTTAGGGGTGTGATTTTTCAATGAGAATCAGAAAACAGGCACTTGGAACACGCAACATGGTTGGCGCTAAGATTGAGGCCAAGAGAAAAGAACTCGGTATGAAGCAGATCGATCTTCTTACTCAGCTCCAGATCAAGGGCGTTGAACTCACCGCATCAGGTCTTTCAAAGCTTGAAGGCCAGATCAGAAGCGTAAATGACTATGAACTCGTTGCCATTGCTGACGTTCTCGGCGTTTCAATCAACTGGCTCGTCGGAAAAGAATAAGAGTTCAAAAAAGACTATGCGTCCGGACTTGTTTATCGCAATGAAGCTTTTGCTGCGATAAACATATCCGGACGCATTTTTTTGCGGCTGAAAACGCAAAAAAAGAGCTGCCGCTCCCGCGGCAACTCCGTTCTTGATTATGACTCAGTGCTTTTCAATCCACTGTTCGGCCTTAGCCTTTGAAAGGGACTTGATGTCCTCCTTGGTGTAGGGAGACTCGCTGCCGCCGTTTACATAAAGGAAATAGAGGCCCTTTTCGGTCTGATAAAGACTTTCCTCAAAGCCGGCTGCATCGCCAAGCTCGCCCTCGGTATACTTTTTAACAAGGGTTGAAGCGTCGGTGTCATATTCTCTTTTGCAGATTATTTTTTTCATGAAACAGACATTCCTTTCATAAGAGTTATTCAGAATATTTCATCTGACTATGTTCATTATTTTATCATTTCTGAAGAACTGTTTCAAGAATTAAAATTGTTGAAATTCAACAGTTGTGGGCTTTGATTATGTACAACTTCAACAAATCACCACTTGTTTTCAACGTACTCGCAGAAGGCATACATATCGTCAACAACAATTTCCGTTCCGTCGTCAAGAACAGCCTTTCCGCTCCAGCGGCCGTGAACCTGGTGCGAGTGCATACGCAGCGCATTGAGAACATTGGTATCGTTGTGATTATCGAACTGCGGCTTCATTGTGAAGTCAAAGCGTCCGTCCTCGGAAACAAAGTGCCACGGTTCAAGATACTTATCCGGCTTCGGGAAGGTTTCAACGTCAACGGCGCCGAACTTATGCGCCTTTCCGTCATAGAAAATGCAGGTTTCCGTGGCGTTGCTTTCGTCTCCGATTCCCCAAGTGATTTCAAAACCGAAAATGTGCTTTTTTCCGTCCTTGTCGGTGAGATAGGTTGAGCCGTTGCCCCAGTACCAGACAAGCTGATACGGCGTGTTGACCCTGCCCCAGTCAAGGCAGGCAAAGGTATCATCCTTTGAAAACTCAAAGACCTGGTCGCCAAAGCGGAAAGTTCCGCTGCACGGCATACAGTTTTGCTTTGTTGTCATGAAAAAGCGGTCCGGATAGCCTTTGAACGGAAGAACGGTTGTAATGTTTTCAAGTCCTTCCGGAATATCCATCGTGAAGTCGCAGACAACGTCCTTGCCCTTTGACTTTCCTTTGAAGTAAAGGCTTCTTTCGGTTTCCCTCGTATCAAATTCAAACTCCGCTTTGCCGATTCCGGTGACGGTATACTTCACATTATTCGGAACATCGCCTTTCGGCGGAAGAACATATTTATTTTTTCCGCCGACAAAGAGAGCGGTCGCGTTTGCAATGGTTCCGCCTGCGAGCTTTTTGCTCTTTTCGGGGTCAGTAACGTCAATAAGCACGGCCGAAACATAGCCGCCGAACGAGATGTTCGCAAAGCTTATCTGAACCATATATTTTCCGTTGCAGATCTGATAAAAGTCCCATTCCTTAGAGCGCATGGGGTGCTTGACGCCGTTTCTGTCATAGGTGAAAAGCATATGCCTCGCCCAGCCGGGAGAAAGCAGCGTTCCGTCGGCGGAAAGGAGCGGTGTTTCCTCGGTATATTCCTTCTGTTTGCTTTTGATTTCTCCCTTGAGCCATGATTTGTATGTACGCGGTAATTGAGCACTCATCGTATTTTTTCCTCCTTCTTGCGGTTTGACCGCAGTATACTATATAATTATAGCAAACCGGAGATGATATTGCAATAATAATAAGATTTTTTCAGAAATTAAAAAAAACTGACTGCCGCAAATAAAGATGCAGCAGCCACCGCTATTTTCTGTCAACCGTTTTCACTGTTTCTGATATTAATCATTTTTTCAACCTTTTTAAAAATCTTTTCTTCGTCATCGTCCAAATCCGAAATTAACGAATCAATCGCGCAAAGTGCGCCGGAAGCGTCCTCATCGTCGTGGCAAAATTCAGCGTCAAAGTCATACCTTTTGCCGTCAATAATCACTTCGCCGCTGTATTCATATTCGGCAAAGCGAAAAAAATCAAACTTTTCAATTCCGAGTTCTTTTATAAGCGTAAAATAGTTATCAACAATTTCTTCATAGATCTCATCGTCCGATACCGGTTCAAAAGGCTTTGAAAGTGCGGATTCCAAAATCGCACTGAACTTATCCAAAGCTTCTGTTACTTCGTCGGACTCAAAATCATCCGAATCTCCGTCAAACAAAGAACCTTTGAATTTATCGGCAAGCGCTTTAAAAGGTATCATATTATCGTTTGAAAAATCATTGTCTTTCATATTCGTTCTCCTTATATGTAAAATCGTTTTTTCTGCTGATAAGAGCAAATTTGTCATGTTGTCATTTCAGTATTGTTTCAATTCCAAAAACATAGTATCATGGCCGCAGAAATTTGTCAACGGCAAAAATACTTTGCAAAATAACCCTCAAAAACCGTTGACAAAGGAAAAATTATCTGATATAATCGGTAATACCGCATGTAATGGGCGGCGCTATGCCACAAAGCAGTTCTCTGCGCCTGAAGCAGCGAGTCCATAATAAAGGAATGAAAGAAAATGTACGCAATTATCCAGACCGGCGGAAAGCAGTACAAGGTCTCAGTCGGAGACGAGATCTTTGTTGAAAAGCTTTGCGCCGAAGCAGATGACGAAATCACTATCAGTGAAGTTGTCGCAGTTTCAGCTGACGATGCTTCAATCAAAGTCGGCGCACCTTTCGTGGAGGGAGCAACCGTCAGCGCCAAGGTCGTTAAGAACGGCAAGGCTAAGAAGGTCGTTGTTTTCACCTATAAGCCCAAAAAGAACGCTAAGCGTAAAAAGGGTCACAGACAGCCTTACACCAAGCTTCAGATCACCGCGATCAACGCCTGAAAATGATTCTTGCAAAGGTTTTTTCGTCCGGAAAAAAGCTTGTCGGTTTTGAGATAAGCGGCCACAGCGGCTATGCCGACGAGGGCAGCGACATTATCTGCGCCGCGGTTTCCTCCTGTGCATACATGGTTGTGAACACCGTTACCGATATTTATCACATCAGTGCCGATATTGAGCTTCATGACGGTTTTTTAAAGTTCCTTGTTCCTTCTTCCAAAGCCGAGGAACTTCAGAAGCTGTTTTCCGGCTTTGAGCTTCACCTCAAAGCGCTGGCGGAAGAGTATAAGTCATTTTTAAAGGTTGAAAACAAAATCATCTAACAAATAACACGGAGGTGCAAACAAATGCTTAAAATAAACATTCAGTTGTTCGCTCATAAAAAAGGTATGGGTTCAACCCGTAACGGACGTGACTCCGAATCAAAGAGACTCGGCGTTAAGCGTGCGGACGGTCAGTTCGTTCTTGCAGGCAACATCCTTGTAAGACAGCGCGGAACCCACATTCATCCGGGCAACGGCGTTGGCAAGGGTTCGGACGATACCCTCTTCGCCCTCGTTGACGGCAAGGTTAAGTTTGAGCGCTTCGGCAAGAGCCGCAAGAAAGTCAGCGTTTACGCTGTTGAACAGTAATCAGATGTTTTTAAAACTGCTGCGTTTTTCGCGGCAGTTTTCTTTTATGAAACAAGCCCACGGACAGCATTTTGCCATCCGCGGGCTTTTATTATTTCAGGCTCATCCAACAGCAATATATGCGTAATTAATCAGCAGCTCGTTGAGCTGACAGATTGCGCCGCCGGTTCTCACCGCAATGGATTTGCTAATTTTGAAGCCTGTTGTTGTAAGCGTAACGCCCCTTGTGTTTCCTCCCCCGCCGCAAAAAGCAAAACGATAGGTTGCAACCGCGTTTTCCGCGTCATAGGAAACAAGCTGGCTTCCAAGCTCATAAATAATGAGCAGCTTCGGCCTGAAACCGAGAAAAACCTCGCGATCCTCTTCACCGGAGCCTGTGTATCGCCCAGTCACCACCGGATTTTTCAAAAATTCCTTTTCCGCCGCGGTAACGTGAATTTCCTTGTTTGCCGTGTGAACTTTGCAAAGAAAATCGGCATACGGCAAAAGTGTACTGTCCGCCGTGTCATAGGCCGGACAGGATTCATAGCGAAAAAAGAGCGTACACGGAATTTTGACCGCTTTTGAGTCGTCATCAAGGCTCGCCTTTTCAAGGCTGTAGCCAATCATCTCTCCGTTGAAATGGTCGCAAAGCCGGTCAAGAACAGCCTCCGCCTTTGCAATGACGGTTTCGGCGGCAAGATTCGCCGGGGAATAGCAGTTCATTGAAACGCTGATTTTGTTGACGCGGCAGCATTTTCTTGTTGTTTCATCGTTATAATGGGAAACATTGTTTTCTCCGGTCATGAACGCAAGATAAATCTTTTTTATCGGTGCGCGAACACTGTCTCCGGAATATGAAAGCACCGCTTTAACATTTTCAATATCCGTCATCTTTGTGTTTATCTGAGTAACAATTTCCGAAACAAGAGCATCGGTAACTATTGAATCGCCCCCTTGTTCTGGTGAACGATTGCCCAATAATAGAGCGGTTCGTCACCAAAATAGATTTTTTCGCAGTGGTCAACATTGAAATCCTCGTCTGCGCAGCGCAGAAAAACGCTCAGCCCGTTAACTTCCTCAAGCGGAACATACGCCGGGCAAATCAGAAGGAACTTTGTCAAAACATCATAGCCAAGCTCGGTCTGAATGACGCTGAGATACATTTTATTTTTATACCGCAGCGGCTGAAAAAAGCCGCGGAACGAAGTGACGGTCCCGTCCTTTTCAATCGAAAGAGGCCGACCGTATTTTTCAATGAATTTTGACGCGGTGTTATGACTGAGCGGCAAAATAAAAACCTCCGTCCGTAAGAATATCAGCGCTTTTCAAAAAAGCCTCGTCGCGCATGGTTTTTTCAATGGAAAATTCCTTTTCAAGGTCACGCTGAATGGTCATGTCTCCGGCTTTGTAGCTGCTGAACCTGTCAGGCGAAGCAAGAAGGCGGACAAAAGCCTGAACCCTAGCCTCGGCAGCAGCGAGCGCCGCAACACGCGGCGACTCGCTGTCGGCGTCCTCTTTGAGGATGCTCTTAACAAAATTCAGCGCTCTCTGACAGACGGGAAGAAGCTGTTCATCCGGAACATCGGTGAGGTCGGCGTGTTCCTTGAGTATTGCACAGACCTCAGTCGGTTCAATCATCAAAACGCCTCCTTTTGTTTAAAGCGAAAGAGCCTTTGAAGCGGGCGTATAAATCTTTGCAAAGCCCGCAATGCTTGTGATTGCCGCGCGTTCAAGCTGGCGGTCAATGAGCTTGTCGAATTCCGTTGTAACGCCGCCCGCGGAAACAAGCTCAAGCGCACAGGTCCGGTCAAGACCGATGAGCTTGTCCGCCTCAACGGCGGAGCTTTTAACAAGCTCTGCGCCAAACGGAGTGACAAGATTTCCGGTTGAATGGAAGCTGAGGCCTGCCGCGGCGTCGCGCATTTCCGAAAGCTTAAGGATATGCGCTGTCATTGAGGGCGAGGCAATGATGCAGTTGAGCGTATAGGGGTCAAAGCTGTTCCAAAAATCAACAAGGTCGCTGTAAGCGAGTGTGCCCTCGGTTGCAACGGATTTTGTGGTGATGGCGTTCCCGTTTCCGTCTCCGTTCATGAGAACGTCCACTGCGTCTTTGAGCTGCGCCTTCGCAATATAGGCGCCGATCTGGCGCAATGTCACCGTGAAAAGGTCGAGGCGCTGAAAGCGGATTGCTTCATATGACGCAACAAGCATTCTTCCGCGCTTATGAAGTCTGACAAGGTTTTCCTGCGTCTTGATCTGCGTTTCGGGAATCGACGCGCCCTCGCCAACAATTTTGAGGCTCTTTTCGTCATCGGACGGAACGGAGGTGATGGTTCTGTAATCAAGCGCTTCAACATTCGTTGTTGTTGCAACAATCTTCTGAAGAAGGTCGTTCTCCTCAATGCCGGCGTTTACCGCCCTGCTGATATATTCCGGAAAAAGAGCGGCGCTGTCTGAGGTTTTGAAGAATTTTTCAACCCTGTCGCTGCCCTTTCCGCTCACTCTGATTGAAAAACGCTTGAGCTGGCGCTGATAGGCATCAAGCCCTTCAAGCTCGGTGCCGATGTAATTTTCAGACGGGTCAAGCTCTTCAAGCGCCTGGGTGAAGCTCTTTCCGGTTGTGTAAAGTCCTTTTTCAAGCTTAATGTTTTCATATACTGCCATATTTAATTCCTCCTTATAAATCAGAAATAGAACCCAACTGTTTTTTCGGTTGTGTCAACATCAATGACGGAAACCGCCGTTCCGTTGCTTGACATTGTTTTAACATTGGCGCTTCCGTCTCCGGCAAGGAGCGAATAGCCAACAACCGGAGCCGATCCGGAATACTTGGCTCTGCAATAGCCGCAAAGCTGAACGGTTGCGTAGCCGTCTCTGACGTCAACGCATACGCCGCAGAAAGCCACGCCCGAGCCTGCAACGCCAACGGTGTAATTGCTTGTGAATGTGACCGGGTTGCCCTTTTTGACGTCTGCGTCGGCGGCAAAGGTCGCTGTTTTTGAGTTAAAGCCTTCAAGTGATACGTTCATTTTCTTTTCCTCCTTAAATTCTGAATGCGGTGTTGTCCGCTGTTTTTCCGTTGTTTACGCTTTTGAGCTGCGGTTCAGCCGGAAAAAGCTTTCCAACCTGATCTTTCAGTCCTTTTGAAAAAGACTGAAGCTCTGAAACATTCATTCTCTCGCAGCCTTTTGCAAAAATTTTTGCGTCAACATTCGGCATAACGATATGAACATTTTTTTCAATCTCGTTCAAAAGACTTTTGCGATATATTTTTGCATCCTCGGCTCCCTTTTCGAGCAATGCGATATAGCCCTTGAGCTTTTCAACCTGATTTTGGGAAAGCTCCAGAGATGAATCTGCGCTTTTAAGAATTTCAATAACATTTTCCGTTGATATCCTCTCCTTTTCAAAATTTTTGGTCACACCTGCCGCGCGCTGAGCCGGAACGGCAACGAAAGACCATTCATAGGCGTCGGTCGGCTCTTTGAGGACCGCAAAGCAAAGCGAACCGGAATAGGTCTTTCCCCTCATGTGTTCGCAGCCGTGCTTTCTCATATCGGCGCCGCAGACCGAGCAAAGCGCCTTTTCAACCGCGCAGCTCACGCTGACTTCCTTTTTGATTCCGCCCTCAATTTCTTCAATAAGGCTCTCGTTCTCCTTTGTTCTGACCATGTATGCCCTGGCTTTCAGAACGCCGTAAAACTCGCCGAGCGGCGTTTTTCTGCTTTTATCAGTTTCAACCCACGTTTTGAAAATACGCGCCGTCTGGAGGGTGCTTTTTGCGTTGTGGTCAAAAATTCCCGTCTTGCCCTCAAAAAGAGCGGCAAGGCCGTTGAGCGCCGAAAGAGAAAAACATTCAAAATCGCGGTCAACATCATTGTCACAAAGACTGACCGAAAAAACATAAACATCCTTTTCGGAAAGCTTTTTTCTTGTGTACCGGTTAATAAGGTCAAGTTCGGCCTCTTTGTTCTGATTGGTTTGATTATTCGTTTCCATTTTTCACACCTTTCGTTTCAGCAAGAATTTTTTTGCTTTGCGCTTTGTAATATTCGCTTTTTGCAATCTCTGCAATATCCTGGAGTGTAATATCATTCCACTCGATTGAAAAATTGCAGTCAAGGCCGGAAAGAAGAAGATGCGTTTTGCAAATTTGTCTGATAACCGGCTCAATTTCGCGCTGATATGCCTCGATCTCGCTTGTGAGGATATCCGCCTGCTGAGAGGACATCCGCTCCGTTGTTGACCACGAAAGGCCAAGCAAAAACGGCGGGATTCCAAGCTTTGCAACAATCTGCTCAAGCATCTGCCTGACGGGAACCTCGCTTTCAAGAATTTGGTTGTCTGCGCCGATTGCCTTGATTTCAACATCTCCAACGGCAACAAAGTCTTTGACGGGGCCGTTTTTTTCCATCGCTTTGCGCCATTCGTTTGCAACCTGCTTTGCCCGCTCTTTTGCATATGCTCTGTCGAGTGTATCGTTCTGCGGCTTATATGTCACGGCGAAGCGGACATTGCCCACTCTTTCCCAGTTGAGGCGTATAGTGTTGTAAATTTCAAGCAGAATGTCCGCAACAAACGGCAGCCCTTTGAGCACCGATGTTCCGTAAATCTTTCCCGGCTCCGGGTTGTGAACACATTTGAGTATCAGCCCCGGATATTTTACGGGAACAAAGCAGCCGCCCTTATCCCTTGCGCTGACGATAATGTCAAGCGGCGAAGCCCCGGCCGAAAGCGAAACATTTCTGAGGTCCGCAATATAAAGGCTTCTTATTCCGGCGCTGTCTGCAACAATTTCACCAACGGCCGTTCCACAGGTCAAAAGCTCACCGAAAAATGTTGAAAGAAAGGCATAAATTCCCTTTTGCGTTCCGCCAACATCAACCTCGCAAAGAAAGCGTTCCAGACTTTTCTGAGCTGCGTCCGTTTCCGCTTTGACGCTAAATGTTCCGAGAAGACGTACAAGCTTTTCAATCGCCGCGTCAATTATCGGAACCGCCTCGCGCAGGGAACGATAAAGTGCAACGTCCTGAACACCGCCGGGAATGTATGACGAAATTGGCAAAAACGGATGGCTGCTTTTTCCTGTCTGCGGAACGGCAACGGTATTTTCCGTGCTTTCAGATTTTTTCTTTTTTCCAAAGGTCAAACTATCTCTCCTTTCTGTCCGATGCAAAGGCAAAGAAGCCGTCATCCTCATCCTCTGCCAAAACAGTCGAAACAAAGTATCTTATCTCATCCATTGCGTGATCGTTTTCCTTTCTGGGGCTGTCCTTTGCGCTGCCCTCCTCCCAACGGTAGAGCGAAAACTCTCTGAGTGCCGCCCTGCAATCGGGAGAAATGAATATTTTTCCCTGTTTAAAGGCCTCATGAACGCGGCGGATTCCGCAGGAAACATCGTTTTTGGCGCGTATCACGCGGAACCTATTGTGCCGTCTGACGCACTCAATGAAGCTCGCCGCGGAGGGGTCAACAATTACCGCCTCAACCGGAAGCGAACCGGTCAGCTTTTCAAGCTCGGCGTAATACTCCTCGTCCGTTTTTTGCGCCCCCTCTTTTCGTGAGGAATAGTAATATTCTTTTGTTCTGAACCAACGGCCGCCAAACAAGACCCACAGCCCCATTGACATCGGATTGACCGTTCCGTAGTCACAGGAAACATAAAATTTTTCTCCCCGTTCTTTTGGGGGTGCTTTTGTGTAATTACCGTTTGCCGCTTCCGGATACACCAGCCCGTCAACCGCCACCCATTTTCCGAGGACAAAACGCTCATAAAAGCTTCCGCTGTAAAGGCTTTCATAGCGGCTTATCACTTCTTTTGAAAGCGAGGGGTTGTCTTTCATCAGAAAGTGAAGATAGAAGCAGTTTTTCTCTTTTGCTTTTTTGATCCACTCCTCATAGAACCAGTGGAGCGGATTTTCGGGGTTGCAGTTAAACCAAAACTTTGCGCCTGACGGCGAGCAACGCGCAACGGCCTGCTCAACAAACGAGCGCGGCATAAGAGCCACCTCGTCAAAAAACACACCGCAAAGCGTCATGCCCTGAATAAGCGCAGCTGAGGATTCATCGCGGCCGCCAAAAAGATAAAAACGGTTTTTTCTTCCAGAAAGGGAGATGTCAATGTAGTTTTGCGATTGCTTCTCGCGGCAATCAAAGCCGAGCGAGGAAAGAACAGGCAAAAGAACAGAAACAACATTTCTGCGCAGAGAGGTTATTGTTTTTCCGCAGAGAGCAAACGAACAGTTTGAAAAGCGATATAACGCCCAAGCAACAAACGAAAGCGACATACAGGTTGTTTTTCCGCTGCGCACCGCTCCGTCGCAGATTATGCCGTCATAATCTTTGAAAGGCGAACTTTCATGCCACCACGAAAGAACTTCAAGCTGCTTTTTTGAAAAAGAGGTGAAGCCGCTGTTATCCATTCTCTTCTCCTTTCAAAGCATCAGTACCCTTTTCAATCGCGGAATAAAACGCTCTGACCGAATCGTTCGAGTCCGAAAGGCAAAGTGCCTCAAGCTTTTCAAGCGCTTTGAGCCGGTCAAAGAATTTTACCTCAATACCGCCGCCCTTTTGCCTTTTGATTTCAGAGACTGAAAAAAGGTCGGCCTTTTCAAGCTCCTCCTGTGTCATCTCATCGCAAAAAATCAGTTTCACCGCGTCTGCAATGCAGCCGAAGGCAAGCCGGTAATACCCGGCGGCAACATCCTGCTTTTTTCTTTTTGTTTTTTCGTCTGCCGCTTTTATGAACTCGGCAACCTCTTTTTTTCTGAGCAGTCGCGCCGCGCTTCGCTGCGGAGAACGGTAACCGCTTTTTGCGGCCGCCTCGCGTCCGTTGCGGTCGAGCAGATAGTAGGTGCAAAAAAGCTCCTCCTTTGCGGAAATTTTGTTTTTCATTGTTTCCTCCTTTCCGGAATTTTGCGGAAAGGCTTTTTGCGGTTACAGGCACAGTTTTTTGCCTTTCTTTTTTTAACCTTGAAAAAGTCCTTCCATATATACCCTCAAAAACGGAAAAAGTCGCGCAAAATGCGCGACTTTTTGCCCTGTTTTTATAAAATTTTTTGGGTTTCCTCTATTATTCACGAAAATCATTCTATTTTGGGCAAAACAATACCGCACGCAGCCATCTCTTTTCTGCGGCGAACGTGCGGTTACTTTTGGATTTATTCAGTTATGTTGGCCTTCAAAAACTCCTCAACCGGAACAAGGTTTTCCTCTTTCACGGAATCAAAGCCGTTTTCAAAAAGCTCCAGTGCCCGTTTGTCGTCCGGGTCGCCGCTTTCTTTAACCTTGCCTTTCATCATGCGCAGCATCATACTCATCATCATTTTATACATTCCGCGCAGCTTTTTAACGCTGAATGCACCGGGAAGATAAAAGAACGGTTCGGTTATGGCGTTCTTTTCCGCAGCCTCTTGTTTTGATTTTTCGCCCGGCATCATTCCAACGGCAACAACCGCTTTGAGTCCACCGAACTTTTCCCTCGCCTGAGAAAGCCCCTGAACGGTACCGGCCATTACCCAGCCGAAATAAATAATCTCGCTGTTTTCCAAAGCTTCGCATTTTGAAAGCTCATAAACACCGCAGCCGATTTTCTCGCCAAGCATTTTTGCATATCTTTCCGTTGAACCTGTGTTTGTGGTATAAACTATCGCTGTCATATTTGTTCCTCCGCAAAAGTATTGTTGTTTTGCCTGTTTTCGGTATGAATAAGTGAAAAGGCCGAAAGTCCGGCCTTTATCACATTCAGAATTTCAACTGTGCATCGGTGATATCACCGTAGGGAAGGGTAACGCTGTCGTTATAGCCCTCAGGGTCAATGAAGTTGAACAAAACGCCGTCCTTTGAAACGCACCACGCAGAAGAGCTGATAAGCTGGCCGATGTTTCCCGTATCCTCGGGAACCTCGCTGTCTTTTCCGTTGCGGTTTTTATAATAAAGTTCAAACAGCTTTTTTTGCAGTTCAACATAGTCCTTTCCGAGGACGCTGTCCTTTTTAACAAACTCTCCGGTTGAAACGTCAAGTGTATATGCCTCAAATGAGGTTGACGGGAAAAGGAGAACCGCCTTTTCCTCTGTTGTTCCGTTTTCTTCCGCCGTAACTTTCTTTTCAATCGGAAGATAATCGTTCGTTTCGTCAAGAAGAGAGATATATCCGTTTTCGTTATAGACAACCTTTGAAGAAACATAGATGTAGGCCGGCAGATTCTTTTTCTTTCCGCCCTTTTTGAGATATCTTCTATAGAGCGAGTCGGCCTTT
Source organism: uncultured Eubacteriales bacterium (assembly GCA_934511365.1). GTDB lineage: Bacteria > Bacillota > Clostridia > Oscillospirales > Acutalibacteraceae > UBA6857. The sequence goes on from CAKSWC010000002.1 coordinate 89,244, forward strand.
TTCGCCTTGGCCTGGTACTTCGATATCATGTCGCTGTAAAGCGTGTTGAGTGTTGAAGCGGCGCTCTTTCCCTTTTCATCGTCATCTACGGCGCTGAAAACGGGGTATTCGATAATATAATTTGCAAAATTGACACCCTTTTTGGTCTTTGCGGCAATCGTCCTGCGCTTGATTTCATAGCTGAGCGTTTCGCCGTTTTCGGGAGTGATTTTGACCCCGTCGCTTGAAAAAAGCGGACTTGAAGAAAGCTCAAGCAGACTCCATTTGTTGCCCTCATCGCTCTTTTCCATTGAAACAAGGCAATAGACGGTTTTCTTTTCGCCGGAAGCGGAAGTAAAGTCGCATTGAACGTAATACTTTCCGTCCTCGGTGCGCTTTGAGGAGGCAACGTCAACCGAATATGACGTCTTGGTCTGCTTTCCGGTGCCATCGGCGGCAAAATAGTAGTAGCTGTTATAGTAGTAATACTCGCGTCCGTTTGCGCAGTTGACAACCTGCTGGCCGAGACTTGTCATAATTTTTTCAATGTCAGCCTTTTTAATTTTGCAATAGCTGTAACTGTCTCCGTTTTTAAAGCGTTCTGCCGGGTCGGCCTTGTCGGTAATGATATCGGAAGGCTTGAAAAAGGCGGCGTAAAGGCCGTTGGCTTTTTGCGGCTTCATCATTTCAAGCAGTGTTTCCTGCTTTATGTCGTCACGATTAAAGCCGGTTTTGAAAAAGGCTGAGAAAAATCCGGCGTAGCCTTCAAACGAACCTTTTTCGCCGTGAGTAAAACCTGAAAGCGCAACCGTTTTGACCGCGGTCGCAGAAGTTTTAAAAACGTCCGTATATTTGCTGACAAAGGTCAGAGCAATCATCGCCGCCGCGCAGAGAGAACAGATTGAAAGAACAACGGCTCTTGCTTTCTTCTCCCTTTTTTCCGCGGCCGGATTCACCCTTGCGGCGGAAACGGAGGGCTTTTTAGCCTCAGGCGCCTTTGGCGCAGACTTCACCTGCGGCCTTTGCTCCTGCGGTGCATTTGAAAAAGCGGGCTTTTCCTCCGGTTCCGGCGTTATTGGCCTTTGCGTTTTTGTTGCGGCGGGAGAGACGGTTACAGGAGCGGACAAAGCTTCCTTTTCTTCCTGCGGCAGCGGTGCAGATTGAGCCGTTTGCGCGTCCGGGGCCGGTCTTTGGCTGACGGGAATTTCCTCGTTCAGCTTATCCTCGGGTATATTAATCTGAAACCTTTTTTGAGAAACTTTCTTTTTGCAAAAGGGGCAAAAGCTTTCGCCGTCCGGTATTTGCGAAAAACAGTGGTTACAAATCACTTCAAATTCTCCTTTGTCTGAAAAAATTCGGCTTTTTCCGCCGCTCAGATATATTTCAAAACGTCCCGAATATCTTCAATCTCGGCGGCAACGCCCGGCTTTCCAAGCCCTTTGCCTTTGAAATCGCCGTAATTCATTCTGATAACTTTCATTCCTGCGCCGAGCGCGCCTTCAATGTCATTCACCGGGTGGTCGCCAACAAAAAGGCTCTCGCTGTTTTTGACTCCGGCGCGCCTTACGGCCTCGTCAAAAATGCGTCTGTCCGGTTTATATATTCCGATATCGCCGGAAACCACAACAACGTCAAAAAGCTCTCTGATTCCGGCGGTGTCGAGCTTAAGGTTTTGGAGCGAGGACACCCCGTTCGTTATTGCGCCGAGGATATAGCCGCGGCGTTTGACCTCCTTGAGCATATCGACCGCTCCGGGGAGCATATCAACATTTTTTCCGTAGTCATAGTTAAAAGAGTCATAAAGCTCCTGCATCGGCGGATGGTCTTTCCAGCTCCAAAGCTCAATAAGCTCCGGGAAATAGACCTCTCTTTCTTTATATCCGCCGTCAACGTGTTCCTCCATTTCATCAAGCTTTCTTGCTCTTTCTTCTTCTGAAATGGCCGGAAAATATTTTGTCAGGAAATTTTCGCAATAGATGCGGTAGGCACCCTTTCTGCTTTGCAGAGTATCGTCAAAATCAAAAAACACTGCTTTAACATTAAGCTTGTTCATTTTTTCATTCCTTTGTTGTTTCATTTTCAAAAATCCGGGCGGCCGTTTTTGCGTCGCGGTCTATTGCCTCGGTGAGCTTTTCAAGGTTTTCAAATTTTTGCTCATCGCGCAAAAATTCAAGCAAAAAGACCTCAACCTCCGCGCCGTAAAGATCGCCGGAAAAACCGAGAATGCAAGTCTCGCTGCGGAAACTTTCTCCGTCAACGGTCGGGCGCACGCCGATGTTTGTGACCGCGGCATAGCTTTTTTTGGAAAGGATAACCTTTGAAGCGTAAACGCCGCGTCTGAGTCTCACAAAATTATCCGGAAAGAACTGATTGATTGTTGGAAAACCGAGCAGTCTGCCGCGCCTGTCGCCGCTGACAACCTCAAGGCAATAGGAAAATTCCCGGCCGAGCATTGCGTTCGCGGCGCAAACATTTCCGTCCGCCAAAGCGTTCCGGATTCTTGTTGAGCTTATCGGTTCGTTTTCATAAATCTGTTCCTTTGCAACAAAAAGAGCAATGCCGAGCTTTTCGCATTCAGCTTTAAGCGTTCCGGTGTCGCCCTTTGCGTCCTTTCCAAAGCGATAGTTATATCCGCAGGATATCGCGCGGACATTAAGCGAACAATAAATCTTTGTTAAAAAATCCTTGCAGGAAAGATTTTGAACCTCGGAAAACCGGACGGTAACAAGCGAAAAGCCCATTTTTGAAAGCTGCTGCCTCTTGTCGCTTTCGGTGATAAGCTCCGGCGGAGCGGCGCCGAAAAGAGCCTTTTTTGGGTGCTCATCAAAAAGAAGAACCGCCGGAACAAGGCCGCGCTTTTTCGCCTCGCTCAGGGCTTTTTTGAGGACAGCTCTGTGTCCTTTGTGGATACCGTCAAAATTTCCGAGAGCCAAAAGGCAGTCTCCGCACAATTTTTTGTCCGTTATAAACAATTTAAAGACCCTCCCCGTCCGGCCGAATCATCAGACCGGACAACAGGTAATTAAAATTTTTGGCAACCGCCGTTTGAATTGAGGGCGCAAATATATCGCCAAGATTTGTGCTCCTCAGTTAAGCCAGTTGTTGATTTTTATTTGCTCATAATTTTCCGCGGCCTCAAAAGTCCTGCGGAAAAATCGGTAACACCTACGCCGAGAAACTCGCCCTCGGGTGAAAAAATGCTATATAATGTTTCATCCGAAAGACCTTTTTGAATTCTTTCAAGAAAAAGTTCACCGCCGTTTGAAAAGCGCTTTGCCTGTTTGGCGCTCACTTTGAGCCTTTCAAAGGAAAGAACGTCCGGAATCGGAACAACGGTCTTTGAAAGCTCACCGGCGTCCCTCAGCGCCTCAAGCTCAGAAAGTGTTCGGCATTGCTCAATGCAGGCGCCGTTCGCCTTTGTGCGCCGCAGCGCAGTCATAGTACCCTTTGTTCCGAGCGCCTCGCCGATATCAGCAATAAGCGAACGGACGTATGTTCCGGCAGAGCAGGCAACAAAAAGCTCACCCTCGCGCTTATCCTTGTCATATGACAAAAGGGAAAGCTCTGTGACGTTGATTTTTCTTTTTTCGCGTTCAATTTCCTCGCCGTTTCTTGCAAGCTCATAAAGACGAACACCGTCCTTTTTGAGCGCGGAAAACATCGGCGGAAGCTGCATTGTTTCCCCCTTGAACTTTTCAAGCGCAAGAAGCAGCCGTTCTTTCTCAACAGGAACATCGTCTTTTGAAATCACATTTCCCGTAATGTCGAGCGTATCGGTTTCAACGCCGAATCTGAATGCGGCCTTATATGCCTTTCCCGTTTCGGGAATAAGTTCAATGAACCGCGTTGCCGCAGAGAGGGCAACAACCATTGCTCCCGTTGCAAGCGGGTCAAGCGTTCCCGTGTGGCCGCTCTTTTTTTCAAGGAAAATACGTCTGACCTTTGCGCAAAGCAAAAAGGACGAAATGCCCTCCGGCTTATCAACAAAAACAAAACCGTTCACTCTGTTCTCCTTAAAAATATTTTTCCATCTCGCGGATAACTCTGCGCTTAGCCTCGTCAAGCATACAGTCAAACTGGCAGCCCGCCGCCCTTGCGTGGCCGCCGCCGCCAAAAGCGGCGCAGAACTTTGCCGCATCAAGACTTTCATGGGTGCGGACGGAAACCTTGAATGTTCCGTCCTTTTTCTCCTTGAATGTCACTCCGGCCTGAACGCCCTCAATCTGGCGCGAGAGCGCAACAATCGCGTCGCAGTCCTCCTCGCCGCAAGAGCAATCGTGAAGCATTTTCTGCGTAACGGTTATCACGCAGACTTTTCCGGCAAAGTACATTTCAAGCGAGGCAATGCACAGCCCCTGAAGCCTGAGGAAGCCGGGCTTTTTTGTTTCAAACATTCTGACGTTGACCTCGCTGTGCCTTGCGCCTTGCTCAATAAGCTCGGCGGCAATGCGATGGGTGCGCGGCGTAACATTTGAATAGCGGAAACAACCGGTGTCCGTTGAACAGCCGGTATAAAGGCGCGTTGCAATTTCTTCGTCAATTTCAATTCCGAGCTTTTTGATGAGAAGATACACAACCTCGCAGACAGAGGCACTCGTTCCCTCAACATAGCTTTCCTTTGCAAAAAGCCTGTTTGTTGAATGGTGGTCGATTGCAAGGTCTATTCTCTCGCCGTATTCTTTTTGAACGTCCTTTCCGAGCAGGACGGTATCGGCAACATCAACGCTGACAACAAACCCGTTTTCAAATTCATCGCCCTCGCAAAGAAGAAAGCGATATTTTTCCGGTATCGGATCATTGTTGACAAGCTTTGCCCTTTTTCCGAGCTTTCTGAGCGCAGAAAGCAGGGCAAAGCCGCCGCCGAGCGTGTCTCCGTCCGGATTCGCGTGGGTAAGAATGATAAAATTATCGTTGTCATTCAAAATCTCAACGGCGCGCGAAAAATCAATCTTCATCATGACTTCCTCTTTTTGTCCTTTCAAGCTTTTCAAAAAGCCTGACTCCCTGTTCAACGGAATCGTCCGCAACAAATTTAATTTCCGGGGCTTTTCTCAGGTGCAGCCTGTTTCCAACCTCGCGGCGAACAAGTCCCGTTGCGGCAGTGAGACCTTTCACGGCCTCCTTTGCTTCCTCAATGCCCGAAAGGGCGCTGACAAAAACTTTTGCGTATGAGGCGTCGGGGCTGACCTCGACCCTCACAACGGTGAGCATTTTATCTTTTACGCGAGGATCCTTAAGTTCGCGGATAATCGCGGTGATTTCTCTGCGTATGTCCTCAGACACACGGTCTTTTCTGAAACCTGCCATAATTTTTTCCTTTCTTCTGCAAAAAAACCGGCAAAGGTACGAATCGGGCAACTGCTGATTGAGCGGTTACTCAGTCCCTGTATTCCTCCATCATGAAGGCCTCGAAGATGTCGCCCTCCTTGATGTCATTGAACTTTGCAAGTCCGATTCCGCATTCAAAACCGGAGGCAACCTCTTTAACATCGTCCTTGAAGCGGCGCAGGGAGGCAATCTCGTCTTCCGCAACTACAATTCCGTCGCGGACAACGCGGATTTGTGCGTTCCTTGTAACCTTACCCTCAAGAACATAGCTTCCGGCGATCTTTCCGGCGGAGGAGAGGTTCATAACGGTTCTGACCTCAACCTTGCCGAGCATAACCTCACGGAACTTGGGCGCAAGCATACCCTTCATTGCCGCCTCAACCTCTTCAATGCAGTCATAGATGACGCGGTACATTCTCATCTCAACGCCCTCGCGCTCCGCCGTTGCCTGAGCGTTGGCGTCCGGACGGACGTTAAAGCCGACTATAATTGCGTTTGAAACATTTGCAAGCATAACGTCCGAATCATTGATTGCGCCGACACCGCCGTGGATAACACGGACGCGGACTTCATCGTTGGAGAGCTTTTCAAGGTTCTGCTTAACGGCCTCAACCGAGCCTTGAACGTCCGCTTTAACAACAATGTCAAGCTCTTTCATCTCGCCCTCCTTGAGCGAGGAGAAGAGGTTGTCGAGCGTAACCTTGTGGAAGGCCTTGAACTGTTCTTCCTTTTCCTTCTGCTTTCTCTGTTCAACAAGTTCCCTTGCAAGCTTTTCGTCCGAGACGGCGTCAAAGCTGTCGCCGGCGTTGGGCGTTTCCGCAAGTCCGGTGATTTCAACGGGAACGGACGGGCCGGCTTCTTTGAGTCGTCTGCCCTTTTCGTTAACCATTACGCGGATACGGCCGACTGCCGTTCCGGCAACAATGATGTCTCCCGAGCGCAGCGTTCCGTTTTGAACAAGGAGCGTTGCAACGGGGCCGCGGCCCTTGTCAAGCCTTGCTTCAATAACAACGCCTTTTGCGGCTCTGTTCGGGTTGGCTTTAAGCTCCGCCATTTCGGCAACAAGGAGGATTGACTCAAGCAGCGAGTCGATGCCCATCTGGGTCTTTGCGGAAACGGGAACGCAGATTGTGTCGCCGCCCCATTCCTCGGGAACAAGGTTATATTCCGTGAGCTGCTGTTTGATTCTGTCGGGATTTGCGCCCTCTTTATCCATCTTGTTGATTGCAACAATAATCTGAATGTTTGCGGCCTTTGCGTGGTTGATGGCTTCAATGGTCTGCGGCATAATTCCGTCATCCGCAGCAACAACAAGAACGGCAATATCGGTTGCCATTGCGCCCCTGGCTCTCATTGAAGTGAAGGCAGCGTGACCCGGAGTGTCAAGGAAAGTTATCATCTGGCCGCTGCATTCAACTCTGTAAGCGCCGATGTGCTGGGTAATTCCGCCGGCCTCCGTTGCGGTGACGGCGGTGTTCCTGATTGCGTCAAGGATTGAGGTTTTTCCGTGGTCAACGTGACCCATAACAACAACAACCGGGTCGCGCTTAACAAGGTCCTCCTCTTTGTCCTCGCTGTCGTCAATAATTCTGTCCTCGATCGAAACAACAACCTGCTTTTCAACCTTAGCGCCAAGCTCGGTTGCAACAATCTCCGCCGTGTCAAAGTCAATGACCTCGTTAACGGTTGCCATCACGCCGAGGGAGAAGAGCTTTTTGATAACCTCCGAGGCGGTCATTTTGAGCATTGAGGCAAGCTCACCGACCGTGATTTCATCGGGAACCTTGATAACAAGCTGCTTTTTCGCCCTTTCGGCGGCAATTCTCTTGAGTCTTTCGGCCTCTGTTTCGCGCTTTGAGGAACGCATTCCCTGCTTTCTGTATTGCTGGCTCTTCTGCTTAATTTTCTGTTTGTTCTGAGGTGAACCCATGTCGCGCATCTTGTTCGCCGGAGCAATTTGTTCATAGCGCTCGTTATATTTTTCAAGGTCAACATTGCTGCTTCTTGTGTCAACGTGCTTCATTTCGCCCTTTGTGCGCGCCTGAAGGGGCTTGTTGGCCTTTTCCTTTGCCTTTTCCTCTTTTCTTGAGGGAGCCGGTGCGGCGGCCTTGGCCTTTTCTTCTTTTTTCGGCTCGTTCTTTGCGGCCGGTGCGGCTTTTTCTTCCTTTTTGCTTTCCGGCTTTTTGCCCTCAGGCTTTTTTTCTGCCTTTTTGTTTCCGGGCTTTTTCGCTTTCTTTTCGGCGTCCTTTTCGGCCGGGGCAGCCTTTTCCTTTTTGCTTTCCGGCTTTGTCTGCGGCTTTTCTTCCGCCTTTTCGGCCTTGGGTTCCTGCGGCTTTTCGGCCGCGGCTTTCTTTTCGGCCTTTTCTCTTTCGCCTGCGGCAAAGTAGGCGTCAAAAGATTCAACCTCGTTTTCGCGCGTAATTGTATCAAAAATAAGATCAAGTTCCGCGTCCTCAAGAGCCGTCATGTGCTTCCTCGGCTCAGCTGAGTTGCCGTCAAGAATTTCGAGTATTCTTTTGCTGTTGATACCGAAATCCTTTGCAACCTCATGGACTCTGTATTTATCTCTCGGCATATAATCATTCCTTTCTCTGTGTCTCTTTGTAACCGCTGATGAATTAAGCGTGCAAATATACCGTCAAAGCTTGTGCTTTCCGGTCAATCGGCGGTTACTTGTTCAAACATTGACAAAAGCTTTTTTGAAAAGCCCTCGTCGTTAACGGAAACAACGGCAGCCTTTGTGCCGATTGCTTTTGAAAGTTCACCGGCAGAAAAGCCGGATTTTATCACAGGTATGTTCTTGCCTCCATATGAACAGGCGTGCCTTATCTCCCGCTCAAGCCGTTCTGAAGCGTCAAAGCAGAGCACGCAAAGCTTCGCCTTGTTTTTAACAATGCTTTCAACCGCGGCGTCATGGCCGGGGGCAAGCCTTCCGGCCCGGCGCGCAAGGCCGAGGAAGGAGAGGATTTTTTCATTCACTTTCCTTCATCTCCTGTTCCATTCTGTCATATACCTCATCCGGAATGCGGCAAGAGAGGGCGCGTTCAATGCGCCGCGCTTTCCTTGCAAGGGCAAGGCAGGAGGCATTTTTGCACACATAAGCCCCGCGTCCCGCTTTTTTTCCGGTCAGGTCAAGGCTTATTTCATAGTCCTCCTCACCCTCGCCGGTTTTTGTTTTAACAACCCGGACAAGCTCCTTTTTCGGGAACATTTCGTTGCAGCCGAGGCATTTGCGCATCGGAACCTTTTTTGTGTGCATAGTCAAAACTCCCTTTACTCCTCTTCTTTTTCGTCTGCGTTTTCCTGCGGATTTTCTTCTGCCGGAGCCGAGGCCGCGCTCAAAGGCTTAATGTCAATCTTCCAGCCGGTGAGTCTTGCGGCAAGGCGGACGTTCTGACCCTTGTTTCCGATTGCGAGGGAAAGCTGATTATCGGGAACAACAACGTGGCAGCACTTCTGGTTTTCCTCGTCAATATCAACGGAAAGAACCTGCGCCGGCGCAAGAGACGCGGCAACATATTCCTTGGGATCCTCGCTGTAGCGAACGATGTCGATTTTTTCGCCGCCGAGGGAATCTATAATGTTGTTGACGCGCTGGCCTCTCTGGCCGATGCAGGCGCCGACCGCGTCAACATTTTCATCCTTGCTGAAAACGGCAATCTTTGTTCTTGAGCCGGCCTCTCTTGAAACGGACATAATTTCAACTGTGCCGTCATAAATTTCCGGAACCTCGGTTTCAAAAAGTCTTTTAACAAGGCCGGGGTGCCTTCTTGAAATGCTCGCATAGCTTGTTGTTCCCTCTTCTTTGATTGAGGCAACATAAACCTTGATGAGCTGGCCGGGTTTGAGGTTGTCGTTCGGAAGCTGGTCGGCTTTCGGGAAGAAAGCGTTCGCCCTGCCGATTTCGATTGTTGCGTCGCCGGTTTCGGGGTCAACCATCTGAACCTTTGCGGTAACAACCTCCTGGAATCTGTTCTGGAACTCTTTTGAGGCAAGCTCCCTTTCGGCCTCTCTGATACCCTGACGGATAACGCTTTTTGCAGTCTGCGCAACAATGCGGCCGAATTTCTTCGGGTCAAGGTTAATTTGAACAACGGAGCCGACCTGCGCGTTGGGGTCATACTGCCGCGCCTGTTCAAGAGTCATTTCCGCAGCAGGCTCTGCGACCTCGTCAACAACGTCAATGTTGACATAGACGTTCATGGTCTGCTTTTCCGGGTCAATCTCGCAAACAACATTGTCGCGGTTGCCGTACTGGTTTTTTGTTGCGGAGATAATTGCCGCCTTGATTTTTTCATAGATATAGTCGGCGGAAATCCCCTTTTCCGTTTCAAGAAGCTTTACGGCTTCAAAAAAATCCTTGTTCATTTTTTATAATCAATCCTTTCAGAAGTTTTTCCATTAATCAGTGGCTCTTTAAAAGCTGAAATCGTCAAGCTTAAACCAAGCCGTCTCTTTTTTGGTGAGGGAAAGTCCGCTGCCGTCCTCAAAGCGAACGGTTGCAAGGCCGTTTTCATAGCTTTCCAAAACACCGGAAAACTCGCGCTTTCCGTCAACGGGGCGGATGGTTTTGAGCTTCACCTTTGCGCCGAGATATTTTTGAAAGTGCTCCTCGCGCACAAGCTCGCGCTCAACGCCGGGAGAGCTGACCTCAAGGCAGTACGCCTGTTCAATGAGATCCGCCTCGTCAAGCGGCGCATTCAGCGCGCGGCTCATTTCAACGCAGTCATCAATTCCGACTCCGCCGTCCTTGTCAATAAAAATCCTCAAAAACCAGCCCGTTCCCTCCTTGAGGAAGCGGATATCCCAAATTTCAAGGCCGAGACTTTCCGCAATCGGTTCTGCAATAGCGCGAACTGCGGCAACGGTGTTTGAATCTTTTGCCATATTTTTGCAATACCTCCCAGGGCGAACCCGCTCGCCTTTTTTCACGTTGAAAGGCAGCCGAAGGCGCAAAAGCACTCCGAAATTTCGCTTCCGTCCACTCTTTTAAAAAGGCAACAAATAAGAGCGGACTTCAAAAGCCCACTCTAAGGTTCACAATTCTACCTTGCATATAATACCACATCTTTTTCAAAATATCAAGCCTTTTTTAAAAGATTGTTTTGAGCCGAAGGAAATCCGCTCCGGCTTTTTTCCCGTCAGCCACGAAAAATCTCCGGAAAGCGGGGCAAAACGCAAAAATATCCTCTCATCCTATACTAAAGTATGGGGTGAATTTTTTATTACCTGATAAAATACTTATACGATAGGAAAATGCCCGCATACTGCCTGCGTTCACCGTTTGAAAGGACGGCCGCGGCTTTTGTGAGCGGAAAAACAAAGGCCGGTTTTCCGGCTTATCATCGGGAGGTAAATGTTTTGAGCGTATTACAAGAATACAAGTGTCCCTGCTGCGGCGGCTCCGTTGAGTTTGACAGCTCGGTTCAAAAAATGAAGTGTCCCTATTGCGACAGCGAGTTCAGCATTGAGGACATTAAAAAAGCGGCCGATGAAAGCGGCGGCGCAAAGGACACCGGCGAAATGGACTGGGAAAGCTCGGTCGGTCAGGAATGGAAGGAAGGAGAAACGGACTCAATGCGCGTCTATTCCTGCAAAAGCTGCGGCGGTGAAATTATTGCCGACGAAACAACCGGCGCAACCCACTGTCCGTACTGCGGGAACCCCGTCATTATGACCGGCCAGTTTTCCGGCGCACTCAGACCCGATTACATCATTCCGTTCAAGCTTGACAAAAAGGCGGCGAAGGCCGCGCTGCTCAAGCACGTCCACTCCAAACGCTTTGTTCCCAAGATTTTTAAGGACAGCAACCATATCGACGAGATAAAAGGCGTTTATGTTCCGTTCTGGATTTTTGACGCCGACTCTTTCGGAGACGTTGATTTCGCCGCAACAAAGACCCGCCAATGGAGCGACAGCACCTATAATTACACGGAGACCTCATATTTCAATGTCAAGCGCAGCGGAAGAGTCTCGTTCCTGAATGTTCCCGTTGACGGCTCAAAAAAGATGGATGACGCCCTCATGGAATCCATTGAGCCGTTCAACTTCAATGAAGCCGTTGATTTCCAAACCGCATATCTCTCCGGCTATCTTGCCGACAAATATGACGTTGACGACAAGCAGAGCATTCAAAGAGCAAACGCCCGCATTAAAAAAAGCACCGAGCAGGCGTTTGAAAAAACCGTTAAGGGATACGCCTCCGTTTCCGTTTCCTCAAGCTCCGTCAGGCTTTCAAACGGAAAGGTCAGATATGCGCTTTTTCCCGTTTGGATTCTGAACACAAGCTGCAACGAAAAAAACTATGTCTTCGCAATGAACGGACAGACCGGAAGGCTCGTCGGTGACCTTCCGGCAGACAAGAAAAAAGTTAATCTTGCAAGGCTGCTGTTTGCCCTCGGATACTCGGCCGCCGCATTGATTGCTTCATTTTTCTTTTTCTCTTAAAGGAGGGTACGGAAATGAAAAAAAGAGTTCTTGCTTTTGCTGTGGCGGTCATGGTTCTCGCCCTTTCGCTCTGTGTTTTTTCCCTTGCGGCCGTAAAGCCGGAAACGCGCCAGGTTCCGCGCCTTGTTGACAAGGCGAACCTCATTGACGAGGCGGACGAAAAGCGGCTTCTTGAGCGTCTTGACTCGCTCAGCGAGCAGTATCAGTTTGATTTTGTTGCCGCAACCGTCAAAACGACCGGCGGAAAGGAAATTGTTGAATTCAGCGACGATTACTTCGATTACAACGGTTTCGGCTACGGCAAAGACGACTCCGGCGTTGCCCTCATCATCAGCATGAATCCGAGGATAGTTTATATCAGCGGCTGCGGCGAGGGAACGAAGTACTTTGACTATAACGACGCTCAGGAGATTATTGACGTTTTCTATGGCGACCTCAAGGCCGGAAACTATGCCACCGTTGTTGACACCTTTATTGACGAGGCGCAGCGCAGCGTTGAGTTCGGCCGCAACGGAGTTCCGTTCAGTTACAGACTCCAGACCCTCCTTCCGAATTGGATGGTGACTCTTCTGGCTCCCGTTGTCATCGGAATCGCCCTCGCCTTTGCAACCGTGAGCTTTATGACAAAAGGACTCAAGTCCGTCCGAAAAAAGGAAAGCGCGGCGGATTATGTTGTTCCCGGCTCAATGAGGCTCACAAGGAACGAGGACGTCTTTTTATACAGCAACGTCAGCAAAACCGCCAAGGTTCAGGACAACTCCGACTCCTCTTCCGGCTCCTCATACGGCTCGAGCGGCTCACACGAAAGCTCCTCCGGAAACAGTCACAGCGGCGGCGGAAGAAGCTTTTGAGAAAAACCGCAGAAAATCATTTTTAAACTTTTTTCAAGTAAGGAGGCTTTATGAGTATTTTTGACAAACTGAAGTCCGCAGCACCCGGCTCCCCCGGAGCTCCCAACTCCCCTGCGGGCGGCGGAAACCGGAGCGAGGTTTTCACCTTTCCCGCCCTTCCGGAAAGTCTTGCGCAAATGCAGGCTCTTCCGGAGGCTTCGCTCGACACCCCGTTCAAAACGGCCGCTCTCACCGTCTGCGCCCTTTGCGCCTATGCCGCAGACAGGAACGTCGGAACCGAGATGCTCAACTTTTTGCGCGGCCCGCGGCCGCTGAACGGCTTTGACATCTCCTTTTTGAACGACCGCTTCAGGGGCGGAAAGACCTATATCCCGTTTTCATATTTCTCCGGAGCGACTCCGGACAACGGATATACGCCGCAGCCGCCCTTCCGCGTTACCGTTCAAAGCAACCACGTCTCCGCCGAGGAGGCGGGATACATGAAGCTGTTTATCCCCTGCTTCGGTGCGGACAGTCCGCGTCCCGTCAAGCTTCGCCAAAGGGGAAGCGACGGAAAATGGTTCCTTTGGGAGCAGTATCTTCTCACCGATATCCGCCAGCCCAAGTCGCTTGACCCGTGGGCATAAGCGGCCGGATATCTTCAAAATCAACCAAACAAACATTTTCAAGGAGGAAAAACCATGAAAAAGAACAAAATTCTGCTGTCCGTTCTCCCGGTGCTCGTTTTGCTTTTTGCTTTATCGCTCACCTCTTTTGCGGCTGATTCCTATTCCGTCGAAGAAAACACGGTCTATGTTTCAACCTATGCAGAACTTAAAGCCGAGCTTGAGGACCTTAACGCAACGGCCGACAGCAACAAGCTTGTTGTTCTCAAAAACAACATAAGCGTTACAAGCCAAAATATTGACTACAACATTTCCATCAGCTATCCGGGAAAGCTCTTTTTTGACCTCAACGGATACAGTTTGAATGTTGACTCCAATCGCACCGACGCTCTTTTCAATATTCGCAAAGCCAAATCTCAGTCCGATTATCCGAAAACGACGTTCACGATTCTCAATTCAAATACCAAGGTACAAAGCACGGTAACTTTACACAGCAATTATTACGTCTATAACGGCGAGTACATCAGCGCCGCAATTTTGAAATGCAACAACAGCCAAGCGAACATAAATATTTTCGGCTATGCGCAAATTAATTCAAGCGGCAACTTTACATCTCCGAACCTCGCCTTCAAAATGAACGTCAACAAGAACAACACCTATACCGGCCGAGCTTTCTACATAATTAATGTCACCGACGCAAACGATATCTATATAAACGGTGCGCTTTTTGAATTCGGTCCCGTAAAGGGAACGCCCGTTTTCATCTTTAAAATCAATCGCGGTTCATTAACCACCATCACCGGTCAATCGCAATTCTACAGAAGCAGCAAGGATGAATGCAACTCAAACGCAGTTGAAATAGTCCATCACAGCAATTATTCCAAACAAAACATTCTCAGGCTCGGAAACTTAACTATCGAAAACAAAAACCACGCCGGCACTCCGCTTTACATTAGCGGAGCCACTACCGGCCCCTGCGGTTCAAACGGCTACTGGTCAGACATTGTTCCCGCAGCGGCAAACCCGCGCTTAAACGCCAACATTCTCCACGGCTTAACCGTCACTAATTTCAAAACCGTTCCGGCCAAGAGTTTCGCCAGCACGGACAAAAGAACCAGAATCATCTCCAACTGCTGCTCGGTTTCCGGTTCCTTTACCGAACATTACATCTTCGGCTCAGTCAAAAAGTGCAACACCTGCCACGGCATCAAGGAAATAAAAACCCACAATTACACCTCGCTCATAGACAGCGGAAAGGTGGCAACCTGCACCGAAGGCGGAATTTCTCCGAAATATAAATGCTCCGATTCCGGCTGCAAATTTTATACCGGCGGAACAGTGCTCGCTCCCCTGGGTCACAGTATGACCAAAGGCGGCACCCTTTGCAACCGCTGCAAAAAGCTTTTCAATCCCGTAAAACTCAAGGTCGGAGCCAACGTGTACGACCCGATCGTTATGAACACCTTCACTCCGGAAAAGGACGGAATCTACACATTCTTCACCACCCCGCCGCAAGGCTACAAATTCTATCGTTACGACATTTCACCGATAGTCAACGGAAAATACTGTCCCGAACAGTCTTTTGACCTTGGAACAAAAGTCGATCCCCTTGACGTTGAGTTGAAGGGCGGCGTGAGCTATGTTGTTTATTCCATCTGCTACGGAAGTCCGATTTCAAGCTATGTTTTGACCATAACCGAAAAGAGCGTTGCTCCCGAGCCGAGCGACCCCGGCTCAAACCCGCCTCCGAGCGACCCCTCCGCGAACTGCAAATGCAACTGCCACAAAAGCGGCATTGTCAAATTCTTCTTCCGGATTATCCTTTTCTTCCAGAAGCTGTTTAAGCAAAACAAGGTCTGCAAGTGCGGCGTGAACCATTATTGATTTCAAAGCCGCCCGTTTTGCGGCTGATTAAAAAAACAGCCGCCGGTGTTTTCGCTCTGAATTAATCGGCAGTTACAAAAATTATAAACCCCGACCGCGCCGCCGAAAACGGCAGCCGGCCGGGGTTTTTCCTTGATTTGCGCCCGCCTTACTTGAACCTGTCAAAAAAGCTCTTCTTTTCCTCGCCGACGGTTTTTCCGTCGTCAATATTGTTTTTCGGCTTGTTCGGGAGAGAGTCGTTGAACTGACGCAAAAGCTCCTTCTGCTTTTGACTTAGGTTCTTCGGAACGTCAACAATGATTCTGACGAACTGGTCGCCCCTGCCCCTTGAGCCGAGCTGCTGAATACCTCTGTTCCTGAAGCGGAAAACCTCTCCGGGCTGCGTTCCGGCCGGAAGCTCATACCTGACCTTTCCGTCGAGCGTTGGAATATAGAGCGTATCTCCCAGCGCGGCCTGAGCAAAGGTTACGGTGAAGTCACACCAGACGTCAAAGCCGTCGCGCTCAAAGAACGGGTGCGGACGAACATTGATGTTGACTCTCAAATCACCCGTCGGGCCGCCGTTCATTCCGGCGTTGCCCTTTCCGCGGACGTTGAGCGCCTGTCTGTCGTCAATACCGGCCGGAATTTCAATTTCAACGGTCGCCGGCTTGCTTTCAAAGCCGGTTCCGCGGCATTTCTGACACGGGGTTTTGATGATTTTTCCCTTTCCGCCGCAGGCAGAGCAGGGCTTTGACGTGCTCATTACGCCGAACGGCGTCCTCTGCTGAACATTGACCTGGCCGCGTCCGCCGCAGGTTTTGCAGGTTTCCGCGGTTGTTCCCTTTGCCGCGCCGGTTCCTCCGCAGGCGGAGCAGGTGTCAATTCTTGTTATGTTAATCTTCTTTTTGCAGCCCTTTGCGGCCTCCTCAAAAGAAAGAGTGATATTCGCCTGAACTGTTGTTCCCTTGCGCGGAGCGTTCGGATTCTGCTGCCGTCCGCCGAAACCGCCGCCGAAGCCGCCGAACATACTGCCAAGAATATCTCCGAGGTCAAAATCCCCGCCGAAACCGCCAAATCCGCTTCCGCCGCCAAATCCTCCGGCGCCGAAGTTCGGGTCAACACCCGCGTGGCCGTATTGGTCATAGCGCGCCTTTTTCTGGCTGTCTGAAAGAACCTCATAGGCCTCGTTCGCCTCTTTGAACTTGGCCTCGGCCTCCTTGTCGCCGGGATTGAGGTCGGGGTGATATTTTTTTGCAAGCTTGCGGTATGCTTTTTTAATTTCGTCCTCAGACGCAGTTTTGCTCACACCGAGCACTTCATAATAATCACGCTTGTTTTCTGCCATACATACTTACCTCATGAGTTTTCTCATCTTTAAAACAAGACTTACTATCGCCCAAAAAGGGCGATAGTAAGAGCTGCCTTCGGTTTTATCGGTTAATTAGCGTCCGTAAAGTTTGCATCGGTGTAACCGGCGTCCGTGTAGCCGCCGTTGTTTGCGCCCTGAGCGCCGCCCTGATTGAAGTCTGCGCCATTAAACGGAGCGCCCTGCTGGCCTGCCGCACCCTGCGCGCCGGCCTGAGCCTGAGCCTGCTGATAAAGCTTTTCGGAAATCTTATAGAATGCCTGCTGAAGAGCCTCTTTTTCGTTCTTGATGAGGTTCATATCCTGGCCGTTCAGTGCGTTCTTGAGCGAGTCGATCTTTGACTGAAGGTCTGCCTTATCGTTTGCGTCAAACTTGTCTCCCTCTTCGGAGATGATCTTTTCGCACTGATAAACCATCTGGTCGGCCTCGTTTCTGGTGTCAACCTCTTCGCGGCGCTTCTTATCCTCTTCGGCGAACTGCTCCGCGTCATGAACGGCCTTTTCAATGTCCTCTTTGGACATATTGCTTGAAGCGGTGATTGAAATTGACTGCTCCTTGCCCGTTCCAAGGTCCTTTGCGGAAACGTGAACAATGCCGTTTGCGTCGATATCAAAAGTTACCTCAATCTGCGGAACACCGCGGCGTGCCGGCATAATTCCGTCAAGGCTGAAGATTCCGAGGGTCTTGTTGTCCTTTGCAAATTCACGCTCACCCTGAAGAACATGAACCTCAACGGACGGCTGATTGTCAACTGCGGTTGAGAAGATCTGGCTCTTCTTTGTCGGGATAGTGGTGTTTCTTTCAATAACCTTTGTGTTGATTCCGCCCATGGTCTCGATACCGAGTGAAAGCGGAGTAACATCAAGAAGCAAAAGTCCCTTAACGTCGCCGCCGAGAACGCCGCCCTGAAGGCACGCGCCGATTGCAACGCATTCATCCGGGTTGATGCCCTTGAACGGCTCTTTGCCGATGAATTTCTTGATTGCGTCATTGACCGCCGGAATTCTTGAAGAACCGCCAACCATGAGTACCTTGTCAATGTCAGATGTGCTGAGACCCGAGTCGCTCATTGCCTGGCGAACCGGTCCCATTGTTGCTTCAACAAGGTCTGCGGTGAGCTCATTGAATTTTGCTCTTGTGAGCGTTGCTTCAAGGTGCTTCGGGCCTGTTGCGTCCGCAGTGATGAACGGAAGGCTGATTGCCGAGGTTGTAACGCCGGAAAGCTCAATCTTTGCTTTTTCGGCCGCTTCCTTAATTCTCTGCATCGCCATCTTATCCGAGCGCAGGTCAACGCCCTGTTCGGCCTTGAAGTTGTTTACGAGCCAGTCCATGATTCTCTGGTCAAAGTCATCGCCGCCGAGGTGGTTGTTACCGGCCGTTGCAAGAACTTCCTGAACGCCGTCGCCCATTTCAATGATTGAAACATCGAAGGTACCGCCGCCGAGGTCATAAACCATAACCTTCTGGTCGTCCTCCTTGTCGATGCCGTAAGCGAGAGCTGCGGCCGTCGGCTCGTTGATGATTCTCTTAACGTCAAGACCGGCAATTTTGCCCGCGTCCTTTGTTGCCTGACGCTGAGCGTCGGTGAAGTATGCCGGAACGGTGATGACCGCCTCGGTAACCTTTTCGCCAAGATATGCTTCCGCGTCCGCTTTAAGCTTCTGAAGAATCATTGCGGAAATTTCCTGCGGAGTATAATTCTTTCCGTCAATGGTAACGTGATAGTTTGAACCCATCTGACGTTTGATTGAAGAGATTGTTCTTTCGGGGTTTGTGATAGCCTGCCTTTTTGCAACCTGACCAACAAGTCTTTCACCTGTTTTTGAGAATGCAACAACGGACGGGGTTGTTCTTGCGCCTTCGGCGTTAGCGATAACAACGGGTTCGCCGCCTTCAATAACTGCTACGCATGAGTTTGTTGTTCCAAGGTCAATACCAATAATCTTTGACATAATTTATTCCTCCAATTTAATGTAAAATTTTAAAATTAATATATATGAAAAACCTTAAATAATTCTCAAGGTCTTTCCGTCTGAAAAATCAGTTCGCAACCTGAACCATTGCAGGTCTGAGAATTCTGTCTCCAAGGCGATAGCCCTTTGAAAAAACCTGGGCAATGACGTTTTCGCCAAGGGATTCGTCCTCGGTGTGCATAACGCCGTTGTGGATGTTCGGGTCAAAAGGCTCGCCCTTTTCGCCAAAGGCTTCAACGCCGAGCTTTTTGAGCGTTTCGCAAAAGCTTGAGTAAATCATTTCAACGCCCTTTTTATAGCTTTCAATGTCGGAATCGCCGGCGCTTATTGCGCGTTCAAAATTATCAAGCACTCCGAGCAGCTCTTTGAGACAGTCCGCTTTTGAATCGCCATAGGCGGCCTCTTTTTCCCTTGCGGTGCGCTTTCTGTAGTTATCATATTCCGCGAGGGTGCGGATATGAGCCTCCTTTGCGGCGGCAAGCTCTTTTTCAAGCTTTTCGGTTTTGCTTTCATGCTTTTTTTCGTTCTTTTTGCTTTCGTCTTTTTTCTTTTCGGAAGAGGTTTTTTCCTCCGCCGAATCCGCTGCGGTTTTTTCGGTTTCCGTTTCGGGCTGCTTATTTTCGGCTGCCTCTTCTTTTTTTGTCTTAGCCATTGCTGTCCTCCTTCGGCGGCACTGAGCCGTCATCAAATGTATCTGTGAGCATTTTGCTCACAAGCTCGGTCAAATATTCAATTCCGGGAATCAGCTTTGCGTAATCAAGCCTTGTTGGGCCGATGATTCCGATAGCGCCCGTTTCATGACCGCGGATGTTATACCGTGAAATAATCATGCTGGTGTTTTCAAGCTGGCGGAACATATTCTCCTTGCCTATCGTTACGCAAAGCGAGCCTTTGTTTGCCGAAACGGCGCGTTCAAGCTTTTCATCCTCGTCAAAGAACTGCATCATTTCAAAAACATTATCGCCCAGTTCTCTGTGGTGAAGAAGATTCTGTTCACCCTCAAGGTGAATTTCCGCCTGAACGGCTTTTGATGCAATGTCCGCAAGATATGAAAACAGCGAACTCATTGAGAGCGCACCGGCGCCGAGCGACGCAACAAGCGTTTGAATCATAACCGTTCCGATATCGCTGACCGGGCGGCCGATGAAAGTTTCCTCAACGATTCGATAAAAGTTCGTGACCATCTGGGGCGTAAGTTCGGTATCCGTCCGGCAGATTCCGTTTTTAATGATTCCGGACGAGGTGATGAGAACAATCATTGCAAGATGCGTTCCAACAGGGATAAGCTCAATTTTTTTGACTATTGCGCCCTCATCGGTCGGCGTTGTTGCAATCGACGCGCAGTCGGTCATTTTTGCAAGCAGTTCGCTCGCCTTTCCAAGCAGCTTTTCCGGGTTTCCGGAAAAACGCTCAAGCTGAGCTTTAAGGCTTTCGCGCTCATCCTCGGAAAGTTCATCGCACTTCATGAGGTGGTCAATATAATAGCGGTAACCTTTTTGCGAGGGGATGCGCCCGGCGGAGGTATGCGGCTGGTCAAGCAGCCCCATTTCCGCAAGCTCGCTCATTTCGTTTCTTATTGTTGCGGAAGAAACGGAGATCGGAAGCGCGCTCATCAAAAACTTTGAACCGACCGGCTCACCGGTCTTGATGTAATGTTCAACAACGGCGGAAAGGATCATTTCCTTCCTTTTTCCAAGCTCCATGTCTTCGCCTCCTTAACTATGATTTAGCACTCGCAACACATGAGTGCTAATCACTGTCATTAATATACAACCTCTGCTAACAAAAGTCAAGTGTTTTTTCAAAAAAACTTAAGAAAAATCAAAAAATAATCGGACGCCTTGAGAGAGAACCAAAGTGCCCGATTGTCTATACAATATTATATTATGCGAGGGATGCTGCGCGTTCTTCAATAAGCAAAGAGAGCCGCTCTTTCATTGAGTCTGGCAACAAGGATTCGCCGCACATTGAAATAAAAATATCTTTCTTCTTAACAAGATTCGCAATCATCTTTTCTGCCGAAACGCGCGAAAGGCCGCAGCTTTCTGCGAATACAAGGAAGTCCTTTTTGCGTATATTGGTTTTTTTCCCGTTCATCGAAAGCGCAAACTGCTCCTTATCCTCCGGCATTATCACATTCACAAAAAGCAGGTCATATGCCGGTGAAAGCACATATTTTCCGCTGCCCTCATCAGTCTCAATGAGCGAAAAGTTTTTCAGATGCATATCTGAGTTACCGATAATAAAGGAAAATACGAGTCTCAAAAAGAACTCCGTCATATCAAGACCGCTGCGATTTGAATACCGCCTGATAACCTTTGCGCAGCGTTCATATGAGCCTTTATATTTATCCTGAGTGAGGCGAAAATCAAGCTGACAAAAATCTTCCATTGCAAGCATTTTTATCTTTCCGCCCTCAAACACTCTGTCAATGCGTTTTGTAATATACGCATATGTTCCGTTTCCCTCTATCAGCGCATGCGGAACAACCGAAATTCCGGCTTTTTCCGCCATGCACATTGCAAGATTCTCCGCCTGAGGCAAGGCCTCAAATTCCGGAACCTGCGGTTTAAGAATATACCCGGTCGGATAATTAACAAGCGTCAGCCTCGGCCTGGTTCCGTTTTCAGAAAGCAAGTGGAGCGAAAGCTTTTTTTGAACGCCCGGAACGGTATAGCCCATTGAGGTTGTTTCTTTTGCAATTTCTTCAAGTGTACCATTGTCAATTTCTATTTTCGGCATAGAAGAAACGCCGAAGAAGTTTTTAATGCAGGCTTTGTGCCACCCATTTTCGCCGCCGTTCTTCAGCTCTTTTCCGCAGCATAAGCACTTCATTCTTTCTCCCTCCTTATGCCGACATTTCCGATTCCATCCCTGCAAGCAACAAGCAGCAGACCGAATCTGTCCTTTTGGTCAATCTTCCAGTTCCGGCTGACAACGCCCAAAAGCCATCCTTCCGGAATAAGCCCGTCAAAAAAGGAAAAAAGTGTTTTTGATTTATATGTTTCTTCTGACAGCGGAATTGTAAGCGAAACCGCGCTTGCGTTTTTGCTTTTAAGATACGAAGCGTCATATCCAAAAGAATAGCCCTCATCGGTCTCGCACAGCTCACCGGCAAAAATTCCCCGAACATAAACATAGGCCGTTCTGAAAACCTCCATCACTCTTTCTCCTTCCTGCCCGGAACGGCCTCCATATCGAACATTGAAAGCGCAATATTAACTTTGTCCATGCGCACGGTTTCCTTTCCCTGTTCAAGTTCACGAACAAAGCGCAGTCCAAGGCCGGAGCGCAGGGCAAATTCCTCCTGCGTGAGTCCGGCGGCTTTCCGGTTGGTTTTAATGAATTCGGCAATTTTGTTCATAGTTACCACGGCCCTTCTGAATGAAATGCAGTATACAAGATTATACTATACCCTTTAGGGTATAAAGTCAAGCTTATTGTTATAAATTACACCCTTTGGGGTATAAAAATTATTTTATTGTTAAGAATTGCACCCTAAAGGGTATAAAAATATTATTATGTGCAATCAATAAGCCCTATCGGGTATAGATGTCACAGAAAATTAAGCTCTTTAACTTATTATTGTATACTCTTTTTTATTTTTATTCCCACACACTGAAGTTTGCGCAAAAACGTCTGTTACCCTTGACATTTCCGGAAAGAACGGTATAATAAGTTATACAAGTTATACTTTTAGGAGGAGTTTGATATGTCAGACAAAACACCAAAAGGAAAATTCCTCAGCACCGTAAAGGTTGGAGAAAAAGGGCAGATCGTTATTCCAAAGCCGGCACGCGATATGTTTTCAATCAAGCCGGGAGACACGGTTCTGCTTCTTGCCGATGAGGACAGAGGAATTGCCATTGTTTCAAACGATGTATACATGAATTTTGCCGAGGCGATCTTTGCCGCGCAGGACAGAAAGGATGACGAAACTTGAACTCCATTGAGCTGAAAGAGCTTTCAAAACAGTTCAAAAACCGCGCCGCGGTCGATAAGCTCACGCTTTCCGTTGAGGAGGGAACGGTTTTCGGCCTCCTTGGCCAGAACGGCGCCGGAAAAACAACAACGATTAAAATGCTCTGCGGTCTGCTCTCCCCGTCCTCGGGCGACGCTTTTGTTGAGGGACTCAGCGTCCGCTCAAAGCCGCAGGAGGTCAAAAAGCTTGTTGCCGTTTCTCCGCAGGAAACCGCCGTTGCAAAAAAGCTGACCGTTTTTGAAAACCTTGAGTTTATCGCCGAGGTTTACGGTGCCGACAGCAAAACGGCAAAAAGTCAGGCGCTTGAAATGCTTGAACGCTTTTCCCTTTCCGACCGCGCAAAGGACAAAGCAAAGTCGCTTTCCGGCGGAATAGCGCGCAAGCTTTCCATTGCAATGGCGCTGATTACAAAGCCTAAGGTTCTTTTCCTTGATGAGCCTACTCTCGGCCTTGACGTCCGCGCACGCCGCGAACTGTGGCGCGTTATTGAGGAGCTGAAAGGAAAAATGACCGTTGTTCTCACAACTCATTACCTTGAGGAGGCCGAGGCGCTCTGCGGAAAAATTGCAATCATGAGCGCCGGTGTTCTGCGTGCATACGGAACGGCGGAGGATATCATTAAACAAAGCGGCGCCGGAAGTTTTGAGGACGCATTTTTGTTCTTTACCGATAAGGAGGATGAAAAATGAGAGCTTTAACCTTTTCAAAGCGGAATTTGAAAGAAATTCTGCGCGACCCGCTTTCCCTGATTTTCGGCATCGGCTTTCCCGTTGTGCTGATGACGGCAATGCACTTCCTTTCAAAAAGCATTGAGGGAATGCCGAACACATTTTCAATCTCCGCCTTTACACCGGGAATGGTTGTTTTCGGCCTCTCCTTTTTGTCAATTTTTCTCGGCATACTCATCTCCGGAGACAGGGAAACGGCGTTCCTCTCCCGGCTTTTTGCCTCTCCGCTGACTGCACCGGACTTCCTTTTCGGCTATAGTCTCCCCTGCGTTGCGGTCGGACTGATTCAAAGCGCGGTGAGCTTCGCCTTTGCGTGTTTCATCGGCTTTGACGCGGGCATAAAGCTTCTTTTGTGCGTCTTTGCAATCGCTGCGGACTCGCTTTTATACATAAGCCTCGGCGTCCTCAGCGGAACGCTGTTCACTCAAAAAACAATGAGCGCTTTCAACACAATCATTGTCAACCTTTCCGCGTGGCTTTCCGGAACATGGTTCAGCCTTGACATGATTAAAGGAGGCTTCAAAAAGGTCTGCGAGGTTCTTCCGTTTTTCCACGCGGTTGAGGCGGTGAAAAACACCCTTTCCGGAGACACAAAAGCCGTTCTTTTGAATCTTTCCGTTGTTCTTCTCTATAGCGCCGCAATTTTCCTCGCCGCCGGTCTGCTGTTCAAAAGGAAGATGAAGAACTGAGTTTACACCGGAAAATTCAATAAAAATTCCGTTTCCCGAATGTTGATTCTGTACATTGACATTCGGTTCCTTTTTGGTATAATATACATATAAATTCGGGATACCGTTCACGATACTGAAAAGGAGACAAAACAATGAAAATGTTTTTCAAAAAATCCCTTTCCCTTTTTCTTGCCGTTTTGATGGTTTTTTCGGTCGGTTCGTTTGCCCTCGCCGAGGACGCCGCACCGGAAAATGGCAATGACTCGGCCGCATTCACCGCCGAGGATTTCCTCACAACAAAGGGCATGAAGGTCTATAACCAAAAGGGCGAGGAAGTGAAGCTCAAGGGCGTCAACCTTGGCTCATGGCTCATTTGGGAGGACTGGCTCACCCCGTATGACGGCGTTGAAAAGAACAAAGACGGCGTTACCGACCATATGCAGGTTGTTGATAAGCTCACCGAGCGTTTCGGCGTTCAAAAGGCATATGAGCTTATGAACACCTATATGGACAACTGGATTACCGAATATGACCTTGACCAGATTAAAGCGCTCGGCTTTAACTCCGTCCGCGTTCCGTTCTGGTATCGCAACTTCTACTATGACGACAACGGAACAAAAATCCTTGACAAGGACGGAAACTGGGATTTTTCTCGCCTTGACTGGGTTGTTGAGGAATGCTCAAAAAGAGGAATTTACGTTGTTCTTGATATGCACGGCGCAGTCGGCTATCAAAGCGACGCACCCCACAACGGAAAGCTTGACAGCTGCCATCTTTATGACAAAACCGAACAGGGCGAAAAATACCGCAAGCTGACCGCGGAGCTTTGGACCGCGATTGCAGAACGCTTCAGAGGCAACCCCGCCGTTGCAATGTATGACCTGCTCAACGAGCCCGGCTGCGAGGTTGAAAAGCCCGGCATCACAAGAAGAATCAACAACGAAAAAATGTATTCCATCCTTTATGACGCAGTCCGTGCCGTTGACCCGGAGCATATCATCACTCTTGAATGCATCTGGACGGCCGCTGCTCTCCCCCACGCATGGGTAAAAGGCTGGAAGAATGTTGTCTATCAGGTTCACTTCTATCAGAACTCAGACTTCATCTTCACCGCTTTCTGCGTTCTCACAAGGATTTATCACTTTGGAACGCCGCTCATGATGGGCGAGTTTTATCCGCTCAAGAAAACAACCTGGAAGAACTGCTTCAAAACGCTCAACAAGCTTGACTTCGGTTGGTTCCTCTGGACATACAAAGCCGCAAACCACGGAATGTGGAACTCAGACTGGTGCCTTTTTGGAATGAAGGACGGCTTTGAGCGCGCCAATGTCAGCGAGGATTCATATGAGGAAATTGCACGCAAATGGGGCGAATGCCTCAGAACCTGTGACTACTTCCAAAACACCGGCCACTATGAAAAGAATGTTAAAGATTTTCTTTGATATCTTTAAAAACTCGGAGCTGCCGCAAATGCGGCAGCTCCTTTATTTTGCTTTCAGACAACCTGAAAGATATAGAATTTGAGATAATCCGTTTCCGGAACAGACCAGAGTATCGGGTGGTCGGGCGACTGCTGTCTTGCTTCAATCTGACGCAGAGACACGCCGGCGTCCAAGGCGGCCGAACGCAGCATCTTCCTGAAAAGCTCGTCCGTCATGAAATGGGAACAGGAGCAGGTTGCAAGATATCCGCCGCGCGGAAGAAGCTTCATCGCCTTCATGTTGATTTCCTTATATCCGCGCTCGGCGTTTTTCACCGAGGCGCTGCTTTTTGTGAATGCCGGCGGGTCAAGAATGATGTAATCATAAGGGCTGTTCTTTTCTTCATAAAGCTTTGTGAGCAAATCAAAAACATTTGCGCATTCAAAAGAAACGTTCTCAAGCCCGTTGAGCTTTGCGTTCTCCCGCGTCATTTCAACGGCGTCCTTTGAAATGTCAACCGCCGTAACACTTTTTGCGCCCATCTTTGCGCAGTTGAACGCAAACGCGCCGGTATGAGTGAAGCAATCAAGCACGGTTTTTCCCTTTGCAATTTTTCCGGCGGCAAGGCGGTTATATTTTTGGTCAAGGAAAAAGCCGGTCTTTTGGCCGTTTATGTAATCAACATTATATTTAATGCCGTTTTCTGTGATAACCGTTTTTCCGGAGAGGTCGCGGCGCAGCGAGCCGCAGGAGAAAAAGCCCTTGTTTTCTTCCATTCCCTCTTTTTCTCTGATTGCAACATCGTTGCGTTCATAGACGGCGCTGATTTTTTCGCCCATATCGGAAAGCACCTTGACCATGAGCGGAAAGAGCAACCCCTTGCGCTTTTCAATTCCGAGGGAGAGCGTCTGGGTAACAAGGATATCGCCGAAGCGGTCAACGGTGAGGCCGGGGAAGGAGTCTGCCTCGCCGAAAACAAGGCGGCAGCAGTCAAAGTCTGCGCCCATAACCGTTTTTCGGTATTCAAAGCAATAACGCAGTCGGCGTTCAAAGAACGCAGCGTCAAATTTATCGTTCGCGTTTTTGGAAAGAATGCGAACACGGATTTTTGAGTTACCGTTGAAAAAACCGGTTCCGAGGAAACGGCCCTTCTTGCTCACAACATCAACAAGCTCGCCGTCAACCGCGTTTCCGATAATTTCTTCAACCTCATCGCCGTAGACCCAGACATGGCCGTTTTTGAGGGTTCTTTCCGCCTTTTCACTGACAATGGCAATGGGATAGTTTCTTTCTGACTTCATTTTTTACTTCTCCTCAACAGATATCTATTATTTATTATCTATTATCCAAATAAAAGGCTGAGTTCATGGGGCAACACCGGCCTCCCTCTGCGAGGGAGGTGGCAAAAATCTCTGATTTTTGTCGGAGGGAGAGAGGAAATTAAGCAAAGTTTTTATTGTTTTTCTCCCTCAGTCTGCTGCGCTGACAGCTCCCTCCGGAGGGAGCCGAGGCTTATTTTAATGCTCTGAAAATGGCAAAGCAGCGGGAGCCTCACGAGACTCTCCTGCTAAGCCGAGATTTGTTCCAACGTACGTTTCCTGCCATATTGAATGAACAGTCACAGCCTCAACTGTCATTATACCACAAACCTCCCTCCCCTGTCATCAGTTTTTTTAATACTTGACATATTCGCAAAAAACTGTATAATTGTTTCAACGCAGGGAGCTGATACCATGTTATGCACAGCAAAAAAAGCGCTTGCACTTTTCCTTTGCACGGCAGCGCTGATTTTTTCCTTTTGCGCCTGTTCAAATGACGGCGCGGACAAAAATAAAACCAAACCAAAAGCGGAAATCACCAAGGAGGCTTCTTCAATGGAACATTCAAAAGTTAAATTCACAATGGAAAAGGGCGGAGAGTTCATTATTGAGCTTTATCCCGAATATGCACCGGAAACGGTTGAAAACTTTCTCTCGCTCGTCAATGACGGCTTTTATGACGGCGTGATTTTTCACAGGGTCGTCAAGGGCTTCATGGCTCAGGGCGGAGACCCGACCGGAACAGGTACGGGCGGAAGCGGGAGGAAAATCAGGGGCGAATTTTCTTCAAACGGCTTTGACCAAAACACGCTTTCCCACACAAGGGGCGTGATTTCAATGGCTCGTTCATATGACAAAGACTCAGCCTCAAGCCAGTTTTTCATCTGCTACAGCGACGGCTGTGCCGCTCTTGACGGCGACTATGCCGCATTCGGAAAGGTCACCGAAGGGATGGACGTTGTTGACGCTTTTTGCAACGGCGAAATGGCTTATAACTCAATGGGAGAAAAGGCCTCTCCGGTTGAGCCGATACGCATTGCCTCCGCCGTTGTTGTCAAATGAGCCGGATGGAAAAAAAGACGTATGAATTTGCGGTTTCCGCGTGCCTTTGCGGCTTTCCCTGCCGCTATGACGGAAAAAGCAAGCCGGACGAAAAAATTAAAGCGCTTTATGAAAGCGGAAAGGCTCTTCCCGTCTGTCCGGAAAAGCTCGGCGGACTGACAACGCCGCGCACCCCGTGTGAAATTATCGGCGGAAAAATTATCTCATCCGACGGCGAGGACAGGACGAAGGAATATCTCCTTGGCTCAAGGAAAGTTCTTGAGCTTTGCCAAAAGCACGGCATTAAAAAAGCAATACTCAAGCAAAACAGCCCCTCCTGCGGCTCAAGCCATATTTATGACGGAACATTTTCCGGAACGCTTATCCCCGGCGAGGGCTGCACAACGGCTCTTCTGCGCCAAAACGGCATTGAGGTTATTGGTGAAAAATAATATAAAGGCAGTCCGCATGGGCTGCCTTTTTTCTTTGAAAGTATTCGTTAAATGTTCGTCTCATCAATAATATACATCGGCCGGTTTTTGACCTCGGTGTATATTCTTGCGAGATATTCGCCGATAATTCCGAGACAGACAAGGATAAGACCGCCAACAATGCATATGAGCGCATAGGTGAGCATCAGAGCAACACTTCCGCCGAAAACGAAAAACCGAACCACAAAAACAAGACCGAAAACAATTCCGAACGCAAAAATCAAAGCTCCGAGCCAGAAGGAAAGCTTCAGCGGCGCGTTGGAAAAGCCCAGAATTCCGTCCATGGCATATTTGAAAAGCTTAACGATGTTCCACTTTGTTTCGCCTGCGGCGCGTTCGCGGTTCTCGTGTGCGAACCACTTTGTGTTGAAACCGACAAAGCTGAAAATTCCTTTTGTGAATCTGTTATGCTCCGACATTGAAAGGATTGAAAGAACAACCTTGCGCTTCATGATTCTGAAATCCTGCGCACCGGGGTCAATTTCAACCTCGGTCAATTTGTTTGCAACCTTATAAAACGCACCGGAAAGGAAGCTTTTGAGCCCGTTTTCACCCTTGCGGTCGCTGCGCTTTGCGGCGGCAACGTCAAAGCCCTCCTCGGTAACAGCTTTGACCATCTCCGGGATAAGAGACGGGCTGTGCTGCAAATCCGCGTCAAGAATTCCAACATAGTCGGCGCTGCTGTTTTTGAGCCCGGCGAGCATTGCGCTCTCCTTTCCAAAGTTGCGCGAAAAGGAGATGTACTTGACATGGCTGTCCTTTTTTGCAAAAGCTTTGATAATTTCAAGCGTGTTATCGCGGCTTCCGTCATTGACAAAGATAAAAGAATAATCAAGCTCCTCAAGCGACTGCATAACGGGCGTGACTTCATTATAGAACAATTCAAGAACCGCGCCTTCGTTAAAGCACGGAACGATCATTTCAATTCTTTTCATTTTTCCTGCTACCGGTCTTTCAAAAAGGCCGCCTTTCCAGTTGAAATATGAAGATATTATATTACGTTTTACGGTTTTTTTCAACTTTTATTCAAAAAAATGCTGAACCGAAAGGAAAAATGTGATATAATTTTTCTTGAAAATCTGACTATGGAGGACAGTATGGATCTTGTTATCGAAATTTCGCGGTACATTCTGCCGTTTCTTACTCTCCTGATTCTTATAAAATGTATGCTCACCTTGCTCCTTGGCCATCCGAAAGAAAAAACCTACGGCTATATCATTGACACCGCGGACGGAGAGCGCTATGAGCTCAATATGTGGGAAACCTCAATCGGCCGCAGCAATTCCTGCGATATCGTTATCGGCTATGACACCGTCTCGCGTTTTCAGGCGGTTATAAGCCGCCGCATTGACGGCTGGTATATCTATGACCTGCTTTCAAAATCCGGAATCCTTGTCAACGGGGAAAAGATTGAAAAAAAGGCAATGATCTCCGGCGGAGACAAGCTGACTTTCGGCAATGCCGTTTTCAGCTTTCAAATTGCGGACGACCCCGTCTCCCTTGTTGGAAAAAGGAAAAAGCGCAAGGGCAAAAAAGCTCCCTCTCCGGCACTTTTCCGCCGTGAAAAACCGGACTATGACGATTATGACTTTCCTCCGGAAAAGCCCTCGCCTGCGTCCCGGCCGGACATTCAAGGCACTCCGAGCAAAACCGGAACCGAAGCCGTTATTTACTATGACGATGAGCACCGGCCGCAGCTTCATTTTGAAAAGAAGAACGGCAGCATCTTCACTCAGATGCCGTCTGAAAAGGAAAACTCCGGCAATGTATATTCAAACAGGATCGACCGGAATTTTGAAGGTCAGCAGGTTGTTTCAACACCGAACAGTTCATCTCCGGAGCGCAGCTACACCTACTCGCGCCCGACCCTTTTCAACCGCGATACGGGCGAAAAATTCGTCCTTTCCGGAAACCGCGTGACCATTGGGCGTTCGCGCTCATGCGACATCTGTCTCAATTCTCCGACCGTTTCAAGGAAGCACGCGCAGCTCATTTTGTATGAGGACGGCTGGGCGATTGATGATTGCGGCTCCACCGCCGGAACCTATCTTTCCGGTGAGCGGGTCACAACGCCTCAGCTCCTTTTCAACGGTGACGTTATTGCCCTCGGCGATGAGAGGCTATACTTTTCCAGATAGTAGGTTTTAGATGCTAAACGATAGATTTTGCAGAGCATAAAAATAAACCTCGGCATTGTAGGGGGCGGAGCTCGTAACCGCCCGGGAAACCTCAATAATTTAGATAAGAGATAATAGATATTTTTTCAAAGACCAAAATCCAATTTTTCTTGGAAGTGATTTGATTGAAAAAGCAAACTGCCGCCTTGCGCGATGACCGCAGGAGAAGAAAATACCGCTATGTTGACCGCGGCTTCATCCTCCTTTTGCTGACAATTTTTCAGTTTTTCTCCTGCCTGCCCGTTGTTTTTGAGGGCGGAAAGTTTTATGCGGTCAACGCCCTTTGCTTTTTGGGCTTCACCGTTTTTGAATGGCTCTATGTTGCCGTGATGCACCTTGCGTTCAAAAAGGTCAACTTTGAGCTTGAGTTCATTGCGTTTTTCCTTTCCGGAATCGGAATGACGCTCACGGCGAGCGTTTCAAAATCGAGCCACATCAAGCAGCTTGCCGCCGTAATAATCGGAATTGTTGTCTATGACGTTCTTCTCTGGTTTTTGCAGGACGTTAAGCGCGTGATGTCCGTGCGGATGCCGCTTGCGGTTTTTGCGCTTTGTTTTCTTGCCGGGTCGTTCGTTCTCATCCGCTTTGCCGGAAGCGCAATCAACGGCGCGTATAACTGGCTCGTTATCGGGGGCAAAATTTCCGTTCAGCCCTCGGAATTTGTTAAAATTGCTTTCATCTTTGTTGGCGCGGCCTCGCTCGATAAGCTTCTGACAAGCAAGAACATTTATCTTTACATCGCCTTTGCAATCGGCTGCATCGGCGTGCTGTTTCTGATGAGGGATTTCGGAACGGCGCTGATTTTCTTTTTCACCTTCCTTGTCATTGCGTTCATGCGCTCTGGCGATGTCCGCTCGCTGCTTTTCATCTGCGCCGGAGCGCTGCTCGGTGCGGTGCTCATAATCTATTTCAAGCCCTATGTTGCCCGGCGTTTTGCGGTCTATCGCCATGTTTGGGAAAATTATGACACAACGGGCTATCAGCAGGTCAGAACGCTCATCTACTCCGTCTCCGGCGGACTCAAGGGTCTCGGCGTCGGAAACGGACGGCTGCGATATGTTGCCGCCTCAACGACCGACCTTGTTTTCGGAATGGTCTGCGAGGAATTCGGAATAATCATCGCCTTTGCAATCGTCATTGCCTTTGCAATAATCACGGTTTACGCAATACGCACCTCACGCAGCGCACCGTCAACATTTTACTCCATTGCGGCGTGTTCCGCGGCGGCAATGCTGCTTTTCCAAACCTGTTTGAACATCTTCGGAATCACGGATATTCTTCCGCTGACGGGCGTTACGCTCCCCTTTGTCAGTCAGGGCGGCTCAAGCATGGTCTGCTCCTGGGCGCTGTTTGCCTTCATCAAGGCGGCAGACGTTAGAACATATCCCAAGGTTTTCAAAACCGCTTAAAGGAGGCTTGCTCAAATGAGGAACACAACAAAGCGTGCATACATTCTTTTTGCGCTCATTGCGGCCTTTTTCGGCGGCCTTGTTTTCATGGCGGTCTCCTTTGCGCTCAATGCGGACACCTGGGCTTCCAGCCGACTCAATGAGCACATCTATAAATACCGCCAGCTTGCAACAGCAGGCACGATTTATGACAGGAACGGAAAAGTTCTTGTTCAAACAAAGGACGGCGAGCGGATTTATGCCGAAGATTACACCGTTCGGCTTTCAACGCTCCACGTTGTTGGCGATTCCCAAGGCTTCATTTCAACAGGAGTTCAAACCGTGTACCGTCCGCATCTCATCGGCTACAACTTTGTTGACGGCGTATACAGCGCCGTTAAAAAGGGAAAAGGAAATGACCTGACGCTCACGATTGACTCCGCAGTCTCCGCCGCCGCGTATGAGGCACTCGGCGGAAACAAGGGAACCATTGCGGTCTATAACTACAAGACCGGCGCGGTTGCCTGCGAGGTATCTTCCCCGACCTTTGACCCGGAAAACAAGCCGGATGACATTGACACGGACACAAGCGGAAAATATGACGGAATCTATCTCAACCGCTTCCTTTCCGGCGTTTTTACCCCCGGCTCAACCTTTAAGGTTGTGACCGCAATCTGTGCGATTGAAAATATGCCGGATATCTACAAAAAAACATTCAACTGCACCGGAAAATACAAGTGCGGAAAAAACCAGTACGTCATCTGCAATGGCGTCCACGGAAAGCTGAACTTTGAGCGCGCGCTGAATGTTTCCTGCAACAGCGTCTTTGCCTATCTTGCGGTGAAGCTCGGCGCGGACAGCCTTTCAAAAACGGCAAAGCAGCTCGGCTTCGGCTCTTCGGTGAAGGTCAGCGGCGCATACACCGCCAAAAGCTATATTGACCTTTCAAAAACGGCAAAAATTGACCTCGGCTGGGCGGGTATCGGCCAATACACAACGCTTGCCAACCCCTGCCATATGCTGATGCTTGCCGGTGCGATTGCAAACGGCGGCCAGGCCGTTATTCCCTATGTTGTTGAAACGCAGACAACGCTTTTGCCAAAAACCGGCGCGGCCGTGAACAAAAACATCACCCTGAGCGCAGAAACGGCGAACAAGATGAAAAAACTCCTGCGCTCGAATGTTGAAAATTATTACGGCGACAGCCGCTTCCCCGGACTTAAAATGTGCGGAAAAACCGGCTCTGCGGAGGTTGAGGGAAAGAAAAGCCACGCCTGGTTTTACGGCTTTTCCGCTGACAACAGCTTTCCGTATGCGATAGTCGTCTGCCTTGAAAACGGCGGAATCGGATATAACGATGCCGTTCCGGCCGCAAACAAGGTTCTCCAGGCGCTCAAAAACAGTTAAACTTACTGAAAGGATTTGATAGATATGTTCGTTCATGAAAATCTCAAAGACAGAGTTGCCGTTGTAACGGGCGGCGGCGGAGTGCTTTGTTCCGGCTTTGCAAAAGCTCTTGCACGCCAGGGCGCAAAGGTTGCCGTTCTTGACATCAACGAAAGTGCGGCGCAAAAGGTTGCCGATGAAATTAAAGCCGAGGGCGGCGAAGCGGCGGCCTTTGCCTGCAATGTTCTTCAAAAAGAGAGCATGGAAAAGGCGCGCAACGCCATTGCGGAAAAGTACGGAACGTGTGACATTCTCCTCAACGGTGCCGGCGGAAACAACCCGAAAGGTACAACAACAAAGGAGACGCTTGAAAAAATTGACCTTGTTGAAAAGAACCCGGACGTCAAAACATTTTTTGACCTTGACCCGGAAGGAATCTCCTTTGTTTTCAACCTCAACTTCCTTGGAACGCTGATTCCGACTCAGGTTTTTGCCCCGGATATGGCCAAAAAGGAAAACACCTGCATTGTTATGATAACCTCAATGAACGCATACCGTCCGCTGACAAAAATTCCGGCCTACTCCGCAGCCAAGGCTGCCGTTCAAAACTTCACGCAGTTCATGGCGGTGCATTTTGCAGAGGTCGGAATCAGGGTCAACGCGATTGCGCCGGGCTTTTTTTCAACCAACCAAAACAAAACCCTCCTTTGGAACGAGGACGGAACACCCACCGCAAGAACCGGAAAAATTCTTTCCGCAACGCCAATGAAGCGGTTTGGAAAACCGGAAGAGCTTGAGGGCGCGCTGCTTTTCCTCTGCGACGAAAGCTACTCCGGCTTTATCACCGGAACTACCGTTGCCGTTGACGGCGGCTTTAATGCTTATTCCGGGGTTTGAGGTTAAATTTTGGATGTTAGATGTTAGATATTGGAAAAATATCTATTATCTATTATTTATTATCTTTTATCTATTATCTAAAATAACTCAGGCACCAACTCATCCACAAAACATCTTGCTTTCCAATTTGAAAAATCTAGCGTCTAGAATCTAGATTCATGGGAGCCTCAAGCGACCCCCGTACATCGCGCAGCAAAAAACCGCTTGACAAACAAGCGGCGTGTGAGTATAATATAAATGTAAAAAGGCTCTGCAGAAAGCGGTGCCCTCGTGTTTAGGTAAAAAATAACCGCAACATTTGGACGATGGGCGGTTATTTTTTATTACTCATTATTCTTTGATTGCTACTATGTAACCTGTGGCTACAATAAGAAGCACAATAAGCATTGCCAATATTTCCATTGAACAACACTCCCTCCTTGATTAATCTCGGAGGTAGTAATAAAAAATGCTTCCTCCGGAAAATGAGAAATCGCTTTTGGAGGGCACCGCCTTGCCGCGAGGCTGAAACTCAGCCTGTGCAGAGCCTTTGGTTCATCTTAGCATACTTGTCGCAATTTGTCAATATAGATATTAGATGTTGGATTTTGGATGATGGATATTTCAAATTAGGAAACAATATGCATTATGCGTTGCTCGGTGCGCACGGGTTATTTTAGATAAAAGATAATAAATAATAGATAATAGATATTTTTTCAATATCTAACATCCAACATCTAATATCTAAAATCTAATTTCGTACGGGTCGGACCCGTGCCGACCCATGAACCTAATCTCTTGCAGAGCATTAAAAATTTCACGCAAAACTCCGCCGTCCGACCGCAGCAAAAAACCGCTTGACAAAAATCAAGCGGCTGTGTATAATATAAGTGTAAAAGGGGTGCCGCGATAAGCGGTTGCTCCCGTTAGTGGTTTATAATTAAGAAACACCGCCAACTGGAACTGGGCGGTGTTTCTTACTATTTATGTAAGATTACTTGCCTTTGCCAAAAATGTCGTAGCAAAGAGAGATGACTGCGACCAGCAGGCTCAGAATTGCAATCAATTCCAAAAGCGTAACCGTCATTGCCATCACCTCCTCTTTCGAGGAGCAACCGCCTTACCGTTATATCCGGCACCAAAAATATGCTATCACATTTGTCGCAATTTGTCAATATAGATATTAGATGTTGGATTTTGGATGTTGGATATTTCAAATTGGGAAACAATGTGCATTATGGGTTGCTCGGTGCGCACGGGTTATTTTAGATAATAAATAATAGATAATAGATATTTTTCCAACATCCAAAATCTAAAATCTACCTTGCAACTTTCCCCACGACTTTCAAAAATTTTTGCTCAAAAAATATCCGCAAAACCCTTGACAAGCCCTCATTTCCCGTCTACAATTAATTATAGAACATTTGTTCTGTGTGTATCGAACGGTATTTGAAAAGTTCTGATGAGAAAATGAATTATGAAATGAATCGGTGAAACTGTCAGCTTATGTCTGAGAATGTTTGTGATGGTTGCTCGCCGGACTTTATTAAGAGGATCATTGAGCGATGTGTTAGACGTTCAGAGAAATTTCTAATGTGTTAGGCATATTGACCTCATCAAGCATTCAAAAAAGCATGAATGCGCAATATTATTAAAGAATACCGGCTGATCTGTGATGAAACTTCGGTCAATGCTTTTCCGGTATTCTTAAGAAGATTATTTTTGTTTCTCAAAACCGTACGGAAAACGCAGTAAACCGTACGGGAAACCCTCAAAACCGTTCGGGAAACTCCATAAACAAAACAATACAAGACAAAACCAAAAGAAACAAAACAATACCGCCCCCTCATTCCTGCGGAATTTCCGGGTGGGGAGCGCTTTTTAATTTTGCTTTCTGAATTGTTCATCATTTGTCATTCGCTGAACAACTTCCAAGCTCTTCCAATAATGCGACAGAAGTGTTAACATTGTTGCCCAATTAACAAATATTTAAAAAATCTGGCTCTTTTGGCCGGATATTGTTGACTAAGCGAGTAAAAATGTTGTATCATGGCATTATGAGCACGGAAAAAAGGCCGCAGAAAACGGCCAATGGGGTGCTCACTGCTGCCGGAACGGAGAATTTTTCCGGCGCAAATATCTTTTTCAGGAGGCAATGCATATGAACAAAACATTGCAAAGAGCGCTCAGTCTTGTCCTTTGCGTCCTTATGGCGCTTTCGGCAACAACTGTTGCATTCGCAGCGGACTCAGAGGAAGCCGTACCCTCCCTCGGTGCGCAATACTTCCTTTCAACCACCGATGCGGAAAACGCAAAGTTCATTCTTGACGCAGCGGACAAAGAACTTGCAAAACAGAATCTTAACGCAAAAATTGATGAAAATCTCGATAAGGAAGTACCCCTCGGAAGCCAGAACAGTATCATCAAAATCAACCCCAAAAAGACGCTGAACCGGATTGGTCTTGTCATCGACCTCAACAGCGTTAACGGAATCTGCAAAACACTCGATTCCCTCAAAACAAAGGTTCTTGACGTTAAGGATAACGCCATTTTCAATTTCACGTTCGGCGCCGCCGCAAAAGCTATCCTCGGCGATGTCTACAACTTCTCGCTCAAAACCTGGAAAACCGGAATGAGCCGAACCAAAAACGATACGGAAATCATCAACCGCCTTGTTTCCATACTCGGCGAAAACGCAAAGCTTTTTTCAAAGGTTGTTGACAAGTCCTTTGACCTCGGCGCGTTCAAATACGCTTTCAGCCTTGACGATCTGCTCGGCGAGGACGGCGTTTCCGGCTTTGTTAAAGGCTGGCTCGTCAGCAAAATTTATAGTGACAAGGATTCCGCAGAGTACAAGTCAGCCTATGCAAAAGCAAAAACAGACTTTGACTCCTTTGTTTTTGAGGATCTGATTTCGCTCCTTCTCAAGGACAAGCTCCCCGGCTTCAACCTCAATAAAAGCATGAACATTGACCGCCTTTTCTCCGTTCTTCTTGAGTGCGGCTGGAAGGACTATTTTGCTGAGGACATCAAAAGCATCAAGATAAACAAAGAGGGCGCCGCACTTGAAAAGCTTTCCGAAATCATGGAGTTTGACGGGGAGAACATTGACACGGACAACCTTCCGCTCGACTCCTCAAAGGGTCTCAAAGCCCAGCTCAACAACATCCACGGCTATGTTATCTGCCAGTTCTTCCCCCACTTTGACGGCTGGGTAAAAGGCAGCGATATCAAGCTGCTCGGAAAGAACTATTCAAGCTTTTTGAAATATGCCTCAAAGCACTTTTTCGGAAACGAGAACGCAAAACCGGTTGATATCCTCAAGTATATTCTTTCAAGTATTGCCGAAGCGAACCCGGACTCCTCCGTTGCCGGATACTCCGCAGCAATTTCAGGCTCCAAGGATCTCAAGGACGCGGTCAAAGCCCTGCTCATCTTCGGCGCAAAGGAAAACGGTATTCCCGTTAACGAAAAGGCCGCCGGCTATGAAAACGTCCTCGGCGACTATCTTGCATATTACGCAAACAAATTCACCGACCTCGGCTATAACGCCGGAAGCGGAAAAAGCGTTTGGACCGTTCTTAATGACATTCTCAACATCTATCTCATTGACAAGGGCTTTGCAAAGGCGTTCAACCTGAATGTTACAAAGGCCGACTCCCTTTTTGTTAAGCTTGACAAAATTATTGCAACAACAAAAATCTGGAGCATGACCGGAACAAAAAGGCAGTATAAGAGCGAGGAGTTCATCAAGGGCTTCCTTGACTCGCTTTTGAGCTTCAACATTGAAAAAGCGCTTGACCTCACCGTTGTCCGCTTTTCGGACGACTTCGGCTCGCTCAACCTTTCCGTTCTCCTTTATAACATTGCATATAACTTCCTTCAAAACTGGTTCGGTACCCCCGTAATCGTTCCCTGCAACACAAAGTCTCCGTTCCAAACCGGTTTTGAAAACAAGTCGCTCAAGGTTCCCGTTGAAAAAATGCTCACAAAGCTCAATGAGAAAAAGACAGCCATCGTTCCCCCGTTCCTTTTTGCCGGAGCGCTTGCGCTTGAGCTTTTTGGAAAGGAAAAAACGCCCGTTACCGTCTCCGGTGCCGCCGTCTCCAATCAGGTATACACCGGAAAGGAAATTGTTCCCTCCTGCGTTTATGTCACGGTAAACGGCAAAAAGATTAAAGTTCCGTCATATCAGTTCAAGGCCGACCTTGTGAACAACACCGGGCTCGGCACCGCAAGCGGAACCGTTACTCTTGACGGTGCGGTCAAAAACGCTTCCGTTGACGTTCGCTTCAACATCGTCCTTGGAAAAGTTTCCGGTCTCAAGGCTTCGGCTGCGGGAACAACCGGCCTGACTCTTTCCTGGAACAAAGTTACCGGCGCAAAGGCCTATGTTGTTGAATACACCGTTAAGGGAAAGAGAGTTTCAAAAACCGTTTCCTCAACCTCCCTTGCCGTCACCGGACTTTCCGCAGGAACGGCATACAGGTTCAGCGTTAAAGCCGTTTCCGGTTCTTTCAGCGGCGCGGCCGCAACGGTTTCTGCTTCAACAAAGCCGGCGAAGGTCACCGGACTCAAGCTTAAAGAGAGGACTTCAAATTCAGTCACCCTCACCTGGAACAAGGTTTCCGGCGCAAAGAAATATGAGGTTCAGCTTTTCAAAAACGGAAAGTGGGTCACTGTTGCAACAACGACAAAGAACTCAGCCGTAATCGGCAAGAAGTATATTAAAGCAAACGGAAAATACTCCTTCCGCGTCAGAGCCGTCGGTGCCGGCGGATACGGCGAATATTCGGCCGTTCTCAAGGTGCTCTCCGGCCTTGCAAAGGTGACAAAGCTCAAGGCGGCAAAAAAGACCTCCTCCTCGGTCACTCTCAAATGGAACAAGGTCTCCGGCGCAAAGAGATATGAGGTCTGGATGTCAAGCGGCAAAAAGTGGGTCAAGGTTTCGGCCGTTAAAAAGAACACCGCCACCATCAAAAAAGGACTCAAAAAGAACACGAATTACAAGTTCAAGGTCAGAGCATACAAGACCGTTTCAAAGGTCAATATCTACGGTGATTATTCCTCGGTTTTGAAGGTAAGAACCGGAAAGTAAAGAGAATCAAAAAGGGCTGCAATGAGGCAAAAAGCTTCATTGCAGCCTTGGTTTTATTGTTTCAAAATCCTTAACCGAGCAGCATTCCCTGATATTTTTCATAAGCACCCGTGTTTTTGACCACTCCGGCGGAAGAGCAAAAGATTCTTCCGAACCAATCCTTAGTTTCGCCTCCGAGGTTGTATGTGCCCTCGGCAAAGGAAGAAACCGTCAGCTTTGTTCCGTCATCAAAGGAAACGGTGTATGTTACGGGAGTGCCTATCAAAAAGGAATCCATCGGAACAGAAAAGCATTTTTTGTTTTGCCTTCGGACATCGAAAAGGTTGAACCTGCGGACAAATTCATCCGTTTCAGCCTCGGTCAAATTGCGCGATTGTGAATAATTCTCAAAGTAAATTCCGGAAATGCGGCTTTTTTCAAGTGTAAGTGGAGTTTCACCGCCGGAGAAACACCAAACGGCTGCTGACGCCGCCGCAAGGCACAGCAACACGGCCGCAATGATTACAATACGCGCGGATTTCTTCGTTTTTGGTCGTTTCATGGTGAACTTACTCCTTAATAAGTAAAGTATATTGAACCATTCCATTTATACCGCGTTCCGGCCGGAGTGGTATAATAATAGCTTGAACCATACGATTGATACTCAGACATCTTAAAAGAAGTATAATTCGGATCCATAATTCGTATGGTAAACGAACCATCAGTCCAATCCAAGTACCCACAGTTTGCTACAGCATGCCTTACACTACCGCTTTTAAGTATCATGCATATAGGATCTTCATTGTTAATTGCTGTGCGTATTTGCGCTCTAGTTCTAGCAGAACTTGAGCTATTGACTATATATGACGCCGGAAGATAGTTGTCTAAGGTTGTGCGCATGAATGGTTGAGAAGCACCGGTGTAATTCGTATTCCTATATATGCTTGCGTGTGAAGTGCTTTCAACAACATTAATAGCCGTAATTCGACCATGCCGGTTTGGCATTTCCCACCTGAGTACAGATGCTATTGTTGCCGCCCAACAGATATTAAAGTTTCCCTGTAAAACAATTTGGTATGAATCAAGGTAATCTCCCGTAGCCGTACCATGATTGTTTGCAGCTGTTGGCCGTATGGCAGGTTCTCCATTTAAATCTAACGTAAAATTCGCGCTTGAAGTTTCTTCAATATACGAAATTTCTTCAGCGTTTCCGTCAAACTTAGCCATAATATTTTCGCCCGCAGTAAGCACTGTCTCTGGAGCCGCTTTTCCCTTTGTTTCAAGCGATTTACGCGCTTCATTGGCTTCAACGGAATAGAAACTTTGAGCTTCCTGAACAGATATTGTATTGCTGAAAAGTTCGTGCTGACTTATTGTTGTTTCCGCTGTGGAGAGTAACTCAAAAGCCGATCCTGACTTGTTCAATCTTCTTTCTTGCATTGCAACTGAAAACGTAGGTGTTGATGGATATTGCTGTAATGGTATTATATCGTCTTCCTTAGTAACAACAAAAGCCCCTTGATTTTCTGATAGTAAAACAAAATCTTCCCCCGGATTTTTTGCAATAGCCTCACCTAACTCGATCGCATTTCCATATGTTGAATATATTTGACCGTCATATTTACCAATCAAAATAGTTGCGATGACTCCTCCATCATAAATAACGGGAAAAACAACTTTATTGCCAACTGTCCGTACTGCTCCGTTGTCTGAAATTCCAACATAATTTATCGGTGCACCCAAATATGCTTTACGAAGTTGTTCGGGGGTATAACTCCATCCCCACCAATCTGCCGGCAACTCAACCAACGCATATAATGCACGCGGAACGGTTGTTTGAATAGCAAGGTTTAGATCTACATCCGTTAAAGTGTCTGCACAATCTACATATCTGGTAGTTGTCAACGAACTTGCATTGGTGGGAACAAGTATTGAGCATGTTATAGTAAGCACGCAAACGAGTATTGCAATAAGTCTTTTGCCATAAATTTTAAATGTGGATGGTTTTTGACTAGTACTGGTTACTTTTTTTAACATTGTTACACCGCCATTTCTTAAATGTAGTATTTAGATATATATATCTTGTAATGATGATACCATGCATATCCATTAATGTCAATATTTTTTCTATAAAAATTTCAAAAATTTTTATATAATTTTTCCAAAAGATTTCTCTAAATATTTTTATACATCTTATTGTGTCTTGGCACATATAAATGATAGATTAATAATTTTATCAACACTTTCAATATTTAATGTTAATGTATATCTGCATATAGATGTATGTTAAACTTTTCACGTTTTTTATGAATTATACATTGCTTGTATAAAAGCAGCGCAGCAGCCTGTTAAACTACTGCGCTATTAATGTCATATAAACAGCGGCTGAATCTGCCGTTCCTCAAGGGCAGCCTCTGCCGCTTCCTTTGTTTTTTCAAAGTCACAGACAAGGGAAAACGGCTTGCCTGTTGCGTCATCCTGGCGCATGGGAATCATGTAAATGTGCTTTCTTGCCATAAGCAGGCCGATGTTTTTTGCCGCAGCGGCGAGCGAATCGTTGGATGAAACGCCCAAAAGTATCGGTCTGCCGTTCCTCAGGTGAGATTTTGCCGCGAGGGTAACGGGCGTATCGGCAATCGAGTTTGCAAGCTTTGAAAGTGTGTTGCCCGTGCAGGGAGAAATTATCAGCAGGTCAAGAAGCTTTTTGGGGCCTATCGGTTCGGCCGCGGCGATGTCCGCAATAATCTCATGGCGGCAGATTTTTTCAATCCGATTGCAAAAGTCCGCCGCTTTTCCGAATCTGGTATCCGTTGAAAAGGCGTTGAAGGACATTATCGGAATCAGGTTGATGTCCTCCTTGATGAGCTTTTCAAGCACGGAGACGGATTTTTCAAAGGTACAGAACGAGCCTGTGAGCGCATAGCCGATTGTTGGTTTATTCAATGGTTTCACCCCGCTTTTCAAAGTAGTTTTCAATTTCCTCTTTGATTTTTTCGGCGCAGGAATCAGGGCAAAATCTTCCCGGAAGTCCGCCGCCGAAAACGAAGCTTGCCTTTGCGTTTTCAAAAAAATCCTCCTGAGTTCCGAACGGACTGCTTGCAAGCTCAAAATAAACGGCGCCCTCTTTCATGCGGTGAACATCGCTCCTTGAAAAAAGCCGCGCCGGAACGGTGTTAAAAACAAAGTCAAAAAGCCTGACGGCGGCCGGAACGGTGGCTATGTCAAGCGTTTTGAAGCCCAAAGCGGCGCATTCGGTTCTGCTCTCCTTTCGCCGCGCGGCAACATAGACGTCAAGGCCGAGCGCACGCAGGAAAAACGCTGTTGGCCTTGCAACTTTTCCAAAGCCGGTAACAAGCGCTTTTTTTGAAACAACGTACTGCTTTGTGTTTTCAAGAAGCAGTCTCACCGCGCCCTGCGCCGTCAGATGCGCGTTAAAAAGGGCAAAGTCCTTTTCGCCAAGCAGGTCAAAAAGGGTTGCTCCGTTGTCCTGAGCGGCGGCGCAAAAGCCGTCCGGAAAGCCCCCACCGATTAAAACGGTTGTGTTTTTGGCTGCGGCGGCGATTGCGTCCAAGGAAAGCGAAAGAACTTTTCCCTCGCTGAAAACGTGCTTTTTGTTTTTTGAACACGGAACCGGAAGAATAATGGTTTCATATTTTGAAATTGGTCTGAGCTTTTCAAGTTCGGCATCATCAAAGGCGGAAAAAACGCGGACATTCTCCTTTTCAAAAAGGCGGGCAAGGCTTTTTTGCCTTTCATCGCCGCCGAGAATCAATATTCCTTTCATTAAAAACTCCCCCTTGGTGCTTTGTGTTGTAATACATTCTATGCTCCGCAATTCTTATTGTTAAGGCTGCCGCTTCAAAGCGTAAAAATAAAGCAGAGTTCGTACGGGTCGGACCCTGCCTCAAGCGACCCCAATACGAATTCTGCTTTGTTTTGATGTTCTGCCATAATCAGCTCTTTTTTTGC
This sequence comes from uncultured Eubacteriales bacterium, assembly GCA_934511365.1. Taxonomy (GTDB): domain Bacteria; phylum Bacillota; class Clostridia; order Oscillospirales; family Acutalibacteraceae; genus UBA6857. The sequence continues at coordinate 132,185 of CAKSWC010000002.1, forward strand.
ATAAACATATTAGTGATTCATTCAAAGGAGAGGTTCCAATGATAATCCGCCTGAAAAAGTTTCATTTCCTTTTTGCCGTACTTATTGTTCTTTGTGTTTCCTTTTTCCTTGCGCTCAGAGCGGAAAAGCCTGTTCGCCGGGTTTCTGCCGGAAATAACGAGCGGTTTTTGCCCATTGTGATGTATCACCATGTTACCGAGAAGCCGAAGCGCGCCGGAAAGTACGTTATCAAAGCGCAGGAGCTGCGCAGCGACCTTGAGTATATTGAAAAAAAGGGCTACACAACCGTTTGCGTTCAGGACTTGCTGGACTTTACAAGCGGAAAAAAGGAGCTGCCGGAAAAGATTATTATGCTGACCTTTGATGACGGGTTTGAAAGCGTTATGGAACTTGCCGAGCCGATGCTCAAAGAAAAAAAGATGCGCGCCGTGCTTTCCGTTGTCGGAAGCATAACGGAAACCTACTCGGAAAACCATGACCGGAACGTGAACTACGCCTATCTCGGCTGGGACGATTTGAGTGAGCTTCAAAAACGCGGCGTTTTTGAAATTCAAAACCACACCTATGATATGCACAACCTGAACAAGTCCGGACGCAAAGGAATGGCGCGCAAAAGCGGCGAAAGCCCGATCGACTATGAAAACGCGCTGACGCAAGATCTCACCCGGATGCAAAAGCTGCTTGAAAGCCGCAGCGGAATTGAAGCCACGGCCGTTGCCTATCCATACGGAAGCTATTCAAACCATACACTTGAAATTGTTAAAAAGCTCGGCTTTTGCGCGTCATTCGTCTGCGAGGAGCGCGTGAACAGGATCGCACCCGGAAACGGAGACTGCCTGTTTGACCTTGGGCGATACAACCGCCCCTCCGGAAAAAGCACTGAAGAATTTTTTGAAAAGCTCGGAGTGTAACTTTGCCGAGGCTTTCCGCCAAAAAACACACGCAAATTTTCCTTGCAATAGTACATTTAATATGTTAAAATAGTATGGATAGTGCAGCAATATTGTTGCAGTTTCAGATTTTTGGAAAATATGGGAGTTGAAAAGAATATGAAGTGCAGTTTTTGCGGCCATGAGCTTGAAAAAGGCTCAAACTTCTGCCCCGAATGTGGAACAATGATGAGCTTTGACGATGAACCGCAGGAGGAGAGCAAAGTCTCCGCCGAACAAAAATATGAACCCGACAGCGCCGATACATACGCAAAAGAACCCGTTGAAAGCGCCGTTCCCTCAAAACAGCCGGAAGAGGAGGAAATCTCCGTTCCGGAATACATCCCCAAAGCGCCCTCCGCTTTTGAAGATTACAACACAATCAGAAGCAACGAGGAGGCCGCCGAGGCGAAAAATGAGCCGGAAGAGGAGGACGACCCCTTTGCCGAGCTTCACCCGGACGATAAAAACGAAGGCAGTTCGCCCGCACCCTCCGAGGACAAGGAGCCGGAGGATATCTCGGACGATGACGATATGTATGTTAAAACAGGGAAAAGCAAAAAAGGAACGGCCGCCATTGCCGTCCTTGCCGTTGTTCTTGTTGCAGTCATCGTTATCGGCGTGAGCGCGGTCAAAAACGGACCGGACGGTATCCTCTCCGTTTTCAAAAGGGCGGAAACAACCGCAAGCTCAAACACCGGAACCTCCGAGCCGTCAAGCGAGAGCACAGCGCCTTCCTCGGCGAAAAAAACAACAAAGCCCTCGGCGGAAAAGACAACGGAAAAAACAACCGCCAAGGATGAAAGCAAAACAACCTCAAAACCCTCTGAAAGCAAAACGACCGCAAAGCCGGAAACTACAACCGGCGAAAGGAAAACAACCGTTTCCGAACCGGCAAAGCCTTCCGCAACAACCAAGGCTTATACCACAAGAGCATATACCACAACAACAAGAAATTCAACAACAAAGCCCCAAACAACCGCCGCGCCGGCAACAACCTCTCAGTCGCTCAAAAAGCCGGGCAAGTATTACGCGAGCGCAAAAACAAGATACGCCTCTGTCAACGGCGTTTCAATGAGACTGCGCCCGTCCGCCTCCTCCGGCGTCAGAGCCTCCCTTTCAATCGGCGGAGAGGTCAAAGTGTATGCGGAAGAAAACGGCTTCTATTATGTATATTATCCGCGCTACGGCGTTTACGGCTGGGTCAACGCAAAGTATCTTTCAAGCGAAAGACCCGTTGCCCAAAAGGAGGTCAAGGTCTCCGGCGTTGTTTCGCCCGATAAGACCTATTCAAGCCCGAAAACAAAAACCGTCACCGCCTCTGAGGGTCTCAGACTCAGGAAAGGCCCCGGAACCGATTACTCAACCATTCGCTATCTCGGAAAGGGTTATCCCGTTTCCGTCAAGGGCGAAAGCAGCAAGAATCCCGGCTGGGTATATGTTACGGACATCACAAGAGGAATTTCGGGTTGGGTTTCCGCCGCATATCTTAAATGAATGAAGAAAGCAAAAATATAAAAGGAGAACAAAAATGGTAACATTAAAAACACGCTGGACTCAAAGCGCAATGTGTGACTCTCCCCATCAGGAATATCCGCGTCCGCAGATGGTCAGGGAAAACTGGCTCAATCTCAACGGAATGTTTGATTATGCGCTCACCGATGAAAACGCCGAATGGTTCACCGAGCCGGACGGAAAAATCCGCGTTCCCTTTGCCATTGAAAGCAGCCTTTCCGGCGTTTGCAAAAGAGTTGGAAAAAATCAGCGCCTCTGGTATAAAAAGACCTTCACCCTCCCCGAGTCATTCAAGGGAAAAAGAGTTCTCATCCACTTCGGCGCAATCGACTGGGAAAGCAAGGTTTATATCAACAAAAAGCTTGTTGCCTCCCATATCGGCGGCTACTGCCCCTTTTCTGCGGACATCACAGACGCACTTGAAAGCGGCGAAAACGAGCTTGTTGTTTGGGTCTATGACCCCACGGACGAGGGCTGGCAGAACCGCGGAAAGCAGGCAAGCTATTCCCACGGCTTCTGGTACACTTCAACAACCGGAATTTGGCAGACTGTCTGGCTTGAGGCCGTTCCGGAAAATTACATTGAAAAATATAAACTCACACCCGATATTGACAAGGGCGTTTTGAACATTGAAACAACTGTTTCCGGAGACGGAGAGCTTGAAATTACTGTTCTTGACGGTGAAACCGTTGTTTCCAAAAAAGCCATCAAAAAAAGCGACAGCGTTGAAATTCCGGACGCAAAGCTTTGGTCGCCGGAGAACCCGTTCCTTTATGACTTTGTTCTCACACTTAAAAACAAAGAAAGCGTTGACACCGTCAAGGGATATTTTGGAATGAGAAAGTTCAGCATCGGCCAGCATGACGGCTACGCAAGGCTTTTCCTCAACAACAAGCCATATTTCCAAAAAGGTCTCCTTGACCAAGGCTATTGGAGCGACGGCGGCCTCACCGCACCGTGCGATGAAGCGCTGATTTATGACATTGAAACAATGAAGCGTCTCGGCTTCAATATGCTCAGAAAGCACATCAAGGTCGAGCCGGATCGTTGGTACTATCACTGCGACAGGCTTGGAATCATTGTTTGGCAGGACATGGTCAGCGGCGGAAAAGAGCTTGACGTTTTCCACGCCGGTGTTCTTCCGAACATTCAGGGCTTCATCAGCCCCGTCATCTATTCAAGCCTCAAGGATAATAAATACGCAACCTTTAACCGCGACAGAATTGAATGGAGAACTCAGTTTGAGGAAGAACTTTTTGAAATGATGGACTTCCTTTATAACCACACCTCAATCGGCTGCTGGGTTCCGTTCAACGAGGGCTGGGGTCAGTTTGACGCAAAGCGGATAGGTGACGCCGTTAAGAAAAAAGACCCAACAAGAATTGTTGACCATGCGAGCGGCTGGTATGACCAAAAGGGCTGCGATTTGCGCAGTATTCACCGCTACATTCTTCCCGTCACCGCGCCGAAGTATGACGGCAGACCCTTTGTTCTGAGCGAATACGGAGGCTACAGCCAGATTCTTGACGGCCACGTTTGGAACAAGAGCAAGTCTTTCGGCTATCAGATGTATAAAAGCAAGGAAACCCTCACCGCTGCCTACAGAAAGCTGCATGAAAAGCAGGTTATCCCGGCGATGAAAAAAGGCCTTTCCGCAACGGTTTATACGCAGGTTTCGGACGTTGAGTTTGAGGTCAACGGAATGCTGACCTATGACCGCGAAATTGTTAAACTTGACGAGGACACCGTTAGGGAAATGAACAAAAAGCTCACATTCTGAGAATAAGGCAAAAGCAGGAGTCACGATTGACTCCTGCTTTTTTCAACGGTTTTATAAATTTTTTCAATCAGCCTTTTGTTCTGCGTAACCTTGTACTTGCTTGAAAGCGCAGTAATTTTCTTTTCCACCCATGGCATTTTAATATATTCAAGAACCTCGCTTTCATATTGCCTGAAAGCGTCCTCATCGTTTGTTGCTATCGTGCAGCGCTCTATGAGATAGATTGAGTTTCCGCTTTCAATGACTCTGCCGCTTCCGTGATAGACCGAGCTGACTTTTTCAAAGAAGTCATCGTCATACATTTCATCGCCCTTTCTGGCCAGATTGACCTCAAGCGCCTGCGTTGCAACAAGGTTAACACTGCGGCAGTATTGTGCGTTGAGCGTGTCAATATCGGTTCCGTTTTGAAGCTTTTTTTCCATCGAGTGAAACCGTTCTTCAAGAGCGGATTTTTCTTTTTCGGTGAGCGGAACAGTCTCCCCTTTTGTGTTGACCTTCGTCAGCGGAGCTTCAATCGCCTTGAAGCCGACATAAAGCTCAACAAAGCTCTGCTTCAGCTCGTCCTGGGAAACCTCGTTTTTCCCGCCCTTTCCAAAATAATGGGAAACTATCTGCTTTTTTCCGGCCGTTGAAAGCTCGGCGTTCAAAACGTCCGCCTTGCTTACGCCTATGCTCTTGTAATGCGCACCGAAAAGGCTCCACAGTCCGTCCGTTTTGCTGTTCGCATCGCTTTTGAGATACTGCTCGGTTTTAATTTTGTTCTCCTTCATGAAATTCTGAACCGCAACATACTTTTTGCAAAGCTCATACGCAGCCGAAAGGACGTTTTCCTTTGTGTTCTCTTTTATCGAGTATGCCTTAGGGTTCGCCGTGACACAGTCAAGGTAATAAGCAAAAATTCCCTTTGAAACGCCCGTGTTTTCAATCACAAGCGGACTTTTTCCCCCATATCCGCAGGAGCAAAGCGAAAAAACCAGCGCACACAAAAGCAAAAGGGAAAAAACCTTTTTCAATGTTCCTTTTTTCATCAGCTTTCCGCCTCGGCGCCCTTCATGTCAAAACGATAGATTTCCTGCTTTTCAATGTCGATATTCTGAACGATAATGGGCTTGATTCCGGCGTTCGCGGTGATTGTTGTTATAAGCGCCTTTGCAAGCGGAAACAGCTCCTTAAATGTGTCAACATGAACAAACTCTTTTTCAACCCCGCTCTTGATTTCAAAAATACCCTTAACCTCAACGGTGATGTTCAAAACGTCCGGGTGGTCTTTGTCAAGAACCTCAATGCAGAGCGTTGCCTCGCAGACCGAGCCGTTGGTATATTTGACGTTATGGGAAACCTTGTTGTTGAGCTTGAGATGAACGGTGGATTGAACAAAGTTGTTGAATGTTATCCGGCTGACTTTATATGCTTTGAGCTGAACATTGGTCATTTTTATTCTCCTTGTTTAAATGATTTTCATTTTTGACAAAGTGGAAGCGTGCTTTCCGAGATATTCGCGGTAAAGCAGCGGAAAAACAAGCCCCTCATAGACATAGAAAAGTGCGCGGCCCTTTTCCGGTGAAGGAGCCGGAACCGAGGATACGTTCACGCCGACAAGCGAGGCTATCACCGATGCGCGCATAAGGTGGAAGTCGCTTGAGATGAAGGCGATTTTCGGCTCGTTTTTGTCCTTTTGCTCGTCAATAATTTTTTTTGCGTTAACAAAGTTTTCAAATGTTGTTTGCGATTTATCCTCAAGCAGAATTCTTCCGCTTTCAATTCCGCTTTGAGTGAGGATGTCCTTAATTGCCTGAGCCTCGCTTTTGGTCTGATCCTCATGAACAATTCCGCCGCAGCAGATTGCCTTAACGCTTTTGTGCTCGTTCAAAAATTTTGCGGCAGCCTCTGCACGCAGACGCAGCATTTCATCCGGGGTGTCGCCCTTGACGCGGCAGCCGAGGATTAAAAGATAATCCGGCGTTCCGGAAAGGTTCCCGTTTTTTGCGGCGGCCTCACACGCGGCAAAACCGGCGCAAAGTCCGGTGAGCGCAGCAGCCGAGGCGGCAAAAACAGCGTTTATAACTTTCATCCGTATCACTCCAAAAATTGTTTGTTTTTATTTTACCACAGTTTTCCGAATATTGGAACGCTTTGGCGCACATTTTTGAAATTGATTTTAATCAGATTTAAACAAGCAAAGATAGTATAATTCATTATCATAAAATCTTTGTGATAAGCTTAAACTATATTATAGAAAAAAATTGAATAAAAGGAGAAAATTTATATGTGCGGAATAGTTGGCTACACAGGAAAAAACCGCGCGGTGCCATATCTTCTTGACGGGCTTTCAAAGCTTGAATACCGCGGTTATGACTCGGCCGGAATTGCCATCATTGAAAACGGAGAACTGAATGTTATCAAAAAAAGCGGACGGCTGAGCGTTCTTGAAAACGAGCTTTCAAAGCGCGGCGAAATTCCGTCAACGGTTGGAATCGGCCACACTCGCTGGGCCACCCACGGAAAGCCGAGCGATGAGAACGCCCACCCCCATCTGAGCGAAAACAGCCTTTTTGCCGTTGTTCATAACGGCATCATTGAAAATTACGCCTCGGTCAAAGAACAGCTTGAAAGCGAGGGAATCCGCTTTTCCTCGGAGACGGACACGGAGGTTATCTCTCAGCTGCTTGAAAAAAACTATGACGGCTCCTTCCTTTCCTCGGTTTTGAAAACTCTGCCGATGCTTGAGGGCGCCTATGCGCTCGCCGTCCTTTGCAAAGACGAACCGGAAACAATGATCTGCGCCAAAAAGGCAAGTCCGCTTGTCCTTGGAAAGAACGGGGAGGGCGTTTTTGCCGCTTCAGACGTTACCGCCGTTTTGAAGCACACAAGAGATATATATAAGCTTTCCGACGGTGAGATAGCCGTCTGCAAACCCGGCTCGCTGAGCTTTTATTCGCCGGACGGAACGCCGGTTCAAAAAAGCAGCGAGCGCATCACCTGGAGCGCCGAGGACGCGCAAAAGGGCGGATACGACCACTTCATGCTTAAAGAAATTTTTGAGCAGCCGGCCGCTTTTTCCGCAACGGTCAACAAACATATTCACGGCGGAAAAATCAGTTTTGAAAACCTCCCGTTTTCAAAGGAGGAGATTAAAAAGTTCAACAGAATCGTCATCACCGCCTGCGGCTCCGCTTACCACACCGGAATTGTTGGAAAATATATTTTTGAATCTCTCACAAGGATTCCGACGGAGGTTGACATCGCCTCGGAGTTTCGCTACCGCAACCCGATACTTGACAAAAACACCCTTGTTATAATCATCAGCCAGAGCGGAGAAACGGCGGACACCCTCGCGGCGCTGAGACTTGCAAAGGAAAAAGGCGCTCGCGTTCTTTCCGTTGTCAATGTTGTCGGAAGCACGATTGCAAACGAGAGCGACGGCGTTATCTATACCGCCGCAGGTCCGGAAATTGCCGTTGCAACAACAAAGGCGTATTCAACTCAGCTTGCGGTTCTCTATCTTCTCTGCGGTTTCTTTGCAAACGAGCGCGGCCTTATGGACGAGGAAGCACTTGCGGAATATCTCCGTGAACTTCAAAGCGTTCCGAAAAAAATCAACGAAGTTCTTGAGGCGAACCGCGAACGCGCAAAGGAGCTTGCAAAACTCTTTGTTCCGCTTGACCACGCCTATTACATCGGCCGGGGGCTTGACTATGCCGCTGCGGCCGAAGGCTCGCTCAAAATGAAGGAGATAAGCTATATTCACTCCGAGGCGTACGCCGCCGGCGAGCTTAAACACGGAACCATCTCCCTTGTTGAAAAAGGAACACTCATTGTTGCTCTTGCCTGCCATGAGCCGCTTTTTGGAAAAACAATGAGCAATATCCGCGAGGTTGTTTCGCGCGGAGCGCGCATTCTTGCCGTAACAACCGAGGAACACAAGGACGATATGAAAGACCTTGACTTTGTTTTGACCGTTCCAAAAACGCTTTTGCCGTTCTGCGCCTCGCTTGAGGTTGTTGTTTTGCAGCTTCTTGCATATTACGCCTCGCTTTTCCGCGGCTGCGATATCGACAAGCCGCGCAATCTTGCAAAGTCTGTAACGGTTGAATAATAAGAATTAAACAGCATGAACAGCCGCCGGTTTTTAAAAGCCGGCGGTTTCCACAAATTTCCGGGTGAACAAGATGTAAAAAAATGCTCGCATAGTGTTGAAATTTCGGATTGCTTAGAGTATAATTCATGGTGTATGTTACAGAATTGGGGGCTTTTGGCCGACCCGATTCAGGCTCGGAATTTTTTTGCGGCCGCCGTTCAACGTGCGGCTTTCAAACACTGTCGGGAGGCTGAATAATGGCTAAAATCAACTTTTCGCTTGAGGCGAACGGATATTCCGTCCGCGAGGTTGACAAGTATATCGACCTGCTTCAAAGCGAATATAACAACGCAATTTCCTGGGGAGAGGAAATGGAAAACAAGCTTAAAAAGCTTGAGGAAAACATAAAGGATCTCGGAATGTATTTCACCATTGACGAGGACAACCAGAACGAGGTTATCCGCCGCGTTTTTGAAGAACTGACCGCAACGGTTGAAAAAGTTAAACAAAACGCTGAGGACAAGGCGCAGCAGATTATTGACGCCGCCAACGAAAAAAGCCGCAATATTGTCCGCCAGGCGATGGAAAACTCGGTTGAAATCAGGACGGAAAACACAACCATCATGAAAAACCTCAAAAGCATTAACGAGATGATCTCCGTCATTCTTGAAAAAGGTATTCAGTAAGGCGCCAAAATTAAGGATGTGATTTGATTGGCAGGCTATAGACCAAAAAGTCTTGATGAGCTTAATAATTTATACGGCAAAGCTATCTCAGCCGAAAACGAGATTAAAAAAAGCTCCTCGCTGCTGAAAGATGAGGTACTTTCCGATATCATTGGCGGCAAGCAGAATGCGCCGGAAAGGCCGCAGCGTGCTCCGGAACAGAAAAGCAGCGGCTTTTCAACCGATATTGACGACTTTATCCGCAGGTTCTCCGGCGAAGGCGGCGCGTCATCTTTGAGCGAGACGGTTTCAAAAAGGCCGGCGTCACAGCCGCCGCGTCCGGAAACCGAGCAGCGCTTTTCCGCACCGGAAAGTTCCGCCGAGGGCGCAAAGCAGGAAAACCTCTCCGGACTGATGAATGACTATGTTCGCATAATGAACGGCGAGGACGATGAGGACGAGGATGAAGAGGACAACGCTTTTTCTTCAAGAAAGCCAATCTTCAAAAATCGCCGCAGCGATAAAAAGGGAAAAAAGAAAAACTCAAAGGATATCATTCAGGACAACACCGAGCCGGCGCTTGAAGAACCCCCGGTAAAACAGGAAACGCCGGAAGCCTTTTCTGCGCCCGTTTCGTCCTATGAACCGGAGCCTTATCCTCCATTTGAAAACAAAGCTCCTTTTGACTTTTCCGCAAAGCCCGCGCAAGAAGTGGAAACCGGCAGCGAATTGCGCACAGAACCACGGCTCAGCTTTGAACCGCAGGAAAACGAAAATCCGAACCCTACCCCATTCCCTTTGGAAAAGGAAAGCGAGAAAAACGGAACCGGGGAAGATTTTGAAGAGCCGTTTGAGCGCATTCCGGACGGAAGCGAGGATTTTGTTTTCGGCGCCGCACCGGAACCGCGCCTTTCGCGCGCAGCTATTGTTGGAAAAATCATTCTCAGCGTTTTGCTTGTGCTCACACTTTTCGCAACCGTACTGACAGGAGTCGGCGTTTTTTCCGTCAACAGCGAACGTGCGCTCCCTGGTGGAATTTTGACTTTCTGCGCAACGAACCCCTATGAAAGTGCGGAAATCAAAAGCAACGACTTCATCATCTGCAAAAAGCGTGATTATGTGAACGATGGCGAAAAGGTCATCTATATTAACCGCGAGCTGCGCTCGTTCTCTTTCGGCGTTAAAGACGGCGAAAAAACCGACTCCGAAGGCAATGTCTATTACAAAGTTTCCTCAGAGACGGTTGAAAAAAGCAATGTTCTCGGCGTTGTTGTCAAGACCGTTCCGAAACTTGGAAAATTTGTCCGCATAGTCATTGAAAATTACCTGTTCGTTCTCCTCGGTCTTGTTGCTTTGGCCATAGCTTTGACGCTTATAATCTGCCTTGCGTTCAGAAAGCGCCGCTATGACGATTATTACTATGATGATGACTTTGACGAGGACGAAAGCAGCGGCGGTGAACAGCCCGTTTTGCCGGAGACCGAAAGCACCGAAACTGACCGCGCAAAAAGCGATGAGGACGATTTTGAGGAAAACTCGCTTTACAGCGGCATTGAGTAATTTTTTATAAAACGTATATCACGGAATGAACGGTAATGTATTTTCTTTCCGTGATATACTTTTTTTAGTTACGTTTAAGTCTGAAATAATAATATGATAACAACGAGTTCATAGCTTGTTAAAAAACTGTCGGTTTGGGTCGGTTTTCCGCCCGGCTGCGGTTTAAATAAAATCGGAAGCAGGAAAAATGCTTTGCAACCCATAAAGCGAGGTGAAAACATTGAACAAGGAAGAATTTGGAAAGAACATTGGTCAGGCTTTCAGCCAGGCATTGCAGTTCATCATTGACGGATTCAAGAACATGAACTTTAAAGCATTCTTTGACGAGTTTATTAAGCTCATTAAATCCGTTCTTTAAGGAAGTTAAAAACGCCGCCCGGAGCAGTAAAGTTCCGGGCGGTATTTTTTTGCTGTATTCATTCCTCAATTCAGAACATTTTCTTGAGCATATAAAGGTCAATGCAGCCAACGGGACAGGCGGCGTGGCACTTTCCGCAGCCAACGCACTTGTCGTAATCAACCTTTGCGCAGAAGTTTTCAACCGTAACGGCACCCGCTTCGCAAGCCTTGACGCACTTCATGCAGCCAATGCAGCCGGCTTTGCACTGCTTCCTTGTTTGAGCACCCTTGTCGTGGTTTTTGCAAAGGACGGCAGCCTTGATTGTGTCAAGCGGGAAAAGGTCAATGAGCTGCCTCGGGCAGGTTTTGATGCACTTTTTGCAGGCACGGCATTTGCTCGGATTGATTCTTGCAACGCCGTCGCAAATGAAGATTGCGTCATATGGGCAAGCCTCAACGCAATCGCCAAAACCGATGCAGCCGTGGACGCAGGTTTTCGGTCCGCCAAAAAGCTGCGTTGCCATCTTGCAGGAGCGCACGCCGCTGTATTCAAGCTTTTCCGGCGTATTCTCCCTGTTGCCCTGACACATTACGGCCGCAACCATCGGAGTAATTTTTCCGGCCTCAAGACCCATGATTTTTCCAACCTGCGCGGCAACATCGTTTCCGCCCGGAATGCAGAGGCTGCACTCCTTTGTTTCGCCCTTTGAAAGCGCGGCGGCGTAACCGTCGCAGCCGGTGAAGCCGCAGGCGCCGCAGTTCGCTCCGGGGAGACATTCGCGGATCTGCTCGGCCTTTTCGTCAACGGGAACGGCAAACACCGCTGAGGCAACGGCAAGGCCGATACCGGCAATGAGTCCGATTGCGGCAACGATAACAACGGGAATGATAATATCCATTATTGCGCCACCCCCTTAACCGAAAATGTTGTCCACAATGCCGGTGAAGCCCAAAAAGGAGACCGAAACCAGCGAGGCGGCAACAAGCGTTATCGGAAGGCCGCGCATAAACTTCGGAATGTCGCAGCTTTCCATCCTTTCGCGGACACCGGCAAACATGACCATTGCAAGCATGAAGCCGAGTCCGGCGCCGACTGAGTTGAACATCGACTGGGCAAAATTATAGCCGTTGTCAATGTTGAGGATAACAACGCCAAGGACGGCGCAGTTTGTTGTGATGAGGGGAAGATAGATTCCCAGTGCGTTATAGAGCGAGGGAATATACTTTTTGAGGATGATTTCAACAAGCTGAACCAGAGCCGCAATAACAAGAATGAACACTATCGTCTGAAGATATGAAAGGTTTTTGCTTTCAAGCAGGGTATTTATCGGATAGCAAACGGCAGTTGAAAGCGCCATAACAAAAATTACGGCCGCACTCATTCCCACAGCAGTGTTGAGCTTTTTTGAAACGCCGAGGAACGGACAGATTCCAAGGAATTTTGCAAGAACAAAGTTCTGAGTAAGAATCGCCGTCATGAGTATTGCAAGAAGTCCTTTTGTCATTTCCATCAGTTCAAGCCCTCCTTACCGTCACCGGAGAAATCCGCCGATTCGTTTTCCTTTTTGTTGAGTGTGCAGGTTGCGGCCATCGGGCAAGCCTCGCAGCCGCGAAGTTCCGCTCTAGGCTTTCCCTTGCTTTCCGCAATTTTGTTGACCGTTGCCATGAGAACGCCAAAAACGAAGAAGCCTCCCGGAGGAAGAATAAAGATGAGCATCGGGTTCTGAGAGAGGAACGGAATGCTCAGACCGAGGAATGAGCCTGCGCCGAGAATTTCACGAACGGTGCTCATGAGGAACAGTGCCGTTGTGAATCCAACTCCCATTCCGAGTCCGTCAACGGCGGAGGCAAGAACGGGGTTTTTGCTTGCAAACGCTTCCGCTCTGCCAAGGATGATGCAGTTAACAACAATCAGCGGAAGATAAACGCCGAGCTGTTCGTCAAGCTCCGGCGTGAACGCCTTAACAAGCATTTGAACAATCGTAACGAATGAGGCAATGACAACAACATACGCCGGAATGCGCACCTTGTCCGGAATAACCTTCCTCAGTGCGGAAATTGCAACGTTTGAGCAAACAAGAACGATTGAGGCGGCAACGCCCATTCCGACTGCGGATTCAACCGAGGTTGTTGTTGCAAGGGTCGGACAGGTTCCGAGAACGAGCCTTAAAGTCGGGTTTTCAGCAAGAATACCCTTGGTAAACTCCTTGCCGAGAGATCTTTTTTCAGCCATTGAGAGCACCTCCCTTAACAGTTTCAAAAGCGGCCAATGCGGCGTTGACGGCGGAAACAACCGCCTTTGAGGTTATCGTTGCCGCGGTGATTGCCTGAATGTTCTGGCCGTCGTTTGAGGTTTTGTTCACCGTGAGGGTTCCGCTTTTTCCAATGAAGCGGTTTTTGAAGTCCGGCTTGGTGCTGTTTGCGCCGAGTCCGGGCGTTTCATCATGAGAGAGAATTTCAATTCCGGTAACGGTTCCCTCGGTGTCCGTGCCAACCATAACCGAAACCGTTCCGCCGTAGCCTTTTGCAGAGGAGGTGAAAACATAGCCGACAGCGTTTGCGCCGTCGTTTCCGGTGCAGTAGGTTATGCCGTTTTCAAGCGTGGTAACGTCTGAAAACTCCTTGGCTTTGGGGAGGACAAGCGAGCGCGAGGCATTCTCTTTCTGAACGGAGTTGTCTGCAATCTTTTGCGCGGTAACGCTGTTTGTGAGCGCAAGAAGAGCCGTTGCAACAAGGCAGATGACAAGCAGAGCAAGCGTTGGAACAAGGATAGCCTTGGGCGTTATTTTTTTCATGCCTTTGCCGCCTCCTTTTCCTTTTTCTCTTTAACAAAGCCGAACGGCTTTGAGGTTGTGAGACGTTCAATGTGGGGAACAAGAATGTTCATGAGTATAATCGAGAACGAGACGCCCTCCGGAAGAGAGCCGAAAAGGCGGATGACCGAAGTAATAAGACCGCAGCCAATTCCGAAAACAATGCGTCCTTTGAGGTTTATCGGTGAGGTTACATAGTCCGTTGCCATGAAGAACGCGCCGAGCAAAAGTCCGCCGCCGAGCAGTTCATACAAAACAAACTGAATGTTGCCCTTGCCCGCAATGAGCATACAAACCGCAACGGTTCCGATGAACGAAAACGGAATTGCCGGAGAGATGACCCTTCTCAAAAGAAGATACATTGCACCGGCAAGGAGCGCGAGCGAGCAAACCTCGCCCATTGAGCCGCCGTGATAGCCGATGAGCATTTGAGTAAGAGTTGGAAGTTCGCCGGCAAGAGAAAGGTCGCCGCCTTTTGCCGCCGCAAGGGAGGCCATCGGCGTTGCGGTTGTTACCGCATCTGCAACCGACCACCTGACTGCGAACGGAGCGACCCATTTCGCCATAGCTGTCGGGAATGATACCATGAGGATGATTCTGGCCGTCATTGCCGGGTTAACAAAGTTCTGGCCGATTCCGCCGAACATCTGCTTAACAACAACGATTGCAACAATGCTTCCGATTGCGCCGATCCACAAAGGAAGCGTTGACGGAAGGTTAAGCGCAAGAATGAGGCCGGTAACAACGGCGGAAAGATCGCCGAGCGTTCCGTTCCTTTTCATAACTTTTCTTGAAACATACTCCGCAAGAACTGCCGTTCCGACTGTTGTTGCGGCGAGGGCAAGTGCCCGCGCACCGAAATAGACAACAGACATTATAAGCGCCGGAACAAGCGCAATGATAACGTCAAGCATGATGCCGGTCGTTGTCTCGCTTGAGCGGACGTGCGGCGAAGGGCTGACTGTGAGTTTCTTTGCCATTATTTTGCACTCTCCTCTCTGAGCACCTGCTTTGCAAGTCTCATATATTGAACAAGCGGACGGCCTGACGGGCAGGCATATGCGCATGAGCCGCACTCCATGCAGACCGAAACAAAGCTTCTTTCAAGTCCTTCTTTGTCTCTGATTTTTGCAAAGCGTTCAATGAGTGTCGGCATAAGACCCATTGGGCAAACCTCAACGCAGCGGCCGCAGCGGATGCAGTCGCGTTCGGGCTTGATTGCGCCCTTCCTGTCTGCAAAAGCAAGGACGGCGTTGTTCTGCTTGCAGATTGGAGCATTGGTATCGCAGATTGCCACACCCATCATCGGGCCTCCGCAGATGATCTTGCGCGGTTCTTCCTTAAAGCCTCCGCAATAATCAATAATGTCCTGAATGTTGATTCCTATGGGAACGCGCAGGTTTTTCGGCGTTTTAATCGCTGAACCGTCAACGGTTATTGAGCGGCTTATCAGCGGCTTGCCCGTTTCAAGATAGCGTTCGATGAAAGCAACCGAGGCAACATTCATAACAACGCAGCCAACATCGGCCGGGAGTTTTCCGGGCGGAACGCGCCTGCCCGTTGCAGAAAGGACCATCATCTTTTCCGCGCCCTGCGGATATCTTGAATTGAGTGCCATAATTTTTACCGAGTTGTCATGTTTTTCGTCAATGAGCTTTTGAAAAATTTCAATCGCCTTGGGCTTGTTGTCCTCAACGGCAATGACAACCTCTTTGAAACCGAGTAGCTTTTTAAGGGTAAAAACACCGTTTATAACATTCTTTGAGTTTTCAACGCATTCACGGTAGTCAACGGTGATGAACGGCTCGCATTCGGCGGCATTGACAACAAGGGTGTCAACATTCTTGTCCGCCGGATAGTTAAGCTTAACGTGAGTTGGGAATCCGGCTCCGCCGAGACCAACAAGGCCGGACGCGCGGACAGCTTTGAGCAGCTCCTCGCGGTTTGTAACAACCGGCGGCTTAACGCCCTCATAAAGGCGCATTTCTCCGTCCGATTCAATGGTAACTCCCTTTGTGATGATACCGTTGGCAAGCTTAACGTCTCCAACGGCTTTGACAACGCCGGAAATTGTGGCGTGAATCGGTGCGGAAACGAACTTGTCGCTGTCACCGATAACCTGACCCACAGAAACCGTGTCTCCAACCTTGACCGTTGGGGTGCAAGGCGCGCCGATGTGCTGCTGCATTGGAAGAACAACCGTGTTCGGAACGGGCATTCTTTCAACCGGCATTTCGGCAGTGTGCTTGTTGTGGGCAACATTAACGCCGCCGCGGCCCTTTGCGCGCGCAAAGATAATTCCGGGAATAGTTTTTTTCATTCTGTCATCTCCAAATCTCTGTGACTTCCGGCGCCGAAAAAGAACAAACGCCGGTCTTTTAATGTAACCGCTGATTGAAATGAAAGTGCAAATATACCCTCAAGATTTTTGCCCTTCAGTCAAACCGCGGCTGCTTAATTGTTCGGTCAAGCGGGGCATAACGGCGTTGAGAACCGCGCCGGTCAGCGTTCCGCTAATGACCGCAAAAGACAAAAGGTATTTACCGTAGCCGAGCATTGCCGCGCCGGAAAGAACGCAGGCGCAAAAAAGCTGGCCAAGGTTGAAGCAGACGGCACAAAGAACGCCGATTCCGATAAAGCTTATCGCTCCACCCTGCTTTTTAATCGTGAGGCTCAGCGCAAAAACGCTTAAAATTCCGCCGCAAAGGCTCATAAAAAACGCGGTGGCGCCCCTTGTAACAAGCGCAAAAAGCGCTTTGAGCAATGTTATATAAACTGCGCCGGAAAAGCCGAAAACGCTTCCGGCAAACATTGTAACAATGTTTGAAAGGCCGATTTTCGCCCCGGCCGGCAGAAAAGGAACGGCCGGAAAAACCATGTTTTCAAGTCCGCCGAGAACAAGACACAGCGCACCGAGCAGACCGAAAACACATACCCTTTTTGTTTTTGAAAAATCACGAAGCAACTGCGTCGAAATTTCCCTTTTCTTTTTTGCTTTCAATTCTGACAACAACCTTGTTCGGAAGGCACGCGGCGGTGTCTCCGTTTTTTGAAAGATAGCCGCTCTTTTCGCAGAGTTTATCCGGGCAGGTTGAGGAAAGGAACGAGATTTTCCCCTTTTCAACAGAAAGGACGCAGCCGTTCACCTCAAGCTCATATCCCTTTTCAACAGCGGAAAGGTCAATTTCCGTCTGCCTTTCTCCGTCTTTATAAACAACGGCAAAACATCCGTCCGAGCCGGAAAAAAGCGGAAGAAGAAACAGGAGAACGCTCAGCGCGGAAAAAAGCAGAATTATCAGTAAATCGCCTTTTTTAAGGCCGATGGAGTTTTTCATTTTGCCTTTTCAAAATCTATATCGCCATAGGTTGAAACATTGAGGTCCTTATCAACAAAGACCGCCGCGGCGGAGTATTCATCAAGCAGCGGCTTGCTCTTTTCCTCGCCGAGAATGAAGCAGGCCGTTGAAAGCGCATCGCTCAAAAGGCCGCTTTTGCAAAGGACGGTAACGCTTGCAAGGCCGCTGTCCGCCGGATAGCCGGTGTTGGCGTCAAGAATGTGGTGATATCGCTTTCCGTCTTTTTCAAAATATTTTTCATAGTCGCCGGAGGTTGAAACAAAGCCCTCGGAAAGGTTGATAACGCCGATATATGCGTTTTCCTCCCTCGGGTGGCGGACGGCAACGCGCCATTTATCGCCGAGCTTGTTGCGCTTTCCGTAGGCAAGGATGCTTCCGCCAACGGAAATCACCGCGCCTTTAACGCCGCTTTTTTCAAGGTAGGCTTTCGCCGCGTTGCAGGCCGCGCCTTTTCCAACGGCGCCAAGGTCAAGGCTCTGCCCTTTTTTGAGCGTGACTGTTTTTGAATCCGCCTGAATTTTTTCATAGTCAACAAGTGCAAGCGCCTTTTGAATGTCTTTTTCGGCGGGTACTTCCTGCGCACCGGAGTCAAAATTCCAAAGCGAGGAAAGCGGAGCTATTGTAAGATCAAAAGCACCGGCGCTCATTTCAGAAATCTTCCGGCATTTTTGAACAATTTCAGCGCAGACAGCGTTTTGAACCGAGCCGTTTTTGTTGAGCGCAGAAACGGCGGAGGAATCAATCTTTCTTGAAATAATCTTTTCAAGGTTGTCAATTCCGTTTTTGACCGCGTCAAGCTTTTTGAATGTGTCATCGCCATAAAGCTTGATAGTTACAACGCTGCCCATTGAAAAGCCGCTTTTCTGCTCAAGGTTATAATCCTTTTTTAAGGAGTGAAAAATAATAATGCCGGCGATTGCGGCGGCAAGAAGAACGCCGGAAAGAACAATGCAAAGAATCTTTTTTTTCTTACTCATAGAGGCCTCCTTTGTTGCCGTGCACAAACTTCTTTTATTGTATACTATCCGGCGAAAAATTTCAAGACAAAACGCGCTATTATCCGACAAATATTGTGCTTGCTTTACGCGCCGTTTGCTGATATAATTATATTGGATATTGCAGAATAAAACCTGCCGCAATTATCCAAGGAGGAAATACGATGGATTTTAATTTATCAATACCCGTAAAGGTTATCAGCTCTGAGAACTGCGTTCTCAAAAACGCTTCTCTGCTCTCTTCTTTTGGAAAGCAGTGCCTCATTGTGACAGGAAAAACCGCCGCAAAGAAAAGCGGCGCGCTTTCAGACGTTGTCACCGCCCTTGAGCAATACTCTGTTGGCTATGACGTTTTTGACCGCATAACGCCCAACCCGTATATTGAGGACTGCCACGAAGCCGGAGTTCTTGCAAGAGAAAAAAAGGCCGATTTCATCATCGGAATCGGCGGCGGTTCAGCGCTTGACGCCGCAAAGGCGGTTGCCGTTTTTGCCGCGAACGAAAGCTTTTTGCCGTTTGATATATATGAAAAAAAGGAAAGGAATAATGCGCTTCCCCTTGTCCTTATCGGAACAACGGCCGGAACGGGCAGCGAGGTTGGCGCGGTTGCCGTCCTCTCCAACAAAAAGGACGAAAGGAAAAAGAGCATCTGCGCTCCGGACTGCGCTCCGGCTCTCACCTTTGCAGACAGCCGATATACCCACTCGGTTCCGTATTCCGTCACGGTTTCAACCGCTCTTGACGCTCTTTCACACGCGATTGAGGGATATTACAGCAAAAAATGCACCGATATTCCCACCATGTTCGCCGAAAAGGCGATTCCGATGCTTTGGGATGGTCTGAAGTTTCTTGAAAGAGAGAAGAAACTTCCGGACGAAAAAATGCGCGAGCAGCTCTATTACGGCTCGCTCTGCGCCGGAATCACCCTCGCCTACTGCGGAACGGCCTTTCCCCATCCGCTCGGCTACATTTTGACCGAACACTTCAAAACGCCGCATGGAATCGCCTGCGCCGCTTTCATGCCTGAGCTTGTTCGCCGCGGAATACGCTATGAGATGAAAAAATCGCGCCGCCTCATGAACCTCATGAGAACCAACAGCGCGGAGTTCTTTGACGTTATCACAAGCCTTTGCGATGTCAGCGATATTGTGATGACAAAAGAGGAGCTTTCTCAGTGGTGCGAACGCTGGAACACCGTTCCGGCAAACTTCACCTTCTCTCCCGGCGGCTTTTCAAAGGCCGAGGCGAAAGAGATGCTTGAGCGCAAATTTGTGAAATAAGATTAAATAAAAATCACCGGACTGACCGCAGGTGCTGCGGCCGGTCCGGTTCGTTTTTGTCCGGGTAATTTTTGAAAAAGCAATCAAATGTGATATAAATTGTCGTTTTCATAGTCAGGCTCGGTGGTGAGGTCAACGCCGAGCTTTGAAAAAATCTTTCTGTCCGGCGAGGAAAGGATAACTGTGCAATGAACCTGAGCGCCCTTGAGCATCGGCAGAAATGAAAGAGCCTTTGCGGCGTTCTTGTTTGTTGCCGCGGCAACGGAGAGCGCAACAAGAATTTCATCAACGTGAAGGCGCGGATTGCGGCTTCCAAGATAGTTGACCTTGAGACTTTGTACCGGCTCAATGAGGTCCGAGGGAATCAACTCAAGCCTGTCGTCAATTTTTGCAAGGTGCTTGAGCGCGTTGAGAACGAGCGCACTCGCCGCGCCGAGGAGGTTCTTTGTTTTTCCTGTGAGAACCGTTCCGTCCGCAAGCTCAATGGCGGCGGCCGGAGCACCGGTTTCCTCTGCAATTCTGTTTGCGGCAGAGACCACCTTTCTGTCGGCCGGAGTGATGTCCGCCTTGCTCAAAAGCAGCTCAAGCTTTTCAATCTCTTTTTGGGTCTCAAGCCCCTTTCTGCGGTCGCAGAGGGCTTTATAGTAGCGGCGGATAATCTCCTGCTTTGCGGCGTAGCAGACAGCCTCATCGTCAAAAATGCAGTAGCCTGCCATGTTAACGCCCATGTCCGTCGGTGATTTATAAGGTGAATGGCCATAGATGTTTTCAAACATCGCCTGAAGAACCGGAAAAATTTCAATGTCTCGGTTATAGTTGACGGTCTTGATGTTGTATGCGTCAAGGTGAAACGGGTCGAGCATATTCACATCGTTGAGATCCGCCGTTGCGGCCTCATAGGCAAGGTTGACCGGGTGGCCGAGCGGAAGGTTCCAGATAGGAAAGGTTTCAAACTTTGCGTAGCCGGCCTCAATTCCGCGCAGATGCTCGTGATAGAGCTGAGAAAGGCAGGTTGCCATTTTTCCGCTTCCGGGGCCGGGCGCGGTAACAACAACAAGGCGGCGCGAGGTTTCAATATATTCGTTTTTACCGTAGCCTGTTTCGGAGATGATTTTTTTGACGTTTGAGGGATAGCCCTCAATTCTGTAATGGATGAACACGGGAACGCCGAGAGAGCGCAACTTCTGCTTGAAAACGTCCGCCGAACTCTGGCCGCTGTACTGCGTGATAACAACGGAGCCGACATAAAGCCCAACGCTGCGGAAAAGGTCAATAAGGCGCAAAACCTCCATGTCATATGAAATGTTGAGGTCGCCGCGCAGTTTTTTGCTTTCAATCGCGCCTGCGCTGACGGCAATAACAATCTCCGCCTCATCCTTAAGCTCAAGCAGCATTCTCAGCTTGCTGTCCGGTTCAAAGCCCGGAAGAACGCGCGAGGCGTGGTTATCGTCAAAAAGCTTTCCGCCAAACTCCATATAAAGCTTTCCGCCGAAACGCGAGATGCGGTTGCGGATTTGCTCAGACTGTGTTTTGATGTATTTTTCGTTATCAAAGCCGGTTTTAAACATCTTCAAATTCTCTCCGATTCCAAAAATTAATTATGGGCATAATTTTTCCGCCGCTCCGGAAAAGTTTTTGTTCCCGGCGGCGGAATATATCTGAAATAATATATCAAAAATTCTTTCCTTTTTCAACAGGTAAGGAAAATTTTTTCAAAAAAAGCGCCTGCCGTTTTTTCGGCAGGCACAGTTAAGAAAGCTCAGATTACTTTTTGCGGACAGGGATAAGCCGTCTCATCGGCTTTTTTCTCTTGTATGTCTTAGTTGACTGAATGGGTGAGCTGATGAGCATATTGGTGAGAATTGTCCAAAGAATGATGAGCATGAAAATTCCGAACACTCCGTAAAAACCGGCGGAAAGCGTTGCGCTTGTAACGGTCAGAATTGCCGTTGCAAGAGTGATGAGAGTGTTGTCTGAAAAAAGGGAAACAAGGTCGGTAAGGTTGACGTCGCCGTTCATGATTTTTGAAAAAGCATCGTTTGAAACAAAGATGCAGGCGAGCGAAACCGCAAGACCGGCGCCGCAAAGGATGAACAAAACATTGCGCCTTTTCTTTGAGTTTGCAAGAGCGGAAACAACCGCAATCGCAACAAGAATGAGGAGCACAACCGCAAACAAAGCGGCAAAGGCATAGATGTCCGGCAAAATGGGCTTTGCAACCTCGGTAAAGGTTTTTGCGTCCTCGCCGGTTTTCGGCTTTGCGGTCGCGGCCATTTTTATCAGCTCAAAGAGCGAGTATTCATAGGTTGTTGAAATTTTTCCGCTTGAAAGCTGAGAAACGGCAGAAATAAGGTTGTTGATGGTATCGTTGGAATTTCCAACAACAAAGGTGAACAGCTTGAGGAAAATTCCGATAGCGATTCCGCCAACGGCAATTATAGGAGTAACGATTCTGTATGCTGTTTTCATATCAATGCTTCCTTTCGTAAAATTTATTTCCAAGAGGAGTTGAGGGCAACGGTGCGGTTGAAAACAAGGTGATTTTCATCCGATGTTGTGTCAACGCAGAAATAACCCTGTCTCATGAACTGGAAGGTATCGCCGGGTTTGAGGTCCTTGACCCCGCCTTCAAGGCGGCAGCCGTGAAGAACAACGAGCGATTCGGGGTTGAGGTTGTTTTTGAAGCTGCCCTTTGATTCGTCCGAGGGATTCGGAACATTGAAAAGGCGGTCATAAAGCCTCGCTTCAAACTCGGTGCTGTGGTCGCTGACCCAGTGGAGGGTACCCTTGACCTTCCTTCCGTCCGGGGAGTTTCCGCCCTTGCTTGCCGGGTCATATGTGCAGTGAACGCAGGTCACCTCGCCGTTTTCATCGGTGTCATAGCCAACGCATTTGACAAAATATGCGCCTCTGAGCCTGACTTCGTTGCCCGGGAAGAGACGGAAATACTTCTTCGGCGGTTCAATCATGAAGTCCTCTTTTTCAACAAAGATTTCTCTTGAAAAAACGGTCTTTCTTGTTCCCATTTCGGGTCTGTCCTGGTTGACCGGAAGTTCAATTTCCTCAATCTGTCCCTCGGGGTAATTGTCAATGACAACCTTGAGCGGACGGAGAACGGCCATCGCCCTCGGTGCGTTTTTGTTGAGGTCGTCTCTGACGCAGGCCTCAAGGAGACCAAAATCAACAACGGAGTATGCCTTTGAAACACCGACGCGGTCAATGAAGTCGCGTATTGCGGCGGGGGTATATCCGCGGCGCCTCATTCCGCAGATTGTTGCCATTCTCGGATCGTTCCAGCCGTCAACAATACCCTCTTTAACAAGTTGGAGACATTTGCGCTTGCTCGTCAGGCAATAGTTGAGGTTAAGACGGGCAAACTCAATCTGTCTTGACGGGTGAGGAAGCTCAAGCTCACGCAGGAACCAATCGTAAAGCGGACGGTGGTTTTCAAACTCAAGCGAGCACAGCGAATGAGTAACGCCCTCTTTGGTGTCCGAAAGCGGATGAGCAAAGTCATAAAGCGGATAGACGCACCACTTGTCTCCGGTCTGGTGGTGAGTAACGTGGGCAATGCGATAAATTACCGGGTCGCGCATATTCATGTTGGGCGAGGCCATGTCAATCTTTGCGCGCAGAACTCTTGCTCCGTCCGGAAATTCACCGGCGGTCATCCGGGCAAACAGGTCAAGGTTTTCCTCAACCGAACGGTTTCTGAACGGACTTTCCGTGCCCGGCTCTGTGAGGGTACCTCTTGACTTGCTTATCTCCTCTGCGGAGAGGTCGCAGACATAGGCCTTTCCCCTTTTGATGAGTTCAACGGCGCAGTCATGAATGAAGTCAAAATAGCTTGAAGCATAGAGAACCTCGTCCCACTGATAACCGAGCCACTTAATGTCCTCCATAATTGCGTCAACATATTCGGTATCCTCTTTTGAGGGATTGGTGTCATCAAGACGAAGGTTGCATTTTCCGCCGTATTTTTTGGCAATGCTGAAGTTAATCTGAATTGCCTTTGCGTGGCCGATATGGAGATATCCGTTCGGCTCGGGCGGAAAACGGGTCTGAACGTGGTCATAGACGCCGTTTTTGAGATCCTCGTCAATAAAGTCATGAATAAAATTGGATGGTGCTGTGTATTCTTCCATGGTATATTATCCTTTCGTTCGCGGTCAGGAGAGCTTTTCGGCCGCGGCATTGAGTCTGTTGAGTACCCTTTCCTTTCCGAGGACGGTCATGATTGAAAAAAGGTCGGGCGTATTTTTTCTTCCGGTAACGGCAACGCGGACAATGGACGAAACATCGCCAACGTGGCCGAGATACTGCTGAGGATTCTTTTTGAATTCCTTAACATTCGGGGTGAAACCGAGCGGCTCACACAGCTCTTTCATATGAGAGAACCATTCGTTGTTATCTGCGGCCTGCTCATATGACGCGGCATAGGCCTCGATAACCTTTTTGGCCGTTTCCTTTGATATGTTTTCCGGAAGCTCGGAAAGGTCGCCGGAGAATTCCTCGTCAAAGAAAAATGAAACATAAGCTCCAATCTCGCTGAACTTTGCAATGTCCTTTCTGGGCTTTGCGGTGCCTCTGTCGATTGAAAAAATTGCCTTTGAATATTCCTCGTCCTTTGAAAGCAGGGAATAAAGCTTTTGGTCGTAATTCTTCGCCCAGTCGAGCGCATAGGAAAGAACCTTTTCTGCGCTCATTTTTGAAATGACATTTTTGCTGACGTCAGTGAGTTTTGTCAGGTCAAACAGCGCGCCGGAAACGCTCATTTTTTTAAGATTGAACGGGAATGCGCCGCAGTCCGCGTCCGGATTCGCTCTGCGCCAATCTTCAAAGTTTGAGTTTGCAAGGGTGAGGAGATATTCAATCACGCTCTCCTTCGGAAAGCCTTCCTCGGCGTAATAAGTAACCGCCGCCTCGGGATCCTTGCGTTTTGAAAGCTTGCGCTTTGAGCCGTTTTCCTCTTTCATTATGGGAGAAATGTGGGCATATTTCGGCGCCTTGAAGCCGCAGACGGAGAAAAGCTGAATATGGGTCGGAACGGAGGAGATCCATTCATCGCCCCTGGTCACATGGGTCGTTCTCATAAAGTGGTCGTCAACGGCGTGGGCAAAGTGATAGGTGGGAATTGAGTCCGTCTTGAGCAGAACAATGTCCTGAATATTTTCCGGCATTTCAATTTTGCCCTTAATAAGGTCGGTAAAAGTGATTCGTTTATCCTCGCTTCCGGGGGAGCGGAGTCTGAGCGTATAGGGTTTTCCTTCTTCAATGAGCTTTTTCTGCTCTTCAAAGGAAAGGTTTCTGCATTTCGCCCACTTTCCGAAGTAGCCTTTAATGAGCGTTCCCTCTTTTTCCTGCTGTTCTCTGAGGGCGGAAAGCTCGTCCTCTGTGCAGAAGCAAGGGTAAGCAAGACCCTTTTCAACAAGCGACTTTGCAACAACATGATAGATACCGGCGCGTTTGCTCTGGGTATAGGGTCCGTAAGCGCCCTGTTCCTCATTAAAGCCCATAACGCCCTCGTCCGGTGTTACGCCGAAAGCCTTAAGACCTTTGATGATTTCCGAAACGCCGTCCTCAATTTCGCGCTTTTTGTCGGTATCTTCAATTCTGAGCATGAAAACGCCGCCCGTCATCTGCGCGTTGAGTTTTGAGATAAGCGCGGCAAAAAGGCCGCCGATATGAAGAAAGCCCGTTGGACTCGGCGCGAATCTTGTTACGCGCGCACCCTCCGAAAGACCGCGCGGCGGAAAAAGTTTTTCAAGGTCGTCGGGCGTTTGAGTAACATTCGGAAAAAGAAGCTCGGCAAGAGCCTTGTTCTCGTCCAAAAAAAATCCCCCTTTTAATTCTGTGATTATTCAATATATTATCGCAAATTTCAATAAAAATAGCAAGGGGTTGGGCTTAATTTCCTTTTATTTTTTTGCCGGTTTTTTGCATGATGGGATTATGCCGGCCGTCAGCCGGTGTAATTCGCCGCCGTTGAGTTATTGCGTTGCTTTTTATGCTTTGGTTTTTGACTTCTTTTCACGTTTTCTCGTTCCGCTAATCGTACGGGGTCGAACCCTGCCATAAAAAGCAAACAAAAAATGGGCGCCTATAAAGACGCCCGGGTTGGTTAATATTAATAGTTGATGTCGTAAACATCCATGTCGTTCGTGAGTCTTGCGGTTCCGTCAATGGTTGAAAAAGCAACCTTTGCGTTCGCGGCAATGTCAACATTGATGTGGTGAACAATTCTTGTAACGTGGTCTGTTTTCGGGTCATATGTAACCTTGAATGTGCTTCCGGTGTAGGTCAGCTCAAAATTGTTGACTGTTACGCCCGGAATTTTTGAAACAACCTTGTCAACCTCGGTGTTGATGTCCTTCATGCTTGCAGGCATCATGACTGCGCCGTGGAAAGACTGCGGAACGCAGGTGTCCGCCGGGGTCGGCTCAGGGTTCTTTTCGTCGTTAAGCTCAAATTCAAGGGTACGGGTGCCATCGGCGTTGTCTGTGCAGGAAGCGGTTTTAACGCAGCTGTAATCGGTGAGAACCGAGCCCTTGTCAGTGTTGCAGATTGGAAGTTCGTGGTTGATGCGCGGCATTGAGGTTCCGTCCTCGGCGGTGTATACCTCGCCCTTTGTTGCGGTAACAATGGCTTTCGGACTGTCCTCTTTGGTCATGTATGCTTCGCCGAACTTGAGCAGCGAGTTGACTGCGCTCGAAAAGTTTCTGTATTCCTCAGGAAGAGCCTGAAATTCCTTTTTGGTGTAGCCGGGCTGGTCCTGCTTCATTTTGTTGAGAAGCTCGGTATATTTCTTAACAATTTCTTCGTTAGTTTTCGGCGCATCGGTTGAAGCGGAGGGCGCTGCCGGTGTGCTGGCATCGGGAGTGCTGTCGGTTTTTGCCGGCGTTTCAGGGGTTGAAGGCGCCGAGGAAGCCTCCGGTGCTGCGGACGGCTGAGCGGCCGGAGTCTGGTTATCCGCCGGTGCGTTCACACCGAGAATGGAATCCAGCGCGCCGTCATGGGAGACGGTTGCGTCAACTTTCACGCCGCCGTTCACAATGGCGAGGGTAACGGCAAGCATTGCAACGATTGCAAGCGACATCAAAAGCTTTGGGCGGACAACGACCCAATCCTGAGCTCTTTTTTTGCGCTTTTCAACAATTTTTTTTGCCTCGTCAAGCATCTGCTCATCGGTCATTTCCGACCTTTTAATTTTTTTCGGTTTTTCTTTTTTCATAACGTATCCTCTCCTTGGTGTTTTGTTTCTTTGGAGTTACCTTAATATGGTAACACTTTTTTATTTTTCGGTCAATACTTTCGGATACATTATCCGCAAAAATCCGGGCAGACGCCGAATTCTGCCGCCTATAACAAAAGAAAACGCCAAAGAATAAATATGTTCAACTTTTGTCTCTATTCTCCGGACAAAGAATTGATTTTTTAAAAATCTTGGTATATACTTTAAGAGTACAGCTAAAAGCCGATAAAGCGGCTTTTACCGCAGAAAAAGGAGTTGTAATATAATGAAAAAGTCCAAGCTTGTTCTTTCCGCTCTCGGCGCTGCCGCTGCCGCAAACGCAGTTCACGCCGCAGTGTTCAAACCGAAGAAGAGCGTTATTGCCTCTCTGACAAAGGAAGAGGTCAATGTTGAGCGGTACCGCCAAAACCTTTCAAAGGCCATTCAGTTCAAAACAATTTCAAGCCGTGACGCCGACCTTGTTGACTGGAACGAGTTTGAAAAATTCCATAAGTTCCTTGATGAGGCTTATCCCCTCATTGCAAAGAACCTTGAAAAAACCGTTGTTCCGCCTGCGAACCTTGTTTACCGCTGGAAGGGAAAGCGCAGCGACCTTGACGGCGTTGCTCTCCTTGCCCACCAGGACGTTGTTCCCGTTTCTGAGGGAACGGAAGAGGACTGGACTCACCCGGCCTTTGACGGCGTTGATGACGGCGAATTCGTTTGGGGCCGCGGCGCTCTTGATATGAAAAACCACCTCATCTGTGTAATGGAGGCTGTTGAGGCGCTTCTTGAGGACGGCTTTGTTCCGGAAAGGGATGTCTATCTCCTTTTTGGCGACAACGAAGAAATTGTTGCAAACGATGAAAACGGCGCAAAGGATATTATGAACTATCTGCGCGAAAAGGGCATTCATCTTGACGCCATCCTCGATGAGGGCGGCGCAATGCTTCCCGTCAATATTCCCGGCGTCATCAATGACAAATGCCTTGCCGGAATCGGTATTGCCGAAAAGGGATACGCCGACATTGAAATTGTTGTTAACGCAAAGGGCGGCCACTCCTCTCAGCCGCCGAAGCACACCGCGCTCGGAAAAATTGCGGATGTTATCAAAGACCTTGAAAACAACCAGTTCAAGGCCTCCTTCACCGCGAACATGAAGTATCTTTTTGAGGCCATTGCGCGCAACTGCACCTATCCCGTCCGCCTTGTCACCTGCAACATCAAGGCTCTCTATCCGCTGCTTCTTCAGGTTTGCAAGCTCATTCCTCCGGCGGCCTGCATGACAAGAACCACCACGGGAATCACAATGGCCAAGGGCAGCCCGGCGGCGAATGTTCTTCCTCAAAGGGCGGCAATCACCATCAACTTCCGCGCAATGCCCGGAACAACAACGGCAGACATTGTTTCCCACATCAAAAAGGTTGTCAGAAACAAAAACATTGAAATTAACGTCCTCAACAGCAAGGAACCGTCAAGATTCTCACCGATGGATTCGCGCTCGTTCAAAATCATTGAGCGGCTTTGCAAGTCCATTGAGCCGCGGTCAATCGTTTCTCCGTTCCTCGTCATGGGCGGAACGGACTCATATCACTATGAACCTATTTGCGAAAACATCTATCGCTATGCTCCGTTCAAGGTTGACACCTCGATGCTGCTTTGCACCCACGGAACGAACGAGAGGATACCGATTGAAGCAATGAATGACGCGCTCGTTTTCTTCAAGAATTATATCAGAGACGTCAGCGCTGAATAAAACACAAACCGGGTGGTCGGAAACGGCTGTCCGGTTGTTTTGTTTGTCTTATACAAAAAAATGCTTTTTCTCACGTTTCCACGCTCCGCTGGCTCGTACGGGGGAGTGAAAAAATAAAAACCAAACAAAAAGCGGGCGCCATAAACGACGCCCGTTCACTTTTATACTTTGTTCAAACAAAAAGATTCACTTTGTCATCTCCCATGCGCGGTGGTCGGTGTGAAGAAGCTCATGAGCCGTGTGTGAAAGCGGTTTTTGAAGGAAGTCTCTGTAAAGAGCCTGAACCTCGGGATTCTCATGTGAAAAACGCAGCGCATTGCTCTTGTCGAGTGAATAAAGGATTGCTCCGCGCTCGCCGGCAAGCTCCTCGCCCTCATGAATGGGCTGTCCGCCGCCGCCTGCGCAGCCGCCCGGACACGCCATAACCTCAATGAAGTCATAGCTGACCGTGCCTTCCTTGAGCGCCTCCATGAGCTTGCGTGTATTTTTAAGTCCGCTGACAACGGCAACCTTAACCTTTGTTCCCTTGATGTCATAGGTTGCCTCTTTCCAGCCGTCAAGGCCGCGGACACCGGAGAATGCGTCTGCGTCCGGGTTTTCACCGGTAACAAGGAAGTATGCGCTCCTGAGCGCCGCCTCCATAACTCCGCCGGTTGCGCCGAAGATCACTCCGGCACCGGTCGCGGCACCGAGCGGACTGTCAAACTCGCACTCCTTAAGCCCCTCAACACCAACATGGTCGGCACGAAGCATTCTTGCAAATTCCCTTGTTGTGATTGAAACGTCAACGTCTGCTTCACCGCAGGCATCGTTCATGTTCGGGAGCGCACATTCATGCTTTTTCGCCGTGCAGGGCATTACGGAAACGCAGAAAATGTTCTCCGGTCTTACGCCGATAAGCTTTGCAAAATAGCTCTTTGTTACGGCTCCGAACATCTGCTGCGGTGATTTTGCGGTTGAAAGGTTGTCCGTAAATTCCGGATACTGACCCTTAAGGAAGCGTACCCATCCGGGGCAGCAGGAGGTCATCAGCGGAAGCGTTCCGCCGTTTTGAAGCCTGTCAAGGAATTCGCTGCCCTCCTCCATAATTGTGAGGTCGGCGGAAAAATCGGTGTCAAAAACATAGTTGAATCCGAGTGCCTTTGCGGCGGCAACCATGCGCTTTTCCGTTGCAATCTCCTTTGAAAGGCCGAGCGATTCCGCCCACGCCGTGCGGACGGCCGGAGCAAACTGAACAACGGTGATTTTGCTCTGGTCGGCAAGAGCCTCATAGACCCTGCGGGTGTCATCCCTCTCTCTGAGTGCGCCGGTCGGGCAGTGTGTAATGCACTGGCCGCAGAGGGAGCAGTCCGTTTCCCAAAGTTTTTTGTGTTCCTTAACGGCAACGGTTGTTCTTGAGCCGGTGTTTTGAACCTCCCAAACGTGGAGTGCCTGAACCTTGTCGCAAACCTGAATGCAGCGCATACACTTGATGCAGCGGCCGGCGTCCCGAACAAGCGGAAAATCGCCGTGGGGCTTGTTGCGCTCAATGCGGGTTTCATATTCGTTTCTGAAAATATTGAGATCGTTCGCAACTTTTTGAAGCTGGCAGGTTCCGCTGCGGACGCAGGTTGTGCAATAGCAGTCGTGCTCGCTGAGAATGAGCTGAATGTTAACGGTTCTTGCCTCGCGGACGCGCGGACTGTTTGTGAAAACAACCATGTTATCCTCCGCCTTTGTGTTGCAGGCGGCAACAAGGCGCTCGTTGCCCTCAACTTCAACAACGCAGATTCGGCAGGCGCCGATTTCGTTAAGCTTTTTAAAATAGCAGAGGGTTGGAATATTGATATGGACTTTTCTTGCCGCGTCAAGGATCGTTGCGCCGTTTTCAGCCTCAACGGCTATGTTATCTATTGTGAGCTTTACCATTTGAATATTCTTCCTCCTTTCAGTGCGCCGTAACCGAACTTGTCGCATCTCAGGCAGCGCGATGCCTCCTGAAACGCCTGCTGGAGCGTCATTGAATTTTCCATGAGGAGGAAGTCATGCTTGCGCTCCTCGGCGCATCTTTCGGTAAGATTGATTCTTCCGCAGGGCGGCTGCGGAGCAATCGGTGCGTCCGGAATTTCAACATCAACGCTGATTTTTGAGTCAAAACCGAGATAGTGGTCAATGTTCGCCGCGGCGGTTTTTCCGGCAGCGATTGCCATAATTGCGCTTGCCGGGCCGGTTACGCAGTCTCCGCCGGAGAACAGTCCCTCGTGGTCGCTGACGATTGTTTTCATGTCAGCCATGATTCTTCCCCACTTTGTTTGAACTCCGCTGCTTGCAAAGTGCTCCGACTCAATGGCCTGACCGATTGCAACAACAATGAGGTCGCATTCAATTCTGCGCAGCGGCTCATCCGCACGGACGGGAGCCGGACGGCCGCGTTTGATGTTGCTTATCATCTGCGGAGCCACCCAGAGCGCTTTGACGTTTCCGTTTTCGTCAAGTTCAATTTTTTCCGGCGTCATGAGTTCAACAATGTCGCAGTCCTCGGCCATTGCACCCTCAACCTCTTCCGGCATTGCGGTCATGTCCTCTCTGCGGCGTCTGTAAACGCAGGTAACACTCTTTGCGCCAAGGCGCATTGAGCTTCTTGTGCAGTCCATTGCAACATTGCCGCCGCCGATGACAACAACATTTTTGCCTGTGTAATCCGGCATATCGCCGTCACCTATGCTGCGCAGCATTTCAACGGCAGAGATAACGCCGTTTCCGTCCTCGCCCTCAATGCCGAGCTTATTGTCGGTGTGGGCGCCGATTGCAATATATGTTGCGTCAAATTTTTCTCTGATTTCCTCAAATGTAACATCCGTTCCGATATCAATGCCCATTTTGACCTCGATTCCGGTTGAAAGGATTGAGTCAATTTCTTTTTCAAGAATTTCACGCGGAAGGCGATAGCTCGGAATTCCGTATCGCAGCATTCCGCCAAGGAACTTCCTTTTTTCAAAAATTGTAACCTTGTGACCCATGAGTGAAAGGAAGTATGCCGCGGTGAGGCCGGACGGACCGCCTCCGATAACGGCAACCTTTTTGCCCGTTGCCGGTGCACACTCGGGAACGGGAACGTCTCCGGCGTTGTCAACGGCCATCCTTTTGAGTCCTCTGATGTTGACCGCTGCGTCAACAAGGCGTCTGCGGCAGTGCGACTCGCACGGGTGCTCGCAAATGAGCGCACAGGCGCTGGGGAAGGGGTTGTCCTTTCTGATGAGGCGGACGGCGTCAGCGTATCTTCCGGCCTTAACAAGGGCAACGTAGCCCGGAATGTCAACATTCGCCGGGCAGAGGGAAACGCAGGGAACCGCCTTATCAAAGCGGCAAAGGCAGGTGCCGTTAAGATGGGCTTCATAGTCCTCTCTGAAGCCGTTGAGACCTCTGAGAACCATCTGCGCCGCTTCATAGCCTATTGCACAATCGGCGGTTGCGCCGATAACGCGCGCAGTTTTTTCAATGAGGTCAAGCGTGCTTTCGGTTGCGTCGCCGTCAAGAACGGTTTCGATAAGCTTATGCAGCTGACCGAGACCGACGCGGCACGGCGTACACTTTCCGCACGACTGGCTGTGGCAGACGTTAACAAAGGCGGCAGCCATGTCAACGGGACAAACGCTCACGGGGTTGGCCTGAAGTCTGCGGACAAGATCGCCGTAGATTTCATCAATAACGCCCTGCGCGCTTATCGGGGTTGGGATTGATAATCTGCTCAAAACTGAAACTCCTCTCGTTATTCAACTGTGATCTTTTATCCGTAAAAATTTCACAAAATTATGCTGACAGAAGTCAACTGTGTGCATTATAACACAATTTATCTATTTGAATGAGGCTAATTTGTAAATTAATCCGTTGAATCTCCGCGTATTCTGTCACATCTCGAAAAACATTGCAAAAAAACAGCCATCCATGGAATAATCCGTGGACAGCCCAGATAATGCGTATCCTCATTCCCCTTCCCCGTCAGGAAGCTTTTTAATCTTTTTGTTCGCATAAATTCCCACGCAGAGGAACAGCAGAATAAACAGGTGAAAAATAATGTCAATGAAATACTCCGCAGTGAATGCTCCGAAATAACCCGTGATGTCGATTGCAAGAAGAAAGACCGTGTCAAAAACATAGAGAGCAAGCGAGAGCCAAAGCGTCTGCGGCTTTTTTTGAGCAAGAATAACGGCAACAACATAAATGACAACATAGCACACTGCTCCGGCGATTGCCGCGGCGTTCGGCAATGAACCTCGGCACTGAGGAGAAAACTGCGCCGCTTTCAGCAAAAACTCGGTGAAAGACGTGCAAAAGTAAAAATCAAACTCCTTTGTGAAAAGCCAACGGACAACATAAATTATTGTCAGAACGGTTGCCATTGCAATAATGCCCTGGGCAGACTTTATGTCTGTCTTATATCTTTTTTTAAGCTGCTCGCTGTTCATATGTTTCGTCTGCATAGATTACCTCCTGAAATTCACCAAGAATATTTTGTGAGCTGTCCGCTGTTTTTAAGCTTTGGATAGCCCCATTGCCGCAGCACCTCAAAAACGCCGACGGCAACCGTGTTGGAAAGGTTGAGGCTGCGCGCTTCTTCGCGCATCGGAAGTCTGACGCAGTGCGGCTCGTTTTCTTTGAGCAATTCCTCCGGAAGTCCCGCGTCCTCGCGGCCGAAAACAAGGAAGCTGTTGTCCGGATATGTCATGTCTGAATGGACGCGGCGCCCTTTGGTTGAAAAATAAAAAAAGTTTCCGCCCTTGTTTTTTTCAAAAAAATCGTCAAGGTCATCATAGTATGTAATGTCAAGCAGATGCCAATAATCAAGTCCGGCGCGTTTGAGCTTTTTGTCGTCAACATGAAAGCCCATCGGCTCAACAAGGTGGAGCTTTGCGCCCGTTGCGGCGCAGGTGCGCGCAATGTTTCCGGTGTTCTGCGGAATCTGCGGCTCAACAAGAACAATATTGAGAGAGGCCATTTTTTCACATCTTTTCAATCGAATGATAAAACTTATTATATAACAGAATTCAGTCTCATTCAAGAGCAAAAGCCAAAAGAAAAATTTTCCTGTGATTTTTTGCCTTTTTCCGCGGAGAATATAAACATCAGGCGGTTTTTCCGCCGGAACAAAGGAGTTGACATCTTTATGAAAATGAAAAGTGTTATGACAGGCATCGGAATCGGAATGGCAGTAGGCGGCGCGGCCGGCCTTGTTACCGGCGCAATGGGCAATCCCTCGGCCAAGAAGATGTATAAGAAGAAGGCCACAAAGGCTCTCAAAGCAATGGAAAATATGTTTGACGATATGCAGAATATGTTCAAATAATTTCCTTTCCGCCGCATAAAAAGCGGCGGCTACATAGGCGGCGCCATGCCGTCCGGAAAGGGAATGAAAGAATGAAAAAGCTTTTTTGTCTGATACTCGCCCTCCTCTTTGTGCTTTCGCTTTGCGGCTGCACGGGAGACGGAAACAACACAACGCTTTCTGAAAGCAGCAGCGGCGCAAGGCTTTTTGAAAGCCAAAGCACTGAAATTGAGCGCACCGAGCCGATGAACAAGCCGACCGAGGTCAGCCTCACCGATGAAAGCGAAAACCGGGTGAGCAGTGACGCTCCCCGTATTTTGACCGGAAACTCCGGCGCAGACACTCAAACCGGCTTTGCGCCGCTTGAAAAGGTGACATACACCGTTTCCGACCCGGAAAATTCAAAAGGGCTTTCAACAAAAAAAATCGGTCACTCCCACGGCCCGGCCTCCGGCGGAAAGCCGCACCGGACTGTTGTTGAATTTCAAAAAACATTTGATAAATACGGTGCACTGACGCTCGATGAAAAGTCTGAAGAAAAGGTGCTTTACCTCACTTTTGACTGCGGCTGGGAGTATGAAAACCTGACGTCAAAGGTTCTTGACGTTTTGAAGGAAAAGAATGTTCCTGCGGCGTTTTTCTGCACTCTTGACCACATCAAAAAGCAGCCGGAGCTTATTGTGCGAATGATTAAGGAAGGGCACATTGTTGGCAATCATTCAACAACGCACCCGAGTTTTCCCTCAATAAGCCGAACAAAAATGAAAGATGAAATTGAGCAGACGGAAAACTACCTGCGCGAGAATTTCGGCTACTGCGCAAAGTTTTTCCGTTTCCCCGCCGGGGAATACAGCGAAAGCGCTCTTGACCTTGTTTCCTCCCTCGGTTATGTGAGCGTTTTCTGGTCGGTTGCCTATAACGACTGGAATGTTAAGCAAGTTAAAGGCAAGGACTATGCAGTTAAAACCGTCTGCGAACGGCTGCACCCCGGCGCGGTGATTCTTCTTCACTCGGTTTCAAAGGACAATGCCGCCGCACTCGGCGAAATTATTGACAAAGCAAGAGCCGACGGCTACGTTTTTAAGTCGCTTACGCAGTATAATGCGCAGTTATAACTCGATACCGAAAATTATTTCAAACTCAATGCAAAGTAATGGCCGCTTAGCAAATAAGCGGCCATTTTGCATATAAATTCACAATTTGCTTGACAATTTGCATATTTTATGTATAATTGTTCAGTAGATATGAAAACGGAGGAAAAAACAATGCCGCTTTGGACAGGAAGATTCAAAAAACAGCTTGACAAAAAAACGAACGATTTCAACTCCTCAATCTCTTTTGACAGCCGGATGGCCTTTCAGGATATCAAAGGCTCAATAGCCCACGCAACCATGCTCGGAAAGCAGAACATTATCGACAAAAGCGAAAGCGAAAAAATTGTTGCCTCGCTCAAGGATATTGCCGCCGACCTTGAAAGCGGAAAGCTTAGCATTGATATGGGCGCAGAGGACATCCACACTTTTGTTGAGGGTGAGCTGACAAAAAGACTCGGAAGCACCGGAAAGCGGCTTCACACCGCTCGCAGCCGTAACGATCAGGTGGCTCTTGACCTGCGGCTCTATCTTCTTGATGAAATTGAAAAGATTGACCTTGCGCTCAAGGAATTCATTGCCGTTATCCTTAAAAAAGCCAAGGAAAATTATGACGCAGTAATGCCGGGCTACACCCACCTTCAGCGTGCGCAGCCGGTAACTTTCGGCCATCACCTGATGGCCTACGCCGCAATGCTTCTGCGCGACAGAGAGCGCCTTTCCGACTGCAAAAAAAGGACGGCGGTCTCTCCCCTCGGTTCGGGCGCTCTCGCCGGAACAACATATCCGCTTGACAGGGAGTACGCCGCAGAGCTGCTTGGCCTTTCCGGCGTTTGTTCAAACAGCCTTGACGGCGTTTCGGACCGCGATTACGTTATTGAACTTCTCTCCTGCCTTTCAATAGTGATGGTTCATCTTTCGCGTTTTGCGGAGGAGGTTGTAATGTGGTGCTCGTGGGAGTTCAAGTTTATTGAGCTTGACGATGCGTTTTCAACCGGAAGCAGCATCATGCCGCAGAAAAAGAACCCGGACATTGCCGAGCTTGTCCGCGGAAAGTCCGGCCGCGTTTTTGGCTCGCTCGTTACGCTTCTGACGGTGATGAAAGGTCTGCCGCTCGCATACAACAAGGATATGCAGGAGGACAAGCAGGCGGTTTTTGACGCCGTTGACACCGTTCTCATCTGCATTGACACCTTTGCCGCAATGCTTGACACCGCAAAGGTACTGAAAGAGAATATGCGCGCCGCAGCGGCCAAAGGCTTCATCAACGCCACCGACTGTGCGGACTATCTTGTTAAAAAAGGGCTGCCTTTCCGCGATGCATACAAGGCTGTTGGCGAACTTGTTGCGTTCTGCATTGAAAACAGATACACGCTTGAGACTCTTCCGCTTGAGGAATACAAAAAAATCTGTGACCTTTTTGAGAACGATGTTTTTGCGGCGATTGATCTTGACAACTGTGTCAAAGGCCGGAACGTCAAGGGTGGTCCTGCTCCGCAGCGTGTTCTTTTTGAAATTGAA
Organism: uncultured Eubacteriales bacterium; assembly: GCA_934511365.1. Taxonomy (GTDB): domain Bacteria; phylum Bacillota; class Clostridia; order Oscillospirales; family Acutalibacteraceae; genus UBA6857. The sequence goes on from CAKSWC010000002.1 coordinate 168,396, forward strand.
AGTGCAGAAAAACTGAACGGATAATTATCCGGGCGTCTTTATAGGCGCCCGTTTTTTTGTTTGCTTTTTATGGTAAGGTTTTGATTTCTTTTCTGGTTTTCACGCTCCGCTGGGGTCTGGATGCTGGATATTGCGAATATTTTTATGTTCTGCAAGAGGTTTGGTTCATGGGGGCCTCAAGCGACCCCCCGTACGAAGTTAGATGCTAGATATTAGATATTGGATTTTAGAAAAATATCTATTATCTATTATAACAACTCAGGAACCAAGCTGACCATGGCGCGCATTGTTTTCCAATTTGAAAAATCTAACATCCAACATCCAACATCTAAAATCTAAAAAAGAGCCGCCGCTTTTGCGACAGCTCCTTTTTGTTATGTTCCGTTAAACAAGGTCAAATGTATCAACAACATCAACATTGTAGCCTTTAAGGAAGTTTCTTCCGGTGAAAATCACCTGATTGTCATAAACCTCAATGTAATAGCCTATGCCTCTGTCCTTAACGCCAAAGTCATTTGTCTTTCCGTATGTCGGCAGGTTGATGCTGTAGACACCGTCGGCAAGCTTTTCAACCGACCGTTCATACATTCCGTCGTGAAGATGTCCGTTGATATAGAAAACATTCTTATACTTCACAAGGATATCGCGAACATCCTGCGACTGGTCGCCAAGATCGCCGGTTTTCCAAACCCCGGGAAGTCCGTGGGTCTCTTTGAGCGGCTGATGGCAGATAACAAAAGCCGGCCTGCCCTGTGCGGTTGCTCTTTTCAGCTCGCTGTCAACAAAAGCAAGCTGTCTGTCTGAGATATACGCCCTTTCAAAAACCTGCTTTTCCGAGCCCATAACGATGAACGTATAGCCGTTGATATCATATGAATAAAAGCTTTCGCCCTTGGTGTCAATGCCAAGATACTCCTCAACCTTGTTCATGATGATCGGCTTGTTCTTTTTGTAGGCATAGCGGACATCGTGGTTGCCCGTTGCAATGATAAGATTCTTTGTAACGGTCTGTTTGTCAAGAACCTTGAAGAATGTCTCGTATTCGCAGTTAAAGCCCATCTCCGTGAGGTCGCCGGCCATTACAACGGCGTCAAATTTTTCCTTTGAGTTGGAAAGATCCTTAAAAAGATTTTCAAATCTGAATTCCGTGATTGACTCGCCAAGGACGTGAACATCGCTGACGGCGGCAAAGGAAAGTCTGACATTCTCGCTGTCCTTAAACTGAATCGGATTCTCTGTTGAAGGGCCTGTGAGCCAGCCGAGAGAGATGAAAAGCGCAGCAAAAACTGCAAAAATTTTTCTGAACATTTTAACGGTAAGCATTTTTTGTTTTAAACTCCTTTTCTTTTGCGCAGGCTTTGATGTCTGCAAAATCTTTCCGTAAACAACCGCTGATTAAACTAATCAGCGGTTGTCCGGCTTTCAGCCAACGTGGTTTGTTGTTTCCGGCTCTTCGGGCTCATTACCCGGGTCTTTGATCCAGCCGAGTTTGACAAGAATCTTAATGATGATCTTATAAAGCTTGACAAGTGCATCGAATGTGAACATGGTTTTACTCCTTTCAGGCGGTTAGCCTCATATAATCATGTTTATATTATACCATGTTAACCGTTTCGTCAAGGAAATAACACATATTTAACAATTACCGTCAAAACAAACAAATCAGGAAGATTTTTTTTGATGAACAAGACAAAAAGGAGCTGTCGGTTTTCCGGCAGCCCCAAAAGATATATTCTTAATTAATAATGCGCCGCACCGCAGGAGCAGTACTTATTGGTTCTGAAAAGTTTACAGAAGAAACGGACAATGGCCCAAATGAAGCCGCCTTTGTGGCAAAGGTGGGTGCAGGAAGCCGCAGGATTTTCAACAACGATTGTGCAGCCCTTATAATGGCCGTTTTTGTTGTTTCGCCAAACCAGCGTTACGGTTCCCGGATTTTTGGCTGTTACGGTCATTGTTTCCTGGTCAAAATCAATTATATTTGTGTCATATCTAAGAAGTGAATGACCAAATGTTTTAATTGTATCTTTTAAATTGAGGCTTTCGCCTGCTTTTAAATGATAATAATCTCCGGAAGGCATATAAAACTTTATAAACGCACGGCCAGCTGGCAAAGAACTGTTGTTTTTGTTATAAAAAACAATATTCATTGTATGATAATCACCTAAATAAGGCTCATAGCCGTCTTCAATTTCATAATCGGTCTTTCCAGAAATTTTTGCGTGAAATGACAATGTTGAGTTGTTATATTTACAGTTAGAGACATTCACATCGCCGTTGATTCCCCACAACCCCAAAGGATACATATCCGATACGGCAATCCTATGTCCCAAAACATCAGTTTGTTCTATGGCAGGAATATACTCACTGTCACTTTTAAGCTTAACTACCACATCAAATTCCCTGTCACCGGTCTTTGTAACCTGAGCGCTTTCAATCCCGATATCAACAGTATATTCTTTTCCGCAGTCATTGCATTTGTAATCACAAATTTCACTGTATTTTCCGTACCGCTTCAATTCTTTGCTGTTTTTGTGATAGTTGGGATTTTTGCCTGTGTAAGCAGTTATGTATTCATCAGAGCAGCGGGAACATTTAAGAACTTTTTTTCCGTTTTCAACGCAGGTTCCAACAACTTCCCTGTAATTTTTGTAATCGTGTCCAAGCGCACCGATTGTTTCGGTGTATGAAGCTCCGCAGGAGCAGCGGTAGGTTCTTACTCCGCTTGAGGTACAGGTCGGCTGTTTTGTAATGGTTGGTGAGTAACTGTGATCGTAGTTTTCTTTATCAGGATCCACACCGGCATACCAATATTTTCCGAATGAAATTCCAAAATGAAGGTGATTTCCGCTGGCATTTCCCGTCATTCCAACACGCCCGATTTGCTGACCGGCGGAAACATATGCGCCATAATAAACATTGCTCGGAATGCTTCCGGCCTGCATATGACAATACTGATAAATCCTTCCGTCATCTCCGGTAATAACCAGTCCTGTTCCAAATCCATAGCAACAATTTCCGCTGTCATCGCCATAATGATTGCGTGTGCAATAATAAATTGTTGTTACGGTTCCGCCCATTGCCGCAACAACCCTTGCTCCGGCAATGGAGCCGTCTGAAATGTCGATAGCATTGCCAGCGTGAAAGCGCTGCGAGCGTTCATAGTGTCCGGGCACAGGCCAAATCAAGTGGCCTGCCGCTTTTGCCGTCAGGCCTATTCCGGCAAACGGGGCGATTGAAAGAAGCATCGCTGCCATAAGGATGAATGAAAGAATTTTTCTTGTCTTACCGCTTTTTTTCATAGTATCAGAATCCTTTCCAATATTTTTTGTATGGCAATAATATCACATTTTGAGATAGTTGTCAATATCTCGCCTTGAGATTATCTATAATAAATACGATAATTTTTGAAAAGGTGCTGATGTTATGAGACTGAAAAGTCTCCGGGAGGACAACGATGTCACTCAAACAGAGCTTGCTTCGTTTTTGCATATCAAGCAAAACACCTACTCACAATATGAAAACGGCCAACGCGGTCTGCCGGTTGAAGCACTCATTGCACTTGCAGAATTCTTCAACACCTCCACTGATTATATCCTGGAGCTGACCGATGAATCACTGCCTTATCCCCGTAAAGAACCAAAAAAGCTGCCCGGCTGAGTTTTACGCTCAGCCGGGCAGCAGATGTTTTATTCGGTAGAACCGGAATTATTCAATTTCAAGGTGATGGGTCTTGGGTTCTTCCGCGGTCTTTTTGGGCATCGTCAGTTTCAAAACGCCGTTTTCATATTTGGCACCGATTTCATCGGCCTTAACGCCGGACAAGTCAAACTGACGGCTGTATGAACCGTAGGAACGCTCGCAGCGGACATATTTGCCCTTCTTATCCTTTTCCTCGTGTTCAGAATGACGCTCGGCGCTGACGGTCAAGATGTCATTGTTGATGTCAAGGTGAATGTCCTTCTTTTCAAAGCCGGGGAGGTCGGCCTCAAGAACATAATGGTCGCCCTCGTCCTTGATGTCGGTCTTGAATTCGTCAAGCGACGTGCTGTCAAAGAATCCGAACGGATTTGAGAAAAGTCTGTTTTCGAGTTCGTCCATCTCGCGGAACGGATTATAAAGGGAATTATTTTTTCTTGAATACGGTCTAAGTTCAAACATAAAGCATACCTCTTTTAATTTAAAATTTTTGTTTGAAGCGTTTTTCGTTTTGCCGGTACACTTCAATCCGGCTGTTTCTGCGTTTCCTCATTCGGTCGCGCTATACATATTACACATTGGTATCATCTCCGATGTATCTTTTAAGGAGCTTTCTTCCGGATGCCTCTTGGTATCCGCTCTCCTTATTTACGCGTATATTATAGCACAAAGACTTGATTGTTCAATAAGCCGGTGGTATAATTAAAAGAGATTTAACTGTGCTCTCAGCACAAAGGAGTGATTTTCATGAACAAAACCACAGTATTGAATACCTTTTTGCAGAACAACTCGCTCGATATGCTTCTTGAGGCGGTCAGCGTTCAGCTCGGCTGTCCCGTTATCGTTACGGACAACGCTTTCCACATCGTCTCCTCCTTCGCCGCAAAGGGCTTTGAGGATGAGGCGTATCGCAAAGCCGTTGCACACAGCGAACTTCCGCTTTCAGCTTGCGGCGAGATTGCAAAAGGCTTTGAAGAAAGCGGGGGCGAAAGAATCCTTGCCGAAACGAACGGAAAGAGCTTTTCCGTCAATGTTCTCAAAAGCGGCTGCCTTGCCCTCGGATACATCATATATATCCTTTTTGAAGCTGAACTTCCGCCGGAACAGGACTGCCTTTTTTGCGAAAGTCTTGTTGCAAAACAGTTTTACACCGACAGACACACAAGCGGTTTTGCGGTAAGCAGTGCCGAGGAAATCATTGTTGAACTGCTTGACGGAAAGTTTCCGAACGCCGAGGTGTTCAAAATGAAAGCGGCCGGAACTTTCCTTTCCGCGTTCAATCCGGAGCGCTTCGCCCTCATTGAGCTTTCTGGTAACTCGGCGGACAAACTCAAAAATGAGCATATTGCCCGTTCTCTTGAGCAAAGCTTCAACGCCTCTCATCCGGTTTTTTACGGCGGAAAAATGCTGCTGTTTCTCCATGAGGATCACGATATCCGTTTTTTGAATTCCGTCATCAATGAATACTGCCTGCGCGCCGTAATATCGGAAAGGCTTGAAAACCTTTTTGCGCTCAAAAACGAGTATGAGAGAGTGAACGATGTTCTCTCTTATCTCAAAAACAAAAAGGCCCCGTTTCTTGAACGGAGCCGTGACTATAAACTTCTTATGCTGCTCAAAAAAAGCGGAGAAAGCTTCGGCTTTCTTGAGGAAAAGGTGAAAAATGCCTTTGAATATGACAAAGAGAACGACGGCGAACTTTGCCTGACTCTTTACACATATTTAATTTGCCGCCACTCGCTCTCAGAAACGGGAGAACGCCTGTTTACCCACAGAAATACCGTTCAGTACCGCCTGAAAAAACTGCGTGAGGACTTTGAAATTGACCCGGATTCGCCGGACGGTCAGCTTGCGCTCCTTCTCTCCCTTTCAAGGGCGCTGCTGCTGCTCGGAAACGAAAAGCTGTTTATTCGGCATGAGGAGCAAAATCTTTGACCCCGTGCTTTTCCAGGTCAACCAGTCCGTTTTCAAGAAATGTTACTCCCTCGCCCTCAAGCAGCATCCTTTGGACGTCCGTTCCGCCGAAAGCAAATCCCGGCGCAAGACGTCCGTTTCGGTTGACAACCCTGTGGCAGGGAATGACGCCTGGCTCGGGGTTTTTGTGCAGCGCATAGCCGACAACGCGCGCCCAGCGCGGATTTCCGGCAAGCAAAGCAACCTGTCCGTAGGTCATGACCTTCCCCATCGGAATGGAGCGCACAACGTCATATATCCGCTCAAAAGTGCTTAATCCCATATGATATAGCCCTTTTTGCGCTCGGACGCCGGGCGGATTCCGCCCTCTGCGCCGTAGCCGAGAATGCAGTTTCCTATACCCTCGTATTTTTCATCAAGACCCCATTTTTTGAGGAACTCCTTCCCCTTTTCGGTCTTGAACATCTCTCTTGCGCGATAGATGAAGCAGGAATCAACGCCGACTGCGTGCGCCGCATTGAGCAGGTTGCCCATAACGAGCGCGCCGTCATCGCGATAGGTATTGACCGAGGAATCCGCGAGGACAACAAGAACGGTTCCCGCGCCGTAAAACGGGTCGGTGTCCGCACCCATAATCTGAGCATTAAGCTTTGAAAGCTCACTGACTGTTTGGATGTCGCGGACGGCAACAATCACCGGCGACTGGGCATTGCGGCCTGTCGGTGCATAGGTTCCGGCTTCAAGAATAAGGTCAAGCTTTTCCTTTTCAACCGCTCTTTCGGTATACTTCCGGCAGCTTCTTCTTTCTTTGAGGTCTTTGAGTGTTTCTTTCATAGCTTATCAACCCTTTCAGTTATTATTTTATCTTATGATTCAATAATAACACACATTGTCAAGTAAATCACCGTTCCAGAAGAAATTTTTTTGCAGTTGGCGGGCGCTTAGGTGCTGCTCAAAAAAATGGGCTTGACAAGCAAGCGGCGCGTGAGTATAATATAAGAGTAAAAAGGCTCTGCATTAAGCGGTTGCCCTCAACTTTTTGGTAAAAAAATAACCGCGAAGTTTGGAGACTTGGGGCGGTTATTTTTTTATTACTTAGTTATTTTTAATTGCTTCTATGTAACCCGTGGCCACAATAAGAAGCACAATAAGCATCGCCAATATTTCCATTCGGCAACACTCCCTCCTTGATTATCTCGGAGGTAAGTAATAAAAAACTCTTCCTCCGGAAAGTTGGAAAACCGCTTTCGTGGAGGGCAGCCGCCTTACCGCAATGCCGAAAACATTCGGCCGGTGCAAAGCCTTTGGTTTATTTTATCACCTACGTCGGATATTGTCAAGAAGAAAAGAAACCGGTATCAAATACGTCAATTAATTCTTAACCAAAAACAAATTGCTCGTTTCAACCGTTCCGTTTGAAAGGCTTAAAAGGCTCAAAGTGTTCATCATTGAGCCTGAGGAGAGCTTTCCGCCGTTGAAAACAAGCTCGGTGAAAAGTTCCTGCGCATTATAAATAACGCCGGTGTCAAGATCCTCATCTTTCCCCTCCCACCGCTGGTATATCCTGTATCTGTCGGTTGCGGCCCCGTTTTCAAAAAATGTGAATTTTGAATAGACGCAGCCGTTGTTTTGCTCAAAAAACTTCAAAACTTCCTTTTCATCCGCGCCCTTTTTCAGTGCGCGGAAATATTTTTTGCTTTTTTCGGCGTCACAGTTTTCGGCGTCATAAACATAAACATTGTAAGCGCTATACTCCCCTTTTTCAAGGAATTTTGAGCCGTTGCCGGTTCCGCGCGCCGCAATGCTTCCGCTTCCGTCATTTTTGAGGAAAATCAGCCCGTTTCCGTTTTCTTTTTTCTCCTTTGGAAGCCAGACTTCAAATGATTCGTCCGCAAGTTTAAGCTGCTTAAGCTGCTTTGAAAGGGCTTTTTTCTGCGAATAAGTGAGCGTTTTTTTGAATTCCTCGGCATTAACCAAACCGTGCTGAACCAGAATTTTGCGGCTTTCCGCATAATCGCCGGTCTTTTCAAGCAGCGAATAGATACGATTCGTTTCGTTTGAAATATAGGAATTGTCCGGCGTGATGTACTGCGGAATGTTTTTAACGTGAGCATAGGCTTCGGGGTAAACGCCGCACGTCAGTCCGGCAACAGAAAGGAAAACGGCGCAGAAAACAAGAATTGTTCTTTTGGGTGAATCGCTTTGCTTTGCACATCCGGTTTTTATCCTCCACGAGAAAACAAAACAGCACACGGCGCAGACAGCAACAAACGCATATGACAAATATAAAAAGAGCGTTGCTCCGGTATGGCTGCTGCTCCAGACGGACAGCGGGGTGAAACGGTCAATTAAAAACAAAACATTCGTTTCGGCCGAAACCAGCGCCGCCTGCGGAAAAACGCAGAATAATACGCTTGCGGCAATAGCAAAGCACGAAACTCCAACGGCAAAAAGCGTTTTGCGAAAACCCAAAGCCTTTGCGTAAACAATAATAAACAAAAGAACAAACGTCACCGCAAAGCTTGCGCAGTTCATTGCAAAATCCGGGTCGTCCAAATAATCGACCGAAGCAACATACTGACCGGTCAGAACGCAGAACAAATTGAGGAGAAGCACCGAAACCGCGGCCAAAACGGCCTGCCACGTTTTTTCGCGATACAGCGATTCAAACTCGCCTCTGACGGCCTTAACGGTTTCTTCATCCTCGCCCATATCGTGCAAGGCAAGGTCAAAGCTTTCCTCTTGCGGATATCCGATTTCCATATAATGCCCGGCCTTTTCCGCAATGTGATCTTCAAGTTCAAGGAGAAGCTGGGCGCGGCGTTTTTTTGAAAGATTCTTCGGAACAAGCGAGTCAAGATATTCACTGACTTTCGACTTCATAACTGCCCTCCCTCCGACTCAAACGGAGGCCGTTGCCGGCCGATTGCCGATAACCTTTCCGACCGCAAGCGAATACGTCTCCCATTCCTCCATGGCCTGCTCAAGGGCTTTAAGCCCTTTTTTTGTGATATGGTAATACTTGCGCTGCCTCCCCTCGGCCTGAGTCCAATACGACTTCAAAAAGCCGTCCTGTTCAAAATTATGCAGAATCGGATAAAGTGTGCCCTCCTTAAAAGTGAAAACCTGTCCGCTTTTTTCGGCAATACGCTTGATTATCATATAGCCGTAAAGATCCTCGCTTTGGAGCACGGAGAGAACAAGCAGGGCACTGCTGCCTTTTGTGAGTTCCTTTTTGATGTTCATAGATTTCATCCTCCTTATCCTAAATAATCACTACATAGAGATTCTATACATCGAAACTCTATGTATAGAGGATAACACAAAACCTCCGCCTTGTCAAGAGATAAAGCGGAGGATTTTCCCTGCGCAGTGCAACGGTTACGCCTTCGGCGAAACTGCCGAGCCGATTTTTTCTTTAATTAATTTTAAAAGCGCGGTAATGAAACTGATAAACCTTGAAAGAATGCTTTTATTGTAGTTATGAGTATTGCAATTTTCCTCAGTCAGCGGAGAGACCGAGTCGGTTCCGTAATCATACAGAAGATATTGCGGATACAGCTCGTTGCTGTCAACGGTCATTTGCTCTTTTGAGCGCGCAAAGGCAACGAGAAGTTTGCTGATTCCGTCCGGAAAATCAAAATGGGCAACGTCTTTGATGAACCATGTGTACTCCGGGAAAAGGCCGGTTGAAGCGTCAATCTGCTTGTCCGGCGAGATAAACTTTTTGTCTGCCTTTGAAAGATACTCGGCCGAAAGTGTTTTTGTAATGTCCGAGCTTGTTGCGCCGTATGACTGCTTTGAAAGCTCAATAAGGTTGTCGCTGATGCTTTGGCCGGCATCGGCTGTTATGGGCATTATCTGACTGCCGTATTTGCAGATAATGGAAATGTTGACGCCCTTGGCTTTCATGTCTTTAAGGATGTTTTCAACATTGACCTGAACTTTGTCATGAAAACGGTCAATTTTGTTTATGAGCACCGGATAATTTTCCGCCTTGTTTCCAAAAACAAACTCCTTTGCCGCCTCAAACTTATCCGGGCTGAGCATCGACCAGTATGACGGGCAGGTTGCATATGAATCAAGGAGAATTTCAGGGAATGCACGCTTAATTTTTGAGTATAATTTTTCAACGCCGAGTATTCCCAAATCAAGAGCATAAGTCTTGTTGAAAAGCGCTATCGTCATTTTAAGAAACTGGAAAAGCGCGTCCGTTCCAAGCCGTTCGTCGGCATAACGCTCAATGGCATCGGAATCGAAAGAAATGTTTCCGGTGAAGAAAGCGTCCGCAACGGCAACGCCTCCGATGGTTCCGTTATATAGCGAGTAGCAGGAGATGTCCTCATATCCGCTCGGTTCACCGTATTTCACAAGATACGCCATAGCTATGGCGGAACCTATGCAGCGCGAAAAGAGGGCAACTTTGTTGTGGCCGGTTACGCGCTTGACCTCCTGAATATATGCATTGAGGTCATCGGCAATTTCCCACGGGTCGAGACGCGGGTCATAGGGATAGGAATAACTGTATACGCTATCGCTTTGATGGTTATCCCAAACCTCGCCGGGAGCCCAACTTCCGAGGCAGCCGCTTGAGTTTTCAACCTCTCCCTCATCGTTAAGCTTATAATTTTCAAAAACCGGCTTCATAACCTCAACAAGCTTGTTGCAGTATTCGTCCCATTTGTCCGTAACAACTGCTTTTGCAAGATACGGCAAGGCCTCTTTAACCGCGCCAAGAAGAAGTTCCTTGTCCTTATGGACGGCATTGACGGGAATTTCGGCCGTTGGGTCGTCATAAACTTCCTGCCTGCCGATAACATAGACAAGCGGAGCCTTATCGCAGGAACACTTCCCGCCCTCGGCGAACGCCGCAACGGAAAACAGACTCAAAAGTATTGAAACAACAAGAATACAGCTGACCGTTCTTTTCATTGCTTAAACACCTCACTGTGAAATTCTGACATATTCATTTTATCATTGCTCCATATTAAAGTCAACACAATCCTTTTATCTTTGACAAAATATAAGTAACCGCCGATTGAATTGACAAGATTCGTGCTTGTTATTCAATCAGCGGTTACCTGAAATCAATCGTCGCTGTCAATGGTTGAAACCTTATTCACAAGTTCCTCAAGAACGTCAAGAACAATTTTCACCGTGTCAAGCGAGGTGAAGGTTGTTACTCCGTTTTCAACCGCGCAGCGGCGTATGGCCTCCCCGTTAACGTAATGCACGCCGGAAAGGATTGCGCGTGTGTTGATAATATAGCTGACGTGGCCGGAACGGATGGAAGCCAGCACTTCCTCGCTGCCCTCGTTAATATTGCGCAGCTTCTTTGCCTGAACGCCGTTTTCCCTGAGGAAATCAGCCGTGAGTGACGTTGCCTCAATGTTGAAGCCGATATCGCGGAAGCGGCGAACAAGCGGAAGCGTTTCCGCCTTATCCTCGTCCGCAACGGTAACAAGAACCGTTCCGTATTTAAGCATCGGTATTCCGGCAGCCTGAAACGCTTTGTAAAGCGCACGGGAAAGACGCTTGTCATAGCCTATTGCCTCGCCCGTTGATTTCATCTCCGGCGAAAGATATGCATCCATTCCGGTGAGCTTTGCAAAGGAGAATGCCGGCGCCTTAACATACCAGCGCTTTTTTTCTGGCAGTATCGTTTCCGTGATTCCCTGCTTTTCAAGGCTTTCGCCAAGCATCACGCGCACGCCGATGTCAACAAGGCTGCACCCGGTTGACTTTGAAAGGAACGGAACGCTCCTTGACGCTCTGGGGTTGACCTCAATAACAAAAACATTTTCCTCTGAGTCCACAATGAACTGAATGTTGAAAAGACCTTTGATTCCGATTCCGATTCCGAGCTTTGTTGTGTAGTCAATGATTTTGTTTTTAACCTTTTCAGAGAGGGAGAACGGCGGATAAACGCTTGTGCTGTCTCCCGAATGAACTCCCGTCCGCTCAACAAGCTCCATGATTCCGGGAAGAAAGACCCTTTCGCCATCGCAGACCGCGTCAACCTCAACCTCTTTGCCCATGAGATATTTGTCGATAAGCACCGGCTTGTCAACGTCAACCTCAACGGCGGTTTTGAGATATTTGCGCAGCATTTTTTCGTTTGCAACAATTTCCATTGCTCTTCCGCCAAGAACAAAGCTCGGGCGAACAAGAACCGGATAGCCTATTTCCTCGGCAACCTTAACTCCCGTTTCAATGTCTGTAACGGCCTCTCCCTTTGGGTTGGGAATTTTGAGGGATTTGATAACACTGTCAAACGCATCGCGGTTTTCCGCCTTTTCAATCGCGGCGCAGTCCGTTCCAATAATTTTCACTCCCCTTGCGGCGAGGGGGGCGGCAAGGTTGACCGCCGTCTGGCCGCCGAGAGTTGCAATCACGCCAACCGGCTTTTCAAGAAGAACAACATTCATCACGTCCTCAGGCGTGAGCGGCTCAAAATAAAGCTTGTCTGAAACGGTGTAATCGGTTGAAACGGTTTCCGGATTGTTGTTGATAACTATCGCTTCATAGCCCATTTTTTGAATGGTTTTGACCGCGTGGACGGTTGAATAGTCAAATTCAACGCCCTGCCCGATTCTGATAGGTCCCGAACCGAGAACAATAATCTTCTTTTTATCGGAAACGATTGACTCGTTCTCCTCGGCATAGGTCGAGTAAAAATACGGAACATAGCTTTCAAACTCGCTTGAACAGGTGTCGATCATTTTATAGACCGGGAAGATATTCTCTTTGAGCCTCAGCTCATAAATTTCATCCGTTGTCTTTTCCCAAAGTTCGGCAACATAGGAATCGGAAAAGCCGTTGCGCTTTGCCTCTTTCAAAAGTGCTATTGAGCCTTTCTCATTTTTAAGCTCCTTTTCAAGCCGAACAATTTTTCTTATCTTATCAAGGAAGAACATATCAATCTGCGTAATATCGCAGATGAGCGATGCGTCAACGCCGAGCCACATGAGCTGAGAGATTGCGTAAAGGCGGTCGTCCGTTCCGTCTTTGATATATTCAAGAAGGTCGTTCACACTCATATGAGCCGAATCGAATTTTTCAAGGTGAATATGGTTCCTTCCGTCCTCAAGCGAGCGGATGGCTTTGAGGAAGCTTTCCTCAAAATTCCTGCCGACACTCATAACCTCGCCCGTTGCCTTCATCTGAGTTGAAAGCGTGTTGAGCGCAGTCGGGAACTTATCGAACGGAAAACGCGGCATTTTGGTAACAACATAATCAAGCGCAGGCTCAAAGCAGGCCGGGGTGTTTGCAAGCTGAATTTCATCAAGATGCAGTCCAACCGCAATTTTTGCGGAAACACGGGCAATCGGATAGCCGGTTGCCTTTGAGGCAAGGGCAGACGAACGCGAAACACGGGGGTTGACCTCAATAACATAATAGCCGAATGAATAAGGGTCGAGCGCAAACTGAACATTGCAGCCGCCCTCAACCTTAAGTGCGCGGATAATTTTCAGCGCACTGTCGCGCAGCATATGGTATTCCTTGTTGGTGAGCGTCTGGCTCGGCGCAACAACAACCGAGTCTCCCGTGTGGATTCCAACCGGGTCAAGGTTTTCCATGTTGCAAACGGTTATTGCGGTGTCGTTTGCGTCCCGAATAACCTCATATTCAATTTCCTTATAGCCCTTGATGCTCTTTTCAATCAGAACCTGATGAACGGGGGAGAGCGCAAGGGCATTTTTCATCTTCACCTTCAGCTCTTCTTCGTCATCGGCAAAGCCGCCGCCGGTTCCGCCGAGGGTGAACGCAGGGCGGAGAATGACCGGATAGCCGATTTTTTCCGCGGCCAAAAGTGCTTCTTCGGTGCTGTATGTTATCTGGGAGGGAACAACAGGCTCGCCGATTTCCTCGCAAAGCTCCTTAAAAAGCTCCCTGTCCTCCGCCTTTGAAATGCTTTCGGCGTCCGTTCCGAGCATTTCAATTCCGCATTCCTCAAGAACCCCTTCTTTTGCAAGGCGCATTGCAAGGTTCAATCCGGTCTGGCCGCCGATTCCGGGAACAAGGGCGTCCGGGCGCTCAAAGCGGCATATCCGCGCAAGATATTCAAACGTCAGCGGCTCCATATAAACCTTGTCGGCAACCATGGTATCCGTCATAATAGTTGCCGGGTTCGAGTTTGCAAGAACAACCTCATAGCCTTCCTCTTTCAGCGCAAGGCAGGCCTGGGTTCCGGCGTAATCAAACTCGGCCGCCTGACCGATAATAATGGGGCCCGAACCGATAACGAGAACTTTTTTAATATCCGTTCTTTTAGGCATTGCCTTTCGCCTCCTTCATGTAATTTATAAACTCACCGAAAAGATAGCCGCTGTCCTGCGGACCGGGGGCACTTTCCGGGTGATACTGAACGCTGAAAACGCGCTTCTCCTTGTTTTCAAGTCCTTCAACCGTTTTGTCAAGGAGATTGATGTGGGTAACGGAAAGCCCGGTTCCGTCAAGGCTCTTTTCGTCAACTGCGTAGCTGTGGTTTTGAGAGGTAATTTCAATTTTCCCGGTCTTTTTGTTGAGCACGGGGTGATTGCCTCCCCTGTGGCCAAATTTGAGCTTATAGGTCTCCGCTCCGCTCGCAAGGGCAATTATCTGGTGGCCGAGACAGATTCCGAAAATCGGGTATTTGCCCATTAGCTTTTTCACCGTTTCAATAACCGGAGTAACATCCTCCGGGTTTCCCGGACCGTTGGAGAGGAAAATTCCGTCCGGCTTCATGAATTCAATATTTTCCGCCGGAGTGTCAAAGGGAACAACAATGACATTGCAGCCGAGCTTATTGAGGCTTCTGACAATGTTCAGCTTAATTCCGCAATCAACGGCAACAACATTGAATTTTGGGTTCGCCGTGCGCGAATACCAGCGCTTTTTGCAGCTTACGCGCGCAACCGCGTCATGTGAAACAGGGGTTTGCGCAATAATTTCAAGCGCTTTTTCGCGCGGTGTATCGCTCGCGGTGATAAGAACGCGGCGCGAGCCAAAGTCGCGGATACTCCGTGTGAGCTTCCTTGTGTCAACGCCGGATATTCCCGGGATATTGTTTTCTTCAAGCAGTTCAGACAAAGTTTTTGTATAGCGGAAATTAGACGGTCTGTCGTTATAATCATAAACAACAAGGCCGCCAATGCTTGGGTTTTTGCATTCAAAGTCATCGTCACAGATTCCGTAGTTTCCGATGAGCGGATAGGTCATCACAACCAGCTGATCGGTATATGAGGGGTCGGAAACAATTTCCTGATAGCCGACAGGCGAGGTGTTGAAAACAATTTCACACACCCTGTCGATGTCGGCTCCAAAACCGTATCCGTAATATTCGCTTCCGTCCTCAAGGACAATTTTTTTGTTTTTTGTTTTCATACACAGCTCTCCGGTAAAGTAAATTCATCAAAAATCACAAAGTGTTGCGGCCATAACGGCTTTTATCGTGTGCATCCGGTTTTCCGCTTCCTCAAAAACAACAGACTGCTTGCTTTCAAAAACTTCATCGGTAACTTCCATTGCATCGCGGGAGAATTTTTCCCCCATCTCTTTTCCGACCGCGGTCTTGTGGTCGTGATAGGCCGGAAGGCAATGCATGAAAATTGCGGTCGGTTTAGCTTTTTTCATCAACCCTGCATTCACCTGATAAGGCGCAAGAGCGTTGATTCGCTCTTCCCAAACTTCAACCGGCTCACCCATTGAGACCCAAACATCGGTATAAACAACGTCTGCACCGTTCAGTGCCTCGTCCGTGCTTTCAGTAAAATTGAGCACGGCACCGCTTTCCTTTGCAAGCTCATTGCACTGCTCAATGAGTTTTTTGTCCGGAAAATACTTTTTCGGCGCGCAGACGGTGAAGTTCACGCCCATTTTTGCGCAGCCGACCATGAGCGAATTGCCCATATTGAACCTTGCGTCTCCCATATAGACAAAGTTGATTCCTTTAAGATGGCCGTAATGCTCGGAAATTGTGAGGAAATCGGCAAGTATCTGAGTGGGATGGTATTCATCAGTCAGGCCGTTCCAAACGGGAACAGAAGCATATTTTGCAAGTTCTTCAACTATTTCCTGGCCAAAGCCGCGGTATTCAATTCCGTCAAACATTCCGGAGAGAACTCTCGCCGTGTCTGCAATACTCTCCTTTTTTCCAATCTGAGAGCCTGAGGGGTCAAGATAGGTGCTGCCCATTCCAAGGTCATGAGCGGCGACCTCAAAGCTGCACCGAGTTCTTGTGCTTGTTTTTTCAAAAATCAGCGCAACATTTTTTCCCTCGCAAAGTCTGTGGGGAACGCCCTGCTTTTTCTTTGCCTTTAAATCGGCCGCAAGACCGAGCAAAAACTCAATCTCCTTCGGCGAATAATCAAGAAGCTTGAGAAAGTCTCTTCCTTTAAGATTCATGTCTGTCCTCTCCTTTTTTCGCATTGCTGTGATTACACCGCAGGGCGGCCCTCAAGCCGCCCACATTTTTATATAAGTTGATATTTATCCAATATCCAAAATTTAATCAGAGTACCTTTGAAAGGAAGGTTTTGAGCCTTTCGCACTGAGGATTTTCAAAAATCTCCTTGGGCGTACCCTCCTCCATTATAACGCCGTCGTCCATGAAGAGGACGCGGTTTGCAACTTCCTTTGCAAAGCCCATTTCGTGAGTAACAACAACCATTGTCATTCCCTCTTTTGCAAGCTCCTTCATAACGTCAAGAACCTCTCCGACCATTTCCGGGTCAAGGGCGCTTGTCGGTTCGTCAAAAAGCATTACATCCGGGTTCATGCAAAGTGCGCGAACGATTGCAACGCGCTGTTTCTGGCCGCCGGAAAGCTCCGCCGGATATGCCGAAGCCCTGTCTGCAAGGCCGACGCGGGCAAGAAGCTCCATTCCCTTTTTTTCAGCCTGCGGCTTTGTCATCTTTTTAAGAAGCACCGGAGCCATTGTGAGATTGTCGATAACCGTCATATGCGGAAAGAGGTGGAACTGCTGAAAAACCATTCCCATTTTTTGACGGTGAAGGTTGAGGTCAACACCCTTTGCGGTGAGGTTCACGCCCTCAAAAATTATTTCGCCGCCGGTCGGCTTTTCAAGAAGATTCAAACAGCGCAGAAAGGTTGACTTTCCTGAACCGGACGGCCCGATTATGCAGGCGACATCACCTTTGTTGATGGTTTCGTTAATGCCCTTGAGCACCTCGATATCATCAAAGCTTTTTTTTAGATTTTTTACTTCTATCACTCTTGGAAAGCCTCCTTTCCAGTCTGCTCAAAAGTTTTGTCAGAAGAATAACAAGAATAAGATAGACAAGCGCAACCACAATAAGCGGGTTGAATGCGTCAAACGTGTTGTTCCTGATGAGGTTTCCGGCCCTTGTGAGATCCTTGACCGCAACATAGCCGGCAACGGAGGTCTCCTTCAAAAGGGCAATGAACTCGTTGCCGATTGCCGGAAGAATGTTTTTGACGGCCTGGGGAAAGATGATTTTTCTCATCGTCTGCATTTTTGAAAGGCCGAGACTGCGTCCGGCCTCAAGCTGGCCGACATCAACGGCGTTGATGCCGCTGCGTATCAGCTCTGCCATATACGCAGCGGAGTTCAGACCGAAGGTTACGATTCCGACAACAACGCCTTCAGAGGATTTAAGTATAAGATAGTAGAAAATCAAAAGGAGAACAACAACCGGTATTCCGCGGATGGTTGTAACATAAACATCGCAAATTTTTCCAAAAAGCTTCAGAAACTTATTGTCATCCGAAAAATACTTGACCGTTGCAATCACGGTTCCGAGCGCAACGCCGATAACAAGCGCGCCGAGCGTGATTATCAGTGTGTTTGAAAGGCCCTCAAGCAGCCATTTATAACGCTCCTGTTCAATGAACGTCTTTTGAAGCTGCGCGCCCCATGTTTGAAGAAACTCAATAATTTTTGCCATAGGCTTCCCCTTAATTATGCTTCAGGTGAAACATAAGGTATGTCATATTTTTCAAAAATTTTTTCAATCGTTCCGTCTTTGAGCCAACCCTGGATGTAACCGTTAATTTCGTTAACGAGCGAGGTACTGCCCTTTTTGAAGGCGAAGCTGTACGGCTCCGTTGTCATCGCCTCATCAAGAACAACGGTTTTTCCGTTTGTTTCGGCGGACATTGCAATGCCGGTCTGGTTATCAACAACCCAAGCGTCAACCTTTCCGCTTGTGAGAGCCGAAAGTGCATCGTTGTTTGCCTGGAAAGCGGAAACGTCGTAGCCGTTCTTCATGCAGTATTCCTCAGCGGTGGTTCCGGTCTGAACGGAAACCTTTTTGCCCTCAAGGTCAGCCTTAGACTTGATGTCGCTGCCGTTCATAACAATAATTGCCTGCGCAGCAAGGAAGTATGGGTCGGTGAAGTCTGCGTTTGCTTTTCTGTCCTCGGTAACGGTAATTCCGGAAACGCCGACGTTGAATTTTCCGCTCTGAATTCCGGGAAGAACCGAGTCAAAGTCCATCTGGTTGATTTCAAGCTCAACGCCAAGCTTTTTGGCAATCATTTCAAGAAGGTCAATTTCAATGCCGATAACCTTGTCTCCCTCAAGCGATTCAAACGGCGGAAAATCCGGACTTGTTGCAATGGAGAGCTTTCCGCTCTTTTTAACGTCCTCAAGGCTTGTGTCTGCGCCGGCTGATGCAGCGGACGAGGTTGTTTCTTTTTCACCTGAGCCACAGGCGGCAAGGCAAAGGCACAATGCACAGGCAAGAAGGAGAGCAACAGCTTTTTTGATGTTTTTCATGGTTTTTCCTCACATTCTGTTTTGAATTTTCAACGGCTGCAAAAATTGATATCAGCTGCAAGCTCATTGAATAATATGCGTGTATTATACAGTATTTTGAATGTTTATGCAAGGGTTTTGAAAAAATATTCTTAATTTATGCACACAAAAAGTTTTTAACGCGCAACCGCTCTTTTGTGCAAAACACACAGCAAAAAAACGGACGTCCCGCGTTTGAAGCAAAGACGCCCGTTATCGGCTTATTTTGTTCTTATCTTCCGAGGAGGCCGGCAACAACTTCATATCCGCGGATTGCAAGGTCATATACCTCGTCTGCGGCGTTTTGAAGGTCTGAGAGCAGGTCTCCGGTGTATGAATTGATTTTTTCCTTTTCAACGGAAATGTATGCGCCGGCGTTTCCGGTTCCGTTTTCATCAAGGAAGTAATATGCGGGGATATAGACGTAATACTCCTTCCCCGGCTCGATGCTTTGACCCAAAAGATTCAGCGCAACATTGGTTTTTTCCATGTCTGCCGTGATTCCGAGAGCCGAAAGTCCGCCGAGGAGCGATGAAATGTTTTCGCCCGTCTGAAGCTTGAGGTCGGTTGTTCCGGAGAACCAGACGTCAACGGCGCTTTTGTCAATGTCATAAAGCACGCTGAATGTTCCGTCCGCGTTCTTTGTGCAAACGGAGATTTTTTCTTCCGTTTTTCCAAACGAGGTGAACTTGTTGTTCAGGCAGAACGAGATTGCGCCCTTCCCGCTTTTTGTGTTGTAATAGGCGTAATAAAGCCTTCCCTTTTCAACCGGAACCGTTGCCGCCGCGGCATTGTCAACGGCGGAAACCGCCAAAGCGCACGCAACGCTGAGGATGAGAAAAATTGCTGTGATTAAAGCCGTACTTTTTTTCATAATTATCGCCTTTCTTTCAATTCAAGCCCTTTTCGTGGGCGTATTCAACATTTTCACTGTTCCCGTATTTTTCTGCGATGCCAAGAATGTTGTTTCCGGCCGCGTCCGTTGCGTTGATGTCTGCGCCTTTTTCGCAGAATGCCTCAACAACGTCACTGTTGCAAAACGCCGCCGAAAAGAAGAACGCAAGTTTTTCGCTCGGCGTCATCAAAATTCCGTCTCGCTTTTTAAGCTCCTCAAGAGCCTTTTTTGAGTTGCCGATGAGGGTGCTTTCCAAAAGCGGATCAAGCCCGGTTGAGCCGAAAACCTCCTCGGTTGCTTTTGCAATCTCGCTTATGATGTTATAAGACAGAAAAGAGGTGCAACCGACCGCGTAATTGAGGATATCACGGCTGACAAGGACGCCGCTTTTGAGCAGCTTTTCAATCAGCCCCTCATCGCCTTTTGAAATTGCAAGCATCAGCGCCTTTTCCCCTGCCGTTGATGAAGAGGTTGCAATCAAAGCGGTTGTGCTCTCCGGCTCCGGCTTTGAAAGCGTTTTAACACCCAAAAACGCCGCGCAGGAAACAATGCACAGGCACGCCGCCGCGGCAATGATGCGAACAAGCGTTATTTTTCTTTTTCCGCCTCGTGTTATTCCGGCTTTTTGGAAAGAGAGGGCGCGGATTTTTTCTTTGTCCGCCCTGTCAATTTCCGTCTCCTCTTTTTTGAGCAAAGCGCCAAGCTCATTTGGAGAAAGAGAAGAAAAAACATCATCAAAATCAGTCAAGCAAAACACCTCCCATGCTGCTTTCAAGGAAAGTTCTGAGTTTTTCGAGTGCGCGCCGCGAGCGTTTTTGAACGGTTTCTGCGGAAATTGAGATACGCTTTGAAATCTCCTTTGCGCTTTCGCCAAAAAAATACTTGCGCAGAATTATTGTTCTGTCCGGCTCTCCGAGCGCCTGAACCGCCTCGGCAACAAGACGGCTGCGCTCCTTTTTTTCGCTGCTTTCAAAAGCGGCCGCAGCGAAAAAAAGATCCTGCGCGTTTTCAAGCGGAACGGTCAGTCCGCTTTCCTTAACAAGCTTCCTCCGGCGGTCAATCGCGGCATTGCGCGAAAGGAAAGCAAGAAATCCTTTTATGCTCCCCTTTGAAAGGTCAACCTTTTCAATGTTTTTATAAAAAACAGCAAAAACGTCTGAAGCGCACTCCTGCGCGTCCTCCTTTGTTCCGGCGGAGCCGAGAACGGCAAGGCACACGCGGAAAACAAAGGCCGAATACTCATTCAAAAGGAGATCAAAACCCTTTGACGGATTCTTTTTAATTTCGGAAAGCAAGAGTTCGTCATTCATAGGTCTCTCCCTCCTTTCTCATTAATTATATACGAAAGAAAAAGCGCAAATCGGACAAGAAAAGATAAAAAACTTTTGTGTTCATTATACCCAAAGCGGCCTGCCGGCGCAAGTGCAAAAAAGGAGCGTCCCGAACGGAACGCTCCTTTTTGATTATGTGCAATTTTTAAATTAATAGTGGGTAGCTCCGCAAGAGCAGCTCTTGCCGATTTTGAAGAGCTTCCAGAATACGCGGACGAACGCATAAACAGCTCTCATGAGCCAGAATTTCTTGTGGCAGATGCAGTCGCAGTTAAGGTCGGTGCTATGCTTGATTTCCTTTCCGCATTCATCGCACTTTCCGTCCTCGTCAGCATCGCGGTGAGGCTTGATAACGGTTTCCTGCGCTTTAAGAACCTCGCCGCAGCGGCCGCAGTGGCTGCCTTCGCTCAGTCCGGGTTCGGTGCAGGTTGCCGGAACGGCCGGGTCAATAACAACCTCATGGCCGAGCGCGTCAATCGGTCTTGTCTGGCTCTTGTCGCAGCGGGTGCAGGTCAGCTTTTCCTGTCCCTTCTTGGTGCAGGTGGGTTCCTTTGTAACGACCCAGGCGCCGCTCCAGTCGTGGCCGAGGGCTTTTTCAATCTCGCCCTTCTTTTCATGTCCGCAGACCTTACATTTAAAGGTTTTGTATCCGTCGTCAATGCAGGTCACGGTGCTTGCAATGACTTCATAGTCATGCTCTTTCTTCGGGATAACTTCTTCTCTGAAGATATAGCCGCAACCACCGGTGCATTCGGTGTGACGTTTGCCCTCTTCGGTGCAGGTTGCCTCCTTGTCGATTTTCCACTCGCTTTCGGTGTGGCTGAGCTTACGCAGCTGCTTATAGACAACAACTGTGCAGCCCTCGCGTTCGCACTTTCTTTCGGCCTTGCCGACCTTGGTGCAGGTTGCTTCTTCAATCGTTTTCCATTCGCCCCACTTGTGGCCGAGGGCAGAGTTCGTGACTCTGACGGTGTCGGTGGCGCCGCAGCGGGAGCATTCCGCAGTTTTTTCCGCGTCCTTGGTGCAGGTTGCCGCCTTGCTCTCCTTATATTCTCCAAAATCGTGGCCAAGAGCGGTTCCGGGAATTTCTCTGACGTTTTCCGCTTTTCCGCAGACAGAGCAGACTGATTTTTCCGTTCTGTTCTTTGTGCAGGTTGCCGCTTCAAAAGCAAAATATTCCTTAAAGACGTGGCTGTCCGTTACGGGGATTACCTCGCCGTGTTTGGTTATTTCGTGGCAAACATAGCACTTTTCGTCTCCGGTATAGCCCGTGTCCTTGCAGGTTGCAGCCTTAACGGTTGCTTCGTCAAGATAGGAGTTGAGGTGGCCGGTTTTTTCAATCTCAACATCGCTGTATACCTTTCCGCAGTTTTTGCAGGAGATGACCCTTCTTCCCTTTTCAAGGCAGGTTGCGTCCTTTGAAAGCTCTTCGTCAACGGTGTAGTTATGAACTCCGCCGGGAACTATAACCTCAGAGTTCTCTTTTACGGCTCCGCAAACCGAGCAGACCTCATGCTTCTTATAGCCTCTTTCGCAGTCAAAGGGAAGCTCGTTTCCGTCAGCGTCCTTTTCTATGATTCTTTCAAATTTATAGGTGTGGCCAGTCGGGTCAACCTGCTTTGTTTCCTGCTTTGTATAAGTCTTTTCTCCGGTTGCTTCATCAATTTCAACGCAGCAGTCACGGGTGCAGTGGCGTTCCATTGTTCCGCCGTTCTGGCAGTTATGGGGAAGCTCGTTTCCGTCTGCATCCTTTTCGCCGATGAATTTCCATGCGCTCCAATCGTGGCCGAGAGCACTGCCCTTGTCTGTTACGGAGTCGGTTGCAGTGCAGCGAACCATTTTTCCGGTTGCTTCATCAAGGAATTCACGCTCACACTGCGCGGTTCTGACTCTGTCTCCGGTGCAGGTGGCTGCGGTCGTGGTTTTGTAATCTCTGAACCAGTGGCCGAGAGCCGAGCCGACATCGGGTTCGTTTTTGAATTCCTTTCCGCAGTATACGCATTTTCCGTGCTTTGTTCCGTCCTCTGTGCAGGTTGCGTTGCCGTCCGAAATCCAGTTTGCAACGTAATGTTTACCCTTTGAGTTTGGCTCCTCAACGGTCTTTTTCGCGCTGCCGCATTCTTTGCAGTATGCACTCATTGTTCCGGTGCTGACGCAGGTTGCGTCGCCGTTTGATGTATACTTGTCTCTTTCGGTCACAGGGTCGGGGAAAGTGTGGGAATGTCTTGTTCCCTTTGCGGTTCTTTCAAGACAGGTTCCGCAGTTCCAGTTCTTTCCGTCAGCGTGAGTGCTTTCATTGATGCAGTATGCTCTTTCAACGCCGTCCTTGGTGCAGGTTTCGCTGCCTTCAACAAACTTATAAACGATATCACCGTTTGCGTCCGTCTCATAGGTATGAGAGGCGTAATACTCCGGTCTGTCCTCAGCGACGGTGAAGGTTACGCTGCATCTTTCGCAGACGCCGGTCTTTGTTCCAAGCTCACAGCAGGTTTCGGTTCCCGCGTCATGGGTAAAGTTCTTTGCGGTATGGTCAAGAGCCGAGCCGGGTACTTCGCGAGTATGGGTCGTTCCGCAGCCGTTATCGCAGGAAGCGGTTTCCTCTGCGTTAGTGAGGCAGGTTGCGGCCTTGGTTTCTTTATAGTCTGTGAACTTATGCTCGAGCGCGGTGCCGGGGGCTGTTATTGTATTCGTAGCGTCACAGCGGGTACACTTTGCGGTTTGTGTTCCGTCTATTTCGCATTTTGCGTCATTGTTATACCTATAGTTTTCGGGGAGGAATTCGTGGCCGAGCTTGGTGCCTTCTTGTTCCCTCGTGTGGGTTTTTCCGCAGCCCTTGCGGTCGCAGGTGGCGGTTTCCTTTGCATTCTCTGTGCAGGTTTCATCCTTGCTCTTTTCATACTTTGTGAAGCTGTGGCCAAGCTTCGGAAGAGTTTCGTTCTTAACATACTCGCCGCAAAGAGCGCATTTATACTGCTTCAAACCGTCGGTTTCACACTTAGGCTCAAGGGTGGTCACCCATTCGCCGGTGCCGTTGTCCTGATGGTTAAGCTTCGGGAGAGTTTCAACAACTTCATACTTGTCGCAGCCGGTGTGCTTACAGGGGTGATAGGTATAGCCGTCCTTTGCGCAGGTTGCGTCAACTTTTCTTGTAATTGTCTCGTCATATTCATGACCGAGCTTTGCAATGTCTCTGAATTCAACGTGGGATTTATCCCTCTGACAGGTACGCTTTTCACGGCCTGCCTCTTCGCAGGTTGCAGCCTTAACAACCTCCCATCTCTCAGCGCTTTCCTGATAGTTCCAGTCATGGCCGAGAGCCGGGGTATCAACGCCGGCACTTCCGCCTCTGTTGGGGTCATACTTATCGCACCAAACGCACTGATAGATTGAATGGCCGCCTTCGGTGCAGGTCTGTTTTTCGGTTACTGTTTCCTTAGTGTAGCTGTGGGGAACAACGGGGATAACTTCTTTTTTTTGTTCTTTGCAGCGCTTACACTCATAAGTGATAAGGCCGGTATCACGGCAGGTTGCCTCTCTGCGGTTAAAAACTTTCCAATCGTGGCCGAGTGCCGGAACTTTATCGCCCTCTTTTGTTGCCGGGCACTTTGAGCAGTGGTAATCCGTCCAACCGCCCGTGGTGCAGGTTGCGTCATGAACGGTGCCCTTGACCCAGGTGTGCGGCTTCTTTTCAACCGGAAGTTCTCTTGTTGCTTTGCAGACGGAGCATTCCTGATATTCCTTGCCCTCTGCGGAGCAGGTGGAGTCAATGATGGAAGTCTGCACCCACTTATGGGCAATCTTTTTGAATTTGACTGTATATGTCTGGTCGGTTGTGACCTTTGCAAGATCCGGACTCCAGCCGTCAAAAACATAGTGGCCGTCTGATTCCGGAGTCGGGATGATGTAGTTTGAGGGGGCTTTGGGGTTTGAGCCGTAATAATAGTTCCGTTTTTCAAGGTCGGCCGTTACACCGTTCTGCCTGAATGTAATCGTATAAAGTGGGTCAACAAGCTTGACTTTTTTCTTTTGCCACTTATTGGTTCCGGCAACGCAGGAGATCCAAGCATATCTTACGCTTTCCTCGCCGTCAACCTGAGCTGAGGGACGAACGGTGAGAGTGCCGTCTCCGCCCATTGAAAGGCCGGACGATGTATCGTCCTTTTTAGCTGAGTTATAATCAGTCGGTTCGCTGACGGGAACCCAGAACTGCGGATCCTCATGCCATGCTGCGCCATACTGGTCATAAGCGGTTGCGCTGTATTTGCTTGTGATGTTGGCAGCACCGGTTTTGGGCATGGTGATGGTGTTCGCACCGGAGATTGCACCCAGAGAGTTGAAATATGGTTTATTTGCCATATCTGACGTACTTTTGGACTTTTCATCAGAACCAAGGAAATTTTTGTGGTGAAACTCAAAGTCACAAACCTGTTTCCAACCGGAGTTCGCATCATTTTCAGCACCTTTGTAATAATTACTGTTTCCGGCCTTTGCAACGCAGACCTTCAGTCGAAATTCCGGATATTGCCAGTAGCCTACCTTTGA
Source organism: uncultured Eubacteriales bacterium (assembly GCA_934511365.1). GTDB lineage: Bacteria > Bacillota > Clostridia > Oscillospirales > Acutalibacteraceae > UBA6857. The sequence goes on from CAKSWC010000002.1 coordinate 193,537, forward strand.
GCTTGCATAAGCCCACGAAGGGAAGCCCGGAACATTTTCTGCGTAAACAATGTAGTAATCGTGTCCATTTTTAACATGGCCTTTTGCATCGCCTGCATTGGCACCTGTTGTTATTTCACCGCTCTCAGTGCCTGTTCCGTTATTAGTTTTATACTTGTACTTAACGGTAAGCTTGTCGACGCCGTTTGAGCCGTTGTCATTATCATAGACAGCAAAAGCTATCCTATATTTTCCCGCCGTTGCGGCCTCAGCTTTCTCGGGCGCAAAGAAAACCCACGCCGTCATGACCATCAAAGCAGCCATAAAGACGGAGAGCGCCTTTTTCCCGGTTCTTAATGTTTTTTTCATCTCCAAAATATCTCCTTTCGGTTGAATATAAAAAGAGTATTATAATGCATATATATGATAACTTAAAACGGATAAAACGTCAAACAAAATTTTTAAAAAATTTAAATTTTGTTAACATCAACAAATGAGCGTAATTGGTTTTGGGCATATTAACGAATTGTGGAGCGAAAAAATTGAGGCGGGGTTCGTAGGGGGAGGAGAAATATCTATTATCTATTATTTATTATCTTTTATCTATTATCTAAAATAACTCAGGCGGTTACGAGCCGATGCCCGTACGAAGTTAGATTTTAGATATTAGATGTTAGATGTTAGATTTTTTTAAAATAAGAACCAATTCGTACGGGTCGGACCCGTGCCGACCCATGACCTTTCCTCATGCAGAACATGAACATTTCACAAAACTCCGCCGCCCGAACGCAGCAAAAAACCGCTTGACAAACAAGCGGTGAGTGAGTATAATATAAATGTAAAAAGGCTCTGCAGAAAGCGGTGCCCTCAAAATTTAGCTAAAAAATAACCGTTAGATTTTGGAGGTCTTGGCGGTTATTTTTTATTACTCGTTATTATTTTATTGCTACTATGTAACCGGTGGCTACGATAAGAAGCACAATAAGCATTGCCAATATTTCCATTGAACAACACTCCCTCCTTGATTAATCTCGGAGGTAGTAATAAAAAATGCTTCCTCCGGAAAGTGAGAATTCGCCTTCAAGGAGGGCACCGCCTTGCCGCGAGGCAGAATTGTTTTCAGCCTGTGCAGAGCCTTTGGTTCATCTTAGCATATTTGTCGGAAATTGTCAAGTTGGATATTTGATGTTGGATAACAGATAATTGCCGATTACAAAATAACCGCCGCCATTAGACAATGGGGCGGTTATTTTTTTATGCATCACAGCCAAAGACCGCTTGCCTCGGGTCAATGTCAATGCCGCGCTTTGTTTTCAGCTCGTTTGCCATTGCAATATTGTTCGTGAAAGCAAAGAAGGTGCTCAGCGTCCGCGCAAAACCATTGAAAAGCGGAAAAACCTGAACCGGAACCGGACAGCGCTTTTCTGTTTTTTCAAGCGTAAACTCCGTGAACGGCTCGCCCGGCTTTGAAACGGTAAAAGAGCGGATGCGGATGCTGTCTTTTTTGAAGTCAAGAATATTAAAAATTCCCTCTCCCGTGAGATAGTCATAACCGACGCGGTTTCCAACGGGCGGAATTTCATCGCTTTCGGCCGCTCTTGTGTTTTTGGTGAACGAACCCGATGTCATGTAAAGCGTTCCGTTCACGTTCTTCACGGAGGAAAGCCCTTTTGTTTTAACGGTTGACACACCGCCTTTGATGATGTTTGAGCGCGTGTAATAATGGCTGTGTCCGGTGAGAACAAGGTCAACGTCAAACTCATCCATGAGCGGAACATAAAGCAGGCGCAGGAGCCTGTTTTCCGTTTCGCGGTGGGGCAGCCTTCCGCCAAAAAGGTCATGGTGCATCACAACAACGCGCCATTTTGCGCCGCTGTTTTTGAAAACGGCGGACTGCATAAAGCGCCTGTGCGCCGCCGCGTCCGGACAGTTGGAGTCAATCATCAGGAAAAGAACGTCGCCTTTTACAAACCAGTAATCGCGGCCGACATAGCTCTTGATTCCGGCGTAGTGCTCATAAGGAAGCGTTCCAAAGGTCTTGTATGCCGCACCCTTACGGTCATGGTTGCCGACCGAAAGCGCGGTTTCCATGCTTTTGAGCGCCGGAGAAGCAACAAAAGCCGTGTATTCATCTCGCAGACCGAGCGTTGCCTGGTCACCGGCGGAAAGAAGAAGCGAGGCGTTATAGCTGTTCTTAGCCTTTTCAACGGTATTGCTGAAATTCAGCGAGTGAGCGCGCAGCTTTTCCTCGCCATCGGCCTTTGTCATATGAACATCGGTAACATACAGCGCGGAAAAGTCCGTTCTGTTTGAAACACTCACCGTTCCTTTGTCCGATTCAAAGCCTGAGCTTTTGCAAACATAGCTGTATTCGCCCTCATCAAGGCCAAAAGCATATACTTTATATATATAGTCGTTTTCCGCGGTTTTCAGCGCGGAGGCAGAAAAGGTTTTTTCGCCCGTTTCTCCGGTGAGGGTAACGCTCCCCTCGCCGCCCTTTTTTCCGTACCAGGTGAAATACCGTTCGCTTTCGCTGTGGCCGGGCGAAACATAGACAGCGGCGCTCTTTTGCTCGCTTTCCCAATATGCAGTCCATTCATTTTCGCTCATTGCAAAGGCATATGCCGGAAAGGCAAGCACCATTATGAACGCAAGAAAAACAGAAAAAATTCTTTTCATTATGTATCTCTCCCTTTTTTGTTCTGACAATTTATGGTATCACAAAAGGGGGAGTTTTTCAAGTGCAGGCTGCTTATTTCACGGTGTTGGCCTCAATGGTTTTCCCGTTTTCAAAGCTTTCTGCGTTTTCAAGGGTGACAAGGCTGATTTTTTCAAGCGCCTCATAGGTGAGAAAGCCTTGGTGCGAGGTAACAATAACATTCGGAAAAGACAAAAGTCTCGCCGTTACCGAGGTGTTCAAAATGTCATCCTCTCGGTTTTCAAAAACATTTTCCTGCTCTTCCTCATAGACGTCCAAACCGACTCCGCAGAATTTGTGCATCCTTATGCCCTTGATAAGATCCTCCGTTGAAATCAGTGCTCCGCGCGAGGTGTTGATAAGAAGAACACCGTCCTTCATTTTTTCAATCGCATCAAGGTCTATCATGTGATACGTCTCCCCGGTCAGCGGACAGTGGAGAGAAACAAGGTCGCTGTTTTTGAGCAGTTCATCAAGTTCAACATACTTCACAAAATCAAGCGCAGGATTTTGGATTTTATCAAAAGCAAGAACGTCCATTCCGATCCCCTTGCAGGCGCGGCACATTGCGGCGCCTATTCTTCCGGTTCCGACAATTCCGACGGTTTTTCCGCAAAGGTTCATTCCGGTCAGTCCCATAAGGCTAAAATTATTTTCGCGGACCTTGATATATGCCTTGTGGATGTGGCGATTGACGGCAAAGGCGAGGGCGAGGGCGTGCTCCGCGATCGCCTCCGGCGAGTAGTTCGGAACGCGCATTACGGTGATACCCTTTTCTGTTGCGCGGCGGATATCAACATTGTTGAAGCCGGCGCAGCGCAGCAAAATGAGCCGAACGCCCCTTTTTGAAAGCTCGTCAATTATCCCGGCGTTCACGTCGGACGCAACAAAAACGCAGACGGCGTCATAGCCTTTTGAAAGGCGGACGGTGTTTTTTGAAATATCGGTTTTGAGATAGTCTATCGTGAGATTATCATAGTTTTTTATCATCTTATCAAACGATTCAATGTCATAGGGTTTTGCGTCATAAAACAAAATTTTCATTGCCTTTTTCCTTTCGGTTTTTTCTTTGCTTATTGTTCCCCGGCATTTTTGCATTATTACGCCGGACAAGGGAACAATATAAAAAACGAAAGGAATGGTTCAATGTCAAACGATACCGTTAATCTCCTCAAGGAATGCGACAGCGGAACAAAAACCGCAGTGACCTCCATCCGTGAGGTGCTTGATAATGTTAAAAACGAGGATTTGCTTTCAATCCTGACCGACTCGCTCAAAGAGCACGAAAAGCTCGGAAACAAAACGAACGAGCTGCTTTCAGAGCAAGGCGAGGACGGAAAAGAGCCGCCCGTTATTGCGAGGGTCAGCTCATGGATGAAAATCAACTTTAAGCTCATGGAAAAGCCCACGGACAAAACCGTTGCCGGTCTGATGACTGACGGCTGCAACATGGGCGTGAAGCAGCTTTCGGTTTATCTGAACAAATACCCGGCGGCGGACAAAAGCGCAAAGGATCTGACCGAAAAGCTCATCAGTGAAGAAAACTCCCTGCTTGAAAAACTCAGGGAATATCTGTGAAAAAAACGGGGCCGCCACATTCGGTGACGGCTCCGCGTTGTTAATTCAAAATCAATTTTCATCTTCCGACCTTACGGCCGACAACGGAAAACAGGCGGTTAAACTCGCCGAGGAGGAAATCAAGGAAGCCTAAATCAAAAAATCCCTTTTCAACGGCACTTTCCTTTTTGTTCTTGCTGTTTTCGTTGAGCAAAAACGCCTGGGTATAAACAATTCCACCCTCGCCAAAAACCTCTGCGCGGACATAATCGCCAAGCGCTCCGTCATAATCATTGAGGTCAAAAACGGCCTCGCTTGCTTTTTTTGTTTCAAGAAGCTTTCCGTTTGAAATGAGGCGGACTATTGCAGCGTTCTTTGTTTCAAGAGACAGCACGCCGTTCTCCCTGTCAACGCCGATTTTTGTGATTCTCGGCTCGGTCTTTGCGGCAAGGCGGCCGTCAGAGTCAAGCACACTGTATGTTATGCCGATTGAGGAATCAGCCTTTTCTTTTTTGCTTTCAATGTTTTCAATGCGTTCTTTCATTTCGTCCGCAGCCTTTTTAACGGAGAGGTAAAGCGCGGTTTCGCCGTAAAAATCTTTGAGTGCAGAGGCAATTTCACAAAGCTCCTCGTAATTTCCGATGCAGTGGCTCGCGGCAAAGAACTCACCGTTTTCAAGCGCGGTTCTTGCGCTTTTTGAGTTGAGAGACGGCATGAGCAGAAGCGTATATCCGGTGTTAATTTTGTCAAGCTGATGCGCATCGCTCGAGGCAATGGCAAAAACAGTGTCTCCTTTTTTTGAAAACCTTTCAAGAAGTCTGTCCCAGAGAATGCGGTCAAAGCGCGTTCTTGCGTCACCCTTTGAGTTTATGTCAATTCCAAGGCAGGTCGGGTACTTTTGAAGAAGAGAAGAAAACTTGTTGATGTAATATCTGTAAGTAAAGTTCTTTTCGTCATACGCCTTGTCTGAGCGAATTTCATATCTTGCCTTTGTGTATTCACCGGGGTGGTTTATGACGGAAATTCCGCCGAGCTTTTCAACGCCCTTGATTGCGTCCTCATATGTTGTGACGGAATTGTTGCAGTGGTCAACAAACCAGCTGTTGACGTGTGCATTGACGGAGACGGCGTTGTTTTCAATTCCGAACGGCACGCGCAGAATTTCCTTTCCGCCGGTTTTGAGATAGTCGTCACCGTTTTTTGCCGTGTAATATGAATATGTTTCCCCGTTCGGGAAAGTTCCGTTTTCCTCAAGGGGTGTAACATCCCCCTCGCTCCTCTTTGCAATTTTCAGCAGAGAACGAATAACAGTTGAGTTGTCCTTTGTCCAGCCGCGGTCAACCGTTCCGTGATCGGTTATCGCAACGATGTCAAAACCCGTTTCGGCGTGGCGCTCAATGGACTGCAAAAGAGTCTGGTCGCCGTCCGTTGCGTTGGTGTGGGAGTGAAGCGCGGCCTTATAGGTGTTGACGCTTTCCCAGTCGATATTTTCATACGGGTTTGAGATTGTTACGGTTGTTGCCGCAAACGCGGGCACGCACAGCGCAAAGCAAAGCACCAACGCAAGAAAAAGCGGCAAAATTCTTCCTGTTTTTTTCATGATGATACCCCCGTCAGATATTTTCTTCCCTGAAGTCGATGAGAAGGCTCTTCCTTTCCGGCGTAAGCTTTGTCAGCTTGACCCCGGCGGCGTTGAACATTCTTTTTGAGGCGCGGTTCATCGGAGTGTTTTCATATTTATCCGAAAGATACACAACCTCCCTGATTCCGCTTTGAATGATTGCCTTTGCGCATTCGTTGCACGGGAAAAGCGCAACATAAATCCGGCAGCCCACAAGCGGTGCTCCGGCGTTGTTGAGGATTGCGTTCAGCTCTGCGTGGCAGACATAGGGATATTTTGTGTCATATGAATCCCCATCGCGCTCCCACGGAAATTCATCATCATTGCAGCCCGTCGGCAGTCCATTGTATCCGACGGACATAATTTTGTTCTTGTCGTTAACAATGCAGGCGCCCACCTGCGTGTTCGGGTCCTTGCTGCGATAGGACGAGAGGATTGCAACGCCCATGAAGTATTCGTCCCATGAAAGATAGTCTTTTCTTTTCGGCATAGAATTCACTTCCCTTTTGTTAATTGTGTATTATTCAACGCCGCGGTAATAAAGTCCGCGCGTAAATTCGCCTTTAACTCCCCTTCCCTTTCGATATGCGTCCAGAACCGCATCAACGCTTTCGCGCTTTTCGCGCGTGAAAAGGAAGGTGAGAAAATCAACATTTTTAATTTCATCTGTCCTGTCGCCGAGATAGATAACCTTTGAGTTGAGTATCTCCTGAAAATAGCCGCGGCATAAAACCGGAAAACGAAAACCCATTCTGTCCGTCAAAGAACCTTTGCCTTTGCATTCGGCGCAGGCTTTGACATTCTTCACCGGGCAGTTCCGAACAAGCATCAACGGCAATCTGCCGTAGGCAACAATACCCTGAGGTGCAGCGCCTCCGATTTTTTCAATCTGAGCGAGCGTAAGTTCCGGTGACAAGGTGATGGACTTTACATCCAGTTCCTCCAAAACCGCCTTGCTTCTGCTGTTAAAAATATTCAAACCGAAACCGCCGTGGACGGTAAAGCCACAGTCCTTTGCAAGCGCAACAGCGTCCAATGTTGAACAAAGCGCATCGGTAATTCCCAGTTTTTTAACACGCTCAAGCTGACTTCTAACCTTGTTTTCAACGCCGAAAAGGGCGCGAGGAATGTCGATTCCAATCAAAATCCCTTTGTTTTTCACGCTTTCAACATACTTTTCCTCAACATTCAACGGGAAAAACAAGTTTTCAACATTACTGAGATTTTCCGGAATCTGCGCCGCATTTGAAAGGACAATGCAGAATTTTTTCTCCGCTTTTGCGGTATGCGGAGGAATAGCCGTATTTTTGTCAGTAAAGGCTATGGGCTTTACAGTTCCAAGCTCTGCTTCAAGCTTTTCGAGTGCTGCTCTGCGCAGTCTGTTGACCTCTCCGGCGGAGACGGTCAGCCCCTCGTCAAGCTCAATTTCAATCTTTTCCGGATAAAACGGCGTTGCGCCGCATTTTGACAGCCACGAGGAAAGAAGTTCCTTTGAAAGCGGCTTGTTCTGAGCCTTTTCCGGCTCTGTTTCGCCGGAGATAAAAACAGTTTTTCCTCCCGCTTTTGCGGAAAGAGAGATTTTTTCGCCCCTGATAATGCTCAGAAAAAAGCGCACCGGAACGCGCGGTTTCTCCTTTGAATAGAGATTTTTGAGCGTTGAAAGAACTTTTGAAGAGGCAGCCGTAACGTCCTCCTTCCGCCTTGTTCCAAACATCTGCGGCCCGCGGTTGTTTTCAAAATATCCTTTTGTGAAGCCCGAACGCGAAAAAACGGCCCTGAGCTTTTCCTCGGTTTCGCTGTGGAAATTACCCTCAAGCGCCTGCCTTGCGCTCGTCACCGCGGCGGCAACATATTCCGGCCTTTTCATCCGTCCTTCAATTTTGAAAGAGTCGATTCCAAGCGCCGAAAGAGCCGGAAGCTCATCAATCAGCGAAAGATCCTTCAGGCTCAAATCGTGTCTCCCCGGCTCCCCGGCGGAGAACGGAAGGCGGCAGGGCTGAGCGCAAAGGCCACGGTTTCCGCTGCGCGAGCCGAGCATTGCGCTCATGTAGCACTGACCGGAGACGGACATACACTGCGCGCCGTGGACAAACATTTCAAGCTCCATGTCCGTTGAGGCGCGCAAAGAGGCAATTTCATCCTTTGAAAGCTCGCGTGGGAGTACGGCACGGGAAAAACCGAGCTTTTGAAGAAGGCGAAGCCCGGCGGCAGTTTGAACGGACATCTGGGTTGAAGCGTGGCGTTCAAGCGCCGGAGCGCATTCCTTTGCAAACCGCGCAAGACCGAGGTCCTGCAAAATGAGCACGTCCGCACCGAGGGCGCAAACGTGCTTTATAACAAGCAAAGCCGCGTCAAATTCCTCATCGGAAATGAGAGTGTTGAGGGTGATATGCACCTTAACGCCCCTTGCGCGGCAATATTCAACGGTTTTTTTCAGCTCATCAAGGTCAAAATTTTCCGCGTTACGGCGCGCATTGAAGTCTCTTGTTCCAAGATATACCGCATCTGCACCGCAGCGCACCGCGCCGAGCACGCATTCAAACGAGCCGGCCGGAGCAAGAACTTCAGTTTTTCTGTTCATTGCGCTTTTTGGGGCTGATCTGGTCAAGAACGGTTGAAAGCTGAGCTTTGAGGCGTTCAATTTCAAGATTTGCGTTTTCAAGCTCACGCTTCGCCTTTTCAGCCTCATGCTTTGCAAGGTCAGCCTTTGTTTTTGCGCTTGAAGCATCGTCAAGGTAGTCCTTGATCTGCTCGCGCAGTCTGTCTGCGGAGGTGGTGGCCTTTTTGCAGTCATCGGCATACTGAAGCGTTGTGAGGATAGCCGCCTGAGTTGTTGAAATTCTGGGGTTTTCCTTCATTGTTTTGTTGATTTCAAGGTCAACCTCTTTTCCAAGGTCGGAAACATACTTCACGTCCTCCTCAGTGAGGATCGCATATTCCGCACCGGCGATCATAAGTTTGACTTTATTCCTTACCATTATGACATCATTCCTTTCCTACGAAAGCGGATTCACTCCGCGGGCGAACGGTCCGCCGTCTGTTCGGAGCAAACCGATATCCATTCTGTTTTATTATACAACAAAAATCACATATAATCAAGGAAAACTTTATTTAAAATGCCGATGCGGCCGTTTTTTACAAGTTGACAAAATTTGGTGAATATGGTAGAATATTTTGGGTGCCGGATATACGGTGGCGGATGCTCCTCAAAAGAGGAGGTGATGACAATGACAGAAATCATTGATCTGCTCAGGCTTATTTTTGAGCTTCTCAGTCTGATTGTCAGCGTTATCTCTCTTTACTTATCAAGTAAAAAGAATCGTTCTTAGTAGATAAAAACTAAGAAACACCGCCCATCCCCATATGGCGGTGTTTCTTATAACATTCCATCACGGGAGCAACCGCTTATCGCGGCTCCCCTTTTTATATGTATATTATACTCACGTTCCGCTTGTTTGTCAAGCGGTTATTTTTAATTTGGACATTTTACTCAACTCAGCCTGCCATTTACCCGCCCAAAAATCTCACGAAAGACTATTGACGATTTGCGCCGCAATAAAGTATAATTGATTTAAATTTAGATTTGGAGGACAAAAGATGATTAAAATTACCGATGATATAAAATATGTCGGAGTGAATGACAGAAAAATTGATCTTTTTGAAGGTCAGTACATTGTTCCGAACGGAATGGCATATAATTCCTATGTAATTCTTGATGAAAAAATCGCCGTAACGGACGGAGTTGACGCCGCTTTTTCAAAAGAATGGATTGAGAACATTAAAAATGTTCTCGGAGAAAAAGCACCTGATTATCTTATCGTTCACCACATGGAGCCGGATCATTCGGCAAGCATTGAAGAATTCACAAAGGCTTTTCCAAACGCAAAAATCGTTTCCAACGCAAAAAGCTTTGCAATGATGGAAAACTTCTTCTCCTTTCCGCTTGAGGAAAAAAAGCTCGCCGTTCAAAACGGAGAAACTCTCTCGCTTGGAAAGCACTCGCTGACCTTTGTTTTTGCGCCGATGGTTCATTGGCCGGAAGTTATGGTGAGCTATGACAAGAAAGACAAGGTTCTCTTTTCCGCTGACGCATTCGGAAAATTCGGTGCGCTTGACGCCGAGGAGGACTGGGACTGCGAGGCTCGGAGATATTACATCGGAATAGTCGGAAAATTCGGAGCGCAGGTTCAGGCACTGCTCAAAAAAGCGGCTGAACTTGAAATTGAAATCATCTGCCCGCTCCACGGCCCAATACTTAAAGAAAACCTTTCTCACTATATTGAAAAGTATAACATCTGGTCATCATACGAAGTTGAAACAAAAGGCGTTATGATTGCATACACCTCCGTTTACGGCAACACAAAAAAGGCCGCCGAGCTGCTTTGCTCAATGCTCAAAAAGCGCGGCTGCCCCAAGGCATTCACCGTTGACCTTGCAAGGGAGGACATGGCCGAGGCCGTTGAGGACGCATTCAGACACGAAAAGCTTGTTCTTGCAACAACAACCTATAACGGTCAGTACTTCCCGTTCATGAAGCACTTTATTGAGCACCTCACCGACCACAACTTCCAAAAACGCACGGTTGCGTTCATTGAAAACGGCTCGTGGGCACCCACGGCGGCAAAGCTCATGAAGTCCGACCTTGAAAAATGCAAAAATCTGACATTCTGCGAAAACGCAGTCACCGTCCGCTCCGCCGTTAAGGACGAAACCGTTTCTGCGCTCGAAAGGCTTGCAGAAGAACTTTGGGCGTAACACAAAGATTCAAGGAGGAACAACTAATGAAAAGAATTATTGCGCTCGTCTGCTCTTTTGCCCTCATTTTCGGCGTTTTTTGCGCCTGCGCAAAAGCCGACCCTGAAAGCACAACAAAAGCCCCTGCTTCAACGCAAAGCACAACGTCAGGCTCCGGACTTGCAACCGACAGCAGCGAAACATCCGCCGTTACCGAAAAGGACAGCAGCTCGACCGAAAGCACTCCAAAAAGCACAGTTCAGCCCTCAACAAGAGGCACAACCGAAAAAAGCGAGAGAGCCTCTTTCCCGACCTTTGACACCGAGGATATCTTCGGCGCCAAAGTTTCAAGCAAGGTATTCAAAGAAAAAAAGCTCACCGTTGTCAATGTTTTCACAACGTGGTGCGCCCCCTGCAAGCAAGAGCTTCCGGAACTTGCAGCGCTTGACAAAGAACTTGAGAATATCGGCTTCATCGGCATTGTTATTGACATCAACGAGGGGGACGGAGTCAACGAATCCGCCCTCAGAACAGCTAAGGATCTTTGCAACGATTCAAATGCCTCTTATCCTTATCTTATTACGGACGATTCGCTCACCGCGTTCTGCCGTGATATTTACACCGTTCCAACAACATACTTTGTTGACAAAGACGGAAAAATTGTCGGCGACCCGATTGTTGGGGCAAACTCCGCTTCCGATTGGAAAGAAATTATTGAGCAGAAGCTCGCCATGCTGTAAAACAAAACGCAATTACAAAAACCAACCGCCGAATGAAGTGAACGGCGGTTGGTTTTTATTTTATCCTCTGCGGTTACTGATTCTTTCCACCAACATTATACTGAATTTCAGGCTCACCGAGAACAAGCAGGCGCTTTATCATGATATAGTTAAGAGAAACAAAGCGGTCAACCGATACCGGTTCCTCGCTCAAAAGCCATTCGCGCAGCATTCCGTAAAAGCCGGTTGAAATGAACGTATAAAAAAGGTCATAGGTTGAGCGGTTTTCTGTCTTATGAAAAGCCTTGTAATATTCAAAATTGAAATCGCTGAAAATTTTTCCGAGCCGTGGAACAAATGTTGAGGAAAATGAGGTGTCAAGCAGCATAAGCGATGTTTCTCTGCGCTCGCTGAAGAGAAGAACCATTCTTTTGATTGTTGCAAGAACATTTTTCGGAAAGCCCATCTCTCTGAATTCATCAAGATAGCCGCAAACCTCGTCAATATAATCGTTTTCAATTTCCTCAACAAGGTCATAAATATCCTTATAATGAAAGTAAAACGCATTGCGCGAAAGCTGAGCCTTTTCACAAAGGGATTTGACCGTAATTTTATTAAGCGGATATTCACGCGCAAGGGCGGAAAGGCTTTCCTCAAAAGTCTTTTTTGTTTTTTTAACGCAGCTGTATCTTTTTTGCTCAGGCATTACTCGTCACCTCATTAAAAATTATAAAAAGCCTCTGAAATAATGACAGACAAGACCAAAATGTAATAATTGTTCCAACGGCTTTTAAATTGTAAATTGACTGAATCAACTTTCCTTACTATACTAAGGCTTAGTTAATCAACATATACACTTTATCACATTTGTTACATGTTGTCAATTTTTATTTTAATACAAGGAGACGAAGTTTTATGGCCTCATACAGCGAGTATCCAGTTCCGAAGGAACATTATCTTCCCTTTCCGACCGATGAGTCGTGCTATGAATACTTACATATCTGCTATAACAATATTTCAAAAGATATAGGCGATTATTCCGCTTTTGTCACTCCGATTGCCGACCAGCTTTCAGACACTTCCATGACCAAGCTTATGGAGGACATTGAAAAGCTTTCCGCCTTCTTTGCGCATAAGGGACTCAAAAAGGGAGACGTTGTTGCCATCTTCCTCCCCACCTGCGGCCACGCTCTGACCGTTTTTTATGCGCTCAACAAGCTCGGAATTATTGCAAACTTCATTCACCCTCTGCTTCCGCCCGATGCCCTTGCGGAAAACCTTGAACACACAGGTTCAAAAATGCTTGTTGTTCTTGACATAATGTGCGCACCGTTCGCCCCGGTTATGGCGAAAATTCCGACTCTTGTCTGCTCACTCTCCGATTACTGCGGCGGCACCGCTCTTCAGTATGCGCTTTTCAACGAAAAGCAGAACGCTCACGTTCCGGAACTTGAAACGGTTATCCGCTTTAAAGACGCAATAAATAACGATTACCCGAACCCAAAGGCCGACAGCCGACCCGGCAGAGATGACGCCGTATATATGCACGGCGGCGGAACAACCGGAAAAAGCAAGACCATTATTCTTTCCTCCCCGGCGTTCAACCACGTTGCGTATAAGTACTACCTGCTTGACGAAGAACACGATTACAAAACCGTTCATTCGCTTTGCACCCTCCCCTGCTTCCATGCTTACGGCCTCGGAGGCGCAATGCATTACGCCGTCTGCAATGCATATAAGCCGATTCTTATCACAAAATTCGACGCCGTTCAGGTCAACGAAATTATCAGGAAGCGCGTTGTTACGGAAATTCTCAGCGTTCCAAGAATGTTCCAGGGTCTTGTTATGGCTCCGAACTTTGAAAACGAGGGACTTAAGAACATCATGATGACCTTTGCCGGCGGAGACCTTGTCAGCATTGAGTTTGTTGAAAAATTCAACGCCCTCATGAAAAAGAACGGTTCAAAAGCAAAGCTTGGCCGCGGTTACGGACTCACCGAGATGTGCGCTGCCGTCACCTCGAACGCAAGCTATGGCGATAAAACGGGCAACAGAAGATATAAAGAAAACACCTGCGGCTATCCTCTTGCCGGCGTTGACCTTGAAATTTGGGATGATGACTGCAAAAAGCTTCCGCAGGGAGAGGTTGGTGAAATTGTTGTTTCCGGCGAAAACATCATGAACCGCTATCTTCCCGACGATGACATTACCGAAACCGGAATTTATACCGATGAAAACGGCAAAAATTGGGTCCGTACCGGTGACATGGGTTATCTTGACGAGGACGGCCACATGGTCTTTTCCGGCCGCAAAAAAAGGATCATCATTATTGCCGGCTACAATATCTATCCGGCAACGATTGAAGAAAAAGTTTCCCGCCTTGACTTTGTCCGCGAGGTCTGCGCCGTTCAGGGCTATGACGATGAAACGGGTAAACCGCTCGTTAAACTTTGCGTTTCTCTTGTTAATCCGGAAATGGACAAAGACGAGGCGATTGAAAAACTCAAAGAGTTCTGCAAAAACAAAATCGAGGGCTATGCCTGCCCGAGGAAGTTCCAGGTTCTTGACCTCCTTCCGCGAACCAAGATGGAAAAAATCGACTTCCTCAAGCTTTGCGATAAGATTCCGGTCTGAATTCATCTTTTCTGATTCTTTTATATAGCAAAAAGCTGTCGCGTGCGGCAGCTTTTTTGCCGCTTATTTGATTTGACTTTTCCGCCATAGCGTGCTATACTGAAAAAAAGAAGCGAAAGGAAGGCGAAAATAATGAAAAAGTTCAAAAAGCTCTTTGCATTAATTATTGTTTTTTCAATGCTTTGTTCATTTGCGCTTGTCTTTTCCCTTTCAGCCTATCCGCAGCATTCACACCTTTGTCCGGAAAACGGCTGCGCGGTTTGCGCCATTGCTAACTTTGCGCAAACACTGTTTAATATGCTGAGTCACACGGCAATGTTCTCCGTGTTGATTGCAATTTTCTGCGCGCAAAGGTTTGTTTTGTTCATCCGTACTCTGCCTGTTAAAACCCAAGTTGAAACGCCGGTAACTCTCAAAATCAAAATATCCGCATAATCTTTTCAAAACAGGATAGTTGCGCCTTTTTTTGACCAAAAGACCGCTTCCTGTTCTCTTTTTATGCTTTAATATTATATTTAAGAAAAAACGAGGTAATGTTATGAAAAGATTATCAGCAATACTCATGTCTGTACTTCTGCTGTTTTCCTTATTTTGCGGATGCTCAGCACAAAAAGAAGCCGGTTACAACACGTCTGCCGCCATCGGAAATACAACTGAAACGGAGGAAAAGAAGCTTTCCGTTGTCTGCTCAATTTTTCCGCAATATGACTTTTGCCGCGAGATTATGGGAAAAGACGCAAGCATTGAGCTTTTGCTCAAAACGAAAGTCGATATGCACAATTATAAGCCCTCGGCCGAGGATATCCTCAAAATCAAAAACTGTGATTTGTTCATTGACATCGGCGGAGAGTCTGACGAGTGGGCAAAGGACGTTGTCTCCTCGGCCGAAAACAAAAAACTCTCTGTCCTCTCTCTGATCGACCTTGTTGAGGCCAAGGAGGAAGAAACACTTGAGGGTATGGAGAAAGAGGAGCACACCCACGGCGAGGATGAAGAAGAGCATGAGCACGAAAAAGACGAACACGTCTGGACATCACTCAAAAACGCGGAAAAAATTGTTCGCGCAATAGCAGATAAGCTCTGCTCACTTGACAAAATCAACGCCGAGAAGTATCAAAAGAACGCCAAAGCATACATTGAAAAGCTCTCTGAGCTTGAAAAGCAGTACGCCGAAACGGTGAAGAACGCAAAAAGAAGCACTCTGGTTTTTGCCGACCGTTTTCCGTTCAGATATCTTGCAGACGACTATTCGCTCGAATGCTTTGCCGCGTTTTCCGGCTGCTCGGCGGAAACTCAGGCAAGCTTTGAAACAATCGCCTTCCTTTCCGAAAAGGTTAAGGAAAAGGAGCTTCCGTATGTTCTTGTGATTGACGGCTCAGATGGCTCTGTTGCCGAAACAGTAGCTGCGCAGAGCGGCGCAAAAATTAGAACGCTCGACTCCTGCCAGTCCGTCTCGGAGGATGAAATCAAAAATGGAAAAAGCTATCTTTCCATTATGAGCAATAACCTTGAGGTACTTAAGGAGGTGCTCGGCTAATGGAACTGCTCTCGCTCAAAAACGTCAGCATCGGATATGAAGGAAAGCCCATTGCCGAAAACATTTCCTTTGCGCTGAATTCCGGCGACTATCTTTGCATAATCGGCGAAAACGGAGCAGGAAAGTCAACGCTCATGAAAACACTCCTCTCCCTCAAAGTACCGCTGAGTGGCGAAATTAAGTTTGCAGAAGGATTTTCAAAAGCTCAGATAGGTTATCTTCCGCAACAGACAGACGTTCAAAAAGACTTTCCGGCAACAGTTTTTGAGGTTGTGCTTTCCGGGTGTCTCAATGGCTGCGGCCTGCGCCCGTTTTATTCAAAGGCGCAGAAAGAAAAGGCGGAAATGTGGCTAAATCGTCTTGAAATTTTGAAATATAAAAAAAGAAGCTACCGTGCGATTTCCGGCGGACAGCAGCAAAGGGTTCTTCTTGCGCGCGCCCTCTGCGCCGCAAACGGACTCATTCTTCTTGACGAGCCAACTGCCGGTCTTGACCCGATAGTGACAAAAAATATGTATGACCTTATCAAAAAAATCAATGCTGAAAACGGCGTCACGATCATCATGATCTCTCATGACCTTGCGGCCGCAATGAAATATGCCTCACATATTCTCCAGATAAGCCACGGCGGTATCTTTTTCGGCACTGCCGGTGAATACAAAAGCAGCGCCGAGGGTAAAGCCTTTCTGGAAAAGGAGGATGAAAATGATGTTTGAAAAAATCGTTTCATATCTTCAGTATGACTTTGTTCGCTATGCGCTGATTGCAGGTGTTTTGATTGCCCTTTGCGCCGCACTGCTCGGTGTGAGCCTCGTTCTGCGGCGGTACTCCATGATTGGAGACGGCCTTTCCCATGTGACCTTCGGAGCAATGACGGTCGCAATGATCTTTTCCGTTACACCAATGTATGTCTCGCTGCCGGTTACAATTCTTGCATCCGTGCTCCTTTTGCGCGGAGACAGGGCAAAGCTGCGCGGAGACAGTGCCATTGCCGTCCTTTCCGTCTCCTCGCTTGCAATAGGCTATCTTCTCCTTAATGTTTTTTCAAAGAAAACAACAAATCTCAGCGGAGATGTTTGCAGCATTCTTTTTGGCTCTACATCAATTCTTACGCTGAAGTTTTCAGACGTTATTGCCTGCGCCGTTCTTGCGGCGGCGGTGGTCGCGGTGTTCGCGCTGTTTTATAACAAAATCTTTGCCGTAACATTTGACGAAACCTTTGCGCGCGCAACGGGAGCAAAAACTACGGTCTATAACCTCATTCTCGCCGTCACAACGGCTGTTGTTATTGTCCTGTCCGTAAATCTTGTTGGCGCTCTTCTCATTTCCGCGCTGATTGTTTTTCCGGCGCTTTGCGCAATGCGGCTTTTCAAAAGCTACAAAGGCGTGATGATTGCGGCAGCGATTTTCTCAGTGCTCTGCGCCATGCTTGGAATCTTCGTTTCAATAATCTATTCAACCCCGGTTGGCTCAACCATTGTTGCGTGTGAGCTTTCGGTATTCATAATCTGCATTATAATTGATCTTTTCAAAGGAGGAACAAAAAGATGAAAAAAACAATCGCCTTAATTCTTATTCTCTCGCTTGCTCTTGCCCTTTGCGCCTGTTCCGGAAAAAGTGCAACAGCCGGTACGCCGCAAAGCACCAACGCAAGCGACACTACCCTTTCAACCGTAGCCGTAACCGAAGATATTTCCGCTGCTGAGGCAAAAAGCGCAAAATTTAAGGCGCTTGAGAAATACGATGTTGACATTGACACAAACGGCTTGAACAAAACAATGCTCACTGCCCAGATGCAATCCATTTCTCAAGAGCCGGAAAAGTATCTCGGAAAAACAATACGCCTGACAGCAACATATCAGAAGCAGAAGGCCAACACCGGAGACAAGTTTTATAACTTTGCATTCGGCTATGACGACACCGGTTGCTGCGCCGCGTGGGGCATTGAGTTTTACGGTGACAGCGTTCCGGACAACATTGAGGACTTTTCCTCAATTTCAATGGTCGGAAAAATCTCTCAATATGACGAGGACGGAGCAAAATATACGTTCATTGATGTCCAGCACTTTGCGGTATAAAATAAGCGGCTGTTCCGAAAGCTCTCGGAACAGCCGTTGTTCTTTTTTATTTCGGCAAAACAAAGCCGACTTTTTTCATAACCTTGCCAAGCGTTTTGTTGGCAATTCTTGAAGCCTTTTCCGCGCCCTTTGCGGCAACGTCAAGCAGGTATGCCTTATCACCCATATAGCGGTCAAAACGCTCATGAACGGGACGCAGCTCTTCAATAACCGCCTCTGCAACGGCCGCCTTGAAATCACCGTAGCCCTTGCCCTCAAAATCCCTCTGAATCTGCTCGTAATCAAGGCCGGTGCAGCAGGAATAGATGGACATCAGGTTGTTCACTCCATCCTTTCCCTCGGCGTAATACACGCTTCCGTCGCAGTCTGTGATTGCGCTCTTGATTTTTTTTGCAATGACGTCCGGCGAGTCAAAGACCGAAACATAGCTTTTCGGGTTCGGATCGGATTTGCTCATCTTCTTTGTCGGATCCTGGAGCGACATTATCTTTGCGCCCTGTTTTCCGATGTATGCGTCCGGAATTGTGAAGGTCGGCGAATAGACCGTGTTAAAGCGGTTCGCAATATCCCGTGCAATTTCAAGATGCTGCTTCTGGTCGATGCCGACCGGAACAAGGTCGGCCTGATAGAGGAGAATGTCGGCCGCCATAAGAACGGGATACGCAAAAAGGCCGACATTGACGTTATCCGCGTGCGCCTTGGATTTGTCTTTGAACTGGGTCATCCTGCTCATCTCACCAAACTGAGTGTAGCAGTTGAGTATCCACGCAAGCTGCGAATGAGCCGGAACATGGCTTTGGATAAAAATTATGCTCTTTTCCGGGTCAAGGCCGATTGCAAGCAAAAGAGCAAAAACCTCTGTAATTTGCTTTCTGAACTTCGCCGGATCCTGTCTGACGGTGATTGCGTGGAGGTCTGCAACGGCAAAGGCCGAGTCAAAATCATCGGAAAGGGTTTTCCAATTTTTGAGCGCACCGAGATAGTTTCCGAGGGTCGGAATGCCTGACGGCTGAATGCAGCTCAAAATTTTCTTTCTCTTTTCGGGGGTTGCGTTTTCCATATATATCGTTCCTTTCGGAGAGTATTTTCAAAAAAGCGCCGCTTTTATTATGATAACACACTTTTCAAAAAGCCGCAAGAGTCTTGCGCGGCATTACGAAAAAAAAGCGTGAAATTTGTTGCGCTTTGCTTTCAACATCCATGTTAAAAACATTTTTTACGTTTTTAACACGGCTTTTATTTGGAAAATAAAGGCAAAGAGCGGCACTTGTCAACATTTTTAACATAGTTTTCAACATTGGTGTTAGAAGTTATGTTAAAAATATGTAACTGCCGATTGAATTGAAAGTTCAAATACTCCGGCAGAATCTGTGCTTTTGAGTTATGGATCAGTTACATTATGTCCAGCTTTTTACACACGGCAATATTTACGCACTGCGGAATATTGCCTTTTTGTCTGCTAAAAATAAATAAAACAAAAGCGGCTGGACGCAAAAACTCTTTTGCCGTTCAGTCGGTTATAAAAGGAGCATTATCTGAAATGATTAAGGGAGTTAACCGCCAAGTTGTTGAGGTCAACGAAACACAGTGCGAATATTTTGAAAAAATAATGTTTTTTGTCAAGCCCGAATACGCCGCCGTAAGCGAGGGAAAAATCCGTGAGCGCGCCGGAATGATTGCCGATTCCTCCACCCTGCCCCCACCGACAAAGCTCAAGCGCAACCGGTATTTTGATGTTATAAAGCTTGTTTTTTCGGCCTTATGCGGCGCCGCAATAACCATAGTGATGCTGAAGCTGTTCGGATAAAAGCACGGCCATTTCGGCGTTAATCGGCCAACCGAACAACACAAAAGCCCCGGCTCTTTCGAGCCGGGGTGATTTTGTTTAAGTTTGCTGCAAAGCAGCTATTGAGCTTTCACTCAGCGGAAAATCTTGAAGATCTTCTGGAAGAACGCCTTGATCTTGGCAAGGAGTCTCTGGAACCAGTTGAGAGACTTCTCGGCCTCTTTTTCTGCCTCATGATGCTCCTGGTCTGAACCAATCGTATCAATCCATACGCCGGTCAGGTTTTCCATGACCTCAGCAATGCCTGCGTATACGCAGTGCTTGTTGGAGGAGAGAGCCTTGAAGATTTCCTCAAAGATCTGGTTGACCTTAATAACTTCGCCGCGGATGGAAGCGTCAATCGTGATGCCCATTCCGAGAGCCTGAAGAAGTGAAGCAACAATGATGTCAGGCACGTTGTAATGCGAGCAGGTGTCGAACATCTTGTTGATGCCGTATCTTACGGTCTCCTGCATTCCGCTCTGGAGTTCAAAGACATTGGTGAGCCACTGAACAAGAGCTTCTCTGTTGTGTGCATCGCCGAACATTTCAAGAGCCCAGGTGAGGATAAGAGTGAGGGTATCGCCCTTATCGGCAACAACATAGGTCTGGGTCTTCTTGTTCTGCCAGCCGGCGTATCTGCTTCCTTCCTTGCCGTATTCGTTGATGTACGGATACGGATCGGTCGGATTAGCGAAGGAGTTCGCTGCAAAGCTGCGCGAAGTTGCAACCTGCTTGGTTGTTTCGCCACCGAGTTCAGCAAGCTTGTAGAAGTTGATTTCCGGAATTCTGAAGTCATACTTGTTGTTTGCAACAAAGATCTTGAAGTCGATGTTATGGAGAAGTTTTTCAACCTTAATTTCTCCGATAAAGTCGATCTTATAGACCTGAGCAACAACCTCAAGGACTGCGTAAACAGGAGCAAGGATATTTCTTACTGCCAGATATACGCCTTCATTGGAGATGAAGTATGCAAGGTTCGGAAGAATTCCAAGGAGTGTGTTAACGGGCTTGTTCAGAAGGTTATCAGCGAAGAAGCCGATTCTTTCAAGGATATAGCCGAGGACGTTTTCATCGTTCGAGGCGATATATGCCTTGTACTGGGCAAGAGTCTTGACCTGTTCAGCTGCAAGGCCGAATGCTTCAAGTATCGGGATGATACCATAGTCATAGCCGTTGCTGCCGCCGATCTTGACGATGTCGAGTACGCTGAGAACTGAGCCTTCACCTGCAAGGAAGAGCTTGAGTACCGGGCCGAGAGGCGTAACGATCTGAGCAAGGGTCTTAAGGAAGCCCTGGATATCGCCATCGGTGAAGCCCCAGTTGGTTCCGGCGAAGGAACCGACCTTGCTCCATGCGCCTGCTGCGTTGAGCTTGTCGCGCAATACCTTGGAGGTGGTCTTCTTTGCAAAGCCTGTTGCTGTGAGGTCGATGCCTATGCAGCTATCGTCAAGGTGCTTACCGTCAATCTTGATGTCAACATTCTTAACAGCCTCAAGGATCGGGCCGACCTTCTCGCCGCCAAGGAGCGGAACGAGCTTGTCGAGGAGGGTATTGATGAGTTCATTGGTGATGTACTTCTTGGTAATGAACTGCTTAAGAGTACCCATGCCTGCCTTTGAAAGGATGGAGGTGATGAGTTCATCAAGGTTTGCGGCGATTACATCCGCGTTCGCCTTTGTGAGGGTGAAGTAGGTTCTGTAATCAACACCTGTCGGACGGATATCTCTGTTCTGAATCGGGATGTAAGAAACCTTACCGCCGCCGAGAAGCGAGATGATGATGTCAATGATCTTTGACGGATCCTTGATGATTGCGTCGATAATCGAGTCGATAGGCTCGCCGAAGCCGTCCTCCTTGCCGAGTGCCTTCTTGATTGCTTCAACATTCTCCTTGGTGAGGATGAGGTTGAGAAGCATTACAAAGGTATCAGCTCTGTCACCGATAACATTTACATAATCGGTGCTGAAGGTCTTGGCCGTTGTGCTGCCAGCCGGTACGGTTGTGACGTAATCCTTGTTCTTTTCGGAAACATTGACCTTTTCAAGACCGGTGTAGAGGTCATAGACAGTGCTCATTGCCGAGTCTGAGGTATCGGCAATCTTATCGGAGTTGGTGTCGGCTGCCGACTGCGATGCAAGCTTGAGCCAATCAAGGTCGAGCTTGATGCCGAGGGCGTTGCCGTTGATGGCGATTCCGCCGAGAACATTGTTGAGCAGTTCTGCAAGCTCGGTGCCCTTGAGGGTGAGCTGGATTCCTGCGCCAACGCCCGGATGCGACTTGCCGAGATAGGTCTCAACAATCTGAGCGCCCTCAACGCCGATGTTTCCGAGGTTGATGTTGATTGCGATCGGGAAGATCGGATCAACAAGCTTGATGAGACTGTTGACCGGAGCGATGAGATTCTGGACAAGGACTTCAATGTTATCGGAGCCGATGACATAGGTGAGGTTTGCGAGCATATCGAGAACGCTTGCAACCGGCTTATCGAGAATTTCGTCAACTCTGTCAAGGAGCGTCTTGAGAATCGGATAAAGTGTATTGCCGTGGTTTGCCTCAACGGAAGAAGCGTATTCTTCCTGAGTCGGAGCCTTTGCACCGAGGAGCTCAAGGAGCGGGATAATCGCGTAGTTGTAACCGTTGCCGCCCATGATTGCAATTTCTTCAAGAGCTGCAATGTACTTTCCGTTATGTTCGCCCGTTGCTTCAAACTCGGCCTTTTCGGTTCCGCCCATAAGGATGAGTGCAAGAATGTCTGAAAGCGGCTGAACAAGGTCGGAAACAAGCTTAAGAAGGTCGCTTGTCTTGCTGATTCCGAATGCATACGGAACAGCCTCGCGGATTGCGTTGCCGTCTTTGTCCTTCTTGCCGGTATCCTTGCTGTGAGCGGTCCAAACATCAGCCCAAGTCAAGGTGTCAAGAGTAACCTTATCGGTCCTGTTCTCGTTGACAAGGTCAACCGAACCGGTGATGTACTGCTTGAGAAGGCTTCCGAACGGAGCCGCGGCAAAGGCCTTCGGCGAAATGTCAAGGTTCGTAAGGGTTGTGAGTTCTCTGACATAGCCGAGAACCTTATCAATCGTTTCAGCGGGAAGTCCGGCAAGGAGCTTCGTGACCGTTGAAATGAGAGTGTTTGCAATGTCATCGGTCAGAATCTTGTCATAAACAAGTTCCTTGAGCGAGGACGCATCGATTGATTCAATGAAGCTGAAGATTATCGGGATGAGCGCATCGAGGTTTCCGAGTGCGTCATTGAGCTGCTTGTGAGCATCGGCACTTGAATATTCAACGCCGGTCTTAACGAGTTCGGGCTGCTTATACGGAACGTATTCAACCAGATGCTTGTTAAGGAAGGTTACAAGGAGCTTAACGATGTCGGTTTCCTTTCCTGCGAGCGACATAATGATGTCCGCAACATTCGGATTCTTTTCTTTGAGTCCGAGAGCGTTGGTGAGGATTGTCAGGAAGTCGGTTGTGAGAAGCGACTTGAGGACATACATGATTGTGTCGCCGAGCTCTGTGTGCCACTTGGTGACATCGGTCTTGTTGATTTCAAGAACGCCTGCGGGTTCGTCAATCTTGATTGCTGCCTGAGCAAGACCTGTGAAGAAGTCTTTGTTCAGAGCGTTAACAACATAAACTTCGTTGCCGCTTTCATCGGTGATCTTGATGTTGCCGAGCAAACTGTTGATGAGGTCGATGAGAGCCTCGCCGCCGTTGCCGGCAATCTTGAGGAGATCGGTCAGACCGTATGCCTTGCCGTTAATCTTGATGAACGACTTAAGGAGAGTGTCGATCTGATCTCTTGTGATAACCTCGTCGAGTGCGTCAACAATTCCGAGTACCGGGGAAACAAGGTTCGTCAGAACAACTTCAACATTGTTGTTTGCAATGAAGAACGCGAGGTTGCCGATAACGGTGAGAAGCGTTGTGAACGGAGCGTCGCTGAGCTTTTCAACGAGTGCATAGACATAGTCAACAACATTGCTTACCGCTGCAACGGCAGACATATCTGCGTAAGTTGCGGCTTCCTTGAATTCCACGTTCATCTCTGAAAGGCCGAGAGCCGTGAAGAGATGTCTGAATACGTTGTTGTAAGCATCGTTACCCTTGAGGGTTACGCCTTCAACGGCGAGGTCAAGATTCTGGCCGCGCAGCAGGAAGGCAAGAATGCTTTCAAGCGGGGTGAGCATATCGGTGAGAGCCTTCATGAAGGTTCTCTTGTTGTTGATACCGCTGAAGATGTTGTCAACCTTAACAATCTTGTTGCCGTCCTTATCAACTTCTTCAGTCTCGTGGCTGTGTGCCTTGAGAACGTCTGCCCATGTTACGCCGACCGTTGCGTCTGAAGCAGTAACATCAACGTAATCCATGAACTGCTTGTTGCCGGTTGCGGCCGCAAAGGCAACAGGTGCAAAGTCGATGCTGAGGAGATCCTTGAGCGTCTTAACAAGGTCAGCAGTGAGAACGCCGCCGAGAGCCTTAACGAGTGCTCCGGTGATGTTGCCCATCATTGCGTCAGTAAAGACGTTTTCGTTGAGGATCCAGCCGATGAAGTTTTCAAGTGTTGCCGGGTTGGACTCGGTAACGGTTGCCTTGTACTTATCAATAATGTTCTGCTTGTCGGCAGGCTTCGTGGTGTCGCCAACAAGGTCAACAACAACGGGGATGGCGTTCTTGATAAGTCTGTCAAGAGCCGGGATAGCCCTGTCAAGGTCAGCGTTATTCCAGTTGATAGCACCGAGATACTTGAAGATTGCCGGAAGAGTTTTGACATCATATGAGCCGGTGAGAATCAGAACGATGGCTGCAACCGCGTTCTTGATGGCTGCCGGGTCATTGAGAATGTCATTAACAAGGTTCTTGATGTCATCGGAGAGGTTAGCATCCTTAAGGAGGGCTTCAACAAGAGTCTTGATGCTCTTGCAGTTGTCCTCGGTGAGAGCAACATTGAGAAGCGTTACAAGTGCGTTTGCGGGATCGCCTGCAATATTCTTGAGGTCAGCACCGGTGTTGAACGCGCCTGCGGTGCCGTCATATGTCTGATGTGTTCCAACATAGACGATGCTGCCGTCTGCGGCTCTCTTTGCCATCTGAGCGGCGATTGCGTTCCAGTCAAGGTCAAGCTTGAGTGAAACGGCTGTGCCGTTGATGTTGAGGTTTCCGATTGCGTCATTGATGAACTTGGCGAGTGCAGAGCCGGAAACATTGATTGAAATCTTTCCTGCAAGCTCTGCCGGAGCCTTGGTGCCGATATAGGTTGAAACAATCTTTTCGGCGCTCATGTCAATGGAAATCGCTATCGGATATACGTCGTTGACTTCCTTGAGAAGGATGTTAACGGGAGCGATGAGGTTTTCGGCGATAGTGTTGATGCCGTCCGAACCGATGAAGTAGAAGATGTTTGCAAGTCTTGAGAACAGCTCGGTAACCGGTGCATCAAGGATAGTGTCAACAGCCTTGAAGAGCGTGTCGAGAATATACTTGAGCGATGAGCCGTTCGCCTTTGCAAGTGCGTCATACTCCTTCTGGGTCTTAACTTCGGCTCCGAACGCCTCAAGGAGAGGAACGATTGCGGTGTTGTAGCCGTAGCCACCCTGAATGCGGATATCGTTGCGGTCAGCCGTAACGTCCTCAAGGGCGATAATCGGTTCGCCGGAAAGGAGAATCTGGAAGACAACGTCAACCGGAGCAAGAAGGTCGCAAGCAAAGTTTGCAAGATCCTCCTTGGTCTTGATGCCCCAATCGAAGGTGCTCTTCATTCCGGTTGCACGAGTTGTGGTGTAGACCGGAGTCTTTCCGTCAGCCTCATAAACCGGCTTGCCGTTTTCGTCAAGCTTCTGGGTATAGCAAGGTGTAAGAGTATGCGTTACAGCTCCTTCACCCTCGCCTTCCGTGAACTTGGTAAGGCTTGCATCTTCTGAATAGTAGATCTTTTCCTCACCGTTAACGGTGTATTTGTACATATACTGCTGATACTTGTCAGCAACTTCTGCCCATGTCTTAGCGTTGCCGATGAATTTATCGAGCTTGCTTCCGAACTTCGCGGTCTTGAAGTTTGCCGGGCTGAGGTCAAGGTCAAGGTTCGTCAGCTCTTTGACGTAGCCGAGAATCTTGTCAATATCCTTAACATTTGCAAGTACCGGAACAAGAGCATTAACAAGGATGTTGCCAAGGTCTGCGTCTGCGAGGATACCGTTGATCATGGACTTGAGGTCGCCCTTTCCGAGCATTCCGAGAACGCTCTTAAGAAGCGGATCAAGTGCATTGATTGCGCTGGTGGTATTCTCATAGGTAAGGCCGCCGAAGTAATCGGCTTTCTTTGACGAGTCAAGGTCAGCCTGGTCAAGTCTCTTATAGGTGATTGTGTAATTTTCAAGGAGCATGAGGATAACGTCAACAAGGTCGTTCTGCTTGCCGGCGAGCGTGATGAGCGTTGCGCCGAGATCCTTTGTGGTATCAATGTTTGCAAGCTTGAAGATGATGTTGAGGAAGTCCTCTGAAAGAGCGGTTGAAAGGATATACATGAGTGCATCCGCGGTGTCAACCGTCCATGCCGTTGCATCCTTTCCGACGTTGCTGTTCTGCGGTGCCGGGTCAGTAACATTGATTGCATACTGCGAGAACTTCTTGAAGAAGTCAGCCGGGAGAGCCTTAACAACATAGATGGGCTCTGAATCCGGATCATCGTTTCTTCTGATAACGATATTGCCGAGAATATTGTTGAGAAGTTCAACAAGCTGTTCGCCGCCGTTGTTGCCGATTTCAAGGAGATCGGTCAGGCCGTACTGCTTTCCGTTAATCTTGATGAAGCCCTTGAGGATTGTGTCAAGCTGTTCTCTTGAGATAATCGGCTCGGTGAGCTTCAGAATTCCGAGAACCGGTGAAATGAGGTTCTTGATGAACGGCTCAAGATTATCGTTTGCAATGAAGTATGCAAGATTTGAAACAACTGAGAGAATCGTTGTGAACGGAGCGTTGCAAAGGTTATCAACAAGAATGAAGAGGTAATCAACAATGTTGCTGATAGCTTCGTTTGCGGTTTCCGCAGTCTGATCTCCGCCGATTCCGAGTGCTTTGAAGAGCGGGTTGAGTGCATTGGCATAAGCATTGCCCGCCTTGAGCTTAATGTTGTCGCTGATTGCGAACTTGAGTTCCTTGCCGGTTAGAACGAACGCAAGAACATCTTCAAGCGGCTTGAGCAGGTCAAGAACAACGCCAACAAAGCTGTCCTTATCCGTGATTGCCCAATCGAATGCGTTGAGGGTGTACTTTCCGTCCTCGCCCTTTGTTGCGCGGTTCTCGAGTACCTTTGCCCAGGTATCTGCGCCGCCTATGAACTCAATGATCTTTGCATTCTTTGTTGCCTGAGCAAAAGCTGTGGGCGCAAGGTCAATGCCGAGGAGATCCTTGAGCGACTTGATGAGGTCGGCGTTGAGAGTTGTTGCAAGAGCCGGAAGAACGGCTGCAAGGAGAGTTTCAAATGTTGACTGCTTAAAGAGCTGGTCGTTGAGCAGCCAGTCAACAACCGTTCTGAGGGTTGCGTTGGCCTGTTTCGGCTCGCTCAGGTAAGCTGCAAGCTTATCAAAGAGCTTTGCGTCTTCGGCTGTTCCCTTTGTGGGATCGCCGATAACCTTGATAACCTTTGCGGCGGCCTTGCTGACAATGTTGTCAAGCTTGGTGATTGCCGCGGCGATGTTCTCCTTCTTGTAATCGAAGTCGAGAGCTTCAAAGACTTTGTAGATGAACTTAAGGTTATCATCAACCTCATAGCTTCCGCCGAGGATTGAAACAACAACGCCAAGAAGCTTCTTGATTGCATCCGGATCGTTGAGGACGTCATAGATAACGTCTGCAATCTGCTTGTCAAGTGTATCCGGGATGAGAGACTTGATGAGCTTTGCAATTCCTGCGGTGTTATCCGGAGTGAGAATAAGGTTGATGAGTGTCAGGAACGTATCGGCCTTGTCGCCGGTAATGTTCTTGTACTCACTGAGCTTGACATCGGTTCTGTCAGCCTTCTTGACATCGACCATCTTGGTCGCAATCTTAAGAAGCGCTGCACCGACTGTTGTCTGCTCTTCAGCCTTTTCAGTCTTAGCCATTGAAGCGGCGATTCTGTTCCAGTCAAGGTCAAGGTGAAGCTTGATGGTTTCTTCGCCGTCGCCAACCTTAATCTTGATTTCGCCGATGAGGTTGTTGATGATCTTTGCAAGATCGGTGCCGTCAACCTTAAGGGTAATCTTTCCTGCGAGGCTTGCCGCCGGGGGTTCCTTGCCGATGTAAAGCTGAAGAACCTGAGCGTTCGCCTTGCCGATCTGGGCAACGTCAATGACTACCGCAATCTTGCAGGCGTCGTTAACCTGCTTGAAGATTGTGTTAATCGGAGCGATGAGGTTGCCGGCAACGGTTTCGATTCCCTTGTTGCCAATGAAGTAGAAGATATTTGCAAGTTTTTCAAGGAGCGTTGCAACGGGCTTGTCGCAGATATCCTTGACGAAGCCGACGAGGGCTTCAAGAACGGGCTTAACTGTTGAGCCTTCTTCTTCTGCCTGAGCGAAGAACTCTGCTTCCGTCTTGGGCGCGATTCCGAACGCCTCAAGGAGAGGAATGATTGCCGTGTTATAGCCCTTGCCGCCGTTTACGCGGACATCGGCGCGTTCGCCGGACTTATCTTCAAGAACGATAAGCTGTTCACCGGAGAGGAGAACCTTAAAGATAAGATCGAACGGAGCGAGGATGTCACAGGCAAGTTTGATTACATCGTCAAGATTGTTGATGTTCCAGCCGTCATAGTAGATTTCCTGAACCTGCTTTCCGTCAACAAGAACCGGTGTAAGATCATATTCCTTGCCGTCAACAGTGGCCTTTTCAAGGTTTGCGGTCTTGCTGAAGAAGGTGTGTTCCTTCTTGTCAGCGTCTGTGTATGTGTACTTATAGTTGGTGTAATATTCCTGAATTTCCTTCCAGGATGCGCCCTTCTTCGGTCCGTCGAAGAAGTCAACAAGCTTGCTTCCGAACTTATTGCTGAACTTGAGTGATTCAAGCGAAACGTCAATGTTGGTGAACTCTCTGACATAGCCGAGAATTTCATCAATGTTAACATCCGGGTTTTCATCAAGGCTGACAAGTGCCGGAAGAAGGATGTTCATGAGAAGGTTGCCGAGGTCGGCGTTCTTAACAAGGTTGTTAATAACGTCCTCAAGCGTTGCGCCGTTCATGAGCAGGCCGACAACCGCCGGGATGATTCCGTCAATCGCTTCAAGCGAGGCGTTGATGTTAGCCCTTGTGAGCGGAGCTTCCTCAGCCGGAACAACCTTTGTGATGTTCTCCTGGTCAAACTTGTCATATTCAACCGTGTAATCGGTCAGAAGCATTACGATGATATCAACGATATCGTCCTCAGAGCCTGCAAGACTCATGATGATCTTGCCTGCGTCCGAATCCTCCGTAATCTTGAGCGCCGAGCAGAGGATTGAAAGAACATTTGAGCTGAAGACATTCTTGAGAAGGAACATGAGAACGTCTGCCTTATCGGCTTCCCAAGTTTCGGTCTTGGTTCCAACAATAACATCTGCCCAGTTGTTTGAGCCTTCCGCTCCAAGGTCGTTGCACTTGATGGCGTACTTGCTCATCTGAACGAAGAGGTCAGTCGGAAGAACGTCTGCAACCTGAACCTTGGTTCCGTCAGCGCTTGTGACGGTGAGGCCGGCGAGGATTTCGTTAAGCTTGCTGACAAGAGCGTCGCCCCTGTCGCCGGCAATGTTCATGATATCGTTGAGGTCCATCTTGATGTACTTCTTAAGAAGTGCATTGATGTCATCCTCACCGATGATTGCACTGAACAGGCCGAGCAGGCCGGTGGTCTTTCCGTCCGCATCCTTGCCGATAATCGGGCTGAGAATGTTTTCAATAACACTCTTGACTCCGTTGTTGGCAATGAAGAACGAGATTGAACCAAGCAGCTCAAGAATTGTTGAAAGCGGCTTTGTTTCAAGTTTTGAAACAAGGCTGAAGATTCCGTCAACAACCTCTCTGATGAGAGCTGCACCGTCAGCAAACTTGGAAGCGTCGGTTTCAATATTCTTGATTCCGAGTGCCTTTGCAAGCGGAACGATTGCATTTTCATAGGTGTTTGCACCCTTGAGTGCAACGCCGTCAACAAGGAGAGTGAGGTTTTCGCCTCTGAAGAGGAAGTCGATTACCGGGTTGATAACCTTGAGAACCTCTTCGATAACGCCCATGAAGGTGTCCTTATTTGTAACTCCCCATGCATATTCGGGAAGAACGGTTGAGTCGTGAACAGGCTTGTCGCCCTTTGTCATAACCTTTGAAAGCGGATAGGTCTTTGCGCCTTCCGGAGCCGGAGCCGCGGTTGTTACGAGAACGGCTTCTCCGTCAGCGTTGATATAGACCTTTTCGCCCTCAAGGTCGGCGGAGGCGTTAAGGAAGCTTTCCTTAATGTCTTCATCCTTATCGTTCTTGCCGGTTACATATTCATATTTGTATACCTTGTACTCAGCCGCAACGTCAGCCCAGGTGAGGGTCTCAGCGGTGAGCGCTTCAAGCTCTTTTTCAGCTCTTTCAGCGTTGATTGCCGTGAGAGCTGCGTTCAGGAACGCGCCAAGCTTTGTTCCGTCAGCCATGAAGGCCTTCGGAGCGATGTCCTTTTTGAGGATAGCCTTAACAAGCTTGTTAACGGTTTCAAACGTCTTGCTGTCCATTGAGCCAAAGAGATTGATGATGGTACCGATGATGGTGTTCATCATATCATCGTTGAACGCGAACTTCTGAAGCAGGTAGTTGACGATTCCGTCAAGTGTTGCGCCTGCGCCGAGCTTAGTGTTGAGTTCAACAACAAAGCTGTTTGCGTTCTCCTGCTTTGCAAGGATTGCAAGTACCTTCGGTATAGCTCTGTTAATGATGCTGTCAAGCTTATCAATGGCTGCGATGACTGAGCTCTTCTTTCCGCCGGCGATGTCCATATTGCTGTAATCATAGGCAAGATAGCCGAGGAAGGTATAGATCATTGCGGAGCCGGTTACGTCATAATTGGCGTTGAGAAGCTTGATGATTGTGTCAACAAGAGTTGACGGGTTGGTGATTGCCTTTTCAATGATTGCGCTGAGCGATTCGTCAAGCTTGCTCAGGTCAACATTGAGCATATCAAGAACAGCCTGGATGTTTTCCGGAGTGAGGATCATCTCGGTCAGAGCAATGAGTGTGTCAGCCTTATCGCCGACAACATTCTTGCCCCAGGTTCCCTTGAGGATATCCCACTTCGGGTCAACCTTTGAGTTCTTATACTCAATATTGCCGTCTGCATCGAGCTTTGCGGTCAATGCGGCAATCTTGCTGAACTGAAGCTCAAGCTGGAATGTTGGAAGCTTGCTTTCGATGATTCCGTTGACAAGATCTTCAAGAGTTGTTGCATCAAGATCAACATTGACACCGAGTTTTGCGTTATGCGCCGCAACTTCCTTTCCGGTGTAGAGCTTAAGAACTTCGCTGCCGTTTGTGAGTGCCTTGAGATCAACATTTACGGAGATCGGAAGAACACCGGAGGCCGCCTTAAGAAGCTCGCTTATCGGAGCGATAAGATTGGAGACGATTGTTGTCAGTCCGTTCTTGCTTACGGTATAAGCAAGGTTTGCAAAGATTGAAAGAACATAGCTGACAATACTATCGCTGTTGGTATCAATTACGCTGAGGATAGCGCTCAGAACCGGAGCCAGCGGGCTTGTTCCTGTCTTAATCTTTTCGTTGTACTCATTCTGAGTGAGGATATTGGCATCGCTTACGCCAAGGGCCTCAAGCAGCGGGATAACAGCGTAGTTATATCCGCTTCCGCCCATGATGTTGATTTCCTTGAATGCGCCAATGTTCTTGCCGTAGGCTTTGGTGACCGCAAAGTCATAAGTTCCGCCTGCAAGGATAAGCTCGAACACAAAGTTCAGCGGCTTAAGCAGGTCAGTGATTGCGGTAACAAGAGAAGCCGAATCGGTAACGCCCCATGTAAACTCGCTCATAACCTTGTTCTTGTGGACCTGAACAGCCTTGCCGTCCTCACCAAGAACAACATTTCCGTCCTTATCCTTCTTATCTTCGGTTGCAGCGGTGAGCTCATAGACGTTCTTTGCGTCTTCAGCGGGCTTGAACTCTGCGCCTTCAACGGTTACCGTTCCGTCATCAGAGACGGTGATGTATCTGCCGTTGAGGTTTGCGTCAGCGTCAAAGTAGGAAGCCGTGATGTCTTCATTCTTGTCGTTCTTGCCGGTTACATAGGTGTACTCATACTTGGTGTATGCGGAAGCAACCTGAGCCCAAGTGAGGTCTTCGAGTTTAACTTTCTTGGTCTCATCGGTAATTCTGGCGTTAACCTTTTCAAGAGCGGCGTTGATGTAGTTGCCAAGCTTTGTTGAAATTTCCGAGTATGCCTTCGGTGAAAGGTCAAGGTTCGGAGACTCGTTTCCAACCTTAACAATATCGTTGACATAACCAAGGATATCCGTTACGGACTTCCAGGTCTTTTCGTCCATATTGCCGAGGAGGCCAACGAGGAGGTCGATAACCATGTTAACAATGTTGTCGTTATAAAGGTTATCGGCAACAAGCTGTGAAACGCTGCCCATTCCGAGGATATCAAGAACCTTAGCAACAAGTGCGTCAATGTTGTTGATAGCCTTTTCGGTTTCAGCCTTGGTAACGGTGCGTTTCTTAGCGGCGGTTGAGTCTGCATAGTTGATGGCTTCCTTCTTGAGAGCCTTTTCGCCTGTGAGATCTTCAATCGCCTGATATTCAACAACATATTTGTTGAAGAGCTTAACAAGAATGTCGGTAACATTCTTAGCCGCAGCGTCTGATGTGAGATTTTCAATGAGCGTCTTAACAAGAGCCGCAGCGTCCTTTGTATTGATGAGAGCGCCGAGAACCTTGTCATTGAGAACGAAGTCAAGAAGTTCAACAATGAAGTACTTCTTGTCGCCCTTGATTGTTGTAACCTTTCCGGGATCTCCGGCCTCGGTTGTTTCAACGGGCTTTCCGTCCTCGCCGATTGTATAAATCTTTCCGTCGGAACCGATGATGTTGCTGTCTGTTGAGCGGTTAACGGTTGAAACAACGCTGTAATCGCCGAGCTTTCCTGCAAGGTCAAGAATCATCTTCGAGGTGAGCTGGAAGTTGATGTTTGCCTTCGCAAGAGCGTCATTGACCGTTGAGATAAGACCCTTTGTTGTCTTTCCGCCAACAGTTGTGTCATCGAGCTTGAGGATTGAAAGGTCAATTCTGATTCCGTTCTGCTTATAAACCGGATCGAGCTGAGCAAGCAGCGAGTTGACAAATGCAATAACATTGCTTACTGCATTGTAAACATTATCCGAACCGAGGAAGTAGAGAACGCTTGCAAGGTTTTCCGCAAGATATGCTACCGGGTGCGCTGCAATTTCATTAACAAGCGCAAAGACAAGGTCAACGATATAGGTGAGCATTTCTTCGGATGTTCCGATTGCATCGAACTGCTCTGCAGTCTTGAGAACGGAAAGTCTGCCGCCCGAAGTTGTGAAGCCGAATGCCTCAAGAATCGGAGCAAGACCTTCTTCATAGCCCTTGCCGCCCATGATGCGGATGTAACCGTTTCCGGTTGCGTTCGGGTCGTTCTTGTCCTCGTTGTCATCCGGGTCACCCTTAACCGGAACATATGTTCCGTCGCCGTAATTGACAAGGGTGAGCGTCTTGCCCTGAAGAACAAGCTGGAATACCGGGAAGATCGGGTTGAGGATTGAGCCAAGGGTTGAAACAAAGCTGTCCTTTGAGCCGTCAATGCCCCATGCATAGTCTGTTATGACCTTGGTGTTGCGGATGGGCTTTCCGTCCTTATCCTTGGAGATAACGGTTTTGCCTTCTGCATTCTTTTCAGTCTTGTAGGAGATTGAAAGAGTGAACTTGCTGTTTTCATCAGCGGTTGCAATGCCCTTGTCGCTGATAGCTGCTTTCTTTCCGTCAAGGTTCGGGTCAGTGCTGTAGCAGGTCTTAACGATATCCTTATCGTCTTTGTCCTTACCGTCAACATAGGTGTATTCATAATTGAGGTAAAGAGCGGCAATCTGCGCCCAGCTGAGGTCCTTAGCCTCGGTCTTTTCGCCTGCAGGTTCACTGTCATTGACTGCTTTAAGAGCCGCGTCAAAGAATGCCTTGAACTGAGTCGAATTGTCTGCGAACGATTTCGGAGTGACATCAATGCCTGCAACAGGCTTTGCAATCTGGGCAATCATCTTGAATGTCTTTGCGTCAATGTTGCCGAGAACGCCGAGAAGCAGTCCGATAATCGTGTTCATCATGTCATCGGTGAATACCTTGTCACCGAGGAGTTTGTCAATGATCGCTTTGAGGTTTGCTCTGGTTGCGGTGTCCTCCGCAGCCCAAGTGAGAATTTCCTCAAGGAAGTCTGCGTCAGCAAGAACAACCTTTGCTTCAGCTGCATCGCCGGCCGCCTTGATTTCTTCTTCAGACTTGTTTTCAGCCTTTGCTGCGTCTTCAGCAGCCTTTCTTGCGTCCTCCTTGGCCTTTTCATATGCCTTCGTTCTGTTGTCGGCAAGCATATTCTTGATCATCGGAGTGAGCGACTTGAGAGCTTCTTCAATAACTGTGTCAAGCTTTCCGGGGATGGCCTCAACCTTGGCCTTGGTATCGTCATCAAGGCTGTTGTATGCCTTGTGGTCGATATCAATCTTCTTTCCGTTGAGCTTTGCGTAGGATACGGTGTATCCCTCAAAGAGCTTTGTGATAATGTCGGAAAGGATGAGACCGTTGTTTTCGCCGTTTATGAGGTTGTTGAGGATTACTGAGACCATGTTGTCCTCATCGGTGAGGTCTGCATTGATGAGCTTTGCAATCGCTTCAACAACATCCTTGGAAAGGACTGAGTCAAGGAGATATACAAGAGAATCTGCGATGTCAACCTTGAAATTGGTAACAACGTAACGTGTATACTTAACGTCGCCATCGTTTTCATAGTTGTAATCTTCCTTTGCAACCTTGGAGATTACGCCGTCCTTTTCGCACCAGTAATACTCCTTGGAGTTGCCGTCTCTCTTGTTGATTGTGATGGTGTGGCTTGCATATTCATCAAAGAATGTTGACGGAAGAACACTTATCGGTGCTGCAGTCTCGCCGTCTGCGGTCTTAACAAGAACTCCGGAGAGAATCTTGTTGAGGATTCTGACGATATTGTCGCCGTTTTCGCCTGCGATACCTGTGATATCGGAGATCTTATACTTCGGATATTCCGTAACCTTTCCGGTTTTCTTGTCGGTATACTCATAAGTCTCATAGGTCTTTTCGGGCATATAATCGCCGATGACCGGTGAGAGAACTCTTCCGAGCAGCTCTTCAACCATGCTTCCGATAATCGGGTTTGCAAGGTCAAGGAGAGCGAGTACCGGTGAAAGGAGGTTTGTGAGAACAGTCTGGATACCGTTCGAGGAGATGAAGTATGAAAGAGTCGGAAGGAGAGTGAGAATGTACTCAAACGGCATATCGCAGATGCTGTCAAGAACCTTGAAGATAGGTGTGGTGATAGCTGTGAGCGTCTGAGCCGTGCCTCTTGCCGCTGTGTTGTAAA
This sequence comes from uncultured Eubacteriales bacterium, assembly GCA_934511365.1. Taxonomy (GTDB): domain Bacteria; phylum Bacillota; class Clostridia; order Oscillospirales; family Acutalibacteraceae; genus UBA6857. Next base: position 228,538 of record CAKSWC010000002.1, read on the forward strand.
GCTCCGGCTTGATGATATTCTCTGCTTCGTCATCGTCAAGAACAAGAACCTGAAGGAGCGGAAGAATTGCATTCTCATAGCCCTTGTTACCCTTGATTTCAACAATGCCCTTTCCGTTCTCATCGTTTGCAAGAACCTTAATGGAGTCGCCTCTGAAGAGGAAGTTGAACACAAACTCAAGCGGATTTACAACGCCCGCAAGAACATTGATGAATGCGTTCTTCTTAGCGTCATATCCGGTTGCGTCATCAACGCCCCACTTCTGGTTGTTCTTGTCAAAGATTGAGGTTGTAAGGGTGATAACGTCCTCGCCCTTGTCATTCTTCGGGATTGCCGGAACGCCGGCCGCCTCGTCTGCCCAAAGAGCCTTGCCCTTGTCGTCGGTATCCTGCTTATAGCCGTACCAAGTCTTGCCGTCTGCGGTGTAAACACCGGTTCCGTTCGTCAGGTCGGTCTTTGAGTAGGTGTAGGTCGGTTCATAGGAGTAAACCGTTACATCCTCGTTCTTATCGTTCTTCTCAGTCTTAGAAGTTACGGTATAGGTGACGTACTCATAGTACTTATAGAATTTTGCAATTTCTGCCCATGAAACCTCGTGAGCCTTCGTCTTGAAGCCGCCAACTGCGGTTGTGTCGCCTTCTTCGGCCTTGACCTTCTCCTGACGTGTTACCTGAACATTGGCGTTTTCGCCCGTTCCCATAACAGCGGTGAGGTTATACTCAGTCTCGCCAACCTTAACGGTCTTCTGGTCCTTGGTGGTTGACCAGTAGTCAACATCGTTTGCGCCGTCATTGTAGGTGTACTTATACTGAGTTTCATAGACATAATCTTTGCCGTTTCCTGCTTCAGCCTTAGCCATTGCATCGTCATAAGCAGCCTGAAGAACAGCACCGAGTTCAGGCGATACTGCTTCAGCCTTTTCGATGAATGCCTGAGGAGTGAGGTCAACGTCAATAATCTGTTTAACGAGCGGAAGAACGGTTGAGAGAGTGCCCTCAAGCTCTTCGCCGCCAAGCAGACCGATGAGAGCGCCAACAATGGTGCTTACCATCTTGTCATTGAATACATAGCTTTCAAGAACTGCGTGAACAAAGTCCTTAACGCTCATGCCCTCTTTGAGTCCGCCAATCTTTTCAACAAGAACCTTAAAGGTTTCGTTTTCTTCAAGAATCGGAAGAAGCTCAGGAATGAGGGTGAGGAGAGTTTTGTCAAGCTTCCTGATTGAACGGCGCAGCTTACGCTGGGTAAGGGTTGTTCCGTTCATGAAGGTTTCATATGCATATTCAACCTTGTCGAATGAGAGATACTCAAGAACCATTGTCTTGACATCATAGTTGTTGAAGTATGTCAGAAGAACCTGGAAGATGACGTATCTGTTCTCGCCGGTTACGGCGTCAAGAATTGTCTTGACGGTTGAGCCTTCTGCAAGGTCAAGATCCGGAGCAACAGACTTAAGGATTGTTTCAAGCGTCTTTCCGCCGAGGAGAGTCTCAGAGATAATCTGGATGAGAGTATCTGCGCGGTTTGCAACAACGCCGGTGACATAGTTCTTGCCGTTCTTTTCCGTTGCGGTGAATACGCGCTTTGTTTCAACATCGGCAATCTTGCAGGTCTTTGCAACAATGCTCTTGAAGAGACCGTTGATTTCGATGCCGAGGTCGAGCTTGTTCTTAGCAAGAATCTTGCTGATAAGATTTTCAAGTCCGCCTGCGGTGAGGAAGGTGTCAATGAAGCCCTTGATGTTGTCAACTTCCGGAATCTCATTCGGAACCATAACCTTTTCGTTAATGGTCTTGAGGAGCATCTTATAGATGTCAAGAGCAACATAGGTCTTTCCGTTCGCTTCAACTTTCTTCGCGGTAACTTCGTTAACGAGGTCAACAAGCGAGGTGAGCGGAGCGATGAACTGTTCAACAGCCTGCGCAAGTCCGTCACTATAGATGAAGAACACAAGCTGCGGAAGAAGGTCAACAATCGTGCTTATCGGGCTGACAACAACCTTCTTTATAAGTTTGTCAATGTACTTAACGATAACTGAGGTGAACTTTGCGTTGTCATAAACCTTCTTGCCCTCGTTATCGGTTGTAACGGTCTGAGCGGCAAGGTCGGCCTTACTGATGATTCCGTCAATTCCGAATACTTCAAGAAGCGGAATAAGGAAGCGGTCATAGCCGTCGCCCGCGCTGAGATATACGCCGTCAAGAATTACTAGGTCATCCTCTGTGAGGAGAACTCTGAGAATCGGAGCAAGCGGGGTGAGAAGATTGCTGATGAAGGTGAGAACATCCTGATAGGTTTCAATACCGAAGTTTTTGGCATCCTTGAGAATGACTTCATAGTCCATCTCAAATTTGTCTTTTTCAACTTCATAAATGACGTTGCCGTTTTCGTCCTTTTCTTCAATCTTCTTGCCGTTTTCGTCAAGAACAAAGGCACCTGTTCCGTCGGTCTTATAAACGGGAATCTTCTTTCCGTCCGCGTCAAGCTTATAAACCGGGATAAGCTTGTTGTCCTTGTCGAGCTTATAGATTTCCTTGCTGTCGTTAAATGCGGTTCTGCCGATAACATTGCCGTCAGCATCGGTGATTTCAATGTACTTGTAGCCTTCGCCGTCAAGAACAGTCTTGCCCTTGAGGTCATCAGCTGTGAGCTTCTTTGCAACCTTGAACTTGTTATAAGCGTCAGACCACGTCTTGCAGTCGGCGAAGTAGCCATTCATTGCGCTTGAGGAAGCCTTGAATGCGCCGAGAGTGAGGTCAACGCCGTCAATGAGCTCCGGAAGCATATCAATAATACTGCCGATTGAATCGTTGGAACCGATTGCGCCAACAAGCAGAGCCATGAGCTTTGTTGCAAGGCCGTAGGTTACTTTTCCGGTCTTTTCGTCGGTGCTATCCTGGAAGAGGCCGACAACAAGGTTTTCAACCATATCCTCAACGGTTGCGCCTTCCATCTTGAGATTGCCGAGAGCACCCTCGGGAAGGAATTCCTTAACTGCCGGGATGATTGCGGCGATGAGCGTGTCAAGATCTTCAGGAAGTTTTTCAAGCTGAGCCTTATCAATCTTTGCCGCGTCATAGTCGATAGCGGGAACTGTGTCAAGGTCGCTGTAATCCTTTCCGGTTGTTCTTGCCGGCTCATACTGAACTTCATACCATGAAAGCAGGTCAATGAGAAGTCTTTCAAGAGCTTCGGGATCGTTGAAGATTCCATTAACAAGAATCGGAAGAAGAGCATCGGTGTTGCTAAGATCGGTTCCGTCGGTTTCCTCATACTTGGAGAGGTCGAAATCGTTCTTGAGGAGAGTCTTGAGGAGATCCTTAACGCCGCTTGTGAAAACAAGGCCGTTGAGAACTTCCATAAGAACGGATTCGCGGTCAACAACGTATTCAGCCGGAGTTGTAACATTGCCGTTCTCGTCAACAACTTCTGCAGCGGTTTCGCGTCTTGTGATTTCACCGCTGGGCTTTCCGCTTGCGGGTCTTGTGATTGTTACAAACGCCGCATAGGAGGAGGAAAGTTCAATGCTGGCTCCGTTGCTGTCGGTAACCTTTCTCTTTCCGTTCCATGAGCAGGAAGCAAGATCATAGAAGATAGTATCGCTCAGGATTGAGGAAAGCGGAATGTCGCCATTGATCTTAACGCCATCAATGAGCTGCCAGATAATGTCAAGGAGCGTGTAATTATCGTTTGCATCGCTGTTTGCTGCGGGAGCTCTTGCCGGTGACTTTGCGGCAGCGGCTGCCGGAGCTTTAAGAAGTCTTGCTGCAGCGTCACTGCTGTCTGACTCGTTGTTTTCAATAACATCAAGTGCATATGCAGCAACGGCGGCGGTAACGGTGCCCTGCTCCGCCGGAGCCAAGCTCTGGGTTGTGATACCGGCTTCTGCGTTGGACTTTTTGATTGCGTCTCTGAGGAGACCCTTGATTGTTCCAAGGAGGTCAATGTGATAGATATCGTCAACCTTTTCGGTGATTGTTGTAATCGGAGCGAGAAGGTTTTCGGCAATCTTGTCAAGGCCGTTACTCTGGAGAGCGCGTGCAAGATACGGAAGTACAGTTGCGATTGTTGAAACAGGTCTGTCGCAGAGTGAATCAACAAGAGCAAAGATTGCGTCTGTCAGATGTGAAAGGAGAACCTTATCATTACCGGCAACGCCTTCTCCTCCGTAAACTGCTTTGTAGAAGTCATCATAGGTTGCATAGTAGTTCTTGAGGTATGCATCGCCCTCTGTCTGAACACCTTTTTCGTCAACAGTCTTTTTGTGAAGCTTGCTGACTGCGAGTGCGTCAAGGAGCGGCTTAATAACGCCCTTGTAGCCCTCAAGACCCTTGATCTTGATCTTATCATAGATTGTGAGGTCTCCGCCGGTGAGAAGGAGTTCAAAGACACCCTTGAGCGGCTGAATAACATTCCAAACAAGGTTGATGAACTCAACGCGGTCGGTAACGCCCCACTTTTCATGGATGCGAACCGTCTGGCTCATCTTGGCCTTTTCATCCGTTGCCGGAAGGAGGAGCACTGCGTTCGGTGTGTCCGCGGTAACCTCGTTTTCTCCATCCTTTGTGAGGATGTTTCCGTCCGCATCAATAAGAACGTATCTTCCGCCGAGCGAGCCGTCGGTCAGCGAGTAGACTGTCTTATCGCCATAGGTGTAAGCATAACCCATGAGCGGAGCATTGTCATTACCCTTATCGGTTGTCGGCTTTCCGTCAGCATCCTGATAGAGAAGCTTTCCGGCAGCATCCTTCTGCTGAACCTGAGTATAGGCTGCATAAAGCTTAACTGCATCCTTGGTGTCCTTGGTAACGGGATTGCCCTCTTCGTCCTTCACGGCAATTTCGCCGTTTGAAGCAATGAGGCCGTAACCGCCGTTGAGATTCACTGCCGTTGAATATGCCTTTGAGGTCTTTCCGTTGGCATCAACATAGGTATAAACATTTTCAAGGTAATGTGAAGCAACCTGAGTCCACTTCAGCTTGTTGATGGAAATCGGGTTCTTGCCGGCAGCAGCGCGCTTTGCGTTAACTGCGTCAAGAGCATTATTAATGATGTCATCAAACTTGTTGTTATCGTTATACTTTGCTTTTTCAGCAAAGTTAGCCGGGCTGAGGTCATATTCACTCGCGCCCTGAAGAATGGTTACAACAAGGTTAACGATTTTTGCGTTGTTTTCGCTTCCGAGCGCGTTAATGAGGAGGGAAGCGACGTTGTTGATGTTGTCATCCTTAAAGAGGAAGTTCTTAAGGAGCTTATCAACAGCATTTTTGAGGGTGATATCGTCAGTCTCGGTGAAGCCGAGAGTCTTGACGAAGAAGCCGTTTTTGTCCTTGAGGAGATCCTTCTTGAGGAGGTTGAGAACCGTTCCAACAAGGTTATCAAGGTTGTCGATGGCTGCGGAGGTCTTGATTCTGGAAATTTCAGAAACTTTCTTTCCGTTCGCCTTTGCTTCCTTAACTTCATCGAGTGACTTATATCCGCTGTCCTCATAGAAGTCATAGTGAGTTTCAGCATTGATCTTGATGAGTTCAACGGGCTTCTGCTCGTTAACGGTGTAGCCGGTGACAAGGTCAACGATAACGTCAACAAGAACTTCCGGATTCTGAAGAACATTGGTGATAACAACATCAAGAAGCTCTGCTTCGTCAGTGTTTTTATCTGTGAGGTCGTATCCGAGAATGTTTCCGAGAAGAACCGGAATTGTTGTGTTCTCCTTGATGAAATCAATGATGAACATGAGAATCTCGGAGCGGCTGACCTTAACCTGGCCGGTCTTGCTGATGCCGACTCTGTTGTCGCTTGCAGAAATGGGATCGCCGAGAGCCGCAACAGACTTGAAGAATTCCTTGAGAACGCTTGCGCGCAGTTCTCTTGCTTCTTTGAGGAGGTTGCTCTTTTCTTCTTCGGTAATGCCATCCTTAGCGGCGGCGTTAATCTTTGCCTTCGCTTCAAGCTCCTTGGCGTTGTCAAGGAAGTAGCAAATGCCGTATGAATACTGCTTCTTCTGCTCCTCGGTGAGGGTTTCGCGTTCATCCTTAGGAGCGAGTACGCCGGAAAGGTCGAATTCAAGCGAACCGATAAACTTATAGAGTGACTCGGTGAGCGAGAGAACGTCTACCGACGCCATAACGATATCGCCCTTCTTGTAAGGAACATTATTGTATACAAATGCGTCAAGCTTTCCGTCGCCATCTGTATCCGTGTTATAACCCTTAATGAAGTTCTTGAGGTCATCCTCTTCTCCAACGATCCATACATACTGAAGAAGTGCATTCTGGAAGTTCTTCCAGCTTCCTGTTGCAAGCATGTCAATAAGACCGGAGCCGATACCGTTGAGGTCAATGTCAAGGATTTCTTCGTGAACCTCTTTTCCGTCCACTGTTCTTGTCATATTCTTTGGACCGATTCTGTCTGTGAGAGTAGTAACCGGGATAAGAACATTTGAAAGGAGAGTGGTAAGACCATCGCCATAGATGAAGTAGGAGAGGGTCGGGAGTGCGGTTGCAAGAGTTGCAAGCGGGTGAGTTGCAAGAATTTCAACAAAGTTGAAGATATAGTTAATATAGGTTGCGGTACCCTGCTTCATGCCTTCGATTGAAAGCTCGCCGGCAGTTGTTACAACCATGTTGTGGAACTGTTCGCCGGTGAGGAGCTGGGTCGGAATCTTTTCATCCGCGTTCTTGCCATCGTTCATAATGTCAAGATAGGTTCTTCCGTCTGCATCCTTTGTTGTATTGACGTAATCAAGGATTGCGTCAAGGCCGAGAGCGTTGAGGAGCGGAACAAGAACATTTTCATAGCCGTTGTTGCCCTCAATGTTGAGACCGCCGTCAAAGAGCTTGAGGCCGACATCTGCGGTGATCATTGCAAGAATCGGAGCAAGCGGTGAAAGCATCTCCCAAACGCCATCAATGAAGTGGTTCTTCTTCAATGAGAAGGTTTCCTGGGTGTTCGTGCCGTTTATGGCATCAAGGCCCCAAGTCCAGCGTGCGGTGCCTTCCTTGTCAAGAACCGGAGTGATGTCATACAGCTTTTCTTCGCCGTCAACGGTAACTTCATACTTCTTGAGCTGATACGGATAGTCAAGAGCGACCTCGGTCATTTCTCCGTCGGCATTCTTGTATTCATAGACGTACTTTCCGCCGCTCGTCTTCTGGTTGTATTCGCTTGAATACTGATTTCTGACATAAACCTTCTTCTGTCTGAGAACGGTCTTGCCGTCTTCGTCATAGACAGGAGTAGTCTTGTCAACTTCGTCTCCGTTTTCGTCCTTAATTTTTTCGGTGAGAAGCTTCGGCGTGCCGTCCTCGTTGGTAACAAGCTTGCCGTCCTTATCGAACTCATAGGCAATATAGCTGTGGTTGTAGTAAACCTGATCCCAGGTAAGCTCAACGTAATCTGTATATGTCGTTGTCTCTTCACCGTTTTTGAGTGTGAAGGTTACTTTTTCCGGAGTTTCATCCTGATCGGCAAGCGATGCTGCCATCTCTGCGGTCAGCTTTCCATAAACCTTGCCGTTTTCCGTGTTGAAAACGATGGTATTCGGGTCAAAGCCGTAGGTGATGTAGCCCTTGGCAGTGGTGGTTTTGCTGCCCTTCGTCGGGTGGGCAACGTGCGGTTTTTCAGAGCCGCACTTTGCAGCTGTTCCTCCAGCCTTATAGCCCTCGCACCAATCCTTCCAGATGAAGCGGCCGACAGTGACGTCGAAGCCCGCGCCCTTGATGAGGTTAAGGATTGCGTCAACATTGCTCATTGTTCCAAAGAGCTTTGAAAGCGCGTTGACAATGAGGTTGATCATGTCATCCTTAAAGAGGTTCTTGTTGATTATCGACTGAATAAGCTTCCAGAGTCCGTTGCCGGAGGTGTAGTCATAGTCAATCGGAAGCTCAAGCATGCCCTCGTCAACAAGAGCGGCAAGAACATCCGGAACCGCCTTCTGGATAACATAGTCAATGTTTCCGATTGCGTTTTCAACATCCTGCTGGGTGAACTTGTCGGCGGTCTGAGACCAGTCATAGCCCTTGTGCTCAATGCCATATTCGTTCCAGGCAATGTCCTTCATTTCATCGGTGATTTTTTCATCGACTTTATTCATGATCTCATAGAAGTAGTGGTTCTTTGAATCAATCGTATAGTCGGTGAGAAGGTCAATGACGATACCGGTGATAACGTCAACCTTTCTTCCACCGCCTGCGATTACCTGGTTGACCTTGTCAACAATGTTTTCAACAATGGTCATGTTGCGTTCTCTTGAAGCAACGTCTTCCTCGGTCTGGAAGCCGTTTGCGGAAAGAACGTCCTTGATGATATCGCCGATCTTTTCAACCATCTGAGCTGAAAGGAGCTGACGAACAAGGGTAATAAGAAGCTGACCGGGAGAGGCTTCGAACTTCGTCCATGTTCCGCCCTGCGTTCCGTTTGCAAAGGTACGGTTTGTATGTGCGCTATAAGCCTTTGATGAGGACTCGGCCGCGATTGCGGCAAGGTCAAGGATATCCATCTGGATATATGTTGCGTTCTTCTTGTTTACATCGGTGAGTGATGAGTAATCACGGTCAAGAACCGAGGAAAGGAGGCTGTTGAGGAGCGTTTCAATGTCAAGGTACTTGTTGAGCAGGCCTCTGATGTCAAGAGTAATTGCTCTTGAAAGAACGGGGTCTGCAATGTCAAGGAGCTGAAGAACCGGTGAAATAAGGTTCTGAACAGCCTTTGAAAGGTCGCTCGTCTTTACGCCGTTCTCTTCATAGGTATACATAAAGTATGCGATGTTCGGGAGCTTTTCAAAGAGAACCTGAATCGGGGCCTGGAGAAGTCCCTTCTTGCTTCCGTCGGCCGTTCCGAGCAGGAAGTTGGTCAGCGGAAGGGTGAGAGCCTCAAACGGAGACCGCGTCATCTTTGCAAATCTTCCCTGTTTCGCCTTGTTCGGGTCGGTTGTGCTTCCGCCAAAGACAGACTTGTTGAATTCGTTCTGAGTCTTGGTTGCTTCGTCAAGACCGAGTGCTTCCATAATCGGAACAATGGCTTTGCCGTAGCCGTCATTACCCTGAATCGTGAGTTCATCGGCAAGAGTGATATCCTCGCCGCAGAGGATGAGCGAGAGCAGCGGATTGAGCGGAGCCAGGAAACTCTGAATCATGCTGAAGAAGCGTCCAAGAACAGTTCTGTGGCTGTCCATTGCGCCAATCTTGATCCATTCCATGTTTTCCGGAACGAACATATCGCCCCAGGTCAGATCCTCCATCGGAACATTTGTTATCTCAGTGGTTGTTCCATCGCTGTTCTTGATTGTGTGTTTCGCTTTTGCACGGCAGGTTTCAAACCAACCGGCAAGCTGTTCATTAGCAAAGGTTCCGCTCTTAACAACGGTATAGAAGCCGTTGGGAGTGATGTCAATTTCAAGCTTTGCAAGGAGGTTGAGAATCTTGGTTATGGTGTCGGTACCGGTGCCGTCGCCTGCAAGGAGGCCGCCAAGGAGACCGGTGTCAATTTCATCAGACTTAACGGGCTTTCCGTCTTCTCCAAGAATCGGGTTGCCGTCAGCATCGGTCTTGTCTTTATACTCGTGAGTACCAACAAGGAGCTTCATGAGCCAGTTGATAAATTCATTGGAAACAACAATTTCCATAACGATATCTTCAACTGTATCAAGTCCACCGGCGTTGTATTTTTCAACAGCCTTCGGGAAGGTCTTCTCAAGCATCGGGATGAGGAGATTCATGAGCATCGGGATGAGTGAGGTTACAACCTTATCGGCGTTTTCAACGGCCTTGTCAGCCTTGGCAATGCCGGTCGGGTTGGTGTCAACGCCGCCGTTGTCGTTCAGCACCTTATCAAGGTAATAGCCGGTGACGAACTTTGTTGTCAGGTCGCTGTTGAGAAGCTCATTTTCGCCCTTATCCTTGAAGTTTTTGTAGTTGTTTGCAACCGTATCGGTATACGGTGTGAAGTCAATGTTATATTCGTTGAGCAAGCAGACGAGGATTGCAAGAATGTTGTCGGCCTGACCGTCAAGAATCGGAAGGATGGTGTCAATCGCGCTCTTTCCGGTTTCCGGGTCGGGAGTGACAAGGCCGTCAAGCAGGCCTTTGACAACATAAAGCGTTCCGTCATTCATCAGCCAGCGGAAGAGGGTGAGGAGGGTATCGCCCGGGTCAGCGTTGACGTGCCATGTTGTCATTTTACCGTCAAAGCCATCAAAAGTCGATGAAGAAGGTGTACCTACTGCAAGGAAGCGGTTGACCGGAATTGAAAGAGGAACAGACTGCCTGTTGCCCTCTGAAAGAGCAATGCTGTTGCCCTTGGTGTCTGTCCAGAGCCACTTAATCAGCGCATCGCCGAATGCGTTATAAAGGGTCTGAGTGAGAAGTCCAAGCTCTTTAAAGTAATAGGTTGTTCCTTTATAAACATACTTTGCTGCGTTAGCCTTCTTCTTGGTAACCGTTTCGGTTGTTCCGTCAGCATTCTTTTCGGGCTTTCTCATCAGGTAATTTGCTGCGTCATCATCATTTGCAGGACCTGTTTTTGTTGACGTTGCCTTGATGAGGAGCTTGAGGATACCGTCAGTACCGCCGGAAAGTGCGTCGGTGAGACCCATTTTGTCAAGGGTATCCTTAAGAAGATCCCAAACGCTGAGTTCTTGTATCTTAATACCGACAGCCGAAATCTTAACCTTTATGTTCTGAAGCTTCGGAACGATCTGGTCATACTCAAGCATTCCGAGGAGGTTCGGAAGAAGAGTAAGAATTGTTTGAACAGGAGCCTTAAAGAGCGTATTGTTCATCCAATAGAAGAGCGGATTAAAAATCAATCTCCAAAAGGTTCTACCGTAATCAGGAAGCCTGTTCGGATTATCTTTTCTATTGATCTCTATTGCACTTCTAAGCTCGCTTGCGCTTGCAAAGCCGTTCGGATTTGATGCGCTTTTTTCGGTAATTCCAAGAAGCTTATAAAGAGGAACAAACAGTCTGTCATAAAGTGCGTCACCGGTTCCCTCAATAGTAACTTTAACATTCGTTATACCGAGTTTACCTTGGAAGTTAGTCGCCTCGCCACTGAGGAGCGCACTCAAAACAGGTGCTATACCGATTGCAGATGCGGCAAGTGAATTATAGAAATCGGTTTCATTGTTGATGTGCCATACGGCTTTGGAATCCCAATCGCCCCAATCAACAGGTTTCAAGTTGTTGATTGCATTCTTTTCATCCTTATCCAAGCCGGAATTATTCCACTTTTCCTTAGGGGCATCCGTATAGAGTGAAGTAAGCGTTTTACCAGTAAGCACGTTTCCGCTACGTTCCCAAACGTCTGCAGAAGCCATTGCCTTCTGTGCCAGCGGATATGAGCCAAGACCAAAACCGCCGCTAAGTGCTCCGGACCACTTTATCTTATAATCACCACTGTATGTTTTACCTGTATAAGTGTTCTTGCTTCCGTCCATCAACCACTGAACCGGAAGTGTGATAAGGAACTGGCGAGCCAAGTCAGGAAGAGCAAAACCAAGATAGAATACTTTAACGGAATCTGTCATACTAACAACAGCATCACCGATAAGCGGAGAAACCGTCTTGAAGAAAACATCCTGAAGGAGTCCGCCGAAGAGCGTCTTTCTAATCATGTTGATAAGGAACTCACCGAGGGTTTCAATCTTGTCGCCCTTCTTGTGGGTTTTGTTGTTGGCATCTGTGTAATCATACTCCCAGTTGCCGAGACCTTTGACAACCGAGCCTTTTTCATCGGCCTTAGCCATGAGTTCATCAAGGAGGGTACCAACGTCTTTTGAAACGATAATCTTGTCGAGATCCTTAACCGCATCATCCATAAGATTAGCGATGGTTGTAGGATTAATCGTTTTGTTAACAAGACCAACCTCGTTAACAAAAGCAACTATATCATCATAGCTAAGTTTGTTAATTGCAGAAACCCATTTATATCCGCTGATTCCGCTGCCGCCAAAAAGTGCCTGAAGAAGGGTCTTGTCTCTGTTTGCAGCGCCCTTGTTAAACTGATTGATAGCAGTTCTGAAAGCCGAAGCGTAGTCATTAGCATTTTTTCCATAAGTTCCGGCTTGGGTCCAAAGAGATTCAAGAGTAGCAATTGTAACTTCTTGACCGTCCTTAGTTTTGAAGGAAGTGATTGCACCGTTAATAAAGGTCTTGAAGGAGGCCGGTGTGCTTTCAATCGCATCATAAGCCTTGATAACAGCTTCATAGTTGCTGTAACGGATAGCTTTTCCGCTGCCGCCCTCGCCTGCGTATTTAAGAACAAGCTGAACCTGCTCATAAAGTCTGCGTGCAACGCGCTCTTTAATGGTAATAAGGTATGCTTCATAAACCGCAAGGCCGTCAACGGTGTTTCCGTCCGCATCCGTCTTTGAGGGGAAAACTTCATTATAGATAGCTTTGTCGGTTTCGTTGGTACTGTCTCTCTTTGCCTTTGCGCCGTTGACAAGACCGCTGAATTCTTCATAGAAAGCAGTCATATCGCCGGTTCTTCTTCCGTCAAGGATAGTGGTCTTCATGAGAGCGTCCATCTTGGCTTTGAGCATGAAGGTGTCATAGCCCTCAACGTCAAGTTTGTGCTTGTCAATATATGACTTGAGAGTGTTATATCTGTCGGCATCAATGTTCTGCTTCTGAGTCGGGGAAAGAGCAGACTTAACGCCGGTGTCACCTGTGTAACGAGCGTCATCAAACGGAACATACTTTGTGATGTATTCGTCGATATTGGTCAGAAGGGTCGTTGCTCTCTTAATGTAATCCTTTGCCGCAGCCTGACCCTCAGTGTTGCTCTGCCATGCTTCAATGGCAGCTTCATCGCTGTGGTCATAGGTCGGAACTTTCGGTTCCTCGTTAATGAGGTCGGTGAGCTGGTCAGCCCACGGCTTTTCGCCGTTGTCATAGGGACCGACAACATAGCGCTTTGCGAGCGTTTCTTCAAGATTATAGACATAGTCCTTGACCGTCTTGTCATAGTAGTCGTTATAATCTGCCTTGAAGTGATCGTTGATGAAGGAGAAAATGTTGAGCGAAGCATCAATGGGGCTTTGCTTGTTTTCAAGCTCATACATCTTAGCCTTAACGGCATTGTAATGCTCAAGAACCTTGTCTGCGGTCATGACGTATACGCCGTCCGAATCTTTCTCAAGGAGGTCAACAGCCATGAGCTTGTCAAACTCTGCCTTATAAGAAGCGGCATATGCCTTATAGAGGTTCGCCATGAGATCGTTTTCCATCCACTCCTGTGCTTCGGAATAGGTGTAGCCGGTGTCAGGCTTGATATAGTGATCCCAAATTGCAGCAGCATCCTTTTCCGCATTTCCGGAAAGAGACGCAGACATCTGGCTCGCCGTTACAACAGCGTTGTTGAAAGTGGTGAGAGCCTGACCGCAGGAAGCCGGGTCAGTGGGGTCAACAAGCGCAAGAAGCTGCTCGATAGTGAGGGTCGAGAAGTCCTTTTTGAACCAATCTTTGAAGTTGTCGCGCGTGTTGATTATGGCGTTGCTGAGCATATCGATATTACCGTCTTTGCCGGTGATACCGGAGGGCGTGCCCTTATCATCAACCTTGCCGCCGGTGATACCGTTATTATAGGTAACGGTAAAGGTGGCGTCATGATAGGTGCGGTTGATGTCTTGCTGCATCGCCTCGGCAGTTTTCCACGCAAGGACATCATAGCCGCTCTTGACAACGAGCCTACGGGCGCCCGGATTGCAGTTATAGTAGCCAAGAATAGCCTTGTAGTCAGCGAGAGAGATGCCGCCTGCACCGGCGCGACCGGTCGCCTCGGTCACGAGGTTGTTATACAAGTTTTGGTATGTACCCCCCGTTGCAATAGCATACTCATACCATGCGCGGGTAACATAATACCAGCCGCTGGTATAGGTATCCACCTCAACAGTCCAGTCGTTGGAACCGGGGCTGCCGCTCGGAACACGCTTTTTGTCTTTCGAGTCGATAGCCTCCTTAATGCCATCGTAATACTGGTCGATGGCATCAATCACGTCAGAAGTTCCGGCAGCCGCAAAGACGGTGAAGCTGACGGTAACGCTCGACATGATCATGAGGACCGCGAGGATGCAACTCAGAAGTTTTTTTCCAAGTTTCATAAAGTTTTTCCTCCTTAGATGAAAAATGTTTTTATGATTAACATAGGATTCCCTAAAATAGTACCCAATTTCTCCCCAAGATACCATTGTTTTTCGGTCAAACTGCCCGAAAATGGGTGCAATACACCCATAGAGACACCTATAACTGTAGTAAGTATAACATTTTGGGTGTTTTATTTCAATATTTTTTTTAATTGTTTTTGCTTTTCTACATATTGCATAGTTGACTAAAGGCTTTTTTGTGAAGATTTACCCCATGCGATTTTAGCGTCTGAGAATTATCATTTTTGTCGTGAATTCGGATTTCAGCCGCTTGTGGTGGTTTTTTTAACGTATACAATATGTTGTTAAATGTCGGGAAATAGCTTTCCTTTGAACAGACAGCAAAAAGGCCGCCCTTTCGGGTGGCCTTTCTGCAAATGAAAGAGTATATCGGAATATCAGTTGTTGTATCTGGGATCGGGATTGCCGCAGCAGACGAAGTGTCCAACAAGCATCTTGATAACCTTGTGGAAGAAGCGGAAGATCGCCGGCCATACACCGTTTCTGTGGCAGGTGCATGAGCACTTTGTAACATTGACGGAGGGAACGTCTCCGGTGATTGAGCCGTCCGGGTTAACCGTGATGTCACTTTCAAGGTGCTGCTTGTTGTATTCAACAACAATTCTGTACTTCTTGGCCTCCTCAACTCTGAACACAACTTTTCCGTGAGCATCGGTGGTTCCGGAAGCAACAAACTTTGTTCCGTCAAAGACGGTTACGGTTGCGCCCTGAACGGGAGCGCCGTTCTGGTCAACAACAGTCACGGTGAAATAGATGTACTTCTTCGGTTCAAGAATCTTTTTGTAGGTATCGCCGCAGCGTTCGCACTTATAAAGCTCATAGCCCTGAGTGCTTTCGGTCGGGTCAACGGTT
Organism: uncultured Eubacteriales bacterium; assembly: GCA_934511365.1. Taxonomy (GTDB): domain Bacteria; phylum Bacillota; class Clostridia; order Oscillospirales; family Acutalibacteraceae; genus UBA6857. Next base: position 243,557 of record CAKSWC010000002.1, read on the forward strand.
TCAAGAAGAACATACTTGTGGCCGAGTGGCTTTCCTATTGACTTGGTGTAGGTGTAGCCACACTTTGTGCACTTATAAGTTTCCTTAGCCGCCTCGGTGCAGGTTGCGTTCTTCATTGAATCGACCTGAGTGTCATGTCCTTCCGGAGTGAACACCGGCGTGATGACAACGTCCTGCGTAATGCCGTCCGGGAAGTCCTTATCGCTCTTGCTCCAAACACCGGCAAAGACATAGTGCTGATAGTCATCGAACTTGTCGTTTTTCGGGGTCTCTCCGGTGTACTCCGGAAGAGCCGCACCGTATTCAACCTCAAAGACCTGGAGAGCGGTTGTTGAACCTTCAAGGCGATAGATAACCTTATATTTTCTCGGTGTTGCCTTGAATTCGGCAACATACTCGGCGTCGGCCTTAACAATTGAAGCAACGTCAACCTTTGTTTTGGTTGTGTCGCCCTTCTTATACCAGTAAGCGAACGTGTAATCATACTGTGCGTCCGATTCCTTGGTAACATTTGTCGGGATATCCTTGCTGATGTCTGCGTTCCACTTAAGGTCGGAGAGCTTTTTAATTGTTGCGCCCTTATCGTTATAGAATGTTACGGTGAACTTTGCGTCATAATCCTTCTTCTCGTGGCAAACCGAGCATTCAACCTTTCCGTTTTCGTCCGGAGTTGTGCTCCAGCTGTGGCCGTGAGCCGGAATTGCGCGTCTTTCGTTCTTTCCGCAGGAGCAAGCGTAATCCTGGAAGCCGTCCTCGGTGCAGGTCGGAGCTTTGTAGTGCTCCGCGCCCGCAACAAGTTCAAAATTATGCTCCGTTGCGGTGAACACTGCAAGAGCCAGCGTGTTCTTCCTGAGGTTCTTGAGCGACTCGCTGCCCTCGCGGACTTTCCACTCCTTGAAAGTGTAATGATAAACATCATCCGCAGCCTTCTTGACGTCTTTCAGTGTTTCAGCCGGAATAACGCTGTTAATATCCTTAATCTCTGTTCCGTAGTCAAACGCCTCGGTGTAGATGTATGTTCCGGAGGTGATGTCATAGGCAAAGGTGAGGTTAACCTTCTTAACGGTTTCTTTGAACACAGCCTCAAACTCGGCGGTATTGTCCGCATTAAACTTGCAATCCGCGGTCTTGATGCTCTTTGAAACATTTGCTTTCTGAATAACTTCGCCGGTTTCCTCGTCCTTGACGTCCTCAAGAATCGGTGCGGTGCCCTTGGCTACCCAGCCGAGGAACTTATAAGTTGCACCGTCTGTTTCATAATCTGACGGGCCTGCAAATACCTCAGCCTCATCATCATAGTGTCTGTAACCGACTTTCTTGAACTGAACGTCTTCAATCGGTTCGGTCTTTGTCTTGGTGTAGAAAACAAAGGTGTAATTGATATAAGTCGCTTCAAACACTGCGGTGAGGGTGATGTCCTTATCGGCAGGAACCGTAACGGGAAGCTCAACCTTTTTGCCTTCAGCGTCTGCCCAGTGTTTGAATGTGTATTTATAGGTCTTGTCAGCCGGCTTTGTCGGGTCGGTGACCGTTACGGACTCGCCGGAAAGCTTTTTAATCTTGTCGTATTCATTTTCGCCAACCATAAAGGTTACGGTGTGTTCAACAAGTTTGGGAACATAGGTCGTTTTCTTTTCCGTGCTGCAAACACGGCATCTGTAAAGCGTGTAGCCCTCAGTCTCCGTTGTCGGAGCAACCTTTTCAACGAATACCCACTCGTGATTCGGAACGGGGATTTCCTCGGTCACCATAACGACCTTGTTGCAGTCCGCCGCGCCGTCTCTCTTGCAGTACTGAACCTTTTCGCCGACTGTTCCGCCGGTCTGGGTCTCCTCGTTATAGCCGAGACAGGAGGCCTCCTTTGTAACTACCCAAACGCCGCTCTTCTCATGACCGAGCGCCTTGGTTCTGCTGCCCTCAACTTCTTCGGTGAAGCCGCAATACTTACAGGTGTGCATTGTGTAGCCTTCCACTGTGCAGGTCGGCTTTGTAACAACGCCGCGGTACCAAACGTGAGCGTTTGTGTCCTTTTCAATCGTGCCGAATTCATATTCGCCGCAGACGGTGCAGACGCGGTACTTTTCGCCTACTGCTGAGCAGGTCGGCTTTTTGCTGACAACCCAGCCATCGTTTTCGCCTGCATAGGTATGATTGCCGGTTGCGGGCTGAATATTCTTCTTTTCAGTCTCGCCGCAGCGTGTGCAGCGCCAAAGCTCATAGCCATTATCAACGCAGGTCTTTTTAACCGTGTCAACAAGCACCAAGTTATGGCCAAGCTTTTCAATCGGGTCGGGTTCTTTTGTTACTGTTCCGCAGACGGTGCAGGTGTAGGTTGTTGCGCCGTCGCTTGTGCAGGTTGCCGGGGTAACGGTTGCTTTTTCGTTGTGCTTTCCGAGAATTTCAATGTTCTTTTCGGTAATGTTGCCGGCGACATCGGTAACGGTAATCTGATAGAAGCCCTTACCCCTGAGGGTGAACTTTCCGTTTGTTGAGGTCGGAAGAGTTTTTTCCTCTTCGCCGTCCTTAACGGTTACTGCTTCAAGAGCCATCTCCTCGCCGTTGACCTTGACCGAGGCAATTTTGACATTTTCGGAAATGATTACTGAAACGTCCGTGCAGAACTTGCTTCCGCCGTTGCCGTTGCCGCTGAAAGCAACAGCCGGAGCGGTCGCGTCATAAACAAGAGGCTGGGAGCGAACATAGTTCACGTTGCCCTTGCGGTCTGTGATTTTTGCATAGAAGATGAATGTGTTGCCATCCTTGACGATTTCCGGATAGGAGTTTGCAAGGTCGCCGACATATGCGGTGGCGTTCGCCTCAAACTCGCTCATTGCAAGCTTAATTTCAGCTTCAGAAAGTCCATCTGCTCTGAGAGCGGCAACGTATTCGTCATAATCAAAGCGCAGTTTCCAGCCAGCGATGCTTTCAAAATCAGTCGCCGTTTCGCCCTCGGTGACGAAGTATTCAATTTTTCCGGTTCCGCTGCCCTTTCCGCTTTCGTTGTAAGTCTGAACGGCAGCCTTGTCAACGGTTGCAACGATGAGGTTGTTCTTCGGAGCAACAAGGAGCTTTCCTTCCGGAACGGCTTTTCCGCTTTCGGTGATAGCGTCCTTAATAAAGAGCTTAGCGGTCGGTGCAACATCGTCTGTGAGAACCGGGATTGTTACGTTCGTAAGGATCTTTGCGCAGCCTGTGCAGGCTTGCGTTCCGAGGCCTGTTTCAAAGAAGGTCGGGAGCTTATCGGCAACGACTTCGCCGTAAGCGTGCTCCTCTTGAACGTATGTTGCCTGAAGGCTGCAGTCATCGGTGATAACGGTGACCTTCTCGTCTGTATCCTTATTCTTCCATCCGGTGAACTTGAAGTGATGGGTGTCTGAGAAGTTCTTCCTCGGTGCGCCGATGCCGTTGTAGGTTTCAAGGTTGGTGTTATACGCAATGTCGCGTGTGCCGAGAGCGTTGCCGCTGTCGTCAAAGAAGGTTACCTTACAAACCTTTGCGGCCTCTTTATAAACCGGATAAGCCTTGATGTCTCCGGTGATTCTTGTGTCGCGGTCAATCGTAACCTTGTTGCCCTCGCCGTCAACATAGTACCAGTAATCAAGAACCATGCTGTATGCCGTGCTGGACGGTTTCTGAACGGAGACGGGCGGAACGGTCGGAATTCTTACCTTTTCATTATAAATGAAAGCGTCAGTCATGTATGCATTTTCTTCATCATACACGACAGCTCCGTCAACTATGCTTGTTTCTTGCAGCCACTTGACGGTGTAGTAATTATATGCTCTTCTGTAGGTTGCAGTGTAGGTGAGAGTCGCGCTTGTTCCTGCCTCATTCATTTCACCCTCGCCGAGGCAATGCTTTGAAACGTCGGTATCCCAGCCCTTGAAGGTGTACTCATATGTATTATCCTTATATGAGGTCTGATTAAGCTCATCAAGGTTTGGAACGGTGACGAGGTCTGTGTAATGATAATGCTTTGTGTCGGTTACATTGTTTCCGTTCTTATCTTTCCAAATGAAGTTGATGACGTAGTCAATGTATGACGGAGTGTAGCTTGCCTCAAGAACAAGATTGTCCTCCGGCATCGTTTTAACTGCAGTGCCGTTTTCATCAACCCACTCTTTGAAGGTGTACTTATAAGCGGTCTTGTCAGCCGGCTTTGTCGGATTTGTGGAGGGCATTGCGATTGTATCGCCTGCAACATACTGTGCTTTTTCCGCGAACTCCTCGCCCTCATTCATGAATGTAACGGTGTAAAGCTTCTTTGCGGTGTACTGCGCAACATACTGTGCGTCCTTATATGCCGGAGACTTGAACTCGGCGCCGTCCTGGTCAAGCCACTTTGAGAAAGTATATTCATACTCTGCGTCTCTGTAGGTTTTCGGAACGGTCGGAGCGGTGGGAGCAGTGACTGCGCTGTCATGCTTAACATTTTCCTTTGTTTCGGTCTTGTCATTTCCGTCCTTGTCCTTATAGGTGAAGGAGATTGTGTACTCTGCCGGGATTTTTTCGCCGTAAACCGCAACATAGTTCACGGTTTTTGTTGCGTGAGTTGTAACGCTTTCATCAAGAGTTCCCGGAAGAGCGGTTGAACCGGTTGCCGCGCCGTTCTTTGTGAAACCGGTAAGCGGGTATCTGTAACCGCCGGTGGTGTAGCTATCCGGAACTTCGGGAAGACCGAGGGCATCACCGAAGTGATAGGTTCTGCCTTCATTATTGAAATATACGTCCTCACCGGTGGCGGTCTTATAGCTGAGGGTTACGGTGTATTCATTATATGTCTTTTCAAAAACGGGAATGAACTCCGCGTCGCTTCTTACGGTGAAGTCGTCATCATCGGCAACGCTAACATATCTGTTGACTGCGTCGGCCTCATCGCTCGTTGCGTTTGTGCTGAGGTAGCCGTTTTTGTTAACGATATAAGCGTTCTTCTGTTCGCCGTCGGCGGGAACATAATTTCCGTTTTCAATGATATAGTTTCCGAATTCATTGGTCTTGTACTCAACCTTGTGCCAGCCCTTGAAGGTGTAGTTGAAGTAATTATCGGGAGCTTTTGAAAGCGGATCGCAGGAAGCCTGCTCTCTGTAGTCATAGTCTTCCTTTTTTGACTTAACGCTTCCGTCTTCATTATAGAAAGTTACGGTATAGTCTTTCTTTGCCTTTTCATAAACAGCCTGGAAAACGGTGTCTCCCTTGAGGATGAAGCTGCTGCTTGACGTTCCGTATGCGCCCTGATATTCAGTCTGAGTTCCGTCAGCGTTAAACTTCTTTGCGTCAATGACCTTCCAGTTTCCGGTAAACGAATAGTTGAAAGTTCCGCTTCCGGTGTTGCTGACAAACGGAACATCGTTCGGAAGCTGGAGACCTGTACCGCTGTTTGCGAAGGTCTTATCATATTTTCCGACAGCCGTTTCCGCAAGAACATTGCCCATGTTGTCAACAAAGGTTACTTTGACGTTCTTTGCCCACCATGCGGCGTACCAAGTCTGGTTTCTCTCAATCGGAGTTCCTGTTGTGAGCCTATTGCCGTATACCGTGGCGGCCGGTTTGGTTGCAGCATAGTTTAAATGTGCATCAGCATACACGCCGAGGAACTCATAGCCGGTTCTGTTTCCGCTTGACGGAATCTGTTCGGTAGCAAGAGTGTTATAATAGTATTTCGTCACGGCAGCGTTCGGAGAAATTGTTCCGCCGTTGCCGTTGAAGGAGAAGGTGTATTGGGGGTCATTGATTGTGAAGTCTTTTGAACCGCTCTTTGTTACACCGTTGAATGTGTATGAAACGGAGAGGGTTCCGGTCTGTGAATCAACGTCCTTCTGCTTGACACCCTCGGTCGCCTTGATTGTCGCAACCGAATAACCGCCATTGCTGTTGTTGTTTGAAACGGTGAGCGAACCGCTCGCAATAGTTTTATTTGACTTGACACTTACTGACGGAGCGGAGTTCCCGCTTGAAACTCTTACGCCGTACTGGTCATTAAGATGATAGTGAGCGCTGCTGTTGCTTCCGGGCGCATTGATAGTGCCGGGGGCGTCATCGAAAACGACGGCGTTAGCTTTGGGATAATTTCCGGTTCCGACGGTTGTAGTCTTCGTTCCTTTGGCAGTACTAAAAGCCGAAGATTTTGCGCTGTGGTACTCACTTGCAACCTCGGTTCCGTTAACAAAGATACGAACCGTGAACTTCATCTCACGCCAAGTAAAACCGCCGCCGAACGAGTATTCGTATTCAAATTTCGTTGGAAAATAATCCGTTTCCGCATCATACCAGTCTCTCTTACCATTGAAATTGACAAGGTGATTTTCCTCATACCAAAATCTTTTTTCCGAACCTTTACCATTGTTGTTTTTACCATAAAGACCAACTTTGCCATGGTTCCAACCGCCGGTATCGTTCCCAGAGTCTATTTCAAGTCGAACCTTGTACTTTCCTGCACCTACAGCTTCCGCCTTTGTGGGCGCAAAGAACACCCAGCAGCTCATGAGCATGAGAGCCGCCATAAAGAGCGAGAGGCTTTTTTTGAAATATTTTTTCATAAGATTTCCTCCTTAGAAAAATTAACCCGTGGTGATATATTCGCTCTA
>CAKSWC010000003.1 GCA_934511365.1 uncultured Eubacteriales bacterium
TACTATTTGCAGAGCCGTTACTATGACCCGGAAACCGGCAGATTCCTTAATGCGGATGATGTGGATTATCTCGGCGCAACTAAAACATTACTTTCATATAATGCCTTTGCTTATTGTGAGAATGATGTGGTGAATATGGTTGATCCGAGCGGAAATATCGGCGTTACTATTACCGTTGGATCAACAGTTACTATATATGTAATTTTGAAAACAGCAGTGGCGTTTATTTCCGGAATTTTTGCTATTGTAATTGCTAATTATATGCGCAAAAACGGATATTTTGACTATTTAATAGACGTGGTCAAACACTACGTTGATGTATTGTCATTTACAGCGAAAAGTGCAATTAATCAGTTAAAGGACACAATAAATAATTCAATTAATAAAGCGAAGAAAAGGGCAAAAACATTGAACACGCAATATCATTACATTATTCCCCAAAAAGCAAATATGACACGTGCGGCCAGAAAGGTTTGGGTTAATAAAATGAAGTACAGTATTAATGATCCAATCAAAATGATATATCTTAACTATAATCTCCATAAGGTTATGCACACAAAAGTATATTATGAATCAATAAATACAATAATTTGCAGTTCCTATAACCGCAAAAAAGACCAAGGAGTTTTGACTGCAATGCTATTAATAAGGTCATTGCTTCGTGTGGCAAATGAAGCAATCAATATGGGGAGTTGAAAAACGTGAAAAGAATAACAAAATCAGAGGTATTTTATGCGATGTACATTAGAGAAAATGTATATGCTTTGATTCTTGAAAATGAATTCAAAATAATAGAGATAAAATCCGGTCATGAGATTTTTATTTCACCAAAGATAAGAAATATTAATAATGTTATTCCATTAAGCGAAAATCTATTGTTCTGTGTTAACACCACCGGAAAATCAAGACTTCTTGACATATCAACGGGGCAAATAATAAAAAGCATTAATCTTGGACCGGAGCTGTACAATCAGCATTTTGCGGTTTTTCCGGACCGTCTTTGGTATTTGAACAAAGATTGGAGAATTTGCAGCTTGAATTTAAAATCATATGCTCGTAAATTAATAAATCCAGAAGAATGTTTTGGTTTTTATGATTGCGGCAACGAGGTATATTTTGTCTTCTATGATAAGTTCGCCAGAAATGCTGTAGAGAGTAAAATGCGAATTACACGCTTTTCAAAAGAAAGAGATACATTTGACGATTGGGTTATCCATTTGCCGGAGGGATGTGTTGATTCATTCTTGAAAATTGATGAAAATAGAGCAGTAATGGTTATGAATCATACCTACAAAATGGGAGCTAGGGATGCAATATATATTGTTGATTTGAGCAAGAGATATTTCAAAAAAATTGTAGGCGAAAAAGATACAAATGCAATTTTTGTAAAAGTAGCGGTATATTTAAGCAAAGAAATTATTTATTATGCTGCAGAGAATGAGAACAAAATGATTGTTTTTGATATGGGTAGTTCAAAAGCTGTCGCAAAATACTTTTTTAATGCCAAAATAAATGATATAAAAATTAATTCTGATACTGACCTTATAATATGTACTGACGCTGGTGCATATGTTTTTGAGTTGGAATCATTTTTAAAAAACGAGGAGACCTATTGGAAATATATTGAACTTTAAATCTGCATCTGAGGTTGATGTACCATTTCTTCCCCAGACCCGTCAACAATACCCCGCGCTCGGGTCTGGGGGCTTCACGGTAATGTGATTTGTCCGTTACCAACGCACAAGGCGATGTTGTCGGAATCAGAAGCACCACCGGAGCAGTTATTGCAAGGTACAACTATGATGCAAGTAGGGAAGGGGGCATTCTTAAGTAGATGTTAAAGGACAAAAATAAAATTACAGCCTTTTTGTCTGAAAGTTTCGTAACGAAGGATCAATGGAAAAACAGGAATGATCTTTTTAATTATGCTTCGTTTATTTTGTCGAATGAAGAATTTTTGCCGGAGGATATTGACACAAAGCAAACTCTTAAGCAAAAAGCAACCTTTTATAAAGGTGCCTATGAAGCGCTTGATATTATTGTGAAAGTTGCAAAAATCTCAGGTGACAATGTTGTTTGCGCAGGAGCCTTTTTTGACGGAACAAATTATTATAATTGGAAAGATCGTAGAAAATTTGCTGTTTACGCAAGGCTAAAAAAGACAATAGGAATAAAACAGAGTGCGTTGTTGAATATTGAGGATGATATTGTTCTTTTGGGTGATATAGTTTTAGGAGGATTCAAGTATCTCTCAAAAATTAGTTTGTTTTTAAAAACAGCAAATGCGCTCATTATTCCTACGCACAATATGGAACTGATTGTTTTTTCAGATACTCTTGAAAATGTGAAGAAGTTATTTTGTGAGGCGATTGCTGGAACAAATTGGAAAATCGTTGAATCGGAAAGCTGATTTCAACAACCAACAACAGCGGCAATACTTATTAGCTAAAAAGGTGGAATGGGACGTAAGCTACTTCTAAAGTGCTGCCGCAGGCGGAAGTGTGGCGATAACTTATCATTCTTGGAACGGAAAAGGAGATTTATATGAATTTATATAAAACTTTTAACAAAATATATAATGTACTCTATGTTTTATCCATTGCTTTTATAGTTTTAATGTTGGCTCTAAATACTAATGACGTATTCATATCTGAGAATAAAATGATTATTATTCAAATAATTATATCAGCTGTTTTGGTTTTTGCCAACATATTATCTTTAATTAGTGAATTTGTGTTCTATTTTAAAAATGGCAGTTCGCATTTTTTAGATAAATATGAATACAAATTGACTATATATTACGAAGCGACAAGATCATTATTTGGAATTTTTTCTGTATTATCTTATATGTTGGATGTACTAAATTTTGACAAATTATTCATTGCTTTTGCTATTATGGCTCTCATAAGCTTATTGTTATCATTTTTTTCTTGGTATAAAAAAAGAGCATATTTATCACAAAGCAACAGCAAAGGTGTGCTTTGATTGTTACATGTTTGATTTCGGTACTTGTTTCTATAATTATTATTTAAGATTTAGTGATTGATATTTTGCATTCACTGAATGGTTCTCCTAACACCATGCTTTTCCCCAGACCCGTTCCCGCACCTGGCGGGTCTGGGGGCTTCACGGCAGCAACATCAAGCCAGTTTACATTTTAACTTCAAACCAGTTTACATTTTAACTTCAAATATTTATAAAAAATCTGATTTTGGGGTTGACAATTCATGTAAAATGTGATATATATTAACTGTAAGGGGCGCAGCCCCTTACACCCTTCACGAAAATCGCAGAACCGGCGGCTATGTCCGCCGGTTCTGCGATTTTATTAATAACTTGAACAGACGTTATGTGTAGTTGTTGCAGACCGATAGGTGGGCAAAACAGCAAGTTGAAAAAACAAGAAAATCACAGCACGATTTGTCTTATGAATCAGACAAGGTGCTGTGATTCTATTTTCAGTTAACACTTTTTGGCTTTGGTTATATTGCAGGGTCAATCTGTTCGCGTATCCGGAAAGAAAGGCTGTTATCCGGGAGGGATTTGAAATATTTGAAAGCATATCCGGCACCTTTTGCGGCGCAGTTTTCGCTGTCTGCCATAAGCTTAACCGAAACGCCAAGCTTTTCACTAAGGGCTTTGTCAAGGCCGGATAGCTTTGCTGCTCCGCCGGTCAGAATGATTCCTGACGAATATATATCACCGCAAAGCTCCGGAGAGGTATCTTCAAAAACTTCGGAAATGGCCTCTGCGAGTGTGTCAACGGTGTCCTTTAGCGCCTCAAAAATCTCTGTGGAAGTGACGGAAAAGAGCAGGGGAATGCCTGTTGTGTGTTCCTTTCCGGCAACGGACATTTCAATCTCTTCACTCGGGATTGCGGCGCATCCGATGGTTTTTTTGATTTTTTCGGCTGTGCGCGTGCCGATATCATATCCGCGATTCTTTTTGATGTATTGTATAATTGCTTCATCCATTTCATCGCCGGCTGCTTTAACGGAGCAAAACTTTACCGGTGTTCCCATCGTGTGTATAGCGATGTCTGCCGTTCCGGCTCCGATGTCAACAATCATGTTTCCGCGCGGATTCTGAATGTCGATGCTGCACCCGAGAGCCGAGGCAACCGTTGAGCTGATTACGGAAACCTTTGCAGCGCAGGCGCAGCAGCCGAGCAGAGCAACCGTGCGCTTGTCCGGCGGTGTAATTCCAACGGGTGTGCTGATAATGAGATTTGGTCTTAATATGCTGTTTTTGCATATGTCTTTGATAATTCTTTCAATCATTATGCTCATGACGTCAAACCTTGAAACGGCGCCGGAGCGCATGGGCATTATGACTTCCAATGTTTCCGGCGTTTTTTCAAGCATTTCTGCCGCTTCATCGCCAATGGATATGACTTGTCCGCTGAGACGGTCAATAACGGCAGCATTGGCTTGTTTATAAACGATGCCTTTTCCAAGCATATATACGGTTACGGTGCTCGTTCCGAGATCTATGGCAATGTTTGTGCCGGCCATAAATTAAACACTCCTTTTCTTATCCTTCATTTTGCGGGCTGTTCGGATTTTTTCTTCAATCGGAACAAAGTAGTCCGCAGCGGCGGCGCAGAGGCAATAAACATCATTTGCACCCGCGGCGAAAAGAACGTCTGAACATTCCTTTAGCGTACTTCCGGTTGTTTTGATGTCATCACACAAAATGATGTTCTTTCCGCTTATGTCATACTTTTTGTTGGCGACGAATGCCTCTTTAAGGTTTACTGTTCTTTCCTTTTGTTTGAGTGTGTGCTGACGAGAGGTATCTCTGATTTTTAAAAGAAGTTCCGCTTCTTTAAGCATAAGAATTTTTGAAACATTTTCTGAAAGCAGACGGCTTTGATTAAATCCGCGGTTATTGAATTCTTCTTCCGTCATTGGTACCGAACAGACATAATCAATTTTTACACCGGGATAAACACTTTCAAACCTTTGGCTCATTTCGTGCGCAAAGAAAACGGCCTCGTCAAGCTTCGCGCCGAATTTAAACGCATGAAGCTTGTCTTTGATATCTCCGCTGTATAAAAACGGAGCCGTAATGTGAGAAAGAAAAGCTGAACTTGCAAAAAGACAGCTGCACGAAATTTCTTCGCACCCGCAGTGGTCGCAAAAGCTTTCGCTTATCCTGAAAACATGACTGAATCCGCAGGAACATCTTTCCTGTGTGATTGGAATGAGTTCTCCGCAGTTACTGCACCTCTCCGGAAAAAAGATTCTTCTGATCGTTTTCCTGAACTTCAATTTTAACATCCTTTGTCAAAAAATACTTCAAAGCAGTGTATCTTCTGGTGCGCCTGTTGTTGTCAACCATTGAAAAAAGCTCTCCTCTGCTTCCAACAACAATCATCATGTTTTTTGCTCTTGTGACGGCGGTATAAAGAAGGTTGCGGTATCGCAGCTGTTCAACAACGCCGCAAACGGGCATTATAACGGCTTCAAACTCGCAGCCCTGGCTTTTGTGAACCGTGACCGCATAGGCGTGTTCAAGCTCCTTGGCGTTTTCAAACGGATAAAGGGCAACTCTGTCGTCAAATTCAATTTTCATAAAGCGATTTGTGTGATTGACGGCAAGCACAGTGCCGATATCTCCGTTATAAATGCCGCTTGAGGTTGTTTTTCCCTTTGTCCAGACTATGTCGTAGTTGTTTTTAATTTGCATGACCTTGTCGCCCTCGCGGATAATTTTTCCGCCGGAAACAAGCTCGTCCTTGTCTTTTGAAGGCGGATTGAGCAGCTGCTGAAGTGCGCGGTTGAGCGCGACTGTTCCGAGTTCGCCTTTCCTTGAGGGACAGATAATCTGAATGTCGCTGATGCTGTTGTAGCCGTAGGCCTTTGGGAGCCGTTTTGTGTAAAGATCAACAACCGTTGCTGAGGCGGAAAGAAGATTTTCCCGGGAAAGGAAAAAGAAGTCACTGTCTTTTGAATCGAGAATCGGATATTCACCATTTACAATTCTATGTGCATTGGCAACAATGAGGCTTTCCATCGCCTGACGAAACACTCTGGTAAGGGCAACAACAGGCAAGAGCCCGGAATCAATAATATCATGCAGCACATTCCCGGCACCGACGGCCGGAAGCTGATCACTGTCTCCAACCATAATAAGGCGGCAGCCAAGCGGAAGCGCATCAAGCAAGCCCCAAAAGAGGTGAACGTCAACCATTGAAAGTTCATCGACTATAACCGCATCGCAGTCAAGCGGATTCTCCATGTTGCGCGAAAAATGCTGACGGTCATTTTCACCCCAGACAACTTCAAGCAGACGGTGGAGCGTCTTTGCCTCGCGGTGAGTGACCTCGCTCATCCTTTTTGCCGCTCTTCCCGTGGGTGCGGCAAGAAGAACTCTCAGCTTGCGCTTTTCATAAAGAGCAAGAATGCCGTTAAGCGTGGTTGTTTTTCCTGTTCCGGGGCCGCCGGTCAAAACAAGCAAACCCTTTTTGACCGCAGTCATGATTGCAAGACGCTGTTTTTCCTCAAATTTTATGTTTTGCTTTTCTTCAATTTCATCAATGTCCTTTTCAACCGGCCTGCCTTGAGCGGGAGGGAAGCGGAGCATAACTTTCATTCGGTCGGCAATGTTTTTTTCCGCAAGATACATTGGAGGAAGAAACAGGAATTTTTTTCCGTCAATTACTTCTTCAACAAGCTCTTTGTCCTCAATAAGGTCATCAATGACCCTTTCCGCGCCGTCTCTGCCGCAGCCGAGCAAGTCACAGGACGGCGGAATGATTTTCTCGCGCGGGAGACAGGTGTGACCGTTAAGAAGATTGTGACTGACAATGTGAACAATGCCGGCTCTTTCGCGATAAACCGGGTTTATGCCGCTGAAAGACGCGGCAATTTCGTCTGCCCTTGCAAAGCCGATGCCGATTTTTTGCGAGCACAAAAGATACGGGTTTTCCGTAATGCGCTCAATGGCATTCGTGCCAAGAATTTTGTATGCGCTCAAACACTCCGATGGACTCATTCCATATTTTTCAAGCGCTATCATAACCTCGCGGACAGAAAACTGTTTTCTGAAGCTTTCGCCGATGCTCTGCGCTTTTTCGGCAGAGATTCCTTTGATTTCGGCGAGCATATGAGGGGAGTTTTCAATAACGTCAAAAGTTTCATCCTTGAACCGTTCAACAATTTTAAGCGCCGTTGCAGGTCCTATGCCTTTTATAACGCCGGATGAAAGGTAGCGAAGCATATCATCGGCCGATTTTGGAATCTTTCTTTCGCAGGATTCAACTTTAAACTGACGTCCGAATGTCGGGTGAACCGTCCAAGTACCTTTCATTGCAAGTTCCTCGCCCGGTTCAACACAGGAGAGCAGTCCAACAGCCGTAATAAGCTTTCCGTCCGTGCTCACATCAAGAACACTGTAACCGTTTTCGGCGTTGCGGAAAACAATACCCTCAACCGTGCCGTTGATAACGGTGCTGTTTTTTTCTTCCACAGCCAAAGCTCTCCCTCCTTTTATACTTTATATCAAGGTAACCGCTGATTAATTGAAAGTCAATCAGTGGTTACCGAAACATTATACTACTTTTTTTCGTGTCTTTCAACAAATAATTCACCGATTTCCTTTTCCGTGCAGAAAATGACCGCTGCGAGTCCATCCAGCATACCGGCACAGGCTTTTCTTTCCTCACTGCTCAGTCCCATATCAAGAACAATTACCTCGTTCCTTTTTTCAAGCGTCAAAAGATTGGAGCGGATAAAAGCAGAATAGACCGTTGATGGGAGCTCTTCGTCTCCGTGGAATCCGGGAACAACAGAATAATATGCCCGGCTTCCCTTTGGCGTTATGACTCTGTCAAAAAGAAGGAGACAGATAAAGAACATTCCGCAAAGAATAAAAACAAGGGCAAACGCATAAATAATGCTTTCAAACACAAAAATCACCTCGTTTCATCATATGAAAAAGGTGATTTTTGTGATATAAGGATTTGCCTGCCGCAAAAAGCAACAGGCGAAAATTTATGAAAAAAGTGAGTAAATCTGTAAGCCGAGTTCTGTCTTTTAAGGCAATCATCTTTCTCGACGTACAGTTGCCTGCACGCTCTAGCCACCTGTTGAATATACGTCCAGCTGACGCGCAAAAAAGCATTCGGTCGGTGTTGCTTCGGATAGGGTTTACATGGCCGTGCAGTCTCCTGCACGCCGGTGAGCTCTTACCTCGCCTTTCCATCCTTACCGCAAAAGCGGCGGTTTATTTCTGTTGCACTTTCCCTAAGGTCACCCTCGGCGGCCGTTAGCCGTTATCCTGCTGTTTGAAGCTCGGACTTTCCTCAGAGCTGTGTAGCACGCTCCGCGACTGCCCAATTTACTCACAGACGATATTTTACACCAAATGCTGTCTAAAGTCAATTTTGTTTCATGATTTTTTTAATGAGCTTTCCGAGCTTTTCAAGCAGGAGAAAAATAAAAACCAAATGAACGGCTGCATACCCCAAACTCTGCGGCCAGCGAACCGCAAGCTGAGAAAGATATGGCGCGCCGGATATGTAGGATATCCAATATGAATTGAGAAGGAAAGAACAACCGCATTGAACCGTCAAAACAGCACAAACGGCTTTTATCGGCCTAATCTTTTCTTTGAGCAAAAGTCCCCAGATAATGCCGGAAATCACCGCAGTGAGTGTAAAGCCCGGAAAATATGTTCCGCTTGGAAAAAGCAGTGCCCCGATAAGGTCACCGGCACCGTAAACCGCTGCGGCACCCAAGGGCCCGTAAAGATGGGCGGCGAGCATTACGGGAACAAAAGAGAATCCGAATTTAAGATTCCAAAGCTGAACGGAAAGAAACCTCGAAAGAACAACTTGCAGCGCGATGAGGACGGCAAGGCAGACGAGAGTTTCAAGGGTGTTGTTACTTCTTTTTTTCAAGAAAAAAACCTCCTTTTCTCTCGCTGTTAGGAGAATAAAGGAAGCCGGAGCCGTTTTGAAATGTATAACGGCTCATTCCGATATTTCAACAGCGGGATGCGGCCGTTTTACCGCAGGATGAACCATTTCGTTTCTGAGACAACTCCCCGTTCTCAGAACACTGAAACGCAAAACGGCCTACTCTGTTAATTTTAAATTACCACAAATCAACTGATAAGCGCCAACCTTAACGTGAATATTGCGCTTTCAATTCAATCGCAGTTATCTATCAAGATAGCACGCAGAGCACGGCCTGTCAACAGCATAAAGAAAAAATTATAAAAAAATGCTTTCTTATGGCGTAAAATGTGAAAATAGTGCTTGACAAACAGACGGAAGTTTAGTATAATAGCAAAGCTGTAAAGGAGAATGTCTTTACACTTCTGGTGTAACGGGAGGGAATTTTAATGGCGAAGAATCTTGATGTAACATTGCTTTTTGATATTTATGGCGAAATGCTTACTGAAAAGCAGCACGATTTTATTGTTTACTATTATGAAGATGACCTCTCTCTTTCTGAAATTGCCCAGAATGAGGGCATTACGCGCCAAGGCGTCAGGGACTCAATTAAAAGGGCAGAAAACCAGCTCTTCCTTTTTGAGGAAAAGCTCGGACTCAAAAAACGCTTTGAAGAACTCAAAAACGGACTTGATGAAATTTCACGCATGACTGAGATAATTAATGAAGTCAATATGAAAACCATTCTTTCCCGTGAAATTAATGACGCAACAACGCGAATCGGCGTTATTGTTAAAATGATTTCAGAATAATCTTAAAAGGACTGATACAATGGCATTTGAAGGCCTTTCCGAACGGCTTGAAGCTGCGTTCAAACGACTCAAAAGCAAAGGCTCGCTCACAGAAAGCGATGTCAAGGACGCCATGAGGGAAGTCCGCCTTGCTTTGCTTGAAGCGGACGTTAACTATAAAGTTGCAAGAGATTTTACAAAAACCGTTACCGAACGCGCAATCGGCGCAAAGGTTATGGAAAGCCTCACTCCGTCGCAGATGGTTATTAAAATCGTCAACGAAGAGCTGACGAATCTTATGGGCGGAACGAAGGCACGTCTGAACACCGCGAATCATCCGCCAACAATCGTAATGATGTGCGGCCTTCAGGGTTCCGGTAAAACAACACACAGCGCAAAACTTGCGCTTATGCTCAAAAATCAAGGTCACAGGCCGCTGCTTGTTGCCTGCGACGTTTACCGCCCGGCTGCAATTAAACAGCTTCAGGTTGTTGGAGAAAAAGCAGGGGTTCCTGTTTTTGAAATGGGGCAGGGCAATCCCGTTGAAATAGCCAAAAACGCCGTTGCACTTGCAAAAGATCATGGCTATGACTATGTTTTTCTTGACACCGCCGGTCGTCTCCATGTTGACGAGGAGCTCATGAATGAGCTGAAAAATATCAAAAGCGAGGTTAAGCCTCACGAGATTTTGCTTGTTGTTGACTCCATGACCGGTCAGGACGCTGTGAATGTTGCAACATCTTTTAATGAAGCACTCGGCATCGACGGTCTTATTCTCACAAAGCTTGACGGTGACACAAGAGGAGGCGCGGCTCTTTCCGCAAGAGCCGTAACAGGGAAGCCTATTAAATTTGTCGGTACCGGCGAAAAGCTTGGTGATCTTGATGTTTTTCACCCGGACAGGATGGCCTCAAGAATCCTCGGCATGGGTGATATGCTCTCGCTCATTGAAAAGGCTGAACAGGAGCTTGACGAAAAGAAAGCAAGAGAGCTTGAACAGAAGCTGCGCAAAAACAAATTTGATTTGAACGATCTTCTTGATCAGCTTCAGCAGATGCGTAAGATGGGCTCTATTAAAGATCTGCTTAAAATGATTCCCGGCGTTGGAAGAAAAATTGATGACGTTGAGGTTGACGAGCGTCAGTTTGACCGGATGCAGGCAATCATTCTTTCAATGACGCCGGGCGAAAGAAAAAAGCCCGACATCATCAATCCTTCGAGAAAACGCAGGATAGCGGCTGGCTGCGGAATGCAGGTTGAGGACGTTAACCGTCTGCTTTCCCAGTATCGCCAGATGCAAAAAATGTTCAAACAGTTCAACGGCAAAACGACCAAAAAGATGCGCCGCAGAATGATGAATATGCCCGGAATGAACGGCTTCGGCGGCCCCGGCGGTCCTTCCGGATTCCCGATGTAAAATCGGTTTTTATCAGTTAACAACACGCCTTAAAAAACAAAATCTAATGCGTGTTCAATAAATTTTTATTTCATATATTTTTTGGAGGTAACAAAAATGGCAGTTAAAATCAGACTTCGCCGCATGGGTGCAAAGAAGGCTCCGTTCTATCGTGTTGTTGTTGCGGATTCAAGATATCCCCGCGATGGACGTTTCATTGAGGAAATCGGTTATTACAACCCCATGAAAGAGCCGGGCGAAATCAAAATCGATGGCGAAAAGGCACAGAAGTGGATCGCTAACGGCGCTCAGCCCACTGATACCGTTAAGGCTCTTCTTAAAAAGTGCGACATCATTAAATAAGTTTGGAGGTACTCGCCTTGAAAGAGTTACTCATTACAATCGCGGCCGGTCTTGTTGACGAGCCGGAAAAGGTAACTGTTGACGTTGACGATATCAACGATGAAGGCGTAATCGTTTATCACCTTCATGTTGCTGCCGATGATATGGGCAGAGTTATCGGAAAGCAGGGCAGAATCGCAAAGGCTATCCGAACTGTTATGCGCGCAACCGCCAACAGAAACGACCAGAAAGTCATGGTTGAAATTGATTGATGAAAAAGGGAAATTGCGTTTTTGCAGTCTCCCTTTTCTCTTTTTTGACAAATTGTTGCCTTTTCCGGCTATTGACATATCTTTATAATAAGTGTTAAAATAGTCAATGAATTAAATATATCGGAGGTATTTTCAATGAATGACATAAATGCTCTTTATTCACTTTGGTGCGAAAAGGTTGTTGCTGATCCCGATCTTGAAAAAGAACTTTCATCAATAGAAGGAAAGGCCGAGGAAATTAATGATAGGTTTTACAGAAACCTTGAGTTTGGAACGGCCGGACTGCGCGGTATTATTGGAGCCGGAACAAACAGAATGAATGTTTACACCGTTAACCAGGCAACTCAGGGTCTTGCTTCCTATCTTCTCAGCGAATATGAATCGCCCTCTGTTGCCATTGCGTATGATTCAAGAATCAAGTCAACGGATTTTGCAAAAAGTGCCGCCGGTGTGCTTGCTGCCAACGGAATAAAGGTTTATATCTATCCGGAGCTTGTTCCAACTCCAATGCTTTCCTTTGCGGTCAGAGAGCTTCACTGCAAGGGCGGAATAATCATCACCGCAAGCCACAATCCGGCCGAATATAACGGCTATAAGTGCTATGACCCCGAGGGCTATCAGATGACTGATGAAGCGGCGGCAAGAACATATGATTTTATTCTGAAAACCGATATGTTTTCCGGAGTTAAATCAATGGACTTTGAAAAGGGCATTGAAAGCGGTCTCATCGAATATATCGGTGACGAGGTTGTTCAGAATTTCTATGACTGCGTTGAAAAATGCTGCCTTTCAAAGGAATTTACCGCAAGAACCGATTTGCGCGTTATTTATACACCGCTCAACGGAACCGGAAACAAGCACGTTCGCGCAATGCTCAAACGCATAGGTATTAAAAATGTCAGCGTTGTTAAAGAACAGGAATATCCGGACGGAAATTTCCCAACCTGTCCTTATCCCAATCCGGAGATTAAGCAGGTTTTTGAATGTGCAATTAAAATGACCGAGAATGAAAAGGCCGATTTGCTCCTTGCAACCGACCCCGACTGCGACAGAGTCGGAATAGCTGTTCTCGATAATGGCGATTATAAGCTTATGACCGGAAACGAGGTTGGGGTGCTTCTTGCTGAATATCTCCTTTCAAGAAGAAAGGAACTCGGAACGCTGCCCAAAAACGCCGTTGTTGTCAAGTCATTTGTAACAACTGACCTTGTTGACATTGTCTGCAAAAAGTACGGAGCTTCAGTCAAAAAGCTTCTCACCGGATTTAAATATATCGGCGAATACATCACTGAGCTTGAAGCTAAAGGTGAAGCTGACCGCTTTGTTGTCGGTATGGAGGAAAGTTATGGTTATCTTTCCGGAATCCACGCAAGAGACAAGGACGCTGTTGTTGCGTCAACTCTTATTTGTGAGATGGCGGCTTATTATAAAGAAAAAGGCATAAGCCTTTACGAAAAAATGCAGGAAATTTATGCAGAGCACGGCTATTATCTCAACCGCGTTGAAAGTTTCGAGTTCAAAGGCGAAACCGGAATGGAAAAAATGGCTCAGATTATGGAGTCGCTCAGAAAGAGCAGTCCCTCTTTCATTGCCGGCTATGAGGTTCTTGAATCTTCTGATTACAAAAAGAGCGAAACTCTCAATCATAAAACCGGCGCAGTGTCAAAAATTGATTTGCCGAAGTCAAATGTTCTCTCGTTTGCGCTCGCAAACTCAAACGGTGTAATCATTCGCCCGAGCGGAACGGAACCAAAAATCAAGGTCTATTTCACCGCAAGGGGAAAGACAAAGGAAGAAGCGGAAAAAATCTTTGCTTCGCTTTCCAGTGACATGAAGCAGTATTTGAAATAAAAGCAAAAGGAAGGTTAACAATAATGTTTCCGAAAAAAATGGTCAAAGTTATTTGCCTGATTCTTGCGGCACTCATGATTCTAAGCGGCGTGGCCGTTTTGATTCAGGTCTTTGCCGCAGACATTCCGGCGGCTAATGCTCTGGCGATACCCGCAACCGGAGAAAACGATATGGACACGATTGTTCCCATTGCGCTGATTGCCGCGGCGGTTCTTGCGATTGCAGCGTGTTTGATTATTCCGAAGATTAAAAATAAGAAATAGTGTCAACATAATACTGATAAATGCCGTTCTTTTGTCGAATTCGCACAAAAAACCGGCATTTGTTTTTCTGCCTGATTTTATTGTTTTTCCTTGTAAACGTCTTTGAATAATGTTAAAATATAGCGTTAGAATTTTGCGGCTATTGTCGCTGCTTTTGGAGGAATATGACAATATGAAAAAGCTGATTTCGGTGGTTCTATGTTTTATCCTGCTGTTTTCTTCTGTCTGCATGGCGTCTGCCGGCTTTGATAACAGCGAATACAACGGTTACCCGGTAATTGTTGTTCCGGGCTACAGCTCTTCCGCTCAGTACCGTATTGACGAAAACGGGAACAAGGTTCATGTCTGGGGAGTTGATATGAATGAAATACTTGCTGCCCTTTTCAAAAACATTGTTAAGGTCGGCATTGACATCGGAGCGCTTGCAACCGGTGACGGAAAAGCGCTTGGAGAAACAGTCGGAAAAGAGTTTGTCAAGCTCTATTATGATATGGCTTGCAATCCGGACGGCTCAAGCGTATATCCGCTTCAAAGATATTGCGTTACCGCTGAGGAGAGTAACCGCGCCGTAATGCTCAAAAAATATGACGGCGAGCTTACCTATCAGCACGAAACCGAAATTCTTGGCGAATATGCAAAGTATATCGGTGATGAGAACATTTATAACTTCAACTGCGATTTCAGAATGGGTGCGCCTTTCTGTGCAAAGCAGCTTGACGAATTCATTCAGTCTGTCAAGGAATACTCAGGCAAGGACAAGGTAAATATTTTTGCTGTATCCCACGGCGGACAGGTCACGGGTACCTATCTCACCCTTTATGGTGAAAAGGGCGATGTCAACAACGCCGTAATGACTGTTCCGGCTCTCGGTGGCGCGGGTATCGCATATAACCTTCTTGCCGACAACATTGAGTTTGACGAGGAATGCCTTCTGCGCTTTGTTGAGCACGGGATGATGTTTGAAACCGACTTCAACTGGCTTGTCCGCGCAAATGAGCTTGGTTTCCTTGATGAGGTGCTCAATACTCTTGCTCCCTATGCAAGACAGGTTCTCGGTTATTGGGGCAGCATTTGGGATTTTTGCCCGACTGAGTTTTATGAAGAAATGAAGGCCAAAAACCTTGATCCCGTTGAAAGTGCTGAACTTATTAAAAAGAGCGATTATATGCATTATGAGGTGATGCCGGACTTTTCAAACGGCTTTAAACGCGCCCAGAAAGCCGGAACCGATGTTTATATTGTTGCCGGCTATGATAATAAAGTTGTTACGGGACTTAACCAGAGTTCAGACGGAATAATCACAATTAATTCCGCAACCGGAGCAACGGCAGCACCTTTGGGTCAGCGCTTTTCTGACGGCTATACCCAAAAAGTTGACACCGGATTTTATCAGGTTTCGCCGTCAATGACAGTTGACGCGTCAACCTCATATCTTCCGAATCATACATGGTTCATTGAAAACTTTTTCCACGGAATGATCTATAAGGATCCGTATACGGCACAGCTTCTTAAAACGCTGCTTTTGACAGAGAAAATTAAGGATGTTCATTCCTCAGCTCAGTATCCGCAGTTCCACGCAACAACCAATAAATCACATTCGGTTCATGCAATGTTCAACAACAGCACCGAAGGCTATGTTAGTTCAAAAGACACGGCGGTTGTAATTAAGAATCTTTCAGAAAAATATAAGATGAAGATTACCTCGATTTCCGCACGCGGCCTTGACATTAAGTTTGCCGGTTCAATTTTTACAAAAGTTCTAAAACCCGGGGAGAGCGTTGAAGTCAAGTTCACTGGAAAAATTCCGGAGCTTTCGCTTGCAAACTTTGACCTTGTTGTTGATTATACACTTATCGGCAGCGCAACCCCGCTCGGTGAGAGGCTGTTTAACTTTACAATAATGAACGGTGACTCTGTGAAATATGACCCGGAAAAGCCCTATGTTTCTGCAAACCTTGTCAGCGATTTCAACAAGCTCCTTGATGAGGACAGCAACAATATTCTCACAAAAACAGGCAGCAAAACATTGTTTGAAATGCTTTATAACATTATTTGGCCGTTTGCAAAGTATATTATTGACTTTGTCAGAATGATAAAAGGCCATTGATTCAATGAATCCGGCACTGAAATAAGAAATTCTCTTATTCACTGCCGGATTTTTAATTTGTCTGTTATTGATTTACCTGTGCAAATATGTTAGGATATACTTAGTCTGAGTCTTGGAGGAAAAAAGATGATAAGCAACAAAAACATCGTTCTTACCGGCTGCAACAGCGGAATAGGTCTTGAGGTCCTGCGCTTGCTGGTTCAGGGCAACAACCGTATTCTTGCCGTTGATAAAAATATTGACCGACTCGGCGGATTCGACCCGGAAAAAGTTCTTCCGATGCAGATTGACGTATCGTCAAAAGAGGCTGTTGACCGCATTTTTGAAACAGCTCTGGAAAAGCTCGGTTCAATCGACATTTTTTATGCCAATGCCGGCTATCCCTACTACGAGGAGGTCAACTACGCCGACTGGGACAGAGTTGCGGCGATGTTTGAAACGAACGTCTTTTCGCCCATTTACTCGTATCAGAAATATGTTCGCTATCTTTCCGGCAGACACGGAATTTTTGCAATAACAATTTCTGCAATAGGAAAAATGGCGATGCCCGGTTTTACAATATACTCAGCCTCAAAGTTTGCAATGCAAGGCTTTCAGGAGGGTATCAGGCTTGAAAAGCCGAAAAATGTTCAGCTCACCTGCCTTTATCCCGTTGCGACCGACACGGGCTTTTTCAAAGCGGCGAATGAAATTGAATTCAAAAAGCCGTTTCCGGTTCAGCAGCCGACCGTTGTTGCAAAAAAGATGGTTGAGGGCATTGAAAAGGGGAAAGACACGGTCAGCCCCTGCGCTCTTTTCGGCTTTGCCGAACAGCTTATGAAATTCGCTCCGTTTGTCAGAAATGTCTATTGGGCTTTTGAAAAAAGAAAATTCAAAGAGTTTAAAGAAAATGTGAAGCGCCTTAACGGCAGCAAGTGAGGATAATATATGGAATATAAGCTTCTTTCAAGTCCGATGAAAATCGGCAGCGTTGAAATTAAAAACCGCGTTGTAATGCCCCCGATGCTCATGGGCTTCGGTCAGTTTGACGGCCGGCCAACAAAGCAGATGATGGATTACTACGAAGAGCGCGCAAAAGGCGGCGCAGGTCTTATTATGACGGAAATCACCCGTGTTAACGATCAAACCGGTTCGGCTGCCTTTGCCCAGCTTGCGGTCAGTCACGATTATCACATTGCGCCTCTTGCCGAAATGGCAAAACGCATTCAGCGCCATGGAGCAAAGTTTTTTGTTCAGCTTCATCACCCGGGAAGGCAGAATGTCGGCTTGCTGGTCGGAACGGTTCCTCTTTCAATCAAAGCGCAAAAGCTTACAAAGGGTTTTTACGGAAAGCTTCTTTATAAGCTTACACCGGCCGTCGGCCCGATTCTTTTAAAAAACAATATTGTTCCGTCCTCTGTTGCACCTTCAAAATGCGAACCGGCATATTTTGCCGGCGGAAGAGTCAGGGCGCTCACCCACAAAGAAATTAAGGAGCTTGAACAGCAGTTTATTGACGGAGCCGTCCGCGTTTTCAAGGCAGGCTGCGACGGTGTTGAACTCCACTGTGCTCACGGCTATCTTCTTCAGCAGTTCCTTAGTCCTGTGACGAATAACCGCACCGATGAATATGGCGGCTCGCTTGAAAACAGAATGCGGTTTATTCTCAACATCATCCGCGGAATCAAGACCGAATGCGGAGAGAAGTTTCCCGTTATTGTCCGCCTTTCCGTTGATGAATGCTATTCGATGATTGGACAGGAGGGCAAGGGATATGACCTTAAAACCGGCGTTGAGGTTGCAAAACGGCTTGAAAAGGCCGGAATTGATGCGATTGATGTTTCCTGTGCCGGATATGACACTTTCAACTGCTGGCTTGAGCCGGTCTCCTTTGACCCCGGCTGGAGGAAATATATGGCAAAGGCCGTTAAGGAGGCCGTTTCAATTCCCGTTCTTGCCGCAAATCTAATCCGTTCACCCGAACAGGCCGAACAGCAGCTTAAAGACGGCATTCAGGACTTTGTCTGCCTCGGAAGGCCGCAGATTGCCGACCCTCACTGGACTGAGAAGGCGTTGAGCGGAAAAACAATAAGACGCTGCATCTGCTGCCTTAACTGCATTGAGTCGATGCAGGAAAACGCATATATCGGCTCACACGGTGAATGCTCCGTCAATCCTTTTGTCGGCCACGAAAAGGAGGAACTTGTTAAAAACGGAAACGGACTCAAAGTCATTGTTGCCGGTGCAGGCCCTGCCGGACTCACCGCCGCGGATATTCTTGCAAAACGCGGTTTTAACGTCACTGTTTATGAAAAGAGCGCAAAGCCCGGCGGACAGCTTAATCTTGCCGCCGTTCCGCCGAAAAAGGGCAAAACTGCCTGGTTTATTGAGGACGCATTCAAATGCTGTGAAGAGGATGGCGTAAAATTTGTTTTTAACAAGGCATTGACCGCTGAAGAGGCTAAAAAGGAAAATGCATATGCCGTAATCATCGCCACGGGCAGCAGACCGATTAAGCCCGCCTTCCCCGGAATATATGATGAAAACGATGTTCTCACCTTTGAAGATATCCTCGGCGAAAAGGTGGATATCCGTGACGCTTCGGTTGCCGTTATCGGTTCCGGTCTCACCGGACTTGAAACAGCCGAATACCTTACTCAAAAGGGCTGCAAGGTAACGGTTATTGAAATGCAGGATGAAATTGCCCCCGGAACATGGATGCAGCACAGAAATGACATTATGCCCAAGCTTAAAAAAGCAGGCACTGTTTTCAAAACCAATGAAAAACTTTGCGAAATTGAGAGCGGTTGCATAGTTACCGAAAACACAAAAACAAAAGCAAGAAGCAGAATTAAGTGTGACAAGGTTGTGCTTTCCCTCGGCTCAAGGCCGGACACAACGCTTGAAAAGGAGCTTTCATCCTCTGATATCCGCACTGCAGCCATCGGTGATTGCACGAAGACGGGCAAAATTGCAGATGCAACAAAAGCCGCATATCTTGTCGCAACAACGCTCTAAAAAACCTTGAAAAACTTTTTGTCCGCTGTTGACATGTCACATTTGTTGTGATAAAATTTCATAAATTAACCGCCGTGTTTCCGCAGATTGATTTTTCTGCGGAAAGCGGCGATTTTAAAAA
Organism: uncultured Eubacteriales bacterium; assembly: GCA_934511365.1. Taxonomy (GTDB): domain Bacteria; phylum Bacillota; class Clostridia; order Oscillospirales; family Acutalibacteraceae; genus UBA6857. The sequence continues at coordinate 19,043 of CAKSWC010000003.1, forward strand.
TGTTTGACTTAGGAGGAGCACTATGGCTGTTTTTATTAATGAACCGTCACACACTTTTAACGAGTATCTGCTTATTCCGGGCTATTCTTCCGACAAATGCGTTCCGGAGAATGTATCCTTGAAAACACCGCTCGTTAAGTTTAAAAAAGGTGAAGAGTCTTCAATAACCATGAACATACCTATGGTATCCGCCATTATGCAGTCCGTTTCGGGCGACAGGCTTGCGGTCGCCCTTGCAAAAGAGGGCGGCGTTTCGTTTATATACGGTTCTCAGAGCATTGAGGATGAGGCTGCAATGGTTGCAAAGGCAAAAAACCATAAAGCAGGATTTGTAACGAGCGACTCCAATGTTTCACCTTTGGCAACGTTGAAAGATATTATTGCCCTCAAGGAAAAGACTGGTCATTCAACTGTTGCCGTAACGGAGGACGGAACCGAAAAGGGGAAGCTTCTCGGAATAGTCACCGGACGCGATTATCGAATCAGCCGTATGGAGCTTGATACCCCGGTCAGTGATTTTATGACCCCGTTTGAAAGGCTTGTTGTTGCAAAAGAGGGAACAAGTCTCAAGGAAGCGAACGATATTATCTGGGATAACAAGCTGAACTCACTTCCGATTATTGATGAAAAGCAGTGCCTGCGTTATTTTGTTTTCAGAAAAGACTATGACTCCCACAAAAAGAATCCGAACGAACTTCTTGACGAGCATAAAAGATATGTTGTCGGTGCGGGAATCAACACAAGAGACTATGCTGAAAGAGTTCCCGCGCTTGTTGAAGCCGGTGCTGATGTTCTTTGCATTGACTCCTCGGAGGGCTTTTCAGACTGGCAAAAATTTACAATCGCGTGGATACGCGAGCATTACGGCGAAAGCGTTAAGGTTGGCGCCGGAAATGTTGTTGACGCGGACGGCTTCCGTTTCCTTGCCGATTGCGGTGCAGATTTTGTAAAAGTCGGAATTGGCGGCGGCTCAATTTGCATCACGCGCGAGACAAAGGGTATCGGCAGAGGACAGGCGACGGCACTCATTGAAGTTTGCAAGGCGAGAGACGAATATTTTGAAGAAACCGGCGTTTATGTTCCGGTCTGTTCCGACGGTGGAATTGTTTATGACCATCATATTACGCTTGCTCTTGCAATGGGTGCGGATTTCGTTATGCTTGGCAGGTATTTTGCACGCTTTGACGAAAGTCCAACGAACAAAATCAGCATCGGTGGAACATATATGAAAGAATACTGGGGCGAGGGCTCTGCAAGAGCGCGTAACTGGCAGCGCTATGACCTTGGCGGAGACAAAAAGCTCTCGTTTGAGGAGGGTGTTGATTCCTATGTCCCGTATGCCGGAAGTCTTAAGGACAATGTTGCACTCTCCCTTTCAAAGGTTAAGTCAACAATGTGCAACTGCGGAGCGCTTTCCATTCCGGAACTCCAGAAGAAGGCGAAAATAACGCTTGTTTCCGCAACAAGCATTGTTGAGGGCGGAGCACACGATGTTGTTCAAAAGGACAAGACCGGCGTTGTTAAATAACTTTTTTGGTGATATCGAATGAAAGTTATAAATATTCTCAGAGACAAAAAGCCTTCGCTCTCTTTTGAGGTTTTTCCGCCAAAAAAGGAAGCCTCTTTTGAAAGCGTGGAACGCGCCGTAAAAGCCATTGCCGCAATCAAACCGGCATATATGAGCGTAACTTACGGCGCCGGGGGCGGAACAAGCAAATATACTCTTGAAATTGCAAAAAGCATTAAAGAAAAGTTCGGCGTTGAGACCGTTGAACATCTGACCTGTGTATCCTCAACAAAGGAGATGGTGCGCAGGCAGATTGAAGCCATTAAAGAAAGCGGCGTTGAAAACATTCTTGCACTGCGCGGCGATATTCCGACCGATATGCTTGAAAGCGACAAAAGCACATGGGCATATAACCACGCAACAGAGCTTATTCACGAACTTAAAGAGACTAATCCTTCCTTTTGCATCGGAGCCGCGTGCTATCCGGAAGTTCACCCGGAAAGCAGAAACAGTAAGGAAGATATACGCTTTCTCAAAGCCAAGGTTGACGCCGGCTGTGAATTTTTGACTACGCAGATGTTTTTTGACAATAATCTTCTTTATAATTTTCTGTATAAGCTGCGCGAGGCCGGTGTGACTGTTCCGGTTGTTGCCGGAATAATGCCTATAACAAAAGCGAATCAGGTTGAACGGGCTATTAAACTCTCGGGCTGCCATATGCCGCAGAGATTTATCAGCCTTGTTGACCGTTTCGGCAACGATGAAAGTGCAATGAAGCAGGCCGGAATTGCATATGCCACAGATCAGATTATTGATCTTTTTGCAAACGGTGTCAGTAATGTTCATGTTTACTCAATGAACAAACCTGACGTTGCACAGAAAATTTATTCAAATCTTTCGGATATTATCGGTAAAGACTATGAATGAAATTGTTTTTAAGACTTATTCGGAAATTCCGCTCAACAAGCGTGAAATTTTCAGGTATATGGGCTGCAAAACTCCGGATGAACAGATAAAAAAGCTTCTTGAAAACTGCCTTGATGAAAGCAGGGGTGCGTTTTCATATATGACGTGTTTTCGTGAATTTCCGCTTTCGTTTTGCGGAAATGAAATTGACCTCGGCTTTTCAAAAACAAAAAGCAGGTCGCTGTTCAAAAATCTTGACGGTTGTGAAAGAATCATACTTTTTGCCGCAACTGTTGGGCATGAGGCAGACAGACTTATAAAAAGGCAGTCCTTTTTATCTCCGGCAAAGGGCGTCTGTTTTCAGGCCATAGGAAGCGAAAGAGTTGAAAGCCTCTGCGACACTCTTAATGCCGAACTCGGGGAGCAATACGCAGAGAAGGGATTTTCTTTGAAGCCGCGGTTCAGTCCGGGATACGGTGATCTTCCGCTTGAACTTCAGAAAGCAATAATTCCGACGCTCAACTGCACAAAACTTCTCGGAATCAGCCTCGGAGAAAATTTAATGATGTCGCCGTCAAAATCTGTAACGGCGATAATCGGTGTTTATAGATAGCAAAAGAGGGTGGACACTATGGGCATTCTTGAACTTTTAAAAAGCAGAATACTTATTCTTGACGGCGGTTTTGGAACCTATCTTCAAAAAGAAGGTCTGAAACCGAGTGAAAGTACAGAGAGCTGGAACATAACTCATCCGGCGGTTGTTCAGAGTGTTCACAAAAAGTATTTTGATGCCGGCAGCAACATTGTCTGCGCAAACACTTTCGGTGCAAACAGCCTTAAATATAAGAGCGGCGAGCTTGAGGAAATTATTAAAGCCGCCGTCCAAAACGCTATGAGAGCAAAGGCGGCCTCAACTGCACCGCAGGAAAAGTTTGTTGCCCTTGATATCGGTCCGCTCGGAAAGCTCCTCAGACCTTTTGGAGACCTTGATTTTGAAAAAGCTGTTTCCGTTTTTGCCGAAACGGTGAGGCTTGGCGTGAAATATAATGTTGATCTCATTGTGATTGAAACGATGAACGACAGTTATGAAACCAAGGCGGCTCTGCTTGCTGCAAAAGAGAATAGCTTGCTGCCTGTTTTCGTAACCAATGCATATGGTGAGGACGGAAAGCTCATCACCGGCGCAACACCGGAGGCTATGGTCGCAATGCTTGAGGGAATGGGTGCCGATGCCATCGGCGCGAACTGTTCGCTCGGACCGAGGCAGCTTCAAAGTGTTGCAAAAAGGATTCTTTCCTGTGCCTCTGTTCCGGTCATAATGAAACCCAATGCCGGTATGCCTAAGAGCGTTGACGGGAAAACGGTTTTTGACGTTGACGCTGAGGAATTCTGCCTTGAAATGAAAAAAATGGCCGAAAGCGGCGTAACCGTTCTCGGCGGCTGCTGCGGAACAAATGACAGCTATATCAGAAGGCTCACCGAAACGCTCGGGGATGTAAAGTTCAAAAAGCCCGAAGAAAAAAACTTGACAGTTGTTTCATCATATACCCATGCGGTATATTTTGATAAGAAGCCTGTGATAATAGGCGAAAGAATCAATCCAACAGGAAAAAAGCGGTTTAAGCAGGCATTGCTTGAAAACGATATAGGATACATTCTGAGCGAAGGTCTTTCTGAGCAGGAAAACGGAGCGCATATACTTGATGTCAATGTCGGAATGCCCGGAATTGACGAGAGTGCAATGCTTGAAAAAGCGGTCTTTGAACTTCAAAGTGTGCTTGACCTGCCGCTGCAGATTGACACATCTGATATAATGGCAATGGAAAAGGCCATGAGACTCTATAACGGCAAACCGATGATCAACTCCGTCAACGGAAAGAAAGAGAGCATGAAAGCCGTTTTTCCGCTTGTTAAGAAGTACGGCGGCGTTGTTACGGCGCTGACGCTTGATGAAAACGGAATTCCGGAAACGGCCGAGGAACGCGTCAAAATTGCAGAAAAAATTCTTTATACCGCAAAGGAATACGGAATTGAAAAAAAGGACATTGTTTTTGACACTCTCGCCATGGCAGTCAGCGCGGACCCGTTTGCGGCGAAGGTGACAATCGAAGCCCTTTCAAGAATTCGCCGCAATCTTGGCTGTCACACAAGTCTCGGTGTTTCCAATGTTTCTTTCGGACTGCCTGAGAGGGGAGCGCTCAACGCCTCGTTTTTCCTTCTTGCGCTCGAAAACGGTCTTTCCGCCGCAATTCTTAACCCCAACAGCCGTGAAATGATTCGCGCGTATAAAACATATTGTGCGCTTTGCGGACTTGACGAAGGTTTTGCTGATTATATTTCGTTTTGCTCCGGCAACAAGACTGACAAAGCGGAGACTCTTTTGGAAAAAGAAGAAAATGTTTTATCTCAGCTTAAATCCGCAATCATGAAAGGACTCAAAGAGAATGCTGGCGAGCTTTGCAAAAAGCTTCTTGCGGAAAAAGACGGGCTTGAAATTGTTCAAACTGCCATTATTCCGGCACTTGATGAGGTTGGAAAAGGCTTTGAGAGCAAAAAAATTTATCTTCCGCAGCTTCTTATGAGTGCGGAAGCGGCAAAAAGCGCGTTTGAAAAAATTAAATCTGCGGCGTTGCGGAACGAAGGCACGGACGAAAAAAACGCCCTGCCGGTTGTTCTTGCAACCGTCAAGGGCGATGTTCACGATATTGGGAAAAATATTGTTCATCTGCTTCTTGAAAATTATGGCTATAATGTTATTGATCTTGGAAAGGATGTTGACGCTCAGACTGTTGCTGATGCCGTTATCAGAAGCGGTGCAAAGCTCGCCGGACTCAGCGCACTCATGACCACAACCGTTCCCGCAATGGAAGAAACGATAAAAATTCTTCGTGAACGGGCGCCATGGTGTAAGGTTGCTGTTGGCGGCGCCGTTTTAACAGAAGAATATGCGGAAAATATCGGCGCCGATAAATATTCAAAGGATGCAATGGAAACAGTAAGATATGCGCAAACAATTCTAAAAACAAATACATGAAAAGAGGTAAGTATAATGGAAATAACTCTCACAAAGGATAACTTTGAAGAAATTGTTAATCAAAACGAAAAGGCTGTGCTTATTGATTTTTGGGCAACATGGTGCGGACCGTGCATGATGGTGGCTCCGGTTGTTGAAGAAATTGCGAACGAACGCGCTGACATTGCCGTGTGCAAAGTCAATGTTGATGAAGAACCGGAGCTTGCCGAAAAGTTTGAGGTTCGGTTCATTCCGATGCTTGTTGCAATGAAGGACGGAAAAATCATTAACTCAACCACCGGATATCACGAAAAGGAAGAAATTCTCGCTCTTTTGGAGGATTAAAGATGAAAATCAGACTCAATGAAAACGCAGAGGTTGTTAAGGTTGTTAAAGAGGGACTGAAAAGAACGGGCGGCTATTGCCCATGCATACGCGAGCAAAACGATGACACAAAGTGTATGTGTAAAGACTTTCGTGAGAAAGTTAAGGATCCGAATTTTGAAGGATATTGCCATTGTATGCTATATTATAAAGAAAAATAATTCAACAACGCTTTAGAAGAATATATAGGGATGAGTGAAAAATGAAGTTTAAATTCTATTTTCAAAAGGCTTGGTCATTGTTTACGGCCGTTTTTCTTGCGGTTACCGGGCTTTATGCACCGCACGCGGCAAGCACAGATACGGCTAAACTTGTTTCCGAGCAGCTTTTTGTTCTTGATAGTCTTGTTTTCGGCGGACAGGGAATCACAAACGACGGTGAGTATTATTACACAAGCAACACTGTGATAAAACAGCTTCAAATGACGTCACTTGCAAAATATTCCTATGACGGCGAAAAAATGACGCCTGTTGAAAGAAAACTCTGCCCTCTTCCCAATGATGTGATTGCTCAGGGATATGATCATATGGGTGGTCTTAGTGCCTATAAAGACAAATTATATGTTTCCGTTGAGGGCGGAAAAAAGATCAATGCGTGCATTGTTGTTTTTAACACGTCTGACCTTTCCCCAACCGGTGAAGTGTATTATCTTGATAATGAATACTTTTCCGAGGGTATTCCGTGGGTTGCCGTTGATCCGGATACCGGTTTGCTTTATGCAACACGCTGGGCAGAGACGGATGAAATGTATGTTTTTGACGCAAACAATAATATGGAGTTTGTAAAGATTATAAAGCTCTCGAACCCCGTGAAACGGATACAGGGCGGCGAGTTTTATGAAGGAAAGCTTTATCTTTCGAGTGATACCCTTGCCGAGGGCACCGAAAGCTGCAAGCGTATTTTAAAAGTTAATGTCAGCAACGGCGAGGTGTCTGAATTTGCGCTGCGCGATTTAGGAATTCACAGCACGGAGGCCGAGGGAATGACCATCCGTCCTGAGCCGGACGGATCCAATCTTCATATTCTTGATTGGAACAGAAAAACTATGACTGTTTATGTTCGCCATTATAAAGTTGAGCTCTGATTGAAAAAATCAAATCAAAAATTAGAATAACCGGAGATTTACAAACGTGGTCTCCGGATTTTTAGTTAATTAAAACATTAACTGTGATGAATTGAAATGCTGAATAATATGTAAAGCTTCGTAAATAATACTAACACACAAAAAATGTATCAGAAGGAGTTTTTATATATGAAGGCAACGGGAATTGTCCGGCGTATTGACGACCTTGGACGGGTTGTAATACCGAAAGAGATAAGGCGAACAATGAGGATACGCGAGGGTGACCCTCTGGAAATTTTCACTAACACGGATGGAGAGGTCATTTTTAAAAAGTATTCTCCGATTGGTGAGCTGAGTCCATACACAAAGCAGTATGTTGAAGTTCTCTACAGAACTACCGGCCGTCCGGCGGCAATTTGCGACAGAGATCATGTTATTGCCGTCGCGGGAATACCGAAAAAGGATGCGGTTGAAAAACGCATTTCCCCCTTGCTTGAGAGCTATATGGAAAAACGCAACAGCTTTGTTTTCGGAACAAGCAAAGATACCCTTGAACTTTCCGACTCCGGCGGCCATGAAATTTGTGCAATGTTTCCGATAATAGGTGCAGGCGATGTTATGGGCGCGGTTACGCTGCTTTCGGGCGGAAAGGCGGAAGCACCGAGCCAGACTGACATCAAGCTTGTTCAGGTTGCAGCCGGATTTCTCGGCAAACAAATGGAAGAGTAATATTAGCATATTTAAGAACTTTCGGTTCTGTGCCGGAAGTTCTTTTTTTTCTTGAAGTATTGACATTCAATAAATGCGGTGATATAATACCAGATGTAATGTATCATTTGAGACAAACAGGAGGCGAGCTTGATGACTGTCAGCGATAAATTTGTTGAAAAACTGATGAAAGTTGATATTTTTTCCTCGCTTTCTCCGTCTGTGCTTAAAGCAGCACTTTCTTGCGATGAAACATATGCCATTGACTATAAACGCGGTGAAACAATTTATTCCGGCGAATGCTTCCGTTTTTCCGTGGGGTTTATAATTAAAGGCGGCGCAAAGGTTTTTAAAAGTGAAAACGGCGTCATTATCAGCAAACTTGGCGAAAATTCCGTTTTTGGCTGCGCGGCGCTTTTTTCCGGTCAGGATCACTTTGTTAATCAGATTGTTGCAACAAAAGACACAAAAGTTTTTTATATCGACAAAAGCGTTATTGTTAAGCTTATGCAGTCTGACCCAACTTTCTCCGTCAGCTATATTAGATATCTTTCAGACAGAATTCTTTTCCTTAACAAAAGAATTGTCAATTTCACCGGCGGAACGGCTGAAAGCAGACTTGCAAACTATCTTCTTTCTTGTTTTGCCGATTACAAAACATATGAACTTGACCGCTCAATGAGTCAGCTTGCCGTGTCGCTTGATATCGGGCGCGCCTCGCTTTACCGGGCTTTTGATGCGCTTGAAGCCGGAAACGCCGTTGAGCGCAACGGGAAGTATATCCGCCTCATTGATAAAGAGTCACTTAAGAGCTTCATTCAGTAAATATTGTCTGCGGCAATTTGCTGTTGACAGAAAATAAAGAAAGGTGTGTTTTACTTATGAAAAACGCAAAAAAAATTGTTGCGCTTGCGCTTGCCCTTGTAATGCTTTTTGCATTCGCTGCCTGCACAGGCTCATCAGACAACACAACAACATCATCTCCGGCTGAATCTACGGCGGAGTATAAGGGCGAAAAGATTAAAGTTGCTGCCAACAAAGGTCCCACAGGCATGGGCATGATTGACCTTATGGATAATTCAAAGTATGAAATCACCGTTGTTTCAGACCCGACTCAGGTTGTTCCAATGCTTTCAACCGGTGAGGTTGACATCGCCTCCTGTCCGCTCAGCCTTGCCGCAAATCTTTATAAAAAGACGAACGGCGGAATCAAAATGCTCGGCGTGAACACTCTCGGCGTGCTCTATGTTGTTTCAAACGGCGTTGAAATTTCATCACTTTCAGACCTTAAAGGCCAGACCGTTTATGCAACCGGTCAGGGTTCTACTCCGGAATATATTCTTAATCACATTCTCAAGGCGAACTCACTTGAAAAAGATGTTAAGGTTGAGTATCTTTCCGAGCACAGCGAGCTTGCCGCAAAGGTAATTTCCGGCGATGTTAAGATTGCCGTTCTTCCTGAACCGTTTGTTTCTGTTGTAACAACAAAGAATGCGAGCGTTAAGAGTGTTCTCAGCCTTACCGATGAATGGAAAAAAGTTAATCCGGACACCGAGCTTGCAATGGGCTGCGTTGTTGCAAGAAAAGATTTCATTGAAAAGAATCCTGAAGCTGTTAAGCAGTTTATTTCCGACAATAAGCTCAGCGTTGAAAATGTTAACCTCAATCCGGCTGCCGAAGGCGATAAAATTGCCGCAAAGGGCATTATTGACGCTTCCGTTTTTGCTGTTGACAGTTCGCTTTCCGAAAAGAAGGCCGAGGCTGCCAAAACGGAGAAAGCCCAGGCGGTTATTTCTCGCTGCAATATCGTATTTATTGACGGCAGTGAAATGCAGAAGATTGCGGATGCCAACTTTAAGGTCTATTTTGACGCTGATCCCAAGTCGGTAGGCGGAGAAATGCCCGTTAGCGAACTTTATTATGCGGAATAAAAAAAGTTTCAAAAAAGTTCTTATATCGCTTGCCGTACTCCTGTTTTGGATAGGAGTATGGCAAGTTGCGTTTATGTTCATTGATAAAGAAATTCTTATAGTTTCTCCTTTTCAGGTTCTTCAGCGGCTTTTTGAGCTTGCACAAACCGCAGAGTTTTGGAAAAGCATCGGCTCGTCTTTTTTGAGGATAAGTTCAGGATACCTTTTGGGCGTCATATTTGGAACGCTGCTTGCCGTTCTAACCTCATCGTTTGAGTTCTTGAACCGGCTTTTTTATCCGCTCATAAGCCTCGTCAAGGCAACGCCGGTTGCTTCTTTTATTATTCTTGCCTTGGTCTGGATTAAAAAGAACGGTGTTCCGGTATTTATAGTCTTTTTGATTGTTCTTCCAATCGTTTGGGCAAATGTCAGTGAGGCGATTAAAAATACGGACAAAAGTTTGCTTGAAATGGCAAAAGTTTTTCGCTTTGGAAAACTTAAAACCGTAAAGGAGATTTATGTTCACTCGGTTTTGCCATATTTTGCCGCAGGCTGCACAACGGCGCTCGGACTTGCATGGAAATCCGGTGTTGCTGCTGAGGTAATATCATTGCCGCAAAGTTCAGTGGGATATCATCTCTATCGGTCAAAAATAACCATTGAAACTGCTGATTTATTTGCGTGGACACTTGTTGTGATAATACTGAGCGTTCTTCTTGAAAAGCTGATAGCTGCGCTTTTGAAAAAGATAAGGAAAGGAAATGAAAAATGATTGAAATAAAAAGCCTTTCTTTCTCTTATGACGAAAACAAGGTTATCCGGAGTTTTTCTGCAAGTATCAAAAAGGGTGAAAGAGTTTGCATCAAAGGCGAATCCGGAAAAGGAAAAACAACGCTCCTGCGCCTTCTTTGCGGCCTTGAAAGACCCGAAAGCGGAGAAATAATCTTTTCTGAAAACGAAAAGATTGGTGTTGCTTTTCAGTCTGATGTGCTTTTGCCCTGGAAAACCGCGCTCCAAAATGTCAGTGTTGTTTCGGATAAAATGACGGCCGAAAAATGGCTGTGTGCTTTTTCGCTTTCAGACAGCATGAATAAGTATCCGTCTGAGCTTTCCGGCGGAATGTGCCGGCGTGTGGCTCTTGCGCGCGCTGTGGCTTTTGAGCCGGATGTGCTTATTCTTGATGAGGCATTCAAAGGACTTGACGTGGCGCTGAAAGAAGAAATAATGAGCCTGATAAAAAAGCACTTTGCAAATCGCATCGTTGTTTTTACAAGCCATGATGAGAGCGAAATTGCGCACCTTGCAACGCGGATAATAGAATTATAAATGAGTTTGACCCTTTGGCAGCCGCCGACAAAATCGAGAGCACAATATATCGTCAGCCTGTGCTTTGCGATCATTCGGCGGTTTTAATTTTTGCGCCTTTGAAAAAGTGGAGGAGGATGTCTTTGTATCCGCTGCCCTGCCTTGCCATGTAGTCTGCGGAATATTGGCTCATTCCGACAAGGTGACCGTAGCCTTTAACATTGAAAACAAAACCGTCCTCGGTTTTTTCAACCGTGAATGCAGGGCTTCTGAGCGAAAACGCACTGCGAATATCACTTCCGGAAAAGGTTTTTGAGCCGATTGTTATCGAAGTCACATAGCCGGACTTTGTTTTTTTGATTTTGCCGAGCCAGTCCTTACTGTTCTTTGAGAGCTTTACGCCGTCAAGCTTTTCGGCGCATTTTCTGAAACTCTCCTCGCTCAATGTTACGACCGAATCAATATCGGGTGAAAGCACGTCTCCGTTTGCCGTAACGCTTTGGAGATATGGAACATCGCTGCCCCAGACATTTTTTGCGCTTTCCGTTTTTCCTGTTGAAATTGCATGGAAACAGGCCATAATCGGTTCACCGTCATATTCAAGATATTGCCCTATGACTTCGCTGACGCACTCGCTGATTTTGTTTGAGTATTCATCAAATTTATCTCCCCATTTGTCTTTGAGTTCGTTTTCGTCAAGATAGCTTTGGAACTTTGCGGGATTATCCGAAATGTCGGCACCGGAAAGCGCTGAACGGTCCGCATTCTTTCTTAGCCAAAGGGCATATGTATAGCAGGCTACTGCCTGCGCTTTTATCGCTTCTTTTTCATATTCCGGAGAAATCTCCCCGGCTACGGCTCCTTTGACATAATCGAACATTTCCTTTTCAACAACTTTTCCGGAACCGGTGCGCAAAATTTTGATTGTTTTAGCCTCTGTTTCTTTTGGTGCGGTTTCGGTTGTTGGCTGAACGGAATTGGTTGTTGTGCTTGTCTCCGGTTGTCCTTTTGAAGGGCTAAGGACTGCAAAAGGGGATAAAGCAGCCGCTAAAGTTAAAAAAATTGTGAGAATTACATACAGCTTCATTCTTTTGCCTCGCTTTTTTTAAGTTACATTCATATTGACATTATTATTACTATGTTATAAAATAAAGGGTAATTACATTGGACTAATGAAATAGTTTTTTACGGGGGTACGAAATGCACGAAAAAATTAATCCTATCTCGCCTGAAGTTCTTGAAAAAATATGCGAAAAAATTGAACGCAAGAGTCATATAAACCCCGATGATTTCTGGAAGTACGGAGTTAAAAGAGGTCTTAGGAATCATGACGGAACCGGTGTGATGGCCGGGCTGACCAAAATTTGCTGCGTTGAAGGTTATTATGTTGATGACGGTGAACGTGTTCCGAAAAAAGGTGTTTTGAAGTATCGCGGTGTGAACATCAACAGTATTGTTGAAGCTTGCGAAAAAGAGAACCGTTTTGGGTTTGAAGAGGTTGCTTATCTTCTTCTTTTCGGTTCGCTTCCAACGAGGGAACAGCTTGCATTTTTCAAAAATGCACTCGGTGTGTGCCGTGAACTTCCGGAAACATTCATTGAGGACGTTATGATGAAAAATGCCTCAAGTGATGTTATGAATAATCTTGCGCGTTGCGTTCTTGTTCTTTACTCTTTTGACGAAAATCCGGAGGATCGCTCACCGGAAAATGTTCTTCGCCAGAGTGTCCAGATAATTGCGCAGCTTCCGGTGCTCATCTGCTATGCGTATCAGGTCAAGCGCCTTAAGTTTTACGGTAAGAGTCTCTATTTTCACCCGGAAAAGCAGAGCCTTTCAACCGCTGAGACCATTCTGCGCTCAATTCGTTCAGATCGGAAGTATACCGATGAAGAGGCAAAGCTTCTTGACATCTGCCTCATGCTCCACGCTGAACACGGCGGCGGCAACAACTCAACCTTTACCTGTCGCGTCCTTTCCTCAGCCGGAACCGATTCATACGCTGCATATTCGGCGGCTATAGGCTCACTCAAAGGAGTCCGACACGGCGGAGCAAACCTTAAAGTTTGCAAGATGATTGAAGAAATTGAGACGAATGTTGAAGATATTACTGACGAAAAACAGGTCAAAGCCTATCTTGAAAAAATAATTCGCAAGGAGGCCGGAGACGGAACAGGCCTTATCTATGGAATGGGACACGCGGTATACACAATTTCCGACCCGCGCGCCGTTATTCTCAAACGCAAAGCAGGCGAGTTTTCAAAGGGTACCGAGTTTGAAAAAGAGTTTCATCTGATTGAAATGATTGAAAAATACACTCCCGAACTTTTCAGAAAAGTTAAAGGAGAAAGCAAACCGCTTTGCGCGAATGTTGACCTTTATTCCGGACTTGTGTATAAGATTCTCGGAATACCGCAGGACATTTTTACACCGCTTTTTGCCGCGGCAAGAATTGTCGGCTGGTCGGCGCACAGAATGGAAGAAATCCTGACAGGCAACAGAATAATCAGACCTGCATACAAGAGCGTGGCCATCCCGAAAAAGTACATACCTATTGACGAAAGAATCGAGGGCTACAATGCCCAGACGGCATATATTCCAACTGAGGAAAGAATCTTTATTCAAGGGGAAGATGTAACCAATGAAAATTAAAGAATCCAGTTCAAAAAGCAAGTATTCGGCTTCACTTGTTGTTTTTGGCATTGCAGCTGTCATACTGACAGTTCTGCGTCTTGTTCAAATTAAAACGTCAATAGACGCTTCAACGGGCTTTTACACAAAAACAGGACTTTCTGTCATAATCTTTTACGCTTTGCTTTTCATGTCATGCCTGTATTTTGCAGTTTCATCTTTCATTTCTGCTGACAGCAAAAATGTGACACTTTGCAAAAAAAGTCAAAGTATGTGTATTGTAACGCTGGCCTTTTCGTTCTTTGCTTTTTTTGACGGCGCGTTGAGCTTTATTAAAAGCATTGCCGCAACAGGGGACACACAAACCGCATCAACCGTTTTCAAGGGCCTTATGATTTCCGGCGCGATTCCGCTGTTCTTGCAGAGCATTTTCGCTGTTATTTCTGGAATATTCTTGATTGAGCTTGCTCTCTCATTCAAAAAAGGTGACGGCAGTGCATCAAAGCACCGCATTGCCGCATTGATGCCGGTCGGCTGGATTTCATGCAGAATGCTTCACCTTTTTGTCAGTAAAATCAGCTTTTTGCGCGTTTCCGATTTGTTCCTTGAACTTTCGATGTGTGCGTTTATGATTTTGTTTTTCATGGCTCTCGCTCAGGTTTCAAGCAATGTTTATTCAAACGAGTCAAGGTGGAGACTTGTTGGCTTCGGCCTGCCGGCTGCTTTGATTTCAACGCTGACAAGCGTTTCAAGGCTCATCTTTACATTTGTTTCAAAAGAAACTTATATCAACGAAAATCATCCGTTCAACATCGTTGACCTTGCCTTTTCTGTTTTTGCGGTTATGCTCGTTGTTTTGCTCATAAAAAACGGCAGCGCCGCCGGTGAAGAAGAGGAGAAGGAAATTGTTTCTTGAAAATGTTAAACAGGCGGCAACACAGGTTTCAATTTTATATATAATGATTGCCATTGGCTTTGTTTGCGACAAAGCAAAGCTTTTCACCGAAAAGGCGGCAAGAATGCTTGTTGACTTTTTGCTTTATATTGTGGTTCCGTGTATGCTTGTCCGTTCTTTCACAAAAATTGAACTGACGCGGCATAATCTGCTGATGTTTTTGCTTTCGCTTCTTCTTGCGTTTACCACTCATTTTATTGCGATTGCTCTCAATCTTCCGTTTTTCAGGAAGAAGAACGATGAAAACCCGATTTATAAATACGCTTCCATTTATGGAAATGTCGGGTTCATGGCGCTGCCGCTTGCCTCTGAAATACTCGGCGATGAGGGCGTTTTCTATTGCGCAAACGGCGTTATAGCTTTCAATATAATCACATTTATTCATGGCGTGAAGATAATGAACAGGGATGGATTCAAGCTTAACCTTAAAAATCTTGTTCTCAATCCCGGAATAATTTCTGTTATTATCGGGCTGCCGTTGTTCCTTTTGCAGGTTAAGCTGCCGGTGCTTATTGAACAGCCGATGTCCTATCTTGCTGAGCTCAACACGCCGCTTGCAATGCTTATTTTTGGAACCTATCTTGCAAACACTGACCTTAAAACAATGTTTACGGATAAAAAGATATACCTCGCCGCGTTTCTGAAGCTGCTTGCAATGCCACTTTTGTGCATCGGAATATATCATATCTGCGGTGTTTCGGGAACACTGCTTGTTGCGTGTGCAATTACCGCTTGCGTTCCCTCGGCGAACAACACGTTCATGTTTGCCTCAAAATATGGACGCGACACCGGTCTTGCTTCAAAGACGGTTGCGCTCGTCAGCTTGTTTTCAATAATTACTATGCCGGTCGTTATTGCGATTGCCCAATCAATTTAAGGAGGTTACCTTATGGAAGCACAAACCGTTTTGGTAAAATTCGCCGGAATTGCAAAAGAATTCACGGTTTCAAACACACTGAACCTCGGTTTTACCACTGTCCGCTGGTACGGAGCAATAATTGCGTTTGGCTTTTTGCTCGCCGTCCTTTTCGGTGGCCGCATTGCCTATAAGTGGAAGATTAATCTTGACAAAATGATTGATGTTCTGCTTTACGGAACAATAGGCGGAATTCTTGGCGCAAGACTTTACTATGTTGCGTTCAAGTGGGATTATTACGGTCAACATCTCTCGGAGGTTTTCAAAATCTGGGAGGGCGGCCTTGCAATCTATGGCGGAATTATTGGCGGATTGCTTGCAGCGTTCATTGTTTGCAAGGCGGAAAAGATGAATTTCTTCAATCTCCTCGATATGGCATCCATGAGTTTGCTTATCGGCCAAGGCATTGGCCGTTGGGGTAATTATGCTAACCAAGAGGCTTTCGGCTCTATTACTAACAGAAACTGGGGTATGATGAGCGATACCGTTGCCGAATACATCTCTGAACACGCTTCATATTTTGGACTTGGCAATGTTGAAAATGTGAAACAATATATTGCTGATAATGACATATATGTTCATCCGACGTTTTTTTATGAGTCCGTCTGGTGTCTGCTCGGATTTTTGGTGCTGTATATCATCATGAGAAAGCGCAGAAAATTCAGCGGCCAGCTCTTCCTTTGCTATGGTGTCTGGTATGGCTTTGAAAGAATGGTTGTTGAGGGCTTGCGTTCAGACAGCCTTTATATTGCGAATACATCAATAAGAGTTTCGCAAGTGCTCTCTGCCGTGCTGATGCTCGTTTCACTCGTTCTGCTTATTGCACTTTATGTCAAGTTTTCAAAGCACCCGAAGCCGATTGAAGGAATCGACTTTTTCCCGCCGAAAACAGAAAAAGAACTTGAAGCCGAAAAGCGCAAGGCTGAGAAAAAGGAGCTCAAAAAGAAGGCCAAAGGTGTTGTTATCCGCGACGGAAAGATTGTTGCCCGTCTTGACAAACATCAAGCCGAAGATCAGCTTGAAGAAGGCAGAGATGATGCTATTGTGAACGCCGAGGAGGAACTTGAAAGCAGGGAGGATGCCTCCGATGACGATACTTGATGGAAAATTAACTGCCTTTGAAGTGTGCGAAAAAGTTAAAAAGCGGGTTGACTTCCTTTTGGATAATGGAGTCGAACCTTGCCTTGCCGTGATAATTGTCGGTGATGATCCGGCCTCAAAGGTTTACGTTAATAACAAAGAAAAAAAATGTGCCTCGGTAGGAATCAAGTCTCTCAAGTTTTCATATTCAAATAAAGTTACTCAGGATGAGATACTTGACCTGATTGATACATTGAACAAAAGCCGAATTGTCCACGGAATTCTCTGTCAGCTTCCTTTGCCGGAGCATATTGACGAAAAGGCTGTTATTGAAGCAATTTCGCCGGAAAAAGATGTTGACTGCTTTTGCAGCGTTAATGTCGGAAAACTCTGGACGGGGAATGCCGCTTTTGAGCCGTGTACGCCTGCCGGAATAATGGAAATGCTCCATAGATATGACATTGACGTAACCGGAAAGAACTGCGTGATTGTTGGCCGCAGCAATATTGTTGGAAAGCCTCTTGCCGCGCTGATGCTTCAAAAAAACGCAACCGTTACCCTTTGCCACTCAAAGACAAAAGATCTTGCATCTGTTTGCCGCAGCGCTGACATTCTTGTTGCAGCGATCGGAAAAGCAAAGTTTATCACAGCTGATATGGTTAAGGAAAATGCCGTTGTTATTGATGTCGGTATTAACCGACTTGAGGACGGAAAACTTTGCGGTGATGTCGATTTTGACGCGGTCAAAGATAAGGTTTCATTTGTCACGCCCGTTCCGGGTGGCTGCGGGCCGATGACAATAGCAATGCTTATGCAAAACACAGTCAAAGCCTGTGAATTTCAGAATAAAGGAGTTTTATAACATGAACAAAAAGCTTTATACAAGTCCCGATAAAAAAATCTGCGGCGTCTGCGGCGGAATTGCGGACTATTTCAATCTTGATCCGACTCTTGTCAGAGCGATTGTTGCCTCGGTGGCTTGCCTCACGGCAATTATTCCGGCTCTTGTTGTATATTTTATTATTGCGCTCGTTATGCCGAAGCCGCCGGAAAATTATTATCAAATATATAACAACACCTCAAAGCGTATTTATAAGAGTAATGACAAAAAAATCTGCGGCGTCTGCGGCGGAATTGCGGAATACTGCAATATTGACTCAACCGTTGTCAGACTGATTTTTGCCCTTGTTTTCCTGCTCTTTGGATACGGTCTTGCTGTCTATATCGTTTGCGCCATTCTGTTTCCGCAGGCACCGGTAATGAACGGCCAGTATTACGATGAGCAGCAGTTCGGCACCGACCCAAACGCTCAGTATTACAACGGCCAGAATTATAACAATCAGCAGCCATATGAGCAGCCGTACAGTCAGCCCGAAGAACAGAACAATAATAACGCCTGATGGTTTATATTGCCGACACAAATGATTATGACGACAGCTTTTTTGAAAATGCAGTTTTTATTTTGCCGCATAAGAAGAGAGAAGAAGTCGTAAAAATTAAGCATGAACTATCTAAAAAGGAAACGGTTCTCGCATGGGCGTTGTTGCGCTTTGTTTTGAACAAAATCGGAAAGCTTGACTTTCCTACACTTGCTTATTCCGAAAAAGGTAAACCTTTTTTTAAAAAAGAAAACCTATTTTTCAATTTGAGCCATAGTAAAGGCAAGGTTTGTGCCGCAATTTCGGATGTTGGTGAAATCGGCATTGATGTTCAAAAGCAGAGCAGTTTTTCCGTCAACATGATAAAAAGAGTCTTTGCGGAAAACGAATGTCAGCTTTCTGAAAATCTGCCGGATAAAGATGCGTTCTTTACCCGGCTTTGGGCAATTAAGGAAAGCTTTCTCAAAAACACGGGAGTTGGCATTGCGTTCGACATTCGTTCGCTTGATTTTTCAAAGCAGTGTCTTTTTGATAAATTTGAAAAGGACGGACTTTGCTATAATGTTTGGTGTGACGGAGAGTTTTCGTTCAGTGTCTGCGCAAAGGAAAAAGGGGAGCAGGTGTTTAAAAATGTTGCTCCCGAAAGTATTATTGAGTTTTGCAAAATAACGGCTGCCGCCGCAAAAGGAGAGGTATAAAGTAATGAACGCACTGAAGTTTATTAAAGGCAAGCTTGGCTACGGTGTTGGCGCCATCGGTCTTGATTTGAGCTATGGAATGTTTTATTCATTCCTTGCAAAGTATCTGACAACAATGAATGTCAGCAAAACATTTTTGCTGGTTTTGACACCGCTTGCAAGAATCTGGGACGGAATCAACGATCCCATGATGGGAACCATTGTTGATAATACGCACACGAAAATGGGAAAATACCGACCGTGGATTTTGACCGGTGCCGTTCTAAATGCGTTCGTTCTCGTGTTCCTTTTCAGTAACCCGTTCAAGCTTTCCGGAGTAGGTCTTTGCGTTTATGTTGCAATTACCTATGTCCTCTGGGGAATGACAAATACTCTTGCTGATATTCCGTATTGGTCAATGGTTCCGTCTTTCACAAGCGATCCGAAAGAGCGCAATCTTATTGCAACCGTTGCAAGAACATTTTCCGGACTCGGACAGGGTATTGTAACAATCGGAGCTCCGCTTCTCATGTCGGCTGTCAGCGCCGAGGCGGATTACGCCGATGAACGCAGCTATTTTATCTGCGCCGTTGTTTGTGCTGTCTGCCTTGTTGCTTTTGCCCTTGTTTGCGTTGGAACAACAAAGGAGAGAGTAACAACAAGTGCGGATGAAAAGTTCTCTTTTGGCCGCGCAATTAAAATTGTTAGAAGCAATGACCAGCTTCTCATTTTTATGCTCTTTGCAATGATTTCAAATGCAGGCTGGTATCTTACTTCAGGCGTTGCAGCTTACTATTTTGACGCTGTTGTCGGCGATATAAAGAAGCAATCGCTGTTCAGCACTGCATCGGGAATCGGCTCTGTTGTGGGTCTGCTTCTTCTTCCCATGCTCACCAAATATATGTCTAAGCGCCGTGCATATCAGGTTTCGCTCGGAGTTGCTGCTTTCGGTTATGCTGGAATGAGCGTTTGCGCCTTTTCCGGAAGCCTTATCGGTCTTGATATCTTTTATATCATCGGCGCAATCGGAGTGGCTTCAATGTTTATTGCCCAAACAATTTTCCTTGCAGATATCGTTGATTACGGCGAGTTTAAAATGGGCTTTAGAGCTGAATCTATCACTTTCTCAATGAAGGGCTTCCTTCAGAAAATGGCTTATACCGTTCAAACAATAATTCTTTTTGCAACCCTTGCGCTTACCAATCATAAAGATGAGCTTCACACAGCAAACTCGGCTGTCGCCAAAAATGGAATTACCGCCATGCTTTGCGTTATTCCGACTGTGTTATTCATAGTTTCACTCATCATTTTTTCAACAAAGTTCAAACTTCACGGCTCGTTTATGGATGAGGTTACAAGAACCGTTACCGAAAACCAGAAGCAGCGTGAACTTGCCGAACAGGCTCAGTAAAACAGAATTAAAACCGCCGCGATTGAATTTCGCGGCGGTTATTGAATATGTGGCTAAGCTGCTTTTCAGTCTTCATCAAAGAATCCGAAGCCTGCAACCTCGCTGACCGGAAGCGAAAAAACAATCGCTCCGGCATCGGTGTCAGGACCTGCTTTTTTGAGTATTGACTGCATAATCTGTGCTTTTTGCTCGGCGGCGGAAACGATGAGAATAACTTCCTTTTCGTTGGCGATTGAAACATTATAGAATTTCGCCGAGCCTTTGGCACCGGTTCCTTTTGCGTGGATAACGGTTCCGCCGCGTGCACCTGCGGCGCGTGCTGCATTCATAACCGAATCCGTTGCACCCTCATTTGCAATAACGGTTATAAGCTCATAGTCCGGATTAATTTGCGGCGTATATTTCAATGTTGAATCTTCACCTTTAAGATAGTTCAATGTCTTTCCTCCTCCAATACTTTTAATTGGCATGGCTATCACAATGCCGTGCCCGGGAACGCCGATATGAAGTCTGCGCTTTTGCTCTTTAATAAAAAGCTTTGTTTTCTCGGTGTCCGCAATGGTAAACACAAGACGTTTTTCGGTTGTTTCAATGCCCAAGAGGTCAAGCATACTCTGAACGGCGGTTCCTTTGCCTCTGGCCGCAACGGTGAGCGGAAGCTTCATTTCGGCGCAGAGCTTTGAAAGAACGCCGAGTGAATCGGGGGCAATTATTGAGATAATGTAATTCATATGTTTTCCGCCTCCCAGAGCTCAACGATGTCATAGTCGCCGTATTCTTCAATTTCCTTTTCTTCTTTAGCGGTTCGCTTTTCATAAATCAGACCTATTGTTTGAATTGAAATCAGCGGCATCATTGCAACAAGGGCAACAACTCCGAAAGCATCGCTCAAAACATTGCCGCCAAGCGAGGAACAAGTACCCAACATGAATTGCAACATGAATGTTGCAGTCATTGGACCGGAGGCAACGCCGCCTGAGTCGAAGGCAATGGCTGTGTAAATATCCGGAACAAAAAACGAAAGCACAAGAGCGAGTATATATCCGGGAACAACGAACCACAGAATTGAAATTCCGGTAAAAACACGAAGCATTGAAAGCCCCATAGCGATTGAAACAGCAACAGAAAGGCTGATTTTGATTGCTTTTCCCGGTATTGCGCCTGCGCTGACATCTTCAATCTGCTTTTCAAGAACTCCGACTGCCGGTTCGGCGGAAATAATGAACCAACCGAGAATGGCTGCAAGAGGTATCATAAGAAGCGGCGAATGCTTTGCCGCAAACTCAAATCCAAGCGCCAGTCCGAGCGGTGAAAAGCCAACATTAACGCCTGTTAAAAACAAGACAAGTCCGGCGTATGTATAAAGCAGTCCTATAATGATTTTCAGTAAGTTACGCTTTGAAATTTTCAGTGTAAAAATTTGGAAAACAAAAAAGATGACAATAACCGGAAGCAAAGCAACGGCTGTTTCTTTAAGATATGACGGCACCGACCTCAAGAAAGCCATGCCGATTTCGGCTGTATTTGAGAAAGAAACGGCTTCAAAAGCTGTCTCATTTCCGCTTGAAGGATAAAAGAAGCCGAGAATCAAAACGGAAAGAATGGGTCCGATTGAGCAAAGGGCAACAAGGCCAAAGCTGTCCGCTTCGGCTTTTTTATCACTTCGTATTTTTGAAACGCCGAGACCCATTGCAAGAATAAACGGAACGGTCATCGGACCGGTTGTTACACCGCCGGAGTCAAAAGCAACGGAAAGGAAGGATTTATCGGAAAAAGCGGCAAGAATAAAAACAACCGCATAGCAAACCAAAAGCAGCTTTTTGAGGCTTGCGCCCGTAATGATTCTGAGCATACATACCGACATGAACAGGCCGACACCGGTGCCGACCGTTACCAGAAGAACGGTGCTGTCAATGTGCGGAACGGTTTCCGCAAGCACCTGGAGATCAGGCTCTGAAATTGTTATTGCAAAGCCGAGCATGAAGCTGACGGCAAGAATCAAGGGCATCTTTTTTGTTTTTGTCAGTGCTGTGCCGATTTTGCTGCCAATCGGAGTCATTGAGGTTTCCGCACCGAGGGAGAAAAGACCCATTCCGGCAACAAGCATTACCGCTCCGACCAAAAAGCAAAGCAACAAATCGGGCTTCATCGGCGAAACGGAAAAGCACAAAACCAAGACGATTATAACAATCGGAAGAACCGATAGTGCTGCCTCTTTGATTTTTTCCGGAATTGCCGTGTGCAGTTTTTCAATGTGCAGTTCTTTGCTTATTTCTATCACTCCCTGTTTGAATAAAAATATATGTTGCTTAAAATTATAACATATGGGCTTAAAAGATTCAAGCACGGGAGCGTTAAAATACACTTTGATTCAAATTTAAAAAAGAGCGGCAAACTCCGTAAATGGAATCTGCCGCTTTTCGGGTTTTAAAATCAATCGTCAATGTCCTTTTCAAAATCAATGATTTTGCCGGTCTTTGCGTTTATTGAGTATTCATATTCAAATCTTCCGGAGTAAAACTCAACTTCGTATTCATAAATTCCTTCATCCTTGTCAAGCTTAACTTTTTTAAAGCTGACATCATTTTCGTTAAGTCCTGCATGGGAGAGGGCAATTTGCTTTGCTTTGTTGATACTAATAAACGATGATGTTTGTTCGGCGGGTTTTTTGGTTGTCTGTGCCGCTGTTGTTTTTTGGGGACGTGTTGTCTGATTTTCGGAACCGATCGGTCTGTCAATATCCTTTTCAAGAATTGAGCCGGTTTTGGCATTGATTGAATACTCATACTCTGTCAAGCCGACATAAAATTTAATGTCATATTCATAAATGCCGTCATCCTTTTCAAGCTTTGCTTTTGTAAAGAATGCCTTTGATTTTTTAACACCTGAATCGGCAAGCGCAATCTCTTTTGCCTTTGCGGCGGTAATGAATGCCGATGTCTGTTTTTTGGTTGTTGTCGGTGCGGCTGTGGTTCTAATTTCAGTCTTTGCTTCGGTTGTGTTTTTGGATTCTGTGTTGGGCTCGGTTTTAGCCTGAGCTGTTACCGGAGCGGCAGTTGTGGATTTTGTTGACGAAACGGTTGTTTCCGGGGCTTTGGTTGTTGCCTGAACTGTGGTTGTTGCCGGAGCTGTGGTCGATGGTACTGTTGTTGCCGTGGTTGAGGTGACGGATGAGGTTGTTCTTTCGTTCTTGTCGTCAGTATCATTGTCAATATCACGACTGATGATTTCGCCCGTTTTAGCGTCAATGATATAATCATAATCGTTTTGACCGTATTCAAATTCAACGTCAAAAATCTGCTTCAGATTTTTCTTTGAAAAAACGGACTTAACTTCCTTTGCGCTCTCAGCACTGACTCCTGCGTCCTTCAACGCAATTTCAAGTGCCTTTTGTGAGCCTATTGAGCTTTTTTCGGCTGGGGTTGCAAAGGTCATAACCGTTGCGGCGGCAAGAATGCAGGCAAGAACAAGTGAGCAAATAATTACGGCTGTTTTTTTCATAAAGCATTCTCCTTAATGTTTTATTGTGACATGAGTATAATGCTCGATTGTTAAAGCCAAATTAGAGAACAGGATTTTTAAAAAAAATGCTGAATTCGCTTCCAATGCCCTTTTCGCTTTCAACTTTCACCTTTGCACCGTGTATTTCGGCAATTTCTTTAACGAATGAAAGGCCAAGACCGGTTGAACCATCGTTTCTTGAGGAGTCTTCACGATAGAAACGATTCCAAATTTTGTCAATGCTGTTTTTGTCAATGCCGACACCGTTATCTTTAACGGAAAGGGCAATGCCGCTGTCAATCTTGTTAAGTCTCACTTCAATTTTTCCGTTCTCTTTTCCGTAGCGGTACGCATTTGAAATCAGATTAATAACCATTCTTGTCAACAGCTCGTAATTTCCGTTAATGTTAATATCCGGTTCAATGAAAGAAGTAAGAGTAATATTTTTCTCTTGGATAAGCTCCATATCCTCGCAAACGGAGGAAACGCATTGCGAAAGATTGATTTTTTCCTTCGGAACTTCACCTGCACCCCTTTCGATTCTTGAAAAAGCAAGCATTTCGTTGATAACACGTGACATTTTTTGGCTTTGTCGTCCGATAAGCTCAAGCGCTTCAACATATTCTTCAGGCGAATCTTCGTTTTCAAGAGTAAACTGACACTGAGCGCTGATGACGGAAACCGGTGTGCGCAGCTCATGGGAAATATCTGAGGTGAGCTGCTGCTCCTTGTTAAATGAATCTTCAAGCCGTTCAAACATCAGATTGAACGAGTTGGCCATTGAGTGAACCTCATCATCACCATCACCGATTTCAATGCGCTTTGAAAGATCGTTTCCGCTGCGAATTTCGTCGGCAGCGTTTTTAATATCGATTATCGGAGAGAGTGCACGCTTTGCAATCAGATGACCGCCAATAATCGCAACTGCAACGAAGAAAGGCAAGAGCAAAAGAACAGCTTTTGCAATCGTGTTCATTTGCGAAATTCCGGATTCGGCACTTACTGTTCCACGCAGCCAGAGAGGGGAGTCAAGTGAATTAACTTTAAGCCTGACATCGTAGACATAATATACTCCCTGTTCGGTTCGGACAATAGTTACCCGTTTGTCTTGAAAATCCGGTTCCTGTCCCACTGAAAGGTGCGAGCCGTCACCGTAAATCAGCCCGTCACTGTCATAGAGTGCGGTTTCAATACCGTTGACGAGGCGTATAAAGTCATCGTCAATTTCAAGGAAGCCGTCTTTGTATTCGATATAAAGATCATAAGGGTCATCAAATTCAAGGCGATTATACTCTTTGTAATATTCAATTTCATCGGAGTTGTTTTCAACTGTTTCAACAAGTTTTTCACGGATTTCACGGTTGAGAACGGCACGTCCGATTGCAAGCGTTACAAAAACGGCAGCCGAAGAAATGATGATTACGGCAACTGAAAACCAGACGGTAATTTTAAAAATCAGAGATTTGTTTTTCATCAGTCCTCCCGGATAACATATCCGCTTCCTCTGACGGTTTGAATGAGCTTTTTTTCAAAGCCGCTGTCAATTTTTCTGCGTAGGTAACTGATATAAACGTCTATAACATTTGTTCCGCCCTCATAGTCAAAGTTCCAGATATGGTTTTCAATTTTTTCACGCGAGAGGACGATTCCTTTATTTCGTATCATATATTCAAGCAGAGCATATTCTTTGGCCGAAAGTTCAATGTTCTTTTCGCCGCGGCGGACTCTTTTTGAGGCTGTGTCAACAGTGAGGTCAGCGACGGTGAAAACATTTGATGAAGAACTGTTGCTTTTTCTGAGCATGGCTCTGATTCTTGCGCAAAGCTCATCAAACGAGAAAGGCTTAATTAAGTAATCGCTTGCGCCGCTGTCGAGTCCGGTGACGCGGTCACTTATTGCGTCTTTGGCCGTTAAAAGGAGAACCGGAACATGGCTGCCGCTGTTGCGCAACTCACAAAGCAGGGTAAGGCCGTCCTTTTTTGGCATCATTATGTCAAGAATAATGCCGTCATACTCGGCTGTGCGGATAAAATCCTCAGCTTCTTCACCATCAAAGCAGCGGTCAACGCTATAGCCTTCTAAAATCAGCTTCTTTGCAATTAATTTATTAAGATCCTTTTCATCTTCAACAACAAGAAGTCTCATATCAACTCTCCGTTTCTATGCCGCAAAAAGCAGCAAAAAATTAATCAATTTGTCTTGATATTTAACCGCCGGTATGATAAATTTATACAAAGAGCGGCGGTGAGTTGCGTTTGAAGTATTTTAACTTCAACTGTTGTTGATGTTGCACCATCAACGGATTTTTTCTTTTCGAGCTTGCTTTGGATTCTTCTGATGTTTTTCGCTACGTTTTCTGTGTCCTGTTCGGCGATAATCGCCAAAGCCTCAAGAAAAGCGTTTAATTGTTTGTTGGTCATACTTTCAGTATCTGTGTTGCTCAAAAGATTCTTGAATAGATGTTCGAACATTCTTTCCAAAGCCTTTATTTGGTTTCTTGTTATATCTTGACAATTCTTTTTGGTTATGATATTATATAAGCGGTAGGGTTGCATAGTCAGCCCATACCTCTTTCTTTTTATTGTATCCGCTCACCGTGGCATTGGGGAGCGGATACTTTTTTGTCGGCTTTTTGAGGGCGTTTTATCAACTTAATATAATTATATCAGTAAGATATAAAAATGTCAAAGCAGACCGCCGCGTTAAGACGGCAGTCTGCTTTACAAAGAATTATTTGTTGAAAAAGTTTCTGAGTGCTGCAATAAAGCTCTCGATCCAGCGGATGAAAAAGATATCGGTGAATTCAATTTCTCTGTCCTTCTCAACCTTGAGAATGTTGCCGTTGAGTGCGTCAATTTCATATTCATAGTCAAATTTGTTGCAGTGGAAGTCAACTTCATATTTTGCAATTCCATCGTCATAATCAAATTCAACCTTGACTTTTTTGGCATCAGCTTCTTTGACACCGGCGTTTGAAAAGGCAATTTCTTTGGCCTTGACCTTGCCGATATATGCGGCGTCGGGGTCGGGTACGTTAACTCCGGCAACTTCCTTCTTGAACTTCAGAACGGCGCCTGTTTTTGCGTTTACGTCGCAGTCATATTCAGCCTTATCGAAGTAGAACTCAACTTCATAAACAGCAATGCCGTTTTCATAGTCGAACTTGCAGGTTACGAACTGTGCCTGGTCGGCGGTGATGCCGGCTCTGTTGAATGCAATTTCCTTTGCTTTTGCTTCGCCGATGTAGTTGGCAGCGAAAGCGGCTGTTGCGCCGATGCTCATAAGCATAAGACAAGCGAGAATGACGGATACAATTTTCTTTGTGAGTTTCATGGGTTTAATTCCTTTCTTGTTTGTATTTAGCTGTCTGAGCAGCTTTGATGACTGAAGTATATACGGAAAAAATTAGAAAAAGATTAGAACAATTAAATTATGAAAAATTTTTTTCAGCAGTGAAAGAGCAATGTAAATATAATAAAAAACAGGGTGACGCAGTCGGTATAGCAAGAAAACCGACTGCGCCGTCCTGTTCACTATTTTATTAGAGGAGCACTTATTTTTTAATGACTCTGTCGAGTCCCGGGGTAAAGGCATAGAAATTCTTTTCGTTGAGTTTGTCTGTAACAAGTCGCAAACCTTCGCCGAAGCGCTGATAGTGAACGACTTCACGAGCACGGAGGAATTTTATTGCATCGCAAACGTCCGGGTCATCAACAAGTCTGAGGATGTTGTCATAGGTTGTTCGAGCCTTTTGCTCTGCTGCCATATCTTCATGAAGGTCGGTAATAACATCTCCGGTTGATTGGATATATGCGGCGGTGAATGGCATACCATTTGCATTCGCCGGATATATTGCAGTTGTATGGTTAACGAAGTAAGCATCAAAGCCGCTGTGTTTGATTTCCTCCGGGGAAAGGTTGCGCGTCAGCTGATATACTATTGCTCCGACCATTTCAAGATGTGCCAGCTCTTCCGTGCCGATATCCGTTAAAAGACCGCGAAGTTCAGGGTATGGCATTGAAAAACGCTGGCTGAGATAACGCAATGAAGCGCTGAGCTCTCCATCAGGTCCTCCATATTGCGCAAGTATAATTTTGGCATACGTTGGATTCGGTCTTTTAATGTTTACGGGATATTGTAAAATCTTTTCATATTGCCACATTAACAATCACACTCTCTTTCCCACGGCCAAGGTCCTTTGAGCCATTTTTCACCGTAACCGGTTGCAGGTGAAAGGGGGCCGAAAGCGCGCTCATATTCCTCTTTAATGCATACATATTTTTCTTTATAGGTTCTGAGCAGTTCGGCGGCTGTTTCATCACAAGGATGGGTGTCAAGATAAAGATGCAAATCCCAGATTGAAAAACGTATAGCCCTCATTCTGAATTTGAGATTAGCTTTGCTTGCCGTCATCAGCAACACCCCGCAAGAAAGGGTTTGTCAAGAACAGGAAAAACAGTGCCGGCACACAGAGCTTTGTCACACGGATAGACATCGTTGCATTCCTGGAATGGAATGTATGCCATTGCAACCGCAACCGTTTCGGGAAGAGCCGAAAGGCCGCCGGTGCAGCAATCTGTGCGTGCACATGGAGTTTGCTGTTCACATTGGGTTTGTCGCTGATAACCATAAGTTCTGTAATTACTCAATGGTATCACTCCTTTGTCGGCTTTGAACCGACATTTTTGCGTTCGGAGCTTTTCACTCCTTGCATTTTTATATTATGCTTTGCCTTTAGCTTGTGTTACCGCATGGAGCGAATGTTGAAAGAAAAACAGTAAATAATAAATTAAAATCAAAAAATATTTATTGACAAACGATAAAAGTTGTGATACTATAACCGTAGATTGAAAGAACGGAGGTTCTAATTATGTATACTTCAAAAACTTCTGCAAAGCTGACGCGGGTCATAACATGGATTTTTGCAGCGCTCCTTTTGCTGCTGATGATTTTTGCGGATGCGTTGCTCAAATGGTTTTTTCCGCCGATAAGGCAAAATGTAGTAATAAGAATTCTGATACCTTTTTATGTCTGCTGCCCTGCGGCTTGGTGTGCACTTTACTGTATAAACGACCTTTTGAAAAATATCATCAGCGAAAAAGTTTTCATTCAAAAGAATGTTTTATATATGCGCATTCTTTCTTGGTGCTGCGCTTTTGTGGCACTTGTTTGTTTTGTTTCCGGCTTCTTTTATGTTCCGCTTCTTATTTTTGCTCTCGGAGCAGCGTTTATGATGCTTATTTTGCGTGTGCTTAAAAGTGTAATGGCGACAGCAACAAAGCTCAAAGATGAAAACGAGCTTACAATTTAGGGAGGACTGTTTATGGCGATTATTGTTAATCTGGACGTCATGATGGCTAAGCGAAAGATCTCCTCCGGTGAACTTGCGGAAAAAATCGGTATCACTCAGGCCAATTTATCAATATTGAAAACCGGAAAAGCTAAGGCTGTTCGTTTTTCAACACTTGACAGCATCTGCCGCGCTCTTGAATGCCAACCCGGCGATATTCTTGAATTTGATGATTCAAAAAACGAGGTGTAATTTATGAATGACAATATTAATGGCAACAACCCTGAAAAAGCAGTTGAACCTGCTGCGGTTTCGTCAAATTTTGAAAACACAGGTGCTTTGCCAAAACACAGAATAAAAACGGATGCTTTTGATTTTGCGGCTATGGCATTGAATTTTCTTTTGACCTTTTTCTTCATCAGGTCGGTAATTTATGACTTCCGTACCGATATCATAACAACGGCTTCATATCTTGGAATTTTTGTTCTTGCAACTGTTTTTATTGCAGTCAGACAAAAAAAGATAAATTATCAGGCGGTTTTGACCGGCGTGATGTGCATTGCACTTTCTTTGTCCTTTGCGCTTAGAGATAATCCGTATGAAATAAGTTCTCTTGCTGTGATTGTGTTGATTTATCTTTCCGGTTCATATTGCATAGCATTGACAGAAAGCAACAGACATTCAAGGGGAAGCTACTTTTTCTTTCTGGATGTTTTAAAAACCGAAGTTTTTCTTCCGATTAAACACCTGTTCTTGCCTTATTCCGCAATGCTTAACACTAAAAAAACAAAAAAGTCGGAAAAATCCGGCGCAAACGGCAAAAAAATGGACAAAAAATATCTTGCCGTAATTATAGGCGTCATATGCGCCTTTCCGGTGCTTTTAATTGTTGTTCCGCTTTTGATTAAAAGTGATGCGGCATTTGAGAGTGTTACCGGTTCCTTCTTTGAAAAAATTGTCAGCTTTTTCAGCAATCTTGAAAAAAGCTTCGGCTCGTTCGGTGAATGGCTTTCAGATAATACCTTTTTCCTTGTTCCGACCGTTTTTGTTGCGCCGTATATTTTCTCCGTGATGTTTTCTTTCCGCTATGGAGTTTCAAACGAGGAAAACAAAGACACAAGCAAGAAGTATGAAAAACTGCGTGTTGGCTCGCCGGCTCTCTTTTCCGGTTTTCTCGGCGTAATCTGTCTGGTATATGCTGTCTATATTTTATCTCAGGCGGCGTATTTCTTCAGCGCATTCGGCGGAAAACTTCCGGACGGAACGGATATCAGTCTTGCCCAATACGCAAGGCGCGGTTTCTTTGAGCTTGCCGGTGTTGCTGCTTTGAATCTTGTTCTCATTGCCGTAACAGTTCTTTTCAGCCGCAGAAACGGCGGAAAGTTCAAAACGGTTATCAAAGTTTTCGACCTGTTTCTTTGCGCTTTCAATGTTTTATTGTCTTTTATTTCAATGTCAAAAATTGTGCTTTACATGAATGAGATGGGGCTGACGCACAAGCGAATTTATGTTTTCCTCATTGATATTGTTATGATTGTTGCTTTCGTTTGCGTTGCAGTCAGACTACTGAACGAAAAATTTCAGTATATGCGTGTAATTACCGCAACAGCTTGTGTGCTTTTTGTTGCACTCAGCCTTGTCGGAATTGACGGTATTATTGCAAACTATAACACTGAAAAGTATCTTAAAGGCGAAATTAAAAGCGAGAGTTTGCGTGACCTTATGGACGGAAACAGCTTCAGTGTAAGCGAAAGCTATATCAAGCTTGCCAAAAGCGAAACGCCTATGCAAGAAGATGCCTATAACGAAATTATCTCTCTTGTCTGCGGCAGCGAAACAGCTTATAGTGAAAGCACTGGAGATGCTTTGTATGATTTTGTGCTGAAGGACAACAGAATTGTTCGCACAACGACCAAAGAATACGCCCTTAATATTGATGCAGCAAAAACCTTCAAAATTTTCAGCAACAACATTGAAACGGTTAAAAAGGCTTTGGAATATAAAGATAAAGTTCTCCCTAATACGGAATAATGGAACAAATATTTTTGCCGCATGGAGCACAATCCGGCGGCTTTTTTCTTTATTCTGCTCTTGTTTTATCGTGCACGGTATGATAAAATTAATAACTATATTAACAAAAAGGAGAATGTGCTTTGATGCGTGTTGCGATTATCGGCGGCGGAGCCGCGGGCCTCGTCTGTGCCTGCACACTCGGCGAAAGGGGAATTGATGTAACTGTCTTTGAAAAAAACGACCGAGTTGGAAAAAAGCTGCTTTCAACCGGCAACGGTCGGTGCAACATGACCAATCTCGGTGCGCTGCCGGAAGATTACTTTGACTGCGCCGGATTTGTTGCTCCGGCTTTTCAAAAATACCCGCCTCAAAGCAACATTGACTTTTTTGAAAGGCACGGACTTTATACTCGAACAGACAGCGAGGGAAGGGTATATCCGCTCAGTAATCAGGCTTCAAGCGTGCTTGACTGCCTGCGGTTTGAGTGCGAACGGCTAGGTGTGCGGCTCGTCTGTTCATATGACGTGAAATCGGTTGAAAAAAAGGGATGCAGATATATTATTAACGGTAAAGACACCTTTGACTGTATTGTTTTTGCCTGCGGCGGATGTGCGGCGGTGAAGGATTTTAACGCTTATTCGCTTCTTGCGCCGTTCGACCATAAGGTCACAAAAACCGCGCCGTCACTCACAAAACTTATTACAGATGACAAAATAACAAAACAGCTCAAGGGTGTCAGGGCGGCAGTCTCAATGACGCTGCGCTCAAGCGGAAAAAAAGTTGCCATTGAAAGCGGAGAGCTCCTTTTTTCCGATCTTTGCCTTTCCGGCATTGTTTCGATGGATATTTCGGCTTTTGTTTCCCATCTTCGGCTTCGGGGAGAAAATAATTTTTCCGTTGACGTTGATTTTGTTCCGTCAATGCAGTTTGAGAACCTGTTTTCAATTTTGTCCGCTCTTGCAAAGCGTGAGGGACTTAAAAGCGAGAACCTGCTTTCCGGTTTTATGCCGAAAAAAATCGGCATATGCCTTTTGAAAAAGGCCGGTGTTTCTCCGGAATCAACAATGGATACACTGACGCAAAAACAGCTTCGTGAAATCACAGCCCTATGCAAAAAGTGTACTTTTAAAATTACCGGCGTCGGTTCATTTGCGCAGGCTCAGGTTACGGCCGGCGGAATTGAAAAAAGCGGTTTTTCAAAAGAGACGCTTGAATCAAAAAAGCACAAAGGCCTTTATTGCTGCGGCGAAATGCTTGATGTTGACGGAAGATGCGGCGGATATAATCTTCAGTGGGCTTTTTCAAGTGGCCGCCTTTGCGGCGAGAGCATTATTCGGGAGTATGAAAAATGATAAGAATTAGTGAAATTAAGCAGAGCCTTGAAAGCGGAAAAGATGACCTTTGCCGTGCCTGCGCCAAGGCATTGAGAATTAATAAAGAGCAAATCAGAGATATTGTTATTGTCCGCCGTTCGGTTGACAGCAGGCGGAAAAGTGATGTTCACTTTGTTTATACGGCAGATGTTACAGTTGACGGGGATGAAAGAAGAATCATTGACCGTGCAAATTCAAAAAATGTTGTATATAGCGAACCGTATACCTATGAAATGCCTGAAAACAAACGGATTTCATCGTTGCGTCCTGTGATAATTGGCTTTGGACCGGCCGGGATTTTCGCCGCATTGACCCTTGCGCGCGCCGGCTTGCGGCCGCTTGTTCTTGAGCGCGGAAACAATGTTGACACGCGGACAAGCGATATCGGAAAGTTTTTTAAAACGCGCATTCTTAACGAAAACTCAAATGTTCAGTTTGGAGAGGGCGGAGCTGGAACTTTTTCCGATGGAAAGCTTACAACAGGCATTAAAAGCGTCCTTTGCCGCAAGGTTTTTCTTGAATTCTTTGAGCATGGAGCACCTGAGGAGATCCTGTGGTCCGGAACGCCTCACATAGGAACGGATAAGCTTTCCTTTGTAATTAAGAATATGCGCGAAGAAATAATATCTCTCGGCGGTGAAGTTCTTTTCGGTGCAAAGCTCACCGACCTTATTATCTATAACGCTTCCATTCAGGGCGTGACCTATGAAAAAAACTCTGAAAGCTTTGACTTTGAAACCGACACGGTCATTCTTGCAATCGGGCATTCTGCACGCGATACTGTGAAAATGCTCCACAATAGAGGAGTATATATGATTCAGAAGCCATTTTCCGTTGGCGCAAGGATTGAGCATCCGCGCGAGATGATAGACCGTTCGCAGTATGGAAATTTTGCTTCTCATCCGGCGCTTTCCGCTGCCGTTTATAAGCTCGCCTGCCACGGTGAGCACGAAAGGGGAGCTTATACGTTCTGTATGTGTCCCGGCGGAACGGTTATCAACGCAACAAGCGAGCCAAACGGTGTTGTCACAAACGGAATGAGCGAATTTGCAAGAGACAAGGAAAACTCAAATTCCGCAATCTTGGTCAATGTTTATCCGGAAGATTTTCCGTCTGAGCATCCGCTTTCCGGTTTTGAACTTCAAAGGGCAATGGAACACAAAGCCTTTGAACTTGGCGGTCGCGATTATAGCGCACCGTGTCAGCTTGTCGGAGATTTTTTGGACAATGTGCCGTCAAAAAAGCTCGGTTTTGTAAGGCCGAGTTTTACAACGGGTGTTGTTCCCGGTGATATAAGACGGGTGCTTCCAAAAAAAGTTACTGAAACAATGGCTTCGGCCATTGTTCAGATGGACAAAAAGCTTTCCGGGTTTGCGCTTCCTCAGGCGGTTCTTACCGCTCCGGAGAGCAGAAGCTCCTCGCCGGTAAGAATAGTGCGCGATGATATTTTTCAATCAAACATCCGTGGCCTTTATCCGTGCGGCGAAGGAGCAGGTTATGCCGGAGGAATTGTTTCCGCCGCTGTTGACGGTCTGCGCAGTGCTCACGCCGTTTTGCTTGATGAAAGTGAATTGAACCACAGAACATAAAATAATGCCTGCCGCTTGCAGAAGCTTGCGGCAGGCATCAGTTTTAGTTTTCAAAGAGTGTTAATCATTGTCAGCAAATCAACAAAGAACAGTCTGCCGTTGAAGCTGTCATTCATTCCGCCCTGAAGCGTTGTGTGGTCACCTTTTTGAACAGGCATAACATTCCAGATTCCGGTTGTAATGTTTGAGGCATCAAATTCCTTTGCCGGGGCACCGATTGGAGCCATTGCCGAGTATGTGTTGACAAGACCGTCGTTCGGCTGCCATTTTTCGTCAATCACATAGCCGCCGGGAGTGACGCCGGTATATGAGCAGATTCTCTTTGCTGTTGTAACATACATACTGCTCTTGAGATAATTTTCGTCAGGTGTTCTGACTCCGTTTTCGTCAACTTTTGTTCCGTCGCTTGAGTATGAGAAGTAATAGACATTTTCAAGCGTTTCAATTTTCTTGTTGAGAGCGAGAGCGTTGTCAATTTGCATTTCATAAATAGCGGTGTCGTTTTCGGTTCTGCCACCTGCTGTGAGGGAGCCGATGCTCATAAATGCCTTGGCAATCATTTGCTCCTCTTTTGCTGCGTTCGGGTCGGTCTTGAGCGATTCCTGAATGTCATAGCTTGAGGTACCGTTGTGTGGAGCGGAGAGAGTCACAATGCTGTATATCCAATCACTCTTTCCGCCCTTAAAAAGTTCTGAAACATCGTTTGAAGCCTTGCGCTCCTCCTCGCTGCCGTTTGCCATGAGATGAGCAAGCATTCTGACAGTTGCTCCTCCAAACGAATGGCCGAAAAGGTTGATTTTGTCTTTTGCGCTCCATTTTTCAATGAGCCGTGATTTTGAATAATCCTTTCCAAACCTTTTGTGATTGCAGCTTTCACTGTGGGCTTTTCCGTAGTCAGTGACAGTACCGGTAAGTTCGGCGTAAAGCTCGCAGGCCCTGTCCCATGCGCTTGTTGTTGGCGATACGGTTGCCGCGTGGCAATCAAAACCGCGTGCATTGAGATATTTCATAAGGTCGCCGTTCTTTGCGCCCCAATAGGGGAAAGCCTTATATAGAGCATTGTATTCACCCCAGCCGGCAAAACCGTGAACAAAAATGTTGGTGTATGCTGTTTTGAAAATGTTTTTGTCAACTTCAGCTTCCGGAATGTTGAGCGCCGGAAAAAGGAACATGATAATGGCAATAAAAGTTGAAACAATCTTCTTCATCACAATGTTTTCCTTTCAATTAATTGTTAAATAACTATTGACAGTTTGTTGATTAAATTTTAACATATAATTTTTCTTTTGTCGATAGGTTTTAAATCTTTTTAAGATTTCGACAAAAAAATTTATATCGTGAAGTTTAAATATCTAAATTCAAAATATATTATGTTGTATTATGCTATAATATCTTTGTAAGCCATATGAAAAAATGAAAGGGAGCTTAACACCGTATGCCTGCAAAGACGCTTAAGGCGGTTGCTTTCGGGATTGAAGCAAAAACAAATTACAGTTTAACTTATGGCTGAGGAAGCATATTCAACGGCTTCTCCGGTGCCTCTGACGGTTATGTGAGTTTCCGATTTTCTTGTTGGATTCGACATATTGTGACAGAATTATTACATATCTTTAATTAAATATATTGAATCACATAGTAAACTATATCTTGTGAATTTTTGGCTTTATGAAAGGGACAATATGAGCTACTCAATCTATATTGCAGACGATGAAAAAAACATCAGAGATATTATCAAAAGCTTTCTGGAACGCGATGGATACATTGTTTCCGCGTTTGAAAACGGCGATGATCTTATGGCTGCGTTCTTCAGAAAGCCAGCCGATCTTGTTGTGCTTGACATAATGATGCCCGGAACGGACGGACTCACAATATGCCGGATGCTGCGCGAAAAGACCGATGTTCCGATTATCATGCTCACCGCTAAGGATTCGGAGTATGATTACGTTCAGGGTATCACGCTCGGCAGTGATGATTACCTCACCAAGCCTTTCAGGCCTACGGCGCTTTTGATGCGCGTTCACGCTTTGCTGCGGCGAATGGAAATGAACGAAAAAAAGACTCTTGCCGCTCATGAGAATGCTCCGGCTGATTTAAAAGTTGGAAACCTCACTTTTTCACGCGAGGCAAATGCTGTTTACTGTCTTTCAAAGCCTGTTGACCTGACACAGACGGAACTCAGAATGCTTTTATATATGCTTCAGAATCCCGAAAAGGCATATTCGCGCGATGAACTTCTTAAAAATGTTTGGGGCTATGAAAGCGAGGCCGAAACGCGCGTTACAGACGAGACTCTGCGCCGCATTCGGCGTAAGCTTTCCGTTGCCGGAAGCAATGTCAGCGTTCAAACAATTTGGGGCTACGGTTACCGGTTGCGGATTACGGAGGATTCCAAATGAAGCATATAAAGCTGCGCATTCTCTCTGTGATCTGGATTGCAATTTTTCTCTTGTTTGTTGTTTTTGACCTCATTCTCAATGTTTCTTTGCCTTTATATTTTGAAAATCAGGCAAAAACGGCACTTGAATATGAGGTCGATTACATTAAGCAGCTCAAAAATTCCGGTTCGGACAAGACAAAAGAGCCGGAGGAGTATTCCGGAACATATCTGAGCGGTGAAATCAGCTTTATTATTCCCGATGATGAACAGATTGACGCAGCGGAAAGGAACAACGGTTATAATTCGGCGCAAAGAATTGCGGACGATGAAATCCTCGGTTACCTTGAGAACAACACAGTTCAACTCGGAAAGTGCTATACCGTCAAAACGGATAACGGATACTATGTTTTTGTTGAGTATGAGGATATTTTTGAACTTTCGGGTGAGAGCTCAAAAACAATTATGTACATCAATATTCAGCCAGTTGTAAGATACACAAGATCTCTCGATTTCCTGCTTGCCGTTGCGTTCTTTTGCGTAACAGCCGTTATGAGCGTGATAGGACTTCAGCTTGGAAAAAGAATCGAAGAATCGCAGGCAACACAGCGCCGCTTCTTTCAGAATTCTTCTCATGAGCTTAAAACGCCGCTTATGGCTATTCAGGGATATGCCGAGGGAATACAGGCCGGAGTTATTGACCCGTCTCAGTCGGCAACGGTTATTCTTGAAGAAAGCGACAGAATGACAAGGCTGGTTGAAGAACTGCTTTCAATATCAAAAATTGATGCTCACAGACTTGTGCTTAATACAGCTGTTACCGATGTCAGAGAAATTCTCTATGACTGTTTGCGCGCCGTTGAGGGTATTCAAAAAGAAAAAAATGTTAAAATTTTGCTCGGCTTTTCCGAATCTCCCGTTCTTGCGGATTGCGATGAGGATCAGCTCGGACGTGCTTTCACAAACGTCATTGTCAACGCATTGCGTCATTGCAAAAGCAAGGTCATGATTTCCTGCAAAAGGCGTGGAGAACATTGCAGCATTAAAGTTTTTAACGATGGAGATAACATCTCATCAAAAGACCTTCCGCATATTTTTGACAGATTTTATACCGGCAAAAACGGAAACACAGGCATTGGCCTTGCGCTGACTTCTGAAATTGTAAAACTGCACGGTGGTTCAATCAACGCCTATAACAGTGCTAAGGGTGTTGTTTTTGAAATCAAGCTTTTGTGTCGCAACACAAACTGACATTGTCTGACAAAATTAATACAGTTATTACAAAGTTAATACAATTTTGTAAGGAATTTTTATGTTATCTTTGCTATAATTATTTTCCGGATATCGTATATATAAAAACTGTTTGTGCTCCGCTTGCTTGGAGCAAATTGAAATACTTTTTCAACCGAAAGGATAATGAGTTTCATAATGAATCGTAATGTTTTATCATATATTGAAAATTCTTTCCGCAAGAATCCGGACAAGATTGCTGTTACCGATGATGTTAAGTCACTCTCATACTCAGAGCTTTATAGTGTCTGCCGCTGCATTGGCGCCGGAATTCATCTTAGAGTCGGCGAAAAAAAGCCTGTGGGCATATATATGGAAAAGTCAGCGGATTCTCTTTGTGCAATGCTCGGCGTATGCTTTTCCGGTTGTTTTTACAGCTCTTTCAGTACCGAACTCCCGCCGGAGAGGCTTTCAAAAATGGCTTCGGTACTTAATCCCGCACTTATCGTTACAAGCAATGATCTTAAAGAAAGCGCTGCCGATATTTTTGACGGCTTTAGCATTGTGACGTTTGAACAGCTTTTGGAAGAAAATAATGCTGTCTCTTCGCTTAATGGCGTTGAAGAACGGGTTATTGATACTGATCCGCTTTACATCAATTTCACTTCCGGCTCAACGGGAACACCAAAGGGAATTGCTGTTTCTCATCGCAGCGTTATTGACTTTATCGACTGCTTTACTCAGACATTTGGTTTCACTGAAAATGACGTTTTTGCAAATCAGGCTCCTTTTGATTTTGATGTATCTGTTAAGGATATCTACTCTGCTTTCAAATGTTCGGCAACGCTTGCCATTGTTCCGCGCAGACTCTTTTCAGCGCCGGCCGAACTTATTGACTATCTATGCGATAAAAAGGTCACTGTAATGATTTGGGCGGTTTCAGCACTATGTTTGCTCAGCACTTTTCATGCGTTTGACTACAGAACACCTGAAACGGTTCAAAAAATTCTTTTCAGCGGAGAGGTTATGCCGCTGAAGGCTTTGAAGGGCTTTTTTAAGCACCTTCCGAATGCAATGTATGTTAACCTTTACGGTCCTACGGAAATTACCTGCAACTGCACATATCATATTCTTGAAAAAGACCGTGATTATTCAAACGGCATTCCTATCGGAAAGCCTTTTTTGAATGAGGACGTTTTTTTGCTTGACGGTGATGACAAAAAAGTTACGGAAAAAGAGACTATTGGTGAAATTTGTGTTCGAGGAACGGCTCTTGCTCTCGGTTACTATTCCTGCGCTGAGCAGAACAAGGCTCATTTTGTTCAGAATCCGCTTAATCCATACTATCCGGAACTGATTTACAGAACCGGTGACCTTGGACGCTACAGCGAGAGCGGAGAGTTGTTCTTCTGTGGCCGCAAGGATTTTCAAATTAAATATATGGGTCACAGAATTGAGCTTGAAGAAATTGAACGCGCAATGGGTGCCATTGACGGTGTTGAAAGATGCTGTTGCCTTTTTGATGAAAAGAAGTCGCGCCTCAAGGGTTTTTATGTCGGCTCAATCGAAAAGGAAGAACTGCACACAGAAATGAAAGAAAAACTTCCGGCGTTCATGATTCCCGGAATGATAAGAAAGGTTGACTCAATGCCGCTGACAAAGAACGGCAAAATCGACCGGAAAGCACTTGAAGAAAGCGTAGGTGCAAAAAAGAATTGAACAATCCGATTAAAAACAGTGAAACAGCGTTTTATGTCTTTGACTCCGACCGGCTTCTTGAACGCGCTGCATATCTCAAAAAAATGCTCCCGGATAATGTTGAGCTTTGCTATGCGGTCAAAGCCAACACCTTTATTATAGGTGAATATATCGGGAAAATCGGCAGATTTGAGGTTTGCTCTCCGGGTGAGGCGGAAATCTGCACTGAACTCGGTGTCTCTGATAATGACATGGTCATCTCCGGCGTTTATAAAACCCCGTCGGTTATTGAAAAAATGGTCAAAGAGCATGAAGGGCGAATTTATACCGTTGAGTCACTGACTCAGTTTGAAATGCTGCGTGGGCTTTCAGAAAAATATAACCGCGTTCTGCCTATTCTTTTAAGACTCACAAACGACAGTCAGTTCGGCATAAACAAAAGTGAAATCAAGGATATTATTGCAAACAGAAGTCAATATAAAAATCTTGATATCCACGGCATTCAGTTTTTCTCCGGAACGCAGAAAAGCTCTCTCAAAAAACTAAAACGCGAGGTTTCAAAGCTTGATGAGCTTCTGACTTTTTTGCGTGATGAATACGGCTTTGAGTCTAAGGAACTTGAATACGGACCCGGCTTTCCCGTTGCATATTTTGAGGGAGAAGACGTTGGAGAAGAAGAACTCCTCAAGGGCTTTTATGAAATTATTGACTCAATGCAAAACAGAGTTAGAATTATTCTTGAACTCGGAAGAAGCATGGCGGCCTGCTGTGGAAAATACTACACGCACATTGTTGATATCAAGCACAACAAGGGACAAAATTACGTTCTCATTGACGGCGGAATGCATCATCTTGTTTATTTTGGACAGCATATGGCAATGAAGCAGCCTATCCTTTCTGTCTGCGGCAAGGAATCAGAGCCCGTCACTTCGGAATGGAATATCTGCGGCTCGCTTTGCTCAATGAATGATATTGTTGCAAAACAGGTTTTGCTTCCGGACGTTGAAATAGGCGATCTTATCTGTTTTGAAAATACAGGTGCCTATTGCATGACAGAGGGCATTTCCTTGTTTCTGAGCCGTGAAATACCGGCTGTGTATCTCAAAAAAGCGGGTGAATATACACTGCTTAGAAAAAGCTTTGAAACATCCGCACTCAATATGCCAAACATTGAAAGGAAGTAATAATTATGGACAAACTTATTGAAATTCTTGAGGATATTCAGCCCGATGTTGATTATGCAACTGCTGAAAATCTCATCGACGGCCACATTCTCAGCTCGCTTTCGATTATCTCACTTGTTGCTGAAATTGAGGACGAGTTTGACATCACAATTCCTGCCGTTGATATCATTCCGGCTAACTTTAACTCGGCAAAAGCAATGATGAAGATGATTGAACGTCTTCAGGATGAGGACTAAAACCAAGGAAAGGCGGCGGCGCAACGTGTATATGCGCCGCCCGGTTGTTACTTTATGAAGTTTACTGATTTTCTTCTTGCCGGGACCCTCGGAGAAATGACCTCATTTTCATCGGCGGCATATCTCATGATATTTTTTCCGGCGAGCCTTATCTTATATAGCGTTGTTCCGCAGAAAGCTAAAAAGTATTTCCTTTTGATTGCAAGTATTATATTTTATTGGCTAATCAGCGGCAATCTTGTAATATATCTCTTTCTTTCAATACTTTCAATTCATTATTTTGGCCTGTGGCTTGACAGGATTAATACCCAAAAGTCCGCCGCGGTCAAGGCCTGCGAGAGAGAGAACCGCAAAGAAGTTAAAAAGCAATATGTTTCAAAAAGCCGCCGGGTGCTTGCCCTTGCCGCTTTGATACATATAGGCGTTCTGCTGGTTCTTAAGTATTCTCCGTTTTTTACGGGGAACATCAATTCGTTGCTTGGACTTTTAGGCCTGACATTCAGGTTTGAAATTCCGTCTTATCTGCAACCGATAGGAATTTCGTTTTTCTCGCTCCAGGCGTTTTCATATGTATTTGATGTATACAGAGGAACAACAAAGGCGGACGAAAATGTTTTCCGTCTCGGTCTTTATATGTCTTTCTTTCCGCAGATAGTTGAAGGTCCGATATGCCGCTATGAGCAGACGGCTATGAAGCTATGGAATGTTGAAAGAATTAAATATGAAAATCTTATACTCGGTCTTGAGCGTTTTGCATACGGCCTTTTGAAAAAAATTGTTATTGCAGACAGGCTCAACGCTCCGGTCAAGGAGATGTTCAAAAACTATAATGACTATCCCGGAGGAACGGTTATCATTGCCGCTGTTTTTTATACAATTCAGCTGTATGCCGACTTTTCCGGCGCAATGGATGCGGTTATGGGTACCGCACAGATTTTCGGAATTGAGATGCCGGAAAACTTCCGCCGTCCATTCTTTTCAAAAACAATTTCTGAGTTTTGGCAGCGTTGGCACATTACCCTCGGTGCATGGTTCAGGGATTACATT
Organism: uncultured Eubacteriales bacterium; assembly: GCA_934511365.1. Taxonomy (GTDB): domain Bacteria; phylum Bacillota; class Clostridia; order Oscillospirales; family Acutalibacteraceae; genus UBA6857. The sequence continues at coordinate 60,420 of CAKSWC010000003.1, forward strand.
TTTTATCCTGTAACAATGTCTAAGCCGATGAAAAAACTGACTTCCTCGGCGCGCAAAAAGCTTGGCAACCATTTCGGTCCTTTGCTTGCCGGAAGCATTGCACTGTTTTGCGTTTGGCTTTGCAACGGTTTGTGGCACGGGGCAGGATGGACATATATTTTCTTTGGAATGTATCATTTTGTGCTGATACTTTTAGGAAGTATGGTTGCACCGCTTGTTGCTGCTGTCAACAAAAAGCTGCATATTAATCCCGAGTGGTTTGGATACCGCAGCATTCAAATTATCAGGACAAGTTGCTTTGTTGTTATTGGAGAAATGTTTTTCCGCGCGGAAACTCTTTCGGACGGATTCGGAATGGTCAAAAAAGTTGTGACGGATTTCACGTTTCCAACAGTAAGGGAGTTTCTTGGCTCAACATTTAAAATCAGCTATGGCGGAATAGCCTCGCTCGGCGTTGCACTTATTTTCGTTTTCATTATCAGCTTGCTCGGCGAAAAAGGTGTCAATGTCCGTGAATCACTTCAAAAAAGGAATGTTGTTCTGCGCATAATTCTTCTTTATATAATGGTCATGTTTATTCTTGTTTTCGGCGCATATGGTCCGGACTATATTCCTGTTGATCCGATATATGCTAATTTCTAAGGAGGCTGCGGATGAAAAACATTATCAAAAACATTATTTGCAGTTTGCTTTTTGTTTCCCTCATTGTTGGCTCGCTCGTTGTTGGGTCTGCTCTTGTTGAACCAAAGGGCAACTCAAAAGAGGACGGAATGAAGGATTATTCGGCTGTCGGAATTATCAGCGAACCAAAAGATACTATTGATGCGGTTTTTGTTGGTGACAGTGAGTCTTATCGTGCAATTATGCCGCTGAAAATTTGGAGGGAACATGGAATAACAGGCTATGTTTGCTCAACTCCATCCCAGCGCCTTTATTATTCGCTCGAACTGCTTGAAAAGGCATTAAGTAGCCAAAAGCCTAAGTATGTGTTTATTGAAACAAACAGTTTTTTCAGAGAGTTCACCGTTTCCGATGCTCTTGTTAACAGAGCCGAACAGCTTGTTCCGTTCTTTCGCTATCATACGCGGGTGAAATATCTCAGATTTAATCATTTTAGCTTTGATAACCTTTTTTCTGGCTCTAATTATTCCTATACTGTTGATAATAAGGGATATCGTCTAAGCATTAAATCGAAACCCGGAAAAACAAAAGGCTATATGAGTTATACAAATGAAGTTCAGTCAATTCCGGAAAAAAACGCAGAGTACATCAAGCGTATTAAATCATTTTGCGAAAATAAAGGTGCTGAACTTGTTTTCCTGAGTATCCCGAGTATACAAAACTATAACTACAAAAAGCACAACGGTATCGCAAAGCTTGCAAAGGATATCGGCGTTGAGTATATTGATATGAACCTTTTGAAGAAGGAGATTCCAATCAACTGGAAAACCGATACCTATGATAAAGGCGATCATATGAATTATTTCGGTGCATTAAAAACAACTGCTTATCTCGGTAACTATCTTGCCGCAAGCGGAAAATTCACAGATAAAAAGAATGACCCAAATTACCAATGTTGGTTCGATTCTGTTGAAAAGTTCGATCTTGAACTTGCAAAGGCTTTAAAAAAGCATGACAAACGTGTTCGGAAAGAGGCAAGGAAAAATAAAAGCGACTCTGAAAGTACAACTCTTGCCGAGGCTTCCGTAACGTCAGGAAAATCAAATAAATAACAAGAATCAGATGCATAAAAACAACAGCGACAGCCGGTAAAAGCTGTCGCTGTTGTTTTGTCAAATTCTTAAATATCTAAGTTTACAAAAGATAAAGTCACGAGCTTAATAATACGCTTAACTATAAGCGCAAAAGCTTTCATTTGCGTACCCTTGTCAAAATTGCTTAGCATATTTTTGGCATCGTTTGCCGTAACGTAAATTTGCGAAACGGCGGCTTTTGTGAGCGGCTTTGAAGTGTCAAACTTAGCTGCTTCTCCGCCGACACAGGTGAAGTTAAATCTGCGCATACCGATTGCAAAGGCAGAGTTCATGTCAAGATAATAGACGGTTACAGTGAAATTCGTCATTGCTTTTTCATCAATCGGTGCTTTGAGAGGAACAGAAATTTTTCCGCCTTTTGGAATAGTCTTTCCTTTAACATCATCAAATGAAGCGTCAATACCTTCAATTTTTATTGAAACGAGCTCAATGTCACTTTTCTTTGAAAGATTCTCAATTACCAATGCTGTGTCACCGGAAGAAACCCTGCCATATACTGACTTATCAAACGCAGCGTGAACACCAAATTTTGCGTTATATGTTGTTTCAAACTGCGGAAACGCCGGATCTGTGTATACTGTTTTGAGGTCATCTGTCAACAAAAGCTTGTCTGTAAGTGCAAGTGCATACTCGTCATATGCATATTGCGCGTGAAATTGATTCTCAATAAACCATGTGTTGTCCGGAATATATCCGTATGATGCGTCAATATTCATAGAGGGTGAAACATGATTGTGGTCTTTGTTTTTGCAAGTAACACTACTATCAGAAATGTTGGTTGTGTATCCGTTTGAAAAGCGGTAACCATATTCTGTAACCTTTGCTCCGGATGCTGTTTTTGTTGCAACAAGACAGTCGCTGTTGACAAGTGCGCCTGCGCCGGAAGGCGTGTCGGTGCCGCAGACGATATTTACGTCTACACCTTTGCTTCTTGCATAAGTGAGATATTCATTGAGGTTCGGCATAATTGTGTAATGCGCAAAATCTGTTTTCTTGAGCATTGGCGCATATGCGGCTTTCTTTTCGGGTGTATTGATGTGCATTGATTTGATTTCATCATAATGCTCAGCATCAACAAAGTCCCAGATGCTTCCGAAAGAAAGAACTGTTGCAAGCATCCTTTCGGTTTGGATAGTGCGATTGACAAGGCCGCTGATTCTGTCAAGTTTTAAAAATCCGAGGAACCATTCAAACTCAGTTTCAGAAATGTATTTGTCACCGCCATTGGCAAAGAAAAGCGGATTCAGCGCAGCCTGGGCAAACTTAACAATCGTTGGAAGATTGAGGTGTGTTGTGTCCGAAAGAAAGTCGTATGCAATTTGAACGCCGCCAATCGCCGGTGAGTTGAGAACGGCGTTGTTGACATAGTCAAGATTGAAATATGTTTTGAGTTCATCAGTTGATAAACCGAGAAGCGCGGCAAGTTCTTCAGCTGCTTTTCCGCCTTTGTCAACAACAGAGCAAAGTGATATATATGTTCCGGTGGTTTGGCCGCCGTGGCTTTCACTGAATATGTTGACTTTTTTGGCACCCGTGTAATCAAGAACAGATTTAATGTATTTTCCGAGGTCAAGTGCGCAATAGATAATTTCCTGCCGCCAGTCAACAGAAAACTGAAAAACATTTTCCGCACCGATTTTTTTGCAAAGTGACGGAACATATCTTTCCTCGTGAATAGTTCCGAGTAAATATCTGGTAGTGGCCATGTTGTCATAAATATATTTCATATTGCTTTCTTCCGGCTTTGTCGGCCATACGCCTGTATTATAAACGGGCGTTCCGTCCGGGTTGCGTTTCATATAGCGCAGGATGTTAGTAACGGAAACCGCAAGCTCCTCGCCAAGGCTTGTCATATCGTTCTTTGTAAGATAGTCAAAAGCACCGTTGATAACACCGGGAGTCTGTCTTATAAGTTCTTTGATTATCTCCGGTATTATTTCAAGATACCAGATTCTGTTTTTGATATTTCCATTGTCATCAAATAAAAATATCTGTGAGGTCATGTATCCAGAGTCGATGATAACAGGATACGTTTCATTCGCCGCAAAGGCGGCAAGTGGAACGGCTGCAAAAACCATTACCGCCGCAAGAATAAAGCCGAGAATTCTTTTTTTCATAAATAGGCCCATCTCCGTTCTTTTTATATACAGACCGGCAGAAAGCATTTATTAATTATCTGCAAAGTCAGTATTCACAGGTGTATTTTTGAATTTGCAAGAGCATAAGTGTAGTAATAATACACAAACACAAAACATAAACATTGTATATTATTAAAGCTAATAAGTCAAGAAACATTTAAAAACTTTTAAAAATATTAAATTTCTGATTATATTGTTGAAAATATTAGGAAATTAATATATAATTGTTAATACAATATGAACCGAATGAGGAGGTGCAGAATGAGTAATATCAGACAGTTTCCGCTGCGCAGTGCCGAGTATATGCTCTTGTCATACAACAAGTTTGCAACCGCGTCAACGTATCAAGCAAATCATGAACCGCGCTGTGCCATTGATGAAAACAGCAAAACTTTTTGGTCGGCCAAAAGCGGCCGTGCGGGTGAGTGGTTCCTGATAGATCTCGGAACGCTTAAATCCGTTCATGCCGTTCATGTCGGCGTCAGCTCCTCAGCCTCCTGCGTTCTCTACGGAAGCTCCGACGGAAAAAGCTATGACGCATTGTTTGAGCTTTCCTCAGAGAAAAGCATGATGGATGACCTGATTGTTTTTGAGGGCGGAAAACGGCTCCGGTTTTTAAAAATTGAGTTTATCTCAGATGCTCCGGGTTGTTTTTCGCTCAATAATTTCAGGGTGTTCGGTTTTGGCAACGGAAATGTTCCGCAAAAAGTTGAAAATCCTTTCGCTTTTAAGTCATCAAACACTCAGGCAACAATCTGCTGGAACAAGGTCAGCACTGCTGTTGGATATAAAGTTCGCTTCGGTTCCGACCGGGGTCGGTTGCAGAACAGCAAATCCGTTTATAACGCAGACAGTCTGTGCTTTGACTTTCCATGTGATTCTATGTGTTATTACGCCGTTGATTCATTCAACGAAAACGGAATAACAAAAGGTGATATCAATGTTATAAACACTGTTGCAGTCAACAAAAAGATCCGCCGTGTTCAATGAATCGGAACATAGCGGATCTTATCTTTTGTTTACTTTGCGGCGGCTTTTTTAATCATAGAAACAATCAATGAAAAAACATGAACAATCGAAAGAATCATGGCCTTCATCTGAATAGCAAAGCTATAGTTTGAAAGTGTCTCTGAAACATCGGTGCCTGTAATATAAACCGGGCTTACCTTTGCTTTTGTAAGCGGTTTTGAAGAATCAATCTCTGCGTTGTCGCTGCTTTCAACTGTGAAATTGAATTTTCTTGAGTCAATGGAGAAAAGAGAGTTGTTTTCAAGATAATAGACGGTGACGGTAAAGTTTGTTCTTCCCTTTGCGTTGATTGCAGACGAAAGGGGAATGCGGACCTTTTCGTCAACATTAAGTTTTTTGCCGCTTACGCCATTGAATGATGCATCAATTCCGTCAACTTTAACCGAAACAAGCTCGATTCCACTTTTCTTTGAAAGGTTTTCAATAACAAGCGCGGTGTCTTTTGCCGAGGCTCTTCCGGACACTGAGGAGTCAAATTTTGCGTGTACGCCGCATTTTGCGTTATAAGTTGTTTCAAACTGCGGAAAAGCGGGGTCGCTGTAAACGTCTTTAAGGTCATTCGTGAGAAGAAGTTTGTTGGTGAGCGGAAGGGCATAGTTATCATATGCATATTGCGCGTGGAACTGGCCTTCAATATACCAGGTGTTGTCCGGAAGATAGCCATATGAGGCATCAATGTTCATAGCCGGAGCAACGTGGTTATGCGCTGTGTTCTTGCAGTTGACGTCTGCGTTTTTAATGTCGGTTGAATAACCGTCTGAAAAACGGTAGCCATAGTCGGTAACTTTTGCGCCGGAGGCAGTTTTTGCCGCAACAAGGCAGTCGCTGTTAACGGCCGAACCGGTTGCAGGGGTAATGTCTGTTCCGCAGATAATGTTAACATTGACGCCGTGATTTCTTGCGTATGTAAGATATTCATCAAGGTTAGGCATTACAACATAATGCGAATAATCGGTTCTCTCAAGAACTTTTGCATATTCTTTTTGCTTTTCTGGCGTGCCGAATTTCTCTATTCTAATTTCATCGTAATGGTCGCAATCAATAAAATCAATAAGGCTTCCAAACGAGAAAATAACAGGATACATAATGTCATCACGCTGAGCAATTTTATTGATAAAATTGTTGGTGTTGTCAAGCTTCGCGAACGCAAGCAGCCACTCATATTCTGATTCCCAGATATATTCATCACCGCCGAAATATTCATAAAGCGGATTGTTGCCGTATTCATAAAACTCGATAATTCTGGTGATATCAATGTGAGATTTTCCGGAAATAAGGTCATAAGCAATTTGAACACCGCCGATTGCGGGTGAATTCAAAACCGCATTGTTAACATAATCAAGGTTGAAAACAGACTTAAGCTCACTTGCCGCAATGCCGAGAAGAGAGGCAAGCTTCTGTGCGTTTTCTCCACCCTTGTCAACGATTGAACAGAGGGCAAGATATGTTCCGGTTGTCTGGCCACCGTGGCTTTCGCTGAAAACATTAACCTTTTTTGCACCGGTATAATCAAGGACGGATTTGATGTACATACCGAGGTCACGGGCGCAGAAAATTATTTCCTGACGCCAGTCGGTCGAAAACTGAAATACTTTATCCGTTCCGACTTTTTCACAAAGAATCGGGGTATATCTTTTTTCATGGATTGTGCCTTTAAGATATTCTATTTTATCCATGTTTTCATAGATATATTTCATGCTGCTTTCTTCCGGTTTGGTGGGCCATGTTCCGGTGTTATACTTTGTAGTTCCGTCCGGGTTGCGCTTCATTTCTTCAAGAGCATTGTTGACCGCTTTGCTAATTTGCTTATAGAGACGTGCCGAATCTCTTTTGGCAAAAAGCTCAATGTTTGCAGCGGTCAGTTCAGGAATGTCTTTGAGTGCATTTGAAAAAATTCCGCCGACATCAAGTCCCCAAAGCTTGCTTTTGATGCTTCCGTCATCATTAAAAAGAAAAATTTGTGATGACGAATAACCGGAGTCAATAACTACCGGTAATGCTTCGTCTGCGGCAAAAGCGGTCATCGGCATTGTGGTGACCAGCATTATAACCGCAAGGATTAAACTGAAAACCTTCTTGTTCATATTAAAATTCCCCTTTGTTTCCGCGCTGAAAGAACAGGCACGGTAAAATCTTAGCATAAACGGCAGCGACACAAAAAAAACGGCAAGATAACGCGCCGCCAATTATACATCTGTCTATTTATATGTATTCTACAATCTTTCCAAATAAATGTCAATATTTTTTTACTAAAAAAGTCCGAATATTTTTATCAAACTCAAATTCATATGAAGAAATAAAAAAGCATTGCCGCGCCGGGAAAGGGGAGAAAACCGTAGCGCAGCAATGCTTATATAAAAAGCTTGGATATGTGTTATATTTTGAAAATTTTGCGGAACCATTTTGCCATTAATTCAAAGAATTCCGCTATAGCATCAAAAAACGAGTCTCGCTTTTCATCCGCAGGTGTTGTTTTGCGAATATCCGGAATTATTCCGCTGATGTTGTCAAAACGCAGAAACTGCGGGTATTTTTCATATGTATCAACGGTCACCTGATCTTTTGAATAGAGAACTGTATCCATAAGTTTATAAAGGTCTTTATGGAACTGTTTGTGGCGATAGTTTTTAACAAACCATGTCTGTTTTGGAAAAAGGCAGGTTGAAGCGTCAATAGTTTTGTCCGGAGAAATGCTCAGCGGGTCGGCTGAGGCAAGATAGCTGTCACCGAGGGTTTTTCCGTATTTAGCCGTTGTTGCACCAAGTGAGGAGTACTTTGTGTCAACAACGCCGTCCGTCATGAAATACCATGATGAACTGACAGGGATGGAACTGTAGCCATAGCATGAAAAGACGCCGAGATTACAGTTCTTGTCTGCATCAAGAAAAATTTCTTTTCTCTTCTCTCTGACGGAAATTCGATAGTTTTCAATTTTTTCAATCAGTTTGCTGTAATCATTTCCGTCATCTTTAAAAATTTTGCCAAAAACATAATTCTTTGCGGAGTTAATGTATTCGTCCGGAGTCATGGCCCAAATTGTTGGCCATGTTCCGAAAATCGGAATCAATAATTCGTTGAGCAGACTGTCATACGCCTTTGAAAAAGCGGAATCACTGAGATTCAGCAGTCCATCTGCAATTCCGGTTCGGTTAATGATTGAAAACGCCACAGCCTTCAAATTTTCATATTCGGAATCTGTGAAAAGATATTTTAGAAAGCTTTCAATCGAATCTCCCTTAAGAGTAAAATTGCCGCTCATAAGTTCGCCGAGAAAAGTTGTTCCTTGGCCGGCAGAGGAAACAAGAAAGATGCTTTGCAGTTTTTCGCTGCCGTATTTTGAAAGATAGGCGTTTGTAATTACTCCGCCGCATGAATGGGCGGAAAGCGCAACCTTTTCGCATCCGCTTGCCTCAAGGACATAATCAATAAAGCGGCTAAGTTCATCGGCTGTTGCAAAGGGATCAAGACGCCAGTCATAATAAAAATCAACGCAGCTGTCTTTTTTAATCTCGCTTTTATCCGGCCAGTCAAAATCAATTCCCGTTTTGTTTTTCAGTTCGCCGGACGAATCAAGCGCATACGGCTCAAAAAGCTTTTTAAGTTTCGGAATTATATTGCTTGTGAGCGAATCGCCGTCCAACGTGAGAATGGATTCAATTAAGGATTCCTTTTCACTCTTAATAAGGTCAAGGAAGCGTCCATCGGAAATGGGCCACCTTCTGTCAGACTTAACATTATCCGTGTTCTCATAGACGGTTGTTCCGAAAAGACCAACAACATTAACCTGCGGAACATTCTTTTCAATTATAATTTCATTGCCTGCCGCAAATGCAAAACTTAACGGCATAAGCATTAAAACGCAAAGAATAATGGCAACAAAATTTTTCAATGTTTTCTTCATCAATTCATATTCCTCCCTATATGGTTTTACTCCTATATTAAGAATTATAGCGAATAGTTAAGAACAATTTATGTACAACGAATAGTTTGATATACAGAATCCAAAACGGAAGCCGTTTTTCTGAGACTAATTGAAAAGAATTTTTTTTGTTATATAAATAACCGCCGGGCAGTAGGTCTGCACGGCGGTTGTTTTTGTGTTGTTATTAATTTGATTTGCGCTTTAGCGTCTTTAGATATTGCTTTCTTTCGCCAGAAATGCGATAGCTTTCAACAGCTTTCTGAATGGTTTTGTTGTGAACCCAAACTGGAAGAATGCAACTTTCAAGCAAAAGCACGGTTTCATCATAGTGTTTTGCAAGCGCTGTTGCAAAATACCAAGCCTGCATCATCATGACATAGTATTCATCGCTTTTAACATCAGCAACAAGCCGGAGGTATTCATCGGAAAAATCATCGTCAAGAAAATGGGTCATAAGCATCCCGATTGCAAACCTCACAGTGTATGCATGACTGTCGGTAAGCCACAGCCTGATTTTTTCAAGCAGTAAAGGCTTGTTATTTTTGAAACATTTTGGAGAAAAGCTGTCACAGACTGCCCAATTCGTAATGTAAGGCAAAAACTTTTCGGTTTCATAAATCGCGCAGGAAAAGTCCCTGATTTGCTCAATGAGCATTGCATGAACAAAGTTTTCCTCATGATACCTGTGCGGCAGAGCGGAAAGGAATTCTTCATACCCGCCCTCTTTAAAAAGATTTTTTGAAAGTTTTCGCAAAGCGGGCTTTCTGACGCCAATGACTGTTGACCGGTCAACAGTCGGAATCAGTTTCTGATCAAATTCTTTATATTCGATATCCTGAAGCGCAAAAAGCAATGTAATGACTTTTTCTTCAAATGTTTCCAAAAACAACGCCCCTTAAAGTTTCATTGCAACATCCCAGGCGCCCCAGATAACAGTGCGCAGATTTCCGATCTTATCAGCATCGCCGATTACATGAACATTCTTGCCCTCAACGGCGAGCGGAGTCGGAATATATCCAACAGAGAGGATTACGCTGTCTGCTTCAATTTTAAAGCTCTTGCCGCTCTTGTCTGTTGCCATAATTCCATCGGGAAGAACTTCACCGAGTTTTGTTTCAAGATATACGGGAACCTTGTTGGTTTTGAAGAAATCACGCAGGAAACTTGAGTTTGCAAGGCATACGCCTTTGACGGCAACAAGATCATCCTTCATTTCAACAATAATCGGTTTCTTTCCGTGGAGGTAAAGATCATAGGCAATTTCGCAGCCGGTGAGTCCGCCGCCAACAATGACAACTGTGTCTCCAACAGTTTTTTCACCAAGCAGGAACTCTGTTGCGTCCATTGCAAGTTCTGCGCCCTTAACGGGAATTTTGCGTGCCTTTGAACCGGTTGCAATGATAACCTCATCGGCACCGAGAGAATTGATATCTTTGACTTCTGTGTTGAGTTTCACGGTGATTGGAAGCTTTGCAATTTCGCGCTTATACCATTCAATAAGATCTCTGTCTTTTTCCTTATATGACGGAGCGGCAGCGGCAATAAAAATACCGCCGAGCTTGTCGCTCTTTTCATAGATTGTGACCTTGTGGCCGCGCATTGCAAGAACTCTTGCGGCTTCCATTCCGCCGATACCGCCGCCGATAACGGCGATGTTTTTGCATTTTGCCGCTTTAACGATTTTATATTTTTTGCTCTGCATGGTCTGCGGATTGAGAGCACAGCGAGCCATGTGAGCCGAATCGCTGAAATCTTGGTCATTCGCATGGCCTTTGTAATGAGCCATGTTGAAGCAGCCGTTGTGGCAGCAGATGCAGGGGAGGATATCCTCAAGCTTGTTGTTCATGAGCTTGGTTATCCATTCGGGATCGGCAAGGAACTGACGGGCAACGCCCATTGCATCAATTTTACCCTCTGAAATGGCTTTTGCGGCAACGTCCGGTTCCATTCTGCCCGCGCAGACAACGGGAATATCAACAAATTTGCGGATATGTGCAACATCATCAAGGTTGCAGTTCTGCGGCATATACGCCGGCGGATGAGCCCAATACCAGGCGTCATAGGTACCGTTGTCGGCGTTAAGCATATCATAGCCGGCATCCTGAAGATACTTTGCAGCTTTTTCGCTCTCTTCCATATCACGGCCGACTTCTGTGTAACCTTCCTCTCCGGGAAGAGCGCCATAGCAAAAGTCCTTTGTTTTTGAAAGCACGGAATAGCGCAGCGAAACAGGGAAGTCCTTTCCGCAGACAGCCTTAACGCGCTTGACAATTTCAACCGGGAAGCGGTAGCGGTTTTCAAAAGATCCGCCATATTCATCTGTGCGCTTATTAGTGTATTTCATTGTGAACTGGTCAATGAGATAACCTTCGTGAACGGCGTGAATTTCAACGCCGTCAACGCCTGCTTCTTTGCAAAGTGCTGCGGTTTTTGCAAAGGCTTCAACCATTTCATCGATTTCTTTTTTTGTGAGTGCGCGGCAGGTGACATCCTCTGCCCAGCGTGATGGAAGCTCGCTCGGGCTTGCGCAAAGATAGCTAAGGTCAAGCACCGGTTTCATGAGTGTGCGCAGCGGAGTGTTATAAAGCTTTGCAAGCGGGTCGGTAATGGCAAAAGAACGTCCGAATCCGGCTGTGAGCTGAACAAAAAGCTTTGCGCCGGTTTTGTGAAGTTCGTCCATGAATACCTTAAGATCCTTGAACATTTTTTTGTTCTGATAGAGCCAGCGGTTTCCAATGGTGTCTTTCAGCGGGGCAATACCCGGAATGATGAGGCCGACATTGTTTTTTGCTCTTTCAAGGAAAAAGTTTGCGGATTCCTTATCAAAATGGTTAGGTTCCATCCAACCGAAAAGCGATGTTCCGCCCATGGGGCAAAGAACAATACGGTTTTTGATTTCAACATTACCAATTTTCCAAGGAGTAAAAAGTGCTGAGTATTCTGAATTCATTGGTTTTCTCCTCTCTGGATTACTCAGTAACCACCGAACAACTGATCAATTAGCGGCTACCGTACATCTGTATATGTCAGATACAATAATTATATTCTTTTCACCTTTTCTTGTCAATCATTTTTCGACACCGAACTGTGTTTGTTACGGTTAATCGTGCCGGGTATCATCATCAAAGCATTCGCAGAATCGGCAGGCAAAGGACGGCTCCTCGTTTCCCTTGTATAAATGACCCGTGTCTCCGAACGAAAGAATTCTGAACACTGCGGTTCCCTTTCTTCTCTCTTCTGTAACAACCGTTGTGACGGATGTTGGCAGCGCGGCAAAATTGTGCCAAAGAGGCATAGGGCTGACCGAAAGAAGATGGGAAAGAATAACGCATTCAACAGCAAAATGACAGAATAATACTATCGTGTCATGATTCGGTCTTATGACATTGAAAAGCCTGCCGTTGTGTTCATAGCCGTGCTTTAAAAGCAGTTCGTCAAGACCGTGTGCAACCTTTTCATATTCCGCACGGACATTGGTGTTTTTCATCATTGCGCAGTCATACCATTTGTCGGTATAAAGTCCGTCAAACTGAGTCCAGTCGCCGGGCAGTCTGTCCCAGCAGATGTCCTTTGAAAAGCCAGCTCCGATTCTTCCCTCAAATTCTCTGAGCCACGGCAAAACAACAATGTCCTTTTTTAATGAGCTGCAAGCGATTTTTGCCGTTTTCTTCGCACGCCCGAGCGGTGAAGAGTAGATGTAATCGGGATTGAGATTCTCCATTTTTTCACATAGCAAGGAAGCCTCTTTTTTCCCTTTTTTAGTCAGCGAGTCCAAAACATAATCCGGGTCGCCGTGCCTGATGATTATGAGCTTCAAACCAGTCACCTCGTTTTTATAATACACCCCACCGCATTGATTCTGCGATGGGGTATTCGTTTACGTTATTTTCTTTCTCCAAAGATTTCTTTCCATTCCTTGGCGGTGACGGATTCAATCGGGGTCGGCTTTTCGGCCGGGGCAAAAACCTCTCTATGAACGTCACGTTTATAACCGTCGGGCGAAAAAACTTCTCTTTCCGGCGTGTGATGCTTTGTTTCCTCCTTCTTCAAAACCGGAAGTTCAACGGTTTCAATGGGGGTTTCATCAGGCATCTGAAGCGTATCGGGAACCGGTGGAGTCGGCTCCTCACGGTCACCGTAATATACGCAGTTGTCAACATCTGTATTAACGGCGGCATATACCGGTTTTTTCGGCTTTTTCTTGCTGAATTTCTTCTTGAGCAGGTTGATTATGAGAAGAAGAAGTGCAAGAGCGGCAACGAAAGCGGAAACCGTAATTCCGGCTTTGAGACCAACAGGCTCATATGAAAAGCTGATTTGGTGATCACCCTTGTTAACTCTTATGCCTATAAGAGCATCTCCAACGGCAATTATATTGCTTTTTGAAACTTCTTCTCCGTCAACGGTGACTGTCCAGCCCTTGTCATAAGGAATGGATGTGTAGAGCAGGCAGTCCTCTGCCGCGGTGAAAGTTCCGCTGAGATTTGTGTCCTCAAAAGAGGTGATATCCATTGTATTCTGCGCAAGCTTTTTATAGCCGCGCTCAAATACTGCGTCATCAATTCTGTAAACATAAAGCTTTAAGCTGCCGCTGTCCTTTTCAAACGGAACTGTAATTGTAATGTTCTGATCCTTAGCAACCGTTCCAATATCGAAAAGGCTGTCCTGACTTGTTGATGAGGTAAAGGTTCCGCAAGGAGCTATTACAGAGACATCCTTTGAATCTCCTCCGTCAGCGTAGTAGTAAACATAGTAATTTCCGGCTTCTTTTGCAGAAACATGGAAAGTTGCGCTTGCGTCAGTGTCTTTTTCGGCTTTGTTGAACTGGAAATCGTTTTGCTCAAGACTTTCTGTGAACGGGTCAACATTTGTGTAATTGACAGACTCAAACGGAACACCGATAAAGACATCACTTTTTTCTCCGGTTGCTTTTTTGAAGAAGTCATTCTGAACTTCAAACGGATCGGGATTTGTAAGATCTGGCTGAATATTCCATTGTTCAACAGCGCTGTTTACGCAAAAAGCAAGCGGGAGGTAGAAATTATTCTGATATGCGGTGAACTTGTCCACTGTTGAAAGCTTTTTATAATATTTGCTTGAGAGAGCATCGGGAGTTGTGTTGTTAACAACATATTTGAGCGCGTGCATCATGTTGTAGACCGGCGTCTGTGCGTCATAGGTATAGCTGTTGATGCGGTTACTCATCAGGCCGAGATGATCCTCAAGCTTTGCAAGTTTTTCATATGCCATTGACGAAAAGACCGAAACACCGTTATAGCCAAACCAGCAGTTGTCCATTCGCGTTCTGAGATAAGTCAGCTCCATTCGGTAAAACTTGTCTTTTTCTGTTGCGTCAATGGAATCTTTAACTTTTCTGAAATCGTCATAATCATCCTCATAAGAGGATTTTGTAATAGTATTCGGGAAAGAGCTGGTGTCGCAGATAATAACTTCGCTGCAAACGCAGATGCAAAGCAGAACGGCAAGAGAGCCGGTAAAAAAGCGTTTGTCTTTTAAAACGGTGAGAAGAAGAACGTAGAAAACAATGAATATTAAAGTGAGATAAACCGTTCCGTCACCGACATTCTTGGATTTGACTTTTTCAACGATGGCAACAAAAAGAACAAGCAGCGCGCCGACAAGACCGATTTGCCGTGATGAAATCTCTTTGAGGCGCAGAAAAGTCTTATATGCCATAACAAGCAGTATAAAGGAATACATGAACGAAAAGCGATAAGGAAGGTCGTTCGGAAAGTGCATTCCGTGCCAGATAAAGTTGAGAAAATTAAAGTTAAAGGAGATATAGAAAACAGTGAGAAGAGCGATTGTTGCAAGCTTTTCCTTTTTTGAAATCGATTTTGTGAAGAAGTACAAAATCGCAAGTATCATTGTAACAACGCCGCAATAGACGTTCGGAAGAACATCGTCTCCACTGCTTCTTATTGTTGTTGAAAGGCTGCCAAAATGATTCGCAAAGAAATCAAAGAAGGTGAAATATGTTTTAATGTCGCTCGGGAACGAGCCGGAAGTTGCAGAGCAGCTTTGAAGAATTTTATATGTCGGAATAAGCGCAAAGGCCATCAGTCCGGCCGCAAGCAGTGAGCCCGCTGCAAAGAGAACACCGCCGTGGAAGAATCTGCTGTTGCGCAGTTTTCTGAAAAGACCCTTGGGATGTTTTTCGTGATATTCATTGCTTATAACCTTGCTGCCCGTCGGATTGATAATGCTGTAATAAAAGAAGTATATGACGGAAAAGAGGCAGAGCATATATGACATATAGTAATTTGAAAACAGGGAAAGCGCAAGAGCACCTGTATATAAGCCGATTTTTCCGTGGTCAAGTATTCTTTCAATGCCGAGAAGAATGAGGGGCAGAAGAACCATCGCGTCAAGCCACATAATGTTCCAGTAAAAAGCAAGCATATATGCGCAGAATGAGTAAAGAATTCCAAACGCAACCGTTGCGGGCGACTGGTTATGAAGTGACTTTTTAATGTAATAGGCAAAGGTTGCCGAAGAAAGGGCAGCCTTGATAAGAACCATTGCGGCAATAGCCTCCGGAACATGGGAATGTCCGAAGAAAACAACAATGGCACCGATTGGGCTTGAAAGATAGTTAAAATAGTTTCCAAGGAAGCAGCTTCCGAGGCCGCTTACCCATGAATAATTCATTGACGAACCGCTGAAGATTCTGTCATACAGCTCGCTGAACAGAGGACCGTACTGGTGATAGAGATCCATCCTCAGAACTGTGTTGTCTCCAAACGGGAAAACCTGGGTGCAAAGATAAATGATTAACATCAATCCTGCGGTAGCCCCGAAAGAGATGAAAAGATAACGGTTGTCAAAAAAGAAATTGTTTTTCTTCTTGCTCATTATTAGCCTTCTTTCCAAATGATTTGGCAGATATCGTTTTGCTTTTGTTCAAAGCAAAAAGCGGTAATTGCCTCAAGTCCTGAATATAATACTATATTTTTTTCAATAGTTCAAGAAGTTTATTAAAAATCAGCCTTGTCCGTTCTAAGAGAGAACTTGTACACATATCTATTAGCAAACTTAAAAAGGAGGGTGAAAAATGGAGCGTTATGACTCGGCAATAGCTTTTGTTTCCCAAAGGCTGAAAAAGGTTCTTTTGTCTGTCAGTCCGGAGCTAAAAAGCAACACGTCCGAAATTCGGCTCAGGAACGAACAGCCTGTGATGTTAACGGTTTCTGGTAAAAGCTTTTTGCTTTCATCCGATTCAAAGGCGGTCAAAAGGGCGGAAGATGCCCTGATTTGCAAAAAAGAGGAGCTGATGGATTCTTTTAACCGTCTTTGCGAGTTTTCGGCACACTCGTTTCAAAACAGCATTGCAGACGGTTTCATTACAACATACGGCGGACACAGGGTCGGTCTCACAGGTACTGCCGTTTGTTCTGCGGACGGCAACGTGTCAACAATAAGGGACGTTTCCTCGCTCAACATCAGAGTGGCGCGTGAGATCAGAGGTTGTGCCAACGGAATTTTGAAAAGAGTCAGTGTGAAAAAATCGAAAGGATTAATAATTGCCGGTCCGCCATCAAGCGGAAAAACAACGGTTTTGCGCGATTTGATCCGTCAGCTTTCCGGATTTGAAAACGGAGAAAGCCTTAAAGTGTGCGCCATTGATGAACGCGGCGAACTTGCCGCAATGAAGAATGGGATTGCGCAAAATGATGTTGGAATCAATACCGATGTGCTGACGGGTTACCCGAAAAACAGCGCCATACTTACTGCTGTTAAAACGATGTCTCCTCAGGTAATTGCCTGCGATGAAGTTGCAACGGAAAGCGAGATATCAGCAATCGCTCAGGGCGCAAACAGCGGAATAAGCTTCATCGTAACCGTTCATGCATCGGGGCTTGAAGAACTTGTCAGACGCAGCCAGGTTGAAAGGCTTGTTGAAATCGGCTGCTTTGAAAATATTGTTCTCCTAAAAGGTGGCAGTGAGCCGGGAAAAATCGAAAATATATATGAAGCCGGTGAAATAAAAGATGAAATATACAGGCGGCGTTTTGGTTTGGCTTGCGGCAACGGTTTGCGGAGTGATGCTTGCTGAGCGCTTTTCAAAGCGGCAGAGAGCGCTTGAAAATCTGCTGTCATTTTTCTGTCTTGTCAGACTTGAGGTGACACACTATCTGCTTCCGTTTTCCGAAGCGATAATTAAAATTGCAGCCTGTTCGTCCGGATGCAAGCTCAAATTTGTTAATGTCTGCGCCGAAAGACTGTGCAAAAACGAAGATTTTCCGATTGCGTGGGAAAAAAGTCTTGAACAAGAGCCTTTGTGCATCGGAAGAGACGAGGCGATGCTGCTTTCGTCTTTCGGAAAAACCGTCTGTCAATGCGATATAAACGGTGTTGAAGAAATCCTTGCTTATTAAAGCGAACGGTTTGAAAAATCATTATCACAGGCTGTGCGCTCAAAGGAGAAATATTCAAAACTTTGTATGTTTTCCGGTCTTTTTGCGGGCGGAATAGCATTTATGATTCTTATTTAAGAGTGAGGAAAAAATGAAGATCGACTTAATTTTTAAAATTGCGGCAATCGGCATAATAGTCTCTATACTCAATCAAATTCTTACTCGGGCAGAAAAAAGTGAATATGCAACGCTGACAACGCTGATGGGAATAATCATTGTTTTGTTGATGCTCATTCCGGAAATCGGTGATTTGTTTGCAAGCGTGAAAGAGCTGATTGAGTTTTGAGCCTGATTTTTAAAATTGCCGTTGTTGCCGTTGCCGGTGCGGTTTTTTCCTCGCTGCTTAAAGAAAGCAGACCGGAATATGTTCTTCCGCTTCAGCTCGGATTTGTTGCTATCATAATTTCTTTTGTTATAAGCGCAGCTTCAAAAAGGCTTAGTGATTTTTTTGATGGAACGCTTTCATCTCTTGTTGAGGAATCATATATTACTGTTTTGCTCAAAGGGGCGGTCGTGAGTGCTGCTTGCACCGTTTGCGCCTCGCTCTGCCGCGAAAGCGGAAACAAAGCTCTTGCCGATACGGTTGAGCTTGCCGGAAGAATTATGATAATTCTTTTCTGCGTTCCACTTATAGAATCCGTTGTTGAAGCCGCACTTATGTATATAAAATGATGAAAAAATTACTATTGTTCCTGGTGACGTGCGTACTGCTTTCGGCTTTTCCGGTTGCGGTTTCGGCTGCAGGGGAAAATAACGATTACGGAAAAGAGTTTGAAAGCGAGCTGTTTTCTGCCTTTGATTCTGAAACAAAGGACGCTCTTGAAATGTTCGGCATTGACGGCATTGAAAGCGCCGGAGTTTTTGATTTTTCAAAGGATAGTTTATCCGATTACTTTACAACGAACTTAAAAGAAAAGGCAAACGAGGCGTTCAGATTCTTTTTTGAGCTTCTGAGTGTGCTTATGGTTGTCAATCTTATTGGGATTCTCTCGGGAAAGAATGAGCGCGGGAGCCTTGTTAACTTAATTTCCGTGTGCGTCTTTTCAATACTTACTGCGCAAAAGACAGCCGCCGTTCTTAACATAGCGGTAACAATGGCTGAAGCGCTGAATAAGCTTCTTGTTTCCTTTGTTCCCATATATGCCGGAATCATTGCCGTTTCCGGGAGCCCGGTGAGTGCAGCCGCCTATAATTCATTGACGCTGGTTTTTGCTGAGAGTGTGTCTTTGCTTATGACGAAGCTGATTGTTCCATTTGTCGGCATGATTCTTTGTCTTTCCATAGCGTTTTCAATGAACAGCCAGATAGACTGCGGCCGTTTTCTCTCTGCAGCAGGCAAATGTGCAAATTTTGCTCTTGGAAGCGCTGCGGCTTTTTTTGCCGGATTTCTTTCGTTCAAAAGCATACTGTCATCTGCGGCGGATAGCGCCGCCTCGCGCGGAATACGCTTTGTTGTCAGCAGTCTTATTCCGGTTGTCGGCAGCGCGATGAGCGAGGCATATTCGGCCTTTGCTTCAAGTATAAATCTAATAAAAGGCTCGGCTGCCGTGATTGGCATTGCCGCGGTTTTTGTTACCTGCTTTCCGGCAATCAGTGAATTGTTTTTGTATTTTGCCGCCGTTTCCGTTCTTTCTTTTTCTTCGCAAATTCTTGGTCAGAACGAAACATCTTCGCTTTTCAGAGGTTTTGCGCTGGCATTGAAAGTTATGCTTTTGGTTTCTGTTTACGGGCTTTTCATTGTTATAATTTCAACAGGCTTGATGCTTAGTGTCAAAGGAGGAAGCTGATGGACACAATAAAAGGCTGGACGGCTCTTATTGCGGCAACAGCTATAATAAGCGCAGTGTTTACCGCACTTTTGCCGCCTGGAAAAACAAAAACTGCGTTTATGACACTTGTGGGTGTTGTTATTGTTTGCGCCGTAATATCTCCGTTTGCCTCAAAAGCCGGAACTGATTTTGATTTCTTTGAAGATGTTCAAAGTTTTGGAAAGACCGATGGCGAGTATCAAAAACAAAGCGAAAACGCAGCAAAAAAAGTTGCCGAAAACGGCTATGAAACAGCAGTCAGACGGAAACTTGAAGAAATGAGCGTGACTGTAGATTCGATTGAAATTGTCTGTGATAATGACTGCATAATTCAGAGTGTCACCGTTGTTTCCGAAAACAGCGCGAACAATGACAGAATAAAAACGACTGTCAGAGAAATATGCGGAGATTCCGGCAAACTTGAAATTATAAACAGAGTGGCCGAAAGCCGCTGAGGGAGAGTCCGATGAAAAACATTTCAGATTTTAAAGAAAAGTTTTTAAAAAAAATTAAAGAGGATAAAAGAGTCCTGGTAATAATCGCTGTCGGTGTTCTTGGAATGGCACTTATATTCTTGTCGGAACTTAAGCCTGCCTCAAAAGGCACCGTGAAAGCGGACGAAAGCTCAGCCGCGTCATATGAAGAAATAACCGAGCAAAAACTCAGGACGCTTGTTGAGAGCATTGAAGGAGCGGGCAGGGCAGAGGTCATGCTTACTTTTGATTCTTCAAAAGAGAAGGTTTTTGCAAAAGATACGGATGAGGATGTTGAAAAAAGTGAAAAAGAAACAGCGCAGAAAACAAAAAACAAATATATCATTGTTGAAAATGACAAAGGAGAAAATGGACTGATAACCAAAAGTGTCTATCCACGAGTCTGCGGAGTTGCAATAGTTTGCGATGGCGCGGAAGACAGTGTTATTAAGCAACGCATTGTTGAAACTGTTAGTGCGCTGTTTGATATAAATTCAACCAATATCAGTGTAGTCCGCAAAGCCGGATAAGGAGGAAACACACATGAGCATGTTTGTCAAAAAGAAACAGATTCTTGCAGCAACGCTGGTTGTGGCGCTCGCTGCGGCCGTAACGGTGAATTGGTATTACTCAAAGCCGAAAAACGATTCAGCTGCCGCGAAAACATCAACCGTTCAGCAGGATGAAACAAAAAAACAGAATCTCGGCGATTCAATGCTTGTTGGTGCAAGCAGCGTTGCCGAGGATTCAACCGCAGTGACCTCAAACGCCGAATACTTTGCCTCTGCTAAGCTTGAGCAAAAAAATGTTAAAGATGAAATTGAGGATAAAATTGAAAAACTCATCAAGAACGAAAAATTCACTGATGATGAAAAAACAAAACTTAATTCACTGCTTGAACAGTTTCAAAACTCTCTCAAGGCGCAAAATGACTGTGAAGAACTGATTAAGGCAAAACTCGGCGGCGAGTGCGTTGTGATAATCAACGGCGAAAAAGCACAGGTTATAATTGAAAACGGAAAGCTCAATGACAGTGCAATTCTTCAAATCACCGAGATTATTGAAAATAATACACCGATTTCGCCTGAAAATTTGACAATAATTGAGGCAAAGTAGTTGCCTGTTTTAAAATTTGTGGTATAATATAAGCTCAAATAATGCAAAATTGTATCTTTTTGCATTGAAATGCCGCACACAGACGTGTGTTATGCAAAAAACACGGAAGGAAAAAACAATATGACACGACACGAGGCAAGAGAAGTTGCGTTTATAATTACATTTGAAAAGAGCTTTCTGAGTGAAATGCCGCTTGGCGATATAATCGAATGTGCGCAGGAATCTGAGTTTTTTGAAACCAACAACTATGTTATCCGGACAACAAAAGGCATTTTTGAAAACCTTGAGGCCATTGACGAAACGATAGGCCGGAATCTTGTCGGCTGGTCTGCAAAGCGCATTTCGCGTGTTGCCTCGGCAATTATGAGACTCGCGGTCTTTGAATTGCTCTTCAGCGAGGAAAAGATTCCTGTTGGCGTTGTCATTAACGAAGCGGTTGAAATTGCAAAAAAATATGCAACTGCCGATGACGCAGCTTATATCAACGGTGTTCTCGGTTCCATTGCTAAGAAGTCAAAAGAATAATGGCATATATCGGTTTTGATACGAGTAATTACACAACTTCCGTTGCCGCGTACTTTCCAAAAGAAGGACGTATCATTCAAAATAAGCTTCTTCTTCCGGTAAAACCGGGCGAAAAAGGTCTGCGCCAGAGTGATGCTGTTTTTCATCATACCATTCAGCTCGGCCGGGTTTTTGAAAAGCTTGCGGAACATGAAAAATTCACCGTTGACGGGGTCTGCGCTTCAGTGCGGCCCTGCCTTCGTGATGATTCCTATATGCCGTGCTTTCTTGTTGGAAAAACTGCGGCGCATTGTGCAGCGCTTGCAGCGGGCGTTCCGTTTTTTGAAACCGCGCATCAAAACGGCCACATTGCGGCCGCCTTGTTCAGTGCCGGACGGCTTGATTTGACAGAGAGGGAGTTTATTGCCTTTCATCTTTCAGGCGGAACTACCGAAGCTCTTTTGGTCAAGCCTGATGACAATGAAGTTTTTGTATGCAGGAAAATTGCCGGTTCGCTTGATCTTAAAGCAGGTCAGGCCGTTGACCGCGTCGGATTGATGCTCGGCCTCTCCTTTCCGTGCGGAAAGGAACTTGATTTTCTTGCCCGCCGGAGCGAAAAACGCTTTAAAATCAAAGCTCCGATGAAAGGTGCTGACTGCTCGCTTTCAGGTCTCGAAAACAAGTGCAGAAAAATGGTTGATACCGGCGATGCGCCGTGCGATACGGCAAGGTTCTGCATTGACTACATCTCTGCGGCACTTGAGAGCATGACAGAGCACATAATCGAAAAATACGGAGATTTGCCGCTTGTTTATTCCGGCGGTGTGATGTCCAATTCAATAATCAGCGAAAGATTTAGAAAAAAATACAATGCAATTTTTGCAAAGCCCGAGTTTTCGTGCGATAACGCCGCAGGCGTTGCCATAATCGGGTATCTGAAAGGAAAAATGAAAGCGGAGAGAAGTTTTTGATGTCAACTGTTTTAACCGTTTCACAGATTAATACCTATATTAAGTCAATAGTCGATTCCGACTTTAATCTTAAAAACATATATGTAAGCGGTGAAATTTCAAATTTTACCAATCATTATCGGACAGGTCATTATTATTTTACGTTGAAAGATTCAAACGCGGCAATAAAAGCCGTGATGTTCCGTTCTGCTGCGGAAAGAGTCCGCTTTGAGCCTGAGAACGGAATGAGAGTGATCATTAGAGGCAACATCTCGGTCTTTGAGAGGGACGGCGTTTATCAGCTCTACTGTGAAGATATGATACCGGACGGACAGGGTGCGCTGAATCTTGCATTTGAACAGCTTAAAAAGAAGCTGTTTGAACAAGGAATGTTTGCCGATGAGCACAAAAAACCGCTTCCGCAATTTCCGGAAAGAATCGGTGTAATAACCTCTCCGACAGGAGCTGCGGTTCATGATATCCTGACAGTTCTTGAGCGGCGTTATCCGCTTGCCACCGTTGTTTTTGAGCCTGTTGCGGTTCAGGGTGACGGCGCCGCGCCGCAGATAGTCTCAGCTATTGAAAAATTTAACCGACTCAGAGCCTGCGATGTTCTTATAGTCGGACGCGGCGGCGGCTCGATTGAAGACCTTTGGGCGTTTAACGAGGAATCGGTTGCTCACGCTATATATGATTCCGATATCCCGATAATTTCGGCTGTCGGCCACGAGACAGACTATACCATTGCGGATTTTGTCAGCGACCGGCGTGCTCCAACTCCTTCTGCGGCAGCGGAGATTGCAGTGCCAGATTACCGCGAGTTTTTGTATACGCTTGATAAGATTCTTGATTCGATGACAGGTGCTGTCCTTTCAAAAATCAGCGAAAACATGGCGATTCTTGCCGAAAACGAAAAGCATTTTTCTTCGCTGAGTCCGCTGAAAAGGATAACACAGTATTCGGACTTTTCCGCAATGTTTGCTCAGCGTATGAACACGGCTGTTGCCCATGCCTTTTTGCGTTTTCAGCGTGAAACGGTCACATATGCCTCTCGCCTTGAAAGCGTCAGTCCGCTGAAAACGCTTGAACGCGGCTTTGCCGCGGCATTTGATGAGCGGGGTGACACAATTAAAAGCGTTGCGCTTGTATCTCCCGGTGATAAAATCGGCATCCGTCTTTCTGACGGTGAGCTGCGGTGCACCGTTACAGACGTTATTGAAAACAAAAACCGAAAGGAACAATAAATAATGGATACATACAATTTTGACACAGCGCTTCTCCGCCTTAAAGAGATTACCGAAAGCCTTGAAAGCGGGGAGACTGATCTTGAAATGTCAATGAAGCTTTATGAAGAGGGCGTTCATCTTGTTGCTTTTTGCAACAAAGCTCTTGAAAGCGCAAAACAGAAAGTTGTTGAACTTTCGACTCTTGCAGGCGGTGAGGAAGATGAATAAAAAATATACAACCGATGAATATATCCAAATGATTAACGCGGCGCTTGAAGATTCGCTTGAAAAGTGCGGCGATAATGTTGTTTCCGAGGCTATGAAGTACAGCGTCAGGAACGGTGGAAAAAGAATCCGTCCTCTGCTTCTGCTTGAGTTCTGCCGCCTTTGCGGCGGAGATGTTGAATCGGCACTTCCGTTTGCCTGTGCTGTTGAAATGATTCATACCTATTCGCTGATTCATGACGATCTGCCGTGTATGGATAACGATGATATGCGTCGTGGCAAGCCATCGTGCCATATTAAATTTAAAGAACATTTTGCTCTCCTTGCCGGTGACAGCCTTTTGACATATGCCTTTTCAAGCGTTCTCGGCTCGTCAGCAGCTAAAAAAGACCCGGAGATGACGCTTGAGGCGCTTTCTGTTCTTGCCGAAGGCGCAGGTAACGGCGGAATGATCGGCGGACAGGTTATTGACCTTGAAAGCGAAGGTATTCAGATTTCAAGCGAAACTCTTGAAAAGATGGACAGGCTCAAAACCGGCGCACTCATCAAGGCTTCCTGTGTAATGGGGGTTATTGCGGCTCACGGCACTGACGAATCAAAAAAAGCTGCGGCAACTTTTGCTGAAAAGCTCGGACAGGCTTTTCAGGTTGTTGATGATATTCTTGACGTCATTGGAAACGAGGAAACCTTAGGGAAACCGATAGGCAGTGATGCTGAAAGCGAAAAGTCAACTTATGTTTCTCTCCTCGGGCTTGAAATGTCTCAGATATTTGCAAAAAAGCTCACTGATGAAGCTCTTAAGAGCCTCGAACTTTTTGATGGTGACGCTGCATACCTCAAAGATTTTTCTCAAAAGCTTTTGTCACGAAGGAATTGATTGATAGATGGAATACAGACTTCTTTCAGGCGTCAAAGCACCGTCAGACATTAAAAAAATGAGCACTCAGCAGCTTTATGAACTCTGCTTTGAGATAAGGCAGAAAATGCTTGAAACGGTTTCAAAAAACGGCGGCCACCTTTCCTCAAATCTCGGCGCTGTTGAACTTACCGTTGCGCTTCACAGGGTGTTTGATTCTCCGCGTGACAGTATTGTTTTTGATGTTGGCCATCAGTGCTATGCTCATAAGCTTATCACCGGGCGATATGAGAACTTTGATACGCTCAGGAAAAAGGGCGGCCTTTCCGGCTTTTGCAGACCGAACGAAAGTGAGCATGACACTTTTTACTCCGGCCACAGCTCAACCTCGGTTTCCGCTGGCCTCGGCATTGCAACAGCCAACCGTCTGCTCGGGAACGACGCTTATACCGTGACGGTTATCGGCGACGGTTCGTTCACCGGCGGTATGGTGTATGAGGCGCTGAACAACGGAGGCCGCAGCAAAACAAAGCATATAATTATTCTAAACGACAATAAAATGTCGATATCAGAAAATGTCGGTTCGTTTGCAAAATATCTTGCCGTCATTCGCTCAAAGCCCGGATACTATAATCTTAAAGCCTCAACAGAAAGAACATTGAACAGAATTCCGAATGTTGGAAAAAAGATTACAAAAAGACTTTATGACCTTAAAACGGATCTTAAAAATAAGCTTTATTCCCAAAGCACTTTTTTTGAAGATCTCGGATACAGATACATGGGTCCTATTGACGGACACAACATTTCCGTTCTTGTTGATGCACTTGAGGCGGCCAAAAAAGTCAATGCACCCGTTTTGCTCCATGTCAACACAATTAAGGGCAAGGGATATAAATTTGCCGAAGATGATCCCAGCAGGTTCCACGGCGTTGGACCTTTTGATCTTTCAACGGGAAAAACAAAATCCGTCCCGGACTGCTTTTCTGATAAGCTTGGTGAATATCTTTGCGCTTATGCTCCGAATAATAAAGCAATTTGCGCAATTACCGCCGCCATGGGGCTTGGAACCGGAATCGAATGTTTTCGGAAAAGTTTTCCGGACCGATTTTTTGACGTCGGCATTGCCGAGGAGCACGCGGTAACTTTTGCGGGCGGGCTTGCAAAAAAAGGAATGATTCCCGTTTTTGCGGTTTATTCAACTTTTTTCCAGCGCTGTTATGATCAGGTTGTTCATGATATCTCGCTGCAAAAGCTTAAAGTTATTTTTGCAATCGACCGTGCCGGTTTTGTCGGTGAGGATGGAGAAACTCATAACGGACTTATGGATGTTGCTTTTTTGTCAACGATACCGGACATTATCATATATTCTCCATGCTGTTACCGCTCACTTGAAGCGGACATCAACAACGCGGTCAATTCCGATAAATACGCTGTTGCCGTGCGGTATCCGCGCGGAGGACAGAACAAAAATGTTTCCGTTTTGCGCTATGACTGCGTTGAGTTTTCAACCTACGGAGACAAAAATGCGTCGGCTTGCATTGTGACCTACGGCCGTGTGACGTCTCAGGCAATAAGGGCCGTTGATGAGCTTTCACTGAGGAATATAAACGTGCTGTTGATTTCGCTCAACAGAATTAAACCGCTTCCGGAAGACGCGATTGACATCATGGAAAAAACAGAAAAAGTTTTCTTTTTTGAAGAGGGCATAAGAAGCGGCGGTATCGGAGAAAGAACCGCTCTTCGGCTCCTTGAGCGCGGCTATAAAGGCGCATTTTCTCTGACCGCCGTTAACGACAGATTCGTAAGTCAGGCTTCGGTTGATGAACTTTTGCATGATTACGGTCTTGACACAGATGGAATAGTAAATAAAATAAGTGAGGATTTTTTAAGTGACGGAAAAAGCAAGACTTGATACTGTGCTTTTTGAAAAAGGCTTTGCCGAAAGCCGAGAAAAAGCCAAGGCACTCATTATGGCTGGACAGGTCTATGTCAACAACAACAAAGTGACAAAAGCCGGCGAAAATGTTAAGGAAAGCGACTGCATTGAGGTCAGAGGAGAAAAAATGCCATATGTCAGCCGCGGCGGATATAAGCTTGAAAAGGCCGTGAAGCAGTTTGGACTTTCGCTCGAGGGAAAAACCTGTATGGATATCGGTGCTTCAACAGGCGGATTTACCGATTGTATGCTCCAGAACGGCGCTGTTAAAGTATACTCGATTGATGTCGGATACGGCCAGCTTGCATGGAAACTGCGCACGGACGAAAGAGTTGTCAATCTTGAACGGACAAATTTCCGCCATGTTACAAAGGACATTATTCCGGTGCCCATTGACTTTGCAAGCGTTGATGTTTCTTTCATATCTCTCAAGTTGATAATTCCCGTTATGAAAGAGCTTCTGAAACCGAACGGAGAAGCCGTGTGCCTCATTAAGCCGCAGTTTGAAGCCGGCAGGGAAAAGGTTGGAAAAAAAGGCGTTGTGCGCGAGATTTCAACCCATGTTGAGGTTGTTGAAAACATCAGACAGTTTGTTCTTGAAAGCGGCTTTTCAGTGCTTAATCTTGACTTTTCTCCAATAAAGGGTCCGCAAGGGAATATTGAATACCTTATATATATCAGAAATGACGGGAAGGGCGAGGATAGTGTTGCACTTTCCTCCCCGGAAATTGTTGAAAATTCTCATTGCAGTCTCGGAGGTGCAAAATGAAATTTGCCGTTCATGTGAATCTAACAAGAACTCATGCCTACGAGGTCACCTGCAATGTTATTAAAGAACTTAAACGGCTTGGCGGTGAGGTTTCGCTGCCTGTTGAGCAGCGGGAGACTTTCAAAGATTTTGACGTGACTTTTGAAGAAAATGACTCTGCGGTTGAGTCTTGTGATATCCTGATTGCAATCGGCGGCGATGGAACATTCATTCACGCCGCGCATGATGCCGCAAAGTATGATAAAGAAATTCTCGGAATCAACGCCGGGAATCTCGGCTTCCTCGCCGGACTTGAAAAGCAGGAATTGCACCTGCTTTCAAAGCTTACCGAGGGCAATTATGAAATTGACCGCAGAATGATGCTTTGTGCGGAGCATTATGTGTACGGAAATCTTTCCGGAAAGTATTATTGCCTTAACGATGTTGTCATAGCGCGCGGAGTATCAATGCGGATGTGTGACATCAATGTTGTTTGCGACAGCAAGGAGTCTTACACATATCACGCAGACGGTCTTATTGTTGCAACACCGACAGGCTCAACGGCATATTCGCTTTCCTCGGGCGGCCCCGTTGTTGATCCGTCAATCGAAAGCATTATAACAACACCGATTTGTACTCATTCACTGTTTTCAAGGTCAATAATCTTCAGACCGGAAACCAAAATTGAGCTTTCTGTGAAAAATTGCGGTCTTTGCTTTCCGCTTCTGAGTTGTGACGGAGAAAGCGCCGTTGAAGTTACTCCGGAGAGCAAGGTGCTCATAAGACGTGCACACAGAAATTCAAAAATTATAAGAATAAAGGCGGACAGCTTTACGGATATTCTCCTTAATAAGCTTATTGAACGCCGGGTTTAAAAGGAGAAAAGGGATATGAAAAGGAACAGACACGAGGCCATACTTTCGCTTGTTGAAAAGGAAGAACTCGGAACTCAGGAGGAGCTGATGTGTCGGCTTCACGAGCTCGGATATAACGTGACTCAAGCAACGGTTTCCCGCGATATTAAAGCACTCAAGCTTGTCAAATCACCTGTTGAAAACGGAAGATACAAGTATTCGGCCGCAAAAAACGAGAGCGAAGATATGTCGCAAAAATTTCTTTCTATTCTCGTCCATTCCGTTACAGGGGCTGATTATGCAGGCAACATGGTTGTTGTCAAATGCATTTCGGGAATGGCCGGAGCCGCTTGCGAAGCGGTCGATAATCTGCTTGAAAAAAACATCGTTGGAACTCTCGGCGGTGAAAATACATTTTTTGTGCTTTGCCGCGATGAAAAGGCGGCCGAAGCGTTTTGCGAAAGAATTAAGGGCTATATTGCCTGACATATTAACATATTGAAAGGACGGCTGACTGATTTTCAGCTTGGATAATCTATGCTTACTGATTTGAAAATTGAAAATGTGGCCGTTATCAAAAAGGCAAACATTTTCTTTGAAAGCGGACTTAATATTCTGACCGGAGAAACCGGCGCCGGAAAGTCCATTGTAATTGACTCAATCAATGCGGTTCTCGGCGAAAGGACTTCCAAAGACCTTGTTCGCAACGGCGAAAAAGGTGCAAAAGTTACCGCATTTTTTGAAAATATTTCTCAGAATGTTAAGGACATTCTCACGGAGCTTGATATTGAGCAGGAAGATGACGGAACTTTGCTTGTGAGCCGAACCGTCACCACCGACGGACGCAGCACCTGCAAGGTCAATGGCCAGCCTGTGACTGCAACAATGCTCAGACGTCTCGGCCGCGAACTTATCACAATCTGCGGCCAACACGACAGCCAGAAGCTTCTTCAGAGCGAAAGCCATCTCGGCTATATTGACGCGCTTGCAAACTGCGGCGGACTTCTGGAAGAATATCGCGTTTTATATAAGAAGATGCTCGGGATAAAAAAAGAGCTTTCGGCTCTTGACAGCAACGAGGCCGAAAAAAAGAACCGGCTTGATTTTCTTGAATATCAGATCAACGAGCTTGAGTCCGCCGATATAACCGTTGGGGAGATTGAAAGGCTCAAGGCAGAAAAGGCAAAAATTCAAAATCAAGAGATGATTATTAACAATCTTTATGCCTGCCACTCGCTTCTTGCCGGAGATGAAAACACGGCCGGACTTGCACAAAATCTGTATGCGCTCAGTTCGTTCCTTGCTCAGTTGAGTGATTATCACAGCGAATTTTTGCCGTACTCTCAATCGGTAATGGACTTTAAGTATGAGATGGATGAATGCCTTTCGGATATTACGGCGAAAATTGAAGAATCCGATGAATCCGATGTGAGCATTGACAGCGTTGAATCAAGACTTGATATACTATACCGTTTTTCAAAAAAATACGGCAGTACCGAAGAAGAAATGCTTTCATACCTTGAAAAAGCAAAAGAGGAATATGACGCGATAGCTTTTTCTGATGAAAAAAAGGCGGAGCTTGAAGAAAAGCTTACTGAGTGCGAAAAAGAAGTTTTCGACCTCGGTTGCCTCATTTCTGATCACAGAAAAGCGGCGGCGCTCAGGTTTGAGACTCAGGTTTCAAATGAGCTTGCTTTCCTTGATATGCCTTATGCAAAATTCACCGTTGGGTTCAAAGATAGAGAACCTTATGAAAACGGCCTTGACGAGGTTGAGTTCCTTTTCAGCGCCAACGCCGGTCAGGAGGAAAAACCGCTTTCAAAAATTGCTTCCGGCGGTGAACTTTCAAGAGTAATGCTTGCCATTCGGTGCGTACTTGCCGGAAACACCGATGAGGGTACAATGATTTTTGATGAGATTGACACCGGAGTGAGCGGAAGGGCAGCTCATAAAATTGCCGCAAAGCTGCGCGAGGTGTCACTCGGAAAGCAGGTTATCTGCGTCACGCATTTGGCTCAGATTGCTGCCTTTGCCGATAATCATCTTCTCATTGAAAAGCAGACCAATGAAGAAGAAACGGTAACAAAAATTAAAAAACTTGACTCAGACAACAGAATCAGAGAGCTTGCGCGAATAATCGGCGGTGATGTAATAACGCCGTCAACACTTAAATCGGCGCAGGAACTTATTGATTTTTCAATCTCTTCTTGACATTGCGCTGAAATATAGGTATTATATTTATCGCAGTTTAACACTTTAAAACATAACGGAGGAAAAATAATGCAGATATATGACGAACTTGTTGCCCGTGGCCTTATTGCCCAGGTGACGGATGAAAAAGAAATTCGCGATCTTGTTAACAACGGAAAGGCTGTTTTTTACATTGGCTTTGACCCCACTGCGGACTCGCTTCATGTTGGTCACTTCATGGCTCTTTGCTTGATGAAGCGCCTTCAGATGGCCGGAAATAAGCCCATTGCCCTCATCGGCGGCGGTACAGGTATGATTGGCGACCCTTCGGGAAGAACCGATATGCGCACCATGATGACGCCGGAAACCATTCAGCACAACTGCGATTGCTTCAAAAAGCAGATGAGCCGTTTCATTGACTTTTCAGATGGAAAAGCGCTCATGATAAATAACGCTGACTGGCTTTTAAAGCTCAATTATATTGATGTTCTGCGCGATGTCGGCGCCTGTTTCTCTGTTAACAATATGCTCAGAGCCGAGTGTTATAAGCAGAGGATGGAAAAGGGCCTTTCCTTCCTTGAGTTCAATTATATGATAATGCAAAGCTATGACTTCTACCGTCTTTTCCAGGACTACGGCTGCAATATGCAGTTTGGCGGTGACGACCAGTGGAGTAATATGCTCGGCGGAACCGAGCTTATCAGAAAGAAGCTTGGAAAAAATGCCTATGCAATGACAATTACCTTGCTTCTCAACTCCGAGGGCAAAAAAATGGGCAAGACCCAAAAAGGTGCTGTCTGGCTTGACCCGGAAAAAACAAGTCCATATGAGTTTTATCAGTATTGGAGAAATATTGCAGATGATGACGTTCTCAAATGCATCCGTATGCTCACATTCCTTCCGCTTGAGGAAATTGACAAGATGAGCACTTGGGAAGGAAGTCAACTCAACACCGCAAAGGAAATTCTTGCTTATGAGCTGACTAAGCTTGTTCACGGCGAAGAAGAGGCTCTCAAGGCTCAGACGGCTGCAAAAGCCCTTTTCGGTGTCGGCGGTGATCTTGAGCATATGCCGACAACCGTCCTTTCAAACGATGATTTCACAGATTCTTCAATTTCCGTCATTGATGCAATGCTCAAAGCAGGAATCATTAAGTCGAAAGGCGAGGGCAGACGCCTTATTGACCAGGGCGGTGTTTCACTCGATGACGAAAAGGTGACGGATTTTGCTGCGGTTATTTCCGCCTCGGCTTTTGAAAAAGGTCATGTTATCCTTAAAAAGGGCAAAAAAGTGTTCAACAAACTTGTTCTTGAATAAAACTCAGACTGCGTTTCAGCCGGGCATTTTTGTCCGGCTGATTTTGGGTGCTTAGATAACCACTGTTTACTAAGCTTACTTTGCATGGAGACGATTAAATGACAGGACTTGGAACTATTGTTAACTGCGCGGCGGTCATTGTCGGCGCGATTATCGGAATGGTTTTTAAAAAGGCGCTGAAAGAGCGCTTTTGCGAGCTTATTACGCAAAGCATGGGACTTGCCGTTATTTTTATCGGCGCTGCAGGCGGAATAGGTCGAATCATTGAACTTAATAAAGCCGAAAACGGAACGGCACAGATTGTTTTGATGGTTGTGGCTTTTGCCTTGGGTTCGTTTTTCGGTGAGCTTATCAATATTCAGCATCAGACCGAACGCTTTGCTTCGTGGCTCAGAGTGAAAACAAAAAGCGAAAACGACACCGGCTTTATTTCCGGCTTTGTCAGCGCTTCGCTGACAATCTGCGTCGGAGCTATGGCGGTCATTGGACCGATTCAGGATGCGCTCAGCCATGATTATTCAACTTTGTTCACAAAGGCTGTGCTCGATATGGTGATTGTTATGGTGATAGCTTCCGCAATGGGAAAGGGAACTGTCTTTTCCGTTATACCTCTCGCCGTGGTTCAAGGCTTAATTACACTTCTTGCAAAGCTTGTTGAGCCGCTTCTGACAGATTCGGCAATAACCGCAATCAGCTTTGTCGGTTCAATGATGATTTTTTGCGTTGGCGTCAATCTTATGTTTGACAAAAAAATTCGCGTGGCCAATATGCTGCCGACAATAATTTTTGCCGTTGCGTTCAGCTTCCTTCCGGTATAGATTGCTTGCTGAAAATTGAACAAAATTAATCTTATTTTATTGTATTTTTAAGCTATATGTGCTAAGCTTAAATAATTCCAATAAGGGGGGAATTTTTATGTTTGCTTTCAGAGCGAGTAATGAAACGCGGCAATATATGAAAGATGGCATACGTTATGTGTGTGAGAATTTTAAAAAGCGGGCGTCGGGTTCAAAAAGTGAACGGGACGCTCAGGCATATTTCAAAACCGAGCTTGAAAAATATGCCGATGATGTCCGGATGGAAGATTTTAAACTTCATCCGCACGCTTTTATGGGATTCATCATTATCGCAGTCACTTTTTGCTTTATTTCCATTGCAATGTATTGGCTGTTTCCGTCATACATATATCCCGGAAGTTCAAAAGCGGAGCTTATTACCGCGGTTATTCCTCCGTTCCTTATGCTTTTAAGTATTCTAATGTTCTTATTTGAGTTCCTTTTTTATTCGGAATTCGTTGATTTCCTTTTTCCAAAGAGAGTTTCGCGCAATGTTTACGCCGTAAGAAAACCGACCGGACAGACAAAGCGAAGAATTATTTTTTCCGGCCATGCCGATGCGGCGAATGAATGGACATTTTCTCTCCATGGCCAGCTTAAAACGCTTGCACCGATTATGGGCTTTTCCATTGTTGGAATGTTCTTTATTTTTGTTGTTACGCTCGCGAGGCTGATTTCAACATTCAGGCTTGGTTTTGTTCCGGAAATTGAAACGGGAATCTGGAAAAGCTGCGGAATCATAATGTTTGTTTTTGTTCCGTTTTTGTTCCTTATGTATTTCTTCATTAACTGGAAAGTTGTTGTTGACGGTGCAAACGATAACCTTTCGGCCTGCTATGCTGCAATGGGTGTTCTTAAGGAGATGGCGGATAACGACTTCCGCTTTTCCGATACTGAGGTTTGCTGTCTCATCACAGGAGGCGAAGAAGCAGGTTTGCGCGGTGCAAAGGCTTTTGCAAAAAAACACAAGCAGGAGCTTAAGGAGATTGAAACCGTTGCAATAACGCTTGACACCATGCGCGAAATTGAGCAGCTTCAGATTTACACTCAGGGCTGCACCGGTACCGTTAAGGACAGCGAAGCGGTCGGAGACCTGCTCTTTGAGGCCGGAAAAAACAACGGAATTGAAATGAAGCGTGCATCTCTTTATCCCGGAGCGGTCGATGCCGAGGGCTTTTCAAAATATGGCATTCGTGCGTGCGGCTTTTGCGGTGTTAATCATAACCCGAAAACATATTACCACACCCGTGAGGACACTTGGACAAATATCAACGAAGAATGCATTAATCTTTCGCTCGACATTTGTCTTGAGGCTGCAAAGCTCTATGACGGCAAGGGCGGAATAAAAACATATGAAAAAAACAGATCAAAAAAGTAAGGCAGGCTGAGAATCATGACTGAAGAAAAAAGAATTTATACCATTGCAACGGCGCATCTTGACACAATCTGGAATTGGGACTTTGAGTATGTTATCGACACCTGCCTGCCCAAAACCCTTGATGATAACTTCCGCCTTTTTGAAACGTATCCAAACTATCGTTTCAATTTTGAGGGCGCATACCGCTATGAACTTTTTGAGGAATACTATCCCGAAAAGTTTGAAAAGCTGAAAGAATATATTGCCGCCGGAAAGTGGAATGTAACCGGAAGCAGCTATGAAAACGGAGATGTCAATGTTCCGTCTCCGGAACTTCTTTTCCGCAATGTTCTTTACGGCAACGGATATTTTCAAAAGAAGTTTGGCGTTAAAAGTAATGACATTTATCTTCCGGACTGTTTCGGCTTTGGCTGGGCGCTTCCTGCCGTTGCCGAGCACGCAAACCTCAAGGGATTTTCAACGCAGAAGCTTTCTTGGGGCAGTGCATACGGTGTGCCTTTTGATATCGGCCTTTGGTACGGAAGCAACGGAAAGGCTATTTTTGCCTCCCTTGACAATAAATCATACTGTACGGCATTCAAAAATGTCAGAACAAATAAATCACTCACAAAAAAGCTTAATAAAAACATCAAAGATTTCGATTTTGGTTGGACTTCGGCTTATCACGGTGTCGGCGATGTTGGCGGTGCACCGAAAGACATTTCTGCAAAAACAGTCAATGATGAGGTTGAGCAGAATGCATCTTCCGATATAAAGGTTCTTTTCTCAACTCCGAGCGAGTTGTTTGATGATTTGAGCAATCTTGACCTTTCTCAGATCAACAAGCTGCCGAAATGGAACAATGAACTGGTTATGACAAATCACGGTGTTGGCGCTTATACCTCGCGTGCTTTTTCAAAAAGATGCAACAGAAGGAATGAGGAACTTGCCGATATGGCGGAGCGCAGCTCCGTTATCGCTTGCGCCGTCTGCGGAGCGAGGTATCCATCATCTGAACTTGAAAAGGCATGGAAGCGCGTAATTGCCCATACTTTCCACGATGATATCACCGGAACCTCGGTTGAACGCGCATATAAGCGCTCATGGAATGATTACATTCTTTCCCTCAATCAGTTTTCAAATGTTTTTGAAGGCTCAACTGCCGAAATTATCAAAAACATGGACACTTCATGGACAAGAGGCGTTGCCGTTGTTGTTTCAAACAGCATTGAACAACCGCGTATGGAGGCGGTTGATGTTACCATTCCGGCGGCGGGCTTCAAATTTGTCAGAGTTTTTGACAAAGACGGTCATGAGATGCCGTCACAGGTTAACTATTCCGATTCCGATTATATTAAAGCAACTTTCTGCGCAAATGTTCCCGCGCTCGGCTTAAAGGTTTTCGATGTTCTTTACAGCTATGATCCGTGTGACATAAACACCGGGGTGCGCGTTAAGGAAAATATGCTTGAAAACTTCAAATATGTTGTTTCAATTAACAAAAACGGCGATATCTCCTCAATTATTGACAAGTCCCTTGGAGATGTTGAACTGCTCTATAAACCGATAAGATATGAATTGAACAAAGAAAAGGGCAGCAAAAAATATCCTGCTTGGGAAATGAAGTATGACGAAGTCATGAAATATCCCTGGGAATTTGCCGAGAAAGGAAAACTTGAAGTTGTTGAAAATGGCCCGGCGCGAGCCACCATTAAAGTTACTCAAAGCGTTGGAAAGTCGGTTTTCAATTATTACATTTCTCTTGCTGCCGGAAGCAGCCGAATCAATGTTTTTAATGAGATTGAATGGCGTGAGTTTGGCCGAACTCTTCATAATGGATTCAGCTTTAAGCTCAGAAACGATAAGGCTGTTTTTGATCTTGGTCTAGGCGTTATAGAAAGAAAAAAGGCTAATAAAAAACTCTACGGTGTTCCGGCTCAGAAATGGGCTGACATCAGCGACAGAAACAAGAATTACGGCGTTTCAATCTTGAGCGACTCAAAATACGGTTGGATTTTCAAGGATGAAAAAACGCTTCGCCTCACCGTTCTTCATACACCGAAATATTACTACCGCAGCGACAGCGTTCAGGGAATGATGGATTTCGGCCTTAACAGATATGGTTACGCAATTTATGCACATAGCGGTGATTTTACTCAGAAAACGCAGCTTCAGGCACGCTTTTTCAATCAGCCAATGGCTGTTTTCACCTCGGATAAGCACCTCGGAATGCTTGGCAGCGAGTATTCGTTCTGTTCAATCAGCAATGAAAATGTTATTATTCGCGCAATCAAAAAGAGTGAGAACAGCGATGAAGTTATTGTTAGAGTCAACGAGGGCGCAGGCTGCCGCGCAATGAAAACCGAGCTTTCACTCGGAAACGGCATCCTCAGTGCACGCGAGGTCTATGCCAGTGAGGAAGAAATCGGCGAAGCAGCTGTTGTTGACAACAAACTTGTTTTTGATCTCGCCCCGTTCGAGGTGAAAACCTTTGCACTCACTCTGCTTTCATGCAATGTTGCTGCAAAGGAAGAGCAAAGGGTTATTGAACTTCCGTTCAATGTTAAGGCAACTTCTTTCAATTCAGACAGAGCTGCGGGTTCAATTCCGACAATCAATGTTTCAATTCCGGCCGAAATTTTTCCGAAAGCCATTGACTGCAATGGAGTCAGGTTTGAAACCGGAGATGTCGATGCAGAATTCAATGCGCTCCTCTGCAACGGTCAGACTATTAAAACTAACGGTAACAGACTTTACTTTATTGCCGCAAGCCTCTACGGCGACAAGAGTTATGACTTTGGTGTCGGCGAGAATAACCTTTCAATAAAAATTCAGGCTGTTAATGAATGCGTCGGTGGCTGGGATCTCTATAACCGCGCCGAAATGGCGTTTATTAAGACCGATAAGCTTGCTTATGAGTTTACACACACCCACTCTCCGAGCGGTGATAACGCAGGTTCACAGCTTTACTTCTTCATGTATGAAATTAACACCGAGAATTTCAGTGAAATTAAGCTTCCGGACGACAGCGGCCTGCTTATCCTTGCCGCAACAGAAACCTTTGATACCCGTCTGGTTCGCCTCAACAGTGCACTTTATGACAGGGTTGATAATCGCACGTTTGACTATAAGATGTCTTTCAAAGAAAGACGCAGACACAAAAAAATGCTCAGAAAAAGTAAATGCAAGCTGAATGAAACATAATTTTTTTCAGGGAGAACAAAGCCTCTTGTTCTCCCTGAATTTGTGAAAGGCGGAAATAACTGTGCTTAAATCGAATTGTCATACACACACTGTTTTTTGCGATGGAAAAAATACACCCGAAGAAATGGTTGAAGCAGCGGTTGCTCTCTCGTTTGAAAGCCTTGGCTTTTCCGTTCATTCCCCGATGCCTTATGAAAACAGTTACGCAATAGGTTATGACAGGGTTGATAGCTATGTTTCGGAAATTAAAAGGCTGAGAAAAAAGTACGCGGATAAAATTTTTGTTGCAAACGGCATTGAGCTTGACGCGGACAGCCTTCCGTTTGACACTCAAAACTTTGACTTTTCAATAGGCTCAGTGCATCAGCTGCATTTTGAAAACAGGATGTACTCTGTCGATTACACTGCAAAAATGCTGAAAAGCTGCGCCGACAGAGAATTCTCAGGCTCATTTCAAAAGCTCGCGAAGCATTACTTTTTGCTTGTTTATAATCTTATTTGCGAAGCAAAGCCGGACGTTGTCGGGCATTTTGATCTTATTGAAAAGTTTAACGAAAACGGCCCACTTTTTAACAGCGAAAGCAGAGAATACAGAAACGCCGCACTTGAAGTTGTTGATGGAATCTGCGACATCAGTCCTGATATAATTTTTGAAGTCAACACCGGTGCAATGTTTCGCTGCGGACGGTCTGTGCCTTATCCTGCAAAGTTCATTCTCGAGCGCCTTAAAGAGCGTGGCATGAGAATAACCGTTACATCGGACGCACATTGCACTGATGCGCTTGATTTTGCTTTCAAATCAGCCGAAACCCTTTGCAGAAGCTGCGGCTTCAAAAGCGCATATATAATCACGCAGAACGGATTTTCGGAGAGAAAAATATAAATATAATGCCGGTATGAGAATCCCATATCGGCATTATTATTTTCAAATGGCATCTTAAACTAAGGTTTTATTCATTTTCAAGCTTTTCAAGCGTTTCCGTCAGCTCTTGCCATTCGAGCATAAGTTTTTCCTGTTGTTTTGTTGTTTCATTGAGCCTGTCGGTCAGCGAAAGTATTTTTTCATAATCCGATGCATTATCGGGTGAGGAAATTTCACCTTGAATCGTTTCAAGCTCGCCGTCAAGGCGGTCAATTTCCGCTTCAAGGCGGAAAATTTGTCCTCTTGTCCGTCTTTTAAGGCTTTCAAGCTCTTTTTGCTTTTTATATGTGTTCTCCTTTGGTTTCTCGTTCTTTTGAGCCGGTTTGATATTACGCTCAATTCTGTGTTCGGCATAATAGTCATAATTGCCGGGATAGCTGTCAATGCCGTCTGTGTGGAGGCGAACAACGCGGGTTGCAAGGCGGTTAATGAAGTATCTGTCATGCGATACAACAAGCATCGTTCCGTCAAAGCCGTCAAATGAACTTTCAAGTGCCTCTCGGCTCTTGATATCAAGATGGTTTGTCGGCTCATCAAGAACAAGGAAGTTTGCGCCTGAAAGCATAAGCTTCAAAAGTGCAAGCCTTGCTTTTTCTCCTCCGGAGAGGGAGGAGGTGATTTTATAAACATCATCACCTCTGAAAAGAAAGGCGGCAAGCGCACTTCTGACACGGGTTTCCGTCATGCTTCTGTAATCGTCCCAAATTTCATCAAGCACAGTTTTGTTTGATGAAATTTCGGCAAGCGTCTGGTCAAAATATCCGATTTTTACGTTGGCCCCAAGAGTGATTTTTCCGCTGTCGCGGCGAAGCTTTCCAAGTATCATTTTTAAAAATGTTGATTTTCCGCAGCCGTTTTCCCCGGTTATGAAAACCCTCTCTCCGCGTTCAACAAGCAGTGAAACATTTTTAAAAAGCGGCTTGTTTTCAAATTCCTTGGAAACATTTTCACAAATAAGAACATCGTTTCCGCTGACGAGACTTGTGCTGAAAGAAAAATGGATTGAGGAAAGTTCTTTTTCGGGCTCTTGAAGTCCGTCAAGAATGCGGTCAATCGACTTTTGTTTTGAAGCTATTGTAATATAATTGCGTTCCTGGCTGAAAGTTTTCTGTTGCTCAATAATGCCTTTGATTCGGTTGACCTCTTTCATTTTTGCGTTATATTCACGCTCAGCGCTTTTCCTGCGCTCAGATTTCAGAGCACAATAGCGCGAATAGTTGCCATCGCAGGAATAAAACTTCCCGTTTTCCAACTCAAAGGTGCG
Organism: uncultured Eubacteriales bacterium; assembly: GCA_934511365.1. Taxonomy (GTDB): domain Bacteria; phylum Bacillota; class Clostridia; order Oscillospirales; family Acutalibacteraceae; genus UBA6857. The sequence goes on from CAKSWC010000003.1 coordinate 99,508, forward strand.
ATTGGTGACTTTGTCAAGAAAATATCTGTCATGGGAAATGACAATGGCGCTTCCGGAAAACTCAGAAAGCCAGTTTTCAAGCCAGCCGACGCTTTCAATGTCAAGATGGTTCGTTGGCTCGTCAAGAAGCAAAAGGTCCGCACCGGACAAAAGCAGCCTTGCAAGCGAAACTTTTGAACGCTGTCCGCCGCTCAGAAGCGAGCAAGGCAGGGAAAAGTCCGTTTCATTGAATCCGAGGCCGATGAGCGCCGAACGCGCACGGCTTTTATATGTCAATCCGCCGCGCCTTTCAAAAAGCTCAAGCAAAAACTGCTGCCTTGCAATAAGTTCATCTCTGTTTTCAGGGTTTGAATTCAGAGTGTGCGCAATTTCATCAAGCACTTTTTCGGCCGAAATAACATCGTCAAAGACCGTGAGGAGCTCATCAAACATTGTTTTTTCGCTTGAGGAGCAGGCGTGCTGCTCCATATAGCCAACAACGGCATCACGGGAGACAGAGATTTTTCCCGAGTCCGGTTGAAGTTCTCCGGTTATGACTTTAAAAAGGGTTGATTTTCCTGCGCCGTTAACGCCGATGAAACCGATTTTATTCTTTTTGTAAACATCAAACGATACGTTTGAAAATATCACTCTTTCCGAAAACGAAAGACTGAGATTAAATGCTGAAATAAGGGCCAATTCTTTCACATCGCTTTTTTCATAATTATTGATATTTTACAGTAAAACAAGTCAAGTTTCAAGGATTTTTACTTATTTTTATCTGATTTGGCCGCTTTTGTGATAAATTATTTGGTAAATTCTATTGTCAAACTCAAAAGTAAATGTTATAATGAGCTATAAAATATTAGGGGGATTTTCTCATGGTTTGTAAATTCTGTGGAAATGAAATTGACGACAATTCTGATTTTTGCTTTATCTGCGGACAAAAGGTTGAAGCTAAGGAGCCCGCATATGCTGCCGCACCGGCTGCTAATGTTTACACACAGCCCGAAGCAGCTCCGGCTGATGAACCCGCCGCCGAGGCCGAACCGGTTGAAGCGCCTGCTGCCGAACCTGTTGCCGCTGCTCCGGTTTCCGCTTCTGTTGCCGCTCAGCGCAGTAAAAAGGAACTCAAGGCTGAAATGAAAGCCGCCAAAAAGGCTGAAAAGGCTGCAAAGTATGCCATCGCTTCAAGAGCGGCAAGGTTTTTCTCGTTCATTTTTGTTCTTGTTGGCCTTATTATCTATTCCAAGGCTAAAAAGGAAGGTAACGAGGAAAAAGCTGTTGCTATCCTCAATACTTTCATGACCGGACTTTGTTTCAAAATGTGCATCGTCATTGGAGTTATGATTAAAAAATTCATGCTTTAATTAGGCCTGATTTCAACGCATAAAATAGCGGTTCTTGTTAAAACTGGTATTAAGTTAACCACTGAGAGGACATGAAATTATGAAAGAAATTACAAAAGATATGCTCATCGGCGATATCCTTGACGCTGACAGGGGAACTGCAATGTTCTTCTTTGAAATGGGAATGCACTGCCTCGGCTGCCCGGCCTCAAGGGGCGAGTCTGTTGAGGAGGCTTGCGCCGTTCATGGCGTTGATGCTGACGAGCTTGTTAAAAGAGTCAACGAATATCTTGCTTCAAAATAATTATGTAACTGCGTTTTGTTCATTGAAACCAGTTACCTGATTTGCTTTTCGTCAGCCGCCTTTTTGGGGTGGCTGATTTTTTTGAAAGGGGTGGAAATTTGGAAAAACTTAACCTTGACCAGAGGCTGCTTTGCGTTGCGTCCTTTGTCCGCCGCGGCTCCCGTGTTGCCGATATCGGCACCGACCATGCGTACATACCGGTCTATCTTCTTCAAAACGGGATTTCACCGTCAGCCGTTGCGGCAGATTTGAGAGAAATGCCGCTCAAAAATGCTGAAAAAACGATTGCTCAATTTTCCCTCACAGACAAAATACAAACTGTTCTCTCTGACGGGCTTAACAAAATTGATAAGGATTCCTGCGATGACATTATTATTGCCGGGATGGGCGGACTTCTTATAGCAGAAATACTTTCAAACATTCAGTGGATTCTTGATAATAAATACCGTCTGATTCTTCAGCCGATGAGCCACCAGGAGGATGTTCGTCGGTTTCTTTTTGAAAACGGTTTTGAAATTATCGGCGAAAAATGCTGTCATGATTCAAAACATTGTTACTGCGTTATTGCTGCGCAATATTGCGGAAGAAAAAAGGAATACACTCCGGCTGAAATATACACCGGAACTTTAAATAAAAACGGTGACGAGGCGTCAAAAATATATCTTCAAAAACAGCTCGGCCGCCTTTCAAAGCGGCACAACGCTTTAAAGAACGCGGCAATCGAGCCGAACGAGGTGCTCAGACTCGCCGCAATCATTGATGACTTTAAAAGAATTACGGAGGATACAAAATGGTAACCGTAAAAATGATTTCCGATTATATTAACGAAATTGCACCGTATGATACAAAATGTGATTGGGATAACTGCGGTCTGCTTGTCGGAAACGAGGATGATGAGGTTAAAAGAGTCGGTTTTGCCCTCGATTTGACAAGTGAAACGCTTGAATGTGCAAGAAATTTCACTGCTACCCTCATTATCACTCACCACCCGATAATTTTCAAAGCGCAGAAAAATTTTCTTGGTGGCAATATGGCTTTTGAACTTGCAAAAAACGGCATAAACGCAATTTCCGCCCACACTTGTTTTGACTGCGCAGACGGCGGCGTTAACGATGTTCTTTGCGAGTTGCTTTCGTTGACGGAATGCCGTGGAGTTGAAAGCTGCGAATGCGCTGTTCCTATGGCAAGAATTGGAAAATCAAGAATGCTCAGCCCTGAAATGTTTGCGCGTATGGTTGCCGGAAAGCTCCAAACAACCGTCCGCTTTGTTGACGGAGGAAAGCCGATTTCAACCGTTGCCGTTTGCGGCGGCGCCGGAATGAGCTTTATTGACGATGTGATTGCTGCCGGAGCAGATGCATATGTCACGGGAGATATCAGCCACCATGAGATGCTCGACGCAAAAGAAAAAGGAATTACCGTTGTTGCCGCCGGTCATTTTGAGACGGAGTATCCGGCAATGGATTCACTGCGCAAGAAAATTAACGTAAGATTTCCCGAACTTGAAACAACTTTGTTGTTTCAAAGCAATCCGGTTAAATTTATCAGATAAAGGATTGATTGACTAATGGCACTTGATGGAATATTTCTGTCAAAAGTTTGCGATGAAATTAAAAGAAATGCACTTTCCCTTCGTGTTGACAAGGTTCAACAGCCGAGCCGCGATGAAGTTGTTCTTGTTTTGCGCGGAAAGAGCGGAACATACCGCCTTTTAATCTGCGTCAGAGCTGACAGCCCTCGAATTCATTTTACCGCCCACAGCATACAAAGCCCGGCCGTTCCTCCGATGTTCTGTATGCTTTTGAGAAAGCATTTGACCGCCGCAAAAATTATTGACGTTCGCCAAAGTGAACTCGACAGAGCAGTTTTTATTGATTTTGACGCGTCTAATGAAATCGGCGACAGGGTTCGTCTGACCCTTTGCGTGGAAATAATGGGTAAATACAGCAATCTTATTTTAATTGACGGAAACAAAAGAGTTATTGATGCCGCTAAGCGCGTTGATATTTCAACGTCATCTGTCCGCCAAATTTTGCCCGGTATTGAATATAAACTGCCGCCCAAGCAGGACAAGCTTTGCCTTGAAAGTTCAGGAGCGGATGAAATTGTTCAAAGAATAACGGCAGACAGGAATAAATATCTTTCATCCGCCGTGCTCGGCAGTGTACAGGGCATTTCTCCGATTGCGGCGAGAGAAATTGCTTTTTCCGCCGCAGGAGATGATTGCTATGTTGGCTCACTTTCTGTTTTACAAATTGAAAAGCTGAAAGCTGCTATTGAAAGCATTAAATTAAAACTTCATTCACCGCAAAAAGTATATATGCTCCTTGACTCAAACTCAAAGCCCAAGGATATGTGCTTTCTTGATGTCAGGCAATATAACGGTGCGCTCGAGGTGCGTGAGTATGAAAGTCCGTCTGAGCTTTTGGATGATTTTTACTTTGAGCGCGACAGGATTAACCGTATAACCCACAGAGGACAGGAGCTTTTCAAAACCTTAGGCAATATCATTGACCGAACAGCAAGAAAACTGAACATTCAGCGTGAAGAGCTGAAAAAATGTGCAGACAGAGAAGCATTGCGCATAAACGGTGAACTTATTACAGCAAACTTACACAAATTGCAAAAAGGCGCCCCGTTTTATGAGGTTGAAAATTATTATGATGGTATGAAAACAATGCGCATACCGTGTAATCCGGCCCTGACTCCGACCGAAAACGCCAACAAGTATTACAAAGACTACCGAAAAGCCAAAACCGCAGAGGTTATGCTCACAAAGCTCATTGAGCAGGGCGAAACGGAACTTGCTTACCTTGAAACAGTGCTTGATGAGCTTTCAAGAGCGGATAGTGACGCCGAGCTTTCAGCCGTTCGACTGGAGCTTTCCGATGGAGGCTATCTCAAGTCCAAAACAGGTTCAAAGAGTAGAAATCTCAAGCCATTACCGCCGTTGGAGTATTGTTCAACGGATGGCTACAGAATACTTGTTGGAAGGAACAATGTTCAAAACGACAGACTCTCTTTGAAAACTGCCGTCAAAAGCGATATGTGGCTTCATACACAGAGCTTCCCAGGTTCCCATGTGATAATCGAGAGCAAAAACGGCGAGGTTTCAGACACTGCGATTGAAGAAGCGGCTGTTATTGCCGCTTGCAACAGCAAAGCAAGCGAGTCATCCCTCGTTCCTGTTGATTACACAAGAGTTAAGGCACTGAAAAAACCGGTCGGTGCAAAGCCGGGAAAAGTAATATATCACGAATATTACACAATAACGGTTAATCCGGATAAAAAACTTGCCGAAAAACTCTTTATAAAATAAATACTTTGTAACCGCTTGGCGGTTACATGAAAGGCGGGGAGCGTTTGGCTTTCACTCATCTTCATCTTCACACCGAATATAGTCTCCTTGACGGTGCGTGCCGCATAGGCGAACTTATTGACGCCGTTAAAGCAAAAGGGCAGACGGCAGCAGCAATCACCGACCACGGCGTAATGTACGGTGTGATTGATTTTTACAAGGCGGCAAAGGAAGCCGGAATTAAGCCGATTATCGGTTGTGAGTGTTATGTTGCTGCGCGAACAAGATTTGATAAGGTTCACGGCCTTGATAACGAAAGATATCATCTTATATTGCTTTGCAAAAATGAAACCGGTTATAAAAATCTTATTGAAATGGTCAGCAAATCTTGGACAGAGGGCTTTTACACAAAGCCGCGTATTGACCACGATTTGCTTGAAAAGCACCATGAAGGCTTGATTGCCCTTTCTGCCTGTCTTGCCGGAGAAATTCCGCGTGCCCTTTCAAGAGGCGATTATGAGGGTGCCAAAAGCACAGCGCTTTGGTATAATGATGTCTTTGGGCAGGGAAATTATTACATTGAAATTCAAAACCACGGCTTGCGTGAAGAACTGCTCATTTTTAATGACCTCATTCGCCTTTCAAAAGAGACGGGCATTCCGCTTGTTGCAACAAACGATACGCATTATATTGAAAAAGAGGACTCCGCCGTTCAGCAGGTTTTAATTTGCATTCAAACGAACCATATTGTTGGAGAGGAAACCGGTCTTGAATTTAAAACGCAGGAGTTTTATCTCAAAAGCGAAAACGAGATGCGTGAAGTTTTCTCAGCCGTTCCGGAAGCACTTGAAAACACGCAGGTCATCGCCGATATGTGCAACCTTGAATTTGAATTCGGAAAAACAAAACTGCCGCATTTTGAAGTTCCTAATCAGATGGATCATTTTGAATATTTTAAACGACAGTGCTTTTACGGCTTGTACACGCATTTCGGTGATGATCCGCCGCAGGAGTATGTTGACAGACTCAATTATGAACTGTCCGTGATAAACAAAATGGGCTATGTTGACTATTACCTTATTGTCAACGATTTTATTCAGTATGCAAAAAGCAAGAAGATCCCGGTCGGTCCCGGAAGAGGCTCAGGTGCGGCGAGTCTTGCGGCTTACTGCATCGGTATAACCGGCATTGATCCAATGAAATACAATCTGCTTTTTGAGCGTTTCCTCAATCCGGAAAGAGTCAGCATGCCGGACTTTGATGTTGATTTTTGTTATGTCAGACGTCAGGAAGTTATTGATTATGTTATCCGGAAATACGGCTATGACCATGTTGCCCAGATTGTAACATTTGGAACACTTGCCGCTCGGGCGGCAATACGAGATGTTGGCCGCGTTCTCGGTTTGCCTTATCCAACTGTTGATTCTGTTGCAAAGCAGATTCCGAATGAGCTGAAAATCACCATTAATCACGCACTGAAAATTTCTCCGGAGCTTAAAGCGCTTTATGAAAGCAATGAGGAAACTAAAGAACTCATCGATATGGCGCGACGCGTTGAGGGTATGCCGCGGCACGCTTCAACCCATGCGGCCGGCGTCGTTATAACGAGGGACAAGGTTTCAAGCTATGTTCCGCTTGCAGTTAACGATGAAAGCGTTGTGACTCAGTTCACGATGACAAACCTTGAAGCGCTTGGACTTTTAAAAATGGACTTCCTCGGCTTGCGGACTCTCACCGTCATTGATGACACAATAAAAATGATCCGCAAGAGAAAACCGGATTTTTCCGCGGAAAAGATTGACATAAACGACAAAGCCACCTATGAAATGCTTTCAAGCGGGAAAACGGACGGTGTCTTTCAGTTTGAATCCGCAGGAATGAGGAGCGTTCTTACACGGCTCAAGCCGCAAAGTCTTGAGGATCTTATCGCTGTTATTTCTCTCTACCGCCCCGGACCGGCGGATTCTATTGATACCTATATAAATAACCGACACCATCCGGAGCAGACCGTCTATAAATGCGAGCAAGTGAAAGATATTCTTTCGGTTACCTACGGATGCATGGTCTATCAGGAACAGGTCATGCAGATTTGCCGAAAAGTTGCAGGCTATTCCTATGGCCGTGCCGACCTTGTTCGGCGTGCAATGTCTAAGAAAAAGCTTGATGTGATGGCAAAAGAGAGGGAAAATTTTGTTCACGGTCTGAAAGATGAAAACGGAAACGTCCTTTGCTGCGGCGCCGTTGCAAACGGAATTGATGAAAAAACCGCAAACGAATTGTTTGATGAGATGTCAAATTTTGCAAAGTACGCATTTAACAAAGCTCATGCGGCTGCGTATGCTTTTGTTTCGTATCAGACCGCGTATCTGAAATGCCATTATCCGTGTGAACTTCTTGCAGCAACACTTACCAGTGTGCTTGACAGCACAGGAAAAATTTCAGCATATATTGAAGAATGCAGCCATCTTTCAATTAAGGTGCTTCCGCCGCATGTCAATGAAAGCGCAGAAGGCTTTTCAGTTTCGGACGGTGCAATACGCTTCGGCCTGCTCGCTGTCAAGAACCTTGGAAAGGGTTTTATTCGGACAATCACCGAAAAGCGCAGGAATTCGCCTTATAAGAGTTTTGATGAATTTTGCCGCCGTGTTTATGGAAAGGACTTCAACAGACGTGCAGTCGAGAGCCTTATTAAGTGCGGCGCTTTGGACGGACTCGGTCTGAACAGGCACCAGATGATTCACATTCTTCCAACTGTAATTACTCAGCTTGACGATGACAAACGCAAAAATATTGAAGGCCAGATCGGTTTCTTCGATGTGGACTCATCTTTTGCTGAGTCGGAACAGTTTTATGCACCTAAGATGGAGGAATTTGATTATGAAACGCTCCTTGAATATGAAAAGGAGGTTACCGGGCTGTATCTTTCCGGACATCCTATGGAAAAATATAAGGAGCTTTCAAAAATTATTGGCACTGACAGAATTTCTGAAATCATTGCATCGGCAGGGGAGTATTCGTCAAAGTATAAAGACAACACTCCGGTTCTTCTTCTCGGCTCAATAGCGTCCGTTCAAAGAAAGGTCACCAAAAGTAATGCTGCGATGTGTTTCATAAAGCTTGAGGATTTGACGGGTACGATAGAATGCGTTGTTTTTTCAAAGCTATATACGGAAAAAGCAATTCTTGTTCAGGACGGAAATGTTATTTTAATCCGTGGGCGACTCAGTTTGCGTGAGGACAGAGAGGTCTCTGTGGTTTGCGATAGCATTGAACCGAACCCCAAAAACATTATGCAGAGCGAAGACGCACCAAAAAAGAAAAAGAGGTCCGGTGTTTTCATCCGCGTTAAGGATAAGGACGATGAACGGCTCAAAAAACTTGAAACGCTGAAAAGAATCTTTCCTGGTGCATTTCCTGTGTATTGCTATTTTGAAAGCATCGGAAAATATGAACACTACGGTGCACTTGATTTTTCAGAACCGGTCAACGACGAACTTGAATTTGTTTTTGGAGAAGATAACATTGCTGTCAGAAAATAAGCTTTAATTGGATATCCAAATTCTTGACAAATTTTGACAATGGTGTATAATATCTTTAAATATTTTTGATTAGATCAGCAAAACTATGTTTTGTTTTGCTGAATTCAGTGCGAAAAATCTCAATAGGCAGAATCATATGTCCCTCAGGATTTGTTAAAGCTTGATTTTTTGAGATGGACAAAACTATCATCACGCCTTGTCCGGCTACAGCAAGGGTTAACCGTGATTATTTATGTAACATTTGTGGCCGGAAAGGCTATGGTAACTAAAATGATGAAAACAATCGGTGTATTAACCAGCGGCGGAGACGCGCCCGGAATGAACGCTGCAATCAGAGCTGTTGTCCGCGCAGGCTGCGAGCTTGGAATGAAAGTTTACGGTATCAACCGCGGCTATAACGGCCTTATGGAAAATGATATGTATGAAATGAATCTCCGCACCGTATCGGACATTATCAACCGCGGCGGAACAATTCTTTATTCAGCACGTTCGGATCGTTTTAAAACCGACGAAGGTATGCAGGCGGCCATTAGAGCTTGCCGCGAAAGGGGCATTGACGGCCTTGTTGTTATCGGTGGCGACGGTTCTTTCCGCGGTGCAAGAGATCTTTCCCTCAAGGGTATCCCGTGCGTTGCGCTTCCGGGAACGATTGACAACGACATCGGTTGCTGTGACTGCACAATAGGCTATGACACGGCAATGCAGACCATTATGGAAATGGTTGACAGAATCAGAGACACAACCGAATCTCATGACCGCTGCGCCGTTGTTGAAGTTATGGGCAGGGGAGCCGGTTATCTTGCTCTAAATGCCGGAATTGCCTGCGGTGCAACTTCAATCCTTATACCCGAAATTCAGTATGATTTTGAGCGCGACGTCATTAAGAGAATGATGCGCACCCAGAGGAGCGGAAAAGTTCATTTCATCATCATGGTTTCGGAAGCCATTGGCGGTGTTGATGAGATGGCGAAGCGCATTCAGAAAGAAACCGGCGTTGAAAGCCGTGCCACCGTTCTCGGCCACGTTCAGCGCGGCGGCTCACCCACGGCGCGCGACCGTATTCTTGCAAGCCGCATGGGATATCGCGCCGTTCAGCTCCTCAAGGAAGGAATCGGAAACCGCGTTGTTGCAATTTCAAAGGAAGAAATTGTTGACTATGATATTGTTGAGGCTCTCGGAATGAAAAAGTCCGTTGATCTTGAACTTTACAAGATGGCAATGGATATTTCCATCTGAGTTTTGCAAAACCGAATTTGATGAAAAGTGGGTCTGAATTTATGGCCGAGCAGGAAACCAATATCCATAAAGGTCATCGCCAAAAGGTTAAAAGACGCTATATTGAAACCGGCCTTGAGGGCATGGCGGATCACAACATCCTTGAGCTGCTTTTGTTCTTCGGAATACCTTATAAGGACACAAATCCTATTGCACACGAGCTTATGGAGACGTTCGGAAGCTTTTCCGGCGTACTCAAGGCGAGCATTCCGGAACTTAAAAGCGTTAAGGGTATGACGGAAAACGCCGCTTGTTTGCTCAACATGATTTTGCCCGTCTATACACGATATTACGCCGACTCAATCGCGGAAAGACCCACACTGCTTTCGGTTGATGAAATGATTAACTATATGCGTCCGAAGTTTCTGGACACAAACAATGAACGCGCATATGCAATGTGCTTTGATTGCAATCATTGTCTGATTGCTGTCCGCAAACTTTCCGATGGTGATGTCAACAGCACGCTTTTTGATATGCGAAAGCTTGCCACAGCCGTTCTTGAAACAAAGGCGGCAGGAGTTGTGCTTGTTCACAATCATCCCAACGGAATTGCGCTTCCGTCTGCGGCTGATATTGAGCAGACCAAAAACGCATATGATTTTCTTCAATCACTAAAGGTTACTCTTATGGATCACATCATTCTTTCTCCGGACGGAGGAAAATGTTCAATGGTATCCACGATAAAATTTGCTCATTTATTTTATGGACTCGATTCATTGGTATAAGGTTGGTGACTACTGTGTTTAATGCTGAAAAAGTTAAAAACGACTGTGTGAACTGGATAAGAGATTTTTTTGAGCACAACGGAAAAGGCTGCAATGCCGTTGTTGGAATATCCGGCGGAAAGGACAGCTCCGTTGTTGCGGCTCTTTGTGTTGAAGCGCTCGGACGCGACCGCGTTATCGGCGTGCTCATGCCGTGCGGTGTTCAGAGCGATATTGATTGCGCAAAGCAGCTTGTTTCGCATCTCGGAATCAAGAATTATATAATTAATATCAAGGACGCTGTTGACGGTGTTATAAAAAGCCTTCCGCAGGAGCTTGAGCTGACCCAGCAGACAAGAAACAACCTTCCCGCCCGAATCAGAATGGCCACCCTTTATGCAGTCGGCCAGTCCTGCAACGGCCGCGTTGCGAACACCTGCAACCTCTCTGAGGACTGGGTGGGCTATGCGACACGTTACGGCGACGGAGCAGGTGATTTCGGCCCGATTTCGCACCTGACCGTTACTGAGGTGCGTGCTCTCGGCCGTGTTCTCGGCGTTCCGGCGAACCTTGTTGAAAAGGTTCCGATTGACGGCCTTTGCGGAAAAACCGATGAGGATAACCTCGGCTTCACCTATGACGTTCTTGACAAATACATCAGAACCGGCGTCTGCGAGGACGAGGAAACAAGGAAAAAGATTGACAGAATGAACAAAATGAACAAGTTCAAGCTTGAGATGTTCCCGACCTTTATGCCGGAAGAATAATTCTCATACACACTGTACCTCACTATTTTGTGGGGCACTTTTCTTTCCCGTTGGCGAAATATTTTGAAAAAAATATTGATTTTTTGAAAAGACTGTGATACACTGTATCCGGCGCAAAACTTAACAGACTTTCTGAAAAAAGGATCACTTTCGGTGAAAGTGCATCCTCTATAAACCATACCTTTTTTCAGAAGATATTGAGTTTGTTTTTGCGCCACAAAAAATGAGATGCATTTTTGCAGTGCGTCTCGTTTGGGGCGCACTTTTTATTTGCGTGAAATTAAAAATCGAAAGGAAGAAATTGGAATGAAAAATCGAATTAGAAGAATTATTTCTGTATTGCTTGCGGTTGTAATGGTGCTTTGCGCCGTTCCGGCGGCAGGATTTGCCGGTCTTGACCTTTCCGGTGTTGCGGATTGGTTTTCAACAACGGCACGGGCGGAAAGTGATGGCTTAACCGAGGGCTATTATACTTATACCGTTGAGAACGATGAAGCAACAATTACCGGTTGTGATAAAAGTATCAGCGGTGACGTTGTTATTCCAAGTACTCTCGGCGGTTATCCGGTGGTGGAAATTGGCTGGAATTCGTTTGGCGACTGTGTTGGTTTGACAAGCATCACCATCCCGGATAGTGTTGAAACTATATATGATTTGGCATTTATCAGTTGCACAGGTTTAGTCAGTGTCAAAATGCCGGAAAGCCTGACAAGCATTGGCGAGGCAGCATTTCGTTTTTGTGAAAGCTTGACCGCCATAGAAATTCCAAACAAGGTTACAAGAATAGATTCTTACGCTTTTGATGAATGTTCTAGTTTAACCAGCGTTAAGCTTTCTGACAGTGTAACATATATTGGAGGAGCCGCATTCCGACGCTGCACCAAATTAACAAATGTTATTCTTTCAAGCAGCTTGAAAGAAATTTCAAGAGAATTATTTAATGAATGCGCAAATCTTACAAGTATAACAATACCCGATGGTGTAACAAGCATTGGTTGGTGTGCGTTTAATGGCTGCGAAAAGCTGAAAGATGTTAATATTCCTGACAGTGTAATGGAAATTAATTCTGCAGCTTTTGATAATACACCATGGTATAATATGTTACCAGACGGAGATGTTTATGTTGGAATGGTGTATTTGCAATATAAAGGAAACATGCCGGAAAACACCGGCATCAAAATCAAGGAAGGAACAAGGGGCATTGCAGACGGCGCATTTAAAGATTGCACCAATTTGGTAAGCGTAACAATTCCTGACAGCGTAATAAATATCGGCAGTTCTGCATTCATGAACTGCACCGGCTTGAAAGCTGTGACGATACCTGACAGTGTGACAAACATTGGTTACAATGCATTTTATAACTGCACAGCCTTAACAGAAGTATTAATTCCAAGTAATGTGGAAAATATTTCTGAATATGCATTCAACGGCTGCATAGGCATTGAAAAAATTGAAGTTTCAAAGGATAATGAAGTTTATCACAGCAATGGTAATTGCATTATAAAAACAGAAGAAAAGGAGCTTGTGGCAGGCTGCAAAAACAGTGTTATTCCGGTTGACGGAAGTGTAACAAGCATCGGCAGTGCATTTGGTGGTTGTACCGGTTTAACAGGCATAAACATACCTGACGGTGTAACAAACATTGGAGAAGGCGCATTTAGAGATTGTAGAGGCTTGTCAAACATAACAATTCCAGACAGTGTGACAGAAATTGCCTATGGTGCATTTGAAGATTGCACAGGTTTGACAAGTATAACAATTCCTGATAGCGTGACAGGAATTGGTGATAGCGCATTTGAAGGTTGCACAGGTTTAACAAGTATAACAATTCCTGATAGCGTGACAGAAATTGGTGATAGCGCATTTGAAGGTTGCACAGGTTTGACAAGTATAACAATTCCAAATAGTGTAACCAATATTAATTGGAACGTATTCAGCGGTTGCACCGGCTTGACAAGCGTAACAATTCCGGACAGCGTAACGAGCATATGTTATGGTGCATTCAGCGGTTGCACCGGACTTACAAGTATAACAATTCCGGACAGCGTAACGAGTATTGGCAATGATGCGTTTTTCGGTTGCACCGGTTTAACGGAAATAACAATTCCAAACAGTGTGACAAGTATTGACAGTGATGCATTCCACGGTTGCACCGGCTTGACAAGCATAACAATTCCGGACAGTGTAACAAGCATCGACAGTTATGCATTCGAGGATTGCACCGGCTTGACAAGCATAACTATTCCGGACAGCGTGACAAGCATCGGTGACGGAGTATTCAGATATTGCAGCGGATTGAAAAGCGTAATAATCGGAAACGGTGTAACAGATATGGGCGAAGATGTTTTTGACGATTGCACCGAATTAACAGATTTAGTAATCGGAAACGGAATCACAAGTATTGAAAACAACGCATTTTCAGGTTTCGCCAACTTAACAAATGTAACGATTGGAAGCAGCGTTGAAAGTATTGGTGATTGCGCATTTTGTGATTGCACAAGCTTGAAAAGCATAACACTGCCTGACAGCGTAACAAGCATTGGATACGGTGCATTTGTTAATTGTATTGAACTTGCCAATATTGAAATTTCAAAGAATATTTCAGACATTGGAGAAGCTGCTTTTGCAAACTGTATCAATTTGAAAGTTGTAAAGCTTCCCAAAAGTATAAAAACAATCGGTGAGTATGCCTTTGGATATTATTATGATGAAGAAAACGATGCCATTGCAAAAGTTTCCGACTTTGTTATTCATGGCTTCACAGGCACCGTTGCCGAATCATATGCTAACAAAAACGGTTTTGTTTTTGCTCCTCATACCGAGAAAGAAATCAAGGATGAAAAAACCGGCATTACTATTATCATCCCGGGTACTTACGGCAAAGACGTTGAATTAAATGTTGTTCCGGTAACTTCCGGAGAAGTTTCCGATGCCTTGAACAGTGAAAAAAGCAACTTCAAAAAATCACTTTTTGATATCACGACAACAATAGATGGCGAAGCTGTTCAGCCGGACGGAACCGTGCTTGTGAAAATTCCTCTTCCTGAAGGATACAATCCTGAAAAAACTGTTGTTTATCATGTTTCCGATGACGGAAAACTTGAAAAACTTGAAAGCAGTGTTGCAGACGGATATGTGGTTTTTGAAACGACACATTTCAGCTATTATGCAATCGTTGATGAAACCGAGCAGAAAGAACCTGAGCAACCGCCGCAACCCGACCCCTCCGCAAATTGCAACCACATCTGCCACAAGGGCGGCATTTCAAAGTTCTTTTATAAGATTGCGCTCTTCTTCTGGAAGCTGTTCAAAACCCACAAATACTGCTCCTGCGGTGCGGCACACTATTAATCAAAAAAGCGAAGGCATTCAAGCGTGCGGTTTTTTCCGCACGCTTTTTTTAAAACTCTATTGCAATATGTTAAATGATATATTATAATTTATAAGTTATTTTTCTGAGAGAAAGGATGTTACAAAAAATATGGGAGACAAAGTTCAATTATTAATCGCAATGGTCGGGTATATGCTGATAGTTATTGGTATCGGTGTATTCTTTGCAAAAAAATCACAGGTTAACTCTGAAAACTACTTCCTTGGCGGCCGTTCGCTCGGCCCGTGGGTTGCCGCAATGAGCGCCGAAGCGTCAGACATGAGCGGATGGCTGCTTATGGGACTTCCCGGTGTTGCCTATTGGTGCGGAATTGCGGACTCAGCGTGGACAGCAATCGGTCTTGCTGTCGGTACATATATCAACTGGCTGCTTGTTTCAAAACGTCTGCGTGCTTACTCCGCCGTTTCCGGAGATTCAATAACAATTCCGGATTTTCTCAGTAATCGTTTTCACGAAAAGAAAAAGGTTATCCTCGGCGTTTCTGCGCTGTTCATTTTGATTTTCTTCACCGTTTATGCGGCGAGCTGCTTTGTAACCTGCGGAAAGCTTTTCTCGGGTCTTTTCGGCTATTCGTATCATTCAATGATGATTGTCGGCGCGGCGTTTGTTCTGATTTATACAATTCTCGGCGGCTTCCTTGCGGAAAGTGCATCGGACTTTATGCAGTCTGTTGTTATGATAATCGCTCTTGTCGGCGTACTTGTTTGCGGCGTTGTTCATGCCGGCGGATTTTCGGCTGTTATTGAAAACGCAAAGGCAATTCCCGGCTACCTTTCTCTGACAGCAACCGCAACGCCTGTTGTTGGTGCAGACGCTGTTCAGCAGACGGCGAATGGAGCTCCGCTCTTCGGCGAGGCCGGAAAGTATGGCTTTCTCACAATCCTTTCAACGCTTTCTTGGGGTCTCGGATATTTCGGAATGCCGCAGGTTCTTTTGAGATTCATGGCCATCCGCAAGAGATCCGAACTTAAAATGTCGCGCAGAATTGCGACAGTCTGGGTTGTTATTTCACTCACGGCAGCCGTTTTTATCGGCGTCCTCGGAAGATATATTATGCCCACAGATGCAGGACTTGCAACGCAGAGCGGCGCGGAAAATGTTTTTGCCCACCTTGCTCAGCTCCTCTTTCCGCCGCTTCTTGCCGGTGTTGTTATGGCCGGTATTCTTGCGGCAACAATCAGCTCGTCTGACTCATATCTTCTTATTGCGGCATCCGCAGTTTCAAAGAACCTTTTTGAAGGCATTATTAAAAAGGACGCGAACGACAAACAGGTTATGCGCGTTTCAAGGGCAATGCTTCTGATTATTTCGGCAATCGGCATTGCAATCGCATGGAACGAAAACAGCATTATTTTTGAAATTGTTTCGTTTGCGTGGTCCGGCTTTGGTGCAACTTTTGGCCCGATTATGCTCTTCTCGCTTTTCTGGAAGCGCGTCAACCGTCCGGGAGCTATTGCCGGAATGATTTCCGGCGGCGTAATGGTCTTTGTTTGGAAGCTCCTTCTCAAACCCCTCGGCGGTGTGTTTGCAATTTATGAGCTTCTTCCGGCGTTTGTGATTTCAAGCATTTGTATTGTTGTTGTTTCGCTTTGCACAAAGAAACCGTCTGATGAAATCACTTCAGAGTTTGAAAAGGCTAAAAACTTTGTTGAGGAATAAACGACTTCAAAGAGGGCTTTCATATGAAACATAGGGAACTTACGGCAAAACAACTTGCGGCCGCACGCATCGGCTTGCTTACCGCAGCAGTTCTTATGATTGCTTTCGGCGTTTTTCGCGGTGAGCCTGACTCGGTGATGCAAAAGGCCGTCAGAATCTGCCTTGAGTGCATAGGTATCGGCTGATGAAAAGGAAGGGTCTGCTTCAAAAAATACGCACTGCGGTTCAAACTGCCGCCGCAGTGCTTTTCAATGGCTATGCCGCCGGCTTTGCAAAGGGAAAAATTTTTAACGGCAAAACAAAGCTTCTGTGCGTTCCGGTTCTTAATTGCTACTCGTGTCCCGGAGCACTCGGCTCTTGTCCGGTTGGCAGCCTGCAAAGCGTTATTGCTGACAGAAAGTACGGCTTTTCGTTCTATGTTCTTGGAATGATTATGCTCTTTGGCGTTGTTTTGGGTCGCGTTGTCTGCGGCTTTCTTTGCCCGTTTGGCTTTTTGCAAGAACTGATTTTCAAAATACCGACCAAAAAGCTTTCTGTGAACCAAACGGCCGACAAATATTTCAGATATCTTAAATATGTTATTCTGGTTGTTTTTGTTTTTGGCTTGCCGCTCGTTTTGCGGGATAAATACGGCGAATCTCTCCCGTATTTTTGCAAGTGGATTTGTCCGGCCGGTACACTTGAAGGCGGTTTTACTCTCCTTGCGTTAAATAAGAGTTTGCGTAACGCCATTGGCGGATTATTCACATGGAAAGCAGCGGTTTTGATTGCTTTGCTTATTCTTTGTCTGTTTGTTGAGCGCCCGTTTTGCAAGTATCTTTGTCCTCTTGGTGCTTTTTACGGTTTGTTCAACCGCATTAGCCTTTTCAGAGCCGAAATCGACAGAGATAGCTGCACTTCCTGCGGAAAATGTAGCCGCGCTTGTCCGATGCAGGTTGATGTTTTGAAAGACCCGAACGGTGCCGAATGTATACGTTGTGGGAAATGCGGTTCGATTTGTCCGGAAAGTGCAATAAAACTTGAAACACTGTTTCAGATTAAAAAAATTGTAAATAAACCGGATGAGTTTCGGATTGATCGAAATACTTAATTAAAAGAGTTGCGAAAAAAACTTGACGCAGCTCTTTATTTTTTAGTTTATTTGTGGTACAATAAAAGAACATTTGTTTCCTTGGAGGTGAAGAACACCGTGGATCAGTTCAAACTTGTTTCAAAATATCAGCCGACCGGCGACCAGCCTCAGGCAATCGAGCGCCTTGTTGAGGGCATAAAAAAGGGCGATATGGAGCAGACGCTTATGGGTGTAACCGGCTCCGGAAAAACATTCACAATGGCAAATATTATTGCAAAGCTTAACCGGCCGACTCTTGTTCTGGCTCACAACAAAACGCTTGCCGCCCAGCTTTGCTCGGAGTTCAAAGAATTCTTCCCGGAGAATGCGGTTGAATACTTCGTTTCATATTATGATTACTATCAGCCGGAAGCCTATATTCCGACAACGGACACTTATATTGAAAAAGACTCTGCCGTCAACGATGAGATTGACAAGCTGCGCCATTCCGCAACATCTGCACTTTCCGAGCGGCGAGACGTTATAATTGTTGCGAGCGTGTCGTGCATATACACACTCGGCGACCCGATTGACTACCGCAGCATGGTTGTTTCCCTGCGTCCGGGAATGGAAAAAAGTCGCGATGAGCTTATTGCAAAGCTTACAGATATTCAGTATGAAAGAAACGATGTCAATTTTGTTCGCAACAAGTTCCGTGTGCGCGGAGACGTTGTTGAAATTTATCCCGTATATTCAAATGATACTGCAATACGGGTTGAATTTTTCGGCGATGAGATTGACAGACTTTGCGAGATTAATCCGCTGACGGGGGAGATTAAGTCAACCCTTTCCCATGTTGCAATCTATCCGGCCTCACATTACGTTGTCAGCCACGACAAAATGGAAAGGGCAATTTCAGAAATTCACGCCGAAATGGAGGAATGCGCCGAAAATTTTACCCGCGAAGGCAAGCTTCTTGAGGCCGAACGTATCCGGCAGCGGACAAGCTATGACCTTGAAATGCTGCGCGAAACAGGCTTCTGTAAGGGCATTGAAAACTATTCGCGCGTCATGTCCGGCAGGCCGGCCGGTTCAAGCCCTTTCACATTGCTGCATTACTTTCCGGATGACTTTCTTTTGTTTGTTGATGAATCCCATGTAACGCTGCCGCAGGTCAGAGCAATGTATGCAGGCGACAGAGCAAGAAAGGAAAGCCTTATTAATTTCGGCTTTCGTCTGCCGTCCGCTTATGACAACAGGCCACTTAGGTTTGATGAATTTTATGACATTGTTGGTCAGAAAATATTTGTGAGCGCAACACCCGGCGAATTTGAACGCGAAAAGAGCGCTCAGATCGTTGAGCAGGTTATCAGACCTACCGGACTTCTTGATCCGCTCATCTCCGTCAGGCCGACAGACGGTCAGATTGACGATTTGGTTTCAGAAATCACTGAACGTACCTCGCGCAAAGAGCGCGTACTCATCACAACGCTTACAAAGAAGATGGCGGAATCGCTGACTGATTACCTTTCAAACCTTGACATCAAGGTAAGATATATGCATTATGACATCGACACGATTGAGCGCATGGAGATAATACGCGATCTGAGGCTCGGAGAAATTGACGTCCTTGTCGGAATCAACCTGCTGCGCGAAGGACTTGATATTCCGGAGGTTTCCCTTGTTGCGATTCTTGATGCAGACAAAGAGGGTTTTTTGCGCTCGGAAACATCGCTTGTTCAAACAATCGGACGAGCAGCGCGCAACGCAAACGGCGAGGTTATCATGTATGCCGATTCGGTGACTCCGTCAATGGAAAGAGCTATTACCGAAACGGAGCGCCGAAGAAAAATACAAAGTGAATACAATAAAGAACATGGAATTGTTCCAAAAACAATTATAAAAGATGTCCGTGATGTTCTTGAGATTTCTTCAAAAAGAACCGATCTTGAAAAGAACTTCAAACGTATGTCTCGTCTTGAGCGTGAGCAGACCATCAAGGCTCTTACGGCCGAAATGCGTGCTGCGGCAAAAATTCTTGAATTTGAACACGCTGCATATCTGCGTGACAAAATTGAAAAACTTAAATCCATGAAGTGAGGTAACAAAAAGTGCCGGAAAAAAATATATACATTAAAGGTGCAAGGGAGCATAATCTTAAAAACATTGACCTTGTTCTTCCGCGCGATAAAATGATCGTCTTTACCGGGCTTTCCGGTTCCGGAAAGTCATCACTTGCTTTTGACACGATATATGCTGAAGGACAGCGCAGATATGTTGAATCGCTTTCTTCATATGCAAGGCAGTTCCTCGGTCAGATGGAAAAACCTGACGTCGATTTAATTGACGGGCTTTCGCCGGCAATTTCCATTGATCAGAAAACAACGTCAAAAAACCCACGTTCAACCGTTGGAACAATCACTGAGGTTTATGATTATCTGAGACTGCTTTATGCAAGAATCGGAATTCCGCACTGCACCGTCTGCGGACGGGAAATCAAGCCACAGACGGTTGACATGATTGTTGATAAAATAATGGCCTTTGAGGAAGGAACAAAATTTCAGCTTCTTTCCCCAATAGCACGCGGAAAAAAAGGAACATTTGTTAAGGAACTTGAGCAGGTCAGAAAAAGCGGATTTGTTCGCGTTCGTATAGATGGAATCACTTATGACCTTTCGGAAAGCATAAAACTTGAAAAAAATAAAAAACACAACATTGAAGTGGTTGTTGACCGCCTTGTGATGAAAGAATCAATACGTTCAAGACTTGCGGATTCCGTTGAAACGGCAACAAAGCTTTCCGGCGGACTTCTGCTTGTTGAGCGTGTCGGAACCGATGAACAACTTTTTTCTCTCAACTATGCTTGCCCGGAGCATGGAATCAGCTTTGACGAGCTGACGCCGAGAATGTTTTCCTTCAACAATCCTTTCGGTGCGTGCAAAAAGTGTTCCGGCCTCGGCGTATTCATGAAAATATCCGAGAAGAACATTATTCCCGATTCTTCGCTTTCAATCAGGAAAGGGGGAATCCGCGCCCACGGCTGGAACTCAGTGGGTGACGGCTCCATTGCCGCGATGTATTACACTGCGCTCGGAAAAAAATATGGTTTCACTCTTGACACTCCCATTAAAGACATGAGCAAAGAGGCCGTAAGCGCAATTCTTTACGGAACAAGCGGCGAAAAAATGAAAATGGAGCGCCCGACATCCTTTGGCGGCGGCGTATATTACACCGACTTTGAGGGTATTATCAACAATCTTCAGCGCAGATATAATGAGTCGGGCAGTGAGGCTTCACGGGCAGAGATTGAACAGCTTATGACAAGCGTGAAATGTCCTGAATGCGGCGGCGCGAGACTTTGCAAGGAAGCACTGAGCGTAACCGTTGGTGGAAAGAATATTGACGAGGTTTCCAACCTTTCAATCGAAAATTCGCTCGGTTTTGTTGACTCGCTCAAAGAAATGCTTTCCGAACGCGACCTTATAATCGGAAAAATAATTCTTAAAGAGATTTGTGACCGCCTGCGTTTTCTTTCAAGCGTTGGCTTGGGCTATCTCACACTTGCTCGTTCCTCCGGCACTCTTTCCGGCGGCGAAAGCCAGCGTATCCGGCTTGCAACTCAACTTGGAACATCGCTTATGGGTGTTTTATATATTCTTGACGAACCGAGCATCGGTCTGCACCAAAGAGACAACGAAAAGCTCATCGGAACACTCAAGCATCTGCGCGATCTCGGCAATACGCTTATTGTTGTTGAGCATGACGAGGATACAATCCGTGCGGCCGATCATGTTGTTGATTTCGGACCTGCTGCCGGTATCAACGGCGGCGAAATTGTTTGCAGCGGCAGCGTTCAGGATATAATAGACTGCAAAAATTCAATCACAGGACAGTATCTTTGCGGAAAGAAAAAAATTCCCGTGCCGGAAAAGAGGAGAAGCGGAAACGGAAAATTTCTTAAAGTTTTTAATGCCCGCGAGAACAACCTGAAAGGTATAGATGTATCTATACCACTCGGTAAATTTGTTTGCGTTACCGGAGTTTCCGGCTCCGGAAAGTCATCGCTTGTCAATGAAATATTGTATAAGCATCTTGCGTCCGAACTTAACAATGCGCGAAAATTCCCCGGGAAATTTGACCGGATAGAGGGTACCGAAAACCTTGACAAGATAATCAACATTGATCAATCGCCGATTGGACGTACGCCGCGTTCAAACCCTGCAACCTATACGGGGGTGTTCAATGATATCCGCGAGCTTTTTGCAAACACAGTTGACGCCAAAATGAAGGGCTATACGGCAAGCAGGTTTTCGTTCAATGTTAAAGGCGGCCGCTGCGAAGCGTGCAGCGGAGACGGAATTGTAAAAATTGAAATGCATTTTCTTGCCGATATTTTTGTTCCTTGCGATGTCTGCAAGGGTAGGAGATATAACAGTGAAACGCTTGCGGTCAAGTATAAAGGCAAGTCGATTTATGATGTTCTTGAAATGACGGTTGTTGAGGGAATGAACTTTTTTGAAAACATTCCTAAGGTTTATAACAAGCTTAAAACCCTTTATGAAGTCGGCCTCGGATATATTAAAATCGGACAGCCGGCAACAACGCTTTCCGGCGGCGAGGCACAGCGCGTTAAGCTTTCAACCGAGCTTTCAAAGCGTGCAACGGGAAAAACCGTCTATGTTCTTGATGAGCCGACAACAGGTCTCCACACCGCAGACGTTCACCGCCTTGTTGATGTGCTTCACGCGCTTGTTGATTCCGGAAACTCGGTCATTGTTATTGAACACAATCTTGATGTCATTAAAACGGCGGATTATATCATTGACCTCGGCCCGGAGGGCGGAGACGGCGGCGGAACGATTGTTGCCGAGGGTACACCGGAGGAGATTGCAAAGGTTAAAGAATCATACACCGGTCAGTACCTTAAAAATATGCTATAAGAAAACAGCGGCTGAAACGAATTCTTTTCGGCCGCTGCACCTTTTCGGATATTTGGTTTGTATTTATTTCAATAAGTCTTGAACATTTTAAATTAAACAAAAAAGCCCCGAAGCCTTGTTAACAAACAAGATTCGGAACTTTTAAAGTGGTCCGAGTGTTCATAACGGACTTATGAAAAACTCAGGTTTTATCGGCAGTTGCACACATTTCTCGCTCGCACATTTGTGGTTTATTCAATTTCTTCCTATAATATGGACGTAAAATACAAGCCAAGGAGGAAATGACTATGAGAAATCCAAAATACCATCTGTATCTAACATCCGATGAACGGCGCACGGTTATCAACAGCCTGATTGATTTGAGAAATGAACTCATTTCTCAAGGTAGGTATACTGACATTGTTGACGAGCTGTTAATCAAGCTCACAAAAGCAAGAATCAAGAAAATAGAGATCAAGGAGGTCTGAATTATGGCAACAAAGATTACATACACACAGCAGGGTGACTGTCTTCTTCCCAATTTAAAATTGCCCGAACAGCCAAAGGTTGAAATAGGTATTTGGGGCAAGCGGCATTTGAGATACCTTAAAAATCATCATCCAATTATTTACACGAATCTTCTAACAAGTTGTAAGCTCACTGCTTATCTTGCTGATATTGATAAAGAAGCGAATGAAATGTTCGACAGACTAGTGCGTCAAATTTCCAAGAAGGAAAGCGTTACCGAAAAACTCAAAGCAGAGAATCAAATGCTGTGGGTGCGGGAAATGAATAATATACGCAATCGAGTAGAAGGAATCATCTATCAAGAAATTATATTTACATAAAAAGCCAACAGCTGATGTGATTATAAAACCACATCAGCTGTTTTTCTGCTTTTTGATTTTGATTATTACTTGCTTTTTTTAGTAAGCAAATGACTATGCATAATTCATCTCGATGCCTTGTAGAACAGCATCGAAGTTGTTTTCAGGGATTCCCTCAAAATAATCAGTAGAAAAACCCGTATCTAAAACATACATAAAGGCATCAAAACTATATAAAGCTGGAGCATCATCAATATCTAGAATATTCCTTCTAATGTGATCGGTTTTAGCTATTAGACACGTATACTGAAAAGCTGGTTCAATTCTTCTTGTGTTTCCTCCCGGATGTGCTTCTTGCATATGTTGAGCAGTTGATAAAGCTATAAGATTTTCAACATACATAGCGATTTCAGGGAATCGGCTTTGAGGGAATATGTGATGTATTGCAGACGCATTTTGGCCAATAGAATATCTATCTCGAACTTCGGGTTCACCATCAAAGTATGTATTGATAAAGTATCTTAGGTTTCTCATTGCTCGACTTACTTGGTAATCATAGGTTTCACTTACGGTGTTTACTCCACGATAGTCCCCACGAGCAACATTTTTATCTTTACCAGTAAGATCATCATACCAGTTAGTTTTATTATATACTATATCGCTAAATGTAATGATATTTGGAGAAATACGACCTCTAATTGTTCCGTGCTTATGATATTTGCAAGCTAATTGGTTAAGGACTTTTATGAAGATTCTATCTGCTTCTCGTTTTGTGTTTATAGGAGTATATGTAAAACAAAACTGCTCAAATCTATCTTTTACAATGTCATACCATTCTTCTGTCTGCTCGTCAAAGAACGATGCAAATCCATCCCACAAGCCACTATCCTGTAGTGTTTTTTCGATGTACATACACATAAAATCAAAAGCATTTCTTTCACGCAACGCTACGAACTCTAACACATCAATGTTTTCAATGTAGAATTGAATAGTATTACCTCGACGTCTTTCAGATAATACCCCGGCAGCGGAAAGAAGTTTGAGAGGTTGCCTGAAGAATTTGTTGTATTCGTCAACCGTACTTCTTGTAGTGGGATCTGGTTTACCAAACAAACGCATTACATTCTCGATTGAATATTCTCTATGCCAAATTTGCGGCGATTCAAAGGGAATGGTACCACCTGACTGAAGATAATCCACTATGCAATCAGCGACAAAGCACACCGTATCAAATGCACATTTTTGATCTATCCAACGTCCATTTCCGGTTCTTCGAACATCATAATTATGCTCATCGAAAAACTGTCTCAATAAACCAATAGTCATTTTTTCACCCCATAAAAGAAAACACTTTTTGAATCAATATTAATTGATTGAGTTGAAAGGTTTCTAGCTATTTGATAAAACTTGCGATATTTTTCTGTTGCAAAAAAACTGATTTGAATTTGAGTTAGTTTCATTTGCTGTTTTGGTATTAGCACTGCAACTGATCCATCAGGCACAAGCCCAGTTTTATTGCAAATTACACGTGGATTATATGTCATATTTGGTGTTAAGTATACATTTAAATCATCAATATACTTTGCAACAGCAAAATCCTGACATATTTCAGGTTCAATAAATGAATCATAACCTTCTATACTTAAAATTGAACCATCATCTTGTATGTTACGTGCTTTTATAACTCTTAATGAACCTTTTTTTCTTTCGGATGTTGTGTTCTTTTTAGTAATTTGTCTGTCTCTAAAAACATCAAACACATCCAACTTTAATTCTTCAGCAACAGCATCAAAATCGTTATTTCGATATATGATGAAATAAGGGAAACATGTGTCTGTGATATAACTCTGTTTCTGGGTGATTCTAAAATTATACTTCATATTATATACAAAGGTATCTGCAGGTTTTTTTCTGTTTCTTACAACTAAACACATTGTTTCAATAGATAATCCGCTGAAACCATACCGTCCAAAATCAATAATACTTTCTATTTTTTTGCTTCTGAGATAATCTCTTGTTTGATCAAACTCTCCGGATGATAAAAGCGTTTTGTTCAATACGAGCGCAGTGCAATCTGAAACTCTCATACACTTCTCTAAAAACATTTCTGAAAGATTCTTTGTTACTGTATTTACATTTTGAGATATACTTTGAAGAACGTCTGTAGAGGGATTCTTCAATTTTGAATATGGTGGATTTCCTATTGCTAGATCGTATTCTCTATCAGGTTCATATGTTAAAAAGTTTTGATGAAAAATCCTAATAGTAAAATTTACAGGTATTTCTATTTTATTAAGAAGTAGTTTAAGAGTAGCTATGCTATCTGCGTCAATTTCTACTAAGTCAATGTTTACTTGTTTTGTTCCTTCATATCTTTTGATAATAAACGGGATAAAACCTCCTGCTCCTACAGACGGTTCAAGAATGGATATTTCATCTTTTTTGAAATCTGGTAGGACATCAACTATTTCGTTTACAATGAATTTATTTGTATAGTAAGCTGAATTTTCCTCACGCTTAGCGTTACACAATTCTACTACACGCTGTAATTCTGGAAGCTCTAATTGTTCAGGATTATCAATAATAAACTGATTCAACGCTTCTCTTGAATCCAGCGAGTACCGAACAACGAAGCGATTAATATCAGTAGGAGTAATTTTTTTCCTTGTGAGTTCTTTCTTGATTTTGGATGCAATCTGCCGCATGATTATAGTAGGAACAGCTTCACCTATGCATTGACGTATATTTACTTCGTTTTCCTTATATATTTTCCTCTTTTCTCCTTCTGATAATTCGTTAAGCTGATCAAGCGAGTAATCAACCCAACGAAACTCAGCGGGAATATTCATCATTTCCATAAGTTCCCTTATAGAGAAAACACGATCTTCAACAGGGTGAACTGTATTCTGTGCAGCTAGCTGATCGTTTCTGGTATGAATACACTGAACAAATCTATCCCATTTTTGACGAGTATATTTATCTCGATTTTTCTTTACATTCTCTACGATTTCGCCATTTATTATTCTGTGAGGACGGTTTTTAGGGTTAGCATTATCAAAAGCAGATTCCCCTTCTTTGAGATTATGAATCCAATCCCTCATTTTTGTGTCATAAGTTCTAAATGCATGATAGAAGTCGTTTGCTGATATTTCGCCCCATTGAAGCTCTGCATATTTCCCATCCCCAATTACTTCTCTCAAAGTTTTCTCACTTGTAAACTCTGGAAATAAATCATATGGAGTAAAGGTGTTGCGATACTCTTTGTCTATTCCGATAACCAATGTCCTTGTACGAGAAGAATTTGCTCCGTAGTTCATAAAATTCAATACTTTGCCGGTAATAATATAATCTTTTCCTAGCGTATCCCGAATAAAGTCTCCAATACGAACTAAGTCATCATTAGGGGTTATACAAAATGTCTTCTGAAAGGCTTGAACATTTTCAAAAATAAAAATTCTAGGTTTAATACGATTAATGATTTCAACAGATTCAACTACCAAACTGTTCCTATTAATGTCAGACTTATTCTTTTTGTGATTGATAACCGAAATACCTTGGCAGGGAGGAGTAGCTATTACTACGTCAACACGATCATTGCCACGATGTTTCCACGCATCAATTTCCGCATATATTTTATTCTTCACCTCATCTTTTGTAATATCACCGTCGATATATCCAGTATCATACTCACATTTTTTGTTATACTTCTGAACTTCTAGACGCCGATTAATTAATTCATTTGTAAGGATACATTGATAGTCCTCTTGCTTAAACCCATAGCAGCCCACACCAGCTGAACTGAAAAGGCTAATATATGTTAAGCTTTTATCTTTTAGCATAACTATACTCCTAACGGCTGAAAATAGTACAAGGATATTATAGCAGAATAATCAATATTTTTCAAATGAATGATTACACATTTTTTATGAACACGTGTTTTAAGTGCTCATAAAATACTATTTAGTATCCTCTCAGTATTTCTCTTATTTCTACATCTTTAGCATACAGATTCAAGTTGTCTATCTTATCTTTGATATATTGTTTGTGTTCCAAATACTCTATGCCGTGTATTTCTTGGGATAATTTGTTCAAGAATTCAATTTTATTATGAATCAATGGGACCTCGCTACCTGACCAAGAACAAAAACTTGAAAACAATGGAAGACCTTTAAAGTTTTCTATGCTTTTATCACACTCCAGATAGAGTTTGATGTACGTGATTCTTTGAGCATCTGTCATTTTTGATATGGAATCAAAAAGGCTCCTCATATATATGTCGTTCGAATAATACTTTTTTATAAAATTGCAAAGAAAAGCATTAACCTTTTCTTTGTCTTTATAAGCATTTATTACATCAAAGAATTCTGTTAATTCATAGTGAGGATAATCAATTCTTTCTTTAATGACATCGGCAATATGTTCAAATGAAGCGCAAAACTCATCTGTTTCAAACAACTTAGTTATATGATCTGAATGATCCCTAAAATCACGATGCTTTTGTTTGATTATTGTAAATAAATAATTATCTAGAAAAGCTTTATTATTTTCAAATAATATTTTAAAGTATAGACCGTGATAATCAAAGTATCTTTCATAGGATAACTCAAACAGATAAATTTGCTCTAATAAATCCATTTTAGTTGAAAACAATTCAAGCACATCGGAAACAGGGGTTATTCCATCGTGAAAAAGAAAGCTAAAATAAATATGGACAATAAATGGACTTGCTTGTTTTTTGTTTAGAATAATTTTACAAGTTTTAATAAAGATATCGGGATCTATAGATTTGAACTTTGTAACAAAAACTATTCTTCTAAAGCCAGACGAAGTAATCGCTTTATCTGAATCATCGAGAAGAAAAGAATAAAAATCTTCAATGGTATTTTTCTGTATCTTATCATTCGGAAAATGATAAAAGTAAAAATAAATCCATTCGTTTTTCTGAGTGTATTCATTCGCTTTGAGTAATCGTAATACATCTTCAGGCTCCATTAAGCTAAACAAGTACTCAATAATTTTTGTTGGAGAGAGTTTGGCTGGTGTATCGACTTTAAAATAATACTCTACTGTCTCTACAAAATAGATTTTGTATTCATATAGAATATCAAATAGAAGACTTAATCCTTCTGATATTTCATATTTATTATTAATGCAAGATTCATTACAAACATCAATTATCGAACAAATTGCAGAAAAATCAGCATTTCTAATCATTTCTTTAATTTTGCCCTTACGGACGATGAGTTCATCATCAAACTCTTTATATTTTAGCTTATTCTCACCTTTGATTGTTTTATATATTTTAAGGATATACGAAGATAAATAATTCTTAACAAGCGATTGGTCAATAAACTTTTCTAGATCGCTCTCCCTCAAAAAAGCTATATAATTATCAACAAGAATACAATCTTCGAGATTGTCCGAATTAAATGAAGAGTCAATTAATCTATAAATAAATGGGCAATCCGTTTCAATAATCTGATTGCTTTCGTCTGCTCCATCGCCGTATTCTCTTAATATGTCACGAATACATATTTTTGAATCCTGAGTTAGACATATTTCATATAGTAATGTCCATACTTTTTTTCTTAGATTTACAATCAGCTCACCTCCACGTATGGTAATATAATTAATTGTAAATGATCTTTCTCCGTTCGATTCTGTCCATTCAAATCGGAATTTTAAAAGGTGTTTAGCAACATCAAAAAACAGATATGTTACAGCTTCGTTTGTCCAGTTTTCAGAATATCCTTTCAGCTTTTCGAGTAAAAGATTTTCAACACGATACTCAAATCTGTCGGAATACTTATTGAACACTAAACGCTGCTTTATTATTGCATAAAACTGTTCGTATAAATCCGGTCTTTTCTTATAATATAATAAAAGCAAATCTAATGCTTCAGAATAATTATCACATTGATAAAAACCACCAAGTATTTCAATTACATCATCAGTGATAGATTCCGATTGTTTTTCTTTTGATAAATTTTTGTTAAATGGCCTTTCTTCTGATTCATCAATTATTCCTTTAAGAATCAGAAGAGTAGCAGTTTCATTAACTGGATAAAATGCCTTTACATAATCAAAGAAAACAGATGGATCGTTTTCGGCTAATTCATCCCATACTTTACTTATTTCTTGATTAACATAAGCTATCATTTCATCAGAGGAAAAGGATATGGTTAAAACATTTACAGACGTTATTGTTTTTGATTGATTGACAGGGAAGTAAACTTTAATGGCATCAGAAAGAAGGATCAGTTTTTTATCAAAAAATACATATTTCAGAATATAGTTGGATAAGCACTGTTCTGAAATTTTTACTGCCTTTTTAGCATAGATATCAATTAGCTCGTATGAATGAAGTTTATAAATACTTTCAATAAAGGTTTCTTTGCTAATATGAGAAACGGATAGTAAAGGTTCAATAAAATCCAAATTATCAATATGAAATGCGTCAACAAAAGCAACTATTCCAAAAGTAATAATTAAATCTTTTTCATCACACAATTTATACTCTTCAATAACCCGACCATAATAATTTTCATATAACTTGGACACATCTGCTAATGAAGCTAAAGCGTTTTCTCTTCGTGCTGTTATTCCGGCAATCATAGCTATGCGGGCGTTTCCGTTTGATATTTCAGATATTCTTTTAAGATAATGCTGATTTTTAATACCAAGGTTAACTTTGATAATCTCTTCAATCTTTTCTTTATCAAATGGCTTAACTTTTATTATTCCATACCTTGCAAACTCCATTATTTTTTTATGGACTTCATTGAGTGCGTAATCTCTTACGGTAATAATTATTTTAACAATAATTCCATTTTCTTTTTTTAATAAGTATTGCAAAATATGTGACAATCCAGCAATTTGGTTTGCGTCATCAACAAAAAGTAAATATTTGCCAGGATGATTTATATGCATTTGAAGTTCTTCATATATAGGAAGCGCATTGTCCCTTATACATAGCAGAGTTTCTCCTTGTTCGGAGCTGCGATTTTTAGCGAATTCAACTGCTAATCTTGTTTTTCCTGTTCCTGCGGTACCTGATATTACTGCGACATCATATTCTTCTAATACTTCATCAAGCTTTTTTATTTCATCTTCTCGATACAGAAATTCGTTATCTAATGGTGCCGAAAAAGCTGATGAATCATTTTGTTTAATAAAATCCTCTATGCTAAATATCTGGTTTGTATCATAAGATATTTGCAAATAATCTTTTGCTAAATCTCTTCTTTCGGAGAAAAGATGATTGGCGATTCTATCTATTCCCCACATATTAAACACAATACTCTTCTCTTCACACATTTCACAAAACTCTTTATGAACCGCAGGTTTTAAATTTGAGGATGTATGAAAGTATATGATTTCTGATATATCTTTACTATCAATGCCGGTTTCACTTGAATTTAAGCATTTTTGGATATCATCAGTAATCTTTTTACGAAGTCCTGTTTGCTGTGTTGTATATTCAACAAAAACATATTTGTTATCCTCATTGATACAATACGTGTCAGGAGTTCCTAGAGTCGTTTTTTGAGTTCCCGATTGGCTGCCTAGTGAAACAAAATTAGAGTATCCTAATGAATATAGTATTTGATCGCAAATGTTTTGAAAAGTCCCTTGATCCAATTCTAATATTTTCTGTTTGATTGTATTAATTATCGCCATATATTTCACCTCGTTTGAATCTGTTTTGTTTTATTAAATTATATCATTATCTTTTTGTTCCCGCAACAAGTATAACAGTTTAAAACCAATCTTTTCTATCGCCTTTTCACAAACTCTCTTAGCCGTACTCGCATTACTAAACCCGTGATTGGTAGCGATGTCGGTATAAGGAAGAGGTTTGGTTGGCTTTTCTTTCGGCTTGCCATTTTCGTCTAAATCATTCTTGTCAGCGTAGCGAGTGCTGAAACACTCCGGGCAAAAGCCGAGGTGCTGGGCGAGCATTATTTTTTCTGTGTATTCCAAGCTGTCATAGGCTTCATACAGTTTATCATAAAGCTCCTGCTTGAAATAGATATTTTCATGATTGAGTGAGGAATCGGGAAGAAGAAAATTTGTTGTCTGTTCGTCGTCCTCATCGTTACTCTGAACATCTACATAGTTTTCAGTAAGAATACCGGCTTCAATGATAGACTTTGTTTTATCATAGCTTTCACCGATTTGCGCTGCAACCTGAGAAATGGTTTCCTCCGTAAATTCACCGCCTGAATGATTGAAAATATCCATCACTTTACGAAGTCGGGCATATTCAAATTCGCTCTGCACGGAATAGCCCGTCCGCATTGTGCGGATATAGGTATGCGCCTCACGCTCCATATACCTCTGAGCATACGGCAGAAAAGGAGCTATGGAAATATCGTATTTCATCAGAGCCTTACATAAGCCTGTTACAAGGCTTTGCTTTATATCGGCAAAATGTTCTTCCATTGAGTATTTATTCCTAAAAAACTTCGCCTTTTCATTTAACGACGGCTCGTAATAGTGTAGGAACCAATAGAAATAATTGTCATCGCCGGTCTGGATATACTGCCAAATATACTCCTGCAAATCCCATTCAGGCGGTGGCGGAGTAATGCGGTATATTTCAAATTCTTTTTTCTCGATATGGCTCACTTTTGCTTGATTCTCCTGTCCGTTTCTCTATACAAATTCTCACGCTTCATATCCATTTTAAATTGACCGTTAGCGTAGTTGTCATCATACTTTGCTTTTTGCCAATACTCTTTAGCGACTTTCAGCGCCATTGCAGCAAACTCTGCTGTAATGGTGCTTCTTTTTTGTTCTACACGAATTGCAGAGCAACGGCTCTTGTAAATTGGATTGATAGGGTTACCTTCGGAAAGCTCCTTTTCCTTCATCCTCGCCGCATATTTTCGGCAGGAAATTGTTTTTCCTTTCAGCGTATAGGGCGCAATACCGTTGCAATACACCTGCCGCCTTGCAGAAGTCATCAGGAAATAGCGCTTGCAGATCGGACACCTTTTCGGATAATGACCGTAGTACAAGCCCTCAAAAAAATCCGTGAGGACAAAGCTGTAGTACTTGTCAAAAAACATTCTTCTCGCCGTAATAATCGTTTTGCTTTTATCCGTTTTACGCATAGCAACATACTCGGATGTCATATAGAGCTTTTCGTTGCCGAATATATCCAATGCAATCGGTAATAGGTGCGGCTCGTCAAAGCATTCCGCTTCATCAAGTCTGTTACAAAACTCAGTTAAGCCCTCAAATGCTTCTCTCATATCGATGCTGATACGATCATAGAAAGCCAGTGTTGTCATCATATCATTAAGTAGGTTGTCCGCTGTTTTTTGCTGAACTTTATCTATTTCAATCGGGAGCAAATCCAAAGCAGATTCATTGATTCCCATAGCTAATATTTGAGCCTTTGCATTGAAATACTCTCGGATAAATTCAGCGTTGTTCTCTGTGAAAAGTTCAGCTATTCTAATACACTCTGCTTCAACATCCAGCTTAGTGAACGGTTGCAGTTTAGGCAAGGTTTTTAAGATTTGGTGGATCTCCCACCCGGATCGTAAAACATCAGTGTTATCAAGATAACCGGCAGAGATCGTATCGTATAAATGCCAGCTGTATTGTTTGTATATAGCCAACCTAGCCGCCGTATCGTCCTTATAGTATTGATTCAAAAGGTGCGTAGCGAACGTACCTGCAGGATAAGTTTTATTGCCGATCCGTATTCTTCCGTCACGAAAATCGGCGCTGAAAAAGCTGATTTTTTCCAAAATCAACACCTCCTCACTATCAAGTCTACCAAAACAGGTGTCCCATAAAACTCCCTTTGCTCCGTTTTAGAAGAAATTTTTGAAAAATTTTTGAATTATTATTTTCCGTAATATAAAATTATCAGCTTGAATTCTGATTGTTCAGTATTCAAGCCGTTTTTTAGTGTTTTCTTTTTGATTTTCACTATGTTTTCTTAAAACCCTAAGTTTTCGGATTTTCGTGTATTTAATACAGTAGAGGGACGAAAAGCCCTCCAAAATACACGAAAGGAGGAACAAGCTATGGTGCTGAAAATTACCGAAGAGCTGTCCGACAGAGTAAACCGCATTGTCCGTCATTCGTGCTGCAACTGCATTGACGACAACTGCCTGTTGCTCGACTACGGCGAAGAACACAGCTGCGTGCAGCTGATCAGCAAGTACGGCATTTACTGCAACTATCTTTTGAAATGCATATTGCCTGCTCTCCCAAAACTCTACGGCGACATACTCGCCTACAACGAAAAACTGAAAGGATGATTTTATGAAAACACTAAACAATTTTAAGATTATCGGTATCGACCACGGTTACGGCAACATCAAAACCGCTAACCATTGTTTTAAGACCGGTATAACCACCCACGACAGTGAACCGCTGTTTACAAAGGATATGCTAACCTACAACGGCAAGTATTATCTGATAGGCGAAGGACACAAAGAGTTTCTGCCCGAAAAGCAGAATGATGAGGATTATTATATCCTCACACTCGCCGCTATCTCAACCGAGCTTTCGGACGAAGGGCTGACCGAAGCGGATGTGATTATCGCCGCAGGTTTGCCTTTAACTTGGACAAGCGGACAGAAAGCGGATTTTGCCGCTTATCTGTCAAAGAGCAAAGAGGTAGCGTTCACTTTTCGTAATGTAGAGTATCATATCCGAATCTGTGATGTAAAAATCTATCCGCAGGGATATTCTGCGGTCGTGCCTATCAAGTCTACGCTCAAAGGATTGAGTATGGTAGCCGATATCGGCAACGGTACGATGAACACACTCTACCTTGTCAACGGCAAGCCGCAGAGCGGTAAGATGTTCACTGAGAAGTTTGGCACTTATCAATGCACTCTTGCTATTCGTGAGGGCTTTATGCGTAAGACGCGCAGAGAGTTGAACGACTATCTTATCGACGAGGTGTTGCAGACAGGCATGTCGGATATTCCAGATTCCGATTTGGAGATCATCACTGCTATTGCGGAGGAATATGTTGCCGAGATTTTCCGCCGCTTGCGTGAACACGGCTATGATGAAAGCACGATGAAGCTCTACGTCTGCGGTGGCGGAGGTTGCCTGATCAAGAATTTCTATCACGGCAATCTCGACCGTGTAAAGTTCATTGACGATATCTGCGCTGCCGCTAAAGGCTATGAATATCTTGCAGACGTTTATCTGAGAGCCGAGGCGAAGAATGAAGGACGTGTATAAAATGACAGTACGCTTTGACCTAACCGACGCCCGAGAGCGTGCTCTAGCAGAATATATGCAGACGCTTGACGTAAAGAAGTATCAATCCCGCAATCAGTTTGTGTTAGATGCGATTGCCGATTATGTAGATTTACAATCGATCACCCGTGAACAGCACGAGGAGGATATCCGAAATATCATTCGTGAGGAAATGCGGGCTTGCTTTGCAGAAGCAAACTTCGCTCCGCAGGCTGTAAATCCTGCTTTAAGTGCAGACCAACAGGCGGAAGCCGAGCAGGATATTTTGGACGACCTCAAACTATTTGATTGACGGCACAATGACGGCAAATTTCAAGACCGATATTAAAATTGACGGCAAAATGCCGTCATATCAAGATAGTATTTTAATCAACAGCATAAGGCACAGAAGAACGGTTGAAATTAACACTCCGTGACTGTGTCTTATACTGTAGCAAGCAGGGAATTTGTACGGCAAATTCCAAATACAACAGCTCCAAAGCTGTTGTAAATCTTTAGGGACACCCTAACACCCGAAGAAAGAAGGTAATATTTTTGAACGATAAAAATGCAAGAATCGAGCTGCGAGTTACGCAGTCCGAGAAAAAGAAGATAGCCCGGCTCGCCGAGAGCTGCGGCTTATCTCAATCCGAATATATCAGACAAAGGACATTGGGCTATGCGCCGAGGACAGTGCAACCTGATGTCTTTTTTTGATTTCTACCAAACGCTCTGCCGTTTGTGTGACGAGGTTGCCGATAAGGTATCACCTGAAACTGAACGAAAGCTGCTTGAAGTCGTAGACGAAATCCAACAGCGCCTACTTCTGCCGGAGAAATCCTCTGCCAAGCAAATCTGTAAGGAGGTAACGACGTGGCAACAACAGGCTTCTGGCCCGTCAAAGGACGGCTAAAAGATGTTATCAATTACGCTGAAAATCCTGATAAAACTATCGAGCGCAAATATCTTGATGATGACTTAGCTGCCGCTCTCAATTACGTTGAGAACAGCGACAAAACCGACCAAACAATGTACGTCAGTGGAATAAACTGTCCGAAGAAAAGAGCTTACGAGCAGATGATGACCACAAAGCGACGTTTCGGCAAGCTCGGCGGAAATGTAGCGTATCACGGTTATCAGAGCTTTCAGGCAGGAGAAGTCACGCCCGAAGAAGCGCACCAAATCGGCATTGAAACCGCCAAGCAAATGTGGGGTAATGATTATGAGATAGTTGTTACGACACATCTGAATACGGCAAACCTACACAATCATATCGTCGTAAATAGTGTATCGTTCCGCACCGGACGGAAGTTTGAAAATCATATTTCCGACCACTACAAGCTGCGTGAGATTTCCGACGAGGTCTGTCGTGAGCACGGAAAATCTGTAATAGAAAACGCTCCGTTCTACGGCGGCGACAAGGCGTATTGGGTACGCAAGAGCGGACGAATACCGCACAAGGATATGCTGCGGCAAGATGTTGATGAAGCCTTAGCCAATACGATCAAGCCGTTTGATTTTGAATTATATCTTCGCTCGCTCGGCTATCAGTTTGTGCGGACTTTTAAATATCAGCATCCTTCCGTGATCGCTCCTGACTGGCTGAAACCTGTCAGATTAAGCAGTCTTGGCAAGGATTACTCCAGAGAAGCGATACTCAGACGGCAGCAATCTCAGCGTGAGGATAAATACTTCGTGGATTTCTATTCCTATACGCCGAAATCTTATTATCAGCGCCAACCGCTGATAGTGAGAATCAGGGATTTTGAGAAAAGAACAGAACCCGATGTTATCACGGCGCTGTTTGACCTGATTATCACGATTGCCAAGCTCATCACAGGCAACAATGTCCAAAAGAGAGATTACCGTCCGGTATCACCTGAGCTGCGGGCAGAAATCAGAAATCTCGACCGAACGCTGGCGGAATATCATTTTCTCCGTGACCACAACGTGGAATGTGCAGAGGATTTTGTGTCTTGCCGAAAGGAAATCGCCGAGCAAATCAAGGCTTATGAAACCGAGCGACAGCACATCCGCAACCGAATCCGCAGAGCTAAATCACCCGAAGAAAATAATTCTCTTAAAGAACAATGTAGAAAAATCACAAAAAAGCTGACACCCTTGCGTAAGCAGTTCATTATCTGCGGGCGCATTGAAAACAAAGTGCTTCGACTCCGTGCTTTGATCGAACAGGAAAAGCAGCTGGAGCAAGGCAGATACAAGTACAAATATTATCACCAAAATAAAACGAAACAAAGGAGTTATGAACGATGACCAATATATCAATCAACAAATTACACGAATTCAGAGACCACCCGTATCAGGTGCTCGACAATGAGGAGATGAACAGCTTAATCGAGAGCGTTCAGCAGCAGGGCATTATGACGCCGCTGATTGTACGTCCGTTAGAGGACACAACAGATGAATATGAAATCATATCGGGACACCGCCGCTTTCGTGCGGCACAGAAGGCAGGGCTCACAGAAGTCCCTGCCTTTATTCGTCCCGTCAGCCGTGACGAAGCAGCGATTATGGTGGTGGACAGCAATCTCCACAGGGAGCATCTTCTGCCGTCGGAAAAGGCGTTTGCTTACAAGCTGAAAGCCGAAGCGCTCAAGCATCAGGGACAGCGTACTGATCTCACTTCGGAGCAACTTGCACCGAAGTTATCGACTGAGCTGATTGCCGAACAGGAGGAAACCAGCAAAGATACAGTAAAACGCTATATCCGTCTGACAAAGCTTATCCCCGATATTCTCAAAATGGTCGATGAGCAGCGTATAGCTTTCAGTGTCGGCGTGGAGCTATCTTATCTAACCGAAAATGAGCAGCAGGATTTGTTTGAAGCTATCGAGTTGTAGGACAAAACGCCCTCGCTCTCACAGGCGATACAAATGAAAAAGCTCTCTCAGGCAGGCAAACTTGACAGCGAAACCATATCAAAAATCATATCCGAGGAAAAACCGAATCAGCGTGAGAAAATTAGTTTTCAAATTGAAAAGCTGACTAAATTCTTTCCGAAAAGTTACACCCCGAGAGATATCGAACGCAAAATAATCAAGCTGATTGAGGACGACTATCGTAGCCGTCAGCGAAACAAAAACAGGGAGGAAAGATAATGAGTATTATACAGTCACTTTACGGCGAAGAGCAAGAATACAAAGTCAACGGCGCTATCTACATTGTGTCGGCGGCGTTCAAGCATACAGGGCGGAAAGAGGACAACACCTCTTTTCCGACCTGTGTAAAAAAAATCCTCACAAGTGATTTTGCACATTTGATAATCACCGAGGGAAATGATACTATGGCAGCAGAAAATGTGTGTTCGGCTGCCGGAAAGGAGGACAACATTGCAGTCGAAAAAGAAACAGGATAAGGCTGGCATTACCGCCTTGTACTGCCGCCTTTCCCGTGATGACGGCGTGGAAGGTGACAGTAACTCGGTCGCCAATCAAAAGAAATTGTTAAAACGTTTTGCAAAGGAAAATGGGCTAACCAATACCCGATACTATGTTGACGATGGCTATACAGGTACAAATTTCGAGCGTCCCGGCTTTCAGAAGATGATCGAGGACATTGACCTCGGATATATCTCAACGGTGATTGTCAAAGATCTGTCCCGTCTCGGACGGCGATACGATATGGTCGGATATTATATGGACACCTATTTTCCCGACAGAGATGTTCGGTTCATCGCCGTTAACGACAATATCGACAGCGACGAAGGTGAAAGTGAAATTGCGCCGTTCAAAAATGTGTTGAACGAGTTTTACGCAAGGGACATTAGCAAAAAATGTCGATCATCCTATCGTATCAGGGGTAGCACAGGCGAGCCGTTAGCTCCGCCGCCATATGGATATATCAAATCTCCCGATAATCCTAAGAAGTGGGTTATTGATCCCGAAGCGGCACATGTCGTTCGTGACATCTTCAAAATGGCGCTTGAAGGTAAGAGCAACGAAACGATTGCCCATATATTGCAGGAGCGCAAGGTGCTGATTCCTATGGCGTATTGGCAAGAAAAGGGTATTCGTAAAGGCGGTAAGGTCACACAGCCTAACAAATATAAATGGTGCAAAACTACCGTTACAAAGATTCTTACCCAGCAGGAGTATTGCGGCGATATCATCAACTTCAAGACGTATTCCAAATCATACAAGAATAAGAAACGCTACGACAATCCTAAAGAAAACTGGGTTATTTTCAAGGATGTTCACGAGCCGATTATCAGCCGTGATGATTTTGAGCTGGTGCAGACGCTTGTCGTAAAGACAAAGCGCCGTGCTCCTAAACAGGAAAACGGCGAGAAGAATATGTTTTGCGATTTTCTTTACTGTGCCGATTGCGGCAGCAAGTTATGGTATCACACGAATACTACCAACAAGGAAATCCATTATTTCAGCTGTTCCAACTATAAGAAGGATACCCGTGGGAATTGCGAAACCCGCCATTATATCCGTGCCGACGCTATCGAGCAGATCGTTATGCTTGAATTAAAGAGATTAGCAAAGTATTTGGAATCCCACGAGGAAGAATTTGCAAAGCTCCTCGCCGAAAAAACCAATGCCGATATGTTGGCGGAGCAGAAAACCTTGGAAACAGAGCTAAATCGGGTAACCGCCCGAAATGAAATGCTCACTTCGCTTTTCGCCAAAACCTATGAGGACAATGCATCGGGCAAGTTGAGCGATGAGATGTATATGGAGCTATCCCATAAATACGAGGTTGAACGTCTTGAACTGAAAACAAAGATTTTTGAGTACAAGGAGCGCCTTGCCAAAATCAGTGAAATGGAGCAAAACAAAGATGACTTTCTTAAAGCTGTCAGAAAGTTTATGGAGATGGAATCCTTAACCGCACCAATGCTCCGGGAACTTATTGACCACATTGATGTGTACGAAAAAGAAGGCGGCAAAAAGAACTACACTCAACGTATCGTCATCTATTATCGTTTTGTCGGTTACTTAGAACTACCGTCATCAGATGACGAAAACTACAAATCCAACACCCGGAAGGGCGTAGATGTGGAGTATATTCCCACAGTGAAATCCGCATAAGACAAAAGGCGAGCAGGCACAAAACCTGCTCACCACATACAAACCGGATGAAATTGAATAAAAGAATGAGTGTCCATAACATAAATCCGTTATGAACACTCATACTGGTCCGAGTGACAGGACTTGAACCTGCGGCCTCTTGACCCCCAGTCAAGCGCGCTACCAAGCTGCGCTACACCCGGATGTGTTCAAACCACTCGGATATTATAACGACTGCGAGCTTGAATGTCAAGTGTTTTATAAACTTTTTTCAAAAACTTTGAACCAAAACCACAGTTGGTTCATCGTCAATAGGCTCCTGTTGCCGTTACTGTTAACCAACTGTGATTTCGTTATTTCAAGTTTATCACAAAGCGACAGCACTGTCAATAAAACTATATCTAAAAGAAGGCAACGAGTATGAGTGAATCTCAATTCTCGTTGCCTTCTGCTAACAGTATTAACTCAAGCAGTGCTTCCCACCATAGGAGTCCAGTCCTCCGAGGTGTCAAGACTGCTTGAACTGTCGGACGGAAGTATATCACAGACAGATGACGGCGTCAAGTATTTTTCGGATATTGACAGCGAGGTCAAAAACAGCCTGCACCACTCGATTGGGATTTCCGACAGCACGGCAGAAGAAGGTCTTGTTGCGCAAAACGAGGAATACCGAAAGCTTATCGGTGAACTTCAAACTCAGCTTGAAAAAACGGCATGGAAATGTTATCAACTTTGTTAAAAAATTATAAATAATTATTTCTGCATTTTGTATAGAAATTTTTTGAAGTTTGTGTTATATTTTAGATAATAAGATCAGAGAACGTACTTGACATTTTGAATTCTGCGTTGCATTGGTCTTATAGAAAATGAATGGAGGCGTTTTACCAATGATTATCGGAATCCCTAAAGAAATTATGCATGAAGAAGACCGCGTTGCAGCAACTCCCGACACTGTTAAACAATATGTAGCTCTCGGTGCAGAAGTTCTTGTTGAAAAGAATGCCGGCGCCGGTGCCCATTTCACCGATGACCAGTATATCGCGGCGGGCGCAAAAATTGTTCCCGATGTTGCAGAGCTATATGACCGCGCTGAGGTTATCCTCAAGGTTAAAGAACCTCTTTTCAATGAAGCCAAAGGCAAGCACGAAATTGAAATGATGCATAAAGGCCAGTATCTTATCACATTCATTCACCCGGCTTCTCCCGTTAACCATCAGATGGTTAAAGATATGGCTGCAAAGGGCGTTATCTCAATCACTCTTGACGGTATTCCCAGAATTTCAAGAGCACAGTCAATGGATGCGCTCACCTCAATGAGTACTTGCGCAGGATATAAAGGCATGATTATGGCTGCCGACAGGCTCCCGTGGTTTATCCCAATGACTGCCTGTGCAGTTGGCGTTATCAAACCGGCCAAGATTCTTGTTCTCGGCGCCGGTGTTGCCGGAATGCAGGCTCTTGCAACGGGAAAGCGTCTCGGCGGTGTTATTCATGCTGCGGATATCAGACCAATGGGTCAGGAGAATGCACTTTCGCTCGGAGCAAAAATTATTGACCTTGGAATTGATCCGGCTCTTGCAGTCGGTGAGGGCGGCTATGCTCTTCGTCTTCCGGATGATGTCCTTGAGGGAGAAAGAAACACTCTTGCAAAAATACTTCCGGAAATGGATATCGTTTTCTGTTCGGCTCTTATTCCCGGAAAACTCGCTCCGATTCTCATCACGGAAGAAATGGTTAAGAAGATGAAGCCCGGTTCGGTTATCGTTGACATTTCAATCGACCAGGGCGGTAACTGTGAAATTACGCCCAAGGGTGATATCGAGGTCAAGCACGGCGTTACAATCATTGGAACGAAAAACATTCCCGGAATACTTCCGACAAGCTCAACCTGGATGTTTGCCAACAATATGCTTGAGCTTGTGAAGTTCATGACTAAGGACGGCAAAATTGTTCTTGATATGGATGATGCAATCATCAAATCTGCACTCACAACGATCGACGGTAAAATTGTTCACGCCGGTGCGCTTGAGGCTATGGGTCTTTAATCCGGCCTTATTCACGCAAAGCTGCGCGGCTTCGTTTTCCTGAAGCCGCGCTTTTTAATTAAGCATAGGGGAGTTTGATAATTATGACTATGAAAATTATTCTTGTGGTCGTTTTCCTTGTTTCAATGGTGGTCGGCTATAAGCTTATCAACAATGTTCCAAGCCTTCTTCATACACCGCTGATGTCAGGAATGAATGCGCTTTCCGGCGTTACCGTTCTTGGCGCGGTTTCTTCAACCGTTATAGCCGTCAGAGCCAATGAACCGATTATCGGATATGTTTTCGGTTCGCTTGCTCTTATTCTTGCAATGATCAATGTTGTCGGCGGATTCGGAGTCACAGGACGAATGCTCAAAATGTTCAAATCTAAGGACAAGGGAGGT
The DNA here is from genome assembly GCA_934511365.1 of uncultured Eubacteriales bacterium. Taxonomy (GTDB): domain Bacteria; phylum Bacillota; class Clostridia; order Oscillospirales; family Acutalibacteraceae; genus UBA6857. The sequence goes on from CAKSWC010000003.1 coordinate 141,254, forward strand.
AAAAAGTAATGCCTGATTTGATTTACTATATTTCAAGCGCAATTCTTGTTTTAGGCGTTCTTGTTGGAATTTACCTCATGAGCAAGGTTGAAAAGGCACATATCGGAAACAGTCTTTCAGCAGTTTCAATGGCGCTTGCAATCGCGCTGACAATGGTTAAATATGAGGTGTTCGGTTCAGACGTCAGAACAGCACTTGTTGTTATTGTTGTTTCAATGCTTATCGGTTCTGGAATTGGAGCATGGATCACCAAAAAGGTGAAAATGATTCAAATGCCGCAAATGGTCGCGCTTCTTAACGGCTTCGGCGGAGGTGCCTCGGCGCTTGTTGGCGCTCTGACGCTTTTTAGCGATAAAGAGGCTGATGCTTTCAGCATTTTTACGGCCATGCTGGCCCTTGTTGTTGGTGTTGTTACTCTCATAGGTTCACTCATTGCTGCGGCGAAACTTGAGGGTATAATGAAGTCCAAACCGGTTGCTCTTCCCGGTCACAGCATTCTGACCGTTGTTTCACTTGTCGGTTCGCTCGCAGTTTGTGTTGCGGCAATTTTTGTTCACGCACTTCTGCCTCTTGCGGTTGCGGCTTTTGTTCTTTCTTTTGCATTTGGACTTTTCTTTTCAATTCGTGTCGGCGGAGCCGATATGCCAATTACAATATCATTGCTTAATTCATTCTCAGGCGTTGCCGGTGCAATAGCCGGTCTTGCAATTAAGGATGTTCTCCTTGTTGCCGTTGGAGGAATTGTTGGTGCCTCCGGTCTTATTCTGACTCAGATTATGTGTCGCGCAATGAACCGTAGCTTGTTTGACATTCTCCTTGGAAAAACCTCGTCACACGGCAAAAAAGCCGACAAGGAAAAAACGGAAGAAAAATCCGATGTCGAAAAGGAAGCCGTTCCGAAAAAAGCTGAAACGCTCCCCGAAGATAAAAAGCCGGCCGATCCGCTTTCATCGGTACTTAAAAACGCAAAGGACGTTATTTTTGTTCCGGGTTACGGAATGGCACTTGCCCAGGCGCAGTCACTCGTCAAACAGCTTGAAGATAAACTTGAAAAGAACGGCGCCAATGTCCGCTATGCAATTCACCCTGTTGCCGGCCGTATGCCCGGACACATGAATGTTCTGCTTGCGGAGGTTGATGTTCCGTATGAAAAACTCTATGAAATGAAAGACATCAACGATGATTTCAAAAACGCAGATGTCGCAATAGTTATCGGCGCAAATGATGTTATGAACCCGGCGGCAAAGGAAACGGAAAATACACCGATTTCCGGAATGCCGATACTTAATGTTGCCGACGCTAAGAACATTATTATCTGTAACTATGACCTCAAACCCGGTTATGCCGGAGTTGAAAATCCGCTTTATACAAAAGAGGAGGGCGTAACACTGCTTCTCGGTGACGCAAAAGAGAGCCTTATGAAGCTTCTCAAAGTTATGGATACCGCTGAAGAAGCACCGGATACCGAACACGAACAGTCTGAAAAAGAAGAAGTTTCCGTCGGCTCAATTCTTCAAAACGCAAAGGACGTTATTTTTGTTCCGGGTTACGGAATGGCACTTGCCCAGGCGCAGTCACTCGTCAAACAGCTTGAAGATAAACTTGAAAAGAACGGCGCCAATGTCCGCTATGCAATTCACCCTGTTGCCGGCCGTATGCCCGGACACATGAATGTTCTGCTTGCGGAGGTTGATGTTCCGTATGAAAAACTCTATGAAATGAAAGACATCAACGATGATTTCAAAAACGCAGATGTCGCAATAGTTATCGGCGCAAATGATGTTATGAACCCGGCGGCAAAGGAAACGGAAAATACACCGATTTCCGGAATGCCGATACTTAATGTTGCCGACGCTAAGAACATTATTATCTGTAACTATGACCTCAAACCCGGTTATGCCGGAGTTGAAAATCCGCTTTATACAAAAGAGGAGGGCGTAACACTGCTTCTCGGTGACGCAAAAGAGAGCCTTATGAAGCTCCTCAGCGCATTTTAAAATTAAAACATAAAAAATACCGATCTTATGGGTCGGTATTTTTTTGCCTTATAAACCGAATTAACTGAAAAATATTGCCGCAACGAGTTAATTATCTCCTTTTCATAACTTGATTTTTTCGGCGATTATGATATAATTAATTGGTATTTTAATTTTTGGCGGCCTAAAGCCGCTGTTTGGGGGAATCACCAATGAAGCGAACCGAAATTGCAGAAATTTATAAGGACGCCTCCGCTTATACAGGAGCGCCCGTTACCGTTTGCGGATGGATAAGAACCAACCGTGATTCAAAAAATCTCGGCTTTATGGAGGTCAATGACGGAAGCTGTTTCAAGGGCGTTCAGGTTGTTTTTGAAAGAGAAAAACTTGACAGCTTTGCCGAAACCGCAAAGCTCAATGTCGGAACTGCGGTTATTGTTACCGGCGATGTAATTCTTACACCGGAAGCCAAGCAGCCGTTTGAAATCAATGCAACAAAGGTTGAGGTTGAGGGTGCTTCAACACCGGATTATCCGCTGCAAAAAAAGCGTCACTCACTTGAATATCTGCGCACTATTGCTCATCTCCGTCCGAGAACAAATATTTATTCCGCGGCTTTCCGCGTCCGTTCTGCTGCCGCGTTTGCAATACACAGCTTTTTCAGAGAGAGAAACTTTGTTTACGCACATACTCCTTTGATTTCATGCAGTGACTGCGAAGGTGCAGGCGAAATGTTCCGCGTTACAACGCTTGATATAAACAATCCGCCGCGCAAAGAGGACGGAAGCGTTGATTTTTCTCAGGACTTTTTTGGAAAAAGCGCATATCTCACCGTATCCGGTCAGCTTCAGGGCGAAATCATGGCGCAAGCTTTCGGAAAGATTTATACTTTTGGACCAACTTTCCGCGCTGAAAAATCATACACTCAGCGCCATGCAGCTGAGTTTTGGATGATTGAACCGGAAATTGCTTTTGCAGACCTCAATGATGACATGGAGCTTGCCGAAGCAATGATTAAATATGTTATTAATTATGTTCTTGATTCCTGCAAGCAGGATCTTGAGTTCCTCAACCAGTTTGTTGATAAGGGTCTGATTGAAAGGCTCAAGGCTGTTGCTTCTTCTGAATTCGGAAGAATAACATACACCGATGCGGTTGAAATCCTCAAGAAAAACAATGACAGATTTGAATATAAGGTTGAATGGGGCTGCGACCTCCAAACAGAACACGAACGCTTCCTCACCGAAGAAATTTTTAAAAAGCCCGTTTTTGTTACCGACTATCCCAAGGAAATCAAAGCTTTCTATATGAGACTCAACGATGACGGAAAAACCGTTGCTGCCTGTGACTGCCTTGTTATGGGCATCGGTGAGATTATCGGCGGAAGCCAGAGAGAGGAACGCTATGACGTTCTTGTTAACCGTATTCATGAGCTCGGTCTTAAAGAAGAAGATTACTGGTGGTATCTTGACCTGAGAAAATACGGCGGAACAAAGCATTCCGGCTTCGGCCTCGGTTTTGAACGGCTTGTTATGTATCTCACCGGCATTTCAAACATCAGAGATGTTCTTCCGTTCCCGAGAACAACAGGCTCGGCAGATTTTTAATTTTGGAGTTGATTTCATTGAAATATTCAGAGTATACAAAAGAGCAGCTTCTTGAAGAAAAGAAAAAGCTCGAATCGCAGTATAACCGCATTAAGGCGAAAGGTCTGAAGCTTGATATGTCTAGAGGTAAGCCCGGCGCCGATCAACTTGCCGTTTCAAACGGTCTGCTTGATGCAATTACTTCAAAAGACTGGGAAAACAACGCCGGAAACCACAGCCTTGAATATCTTAATTATGGACTTCTTACCGGCATAATCGAATGCAAGCGCATTTTTGCCGACCTGCTCGGTGTTCCTACCGATAACGTCATTGTCTGCGGAAATTCAAGCCTTAACCTTATGTTTGACTATATCACTCAGTGCATGATGACCGGCTCGGACGGCATTCCGTGGAAAGATCAGGGAAAAATCAAGTTCCTTTGTCCGTGTCCGGGATATGACAGACATTTTGCAATCGCTGAGTATTATGGCATGGAGCTTATCCCTGTCAGACTTACGGGACACGGTCCGGATATGGATCAGGTTGAGCGCCTCATTAAAGATCCGTCCGTCAAAGGAATGTTCTGCGTTCCGAAATATTCAAACCCAACAGGGGAGACCTATTCAGACGAAACGGTTGAACGCATTGCTGCAATGACCCCGTCCGCCCCTGATTTCAGAATTATCTGGGATAACGCATACATAATCCATGACCTCGCCGAAAAAGGCGACAGACTTGTCAATATTTTTGATGTGCTCAAAAAGTATGGCCATGAGGATATGGTTATCGAGTTTTCTTCAACCTCTAAAATTAGCTTTCCCGGCGCGGGCGTTGCGGTTATTGCCGCTTCCGACAGAAACATTGAAATTATTAAAAAGCGCATGAGCGTTCAGACGATCGGTTATGATAAGATTAATCAGTATCGCCACGTTAAATTCTATAAAGATGTTGACGGAATCAAGCGTCACATGAAGCTTCACCGCGAAATTCTTGCTCCGAAATTCAAAGCCGTTATCGATGAGTTTGAAAACGGACTTGGTGAATACGGCGTTGCTGAATGGACAAAGCCAAACGGGGGATATTTTATCAGCCTCAATGTTATGCCCGGAACAGCAAAAAGAGTATACTCGCTTTGCAAAGAGGGCGGAGTTACTTTGACAACTGTTGGCGCAACTTTCCCTTACGGTATTGACCCCGAGGATAAGAACATCCGCATTGCGCCGTCATATCCTCCTGTTGATGAGCTTCTTGCCGCAACAAGGCTGCTGTGCATCTGCGTCAGGCTGGCTGCTGTTGAAAAGCTTCTGAGTGAATAACACAATATTTTCCGCACCAGGCTGCAAAGCCCGGTACGGTTTTTGAATGCCAAAAGGACGGGTCACAGTTGACCCGTCCTTTTGGCTTGTGCGTTTATATTGAGAAGAGGAATGTCAGTTTATCTCGGTTTTAAGCGTTTCAACGATTGAGTCATCTTTGAGCTTTCTGACTGAATAGTACATTGAAAAGCCGACAATGACAAATACTACGGCTGCACAGCCGAGATATGTCCACGGATTCGGACTGAACGGTATTGTGTCTGAGCCGACCGTGATGTTCATACAGTAGCAAATTACAAGGCTTATGGGCATTGAGAAAATGAGTGCTTTTGCGCCGTAGAAAAAGCTTTCAAGGCATATCATTTTGGTAAAGCCTTTTGGCGTTGTTCCAACTGATTTGAGCATTGCAAATTCCTTGCGCCGCATCATAATTCCGGTTGAAACAGTGTTGATAATGTTGGCTATTGCAATCATTGTGATGAGAGTGATGAAACCATAGACAAAGACCTGAAGAGCAAAGGTCAGTGAATTTATCATCTGGTAATTCTGGGCATAGTAGTTATAGCTGCCGCCGATGCCTTGAGCATCAAGGAACGCTGTCAGTTGTTCGTCAACAACGCTGTGGTTCTGGGCTTTGACGCCATAGCTCGTATTGAAAATTTCATAATGCTCAATGTCCTCTTTGTTGCCTTTTGACAAGCAGTCTTTATACAGTCTGTCATACACTTTCAAATACTCGCTTATCGGGCAATAGAGGGAGAAAGCACCCTTTCCGTTGAGCAAACAAATGTAATCATTGGAGTCAAATTTTGCAAGACCGCCGATTTCATAGGTAAAACGAACGCCTTTGGCGAGCTCATAAAAATCTTCCGTGTAAGTTTTGCCTATTATTGATGAGTTAAAAATTCCCGAGTTTCCGTTGGTTCTTCTCAAGTCATCCATAAGGACGCATTTCAGGTTCTTCTGATTGTAATAATCGTCAGGATTCAGTTTGTTATCCTTGCAAAGGCGATTGAAAGCGTCATCATCAACTGCTGTCAGATAAACATGGATTTTGTTCTTAACTAAGTTTTTATATTGCGCGGTATAATTTTCGGCGTCAACAAACGGAGATTTTTTATCTTCTGGTGTATATCTCAAATAATTTGAACTGAAATTATAATATTTATCAATTTCATCAATTTCAGCGAGCTCTTTTTCAAGCTTCTCTCTGTCTTTAACATAGACGCCAACAACAATATCATACGGAACATCCTTTGCGTAATCGTTAGACAGAACAAGCATCTGGCAAAAATAGTTGACGCAGAGGAAAAGAACAACCGAAAGAGCGATTGAAGCGGTAATCATGTTTGTTTTGCGGCGATTGCGCTTGAGGCTCTTGTTTGCAAGCTCGCCCTCATAACCGAAAACTTTGCGGATAAGCTTTGAGGAACGAATTTTCCTTGCTTTGAGCTTGAAGTCATCTTTTTGTCTGATTGCATCAATCGGTGTGATTTTTGAAGCCCTTCTTGCCGGAATATAAAGCGAAATGAAAATTGTAAGTGCGCTGAAAAGAACAATTAAAACAATTACAAGCGGATTGACCGTTGCCGTGAATTTGAGTCCGGCATCCTTTGCGGAATCAGACAAAAGTCCGGAGGAAATAATTTTGTCCCCAACAAGGTAAAGTGTGATTGCAATTCCGACAAAACCGGCAACTATACCGACCGGAATTCCTATAGCGCCAAGAATCAAACCTTCAAAGTATACCGACGCTCTTTTTTGCTTTTTGGTTGCACCAACGCTTGCAAGCATACCGAGATAACGCACTCTTTCGGAAAGTGACATTCCAAAGGCGTTATAAATGAGCATGACGGAAGCGATGATGATTATGACAAGACAAACCGCGCAAAGGGGCAGGAGAGTGGTCAGAGCAAAGCTGTCCGAAGAAAGCGCAAATTTGGAAGTAAGAAGGTCCTTATTCATTCCCATGCTTGAAGTTTCCGTTGTCAGCTTATACTCCTTGTCGAGTGTTTTGATTGTATTGATACTGTTATAATCAAGCTTTTTAAGGGTGAAATATACGGAGGCCCTGTTCCTATTGAGTGCTTTTGCAATGCCCGAGTTTGCGGCAAAAGTAATGAAACCGGCCGGCTGATTATTGTTCATTATGCCAACAACAGTGTATGATATGGTCTTGTTACCCTTGAAACTCAGTTCTTCGTCATCCGAGCCGTTATCCGGAACGGCAAGAGTGATTTTTCCACCGAGACCGGTGCCGGGAAAGTATTTATCAAGATATTTGCGGTTAATCATGGCTTCGCTGTCGTTTTCAGGAAGTCTGCCTTCAAATTTGCATTGAACAAACATATTCATAAGCTCTTTGTCGGCGTTTGTAATTATAAAATCCTTTTTTGCCTGTCCTTTATCGTTTAAAACAAAGCCCCAGCTGTTTTCCGTTGCAATTCCTATCTTGTCAATACGTTCATCTTCTCTGAATTTTTCAAAGGTCTGAAGCCCCATCTCGGCTGCTGCGTGCCAGTTGCCGTTCTGAATGATGCTCAGGTTTCCGAAAAGATTCATCAGTGAAAATGCCGCAACAAAAACGGCAGTTATCATTGCAACGGAGACGCAGATTCCGAGCGTTGTTACAACGGAGCGGCTTTTGTTTTCTTTAAGATGGCGCAGTGTCAGTTTTTTAACGATATTCATCAGCCGTTCACCCCGTCCTTAACAATCTTTCCGTCAACGATTGCTATTGTTCTGTCCGCTGAAAGAGCGATGCTCTCATCATGAGTAATAATAATAACAGTCTGGCCGTGTTCGCGGTTGAAGCGGCGAAGAAGCGAGATTATTTCGTGGCTGTTTTTGCTGTCAAGGTTACCGGTCGGTTCGTCGGCAAGCATGAGAGCCGGGCTATTGATGAGTGCGCGGCCGATTGAAACTCTCTGCTGCTGTCCGCCGGAAAGCTGATTGGGCAGGAAGCCGAGCCTTTTTGAAAGGCCGAGTGTTTCCGTCAGTTCTTTTATAACGGCTTTGTCCGGCTTTTTTCCGTCGAGCAGCAAGGGGAGGGTCATGTTTTCCTCAACGGTGAGAATCGGAATAAGGTTGTAAAACTGATAGATAAGTCCAATCTGTCTGCGGCGGAAGATTGCAAGCGCGGTTTCATCAAGCTTTGAAATGTCTGTTCCGTCAATAACAACACTTCCGCTTGTTGGAACATCAACGCCGCCGAGAATATGGAGAAGCGTGGACTTTCCGGAACCGGACGGTCCGATAATTGCAACAAACTCACCCTTTTCAACGGAAAAGGAGACATTGTCAAGAGCTTTAACAGCGGTGTCGCCGTTTCCGTAGGTTTTGCAAAGATTTTTGATTTCAAGAATTTTCATTTTGATTGCTCCATTCATATGAAAATAAGCAACGAAACACTGCTCGTTCCGTGCTCGTTGCTTATATAATATCTTATCAACCTTACTGCTCGGTGACAATAGGATTACAATTAAGTAATTTTTCAAAGACTGAGCGGAAGGCTGATTTTGAATGTTGTTCCTTTGTCAAGTTCACTTGAAACTTCAATTTTTCCGTTGTGGCGTTCAATTATAGCTTTGGTCAAAGCAAGACCGATTCCGACGCTTTCGGGTGAGGAATTCTTTCCGCGGTAGAAACGCTCAAAAACATGTTTGCGGTCCTCCTTGTCCATTCCGCAGCCGGTGTCTGTTATCTCAATCATTCCAAAAAGCGAGGTACTTTTAAAGCGGACAGAAATGCTACCGCCGCAAGGAGTGTGTTCAAGATCGTTTTTGATGATATTCGCAATCGCTTCGGTTATCCAGCCCTCATCTCCTCTGAAGCTGAAATCATTTCCGGCTTTTGAGAAGTTTATTTCGCGCAAGTCAAAGTTCACCAAAAAAGGCTTAACACTCTCCTCGAGCACGGCATCCGCAGAGAGAACATCGTTCCTGATTTCAACGGTGCCGGCATCAAGTTTTGAAAGCTTCAAAAGATTTTGAATGAGCCAACGCATTTTTTCAAGCTGCGTCTGAATTATGTCAACAAAATCTTTGCGCTTTTCCGCCGATTGCTCGTCTTTAAGAATATCGCTCATGACCATCATTGAGGTCAGCGGTGTTTTGAGCTGATGAGATATATCGGTCATTGAATCGGCAAGGTAATTTTTATCCTTGATGAGCTTCTCATTTTGAAAACGCAGCATAGCGATAATTTTATAAAGATTGTTTTTAAGAATCGAAAGCTCACCCTCGCTGTTATCCGGAAGGTCAAGATCGAGTTTTCCCGAGCAGACAGCTGAAAGATATTCGTTGAGTTCCTCAATTTTTTTGAACCGTTTTTTTGTGTATACTATATATGTTGTGGCAACGGCAGCGCCGCATCCAAGACACAAAACGCCGGGAATAACACCGTAATAAAAACAGAATGCAGAAAAAAGCAGCGTCAGTGCAGAAACCGCGCCAAGTGTTATTTTAAAACTTTTATCGTTCATTTTCAATCACATATCCCAGCCCGCGAACAGTTTTGATAATGGACGGACAAGCTGGATCCCTTTCAATTTTATCACGCAGACGCTTAATATAGACCGTTAGCGTGTTGTCGTTAACAAAATCACCGTCAACGTCCCAAATTTCCTCAAGAAGTCTGCTTCTTGAAAGGATTCTTCCGCGGTTATTGAGAAAAGTTAAAAGCAGCCTGTATTCCATTGCGGTCAAAATTACGTCCTCGCCGCCCTTGGTCACTCTCGCTTCGTTCAGATTGACGCTGACATTGCCGAGCTTCACAACCGATTCGGTTTTATTTTTGCCGCAGCGGCGCAGAATACTTTTGATTCTTGCAACAAGCTCACGCACGCGAAACGGCTTTGTAATATAATCATCGGCGCCGATGTCAAGTCCCATAACAACATTGACCTCGTCATCATAAGCGGTGAGAAAAATAACGGGAAAATCGCCCTTTTCCTTAACTTTGCGGCAAATGTCATATCCGCTGCCGTCCGGAAGATTGATGTCCAGAATATACAGCGAAAAGGTTTCTTTATCAATAATGCTTTCAGCCTGTTTAACAGAGCGTGCAAGGGTGATTGTATACCCCTCGTTTTCAAGGGAATATTTAAGACCTATACCGATAGCTTCATCATCTTCAAGAAGAAAAATGTTCATTTGTAACACCTCGCAGGTATTTTAGCACATATTGCGCAATCTTTCCATTACAATTCAGTAATAAAAAAACCGGCGGATAACCGCCGGGGAGAACTTAGCCGAACCAGGCTTTTGCATACGCCGCAATTCCGGGAACAAGGGCTTTAATCTCCTTGCCGGTCGTGTTGACGCAAAGATGATAGCTTTCCTTTTTTCCCCAAGGGGAATCGGAAAGCAGGGCGCGGTGTCTCGCACGCGCGGAGTCAATCTGCTTAATTCTTCTTTCGTACTCACGCCTGGTGAGTTCTTCGCTTTCCGGTGCGCGATCAATGCAGCGGTCGATTTTTGAATACATATCGGCGTGAACAAAAATATTTAACGGGGAGTAATCGCTGAGAATGATATCGGCGCTGCGGCCGACGATTACAAAATCCTCCCCCTTGCGTGCAAGCTGAATAATAAAGCTCTGCTGAGCAACAAGCGCTTTTGTGTAATTCTGCTGGGTAACATCCGAAAACGCAAAGGAACGCCCAAAGGAAAAGGGGAATGATCTCGGAATACCCGTTTCAAGAATTTTTTCAACATAGCCCTCATTAAGCTCACTGTTTTTGGCAACAGCCGCAATAATCTCTCTGTCGTAATAAGCGATGCCGAGTTCATCGGCAAGTCTTTTTCCGACCTCTCTTCCGCCCGAACCGAATTCACGGCTGATTGTGATGATTTTCATAAGCTGACGCTCCTTTCGTTGTGATAACACCGTCAAAGAAGTTATATATTAGTCTTTAATCGGTCATACCACATTTTATCATCTTTTTTTAATACTTGCAACAATATCACAGGAAAAAACGGAGAAAAAATCTTTTAGCATCAATAATAATTGTTGACAAAAACTCTGTAAAATGTTAAACTATTTATGAACAAAGATAAACCCAATATCTCTAAAAAGGAGTTGTACGTATGAAAAAAATACTTTGCCTGATTTTATCACTCACACTTCTTGTTTCATCTTTGAGCATTGGTGTATTTGCCGATGGCGGCAACGATAAAATGAACTTCAACTTTGACCTGTCCAAGCTTGTTACGGACAAAATCAATGAGATTGACTTCAAAAAAGCGCTCGAGAATTTCAATTTCAACGGCGATATTCCCGATGACTGCAAAACGCCTGAGGGTCAGTATGACATTGAAAGGCTTGTTACAAGCGGCACCGCCTCAAATGTCTATATGTTTGGCCTTTCGATTGATTTTCTGTATAACAGCGAGGAAACTCTCCTTTGGACCAAGCTTCCGGCGAGCGGAGACCCTTACTGCACAAACTGCAAAAAGGCTTTCAAGGCTGATGCCGTGCCCAATAAAACTTGCCCCGACTGCGGAAAAGCTTTGAAGATTGACACAATTTATAACGACATGGCTCTTGCTTGCGGCAATCTCAATTTCTGCCTGAAAAAGATATTCAACAAGTATTACGAGGGTAATAAGCTTTATACAGCGGCGAACGCAACAAAAATTTGCAATATCATCGGCCATCTTCTTTTCACCAATTACACCGATCAGAACATCGGCTTTGACATTCCGCTTGTTGAAGATAATGAAGAAAACGTCAATTTGTTCTATGACACTATTGCCGAAAAGAGCGGACTTAAAGAGCTTATTCAGAAAAACTGGTGCAATTCTCCGAGACTTAATTATAAGCCCCTGCTTTATACCCTTGGTGTAAACTTTGAGGATTTTCCGGCTCCGGAAAGAGATATTTATGATGCCAAATATGTTTCAAGAATTCTTTTGAGCTCGATTATCAGTTCTGTTATGAGTTTCGGCCCCGTGAATTATCTTCTTGACGTTATCTGGGCTTTTTCAAGAACATATGCCATCTTTTTGTATGAGCCGATAAAAGCACTCTTCAGCGTTAAAATCTCCAGCGGTCTCATTCAGGAAGATGAACTCAAAACCTTTAAGGGACTTCTCAACCTGATTTTTAACAACAACAATTCCGCCGATACCTCAAAGCTTCAGTTTATTACTCCGCCGTCACGCAGATTTGCAACCTCGGTTGACACAACGGAGCTGTTCCTTTATGTTATCATCTATCTCAATCTTGTTGGCAAAAACGGGAACAATCCGGCCGTTATTGAAAACATTAAGAGTAATATCAACTCAAACTCAATGTTTGACGATAATGACAAGCAGTATCTTGTTTCAATAGTTGACGGTCTTTTCTGCGGCAATCTCAATGAGCTTGTTCCGATGCTTGCGAATTACTTTTTTGAAAATATTTCAGACATCAAGGATACATTGTGGCAGAAATTTGTCAAGATGATTAAGAATTTCATTAAGAATTTTGTTGGCGTTTTCGATAAGATTTATAAGAATTTTAAAAACATCGGAAACTGGATGAAGTAATGAATAAGTTTTGTTCTCGTTGCAAAGAATAAAACAGAGCCCGAACAGCGCGTTTTCGGCTGTTCGGGCTTCATTTTTTATTCAAAGGTGGTTAAAACAATGAATTGTAGCGATGCAAACAAGTCCATTGGCTGCACTGTTGAAAAGTGTGCCCATCATTGCCATTCCGAAAATTACTGCACCCTTAACCAGGTTTCAATCGGAACTCATGAAACCGACCCGAAGGTCTGCCAGTGCGTTGACTGCGAATCATTCGTTCCGAAGTCAAACTGACGTCCAAAGGGGCTGTCGCAAAACGTGAAAACGTATAGCGGCAGTCCTCGTTTTTCGAGAAAAACCAATAAAAAGAAAAAACATCGTCAGAATTTGACGGTGGAATGGACGACAAAGCAGAGGTCGGTGAAAAATCGACCTCTTTTGTTGTATATTCTCTTGAATTTTACGAAGTTAAGCAATCATTTTTTCAAATAACGACCGTTCTAAACGATTGAAATTGATTCTGTTACAGAATTTTTCAACACTGGATCGTCTTTCGGGATAATTTTTTCAATTTCCAACGGTAAAACCACTTGATTTCTGTTTCTAAACATAGTACAATTTCACTGCTTTCTATATGGTTTTTCTGCAACTAAATTATACTACGAAAGCAGCAACCGGGCAACCCTTTTTCGGGTCACCCGGTTGTTTTTCTCTTATTTGAGATCGTCTTAATGCGACAGCCTCTTATATTAAGTTGGCATTCAGAGTATCACACATTTGCTACAAACAATAACCAAAAATATTGTAGCACGAAAATGTCCGACTTTCAATACATAAGGCGATTACAGCCTTTTTCAGTGTTGAGGGTTACAATAGATTCAAGACAGAAATCAAAAATAGAATGCTAAAGGAATGACTGCCAATGATATCTCGTCACACATCGAGGATATCTATGGCCTTAGGTATCAGACAGCCTTATGCACTTTTAAATATGCTTTATCTTGCTCAAGTCGATATCACGAAAAATGGACAGTTAAGCGCAGAGATTGGGGTAAAGTTTCCCTTTCGGCTTGAAGTTTCCTTTGCCGACAGTCTCCACAAATAGCGGAAATCAGGATGTGTAAGCCGCAATACAGCTCACACATCCCATTACTATCTGATTTTTATACCGTCATGTGGTGTGTATATACAAAATTTGAAGGCGAGCCGCTTTCGGTGCGGTGAACCAACTTCGTTTATTTTTTACATTTGTCACATGAACAGCTACAGCTTTTGCAACAGCCGCAGCAACTGTTTTTTCTTTTTTTCATGCTTATGATTGCAGCGATGAGTGCGGCAATTATAAGCACAAGACAGATAATATCATAACAACTCATTATACCGCCCCCAAAAGTGCTCCAACAAGCTTTACAACAAACGCAAGCAGGTATGCAATCGCACACTGGCCGATAACAACACCGCCGGCCCATTTTCCGCCGAGTTCACGGCGTATGGAAGCAATAGCGGCAACACATGGCGTATATAAAAGGCAAAAAACAAGAAGTGAGCTTGCAGCAAGAGGTGTAAGAAGGGTGGTGATTGAGGTTCCGGAAAGAAGGACGGAAAGAGTTGAAGCAACACTTTCTTTAGCCATGAAACCGGCAATGAGAGAGGTGCAAATTCTCCAATCGTTAAAACCGAGAGGGGAGAACAACGGAGCTATAAAGCCCGCAATGGATGAAAGCATACTTTCCTCCTGGTGCCCCAAAACCGGGTTAAGACGAAAATCAAAACTCTGCAAAAACCAGATTACCACTGTTGCAATGAAAATCACGGTAAAGGCGCGCTGAAGAAAATCCTTTGCTTTATCCCAGATAAGCTGAAGAACATTTTTCAGCTTCGGCATCCGATAATTCGGAAGCTCCATAACGAACGGAACAGCCTCACCCTTGAATGCGGTGCATTTCATAATTGAGGCAACGCCTATTGCTGTTAGTATTCCGAGAAAGTATATACCTATCATTATCAGACCGCTGTATTCCGGAAAGAATGCCTGGGTCAGAAGTCCGTAAATCGGAAGTTTTGCCGTGCAACTCATGAACGGAATCAGCATAACGGTTAGCCGACGATCTCTTTGAGACGGCATTGTCCGGCTGGCCATGACGCCGGGAACAGTGCAGCCGAAACCGATCAGAAGCGGAACAATGCTGCGGCCGGATAGCCCGATTTTTCGCAGCAGTTTATCGGTGACAAAAGCAATGCGTGCCATGTATCCGCTGTCTTCAAGAAGAGAAAGGAAAAGGAACAGAATAAGTATTATCGGAATAAAGCTCAGTATACTGCCGATTCCGCCGAAAATGCCGTCAATTATCAATGAGTGAATTAAATCGTTAACGCCGGCTTCGGTCAAAAGCCGATCAATAAATCCGCTGAAAGAATCAATGCCCATTTGCAGAAGGTTTTGCAGTGCTGCGCCGACAACATTGAAAGTCAGATAAAAAACAAGAGCCATTATTCCGACGAATGCGGGAAGCGCTGTATATTTTCCGGTCAGTATTTTGTCAATTTTGCGGCTGCGTTTGTGTTCTTTGCTTTCGGCTGGTTTAACAACGCAGCGATTGCAAAGCCGTGTAATAAACGAAAAGCGCATATCTGCAACGGCCGCGGCGCGGTCAAGTCCGCCTTCTTTTTCCATTTGTAAAACGATATGTTCAATCATTTCCTTTTCGTTGGCGGAAAGTTTGAGTGCGCTAAGAATCATTTCATCGCCCTCAATAACTTTCGTAGCTGCAAATCTCAAAGGTATTTCTGCATTTTTTGCGTGGTCGCTGATGAGCTCCATGATACCGTGCAGCGCGCGGTGAACAGCTCCGCCGCGGCTGTTTTCATCACAGAAATCCGTTCGCCCCGGCCGCTCCTGATATTGAGCAACGTGAACAGCATGGCGTATGAGTTCATCAACACCCTCGTTTTTGGCTGCTGAAATCGGGACAACGGGAATCCCGAGCATAGCTTCCATTTTGTTGATGTCAACTGTTCCGCCGTTTCCTCGGACTTCGTCCATCATGTTTAGTGCAAGAACAATAGGAATTTCAAGCTCCATGAGCTGGAGCGTCAGATAGAGATTACGTTCGATGTTTGTTGCGTCAACAATATTGATAATGCCGGTTGGCTTTTGCTCAAGAATAAACGCGCGAGAAACGAGCTCTTCGCTTGTATACGGCGAAAGGGAGTATATTCCGGGAAGGTCAGTTACCTCGGTGTTTGAATATCCTCGGATTGCGCCGTCCTTGCGGTCAACAGTTACTCCCGGAAAATTTCCAACATGCTGGTTTGAGCCTGTGAGCTGATTAAAAAGCGTTGTTTTTCCGCAATTCTGGTTTCCGGCAAGAGCAAAGGTCAAAAGCCTTCCTTTCGGCAATGGGTCGCCGCTGCCTTTAACGTGATATTTGCCATCTTCGCCAAGACCGGGATGCTCACTTTCTTCAAAAAAAGACGGATTCTTTTTCCTGAGAATATCAGACGGTTTCACAGGTTCAACTTCGATTTGAGCGGCATCGGACAGTCTGAGAGTCAGTTCATAGCCATGAATCAGAAGATCCATAGGATCACCCATCGGTGCAAACTGAATCAGCGTTGCGCTCGCGCCGGGAATTACACCCATGTCAAGAAAGTGCTGACGCAGCGTGCCTTTTCCGCCGACAGATGTTATTCTTACGGTTTGGCCGACTTTCATTTCGCTTAATTTCATTGTTATCCCTCGTTTAAAACATTTGTTGAAAAATTGTCCTGAATATTTCAAATATTATATCACAAAAATATGCAGTTTGAATTTCAGCAATTAAAAATTGATATTTTTTCTTAACGATATTGAAAATATTTCCTTTCTGTGGTAGCATATGAAAGTAACCGCTTATCAATTATATTCAGCGGTTACAGAATAATTATGGGGAGAATCCAAAGAAAATGAATAAGCAAAACAAAACACTGACGTTTGGTAAGATTGCAATCTATTCCATCGGAATATTTGGAATTCAGCTTCTTATCGGCTACATCAACACCTATCAGTCGCAGTTTTACTCAAAGGTTCTTTTTGCAAACTTTAATAAGTGCGCGGTCATTATTCTTGTTGCAAAAATCATTAGTTCCTTAGCAGACCCGATAATAGGCAATATCATTAACTCTGCGCACTTCAAGTCCGGAAAAATGAAGCCCTTTGTTGCAATGAGTATCATTCCCTTTGCCCTCATTACAACAATCATGTTCATTGCCATCGACTTCAAAAGTGACTTTGCAAAGTATGCTTACATTACTGTTACAACCGTTCTCTGGAACATTGCAATGAGCTTTGCGGACATTCCGAGCCAGGGTATGCTTGCAACACTCAGTCCGTCAAGTGAGGAAAAGAACAGTTGCGCCGGAATTGCAAATATGCTCAAATCCCTTGCTCTTGTTGCTCCAAACCTTATTGTTCCGGTTATCTGCACCTTGACCGGCTCGAAGGATATTACTGAAAAGGAATACATTATTGCCGCTGTTGCAATGAGCGTCTTTGCTGTAATAACAACCGCCCTTATGCTGCGAGGCTCCAAGGAAGTTGTTACAAGTGAACCGAATAAGCTGAGCTATAAGGAAATGTTCTCAGAACTTGTTTCCAACAAGCCGCTCATGATAGTTTTTCTTGTCAATATGCTTGGTTTCGGACGCAATATGGCCGTCAGCATTGGTGTTCAGGCGGCGGCCGTTCTGCTTGACGAGGTCACGATTCCAGGACTCAACATCACCCTCGCCGGTGAAAATCTTCCAATCATTCTCGGCGTTGGCGCTGCAATTCCATCAACGCTTTCCGTTGTTTTGACGCCGCTCATCTCCAAAAAATTCGGTGTTAAAAAGACCTTTATGGCTCTTGGAATTTACGGAACGATTGCCGCTATGGGATACTATCTTCTCTTTGCGTTCGGACCTGCATGGTTCCGTTCACTCGGTGGAATTCTTGTTGGCCAGTTTGTTATCAACTTCATGTTTGGACCGCATGGATTTGCGCCGCTCGTAATGCTTTCCGATTCCGTTGACTATCGCGAAATGACAACAGGAAAAAGGAACGAGGGAATTCAGTATTCCGTTCTCAGCCTTTCATTCAAGCTTGCAAATGCATTTTCCGTTGCTGTTGGTCTCTTTATCGTTGGACTTTCCGGTTATGAAGCAGGAATGGTCTTTGCAGATGCCACTCAGCACATGAAAAATGTTGTTATGGTTGCTTATTGGTTCATTCCCGGACTTTGCACCGGACTTTCAATGATACCGATGCTTTTCTATAAACTTGACAGAAAAGACATCAGGCAGCAAATGCGAGAGTTTATTGCCAAGCGTGACGGTACGGCAGTAACAAAGTGATTCGCCCATTAACGAAACATAGCTGACATAAAGCAGCAAAACGGAGATGATTTTCCGCTTTTGCGGCCACTGAATAGCATAACAAAAGCAACGGCGCAAAAGTCGTTGCTTTTTTGTTGAGTTTATATGTTTGTTATCTTTCAATCGCTTTGCAGCGGACAGTGATTCGATATTCCCCACCAAAGGTACAGGTGAAAAGAGTCAAATCCCAATTTCCGCTATTCAATTTTTCAACCTGTTCGGGAAGAAGAATTTCCGTTTCAACAACCTCATAATCGAAACGGTTTGAGTCAACATCTGTGAAGCGAACCTTGTCTCCGGGTTGGAGCGATCTAAGGCGTGCAAAGTGACTGCGGTAGTTATGTGCCGCTATTACCATGTTTCCGAGATATGCCGAACCGGTGTATCTGCAAGGGGAGACAGTGAGATTGTCATAGCTCCATTCACTCAGCACCGGAAGTTTGAGCCCGAGCGCAGGTACACGCAAAACTCCAATGTAGTCAAGGCCGTCAATTCTTTTTGTCGGCATTTCAATATCCGGGTTTATGGTGTATTCAGGGCTGTTTCCCGGTTCTCGGTTTGTGGTGCTCGCACTGTTCTGCGGTTCAATCTGACTTATCAGTTTTTCAGCGGCGCCTATTGAAAGTTTTTCGCCTCTTTGTTCTTCAAGAATGTTTTTGCCGGTTAAAACCAGGGCTGCCGCCAAAAGCAGCAGCCCAATGATGATAAAAATGTTAGTTTTACTTTTCTTCATTTTCCCGTCTCTTTTTCAAAAGTATTCCGATAAGCAAAAACAGCATTCCTCCGGCGGCGAGTATCATAACCGGCCACCAAAGCAGGCCTGTGCGGGGAATTTTCGGCTTGTTATAGCTGTTTGTCAGAACAAAGGTGTAGCCATTAAGCTCGGTTTTGGCGGTATAATCTGAAAGGCTCTGCTCTTTAAGCGACCATGTAATGTATTCGCCGTTTTCATCAAGACTGTCAAGTTCGTCCCATGTGTAGCTCCAGTTGTTGCTTTTTGAAAGCTCTGCGGAATCAAAAACTTTTCCGTTTTTCAAAAGCTCAACTTCAATAGAAGTCGGACGCTTGTTTTCATAGCCATTGTCATCCCAAATTTTTTGAACGCTGCGCGTTGTTGTTTTTCCGTCCGGAAACTCCGGCTCATATTCGTTCGTCAGCGTTATTATATTCTCGTCATATGAAACGGAAACAATATAATCATTAATTTCGCGTTCAACGGCTTCCCAGTCAATTTCAAGTCCGTCATTGTCATATTTTGGAAGATTTTTCCATTCATATTTCCAGTTACTCTCGGCGTTAAGAGAGACGGTATTATAGACATCACCGTCCTTCAAAAGGTCAACGGTAACGCTTTTTGGTCTTTTGATTCCCTTGTCGTTTTTCCAGAGCTTAATAACTTTGCGCTCGGTTGTTTCGCCGTTGTTTTTATCTTTACTGTGTTTCATATCGACCGTAACATCAAAAACATATGAACCGCTTTCGCTGTTATAGCAGGGGAGGGCAACAAGAACGGGTTCGGTTTTATAGGTATAGCCGTCCTTTTCAAAAGATTTTCCGATAACAAGATAAAGACCGTTTTCCAAATTGTTTTCACCGGTTGGAAAAACAAGAAGACCGTTTTCATTTGTTGTTCCGCTGTCAATAGGCGTCAGTTTGTCGCGCTTAATATAGCCGGCAAGAGTTTGAGCGGCTGATTTGAGCGCATCGGCATCAGCACCGGAGATATCAACCGGGTAGCCGGAAAATTCATCGGTTAAAGAAAATTTTCTGTTTTCGTCAATGCCTGCAATATAATAAAGTTCAAACTCTGCACCTGAGATCGGCTCGCCGTCATCAATAAATTCAAGAGTAAGGCCCGGTTTATCTTTGGCAAAGACAGTTCCGGCAACGCTTGAGAAAGCGAGAATGCAGGCAGCGCAAAGAAAAACGGAGATAAAGCGTTCAATTTTATTTTTCACTTTTTCCACCTCTTCTTGTTTTTTTCTTCTTCGATCCGAAAGTGAACACGGCAATAATCAGCACCGAAAGAACCGGCAAAGCAACAATGGGAGCCACTACAAGCGGCTCAATGCGAATGGCGTCAGATGTTACTCTGGCAGACGTGTTGTCAACAGTTGCAACTCTGTGTCCGCGAACCAGAAGGCGGTGTGAGTTGATTCCGTATGGTGTGCAGGTAACAAGAGTGCAAAGATCTTTTCCGTTTTCAATTCCTAGCGATTCAACCTCTTGCGGTTCAACGATCAAAATTTGGTCAACTTCATAAGTAAGAACTTCATTGAGAACGCGGATAACAAATGTGTCGCCCTCAGTGAGCTTGTCAAGATTAGTAAAAAGCTTTGCGCTGGGAAGCCCTCTGTGGCCGGAAAGGACGCAATGCGTGCTTTCGCCGCCAACGGGGAGCGATGACCAATCAAGATGACCTATTGCAATTTGAAGAACGGAATCATCCGTTCCGTGATATATCGGGAGCGAAACTTTAATATTCGGAATTTCAATGTATCCCATGATGCCGTTTCCGCCAATGTCAAGGAGCTTTTCATATTGCTCTTTCTGTTCGGGAAGAAGCGTAAATGAAATTCCTCGCTTTGAAAGTGCGCGGTTGTATTCTGCTGCATTGAATAGCATTTTTTTATATTTATCTTCATCAAGATTGCGGATATTTTCATCGTATTCCGCAACCGCTCTTGAGGCGTGCAGAGAGTTCCAGTAGTCGCTTACTGTCGGATACAGAAGCAAGGACAGTCCTGCCAAAAAGACAACAGACAATAAAATTGTTGATAGCTTGTTCTTCATTTTTTTGCAAAACTCTCCTTGCTGCTGTTTGAGCAGACGGAGAGAAAGACTCTCCGTCTGCATTAGGTGTTAACTAAAAATTGTAATCAGTCAGCCGTTTTGCTCATGCGCTTTTTGGTGATGAGGAGAATGCCTGCGGCTGCAACAAGAACTGCACCAACAATGTAGAAAATTGTGGTACCGATGCCGCCGGTTGAGGGAAGCTCCGGACCCATCTTGTTCAGAACCTTAACTACAGCGGCTTTCTCGTCATCCTGAGTAATGGTTGCGGTGCCTTCGTTTGTTTCATTGTTAATCTCTTTGGTGATAACAACCTTCACCGGAGCGGCAAGCTTGTTATATCCGGCCGGAGCTTCTGTTTCTTCAAGATAATAGGTACCTTCGTCAAGACCGACGATTTCGATCTTTCCGTCAGCAGCGGATACAAAAGTGTAAGCTTCGTTCACATTTTCCGACCAACCGGCGATTTTGTTGTTAGCAACCTGTGCATAGAGCTTTTTGCCGTCAACTTCTTTGTAAAGCCTGAACTCAGCATCGCCAAGACCTTTTTCTGTTTCACCGTCTGCAGTGTACTTGAAAACATCAAATTTCCAGACATAGGTGCGGGTTATTGATCTTCTAGTAACATTATGTTTGTCACCGTATTCAAGCCAGGATTCGTTCGGGTTTCCTGTACCGCTGACAACTGCATTGGCATTAATGGTTGCAGAATATTCAACAACGATCACATCGTTCGGCTTGACAAGATTTTCGGCAAAGCTAATTTCAAACGTGCAGCCGTCTTCACAATTGGTTGAAATTGTGTAATCTGTGCCCGCAGTAAGCGGATCGCCGTTGTTAATTTTAATGCTGTCAACAGCGTTAAAGGTGAGACCGTCACTCATCTTATCGTGGATAACATAATTCTTCGGTTCACCGTCAGCGGCTTTAACTGTGATTCTGAAGTTAACAGTGTCACCGATGTTGGCATCATTGGTTTTGCCGTAGGCACCGGTTGAGTTTTCCTGAACTTCCTTATCGAGGGTCGGTTTGCTGTTTTTTTCCTTGATGGTAACATTCGGAGTTGTTGTGTCAAGTGAGCAAACGGAATCAAGAGAAGAATGAAGAAGATAGTAACCGAGGTCAAGATTCTCGAATTTAACTTCACTTCCTGTTGCGGTTTTTTCTCCGTCTTTTGCAATGCCTTTGCTTTCGGCAAAGCTATAAGCGTCTTTTGCAAATGCCGCTACGTCTGCTCCTTCTTTCCATGATACATAGCCGTTAGCACCTTTTTTAACATAATTAAGACCTGCTGCACCTGCGGTGAAAAAGTCATTCCATTTTGAGTTGACTGTGTAAAGTATACCGTTATAGTCGCTGGTATGATCAGCAATGTCAAAAATGCGATAGATGGTGTAAGTTTGATCTTTAACAGCATTGTCAACAGTAATGCTGCCTTTTGTTTCACCGGCCGCAAAAGCGACCACGCCGCTGACAAGCACAAGAGCAAGTGCAAGTATTACGGCAAAAATTGATTTTGTACGTTTCATTTTTTAAATGAACTCCTTTCATTTTAAACATAAATTTATTATTTCAGATCAGCTTTCGGCGTTGCTTAGTTTCGCCGTCAGAAAAGAGGCTTAGCCAAACCTCCTTTCTTTTTTGCGCCTCAAGCCGAGTCCCATCAAAAGACTTCCTGCAATCAAAAGCAGGCCGCCCATTGTTAACCACAGTGTTCCGGCGGAGCCGGTTTCGGGAAGGGTGTATTCGTAAACCGTGTTTGTTGCGGTCAGCAAAACATCATCTTCCATTGTGAATGTTACACTGCCGTCCGCATTGCTTTCAAGGGCTGTTGCGTCCAATGAATAGGAGGCAACAAAGCCGTCTGCATTAACCTCGCGAACGGTGACAACGGCGCCGCGGGGGATAGAGGTTAAAGCTTCGGTTTCTCCGTTGGAAACATTGAGAGTCTCGGTTTTTGCGTTGCCGCCAATATCATTGAACGAAATTTCAAAGGTAAACGGACTTTCTGAAGTATACTCAAAAGAACTGCTGACAAGCTTCTTGAGGCTCAAAGTCCGGTGGGAGGTGTTGACGCATTTGAGAACAACGTCCTGCTTCAATGATTGAATGACGCAGGTTGAACCGCTTGTGATGAGCGTGTTGCCTTCATAATATTCAACCGAAAAACCGGTTGCCGAAGTTTCGGTAACAGTCACCTTTGCGCCGTACGGAATATCAGAAACGGTTCCAAAATTGCCGTTGGAAACATTAACAACCTGAGAGCCGGTTTCTCCGTTCGCCGCCCAGTCAACCTTGAAGCTATACATTGTTCCGCCGGAGATGTCAGCATTATCAAGGCTTCTGACCTCCTTTTGAACGGTCAGCGTCTTTTTTTGATAATTGTTCTTGACGTTGACGACCGCGCCGGTTGAATCAAGCGTAGCAAGGTCGCTGCCGGATTCGAGCGTCAGATTGCTGTTTTTGTCAATGCTGACGGTAATGGGCGTAGGAAGCAGCGCGCAGCCGTCCGGAGCGGCAGTTTCGGTAACGGTATAGGTTCCCGCCTTCAGTCCGCGAACGGTCAGCATTCCGCTTTCGGAAACGGAAAGCTGCGTTACGCTTTCAACCGGAGTTGAAATGTCGGAGACCGGAATAACATACCACTCCTGAAGCTCTTCAAGGTTCGCCTGCGTTCTGTCGCTGCGAAGGTCAACATTTTCTCCCGCTTTTGCGGGATGGCTTCTTTGCTCAAGCGAAAGCAGCATATTGCCTTCGGCGGCACCCATTGGGCGAATGCGGTAGGTTCCGTTGTTATTCTTTTCAAAAGCCCATTTCCGGCTTTCCGCAACGGTACTGCCGACAGTTGAAACATTGACCGCCGCGCCAACGGCGAGCGAGTTATCTTTAAGCTCAAGATAGCCGCCTTGTCTGCACTGAACGGTGTAATAGCCGTCACTTGTTTTGGTGATTTTAAACTTATGAGAATCAAAGCCGGTGTTGGTCTGCGTCTCGGCGGTGAAAAGACCGTTTGAGCCGCCGCTTCTTCTTCCGAGGGCAAGGCTTGGCGCACTCACCGGAACGATGTAATAATCCTCACCGGAGATGATTTTCGCTCCGGCGTTGTTCGCGGCAATGTAGCTTCCGCTGTCCTTTTTAAGGAAGGCGACGGCGCCTGCGTCAGAGTCGGCAACCGAAAAGGCCGCACCGGAGAGAGGCTCGCCGTTTTGGTCAACTTTTCTCAGTGTGAATCCCGCCGAGCTGCTGCCCGTGTTGGTGAACAAAACAGAGTTGTTGATATTCTTGGAAATTGAGCCGTTGACCTCTTTGCTCAAAGAGGTGACGCCGTTAACCGTTGATGCAACGGTATAGTTGGCCGGAGTCATCTCGCTTATCTTATACCTGATTCCGAGGGGCAGGTTCTTGATAATGATATACTGACCGTCCCTGAGGGTAAATGTGTCGCCGTCGCAGACGATAATTTCATCACCGACCGAGGTGGCGTCCGCGTTGAACTTTGTATAGGCATAGTCATCAAGTATCGTATTCCCGTTCTTATCATAAAAGCGGATTCTGAATTTGAATTCATCGGTACCGTTTCCGTCAATAACGGTCTTTTTAACCGTGAGGTCATCCGTTGTCTGTTCAATGTTCTTTCCGCTGACGTTCGGAAGAGTAAACTGCATATAGCACGAGGAGCCGGAGGCACCGCGCTCGGTGTAGTAAATTGTCAGCCTATGCTTTCCTGCAACGCCCTTCGGAAGGTAATCCCAAAGGTCAACAATCTCTCCGACCGAGGAATGAACGCCGCCAACATCGCAAATCAGCCTGTTGTCAAGGAACACCCAAAGGTCATCGTCTCCATAGAAGAAATATTCAAGCGGGCCGACATAGTCGGCGGTGATGTTGAATTCAATAACCGAGTGCATCCCGAAAAACGAGTTGTGCAAATTTCCGTCATCGCTGACGGGGAAGGTTCCGTTAAGTGTTCCGACATTCGGAAAATTCGTTCCGTCATTGTCTGCATAACCAAAAAACGGAACCCCGTTGTTATATTTTCCGAATTTCGGGTCGGTGCAATTTGTTGCGCTGTCAAGCGGCCAAAAGTCATTGGTGAATATATGGGGATATGTTATTGAGCTTGTCGGCGACGGGTTGAAGAAACCGTTGAGATTATTTACGCTTCCAACGCCGTTGACCGTTGCGGAAGTGAGCGAATATGTGTCACCCTTACGATTGAAGGTGAGCTTGCTGTTTTCATAGGTTGTTTTTCCCTTGGCGTTGCCGTCGTTGAAAAGCTTCGGTGCAACTATCCACTCATTGTATACGATTTTTCCGTCCGAAAGGCTGTGGGCAATACCGAAGTTGCAGCCTTTGTTAATCCTGTTTCCGCTGTGCGCATTAAGCGCAAGGTTGTCAAACTTCCAATGACCCATTCCGGTTCCGCAGTTGGCGTTGCCGAAGGCGAGGACGTCAACGTGACTTCCCCATGTTCTTTGTCCGTTGCGGCTTGTTCCGTAGTTTGTGCTTGAATTGATGCCGGCCGTTCCGCTGAGCCAGCGGCCGCGACCCGAATCATAGCCGTCTGTAATGTCATAATCATAAAATGTTGCAGTGTTATCGTACTGCTCGGCGGTCATATCATAAATCAGCCTTATTCTTGTGCTGTCCGTGATATAAAGAACATTCTCCTGTGCGGCAGAGCTGCGGTTTGTGAAGTGAATCGCCGAAGGATTGGTATAAATCGTCCAGTCAGCTTGATTCATGCTTGTTTCAGACATTCCGTCCTTCAAAACCCAGACCTCTTTGAGAGAGTAGTTCTTGTTTTCCGAAAGCTTGTCCATATACATGGTGTTGGGTGCCTTAATATACTCAAAGCTTTCCGCGGAAAAAATCTCGGTCAAGGTCTCCACTGCTTTAATATTATAAATTTTTGTTCTGACGCCGTTGTTTAAAGAGGTGTATGAGCCCGAATCCTTGAGATAGAAATTCGTCATCTTGTTTGTTGCGTTGTTTTTCGGCAATGCTCCGCCGCTTGATTTTCGGGTATCAAAAACGTCAAAGGAGATATCGCCGTTCGTTGCAAAGCGGTCAATATTGGCATAATACTGAACCTTATAGGTCGGATTCGCGCTCGGCGCCGCAGCCAGAGCGATTGTTCCGCCACGAACGGGAACGGTGAGCGCCGGAGCTTTTTCGTCAAGGGAAATGACGGCACTTTCCGCCGCGCTGATTGCGTTGTTTTCGTCCTCTGAAAACGAGGAAAGAACGATGCCGATTTCAGCCTCTGGCGCGGCATTTTCAAGCGAGCCAAGCTCTTTTCTGATTGGCTTCAAAACGGCGTCTTTGATAATAACCTTCGCCGTTACGGAAAGAAGTGAGGGGTCGATTTTTCTTCCGTTTTCAGTGAGAGCTATGTTTTTTGCAATGATTTTGTCGCTGCTACCGCCGCCGTCTTTTTGATTGAATTCGGCAAACTTTTTATAGTTGTCACCGTTTTTATTGAGGGGAGAAACCTCAAGCTCAACGCCGTTTGAAAGTTCATTCTCGCTGTCCACCGTAACAACCATTGAAAGCTCTTTGTCCTCATAGTTGAAGCTGCGCGAGAATGACGCCTCGGCAGCCGGGCTGCTTGGTTTTTCCGCCTTGCATTTTTCAGTGTGTTCATGTTCCGGAACATTGCAAACAAGGTTTCCGTCTTTGTCGCGGCAGGCGTCACTGTGTTTGTGTTCGGTAAAGCCGCAGATATATTCACTTTTAACTTCTTCGTCAGGGTAGCACTTAACCTCATCGTGCTGATGCTCTTCCTTGGTGCAGATGAGCCTTTTTTCAGTTGTACTTTCTGCAAAGCATCTTTCATCATGATTATGGCGCAGGACCTCAATTTTTCCGCAGGACAGCTTTCCGTCCGTATAGCATTCAGCGGTGTGGCTGTGAAAAACAACTTCCTTTTCTTTGCAGACAAGTTTACTTTCGGTCTTTTTGCAGTCTTGGGTATGAGTATGACCTTTGCTTTCCTCAAGAGTGCAGGTCAGCTCTCCGTTTTCGTCATAGCAGTCATTATCATGCTCATGACCTTCGCTTTCCTCAAGGGCACAGATGTATGAAGTTTCTTCTTCAAAGCAGGAAGAGGAGTGAGCGTGCTCTTTGATTTCCGGAAGAGTGCAGACAAGTTTTCCGCTTTCATCATAGCAGTTTTCGCTATGTTCATGGATAACATAATCGGCATAGCCGCAGACAATGTCGCCGCTTTCATCATAGCAGCTTTCACTGTGGATATGGGGCGTGAATTTGCAGTCAAGCTTGCCGGCAGTGACAACCGTCTCGTAGCAGGATTCGTCATGAATATGTTCTTCAAGGCCGCAGGCAGGCTTTTTTGTCATTGTTAACGCAGGAATAATCAGCGCATATGTTGTGCAAAACACAACAATGCACGAGAGAACAATAATTACACGCTGCCAACGCTTCTTTTGAAGATGCTCTCCAAGATATTCTTTAATTTTTCCAGTCAATCTGTTTTGCACAACCGCCACCTCCTAACCTGCGGAAAATATATAATTAAGTTATATTTCAATATTTAAAAGAGTCAATTAACCGCACCAAAATTTTTGAATGGCCAGATTCTGAAAACAACTTTCCCAACAATCTGATCTTCGTCAATGCAGCCGACTGCCGTGTTGCGTGAATCGATTGAAACACTGCGGTTGTCTCCAATCATAAAAAACTTTTTATCCGGAACCTGATAGGGAAGTTTAATATTGGTTTCACCGAATGATTTATCCGCAATATACGGTTCATCAAGAGCTTTATTGTTAATAAAAAGGTTTCCGTCTTTATCAATATTGAACCAATCGGACGGACCTGCAACATATCTTTTAATAAGCAGTTTGTTGCCGTGATAAAAAGCAACTATATCTCCGGCCTTAAAGCTGGTGCTTTTCACCGTAACAACAATCTGGCCATCCTCAAGGGTCGGAACCATTGAGGAACCGTAAATTCTTAAAACCGGCATCCAGAGTGTTGCAACAAGAATTGCAAGTGCCGCAACAACAAGCAAAATTGCTATTGTGCTTTTAAGCGTTCTTTTATATTTCTTATTATATTGAAGTCTCTTGCGCTCTTTTTCAATTTGTTCAAGAGTCGGAAGTTCGACCGGAGAATGGCTGTTGTTATGCATCAAGAATCTATTCCTTTTAACAGTGTTTTAAGTTCATCGTGAAGGTTTATAAATTCGGTTGCCTTTTTTTCAAAATCTTTCAGTTTTTCCGTTGCCGTTATTTCGGCCTCGCGGATAATTTCCTGAGACTTTTTTTCGGCCGCAGTGAGCAGCTCTATGGCCTTATTTTTCGCTGCCTCAATAAGATCACTCTTATACTTTTCCGCTGCATCAATTTTCTCTTTGATGTCGGAATTTGTCATATAGACCGAATGAAGATATTGGTCGGCCGCAGCTTGAGCGGATTCAAAAACGCCGTTGAGTTTTATTGCAGCCTCTGCAATCGAACCCGATGAGGAAATGCGCAGTTCACGGTCTTTAAGCCTGTCCTTTAATGCGGCGGATTCTTTTTCCGATTCAATAAGACGCTTTTGAAGTTCATATATTATATCAATAAGCTCAAGCCGACTGAGTTTTTTTAGGTCTTTTTCGGTCATCGGGTTTGTTACACCGTCCTTTTGGTTTTGCGGCTGCGTTTAACCTTCCGGTTGCGCCGATCCAACAGATAAAATTAGTCATTTCATAGGGTATTATATCATAATTTATCAGATTTGCAATAGAAAACAGTCGATTTTGAAAAAAATGGACAATAAATTGTGAATTGTATTACTAAAGTATTAAATATTGCTGAGTTTGTTTGATAATTTTTACAAATAAATCACATTGTGAACACTTTTGCATTGAAAAATGTCAAATTATACGATTATGTATGCAAGCAAATTGACAGTTTAATGTTGACCAAAGTTTTACAGTCGGCACATATTGTATGGCTACATTGGAATATAGCCAAAAATATTATTAAAAATAATGCGGTTTTTGTTGAAATTTTGATATAAGTTGTGGTATTATTATCGGTACAGTGAGTTACGACTCTCCTTATAAATCTTCTGGAGGGATTTAATGGAATTTAAACGGAAAGTGAAAGATCTGCTTCATGACGTATCGTTATATTGGAATAATCCAATGCCGAAGCGTTATATGACTTTTAAGGAAATTGCCGCCTATTCCGGAGGCGGCATCGGTGCTTATTGCATCATCACGCTCGGAACGGCGTGTATGTTTGCAACAACTAATACTCTTTTAACAAGTACCCTGGGTGTTGGGCCTACAGATATGTACATAATGTATGTTATCTGTGTTCTTGCCAACATTCCGCTTACCGGTATCAGAGCAAATATAATTGACAACACAAGAAACAAAGCCGGAAAGTACAGACCTTATATTTTAACCATGGCGGTTCCAACGGCATTGCTGTGTGTTATTATGGTTTGGTTTCCGTACAACATATATGACAAGATTTTTCCCGGCGGGGAAATGTTGTTTGGAAAGAGCATTGCATATATTGCACGCTGTGCTACGATTTTGGTTTTCAACCTTCTTTTGTTTTTCTTCTATAATTTCTTTTATGATGCTTATGAAAACCTCGTTCATGTTCTTTCTCCGGATTCACAGGAAAGGGCTGACGTAACCTCAATTAAGAGCGTTATTTATTCTCTTGCACCAACCATCATTAACCTCATTACTCCGCTCATTGCAGACAATGTTTTCCATACGCTTCAAAGCGATATACGCGTTTATCGGCTTCTTTATCCGATTTTGTCAGTTATCGGGATTCTTCTGTGTATTGTTGTCTATAAATATACGGAAGAAAAAATTGTTCAGGCGCGTACTCATGTTGTTCAAATTCGCTTTATTGACGCTCTCAGGGCGGTTATGCATAACAAATATTTTTGGATAATCTCGCTTGCGTCTTGGGTAGGATTTCTTGAACTTGCGTATTCAAACATCATGTATTGGCTTTATAATTACGGCGGAAGCTGCAATGGAACTCAGTACGGTTTGATTACGGCAATTTACGGTAACTCTGCGCTGTGGAGCATGTTGCTTGCTCCGTTCCTTATTCGCAAGTGGGGCAAGAAAAGGCTTTTGGTTGTTACAAACCTTTTTAATATTCTTTTTATTTTGCTCCTTCTTCCGGCAACGGCTCAACTTGACAAAAAGACAATTTGGTATGTCTTGATATTTATGTTCCTGAATTCATTTATGAGTTCATTTGCATTGATTCTTAATCCGGCTATCCAGGCGGATATCAGAGACTATCAGCATTATAAAACGGGCGAAAGAATTGACGGAATGTTTTCCGCGGTTGGAACGATAGGAATGGTAATTACTCTTATTACTTCTTCCGTTCTTCCGATAATTTATGAAAAGGAAGGACTCACGGAGGCGATGGCCAAAAAGGTCACAAGCAACCCCGAAGTTCTCAACCGTGTTCTTCCCGGAGGAAAAACCATCGCAACGATCCTTGCAGAGCAGATGATGGAAGGTCAAAACAGCTATATCAATCCAAATTCGGCTCTTTACGATACCAATATTCTCATGA
This sequence comes from uncultured Eubacteriales bacterium, assembly GCA_934511365.1. Classification (GTDB taxonomy): domain Bacteria; phylum Bacillota; class Clostridia; order Oscillospirales; family Acutalibacteraceae; genus UBA6857. The sequence goes on from CAKSWC010000003.1 coordinate 171,408, forward strand.
ACCTTGTTCATATCCTGATAATCTTTTCGGCAATAGGCGCGCTTATGAATGTTATACCGTATTTTTGGTATGATTTTTCTGAGAATCAGCAAAAAAGTGTAGTTCGTGTTCTTAAAATCCGCGCAATGTTTGAAGATTTTACAAACGGTTCTATCAAGGATGCAGACCTTGTTGAATCGATAGATATTATCCGCAAGGCACGGGCGCTTTATTTGCTTGAGCCGACTGCTGTTTCAAAGAGAGATTACAGATCAATAAAGGACAAAAAGCAACGCAAGGAAGCTAAGAAAAAGTATAGAGATGCTCTTGCTCAGAATAATGAAATTGAAATTTCAAAATTTGTCTGCAGTGAAATAGATAAATTTTCAACGGATACATACTCAAAAATTGCCGCTTATTGTGGTGAGATATTGTCTCAAGGCGAAAATGCCGTTGCAAGCTATGACCGCAACGATATCAAGCAAGAGATTAAAACAGCAAAGGCTCTTCCCAAAAAGAGTAAGGAAGAGAAGGAATATCGCGAATTTATGCTTGGCATTGCAAGAAACAAAAAAAGTGCATATTCCGCGTATCACAAATTTTTTGACGGAAAGCAGGAACTCATTGCTCCGGATTTTGCTGTTCTTGAAGGCTACTTCAATGCGGAGGATGCCTGCGATGAAAAGCTGAAAGAGCTTTATTTTGCAAAGCACAACGGAAAAAAGAACCATGATCTTTCAAAAGAAGAACTCAATAATCTTGACAATCAGATTAAAGAGGAAAAGAAAAAGCGCAAAGAAGCCAGAAAGCTTTCAAAAGCTGAAATGGATAAGCATGCCTATTATAATCGTGCCGTAAAGCCTTATCTTGAGGCGAAAAAGCTTATCTCTCAGCGCGAAAACTACGGACGCTTTGATGAGATACTCGAGGGCTATGAAGAAGCAAAGCTCAGAGCCGAAGAGGACATTAAACTCAAAGAAGAAGAAAATCTTCGCAGGGAGGCGGAAAAGAAGGAATACGAAGAAAAACTTGCAGCCGAAAAGCTTCTGAAAAAGCAGGAGAAGAAGGCTTCAAAAAAAGAGAACAAAAAAGACTCAAAGAAGGAAACATTGACAAATAAAAAATAAATTGTCATTAGGAGGATATCATGAACAACAGCAAATTTTTACACAAGCTTTTCGGAACAACTCCCGGAAAGGGCGTTCAACCGAAAGAGGCCGTGGCATATAGTGTTGCCGGCTTTGGCCAGAACTTTATCTGCACAATTATCGGTTCATATCTTACAATTTTTATGACCGATGCACTCCTTTTCGGCGCGGTGCCGAAGGGCACGCTTTGGAAAACTGTTGACGGCGCTATGGCCGTTGCGTTCCTTATGCTTTTCACAAGAATTTATGACGCTCTCAACGATCCCATCATGGGCAGTATTGTTGACAAAACAAGAACAAAATGGGGTAAGTGCCGTCCTTTCCTCAAATGGATGGCAATTCCGATTGCAATTTCAACAATCGTCTGCTTCTGCCCGTTCTTCAAGTCGGAGTCTAAGACAACTTTTGTCATTATCTCAATCGTATATGTAATCTGGTCAATGGTTTACACCGTTGCGGACGTTCCATATTGGGGCCTTTCAACCTGCTTGACAAATGACACGGAAGTCAGAGGAAAGATTCTTACCGTTGCCCGCCTTGTTTGCACACTCGGCGCCGGTATTGTTACGGTCTTTGTTCCGATTATCACAAATGCTGTTACCGCAAAGTACAGAGACGATAACGGCGAAGTCCTTTCACAGTATGTTCAGCAGAATGCCGACACTCTTAAATGGACATATTTCATTTGTGCCGCCGTTTTGGTTATCATTGCAATCCCGATGTTCTTCTATGGCTTCAAGAACACAAAAGAGCGCTTCACCACAACCGAAGAGCCGCCCTCATTCGTCCACAACATCAAGCTCCTTTTCAAGAACAAGCAGCTCCTTCTCATTGTTCTTTCCGGAGTTCTCGGCGGCGCAAGAATGGTTTATGCTTATACCGGCGGTCTTTATTTTGCAAAGTATGTTCTTAAAAACGAAGGCCTTTTCAGCTTGATCACAATGCTTGTTGTTCCCGGCGGACTTGTTGCTTCCGTTCTTGTTCCGTGGATGAGCAAGAAGTTCACAAAAAAGTGGACATATATCTATGTTCATATTCTCGGCGCCGTTGTAATGTTTGCAATGTACTTTGTCGGTTATGACGCACCGTGGAAGCTTGTTTTCTGCGCGGTCGGCCTTGTTCTTCTTGGCATTCCCCAGGGTGTCAACAACATCATTACATATGCAATGATCGGTGATACCGTTGACTATCTTGAATGGAAAACCGGTGAAAGGGCCGAGGGCATTTGCTTTGCAATGCAGACTCTCATCAACAAAATCGGCATGGCTATCGGTGCTTTCATCGGCGTATTCTCATACAGCTGGGCCGGCATCAACCCGAAGGCCACTCCGGCAATCTCCCCGGAGGGTGAATCCCTTCTTTGGAATATCCTTATTCTTGCCGGTGCAATCAGCATGGTCGGAACAATTATTCCCATGTTCTTCTATAAGATTACCGAAAAGAAGCAGAGAGAAATGGTTGCTGAAATTGAAGAGAGAAAGGCCGCAAAAACAAAATAAGCTATCGACTTGCTATTTTTAAAGGAGAAATGCTGTATGGCAAAATCACAGTGGTATAAGGAAATGTCCGTTTATCAAATCTGGCCGCGTTCATTCTGCGACTCAGACGGAGACGGAATCGGCGATCTCAAGGGTATCCTTTCAAAGCTTGATTACATCAAGAGCATTGGTGTTGACGCAATCTGGTTTTCACCGCTCTATCCGTCACCGCAAAAGGATTACGGCTACGATATCGCCGACTACAAAAACATCAACCCCGAATACGGAACGCTTGAGGACTTCAAAGCCGTTCTTGATGAGGCTCATAAGCGCGGACTCAAGGTTATAATGGATCTTGTTGTTAACCACACTTCTGACCAAAACAAGTGGTTCCTTGAAAGCCGCAAGAGCCGCAACAATGAATACAGCGATTATTATATTTGGCGTGACGGCCGCAAAAACGGAAAAAAACCTCCTAACAACTGGCTTTCAACTTTCCAGGGCAAAGCCTGGGAGTATTGCAAGGAAAGAGGACAGTATTATCTTCATGTTTTTGCAAAGGAACAGCCGGATCTCAACATGGATAACCCGAAAGTCCGTGAGGAAGTTAAGGACATCATGCGCTTCTGGCTTGATATGGGCGTTGACGGTTTCCGCGAGGATGTTATTACTTTCATCTCGAAAAAAGAGGGTTTGCCGAACGGATTTCCTCTCCCTGTTGCAACAGGAATTGAGCATTATATGAACGGTCCGCATCTTCGTGAGTATCTTTCGGAATTCCGCAAGGTCACTGACGAATATGACTGCTTCACTGTTGGTGAGGCGCCGATGATGACACCGTCCCGCGCTCTCAAGTTTATTAAGGAGGGTGACGGCCAGCTCCTTGACATGATGTTCCACTTCCAGCATATGGGTGCAGACAACATTGTTACCAACTGGATTCTGACTCCGTTCAGACCCGGTCACCTTAAAAATGTTTTTGCAAAGTGGCAGAAAAAAATGGCAAAAGGCGGCGGCTGGAACGCGCTCTATCTTGAAAACCACGATCAGCCTCGAGTTGTCAGCCGTTACGGAAGCGAAAAATACCGCGTTGAAAGCGCAAAAATGCTTGCGTCGATGTGCTTCCTCCAGAGCGGAACACCGTTCATTTACATGGGTCAGGAAATCGGAATGACCAATGCAAAGGAAATTGACAGCCTTGCAACATATAAAGATGTTTCAACCATTAACAATTTCGGAATGTTTAAGGCTCTCGGTTTTTCTGAGAAGAATTTCCTCAAGGTGTGCCATAGGGCGGCGCGTGACAACGCAAGAACCTCAATGCAGTGGGATGACAGTCCGAATGCCGGCTTCACAACAGGTACGCCGTGGTTCTATACCAATCCGAACTACAAGCAGATTAATGTTAAAGCGGCTGAAGCGGATGAAAATTCGATACTTAATTACTACCGTAAGCTTCTTAAATTCCGCAAGGAGAACGATATTGTTAAGTTTGGCTCGTTCAGAATGCTTAAAACCTGTCCGCGCATTTTTGCCTATGTCAGAGAATATCAAGGCGACAAAATGCTTGTTATCAACTCGTTCTCAGATGGCGAAATTACTTTCCGGGCGCCGGAAGATTTTGATATGAGCAAAGCGGAGCTGGTGCTTTCAAACTATGAAAGCAATCCTGTTATTCATAACGGCTTCATGACCAAGCCTTATGAAACAAGGACGTATCTGCTCAAAAAGTAAAACATGAAGTTTGAAAGGCTGTCCGTATTTTGCGGGCAGCCTCTTTTCAGCTTCTTATGCTTTTGGGCGACGGTTTTCGCTTTATATGAAGAACCGCGATGCCAACACTTTGAATCAGCGCGCAGAGTATTACAATCAAGCTATGGTTAAAATCAACGGCGCAAACAAAGAGCATTATTGCAAAAGTATATGAGCCGTAGGTTGCAGATTTGAGAAGAAAGCCGAACACTCCGGCAACAATTACGGAAACAAGAAAAACACGAAGATCAATCGTCAGCGCAAAAGCAACGGCAACAGCAACGCCTTTTCCGCCCTTAAAAGAAAGCCAAAACGGAAAGCAATGACCGAGAAATACGCCGAGCGAGCAAAGCGCAACGGCATCAATGCTTTCAACGCCGGGAAATATTATTGTGCAGATTATTGACGGTATAATCGTCTTGAGCATATCGCAAAAAAGAACAAGGGCACCTAAAGTCCGGTTGACATTAAGGAGGGTGTTCATTGTTCCCGGATTTCCTGAGCCAATATCTCTGATGTCCTTGTTTTTGAATAGTCTGACAAAGATATACGAGCTTTGAAAGTTTCCAAACAGATATCCGATTGAAATACATAAAAACTGTTCCATTGTATCACCGCATATATTTTTCCGTAGATGTGAAAAAATATACAATGAATAAAACTTCTTGTTGGGCAAATGAATAGAATTACAAGGGAGGAAGTTCTATGTCATATGTTCAAGTTATACTGACTTCAATTTTGTCTGTGGTTGTTTTGTTCCTGATAACTCGTCTGATCGGATACCGGCAACTTTCTGAACTCAGCTTGTTTGATTATATCAACGGAATAACGATCGGTTCCATTGCGGCGGAGCTTGCAACCTGCGAAAGAGACGAAATCGGCGAGATACTGGTTGCAATGGTAATTTACGGAGTCTTTGCAATACTTGTTGCTTTGGTTACCGATAAATCAATAACAATGCGGAAAATCATTGTTGGCAATCCAACCGTTCTCATGAAAAACGGACGGCTCTATTATGATGGTTTCAAAAAATCGCGCCTTGATGTCAATGAATTTCTGATGAAATGCAGAAATAACGGATATTTTGATATTACACAGATTGATACGGCAATAATGGAGCCAAATGGCAGGGTCAGCTTTCTTCCGGTATCTGAGGACAGGCCTGCAACGCCAAAAGATATGAAAATTGCCGTTACTCAAGATGAGCTGGTTGCCAATGTCATTATAGACGGCAAGGTGATTGAAAAAAGCCTCTCTATGATTGGCAAGGATGGAACATGGCTGCGCAATCAGCTTAAAAATCAGCAGCATACTGACCTGAGTCAAATTCTTCTTGCAAGCTGCGACAATAAAGGAACACTCACCGTGTTCTTAAAAAGCGACAAAAAGAGCGACAGCTGTCTTGGCGTTTAAAAAGTGGCATATATCCCAAAATCATCAGTCCCTTAAGCGGGACTTTTTTTAGTATTAATATTTTTAGTATTAATAAAAGATTACGTTTTTGTTATTCAGTGGACTTTTTTGAAAAAATGTTATATAATAGCCTTATCATAGGAGGTATTTAAAATGAAAAGTAAAAAATTACCCATAGTAATACTCACTGTTCTTGTGATTATCGGATTCATTATTGGTTTCTTTGCCGGTGGATATAATAGACTTGTTAAAGCGCAGACCAATGTTGAAACAAAGCAGGCTGATATCCAGACGCAGCTTCAGCGCAGAGCCGATCTTATTCCGAATTTTATTGCAACGGTTAAAGGTTACACAAAATATGAGCAGGAAACGCTGACAGCTGTTACTCAAGCAAGAGCGTCGGTTTCAAAAGCAACAGACGGTGAAAGCCTTTCGCAGGCCAGCGACCAGCTCGACAAAGCAATTTCCGTTTGGGTTAATGCCGTTACGGAGGCTTATCCGGAACTTAAAGCAAATTCAAACTATATTGCCCTTCAGGACGAACTTGCCGGAACGGAAAACAGAATTGCCGTTGCGCGTAAAGATTATAACGAGGCCGTTCAAAGCTATAACACAATGATTAAAACATTCCCGAAGAATATTCTTGCCGGTATGTTTAACTTTGAAAAGGCGGCATTCTTTACGGCGAGTGATGGGGCTCAGACTGTACCAAATGTGGAGTTTTAAAAAATGAAAAAGTTTGTTTCGTTAGCGGTAACTGTCTGCGTCCTTTTTCTGATGCTTTTGCCGTTTGCTTCTGCGCTTGATATACCCAAGCCGACCGCGGATTTCTTTGTTAATGACTTTGCAAATGTTATTTCTGAGTCAGATAGAAGAACAATGCAAAATCAAGGTGAAAACCTTTATAAAGCCTGCAAAGCTCAGGTTGTTGTTGCAACCGTTTCAACTCTCGGCGGCAGTGACTTGGAAACATATTCATTAAAGATGGCGCGCGAATGGGGTATCGGTGATAAGGAAAGCAACAGCGGCGTTCTTTTGCTGCTTGCCGTGTCTGAACGCAAAGTCAGAATTGAAGTCGGATACGGACTTGAGGGCGCACTTCCGGACAGCAAGACCGGGCGTATACTTGATACTTATGGCATGGATTATTTCAAAGTGAATGAATTTTCCGAAGGTCTTGCCGCCGTTTATAATTCGCTTGTGAATGAAGTGTACATTGAATACGGTATGGAACCGGACGATGATTATGAGCCTGTAGACGATTATGATTTAATCAGCGAAAAGGCTGAGAATGTGATCACTGTTGTAATTCTCGTCATATTTATTCTTCTTACACTTTTTCGCGTTGTCTTGTTCAGGTTTTTCCCCGGACTGCGGCGGCGCGGCCGGAAGTATAGAGGCAGATTCTTTGGCGGTGGTTTCGGTGGCGGCTCCTTTGGCGGAGGAAGCAGCGGCGGCTTTTCCGGGGGAGGCGGCTCCTTTGGCGGAGGCGGTTCATCGCGCGGATTTTAACATTCAGGGAAGTGTAAAGAATGAAAAAAAGTTCAAAGTTTTTCCTGTTTATGCTGTTGCTTTCGGCTATTGCTGTTGGTTTGGTTTTTTCCGTGGCGGCGGAAGGCATAAAACCCGACGCACCTAAAATTACTGCTGTAAGCAATGTTAAGCAGGGTCTTATGATTAAGTGGAAAACGGTCAGTCAGTCTGACGGATATATAATCTACAGGCAAAGAAGCGGCTCGACCGCTTGGAAACGTCTTGCAGACATCCGGGGAGCCGGCACCAATTCTTATATCGACAGTTCGGTTAAGCATTCGGTAACATACACTTACTCGATTAAGGCAATTTCCAAGAACATTAAAAGCGACGGCAGCGCCGTTAAAAGGTCAAATACCTTTGTTGCCGCTCCAAAGATTAAATCTGTTGAAAATGTTCGGGCAGGTGTCAGCCTTTGTTGGGCCAGATATAACAATACCACTGAAGCAAGAATTTATCGCAAAACGCCCGGCAGTGATAAATGGCACCGTATAGGCACAGTATCAGGTAACAAGAATAGCTTTGTTGACAAAAAAGCGCAAAGCGGTGTCAAATATATTTATCAAATACGTCAATCAGTTGGAAATGTCATGTCCGTGCGCGAGGGAAGCATTGTTGGAAAAACCTTTATAGGCTCACCAAAAAGCATTTCTTTAAAGCTTGCAAAAAGGGGAGTCGGGATTTCCTGGAGTGCTGTTGCGGGCGGCGAGAATTATTCTGTATTTCGCAAAATACAGGGCGTAAGCGGATGGAAGCGAATCGCAAAGCGTAAGGCAGGAGTATTGACGTATACCGATAAAAACGCTCCGGCGGGCAGGTTTGTTCGTTACAAAGTCCGCGCATATACAAACTCAGGCGCGGTTGGAGCTTTTTCAGCGACCAAAAAAATCAGAACGGTTGATCCGAAGCAAAAAATGGTTGCGTTGACCTTTGATGACGGTCCGTACAGACCTGTTACAAATCAGATTCTTGATGTTCTTGAAAGATACGGTGCAAAAGCAACATTTTTTGTTGTCGGCTCAAGAGTTTCAACGTATAGCGACTGCGTCAGGAGAGCTGCAAATCTCGGCTGTGAGATTGGCAATCATACATATAATCACGCAACATTGACCGCGGCTTCCGCTTCCGTGATTACCTCTGAAATTGAGGATACCAACAGAGCAATAAAAAGGGTGATTGGAAAGGGCGCGTCAATAGTTCGCGCACCGGGCGGTTCGGTCAACGGCAGAGTCAGAAATGTTGTTGGATATCCGCTCATCGGCTGGTCGGTTGATACCCTTGATTGGCAGCACAGAAACACGGCGCGAGTAATTGCAAGTGTGAAATCAAGCGTTAAGGATGGCTCAATCGTATTGATGCATGACCTTTATTCATCAACCGGAAACGCGGTTCAGGTTATTGTTCCGTGGCTTGTTAACCAAGGCTATCAGCTTGTTACCGTCTCTGAAATGATGCAATATAAAGGAATAAAACTGACGGCCGGAAATGTATATTCTTGTGCTTAATTAAGGTAACTACCGGTAAATAATAACAAAATAATCGAGTAGGAGGCTACCCATTAGTTGAGTAGCCGACCTCTCACACCACCGTGCGTACGGTTCCGTACACGG
>CAKSWC010000004.1 GCA_934511365.1 uncultured Eubacteriales bacterium
CGTTACAAGAATCCACTTGACAATTTCCGCCATTGCGTCCGAGCCGGAAATGTTCTTGGTTTTGATAACTTCCTCAAGAGTTTTATAAATCGGCTGCATTGCAAGGGTTGAAAGGACGCCGATTATCGTTGTTAAAACAACAAGAAAGGCAACAACAACCAGCCACCTTTTCTGCGCCGCAATATAGCCGAGAAGGCGCTTTGCGGCTTTTTTGGTGTTTTTCGGCTTCCTTTTCTTTTTTTCTTCAAGAGCCTTCTTTTCCTCTTCGGTGAGTTCTTTTTCGTCTTTTTTGTTCTTATTGAATTTTCCGCGTTTTTCTTTTTTTGCTTTTTTCTTTTTTTCTTTTTTGTCCGCCGGAGTATCGTTTGCGGCTTCCTCGTTTTTTTGCTCAGTGCTTTCCGGAGCGGCCGCAGTGTTTTCTTTTTCCGGTGTTTCGGCCGTTTCAACGCCGAAAACGGGAGTTTTTTCACTCATTGCGCAAGCACTCCTTCCTGCTGAGAAACAAATATCTCATTATATACTTCGTTCGTCTTAACAAGCTCGTCATGGGTGCCCATTCCGCAGATTCTGCCCTTTTCAAGAACAACGACCCTGTCTGCGTTCATGATAGACGTTATGCGCTGGGCAATGATGATTTTTGTTGTGTTTTTGAATTTTTCACTCTTGAGCGCTTCTCTGATTTTTGCGTCTGTTGCGGTGTCAACGGCGCTCGTTGAATCGTCAAGAATCAGAATCTTCGGCTTTCTGAGGATCGCCCTTGCAATGCAAAGGCGCTGCCTCTGGCCTCCGGAAACATTGCTTCCGCCCTGGCCGACCTCGGTGTCATAGCCCTTTTCCTTTTCCATTATGAAGTCATGAGCCTGAGCTGCCTTGGCTGCTTCAATAATTTCTTCATCAGTTGCGGAAAAATCGCCCCAAAGGAGATTGTCCTTGATTGTTCCGGAAAAAAGCACGCTCTGCTGCGGAACGATTGAAACCTCCTGTCTGAGGTTTTTAAACTTGTATTCCTTAACATTATGGCCGGAAACCAGAACCTCTCCCTCGGTCGCATCATAAAGTCGCGGAATGAGCTGAACCAGCGATGACTTGGCCGAACCGGTTGAACCGATGATGCCGATTGTTTCTCCGCTATTTATTTTAATGCTGATGTTTTCAAGAACATTTTTAACCGCTTCGGGCTCATACTTGAAGGAGACGTTTTTGAACTCAACGCTTCCGTCCTCAACAAGAAGATTTTCGTCTCCGCCCTCATCGTTTGTAACCGGCTCCTGAGCAAAAACTTCACCGATTCTTTCAACGGAGGCCTTTGCCGTTGCAATGGTGACGAACACCATGAGGATTGTCATGAGCGAGGAGAGAACCTGAGAGATGTATGAGGTGAAAGTTGTTATCTGACCAACCTCAAGACCGCCGCTGATTCCGGCGAGGGTGTCGCTGATAACGATACGGCTGCCCATGAACAAAGCGGCAACCATGCAGCCGTATATGACAAGCATAAGCAGCGGAGCAATGTAAAGCACAATCTTTTGCGCTCTGATACTGGTTTGAACAAGCGCATCGTTGACCTTTTCAAACTTTTCCTTTTCATAATCCTCGCGGACAAAGGACTTGACAACGCGGATTCCGTTGATATTTGTACGCAGTGTTGAGTTGAAGTCATCCGTAACCTTCAAAAGCTTTCTGAAAAGCGGAACGGCCGCAATGCCGAGAATGACAAGCAGAACGATAATTGCCGGAACGCAGAAAATGAAGATTTTTGAAAGGTCGCGGCTGATTTCAAGCGAATATTTGAGTGCAAGAACAAGGAGGAACGGTCCTCTGACGAAGGTCACGATGATGTTGCTGAATACGCTTGAAATCCTCGAGGTATCACTCGTCATTCTGGTAATGAGCGAGGAAATTTTGAGCTTGTCGATGTTTTCAAACGAAAAATCCTGAATTTTGTTGAACAGCGCCGAGCGCATATTCGCCGAAAAGCCCATGCTTGCTATTGCGGAACATCTTGAAGCAATGTAACCCACAAGGAGAGTCAGCGCGCAAAGGCCGAGCATTTGAAACAGCTTTTTGTTGAGCACGTCATGCGCAAAGTCCGGATTTTCCGTTGAATAAAGCATTGTTATGAGCTCGCCCATGATTTTTGGAATCTGGAGTTCAATAACAACATCAAGAAAAACCATGATAGGTGTGAGTATCGTCAGAATGCGATAGCCCTTGATGAATGACAGGAATCTTTTGAACAAAGTGTAATTCCTCCTTTTATTGTCCTTTTGTGATAAACGCCGTTGTCAGCGCAAAGTATATGAGAAGCGAGACCGCGTCAACAACCGTGCTCATAACAGGTCCCGTCATGAGCGCCGGGTCAAGCTTCAAAAGCTTTGCAATAATGGGAAGAGTGCAGCCCATCATTTTTGCAACCATTACAACGCAAAGAAGCGAGAGGCAGACAACAAGAATAACGCTATTGCTTGTGTCTCCGCCGGTAACATATCTCAAAATGAGCATTCTTATCCAGTTTGCAAGAGCAAGCACCGCTCCGCAAATGACCGAAACGCGCACTTCCTTCCAAAGAACGCGGAAGTAATCGCGGATTTTAATCTCGCCGAGCGCAAGACCGCGGATAATCAGCGTTGATGCCTGCGAACCGGAATTTCCGCCCGTACCCATGAGCATAGGAATGCAGGCCGTAAGTCCGGCGATTGCGGCAAGCTGGTTTTCAAATCCTTCGATTATTTGACCGGTAAAGGTTGAGGAAATCATAAGTATCAGCAGCCACGGCATACGGTTTTTTGCAAGAGTGAGGACATTGGTTTTGAGATATTCGTCCTCAGACGGACGCAGAGACGCCATCTTTTCAAAGTCCTCCGTTGCCTCGTCATCAATAATGTCAACGATATCGTCAATCGTGATGATGCCGACAAGGCGGTTTTCCTTATCAACAACTGGAACACTCAGAAGGTCATATTTTTTTGCAATGGAGGCAACCTCCTCCTGGTCGTCAAGGGTACGCACATAGATGAGCTGCTCATCGTCTGACATAATTTCCGTCAGCAAAACGTCCTCATCGTTGAGAATAAGCCGCCGCAGAGGAATTGTTCCAACAAGGTGGCGCTTGTCGTCAATAACATAGCAGGTATAAATCGTCTCCTTGTCAACACCCGTCCGGCGGATATTTTTGATAGCCTCGCCGACTGTCAGCCTGTCATGCAATTCAACCATTTCAATGGTCATTACGCTGCCGGCAGAGTTGTCCGGGTATTCAAGCAGACGGTTGATTACTTCTCTTGTTTCCTTATCCGTGTTTTCAAGAATACGCTTGACAACGGAGGCCGGAACTTCCTCAAGAAGGTCAACGGCGTCATCGACAAAAAGGTCATCCATGAGCCGTTCAATTTCTCTGTCTGTGAAAAGCTCAATAATTTCCGCCTGGCGGTCGGTATCAAGATAAGCAAAGACATCGGCCGAGCTGTCCTTCGGAAGGATTCTGAAAATGGTGACCGAGGTCTGCGGTTCATCAATGCTCATGATGAACTCCGCAATGTCGGGATACGCCATGTCAACAAGCTCGTCCCTCAACGCCTTATACTGATGCCTTTCAACAAGAGAACGCAGGTTTTCAAAAACGTGTTCGTCCATAATATGCACCGTCTTTCACCGGCGCAGTCATGAACGCGGGTCTGCGCCGGAAGTTAGATTTTTAATACATAATCGCCCCTTGGGTTTACCGTCCGTATCCATGCAGACCCACCTCCTTTTGGATAATTGCAAAATTGCGTCTTTTATTATTTTACTATATTTTTTCATACAAAGTCAATACAAATAATAACTAATAATGTCACATTATTGCGCAATACAAAAAGATTTAAAAATGCGCAATATATAAAGATTAAAAAAACTGTAGATTTTTTTATAAAAATGTGATATTATGCTGTAGTATGGGTTTATGTGAGCATTTATAATTCGATCATAGGCTTATCAATTTATTCTGGCGGTGCTTTTGCCGCTAAAGGAGGATAAAATCCAATGCTCAAAAAGATCAGCAAAATTCCTTTTTCGGGGACTAAGGAGCAGGAAGAAAAGCTGAAACAGGTCATTTCCGAATGTGCCGGGGATAACAGCCAGCTGATGCACGTTATGCAGGTTGCTCAGGAAATTTACGGCTATCTTCCGTTTGAAGTTCAGCAGATGATCGCCGACGGAATGGGTGTTCCGCTTGAAAAGGTATACGGCGTTGCAACATTTTACGCTCAGTTTGCCCTTTCGCCCAAAGGCGAATATGCGATTTCGGTCTGCCTCGGAACCGCCTGTTACGTTAAAGGATCTCAGGAAATTCTTGATAAACTTTCTGCTCAGCTCGGTATTGGCGCAGAAGAATGCACCCCGGACGGCCGCTTTTCGCTCACCGCCTGCCGCTGCATCGGTGCGTGCGGTCTTGCTCCCGTCATGACCGTTAACGACGATGTTTACGGAAAAATTACCGCAGAGGACGTCAAGGGTATCCTTGAAAAATATCAGTAATGCGTGAGCTTTCTCTCAATGTTCTTGACATCGCTCAAAACTCGGTTGCGGCGAACTCGAGCCTCGTTACAATCGAAGTGACCGAAAACACCGCGCTGAACGAACTTGTTCTTTCCGTTGCCGACAACGGAAAGGGAATGACAAAAGAGCAGCTTTCCGCTGTCCGCGACCCGTTTTTCACAACGCGGACAACAAGAAAGGTCGGCCTCGGCGTTCCGCTTTTCAAAATGGCGGCGGAAATGACCGGCGGCTCGCTCTCAATCGAAAGCGAGGTTGGAAAGGGAACAACGGTCAAAGCGGTTTTCAAAACCGATAATGTTGACTTCACTCCCCTGGGCGATATGACGAGCACTATTGTTACTCTCGTCACAATGAACACTCACATCGACTTTATCTATAACTTCAGAAAAGACGAACACGAGTTTTCGCTTGACACAAGAAAGCTTAAAGAAATTCTCGGCGATGTTTCGCTTTCCGAGCCGAGCATTGCTCAGTGGCTGACCGAATACATCAATGAAAACACAAACGTCTGAGTAATCGCCGATTAACCGGAGAGCAAAACCTTAACGGGATATCTGTTTTTTCAATTCAATCATCGGTTACCTAAAAAGACTTGCATTTAACGGAGGTGCACAAAAATATGAAAAGTATTGAAGAGCTTATGGCTCTCAGAGACGCCGCAAAGGCCAAAATGACCGCAAGAGACGATTCAACCGAGGTTACAAGAATCGTTGTCGGAATGGCGACCTGCGGAATTGCCGCGGGCGCAAGACCCGTTATGAACAAATTCACTGAGGAAATTGCAAAGAGGAATCTTTCCCATGTCACCGTTTCACAGACCGGCTGCATCGGTATGTGCCAGTATGAACCCATTGTTGAGGTTCTTGAGCCGGGAAAAGAAAAGGTCACTTACGTCAACATGACTGCGGAAAAGGCCGCAAAGGTTGTTGTTGAACACATCGTCAACGGAAAACCCGTGGTCGAATACACGGTCGGAGCCGTTGCAAAATAAGGAGGTAACAAAATGTATCGTTCACATGTGCTTGTTTGCGGCGGTACCGGCTGTACTTCCTCAAACTCACCGGCAATTATTGAAGCCCTTGAAAGAGAAATCAAGGCAAAGGGACTTGAAAACGAGATCAAGGTTATCCGCACCGGCTGCTTCGGTCTTTGCGCTCTCGGCCCGATTATGATTGTTTATCCCGAAGGCTGCTTTTATTCGGAAGTCAAGGTTGAGGACGTTCCGGAAATTGTTGAAGAGCATCTTCTTAAAGGCCGCATGGTCAAGCGCCTTCTTTATGATGAGACGGTTCACGGCCAGGAGGTTAAGCCGCTCAAGGAAACCCAGTTTTATAAAAAGCAGCACAGAATTGCCCTGCGCAACTGCGGCGTAATCAATCCCGAGGACATCAACGAATATATTGCATATGACGGCTATCAGGCTCTTGCAAAATGCCTGACCGAGCTGACTCCCGAACAGGTTATTCAGATTGTTAAGGACTCCGGCCTGCGCGGAAGAGGCGGCGGCGGATTCCCGACCGGCCTCAAATGGAGCTTCACCGCGGCGAACAAGGCAGACCAGAAATATGTTGTCTGCAACGCCGACGAGGGCGACCCCGGCGCATTCATGGACAGAAGCGTTCTTGAGGGCGACCCGCACTGCATTGTTGAAGCAATGACAATCTGCGGCTATGCAACCGGAGCAACAGAGGGCTACATATATGTCCGCGCCGAATATCCCATCGCCGTCAAGAGACTCAAAATTGCCATTGAACAGGCAAGAGAAATGGGGCTGCTTGGAAAGGACATCTTTGGTTCCGGCTTTGACTTTGACCTTCACGTCAAACTCGGCGCGGGCGCATTCGTCTGCGGCGAGGAAACCGCACTCATGACCTCGATTGAAGGCAACCGCGGCGAGCCGAGACCCCGTCCTCCCTATCCGGCAGTTAAGGGACTTTTTGCAAAGCCGACAACGGAAAACAATGTTGAAACCTTTGCAAACATTCCGACCATTATCCGCGAGGGTGCAGAGTTCTTTGCCTCAATGGGTACCGAAAAATCAAAGGGAACAAAAGTTTTCGCTCTCGGCGGAAAAATTGCGAACACCGGCCTTGTTGAAATTCCGATGGGCACAACGCTGCGCGAAATCATTGAGGAAATCGGCGGCGGAATTCCGAACGGAAAGAAGTTCAAGGCAGCCCAGACCGGCGGCCCGTCCGGCGGCTGCATTCCGGCCTCGCTCATTGACACTCCTATAGACTATGACAACCTCACGGCCATCGGCTGCATGATGGGCTCCGGCGGACTCATCGTTATGGATGAGGACAACTGCATGGTTGACATTGCAAAATTCTTCCTTCATTTCACCGTTGACGAAAGCTGCGGAAAATGCACTCCCTGCCGCGTTGGAACAAGAAGGCTTCTTGAAATGCTTGATAAAATCACCTCCGGCAAGGGTACCCTTGAGGATCTCGACAAGCTTGAAGATCTTTGCTATTACATTAAAGAGAACTCGCTTTGCGGCCTTGGCCAAACCGCTCCCAACCCTGTTCTTGCAACGCTCAAGTTCTTCCGCAACGAATATATTGCCCACGTTGTTGACAAAAAGTGCCCGGCCGGCGTCTGCAAAGCTCTCTTGACTTACAAGGTTATCAAGGACAAGTGCTTCGGCTGCGGAATGTGCGCAAAGCAATGCCCGGTGTCGGCAATTTCAAGAACCGATTACGTTGCACCCGGAAAGAAACTTGCCGCTTTTGAAATTGACGCAAACAAGTGCGTCAAGTGCGGTGCCTGCGAGAGCGTCTGCCGCTTCAAGGCCATTGTTAAGGAATAAGGAGGTACGGGATAATGGAAAATATGCTTAACATTAAAATCAATGGAATGTCCTATACCGTTCCCTACGGTACGACCATTCTCGAAGCAGCAAGAACGGCGGGAATTGAAATTCCGACCCTTTGCTTTCTCAAGGATATCAACGAAATAGGCGCGTGCCGAATCTGCATGGTTGAGGTCAAGGGCGCAAGAAGCCTCGTTGCCGCCTGTGTCTATCCCATTGAAAGAGAAGGAACGGAGATTTTTACCAACACAAAAAAGGTTCGCGATTCAAGGAAAAAGACTCTTGAGCTTATTCTTTCAACTCATGACAAAAGATGTCTCTCCTGCGTGCGCAGCGGAACGTGCGAGCTTCAGCAGCTTTGCAAGGAATTCGGCGTTGACGATGAAAACCGCTTTGAGGGCGCGATGGTTCACTATAATTTTGACGATTCCGCCGCTCATATGGTCAGAGACAACAACAAGTGCATCCTTTGCCGCCGCTGCATTGCCGCCTGCGACCAGCAGGGAATTTCGGTCATCGGAGCGAACGCAAGAGGCTTTGACACTCACATTTCAACCGCCTTTGACAAGGATCTTGCGGACGTTTCCTGCATCTCCTGCGGCCAGTGCATAGTCAACTGCCCGACGGGAGCCATTGTTGAAAAGGATGATACCGACAAGGTTCTTGAGGCTATCAACGACCCGGAGAAGTTCGTTATCGTTAACACGGCTCCGTCTATCAGAGCAACGCTCGGCGAGGCTTTCGGAATGCACATCGGAACGAATGTTGAAGGAAAAATGGTTGCCGCTCTGCGCAGACTCGGCTTTGACAGGGTTTTTGACACCGACTTTGCCGCCGACCTCACGATTATTGAGGAGGCCAACGAGCTTATTGACCGCATTTCCAACGGCGGCGTCCTTCCGATGATCACCTCCTGCTCACCGGGCTGGATAAAGTATTGCGAACACTACTTCCCGGATCAGCTTGATCATCTTTCCTCGTGCAAATCTCCGCAGCAGATGTTCGGTGCGGTGATGAAAACCTATTACGCCGAAAAGATGGGTATTGACCCGAAAAACATGGTCGTTGTCGGCGTTATGCCCTGCACGGCAAAGAAGTTTGAAACAAAGCGTGGCGGAGAGGCGGCGTCCGGATATCCGGATGTTGACATTGCAATCACCACAAGGGAGCTTGCAAGAATGATAGACAGCGCCGGAATCTATTTCAGACACCTTCCGGACGAAGAGTTTGACAGACCGTTCGGCGAGTCCACCGGCGCGGCAACAATTTTCGGAGCGACCGGCGGAGTTATGGAGGCCGCTTTGAGAACAGCCGTTGAAAGGCTCACCGGAAAAGAGCTTGAATCCGTTGATTTTACCGAGGTTCGCGGCATGAACGGAATCAAGGAGGCCGAATATGATGTTAACGGAAAAAAGATAAAGGTTGCCGTTGCAAGCGGCACCAAAAACGCCAAAATCCTCATGGACAAGGTCAGAAGCGGAGAGAGCGAGTATCTCTTCATTGAAATTATGGGCTGCCCGGGCGGCTGCATCAACGGAGGCGGCCAGCCGATTCAGCACGCCGTTGTCAGAAACTTTGTTGACCTCAAGGCAAGAAGAGCCGAGGCTCTCTATAAAGCGGACGCAGACAACCCGAAGAGGAAGTCTCACGAAAACGAGTCGATAAAGCTGCTTTACAAGGAGTTCCTCGGTGAGCCGGGAAGCCACAAGGCTCATGAAGTTCTTCACACCTTCTATTGCGCAAGGCCGATGTTTAAAAAATAATGACCGACGGTCTTCCGCATTCAGAAAAGGCCTGAGAGCATACTGAAACCGCCAAAGACTATGTCTCACATTTTGCATTGCAAAGCCTGATGTTCTGTGGGATATAGTCTTTGTTTTTGCGCCCCGGGCGGCCGATAAACGCAAATTTTCATGAAAATGCCTGCGCTCCGATTAACCGGCGGTGCTTTTCAAACGGGGGTTGATTACCCGCGGCTAACAACTTTAATTTTCCTCACGGTTATTATTTTTCAGCCGTACTATGTTAATATATGAAAGACTTAAAAAAAAAGGAGAGTTAAAAAATGACCGGACTCAGACTTCTGGAGCTTGGCATTGAAAAAGCCGAGTCCACCACCAATCCCCTGCTTGACGCGAGCGGTCAGTTCGTAAATCCCGAGGAGGCCGTCCGCAACTTCAGTACCCTTTGGAAGCAATGGGATCTTGTTAACAAATTTTTTGATAAGCTCCCGACAATCATCATCGCCGTTGTTGTGATTATCATTGGCCTCTGGCTTTCAAAGCTGATTTCAAAGCTTGCAACAAAGGCCATGAAGTCACAGAATGTTGACCCAACGGTTTATAAATTCATTGCGCGTATGATTTCCGCTTTTGTGAAGCTGATTTTCTTCCTTACTGCGCTTTCAATGTTCATCAAAATTACCTCAATTCTTGCCGCGTTCAGTGCTGTCGGCGTTGCAATCGGCCTCGGCCTTCAAGACAGCGTTGCGCAATGCGCAAGCGGCGTTCAAATCCTTCTCAACCACCCGTTCAAAAACGGCGATTTTATTGAAGTTGGCGGCCTTGCCGGAAACATTTCGGAAATACGCTTCATGAACACAATAATCACAACCGCAGACAACAAACGCATTATTATTCCCAACTCCGATCTGACCAAAAACCACATTGTCAACTACTCGGCCGAAAAAGAACGCCGCGTTGATCTGACGTTCTCAATAGGCTATGACGATGACATCACAAAAGCAAAGTCCGTTATCCTGGAAACGGCAACACAAAATTCCGCCGTTCTTCAGGATCCGGCACCGGTTGTCTATGTCAACTCCCACGGCGCAAGCGCGGTTGAGCTGACCGTGAGACTCTGGTGTCTCAACGCCGATTATTGGAACGTATATTTTGCAATGCAGGAGAGCGTTAAGCTTGCCTTTGACAAAAACAAAATCAACATTCCTTATGATCAGCTCGATGTCCACATTGTTGAAAAATAATCAGTTATTAATTTTGCACGCTTGCGCCTCGCAGGCGTGCGCCGCTATTGCGAGGTTTTGCAAATGTTCAAGCAACTTGTTCGGCTGTTTGTTAAAGACAGCGAAAGAACCCACAGCGCCGTTGTGCGCGAAAGATACGGAATGCTCAGCGGAATTACGGGAATAATTGTCAATGTTCTTCTTGCCGCAGCAAAGTTCATAATCGGAACGGCGAGCCACAGCATTGCAATCACCGGCGATGCACTCAACAACCTTTCCGACGCCGGCTCAAATGTGGTCACGCTCGTCGGCTTCAGAATGGCCGGCGCAAAACCGGACAAGGAGCATCCGTTCGGCCACGGCAGGATTGAATATGTTGCCGCACTCGTTGTTGGCTTCATTGTTGAAATGATGGGCTTTGAGCTTATCAAGTCTTCGATTGAAAAAATCAAAAATCCCGAGCCGTCCGTCTTTTCGTGGGCGGCGTGCGCCGTTTTGCTGCTTTCAATCGGCGGTAAAATCTGGCTTGCGCTTTTTAACCGCTATCTCGGAAAAAAAATTGACTCTCCGGCAATGAGTGCTGTTGTTGCAGACAGCATAAGCGACACCGCAGCAACCGCCTCAACGCTGCTTGCGCTCATTCTTTCTCAATTCACGTCTTTCCCGGTTGACGGCGTTTTCGGAATTGTTGTTGCGCTATTCATAATGTATTCCGGTCTTGGAATACTAAAGGAAACCATTGGAATCCTGCTCGGTACTCCGCCGTCAAAAAAGCTTGTTGATTCCCTTCGCTCATTCATTCTGAGCCATGACGGCATAATCGGAATCCATGACCTTGTTATTCACTCCTACGGCGCTTCAAAATTTTTTGCGTCAGTCCACGCAGAAGTTCCCTCAACCGTTGACATCCTTAAAGCACACGACACCATTGACCTCATTGAACGCGAGGTTTTGAAAAAATTTTCAATCCAGCTTGTTATTCACATGGATCCGCTTGTTGTTAACGATGAACGGGTTGATGAACTCCACTCCCTCGTTTCCGCGCAATGCCGAAAAATTGACCCGGCGCTCCAGATTCATGACTTCAGGGTTGTTGACGGCCCAACCCACACAAATCTTATCTTTGACCTTGTTATTCCGTTTGACTTCAAATACTCCGAAAAACAGACAAAAGAACTCTTGAGCGAAAAAATCAGAGAGCAGAACGAAAATTATTATGCGGTTATAACCACCGAATCAAGCTATAGCTGATATGATTTTTGACGATAACCGACCTTTTTCGCTTTTTTGTTATATTGTGCTAAATAAAATTCCCTGACAAAATTTTATTTTTGTTGACAAGTTTCGGCATTTCTATTGCTATCTCACGCCTAAAACAGTAGAATTAATTTGTATCGTTTTTGGCGGACAGTGTTGTCCGCCCGGCTTTTTAAGAGAGATTTTCAGGGGGTATTTATTATGTCAGCTTTGAACCGAGACGGAGTGACCAGCGTTCCCCAGGGACGCCTTGGAATTATTGCCATGAGAGGCAGCGAGGCCTTTGCGCAGAAAATTAACGACTATATTGTCGGCTGCCGCAGAGAGGTTAAGTCCGAACACAAAAACTCAATATATTTTGAAGGCTATCAGAAGGATTCATATCTCATTGATGTTTCGCTTCCGCGTTTTTCAACCGGCGAGGGCAAGGGCGTTGTCTGCGAAACCGTCAGAGGATATGACCTTTTTATTATTGCCGACTGCTTCAATTACAACGTAACATACCGGATGTATGACATCAAGGACGCGGACGGAAAACCGCTTGACGTTCCGATGAGTCCGGACGATCATTTTGCCGACCTTAAAAGAGTCATCTCCGCCTGCGCAGGCAAGGCAAGAAGAATCACCGTCATCATGCCGATGCTTTATGAGGGCAGGCAGCACAAGCGCTCCGCAAGGGAATCGCTCGACTGTGCGCTCGCTTTGCAGGAGCTTGAAAACATGGGCGTTTCAAATATCATCACTTTTGACGCCCACGACCCGAGAGTTCAAAACGCAATAAGAATCAGCTTTGAAAGCGTTTCACCCACCTATCAAATGATTAAAGCTCTTGCAAAAAGCGTTAACAATGACATCAAATTCCTCCCCGAAAGAACCATGATGATCTCTCCCGACGAGGGCGGAATGAGCCGCTGCGTCTATTATTCACAAGTTCTCGGAATTGAGCTTGGAATGTTCTATAAGCGCCGCGATTACTCAAGAGTTGTCAACGGCCGCAACCCGATTCTTGCGCACGAATTTCTTGGAGACAATGTTGAAGGCAAGGACGTTATTGTTGTTGATGACATGATTTCAAGCGGAGACAGCATTATTGACGTCTGCCGCCAGCTCAAAGGTCTTAAAGCGAAAAGGATTTTTGTTTTTGCTACCTTTGGCCTTTTCACCTCCGGTCTTGAGCGTTTTGACGAGGCTTATAAAGATGGACTTTTCAACAAGATTTTCACAACGAACCTCGTCTATACTCCCGAGGAACTCATTGACAGAGAGTGGCACGGAAATGTTGATATGTCAAAATACTGCGCATTCATTATTGACACGCTCAACCACGATGAATCCGTCAGCGTTTTCCTTGATCCGGTTCAAAAAATCAATGACTACATGAAAGATTACAACCTTAAATAAACAAATAAACACAAAAGCTGTTACGAAGCACACGCTTCGTAACAGCTTTTTTTGATAATAATCATTCTTCAGTGGGAGCATCTTCAGGAAGAATATCGTCCGTTGTGTTTTCCTCCTTGCGGACGATTGCAATCGGCGTCTGCTGAGAGCTTTGGCCAAGGGGGTTATCCTCAAAAACACTCTTGCAGAAATCAATTTCAAGCGCTTCATCGCTTCTTCCGAGGATTTCTCTGCCGATATCGTTAGCGTCCATAACAACAACCTTGCAGCCGGTGTGCTTTTCAAGGTCGGCGGCAACATCGTTCGGCTTGAACGGTGCAAGCTTTGCATAGTGGTTATACGGCGGAAGAGTGCAGTCGCACGGGCCGTCAATCGCACGGGCTTTTTCGCCAACGATTTTATAGAACACGCCCCTGATACCGAACGGCTTTGTTACCGCAGAGCAAAAAGCGGCAAAAAGGATTTTCGGTGCGCCAACATCGCGCAGCGCAAGTTCCATTGTCCACGGACTTCCAAGTCCGATTCCGTAAGGTGATTTATAAACAAACTTGCAAAGGAACTTTGCAAGCCGCGAGGGCTTGATGTCATCAATATCAAACGCCCTGCCCTGGCTTATGGCAACAATTTTTTCACTGATGAAAATCATGTCGCCCTCTTTGATGAACGGCATAACGTATTCGTCCATGATATCAGTGAGAACGTCGCCTTTATAAACAACCTTTGTCTTAACGGGAAAGCGGCAGAATGTTCCCCAATCGGTAGTTATTTTAAGCTTTTTTTCGGGATTCGGCCTGAGAGAAGTCATGTCCATATATTAAAAACTTCCTTTCGTTTTATATGTTATTCTGGCACCGAAGCCGGCTGAAATATACAAAAGAATGAGATTTTGTCTGAGTCATCCGGCACACAGTTAAATTTTTCTTGTCTCCTGAAAGTATATTATACCGCATTGGCGGAATTTGTCAAGCCAATAGGGTAAAGTGTAAAAGGCTGTTCCAAAATTACCCGGAACAGCCTCTAATATTGGGTAACAGCAATTAAATGAGGAGCGCAAATCTTGACGGTATATTTCCGCCGCCTCACACAACCGAGCTCTTGCTTACGGCAACAAGCAATGCGTTGCCTGCTATAATCCGACGAAAAAGCTCATCGCCAATAGCGGTTACTTAATACTTAAAAACGTAATAATCCCTCGTTGTAATATCGGCAGAGAAGTTTGTGTCAACTCTGAACGTCTGCGGAGCGGTAACCGTAAGATTAGTAAGCCGTCCGCGGTTGTCAACCTTTGCGGTGACCTCGGTTCCGGTATAGGTTATTGTGATTTTGGCAAGGTCCTCATCGTCCGCAATCTGATAAACCGAAAGATTCAGCGGCTTTGAAACAGCTTTGTTGTATACGCTTGTGTTGCTGCCGGTTCCGCTGAAGTGCGCCTTCTCCTTCTTCAGCTTCATTTTGATAATGTAGCCGCTGCCGTCCTTTTTGGCCGAAGCACTTGCAACACCGGCACTGTCAAGACTGCATGACTGGAAAAGTGGCGGAATGAACGCCGTGGGCTTGTTCTCCTTTTCGGTGAGTCCGTTTTTGAAGGTATAGCTGTTTTCCGCATCCTTGAAGAACAATTCAAGCATAATGGTAAAAATAATCTTGTTCTTTGTGTCGGTTGCTCTTGTTATGCGGAATGTTGGGTCATTTGAAACGGTGAGTTTAAAGTTCTTCGCCGCCTTGGCCTTGTTCACAGCCTCGCAGTACGCTTCAACAATGTTCTCCTTTCCGGTGGGCGCAGAAAGGCTTGTTACCCTGACTGTGACCTTGCAGTTGAGCTTGAAGCCGTTTTTGATTGCGGTGATTGTTGCGGTTCCGGCGCCTTTTCCGGTAACAACACCTTTTGAGTTCACCGTTGCAATCTTCGGGTTGCTGCTTTTCCATGTGACCTTTCCGCTGCCGCCGGTCACAGTGAGCTTTTGGGAATCCCCGGCCTCAAGCGTGAGCGAGGAACGGCTCAGCATATGAGTATAGACATTGACCTTGCAGGAAAGCTTGTAACCGTTGAGCGTTGCGGTAACAGTCGCCTTACCGATCTTCTTTCCGCGCAGCGTTCCGTTTGAATTGACTGTTACAACGGAAGGATTTGAACTTTTCCATTTTGCCTTTTCGGTTCCGCCGTTGATGCGCAGTCTTGTTTTTCCGCCGACCTGAAGATTGACGGACGTTTTTTTGAACGCAGGCTTCAAAACGGTAACCTTGCACTGCATTGAAACGCCGTTCCTTGTTGCGGTAACGGTTGCTTTTCCGGGCTTACGCGCCGTGATAAGGCCGTTTTTATTAACAGAGACAACCTTTTTGTTGCTCGTTTTCCACGTTGTTTTTCCGCTTCCGCCGTTGACCTCAAGGGTATATTGCCGACCGAGATAAAGCGACTTGGTTCGGCAGCTTAAAAACGGAGCAACAACGCGGACTTTATAGCTGAAAGTGTAACCTTCAATTTCAACCATTATTGTTGCATTGCCCTGCGACCGGGCGCGAACGGTTCCGTCCGGGTCAACGGATGCAACGCTTTCATCACTGCTGAGCCAGAGAGCAGAAGATGTGTCCGCACCGGCCGGCACCGTTTTAATCTTTCTTTTATAAGTTTTTCCGAGGAAGATGTCCTGTTCCTCGGTCGTGAGCGAATATGTAACCTCTGCCGCCTGCGCAGCGGTGCATAAACCGACCGAAAGAACCAAAACCAGCGCGGCAAAAAGCGAAACAATCCTTTTCATTCCAAGAACCTCCCATTGGTTTTTTTGAATACACTGCTATTTTATCACACATTCAAAAAAAAGAAAAGACCCCAATTTATTCATATAACGAACGCCCGCGCATTATTTGAACGCATTTACGCGCGATAACAAAAATTGTGGCCGGATATCAAAACTTTCCGTTGTTTTCAACATTGACACACTTTCATAATATGTAGTATACTTTTTTCAATCACACCGCCTGTCCGGTAATCGACCGGTTCCGCGGTGGAAAAATCTTTTTTCAAGAGGTGTTTCAAAGTGTCACGAGTATTCAATTTTTCGGCCGGTCCGTCAATGATGCCCGAAGCCGTACTCAGAAAAGCAGCAAGCGAAATGCTTGATTATGAAGGCAGCGGTCAGTCGGTTATGGAGATGTCTCACCGCTCAAAGGTTTTCCAGTCGATAATTGACAAAGCGGAAAGCCTTTTGAGAGAATTGATGAATATTCCCGATAATCATAAAGTCCTTTTTCTTCAGGGCGGCGGCTCTTCGCAGTTTTCAATGATACCGATGAACCTGATGACCAAAAACAAAAAGGCCGATTTCATCATAACCGGCCAGTGGGCAAAAAAGGCTTTTCAGGAGGCTGCGCGCTACGGAGAAGCAAGAATAGTTGCCTCGTCTGAGGACAAAACCTATTCATATATTCCGAAAACAGACAAATCAATGTTTGACAGTGATGCGGACTATGTTTATATCTGCCTCAACAACACAATTTACGGAACAAAGTATCCCACCCTTCCGGACACCGGTTCGGTTCCCCTTGTTGCCGATATCTCCTCCTGCATTCTTTCACAGCCGATTGACGTTTCAAAATTCGGCCTGCTTTTTGCCGGTGCTCAAAAGAACATGGGTCCTGCCGGCGTGACGGTTGTCATCATCCGCGAGGATTTAATCGGCGAACCGATGGATATCACACCAACAATGTTCAAATATAAAATCCATGCGGAAAACAAGTCGCTCTATAACACTCCGCCCTGCTACGGAATTTATATGTGCAAGCTCATGTTTGAATGGCTCAAGAACGAAATCGGCGGCCTTGAAAACATGAAAAAACTCAACGAGCAAAAAGCAAAGCTCATCTATGACTTCCTTGATTCCTCAAAGCTTTTCAAAGGTACAACCGCAAAAGAGGATCGCTCACTGATGAACATTCCGTTTGTTACCGGAAACGCCGACCTTGACGCGCTGTTTGTGAAGCAGGCCGCCGAAAACGGCTTTGTTAACATCAAAGGTCACCGCACCGTTGGCGGAATGAGAGCTTCCGTATACAACGGAATGCCGCTTGAGGGCGTTGAAAAGCTTGTTGCCTTCATGAAAAAATTTGAGGAGGAAAACGCATGAGCAAGAATATTTTGACCCTCAACAAAATTTCGGAAACCGGACTCTGCCACCTTGAAAAAAGAGGCTATACCTGCGGCGATTCGGTGAAAGACCCCGACGCGGTTCTTGTCCGCTCGGCGGATATGCACGAATTTCCGTTTTCAGCCTCCGTCAAGGCCGTTGCAAGAGCCGGGGCCGGAGTCAACAACATTCCGGTTGACTCTTGCAGCGAAAAGGGCATTGTTGTTTTCAACACCCCCGGTGCAAATTCAAACGCCGTTAAGGAGCTTGTTCTTGCCGGCCTCCTCCTTTCATCAAGAAAAATTGTTGACGCAATCGAATGGGTAAAGGAAGTTAAAGACGAGCCGGAGCTTTCAAAGCTCATCGAAAAGGGAAAAAGCAATTTTGCCGGCCCGGAACTTCAGGGAAAAACGCTCGGCGTTATCGGCCTCGGCGCGATAGGCGTTCTTGTTGCAAACGCGGCCAAGCAGCTTCGCATGGACGTTCTCGGCTATGATCCGTTCCTTTCGGTTGAATCCGCATGGCACCTTTCGCGCTCAATCAGGCACGCGGAAAGCCTCAAGGAGATTTTCTCCTCCTGCGATTACATCACCGTTCACGTTCCCCTGCTCGATTCAACAAAGAACATGATTGACAAGGACGCTCTTTCAATGATGAAAGACGGCGTAAGAATCATGAATTTCTCCCGCGGCGGCCTTGTGAATGACAAAGACATTCTTGAAGCGCTTGAAAGCGGAAAAGTTTCTTCATATGTCACCGATTTCCCGAGTGCGCAGCTTATCGGACAAAAAGGCGTTATTGCAATCCCCCACCTTGGCGCCTCAACGCCGGAGTCGGAGGAAAACTGCGCGGTCAGCGCGGCAGATGAGCTTCTTGACTTCCTTGAAAACGGAAACATCAGAAACTCTGTCAACTTTCCGAATGTTTCCACCGCACGTGAAACAAACTGCCGCCTTTGCATCATCCACAAGAATATTCCAAACATGATTGCAAACATTTCATCAGCGGTTGCGAACGAGGGATATAACATTGAAAACCTTTTGAACAAGGCCAAGAAAGATATGGCATATACCATTGTTGACATCAGCCTCGGCGAAAAGAACACCGACTTTGAAAAGCTTTTTTCAAGCATTGACGGCATAATCAGAGTCAGAGTCATCAAGGACTGATGGACTGCGGAGGCATTGACGAAGCGGGCAGCAAGAGGGCAGAGGCCTCTTCTTCCCAGGCGATTGAAAATTACCGCAAAAAATGCGGCGGCCGGAAAACCGACCGCCGTCCTTTTTTCATTCCAGCCCAAAAAATTCAAACAGCTCGCCAAGGCTTTCAATCTCCTTTGTCACCGGAAGCGAAAGAGCATTTTCCTCTTTCAGTCGGTTAAGCCAAACGCAGTCAAGCCCAACCGAACACGCGCCCTTGATGTCCGAGCCGTATGAATCGCCGACAACAACAATTCTTTCCTTATTCTTTTCGTCAATATTTTCAAAAACATACTCAAAAAAAGCCGGAAACGGCTTTTGAACACCTATTTCCTCAGAGATAAACACTTTGTCAACAATTTTGTCAAGTCCGCTTTTTTTGAGGCGGCTTTTTTGCGTTTCGGTCACTCCGTTCGTGATTATATCAACCTCATAGCCCTCCTCTTTGAGCCTTTGGCAAAGATAAAGCGCGCCATCAAGAAGGAACGCTCCCTCGCCGAGATAAGAAAGATAGCTATCCGCAAGAGAGGAAAGGTCAATCTTTTTTTCAAACCCGATTTTTTCAAAAAGGTCTTTGAACCGCGCCGTGCGCAAAACGGCTTTTGTGACCTCTCCGCGCTCAAACGCACGCCAGTATGAAAGATTGATTTTGCTGTAAAGAGTCGCTGTTTCATCTGTGAAGTCCACACCGATTTCAGTCAGCGCGCGCTCAAGGGCGCAGTGCTCAGCCATGTCAAAATCAAACAGCGTGTTATCGGCGTCAAAAAGTACGGTTGAATATTTTTTCGTCATTAAGAATCCCTCCGAAGCAGAATCTATGTCAATTAACCGGCGGTTACTTAATTTTAAACGCACGCCCGCTTTCTGTCAAGAAGCCGCGGAAAATATAGATGAATTTTATTATATGTCTTTATTTTATGTTTTTCTTGTGTTAGAATATATATAATTGTATATATTCTAACAACCTGACAAAGGCATTTTCGGAGGATAACAAACAATGGAACAGCAAAACGAAACTTTCAGCGAGGGCATTGCTCCCGGCGGCCTCAGGGAAAAATCAGAGATCAAGCTGCTTTTGTGCTATCTGCTCAAAATGGTTGACCGCAGCCTTTCGCGCTCGCAGATTAACGATATTCTTCAGGAGTACCCCATTGCAAACTACTTTGAGATCAACGAAGCGCTCAACGAACTTGTTAAAAACGGAACCGTCCTTTCCGAACTTGGCGAAAAGGACGAAATTTTCACAATTACACATAAAGCTAAATATGAGGTTTCAACCATTGAACGCTCCCTTCCGCGCTCGATACGCGAAAAAGCGGTCAGCGCCGCCCTTGCCGTTCTTACGCGCGAAAAAATCAAAAGCGAGTGCGAGGTCATTACCGAGGAAAAGGACGGCGGATATTACGTCACCTTCCGCGTTAACGATGTTGGAATTCAGCTGATGAGCCTCACGGTTTTTGTTGCGGATGCATCTCAGGTTGAAATTGTTAAAAAGAACTTTTTCTCCGGCGCGGTGTCAATCTATTCAAACATTATTTCCTCTCTCACGGTTGAGTAATAATATCTGATAGGAGCTTTTTTACAATGTTTAAAAAATTCCTTTTGTTTTTTTCCATTGCGCTGGTGCTTGCCGCATCGCTTGTTGGTGTATATTTCAAATTTATTCATAGCTTTGAGTATCAGGTTTTCATCGAAAGCTATGAGCACGGAATGCTCAGTGTGAATAATACCGAAGCAGTTGGGAAAGACAGCAAGTACCGCGTCACCTGCAAGGCAAACGAAACGCTGACAATCAACATCAATCCCGAACGCACCGAAACTTCATATTATACGCTTGACAGCCTCACTGTTAACGGTGCCGATGTCACAGCCGATGTGAGAATGCTCCAGTACCGCTTCAAGGTTAAAAAGAACAGCAACGTCATTGCAACCTTTAAAAAGGGAACAAGACCAAAAACCGAAACCGGCGCCGGTGCGCTCAACTATCCGGATGAGCCGGAAATTTCTCCGCTTTGCAGCACCGAGTATCTCGGCTCGGCCGGAGCCTATAATTTCCGCGACCCAAGCGTAATTTTTGACAACAAGAGCGGATATTATTACGCATTCGGCTCAGACAACGCGGTTGCGCGCTCAAAGGACCTCATTAACTGGACAAGCCGAACAACATATTTTGACTCCCCGGTTTCGGCCGAATCGAACGAGGTTATGGATTTTTCGCAGTTCAAATGCGTTCAGAATTGGGCAAAGGCTCACGGATACAGCGCCAACCTTTCATACTCCTCGGTTCTCTGCGACAGAACTCCCCTTGCACCGGACATTGTCAAAGTCGGCGATACATTTTATCTTTACTTTTCCCTTTCAAAAACGCAGGGCGCGAACGAATCGGCAATTTTCTGCGTTTCAACAAATGACCTTGAGTCCTCGGTCAAAAACAAGAAATGGACGGAAATCGGCCTTGTTGTTTCAACCTGCGGCTATCACAAAGGGGAAAAGCTTTCTGACGGAAAAACCGAAGCTGAAAAAGCGCATTACGACGAAAGCAACGCCGTTCACCCGTCCGTTATCCTGACTGACGAGGGAAAAATGTATCTTGCCTACGGTTCGTATTTTGGTAAGGGCACAATAAACGGCGGCATCTATCTCCTTGAGCTTGACAAAAACACCGGGCTTCTTAAAACAAACAGCGGCCTCAATTCTGCCGGCGAAAAAATCTCCACCGTTCATGAATACGGCGGACGCGATTTTCATACCGGTGTTTTGATTGCAAAGCCCGGCTCGGTTCCCTCTCTTTCCAAAAATGACGGAAGCCTTGTTTGTGCGCCTGAAGTTTTCTATCGCGACGGATATTACTATCTTTTCCTCACTTACGGCGTTGAGGAAAAGAACTATGAAATCAGAGTGGCAAAAAGCAAAAAAATTGACGGGCCTTATCTTGACGAAAGCGGAAACAGCCTTTCTGAATTTTCCGGTTCAAAAAAGCTTAATCAGTATTCAAAAGGCGAACTTCTTGCCGCCGGTTACAACTTTACCCAAAGCAGCAACGGAAAAGTTTCATACACAAGCACCGGCAAAGCCTCACCCGGAAGTCCCTGCGTCATTAAAACCGAGGACGGAAAATATCTCATGGCGTTCCAGTCGCAGCTATATTTCAAGGCGGATGAGACTCTCTTGACCGGTCAGACCGAGGCGGACCGAAAGGAACTTTCCGTTGACGCGCTTCCGAGTCTTGAAGTGCGCCAAATCAAGTGGACAAAAAAGGGCTGTCCGCTTCTTGTTCCCGAGCCGTATGCCGGAGAAAAAATTGAAAACGGCGTTGCAATGAAGCATATGTTCGGAAACTGGGACGTTATTGTCTTTGACAAAGGAGCAAATAAAAGTGATTACACTGCCCTTTCCTGCAGCAGCTCACAGGTTGTTTCGTTCTTTAACGGCGTAACTATAAGCCAAAAGGACATTGCCTCCTCACGCGCACTTTCCGACCTTTATTTTTCAAAGAAGGACGGAGACTCGTTTGAAATTGAGCTTGACGGAAAGAAATTTACAATCTATCCCGTTCTTGCCTGGGACAGAGAGCTTTCCGAGGGCACGCTCTGCTTCACCGGAAACAGCGAAGACGGCTGCGCGGTCTGGGGCAAAAAAACTTTTTCGCCTTATATGGGAATTTATACCGACACGTTCTATTATCTGCTTTCCAAAACAGACGAGGCAACACACGCCGAATATGACAAAAAGCTTGAAAAAATCAGCGCCAACCCATCGCAGGAACAGCTTGACAAACTTTCGGCCGAGCTTGTTTCCGCGCTTCAGGTTCAGACGCTGAGATGAAACCGCATGACTTAAACAGCCGCACGCCCTCTCAAAAGAGCGTACGGCTGTTTTTTGCATTAATCAACCGAAAACTTTTGAAGTTCCTGCGGATAGCGCTTGTCAATGATGTCATACTTTCTGAAGTAATCCTTGCTGTCGGCATCCTTGATAACGGTTGCGCGGTTTCTTGAAAGCAGTTTGACAAGCTTATAAACGTCGAGCCAAATCTGGTTTGTGCCCTCCTTCTGGCTCTCATCAAAAATGAGCTGCAAGCCGAAATGCAGATGAGGAACATTCATTCCGTTGACGTTCTCCTTGGTGGAATACCCGGTCATTCCCATATAGCCTATCACCTGACCGGCCTTGACAAGCGAGCCTTGCTTAATATCCTTGTGATACGGATGATCCTTGCGCAGATGTGCGTAATAATACGAGCGCTTTTTATCGAACGAGCGTATGCCAAGGCGCCAGCCCCCGTATTGGTTCCAGCCGATGCATTCAACTTCTCCGCCCTCAACGGCAACAATCGGTGTTCCGACATTGCCGAGCAGGTCGTTTCCGAGGTGGCTTCTGCGGTAGCCGTATGAACGGGAGGAGCCAAAGTCGTCATAATGGCTGTATGAAAAGCCCTCCGCAATCGGACTGTATGCAACAAGGCCGTAACCGGAACGGACGGTTTTTCCGCCGTTTTTGTCCGAAACCTGCCGTTCATATTCTCCGAGCAGACCTCCGAGAACCGCCGTGAACGCCTCTTTATAATATGAATAATACTTGTTTTCTCCAACAAGGTCCTCAATGGTATTGCTGTCTCCGAGTGTATCAAGCATTTTTTGAAGGTCCTTCTTTTTATATCCGCTCCAGTTGTTTCCGTTTTTGACCGCAAGATATGAAAGTGAGTCTATCCAGCTTATATGATAGAGCGAATCGTGCGTCTTGATGTCAAGCTCCATCGTGTCCTCAAGTGCATTGAGGCTTGCATTGAACTCTACCCATTTTATATATGCCTTCTCCGTCTTTTCCTCCTTTGCCTGAACAAAAGAGAAAGCAAGCCCCACGGCAATTCCGATTGCGGCAAAAAGAAGGCCGAGGAATACTGCGTTTTTATATCTGATTCTGAATACCACCGCTCTCACCTGCCTTTTAAATCTTTATGCAGACAGTAAAGCGCGAATGACAAAAACCGCACGTTCAAAAAGACGAACGTGCGGTTTAATTGTGTGCTTTACTCAGCCGTGAACGAAAGCTTCAAAAGCTTTGAAGTTTTTGCAAAAGCACTGAGAGCATAAACGGAAACGGTATATTTTTTTCCGCTTTCAAGCTTTCCGAGGTTGACCTCATATTTGTCATCTTCAAAAAGATACATATACTTTCCTGAGAAGTTGTCCTCGGCAACAATTTTTGCGCCGCTGCTCAAAGTAACCTTATAGCTTTCGGTAACAAACCTTGCCTTTGCTCCGTCAAAAGTGAGAACACTCTCACCGTTTTCGTTAAGTGTAACTTTCATGTTTCCGCCGTTTTCAAAAACAGGGGCGGTGTCATGCTGTCTGAGGTTTTGATATGAGTAAGGATAGTTCTTTTCGGCAAGACCCGTAAGATAATATTCGGTGAAGAACTGACTTGTGAGAAGGTCATATGACCGGATTCTGAGGTTCCCGTCCTTGTCCGCTTCAACAATATAATACTGCGCGGCCTTGGTGGTATCGCCGGGGAAGTTTCCGGCAATAGTGTCAAGCTCGGTTTCAAAATATGCAAGTGAGCCGCAGCCGAGAGCGGTAAAGGTACCCTGCCAGATTGAGCGCGGGTCGTTCATCGGATAATGCGAATGGCCGGAAAAATCAACAACCTGCGGATATGCGCTGAGGATTGCCGGGATTACCGGGTCACCCCACTTTGTTGCGCCATAGATTGTAAAAAACGGAGCCGGGTGCTGAAAAACAAAAATCGGCTTATCCCCCGTGTCCGCAACGGCTTTGTCAAGCTCCTGCTTGAGCCATGCACCGGCTTTGAGATATGTTTCAACCTTTTCGTCATATGAAACGGAAATGAAGTGATAGCCGTTAATCACATAGTGCTTGTTAAGGCTGCCCTCATATTTTTCAAAAACGCGCGAACCCTCGGTTCTGTCATTTTTGCGGTACATATAATACTCATGGTTTCCGCTGCAAACAATTTTCTGCGTTCCGGCTTTAAGGGTTTCCTTGCAGACCTTGTTGAACGCTTCATATTGCTCCGGTGCGCCCTTGTTTGTGAAATCTCCAACAACGGCAACCGCATCCAGTCCCTTATAGCCGTCATAGCTTCCGGAATAATCGTATGCCGTTTTAAACAACTGCGTGAGTCTCTGCGGCGGAACGTCAACTTCTTCAAGATACTTTTCATATTCCTCGCCGGCCGCTTCACCCTTAGCCTCAAGCTCATTGTCGTTTTTGAAGTGGACATCACTGCAAACGGCAAAGCGCATCACCGGTTCAAAATCTTTCGGCGTTACGGGAAGATCCTGCTTTCCCCCACCGACACTGATAAAGGAAAGAACAACATAAAAAACAGCGGCAACAACGGAAAGAAGCGTCCTTCCGAAGTTTTTGATTGAAATCATAACGATCCCCTTTCTGAACATTTTTTCTCTTCTTTTTGAGTACCGGAACCCAAAGGGCGTTCCGGATACCCTTTGCTAACCTTAATTATAGCTTAAAACAAACAGATGTCAAACATTCCAAAGAACATTTAACATCTGTTAATATTGCGTTAATAAAAAGTTTTATTTATTTTCCTGAACGGTTTCAATTCCAAGTTCAAGAAGCTGCTCATTGTCAACAACAGCCGGACATTCGGTCATCGGCTCGCTCGCGTTTTGAACCTTCGGATAAGCGATGACATCGCGCAGAGTGTCAAGGCGCATAAGCTGCATACACAGTCTGTCAAGGCCGATGCCGATTCCGCCGTGCGGCGGTGCGCCGTATTTAAACGCATCGGTGAGGAAACCGAACTTTTCATATGCTTCTTCATCGGAAAGGCCAAGAAGCTCAAAGATTCTCTTCTGAAGTTCGGGGTCGGTGATTCTGATTGATCCGCTGGCAAGCTCAATCCCGTTGAGAACAAGGTCATATGCGGTTGCTCTGACGTTCGCCTTGTCGCTTTCAAGATATGGCAAACATTCCTCAAGCGGAGCGGTGAACGGATGGTGCATTGCAACAAACTGGCCAAGCTCATCGTCCCAATCGAAGAACGGGAACTCAACGATCCACAAAAGATTATATTTGTCCTGCGGAATAATATCGAGTTTCTTTGCAATATTCTGGCGCAGCGCACCAAGAACGGGGAGAGTGACGCGCTCCTTGTCGGCAACGATGAGAACAACGTCTCCGTTTTCGGCTGAGGCTTTCGCTTTGATTGCGTTAAGCTCATCCTCGGTCATGAACTTTGCAAAAGATGAAGCAACCGTTCCGTCCTCGGCGTATCTTATCCAGGCAATGCCTTTTGCGCCGATACCCTTGACGAACTCGGTGAGCTTGTCAATCTCTTTTCTTGTAAGAACCGAATACGCTTTTTTTGCGGTGATTCCGCAAACTCTTGCGCCGCTTTTAACGGCGGAGGAGAACACACCGAAACCGCAGTCCTTAACCTCATCGGCAAGGTCAAAAATTTCCATCGCGTAGCGCGTATCCGGCTTGTCGGAACCGTAACGCTCCATTGCTTCTTTATATGTCAGACGCGGAAGCTTTTCGTTGATGTCAATGCCGAGTGCTTCTTTGAACAGCTTCTTCATGAAGCCCTCAATCATTGAAAGGACATCCTCCATTTCAACAAAGCTCATTTCAACGTCAATTTGAGTGAACTCGGGCTGGCGGTCGGCGCGCAGGTCCTCGTCGCGGAAGCAGCGTGCAATCTGCATATAACGGTCAAAGCCGGCAACCATTGAAAGCTGCTTATAAAGCTGTGGTGATTGCGGAAGGGCATAAAAGCTGCCCTTGTGGATTCTTGAGGGAACAAGAAAGTCTCTTGCACCTTCGGGCGTTGACTTAATGAGCATCGGAGTTTCAATTTCAACAAAGCCGTTTTCGTCAAAATAATCGCGCGTAATCTTTGTTATCCTGTGGCGCATAAGGATATTCCTTTGAAGATCCGGGCGGCGCAGGTCAAGATAACGGTATTTGAGCCTTGTCAGCTCGCTCGTTGGGCAGTTTTCAATAATATCGAACGGCGGCGTCTCGCTCTCGCCGAGGATGCGCAAATCTGAAACGTCAATTTCAATTTCGCCCGTCGGGATATCAAGGTTCTTTGAGGAGCGTTCACGAACAACGCCTTTTGCCATCAAAACATACTCGCTGCGGACGGTGAATGCTTTTTCAAAAACACTTTTTTCCGTATGGTCATCAAAAGCAAGCTGAACAATTCCCGTTCTGTCGCGCAAATCAATAAAAATGAGCGAACCGAGGTCACGCTGCTTTTGCACCCAACCGCAGACAACGGCGGTCTCGCCGATGTTTTTTGCACTGAATGAACCGCAATAGCCGGTTCTTTTGAGTCCTGTCATTGTATCCATTTTTTACACCTCTATAATTCAATTAGAATAATTTGCTTTTCATAAGTTCTTCAATGTCAACGCCCGTGTCAAAACCGAGGTCCTCAAGTCCCTTGAGGCTTTCGCTCAGTGAAGCCCGCATAAATGCGTCATGAAAGCCGGAAAGCGCAACCTCGGTTTCCTCTCCGCTTTCCATATTTTTGAGTCTGACAACGCCGCTTTCAAGTTCGCTGTCTCCAAGAACAACGGTGAACGCCGCACCGAGCTTGTTTGCATATTTCATCTGCGCCTTAACCGAACGTCCGACAACGTCATACTGAACCTCGCAGCCTTCATGTCTGAGTGCGGATGCAATTTTTGCCGCTTCAAGGCTTGCCTTTTCGCCCATTGTTGCAATATAGAGCTCACATTTTGCGCTCTCCGGGAACGGAAGATTTTGGTTCTCCATGAGCAGCATGAGTCTTTCAATGCCGATTGCAAAACCAAGCGCCGGCGTATGGGCGCCGCCAATTTCTTCAACAAGGCCGTCATAGCGACCGCCGCCGCAAACCGTGCCTTGAGCTCCGATTCCGGTTGAAACAAACTCAAAAACGGTTCTTGTGTAATAATCAAGGCCTCTGACGATTGTCGGATTGACCGTGAACGAAATTCCCATTGCCTTGAGATAGCTTTGAACCGACTCAAAATGTGCCTTGCAGTCATCGCAGAGGAA
This sequence comes from uncultured Eubacteriales bacterium, assembly GCA_934511365.1. Classification (GTDB taxonomy): domain Bacteria; phylum Bacillota; class Clostridia; order Oscillospirales; family Acutalibacteraceae; genus UBA6857. The sequence continues at coordinate 27,339 of CAKSWC010000004.1, forward strand.
ATCAAGAACCTTGGGTGCGCCCTTTGCAATCTCCGAGCAGACAGGACTTTTGCAGTCAAGAATCCTCATCGGGTTGCGGTCGAGCCTTTCAAGGCAAGTGTTGCAAAGCTCACTTTTTCTGCTTTCAAAGTAATCATGCAGCGCCTTGTGATACTCCTTCCGGCATTCCGGGCAGCCGATGGAGTTGATTTCAAGCTTCAGGTCGGTAATTCCGAGATAGGTAAAAATATCGTTTGCAACGCTGATGACCTCGGCGTCCGCAGCCGGAGAGGCAGTTCCGATGCATTCAAGGCCGAACTGATGAAACTCGCGCAATCTTCCCGCCTGCGGCTTTTCATAGCGATAGCAGGAAACAAGATAGCAAAGCTTCTGCGGCATCGGCTCGTTGGAAAGTCCGTTTTCAAGGTATGAACGAACAACGCCCGCCGTACCCTCAGGACGCAGAGTAATTGAACGGCCGCCTTTATCAAGAAAGGTATACATCTCTTTTTGAACAACATCGGTTGTGTCACCAACTCCGCGCTGAAAAAGCTCGGTGTGTTCAAAAACAGGAATTCTGATTTCACGAAAGCCGCAGTTCCCGGCAATTTCAAGAGCGGTCTGCTCAACAAAGCGGACTTTGTGGCTTTCAGACGGAAGAATGTCCTGCGTGCCCTTGATTGATTTTGTAATAAGTGCCATACTTACCTCCGATATGTGTTTAGTTGTTAATATGATAAAAAAAGCGCCGCTTCACCCATACTTTCAGGGATGAAGCAACGCTCCACGGTACCACCCAGATTGGGCGCAAATGCGCCCCGCTTAAAAGCCTTAACGCGGCAGACGGGCATAAAGCCGGCTCGTGAATGTCTTCACCCGAAAAAGAACGCAGGAAGCTTTCAGCGGTATGCCTCCCTCTCTGAGCGCTTTTGGCGGGCTACTCTTTTCAGTCATAGCCTTTGTATATTCACTTTTAAAAGCCGCCGCAAACGGCAAAGAACATCAAGTTGAAAAAGCGGAAAAATTATTTCGGGTTAACAATATCACGCCAGTCAAGGTCGCCGCGCTCAAGAGCATGAATGAGAGCCTCGGCCGTTGCGATGTTCGTTGCAACCGGGATATTGTGAACGTCGCAAAGCCTGAGAAGGTTCGCCTCGTTCGGCTCGCCGGGCTTTGGATTGAGCGGATCGCGGAAAATGAGAAGAAGGTCGATCTCATTGCAGGCAATCCTCGCCGCAATCTGTTCCTCTCCTCCCTGAAATCCGGCAAGAAACTTAACAATATTCAATCCCGTTGCTTCCGAAACAAGCTTTCCGGTTGTTCCGGTGGCGCAGAGATTGTGCTTGCTGAGCGTTCCGCAGTATGCAATGCAGAACTGAGTCATAAGCTCTTTTTTGGCGTCGTGCGCAATGAGTGCAATGTTCATTGATTCATCTTCTCCCTAAAAGTAATTCATGTTTCCCCAAAGCGAACAAAAGCGATCATTCCAAATGGGATGCATTTCCGCAATATATCAATGCAGCGCCAAAGCACAGGGGAAAGCGCTATTTTGGCGGTACGTATAAAGTCCTTTTGTTTATTCTACCAAAAGAGAGCCGAAAATTCAAGCAAATTCCAAAAATATTGACAAATTCGTTGTCAATATTATGTAAAACTCAGCGGAATATTTTCACCGTTCAGCCTTCTTGCAATATTGCTTATTGCTCTGTATGAAACCTGACCGGGCTGATAGACCGAAGCACCCATTGAGCCGAGCCGAAGATACGGATCTTCCGGAACGATGCCGAGCAGTTGAACGGCGGCCGAGTCAATCATTGCGTCAACATTAAGCATTCTTTTGTGTCGCATATCCTTTTTAACGGCGCGGTTAATTATCATCCTGACCTCGCTGACTTCGCTTTCAAAAAGCTCATCGGCAGCAGCAAAAGCGCCGCGGACACAGACGTAATCCGGTGTTGCAACAAGAACGCCCTTGTCTGCCGCCGCTGCGGCAAGGTGCATTCCGCGGCCGATACCGGCCGGAGAATCAAAAAGAATATAATCAAAGTTTTTATCGAGACTTTTGATAAGATTTGCAACTTTTTTCGGCGTGGCATCGCCGTATTTGCGCGGGCAGGACATTATGCTCAAAGAATCCGCCTTATATATAGCCTCGGAAACTTCGCAGCGGTCAAGAAGAACGTCTCCCCAATCATAAACAACCGCCTCGGAAGCGCCAACAAGCAAATCAATGCCGCGAAGATTGTCAAAATCAACCAGCAGAACCCTCTGACCATATCCGGCGAGAGCTTTTCCGACCGCAACGGCCAGGGTTGTTTTTCCGACTCCGCCCTTTCCGGACGCAAAAACAATTTTTCTTGCCATGTTTTCTCTCCTTAGTTAAGTTGTTGCCGAATAATTTTCAGGCACAAGTCCCGGCGAAATGTCTCCCGTCATGTTTCACGAGCCGTTTTTCAACAAAGCGGCATTGCCTTGTTTGTCCCGTGTAAAAAGATTTCCTCACCCTACTCAAGCAGTATACCCTCAGTCTGCGCAGCTTTTTCGCCCTGAGAGGCGGCAAAATACTGCTCCATTATCGCCGCAGCAACGGGAGCCGTTGAGCCACCGCTTGTTGCGCCCTCAACAACAACGGAAACCGCAATCTGCGGATCGTCATACGGCGCAAAAGCAATGATAAGACCGTTGTTCTTTTCTTTTTTACCGTTTCCGGCCTTTTGAACCGTTGTTGTTCCGGTTTTTGCGGCAACCTTGACCGGCACTCCGGAAAAGTCCACATAGCTTTCCGTTCCGACAAGAAGCATACCCTCATAGACAAGATTCCAGTTTTTATCGCTGAAATTCGCCTTTGAAAGAATCTGATCCTGCGCCGTGTATACGGTTTCGCTGTAATCGGATTTCATTATTGATTTAACAAAATGCGCCTTATGGCGGACACCGCGGTTTGCAATAACAGAAGCGTAGGAGCAGAGCTGAATTGGAGTGAACTGGTTGTCTCCGTGGCCGATACCGGCCTGAATTGTGAGGCCGGGCGTCCAAAGCTCGCCCTTTTCCGTTCTGAATTCAACGGAGTCAACAATACCCTTTGATTCGCCGATTTCAACGCCTGTTTCCTCGCCGAGGCCGAACATTGTGAAATAGTCGTTGAGCTTTTCAATTCCAAGCAGACGCGAGGTCTCATAGAAGAAAATGTTACAGCTGTTGAAAAGCGCATAAACAACATTCAAGCTTCCGTGAACGCCGGTGCAGGTCGGGCGGTAGTCCTTGTAATGGGTATAGATTCCGGTACAGGTCACAATGGTGCTTTTGTCAATAATCTTTTCTTCAAGGCCGGCCATTGCAACCGCCGGCTTAATTGTTGAACCGGGCGTGTAGGTACTCATGAGTGCGCGATTCCAAAGCGGCTTGTTCGGGTCGGTGTTGAGCTTTGAAGCGTTTTTTGAATATTTTGAAAGGTCATATGTCGGATAACTGGCGCAGGCAAGAATATCGTTGTTTTTGGTATCCATAACAACAACGGAACCGCCTGTGACATTTGCGTTATCCGCCTTAAAATCAAGAATGAGCTTTTTCAGCGCGTCCTGCGCCGTCTTTTGAATATCTTTGCGTATTGTGAGAATGACCGTGTCTCCGTTTTTCGGGAGCGAGATATATTTTTCTGTGGTATTTCCGTCGGAGTCGGAGATAATGCGCTTTTTTCCTTTTTCGCCGCGAAGATTCGATTCATAGGTATATTCGATTCCGTTTTTACCGATGGTGTCGTTGAGCGAATATCCGTCCTCTTTTTTCGCTTCATACTCTTCGGCGCTGATTGAGCCGACAATGCCGAGCAGATGGGCGGCAAGCGTTCCGTCCGGATACTCGCGCTCAGATTTCACCTGAACGTCAACTCCGATGAAAACATCGCTCTTTTCCTTGATATCCGAGGCAAGAGAGGCGGAAATGTCCTTTGCAAAAACATATGGCGTGCTTGAATTGAAGCCGTCTTTTACCATTGAATAATAGACTGAGGCAATGTTCCTTGCCTCGCGGAGCGGAAAGTTTTCGAGCGAATATTTCCGAACAAGGGCGTCAAAACAGTTTTCCACCGTTGCATACGGGTTCAAGTCAAGGAAAGCGGCTGAGCGCAGATATGAAACCTCGTTCTCCTTGCCTTTTGCAAAAACAAGCTCTCCCTTTTTGTTAACTTTAATCGGCAGTTCGTCAATCCATTTTGCTCCCGCGCGGTCAAAAAGCGTAATAAGCTCAGAGATAATTTGGTTGCGCTTTTCGCTCTCTCCGGATGAGGGAAAGGTGAAATAATTGAAAATAACCGTCCGCACCTGTCTGCTTGTTGCAAGAGTGTTTCCGTCGCTGTCAAGGATTTCGCCCCTGACGGGCTCAACATCAATTTCAACGCCCTTAACAGCGGCCTGCCTTGCGTTGCCCGCGGAAACAACTTGAATATCCCAAAGTTTAAAAATGAATGCGGCAAAAACAAGAGTTATCAGAATAATAACAGCCGTATTCCTTTTTTTGCTGACTTTTCTTCTCATAAAATGCGGCCGTCCTTTCCGTTAATAAAATTCAAAATTGTCTTTAAGCAAGCCTTTTTGGCCCGTCAAGAGCGCTTTTGAGCGAGCGTATCAAATAATAATATATCGGCGAAAAAAGGAGCGTATAAAAACAGGAGGGAAGATAAAAACTCAAAAGGAGTTTTGCCGACGGGTCATAGCCCTTCAAAAACAAAAAGAAAACCCAATATGAGCCAATCGTCACAAGAGCCGAAACAAACGAAACAAAGAGCGCGGAAAAAATGTTGTTGCGCAAAAAGAAGCTCGAAGCCGCGCCGCAAATAAAACCGATAAGACAGAGCAAAACGGCAAAGAAGCCGTCGCCGTCCGCAAGGGAGAAATCCCAAAGCACGCCGGAAAGAAAGCCGAACGCGAACCCGGCAAAGCTGCGCTCAAACAGCGCAATGACGGCAACAAGCACCGCAAGCGGCATTGCACGCACACCGTGAAGCTCCGGCAACGCGCCCTTTGTGTTTTGAAAAAGCGCGGTTGCAACAACAAGAAGGGCAAGGAGCGCTCTTCTTATGTACATGCTTTTTTTATAGCTTGAAAGCGCCGTTTTCACGTCTTTCAGTCCTCCCGTTCAATCTGTTCAACACCCTGGCCTTTGAAAGACGTAATAACAAAAACGTCCTCAAGACCGTCGATCGCCACGCCCGGATTCACAACGGCATAGCTTGTCAAATCGGTTTCGCTGTCGCAAACCTGAGTAACCGTTCCGATTATGAAGCCTTTCGGATAAACTCCGCCTATGCCGGACGTGAGTATAACTCCGCCGGGAGAAATTGAAGTTGTTCTTTCAAGGCCGGCAAAAATGCATTTTCCCTGGAGCGACTGCTCCGGAGTTGTTGTAACATAGGCCGTCTCGCGCGTTTCGCTTTCAATCGCACTGATGTTGAGCGCCGGGTTCAGAATCGACTGGGCAACGCTGTAATTCGGATTGACTTTTTTAATTATTCCAACAACGTAATTACCGCTGACAACCGGGTCGTTGACAGCAATGCCGTCGCTGCTGCCCTTGTCAATCGTCAAAGAGGAAAACAAGTCCGCGCTGTCCGTACCGATAACCTGAGCGCGGCAAAGCTCAATTTCCGGGTTAGCCTCTTTCACGCCGAGCATATCCTCATATGACACTATTTTCTGTTTCATTTCGTCATAGTCGGCAAGCTGCTTTTCATACTCTGCAATTTTATCACGCAGCTGCTCGTTTTCGCTTTTATATGTTGAAACGCGGGCAAAGGAGGAGGTGAACCACTCAAATTTGTCCGCCACACGGCCGGAAAGCTTTTGGAGCGGCGAAAAAACAACCGAAACAACACTTGTGAACGGCGATGAAGCGCTTGAAGAAACCGAGGCAAGGATTGCCCCAACAAGCAGCGCGCAAATCACAAGCACAAAAGCTTTGAACCGTGTGCTTTTTAAAAACCTTCGCATTTTTTCAAAACACGGATAAAGGCAAAAGCCCCTACCGTTCCTTTCTCAAAGTCTTTTCAACCGAAAAAGCTTTCCGGTCACCTTTTTCCAACGGAACCGAGAACATCCGATTCAAGATAGATTCCGGCTCCGTCAACAACGCAGTCAAGAGGATTGTCCGCAATATTGACGGGCATTCCCGTTTCGTCCGCAATAAGCTTATCCAAGCCGCGCAGCAGTGCGCCGCCGCCGGTGAGCATAATTCCGTGGTCAATGATGTCCGCCGAAAGCTCCGGAGGCGTTTTTTCGAGTGTTTCCCTGACCGCCTCAACAATTTGGCCAACGCAGTCCGAAAGCGATTCCCTGATTTCCTCGCTCGTCACGGTAACATTCTTTGGAAGTCCGTCAACAAGGTTTCTTCCCTTAACCTCCATCTGACCTTCGCCCTCATAAGGAGCGGCGGAACCGATTTTAATTTTAATGTCCTCCGCGGTGCGTTCACCGATAAGGAGGTTATATTTTTTCTTAACATACTGAATAATGGCGCTGTCAAAGCTGTCTCCGGCCGTTCTGACCGAGCGCGAGGTAACAATATCTCCAAGGGAGATTACCGCAACCTCCGCCGTTCCGCCGCCGATATCAACAACCATGCTGCCGATAGGCTGTGCAACAGGGAGTCCGGCGCCGATAGCAGCGGCCATCGGTTCTTCAATGAGGCTGACATATTTTGCTCCGGCCTCAATGGCAACGTCATGGACGTTCCGCCTTTCAACCTCGGTGACTCCGGAGGGAATGCAGATCACAACACGCGCCTTTGCAAAAAAAGAATTGCCCATTGCTTTGTGAATAAATTTTCTGAGCATTTCAGCCGTAACATCAAAGTCGGCAATAACGCCGTCCCTGAGCGGACGCATTGCGGTTATCGAACCGGGGGTGCGGCCAATCATTTCCTTAGCCTTGTTTCCAACGGCAACAACCTTTCCCGGTCTTGCGCTGACGTTGACGGCAACAACAGACGGCTCTCTGATAACAATGCCCTTGCCCTTAACAAAAACAAGGGTGTTTGCCGTTCCGAGGTCGATTCCAATATCCTGTGAAAAAAGCATAGCGCTTCTCCCTCCCGAATGAAAATGTATAAAAAAAGCTTCAATTCAAATCATACGATAATGCAAAGCAAAGTTGGATATATTATTATATACTAAAACAAGTCCATACTCAAGTAAGTTTCGGAAAAATATTTCCTTATTATACGAAATTTCATTGTTTTGAGCCATGTATATGCTTTGCAGCCAGTCTGCGCTCAAGCAGCGGCAATTTAAGTTGACAAAAAGCGTGATATGGGGTAAAATAAATTGTTATTAATATAACTTTAACTCTGCAAATTTAATCAAAACTAATTTTTGAGGTGAAAAAATGATATACGCAGTAATCGCCGCCGGCGGAATCGGCAGCAGAATGGGAAACCTTGAAAAGCCTAAGCAGTATCTGACGCTCAAGGACAAGCCCATCATTGTTCACACGGTTGAAAAATTTTATGTCAACAGTGCATTCAAAAAGGTCATCATTCTCTGCCCCGACCAGTGGGTCAGCTACACAAAAAACATTCTTGCAAAGCATCTGCCTGAAAATGAGCGCGTTCTTGTTCTCAAGGGCGGCTCAACAAGGAACGAGACCATCATGAACGCCGTGAAGTATATTGAAGAGACCGACGGTCTTGACGAGGAAACCGTTATTGTTACCCATGACGCGGTTCGTCCCTTTGTTTCCGCGCGAATCATTGACGAGAACATTGACGCGGCGCTTGAGTTCGGCGCAACGGATACCGTTGTTCCGGCAACGGACACCATTGTTGAAAGCATTGACAAAGAAACAATCAGCTCCATTCCCGACAGAAGCCGCCTCTATCAAGGTCAGACTCCGCAGGCATTCAAAGCAAAAAAGCTCAAGGAGCTTTATGAAAGTCTTACTGAGGACGAAAAAAACATTCTCACCGACGCCTGCAAAATTTTCAGCATGAAAGGCTATCCCGTCCACCTCATTCAAGGCGAGGTTCACAACATCAAAATCACCTATCCGTATGACCTCAGAGTTGCAAAAGCCCTCCTTGACGAGGAAATTGCCGACTGAGCGGCATGACACGAAAGGAAAAAAACAATGCTTAATACAGTTTACAGACTGACTCAGCCAAGAAAGATTGAAATTGCTTTCAATGAAATTGATATCTTTTCTCCCGATATTATCGTTAAACCGACCTATCTTTCAATCTGCAACGCCGACCAGAGATACTTTCAGGGTACGCGCGACGCAAAGGTTCTTGCAAAAAAGCTTCCGATGGCTCTCATTCATGAGGGTATCGGCGAGGTTGTCTATGCTCCGGACGGCTCTTTTAAGCCCGGAGACAGGGTTGTTATGGTTCCCAACACGCCTTTTGAAAAGGATGACATCATTGCCGAAAACTATCTGCGCTCAAGCAAGTTCCGCGCAAGCGGCTTTGACGGCTTCATGCAGGAATATGTTCAAATTCCGGCCGACCGCCTTGTTCTTCTTCCGGAGAGTATTCCAAGCGAAATTGCCGCTTTCACGGAGATGGTTTCGGTCGGTGTTCACGCAATTTCACGTTTTGATAAAATTGCCCACAAAAGGCGCAACGTCATTGGCGTTTGGGGCGACGGGAACCTCAGCTATATGACTTGCATCTTCCTCAAAAAGTTCTTTCCGGAAACAAAGGTTTATGTTTTTGGCGTTGTTCCGAAAAAGCTTGCAGACTTCACCTTTGTTGACGAAACTTTCCTGACAACGGAAATTCCGGACGATATGCACATTGACCACGCATTTGAATGCGTTGGCGGAAACGGCTCTCAGGTTGCAATTAACCAGATTATCGACTATATCAACCCCGAAGGAACAATTTCAATCCTCGGCGTTTCCGAGTACCCCGTTCCAATCAACACAAGGATGATTCTTGAAAAGGGGCTGAGGATGTTCGGCAGCAGCCGCAGCGGACGTGTTGACTTTGTCAAAACCGTTGAGATGTATGACAAGTATCCGGAAATTATTGAATATCTCTCCCACATGGTTGGCGTTGTTAAAACCGTTCGCTCAATCAAGGACATGACAGAAGCTTTTGAACTTGACACAAAGAAAGCTTTCGGAAAGACCGTCATGAAGTGGGAAAAGTAATATAAACACCGATTGATTCAATCAAAAAAGCGGTGCGTCCTGTTCGGGCGCACCGCAAAATTTTTATATCCGGTTATTTTGTCCAATGCTTGATTCCGCAAGCGCAGTCCTGTTCAATGCCAAGGAACTTGCAAATTGGGCAAAGGATGTTTTTCCACAGCCAGCCGACAAAGCCCTCCTTATGGCACATACAGCCGCACTGATGGCTCGGCTGCGGTTTTTCAACAACCGTTCCGCAGTGATCGCAGAAGCCGTCATTATCAAGATCCTTATGTCCGCCGAGGTTCGGAATTTCCTTGGCCTCCTGAATGACCTCGTTGCACCTTGAGCAGAAAATCTTATCGGTCAGGCCGTCCTCGGTGCAGGTTGCATCTCTGCCGTATTCGGTGACGAGAACGTGACCGAGAGGAGCAAGCTGAACCTGAGGCTCAACGGTTTTGCAGCGCAGGCACGTTTTTTCATCGGAAATGCCATTTTCGGTGCAGGTTGCCGGAGTACCCTCTTTGGTAACTTTCCAATCGTGGTCAAGAGCGGGGACAACCTCCTGAGGAACGGTTACGGTTTCGCAAACAGAGCACCTTTTGCCCTCCTTGAGGCCGGTTTCGGTGCAGGTTGCAGGAACGGCAGGAATAACAACTTCGGTGTGGGGAATCATGGGAACAACTTCCTGCTCAACAACCGTATGGCAAACCGAGCAGGTGTAGCCCTCGGTGAGACCGGTTGCGGTGCAGGTGGGTTCAACCGCCGTCTTAATGTCGGTCTTTGTGTGCGAAAGCTTTTCAATAGTCTCACAGGTAGTGTAATCGCAGCCCTCGCGCTTGCACCTGTAGCCCTCGGTGTGGCCGGCGGCCAGGCAGGTTGCAGGATCGGCTTCGATTTTCGTGCTCTCATCGGTTTCGTCAATAAGATGACCGAGAGCCGGTTTTTCAACATAGGTTGTGTACTCGCTGCAGCGCGAGCAGGTTTCATATGCGTCCCAGCCGACTTCGGTGCAGGTGGGAGCCTTTGCATCATGCTGAACCTTGTCGTGGCCGAGTGCTTCGCCCACAGGATTTTGCGGATCTATAACTTCTCCGCAAACCGCGCAATGGCTTCCGGCGGTTTTTCCGGGCTCGGTGCAGGTTGCCGGTACTGCCGGGTCAACAACGGGAGTGTGACCTCTGCTGAAAATGGGCTCGGATTTCTTTGTTTCCTCGCATCTTTCGCAACGGTATGAGGGAGTTTTTCCGTCCTTGGTGCAAGTCGCCGGAATGCCGGGTTCAACCTCAACCCATTTGTGGCCGGCGGGAATGTCCGTGGTTCTTGTTTCTCTGCACACATCGCAAATTTCAGCAAGTACGCCGTCCTCGGTGCAGGACTTTTCTTTGCTGTTTTTTTCATCTTTAACCCAATGATGGGCCTCGGAGACGATTGAAGGGGCAAAGACGGTATCCTCAACAACACTTTCAACGGTGGACTCAGAGCCGTCCATAGCTACCCAGCCCTTGAAATCATAATGGAAGAATTCATCGTTTTTAACTTCTTCGCGGTCGTCAATTCCGTCTGCAAAGCTCTTTGCTGAAGCGCCGTAAAAGACCTCGGTCTCCTTGTTAGCGTCTTGGCCTTTTTTGTCTATGTAGCTGAAAATCGCCTTGACCTTAACATTTTCAATTTTTATGGAGCAGAGGGCGGACTTTACTTCTCCGCAGATGGCTCTCATGCCGAGAGTGATGCTTCCGTCTCTGTCAAGGTCATTGCTTGAAACATAATTTTTAACCTTGTTGCCGACTTTGATTTCCGGCTTTTCCGTTTTAAAGCTGAAAAGTTCCACCGGAACGTCCGTTTCGTTTTCACCGTTCAAAAGAACAAGCTCATAGCTGACCGCGCCCTCAATGCCCTCAGCCGTTGCTTCGGGGAGAGTGAGAGTTTCAACATCGGTTTCACTTTTCGGAACAGTGAGCGAATATCCGCCCGGCTCGGTGTCCCATTTGATTGCGCCCTCGGCGCCGACAAACACAGTGCCAAAGGAACAGAGCATAAGGACGCTCAAAAGAACCGCGAGTGTTTTTTTAGCATTTTTAATCGCCGTTTTCATGGAAATACCTCCTTAATGAAGTTACAACAATTATACAATACTCTGTGTAATAAAGCAAGCACTATTTTCAAATTTTACAAATTTTTAGCCTTTTTTAAAAAAACCGTGTAACACTTAAAAAGAAGAACCGCACATCTGCCGTTTTGGCAAAAAATGCGGTCTTGGTTAATTTTGTTTAATTTCAGCGTGCCGCGCTCTTATCTCTTTCAATGTGCGCTTTAATTGCATTAAAGGATTCATCACTGATAACGTGTTCCATTTTGCAGGCATCTTCGAGCGCGATGTCTCTGTTAACGCCGAGGCGAACCAGAATTTCCGTCAAAACGGTGTGGCGCTCATAAATCTTTTCCGCAACACCGCGCCCTTTGTCTGTCAGGGTGAGATACCCGTTGCCGTCAACGGTGATGTACTCTCCGCTTTTGAGCAGACCAACGGCACGGCTGACGCTCGGCTTTGAAAAGCCCATGTAATCCGCAACATCAAGCGAGCGGACATTAGTCTGCTGTTTTGAAAGAATAAGAATCGTTTCAAGATACATTTCTCCCGATTCCTGCAAATGCATAACAATCCCCCCTTTTGCCGGCGTCCGGCAAAGATTAAAACACCTTTTTAATTGTATCACCGTGTTCCGGAAAAATCAAGTCACGCGGAAACCATTTTTTCCATCACGGGCAAAGTGAGCGCAGCGGTATTCTCCGGGTTGTATTCCATCATCATGTGGCCGCCGCTCTGTACGCAGTATACGCTCGTTTGAACGGGTGCAAAATCTAAGATATTCTTCAAATTATTTTTGTTTGCAACCAAATCATTTTCTGCGGTAATAATAACAGCCGGGATACTCAGCTCGTGGAGCGCCTCAAGGTCCGTTCCCCGTGTGTGAGAGGCCATTATTGCCATTCCGGCACCCGTTCCGTTGAGCATGAGCGGAGCGGAAATTTTTGAAACATCATAGCTCTTTGCAAACTTTATATCTGAAAAGCTGACCGCAACAAGCGGACGGACGAGGCTCGGAAACGGCTTTATAAGTCCGATAATTGCGCCGAAAACGGTCTGCATGACCTTGCTTTTCATAATTTTTGAAACAACACCCACAGCCTCGGTACTCGTTTGCGGAGCAAAAAGAACAAGCCCCGTCACCTTTTCCGGGTGGTCAAGCGCAATGTTGAGCGCAATTCCGCCGCCCATTGAATGTCCGCCAACAATCCATTTTCCGCCGTACTGCTCCATCAATGCAAAAATTAGTTCCTCACGCGAGAGGAGAGCGGTTTTCTCCGTCTCGCGGCTCGAATAGCCGAAATTCGGAACGTCCGGAGTAACAACAAAATAACCTTCCTTTTCATATTGAGAAGCGATACCCTCAAGCGAGGCGGAGGAAAGCCCAAAGCCGTGGAGCAGCATCACTTTTGCGCGGCAGGAACGGCTGTCGCCATAAGTTCTGTAATGAAGCGAATAATCTCCGCACTCAAAATACCGACTGTTCTTAAACGGAACGGCGTCACCCACCTGCGCAAAGCAGACGAGCGGAAGAACCGAAAAAATCATCACCAGCGAAAGCAAAAGGCTGAAAAATCTTTTCATAAAGCCGGACTCCTTTCTTCAATATAAATCATTTTATCAAAATTCACCCATGATTGTCAATTCCAAAAAAACGTCCCCTTTGGCAAAAAGCAAAAGGGAACGCAGCTTATAAAAGCAAAGCTTAAATTAGTCAAGCGGGCAGCTCTCTTCGGGGCCAAGCGGGGTTTCAATGCCGAAATGGCTCAAGAAGAGATAAATGTTCTTCCAAAGTGCCTGCCAAAGCTTTTCAAAATCTTCCCATGTGAATTTCATGATAAATATTCCTCCATATAATTTTATTCAAGCGAAACGACTCTCACCGTTTCTGATCTTGGTGATATGATATCACTAAAAGTTTGAAATGTCAACAATTTTTTAACAAATTTAGTTGCAAATGGAAAAACATAGACTATAACCGGAAGTTGGGGAAGAATCCCGAATTGCAGACCCTCAGCTCTTTAGCCTTCCGGAAACATCCGAACAAAAAAAGATGGCTGCCGTTCGATTGGCAGCCTCACTTTTTTTTCTTCAATTATTTAAGGTCCGAAAGAATGGTGGCATAAAGGAATTTCCAGATGGCCTTGTAGATAACTTCAAACTTTTCAAAAAACGTCTTTGCGTCCATGTGTCTGTCCTCCCTCTTTAATAATTTTCAGCGCTGAAAAAAGCATATTGACGAAAGCCAACAAACCTTAATCATCATTTGGTATTCTACAACTGATTTTATATAATGTCAATAGATTGTTCAAGAAATATTAAAGGTTTAATAATTTTTTATTCTTTTTTATATACAGAATAAACGATTTCCCTTATGTATGATTATTTTCCGAACGCACGGAACAACGGGAGACAGGAGGAAAAAAAAGTCCGGTAAGAAAAGCAGTAATCCGCATGAACTTTTTGCCGCTTGCAGCCTTGAGCGCGGCACATTGAAAAGAAGCGGCAGTTTTTGCATTTTTCATCGGCCGCAAGACTTTCGAGGATAAATTCCTGCGCCTTTTTTCCGGTAAGAGCCGCCTCAACCGAAACGGTTTCAATGTTTCCGAGCAGCCATTCATCAGTGCAAAAAAAGTCGCAAGGATAAAGGTTTCCGTTTCCCTCAACAACAAGCTGGTGTGTGCAATGGCCGCAAAGGCCACACTGCTCCGGCTTTTCGCCGAGGAACATCCTTACCCAGTTGTCAAAAAGGCGGATACTGACATAATTTCCGCGGACAAAGTCCTTGACATAGAGATTGAACGTCTTAATAAGAAATTCGGCGTACTGTTTTTCCGTCATGTAAAGTTCGCTTTCGCTTTTATCTCCGAACGGCCGCAGACACGGTATGAACTGAAGATACTTAAAGCCGTTATCGCGGAAGTATTTATACACTTTTTCGCACCGTTCTGCGCAAAGGGCAGTGAGAACAACAAGAATGTTGAACTCCACCGAATGATTTTTGAGCTTTTCGGCAGCCTTGAGGATTTTAAAATACGCATTGTTCCCTTTTGGATCAACGCGGAAGCGGTTCCCCTCGCGGTCGCCGTCAAGGCTCAGGCCAACAAGAAATTCATTTTCGCGGAAAAACTCGCACCATTCATCTGTGAGAAGCGTTCCGTTTGTTTGCACCGAGTAAAAAATCCGTGAGTCTTTTTTATTGCTCTTTTCAACCCAGGAGACAAAAAAGCGGAAATAGTCAAGTCCGGCAAGAAGCGGCTCCCCGCCCTGAAAGGCAAAAGCAACGCTCTCTCCGTTTGCAAATTCAAGCGCGCTTTTGATGAGCTTTTCCGCCGTCTCTTTCGTCATCATTCCGAACGTGAAAACTTCTCGGTTTTCCGCAACATCGCAGTAAAAGCAATATCTGCACCTGAGGTTGCAAAGACTCGAGGCCGGTTTTATCATTATTGAAAGCGGCGGCATTACTTAATTATACCTCTCGGATTCTTTTCAAAATCGGTCTGAATTTCATCAAGCCTTGCGTGCATCTTTTCTGCAACAAGCGGATAGACGCCGGAACGGTTATAATTTTCACCGCTGTCATCTGTCAGGATATGCAGCCAGTTTTTGCGGAACTTATCAAAAAACGCAGAGTTATCGTTCTGAATGCGGTCAAAATATTTGAATGTTATTTGCTTGTTCTTGTTCAGCACGTCATAGTTGTAATCGGGGTAAAGTTTTTTAACCTCCGAAGTTTCAACCGTATACTGAATGGCCTTGATGTCCTTGCGTTTCATGTGGAGAATGGGCGTTTCTTCGGTGTGGATAACGCTGTCCTTTTCAATCAGCGGCAGCATTGAAACGCCGTCAATGACGCGGTCGGACGGAAGATATCCGTCCTTTTTGTTTCCGGTTATCGAACAGAGGGAAAGCAAGGTCGGGAAAAGGTCAACAAGAGTTGCGCTCTGCTTTCTTGTTTCTCCGGCCTTGAACAACCCATTGTTGTTATCCCACCGAAGCATGAACGGAACCTTCTGACCGCCCTCATATGCAAGATACTTTCCGCCGCGCAGTTCGTTGACCGAGCCTTCAAGCGCCGGGCCGTTGTCGCTTGTGAAAACAATTATCGTGTCCTCAAGAACACCAAGCTCCTCAAGCGTTGTGAACAGCTTTCCGAGTCCGGCGTCAAACTCATTGATGCAGTCAACATATGTACCCATTCCCGTTGAGCCCTTGAACTCATCACCGACAAAAACGGGAGCATGCGGCCACGGAGAGGTATAAACGGCAAAGAAAGGTTCGTCCTTTTTTGTTACCGTTTCGGTTATCCAATCGGTAATTTCCTCATTTATCCAGCCGGTAGCCTTTGACTGGTCTTTAAGCTCGTCCGTTCCGTGAGCGATGGTGTATTCTCCGCCCTCCTCGCGGACATGATAGAACGGCGTCATGTCATTGACATGGTGGCTGCCGTAAAAATAATCAAAGCCCTGGTTTGTCGGAAGGTATTCACCGTAATCGCCAAGATGCCATTTTCCGAAAAGGCCGGTTGAGTATCCGGCGGCTTTGAAAACCTCGGCAACGGTAATTTCATCTCCGAGCATTCCGTCCGTGTTATTGCCCATTTCAATGCTGTTAAAAATCCGCGTCTGCGCAAAGGGAGAAACGGTTGAAATTGTCGGATAGACAACATTATCCGCGTAACCTCTGTAAGGATAGCGGCCTGTCATTGCAGCAAAACGGGCGGGTGAACAGACCGAATAGCTTGAATAAAAGTTTTCAAAATTAAGTCCGTTTTCGCCTATCGAGTCGATGTTAGGCGTTTCATATATTGCGCCGTTGAGCGAAACATCGCCGTATCCGAGGTCATCCATAAGAACAAAAAGAACATTCGGGCTGTTTTTTTGCGCTTTGTCAACACCCTTGAGGTAGTCCTCCTCACCCTCCCAAAGCCGTTCGGTAACCGGCTTTGTTCTCATATTCATGAAAAGAACGCTCGCAACGGACGAGACAACAAGAAGCAGACTGAAAAGCGAGCAAACCGCCTTTTTAACGCCGCCTTTTTTAAAGCTCCTTTTTGCAAAAAGCAAAAGCAGAAAAAAGCTGATTATCACGGGAAGGGAAAGAATAAGATTTCCGCAAAGGCGAAGGAGAAAGCTTCCCTCGCCGGAAAGCAGCGGGTGAGCCGCGCTCGACCAACCGGCAAGACCGCTTGAAAACGCGCCGAAGCCGGCGTCTGCACCGAAAACAATATGGAAAACGGTGAGGCCGCCAAAGGAAAAAGCATAGCCCAGAAGCATGAAAAGATAAACTTTCTTTTTGAATATCAGCGAAAGCAGCATAAGCGCCGAAACAATGCAGCAATAGCCCACACACAGAACGGAAACAAAATTGAGCCTTGAGATAAGCTGCGCCGCCGCAAGAGCGGCGCCGATTATTGCAATAATAACCGGAAAAACCTTTTTGCCTTTTTCAAATTCAACTGTTTTTTTCATTCCTCACACTCCAAAATTTTGATATGGTTTGATTATAACCTATTTCCTCCGGATTTTCAAGTTCATTGAATTTATTAACAAAATATAAATTATCGCCGCGTTTCCTCTCTCGGCGGTCTGAGTTAAGCTATATTTAATGTTCGCCTGCATATACTTAATAAAAATTGAGAAAGGAGGAATGCGAATGAAACGTCTGAGACGTGTTACGGCAATGCTTATTTCAATGCTTTTGTTTTTCGGTTCATCGTCCGCAGCCGTTCTTTCCCAAGAGGGTGCGCCGCTTGTAAGCGCATTTATTGAATCGGTTAAGTAATTTGCAGATATTTAAACTTCCATTATATAAAATCAGGAGCTGTTGCAGCCGCAACAGCTCCTTTTTGCAATCTGAATCTTTACCCGAGTTCGGCAGCAATGACGCTTCCGCTTTCGCCTTTCTGATAGGTGAGCGAAACACTGTCTCCCGTGTTGAGAATGACCACGGCCTCATTTTCCGAGGCGGAAACCTTGTAATAAGTCCTGCCCTTTTCAAGTCTTATGAAATAATAGCTTTCTCCGCCCATGACAGCCGTTCTGATGTCTGAAACGGTACCCTTAACGGTAACCGTTGTTTTTTCCGCAGGCTTATCAGTACTCGGTTCGTTCTTGTCAGTATCGTCCTTGATTTTGTCAATATCGACCTTGATGTTGATGTTGCTCTGCGCAAGGAGATTTACATAGTTCTCCGTGCATTCGGCAATAGTCTTTCCCGTTGCAACAACCTGATAGTTCTGAACATTTACCATTGCGTAATGCTTAACAAGACTTGCATCGTCCTTGAGAGACATGAAATAAGTCGGCTGACCGCTGATGTTGAGAAGAATCGGGAATGTTGCCGTCCATTTATAGTTTTGAACCTGACCTTCAGCGGAACTCATTGCGGAATACTCCTTTGCGCCGGAGATTTCATAGAAATTCGCTTCCTTTGTTCTCATATTGACAAGAACAAAGCCAATGATTGCCTGGTCGTTGCTAACTGAGGTTACACCGGTATACATATAGACGTCATCATTGAGGGCAAGGAAGTTTGAGCCTTCGGTTGCAACGCGGACACCCTCCTGGCCGATAATTGAGTTGATAAAGCCGCCGGTATATTTTCCGTAATAGTTATACTGCTCAACAAGCAGGTCATTTGAATAGATTCCGTCAATCCATTGGAAGGACTTATCGTTTTTGATTGTTTCAAGCGAATACTCATTGCATTCACCTGTGATTGCGTCAACAATAACAACGCCCTTAACATCGGTTCCGCCAAAGAGGCCTATTGTCTTGTCAAGTACCGGACAAAGCCAGAACGGCCTGCCCTGCTCATCAATTTCAAAGTGCGGCTCATCAAAAATATAGGTCGGATAAGCAAAGCGGACGTGTCTCATGAGATACTTTGAAAAATGCTCCTCGGTGGAGTAGCGGATATAGCTGCCCTCTTTGAGCATTACAAACTCTGTTTTTTGGGTAACCATGTCAACAATGATATAGCCGGGCATACCCTCTTTTGTGTTTTTGAACCATTTGAAGATATCGCCGTATGCAAGTGTTCCGACGCGGACGGGAGAATTCTTATAGTTAATCTGGGTGAACTGCTGCGCAACCTCAAACTGCGATTCCTTATTGATTGAAGCAAGGTCGCCGAGGGTACGGGTTGCAAGCGCGGCGGAGGCAGCGGTGTCAAGAACGGGAACAGACTTGAAGTCCGCCTGTTTGATATCGCTCGAAAAAGTCTTGTCCTCGGAAACGGAGATAATCTTGCTATATGACGAGGCGCGGAAAACAACCGAAGAAAACAGCATTCCAACGCCGACAACAACGGCGAGCGCGCCGATGATTATTCCGGGAACAATAGCCTGCTTTTTAACATACTTTGTGTACTCCGGTTTCATAATTACGCCGGAGAGAACAACCTGAAAAGCAAGATAAATTACCGCAACAATGCCGAGGAAAAAGTAAAGCTCCGTGCTTTTGAAATTGAGCGGCGGAAGCATAAAGTAATACGCAACAACGGCTCCGATAACGGTTCCGATGACGGAAATGACGGTTTTGAGTCCGGCCTTTGAGGGGGAGAGATAGGCGTCCTTGCCGCTGCCCTTTCCTTTTCCGGCTCCGTTTCCGCCGGTAAAATCAACCTTGATAGGTTCCATTTCTACAACTCCTTAATATTGCAAAAAAACTTCCGGATTTTTGCAAAGATAATATCTCCATTATACAGGCGCGTACTGAAAAAAGCAATTAATTTTTTCTGAATTAATTATTTTGAACTTTCTTCGGTTGGAGCAACGCAGATACTCTGTTCATCAAGATTGAGGCTGTATGCCCCGAGGAATTCTTCAAGAAAAGCGTCCGCCTCCGGAAGATTCATTTTTTCAATCGCCTTTTTTGTTGAAGAAAGCGCACTTGAAAACTCATGATTTCCGCTTTTTTCCTCCTCAATGCACTTGATGAGCGCAGAAATTTTGTCCGCCGCCTTAACAATTTTCCAAAGGTACTCATCCTCTTCTTTTTTGAAAAAGTACGGCCGGAAGCTTTCTTTCATATCACCAGGCAGCATTGAAAGAAGGTGTGAACAAGCCTCGGTTTCAACCTCATTGAAAGCCTTGCGCAGCGTTTTGCTGTGATATTTTACCGGGGTCGGCATATCGCCGGTTATAATTTCCGGCATATCGTGATAAAGACCGAGAACGGCGGCGCGCTCGGCATTCAGACTGCCGCCGAAACGCAGATTTTTCATCAGGGCAATCGCATGGGCTATTGCGGCAACATCAAGACTGTGCTCGCTCAGGTTCTCGCTGCGTGTGTTTTTCATCAGCGCCCAGCGGTTGATATACTTCATTCTTGAAAACATTGCAAAAAACTGTTTCATTTTTTCTCCTCACAGTTCAAAAAGGGGCTGTGCATTTAGATTCAGAAAGCGTTTTCTTTGTTCCGGAGCCGTACACAGGTACTGCGAACGGAAAAAACACTTAAAAGAGCAAAATGTTTTTTGATAATCGAAAAAATCAAAGACTATACCTCACAGAACATTAGACTTTTTTGCAAAATGTGAGATATAGTCTTTTGTGTTTTTGTTTTGCTCTTTGGTCTGCGCTAAACGCGGCAGTCCACCGATAATTTAAAATTCCCGTTGTTACGGACGCTTGAAATCAAAATCAAAGAGCTTGTCGAAATATTCAAAAATCTTGTTGATTCTTGCAAAGATTGAAGCAATAAGCTGGAAGAGGGTGAGGTTATCGCCCCTCTTGTTTTCGGCATAAACCGCGGTATAGGTCACATCAGCCGTTGCAACGGGAAGAGTGTTTGCGGAATATGTTGTTGCGCCGCCGTCACTGGACCAGCCTTTGAAGATGTATTCAATTTTGTTTTCCTTATCCTCGGCTCTCGCAGGATTTTCCGGAGCGGAGATAATTTCGCCGTGGGGAACCTGTCTTGAACCGAGCGGCGTTCCGTCATAGTCGACAAATGTGATTGTGTAAACCGGCTTTTCTTCGGCTTCACCATCGGCAAAGGAAACAACGCTCAGCGCAGAGAAAAGAACCAGAACCGAAAGTAAAACTGCAATAATTTTCTTCATATGGGTATCCTCCGTTTCGATTATAATACATCGGGTGAAACTTTCACCCGTATAATTGAATTATAATGTATCTGTGAATGTTTGTCAACGGAAATGTGTAAAAAATATTACGCATTATTTACAGAAAAAGGCCGTCCGCACCAAAAAAGATGCGGACAGCCTTTATTTTTGCTTTAGCTTTGAAGTTAAAATATTACTTAACCCTCAATGTAAGCATACTGGAGGTACCAATAACCATAGGGGCTGTGCCATGAACCCTTGAGAGACGGGCTCTGGAGCCAGAAGTCATTGTAATAAGCAACGGGAATGCATCCGTAATCTTCCATCATAACCTTTTCGGCCTCATGGAGAGCCGCAAAGTGTGCTTTCTTGTCTGCAACCTTGGAAGCGTCGAATGCCTTGTCAAACTTCTCGCTACTATACTTTCCATCGTTGTTGCCGTTGGTTGAATAGAACAGCTCAATGATGTTTGAAGCGTCGTTATAGTCCATTACCCAGCCGTTACGGGCCATTTCGTAATTGCCTGCGCGGCGCTGCGGGGTGAATGATGACCAGTCAACCTTGTCAATATTCATGGTGATGCCGAGCTTCTTATATGCCTGCTGGAGGTATTCGGCAAGAGCAACATGGTAGCCTGAATCGTTGGTTGCGTAATTGATGGTCGGGAAGCCCTTTCCATCGGGATAGCCTGCCTCGGCAAGAGCTTTCTTGGCTTCCTCAAGGTTAGCCTCAAAGTCCTTGCTGATATAGGTCTTTCCGCCGTTTTTCTTCACTGAAACGTCATAGAACATGCTACCGTCCTCAGCATCAATGATGCCCGGACCAACAAAGTTGTATGCCGGAGTGTAGGTGCCCTGCATGATGGTGTTTGCAATGTACTCACGGTCGATTGCAAGGTTGAGAGCCTTGCGGACGTTGATATTGTCAAACGGAGCCTTTTTGATGTTCATGTTGAGGTAATATGTTCCAAGGTTTGCGTCAATGTAGAAATCGCCGCCGTCCTCAGCCTTCTTCAGGCTCGGAATTTCCTCGGTCGGAACGTCCTTAATAAGCTGAGCTTCGCCGCCGGTATAAGCGGTGTAAGAAGCGCTTGAATCTTCAAGAAGAAGGAAGTTGAGGGTCTTGGTAACGATCTTTGAAGAATCCCAGCCGCCCTTATAGTTATCGTTCTTCTTGCAGACGATGCGTTCACTCGGAGTCCACTTTTCAATCATGTAAGGACCGTTGCAGACATAGGTCTCAGGCTTTGTTGCCCAAGCGTCGCCGTTCTTTTCAACGGTAGCCTTCTGAACGGGGCTGAGAGTTGCAAAAGCAACAAGCTTGTCAAAGTATGAGCACGGATAAGCAAGCTTAACGGTGAGAGTCTTGCCGTCCTCGCTGGCCTTAACATTGAGCTTGTCGGGGTCGGGAGTGGTTGTGGTCTTGCCTTTCTTGTTCGGGTTTCCGATGGCGTCCTTATAGCCTTCAACCATACCGATAACGGTTTCGGCATACGGAGCGGCAAGCTTGATGTCCGTCAAACGCTTAAAGGAATATTCAAAGTCCTTTGCGTTGAGTTCGGTGCCGTCTGACCACTTAAGACCGTCACGCATTGTGAAAGTCCAGGTGAGGCCGTCCTTGCTGACTTCATACTTTTCAGCCTGACCGGGCTGAACCTTATTATCCTGGTCGATAATAAGCAGGGGCTCAAACAGCGTGATGAGCATATTGCCGCCGTCAACAGCACTGTTGAGAGCCGGGTCAAGAGTTTCCGGGTTCGGTCCAATCTGAACCGTAACCGGCTTTGATTCATCGGGCTTTGCCGCGTCGGTCTTGTCACCGGAAGCGGTTGTTGAGTCGTTTCCGCCCTTGTTGCAGCCGGAAAGGCAGGCAAGAGCCGAGAAAGCAAGCACGATGGCCAGAACGATTGAAATAATTCTTCTGGTTTTCATAGGTGCATCTCCTTTTAGATTTTTTGGCTTTAGCCAGAATTTATACCCATTGCGCAGTAAGAAGCAAAATGCGCAACAAATACCGAAAGAAAATCATTTCACCTTATCAAGGTGATGGCACGCCGCAAAGTGGCCGGGGCTCACTTCCTTAAACGCCGGGCATTCCTTTGCGCAAAGCTCGTCCGCATAAGGACAGCGGGTTCTGAAGCGGCAGCCGCTGGGCGGATTGAGCGGACTTGGAACGTCTCCCTGGAGAGGAATGCGCTTTGAAGCGCGCGCCGTTTCGGGATCAGCCTCCGGAATTGCGGAAATGAGGCTTCTTGTGTAAGGGTGAACGCTGTGAGCAATAAGCTCAAAGCTGTCCGCAAGCTCCACAAGCTTTCCAAGATACATAACGCCGATTCTGTTTGAGATATGGCGAACAACGCTCAGGTCGTGAGCGATGAAGAGATAGGTCAGACCCAGCTCTTTCTGCAAATCTTCAAACATATTGACAACCTGTGCCTGAATTGAAACGTCCAGAGCGGAAACAGGTTCGTCGCAAACAATAAATTCCGGATTGACGGCGAGCGCTCTTGCAATGCCGACGCGCTGACGCTGACCGCCGGAAAATTCGTGCGGATAGCGGTTAGCGTGTTCACTGTTGAGGCCGACCGTTTCAAGCAGGGAGATAATTCTGTCCCTGCGCTCCTTTTTGTTCGCGGCAAGTTTATGGATATCAATCGCCTCGCCAACAATATCGCCTATCGTCATGCGCGGGTCAAGGCTCGCATACGGGTCCTGAAACACCATCTGCATTTTTCTGCGATATGGAAGCATATTGACGGCAATTTTCTTTTCCTTGTCAAAAATGACGTTACCGTCATAGACAATCTTTCCGCCGGTCGGCTCATAAAGACGCAGGAGAGTGCGACCAACGGTTGTTTTTCCGCAGCCGGATTCGCCAACAAGACCGAGGGTTTCACCCTTATTGATGAAGAAAGAAACATCATCAACGGCCTGAACAAATTTTTTGTTTTTTCCTCTTCCGCCGGCGGGGAAGTACTGCTGGAGATGTTCAATCTGAACAAGCTTTTCGTTGTTACTCAAACTTAGTCCTCCCCTTTCTCAAACTGTTCTTTCTGGAGCAGCCAGCAATGGCTGTAATGGGTGTCCGAAAGCACCGTTTTCGGCGGCATTTCACGCAGGCAGATTTTCATGCAGCTTGCGCAGCGCGGCGCAAACGGGCAGCCGGCCGGAGGATTGAGAAGGTCAACGGGCTGACCCTCAATGGGAATAAGACGCTCAATTTTTTCCGCATTGAGCTTCGGAATGGACTTAATGAGTCCTTTTGTGTATTCATGCTTCGGGTTATAGAAAATCTCGTCCGCAGTTCCGTATTCAACAATGTGACCGGCATACATTACGGCGATTTTTTCGCACATGCTGGCAACAACGCCGAGGTCATGGGTAATCATGATGATGCTCATTCCGAGCTTTGCGCGCAGCTCCTGCATAAGTTCAAGGATCTGCGCCTGAATGGTAACGTCAAGCGCGGTTGTGGGTTCGTCCGCAATGAGAAGCTTCGGCTCGCACGCAAGGGCAATGGCAATCATAACGCGCTGTCTCATTCCGCCGGAAAGCTCATGCGGATACTGCTTGAGGCGCTTTTCCGGTTCATTGATTCCAACAAGCTCCAAAAGCTCCTTTGCGCGCTCATGGGCTTCTTTTTTTGTTTTATCTGTATGAAGAAGAATAACTTCCGTTATCTGGTTTCCGATAGAGTAAACCGGGTTAAGGCTCGTCATCGGATCCTGAAAGATGATTGAAACCTCGTTTCCGCGGATTTTGCGGAACTCCTTTTCGCTCATTTCGTCAATCTTGTGGCCGTTAAAGCGGATAGTTCCGCCAATAAGCTTTCCGGGATATGCGGTAAGACCCATGACCGAGTATGCGGTTACGGATTTTCCGGAGCCGGATTCACCAACGATGCCGAGAACCTCGCCCTGTTCCATTGAAAGCGAGACGCCGTTGAGCGCCTTAACCTCGCCGGCAGGGGTGAAGAACGAGAGTCTTTCGTCCTTAATATCCAAAAGTTTTTCAGCCAAAATTCCCGTCCTCCTTTGTCAGTTTTTAAGTTTCGGGTCGAACGCATCGCGCAGTCCGTCGCCGAAAAGGTTGAACGCAAGAATAACAACGCTGATGAGCACCGCCGGCAGGAACAAAAGGTGCGGATAGGTGTTCATTCCCTTAACTGCGTCCGTTGCAAGCGAGCCGAGCGACGGCATGGGAGCCGCAACGCCGAGGCCGAGGAAAGAAAGATAGCTTTCCGTAAAAATTGCCGACGGAATCTGAAGGGTCGTTGTAACGATGAGAGTTCCGATGCAGTTTGTTAAAAGATGCTTTCTGATGATTCTTGAGCCGTTTGCACCGAGGGCGCGCGCCGCGGTAACATACTCGGATTCCTTGAGAACAAGAACCTGCGAGCGGGTGATACGCGCCATGCTGACCCAGTATAGCAAAACAAAAACAAGAAAAATCGCAATGAGGTTCGGCCCGACCCGCTGCATCCATTCAAAGCCCGGAAGCTCGGAAATCGACTCGAGCTTAGGCTTGAGCGCAATGGAAAGAATGATAATCAGAAGGATATCCGGAATTGTGTAAAGAATATCCGTAATACGCATCATGATGTTATCAACCCAGCCGCCGAGAAAACCGGCAACCGCACCATAGGTCGCGCCGACAAGAAGAACGAGCGCCGCGCAGATGAGGCCGACCGTGAGGCTTATTTTTGTACCCATCATAAGACGGACGGCAAAATCGCGGCCGAGCTTGTCGGTTCCGCAGATATGGGGAAAGACGCTTTCCCCCTTGTCAATGAGCTCCTGCTCTGTTACACCGTATTCAAAGGGGGCAAGGTTTTCGCTTCCCTGAATCTGCTGCTCATAGCTGTACGGCCAGAACTGCGGAAGAATGTATGCAAAAACAACAATAACAAGAATGAACGCAAGGCTCACCATTGCGATTTTGTTCTTGCGAAGTCTGCGCAGACCGTCAGCCCAGAAGTTTGTGCTTTTGCGCATTATTACGAGACTTTCTTTTTCGTCGGCTGTTGCGGGAAGAAAGTCATTGGGATTAAGATGAAGACTCGGTATTTTTTTCATTTCTCTTTCTTTCCGCTCCTTTATTTGAGTTTAATGCGCGGATCAATGATTTTATAAAGAATATCAACAATCACGTTCGCGGTAATAATGAGTGTTGCAAGGACTATTGTTGTTCCCATAATGAGGGTATAGTCATGCTGATTGATGGCCGAAACAAAGTCGCGGCCAAGACCGGGAATGGTAAAGATTTTTTCAACGATGAACGAGCCGGTCATAAGGCTTGCAAGCATCGGGCCGACATAAGTGACAACAGGCAAAATTGCGTTTCGCAATGCGTGCTTGAAAAGAACCTTAAAGTTTGAAAGTCCTTTCGCCTTTGCCGTGCGGATATAGTCCTGACCCATAACGTCAAGAAGGCTTGAACGCATGAGGCGCGTTATATATGCGGTCGGATAAATTGCAAGAGCCGTAACGGGCATTATATATGAGGACATTGTGTTCAGTCCTATGGTCGGCAGCAGGTTCAGCTTGCTTCCGAATGTATAAAGCAAAATTACACTGCTGATAAAGCTCGGAATGGCAATTCCGCACGTTGCAAGCACAATGATGAAATTGTCCAAAAACTTTCCCCTGCTGTATGCCGAAAGGCACCCCATCGGAATTCCGAGAAGCAGCGCAACCGCAACGGCGATTCCGGCAAGCTTGGCCGAAACGGGAAACTTTGAAAAAATGATATCGGACACCTGGCGGCCTCTTTGCCTGAGGCTCGGACCCATATCGCCGTGAAGCAGGTCTGACATATAGGTAAGATAGCGCTCATAAAGTGGTTTATTCAGCCCGTATTTTTCATTAAGGGCTTCCTGCGCCGCCGCACTCATTGATTTTTCGGCAACGAACGGCCCGCCGGGAACAAGGTTCATCAAAAGGAATGTGAGCGAGGCAACAACGAATATGCTGAGTATTCCCATAGCCACGCGCTTGCAAATGTACTTAGCCAATCATCTTCAACTCCTGTTTTTTCATATAATCTCCGGAGTCCCTCCGGGACGGCAAAAAAAGTGACAAAAGCGCCCGCTGAAGGTTTTGTTTGGTTCTTCACGGGCGAAGCCGGCTGATTTGCCGTGGTAATTATACGGTATTATATCACATTGGCAGGAAAAAAGCAAGTTTCACGGCACTTAATTATTTTCCTCACAAAAATCCGGGCGCAAAAGCACCTGAAAACAGTCAAAAAACCGAACGCAGAGAGGGGGCTGCCGCAAAATGTGGCAGCCCCTTGCTTATATATTTCAGCTTCTTGCCTTGAGAAAATCCTCAAGAATCATAACGGCGGAAACGGCGTCAACAATGTTCTTCCGCTTTTTTCCGCGGACGTTGACCTCATTGAGCGCGCGGTGGGCGCTGACCGTTGTCAGCCGCTCGTCCCATGTTTCGGTTTGTATTCCCGTAAGCTCCTGAAGCTTTGCGGCAAAAGCCGCGCATTTTTCGGCGCGCTCGCCGAACGAGCCGTCCATGTTGCGCGGAAGGCCGACAACAATAAGCTGCGCCTTTGCTTTTTCTGCGGCAAGCTGAACCTGTTCAAGGACTTTCGGCTCATATTTTTCAAAAATCACACCAACGGGCGAGGCAAGCATTTCAAGCCTGTCGCAAACGGCAAGTCCCGTTCTTGCGTCGCCGTAATCAACAGAAAGAATCACCATCTTCTTTTCCCCTTATTCGCCGCCTTCTTCCGCCGAGGATGAGGATGGCTCCGGCTTCGGAGCCGGCGGTTCGCTTGTGGTCGGAGCTGTGGTCGGTTCCGTTGTTGAGGGTTTTGTTGAGGGCGGATTCGTTGTTGTCGGCGGAACTGTGGTCGGAGCCGTGGTCGGTTCCGTTGTGCTCCTCGGCTTTGTTGTTTTCGGTTCGGTTGTGCGGTTCCTTGTTGTGCTTTCAGTTGTTGATTCGTCCTCGGTTGTGTCAAGTTCTGAGGTTACAACGGGGTCGGTGGAAACAAGGATATTCGCGTCTCCCTTTTCTCCGCCGGTTTCTTCAATAACGTCCGCAAAGGTCTTGCTTTCAAGTCCTTTGTGAATTGTGCTGAACACCTCGCGGAAAATGGTTTTTGCCGGGTTGCTTGAACCCGTGTGCAAATCGGCGCGGTAATCATAACCGTACCAGACGGCCGTTACATAATAAGGAGTTCCGCCGCAATACCACTTATCGCAGTTTTCGGACGTTGTTCCGGTTTTTGCAAAGGTCTGGAAGCCGGAAATATATGAGCCGTAGCCGGTACCGTTGGACTGGGTGACGGCCTTTGTGAGCATCGAAAGCATGGAGTTGGCCGTTGCGGTTTTGATTGCCCTTTCCGGCTCGTTCTTTGTGTTGTCAAGCAGTATTTTTCCGTTGCGGTCAAGAACCTTATAGTAGCTGTAGGGCTTATAATACTTTCCGCCGTTTCCGAATGTTGCAAAGGCGGCGGCCATTTCAAGCGTTGTTACGCCCGTGCTTGTTCCGCCAACGGCGAGCGGAGAAAGATCCATATCATTGCTTGAAAGATTGAGATGGAAATGCTCGTTTGCATATTCAAAAGCGGACTTGACGCCAAGCATCTCGCTGAGTATTCTCACCGGAACGGTGTTGAGGGAGCGGACGAGCGCCTCCTGAACGGTAATATAATTTCCGGAACCGTGGTCGCCGTTAAAGTTCCTCGGCCACGGGTCACCGTTAAGGGTAATAGACTTTTCAAGAATCATTGACGTTGGGGAAATGAGGCCGAGATCCATCGCCGGAGCGTAAACGCCGAGCGGCTTGATTGAAGAACCGGGCTGACGCTTTGCGCGGTTGTCCGTTGCGCGGTTATAAGAGCGGTTGGTGGTCTTTTTTCCCGTTCCGCCAACGAGGGCAACAATGCGTCCTTTGTAGTCCATAATTGTCATTGCAGACTGCGGATACTGGCCGCGCGAATCCTTTGAAGCGTATGGGAAGCCGGTCTTGTTTTTATAGATATCTTCAAGCTCAGACTGAACGCTCTTGTCAACGGCGGAATAAATTTTCAGTCCGCCGTAATAAACCATGCGCCATGCCTCGTTATATTCATAGCTGTATTTGCTCTGGAGGTCGGCAATAACCTGGTCAATAACATATTCCTCATACCATGAGTAGATATGGTCGTTTGAGGATGAGCTGTTGTTCGATTCCTTCTCTCCGGCAAGTTTGATTTTTGTTTTGAGCGCTTTCTGATACTGAGCATCGGTAAGCTTGCCTTGCTGGTGCATATAATAAAGGCAGTCCCTTTGCCTTGTGATGGCAGCGTCATAGTTTACATAGGGGTTATATGAATACGGAGCCTGCGTGATACCGGCAATCAATGCGCATTCGGCAACATTGAGCTTGCTGACGGATTTTCCAAAATAGGTTTCAGCAGCGGTTTTAACGCCGTAGCAGCCCGCGCCGAGATATACGGTGTTGAGGTACGCTTCAAGAATATCCTTTTTGGAGTAATACTTTTCAAGATTGAGCGCACGCAGAATTTCATTGAACTTTCGGATATAAGTAACATCCTTCTGATCCGTAAGGTTTTTGATGAGCTGCTGGGTAATTGTTGAGCCGCCCTGTCCGTTGAGTGAGGGTCTGACAAGAACGCCGATGGTTCGTATCCAGTCAACGCCGCTGTGCTCATAGAAACGCTTGTCCTCAAGACAGACAAAAGCGTTGAGAAGGTTTTTCGGAATCTTGTCATAATTGACCCAGATTCGGTTTTCCTCTCCGTGGAGGCGCGTTGCCTCAACGGGTTTGTTCTTTTCGTTGTAATAATACATTATCGAGGTCATGCTCTGGGAGCTTTTATAGTTATCAAGATTGACTATGACCTTTCCGTTAACAACGGTATTGACATAGGAAAGCACCGACGTTCCAACGATGAGCACGGTGAGCATTCCGGAAACAAAAAGGCAGAAAAACGCAAGAAAGATTGAAAAGAGCACAGGGTGCTTTTTCTTTTTGCGTCTTTTTTTCCTCTGCGGCTGAGCGGCACGAGTGCGCACAGCCTTTTGTTCGTTATCATTTGAGCTTTTTGGCATAAAAACATTACCTCCGAAGCTTTTAATCATTATAGTTCACAAACTAACCCATAGTATTCTTTATTATAGTAAATCTTGGAATTTAAATCAATATAAAAACAAATTATTTAATAAAAAAGTCAGAACTTTTTGTTCAGCAAAACAAAGGCCGGCCTTTTCAACCGCCATTTTGCTGCAAAAAAGCCGCCTCGGCCGAGGCAGCTTAACACACATTATATGTTTTTGCGCTTTTTGCGTCAGACAACAATCGTGTTGCCGAACGATTTTCCGTATGTCTTTCCGTCCTTTGCATTGAGGAAAGCCGCCGGAACGCTGAAACTGACTGTTGAGCCTTCGGCAAGGTCAGCAATTCCGCTCAGGTCAATGAACACCTGCTGGCAGCCGCTGGCGTCAAGATTGCTTGCGCTGATTTTGCAGGGAATGTTGTCATATTCCTCATTGTCAACAGTAACGGAAATTACGGTTGAGTTGGACTTGAAGTTTCCGCAGGACGGGTCAATGGAATAGACAATGCGTTTTCCGCTTCCGTCAACGCCGACTCCGGCGCTGTATATGCTGACTGCCTTCGCCGCGGCGGAGGTTGTTGATTCCGGCTTCTTTTTGGTTGTTGTTTTTCCGTCCTCTTTGCCTGTTGTTTTATCGTCTTTTGATGTGGCAACAGTGGGAACGGAGGGGAGCGCGGTTGTGTTCACAACCGGGGCGGTTATTGTTGCGGCGGAAAAGCTGATGTCCGTTGTAACCTTCTGGGTTGTGAACGGATCGTTTGAAACGCTCTCGTTCGCAACATTGAACGCCGTTGTCATAACGGTCGGCATAGTCATATCCGCAGCGGTGGTGAGAACATAGGTTTCCGGAGTATTTCCTCCCGAAGGGCTGCTGACGCTGACGGCCGGATTCTGCGACGGCTGAGAAAGGGAACCGGCCGGAGAACTTGTTGAAATTGTGTTCGGGTTCACCGGTTCATTTTTATCCTTGCAGGCGGCAAGGCAGACAACAATCGCAAAAGCCAAAATAAACGGCAGTATTTTGCGCATATGATAGCCTCCAATCAGTTATTACGGACAATAAACAGCATTATACACTTATAAAAGAAAAAAGTCAATCGAAAATAACAAATTTTCCTCAAAGCAATATCACCGTTCAACGAACAGTTCTTCATTATCTTTAATATATTTTGCGGCCGAAAGCTTAATAAAACTTAAAAATTCTTCGCTTTCAAGCTCTTTGTCGAGCCGTTCAACCGCGTCATTGTCAAGCGAAGTTTCCTCGTCCTTATCGTCAAACATTTTTGAAACAGGGGTAATACGCCGCGCCTGCTCTTCAAGACCAACGAGAAAAAGCGCCGGAACAAGGCGGCTTTTGAGAATCTGTGAATTATTCCTAAAAAACGCAGAAGCGGTTTTGTCTGAAACAAAAACATCCAAGGTATAAATCAATTTCTTTTCATCGGGAAGAGACAGAAAGGCTTTTTCCATATCCTCCTGCTTTTGAAGAAAAAGCTGAATTCCGAGCGCAGCACCCTCAAGCAGTTCAGCCTCCGGAGCAGAGGCAACCGCCTCTTTTGTCAGCGGAACATATTTTTCTTTCAGGGCTTTCAGCCGTGTTATATATTCTTCCTCAGCCTTATAGCTTTTTCTGTGTTCCGCGCTCGCTTTCACCGCGGCGCGCAAAGCAAAAAACAAAACAATGCACGCGCCAACAAAGCCCAAAACGTATCGCCAATATTGACAAAACCACTCAGCCATTCTCAGTCCTCCTTGATAAGATTGTAAATATCACCCTTTTTGAGGCCGGTTTCCTTTGCGGCTTTTTTTGCGGCAAAGGAGGAACTGAGCCCCTCTTTAATGTATTCCTTTGCAAGAGTGACGGCGTCCTCAAGCGTGACCTCGGCCTTTTCCTCCTTTTCGCCCTCAATAACAAGAACAATCTCGCCCTTGAGCGGCGTTTCGGCGTATTTTTCGGCGGCCTCTTTCAGCGTTGTGCGGATTGCTTCCTCATGGATTTTTGTAATTTCGCGAACTATTGCGAGCCTCCGGTCGCCAAGACAGTCAAAAAGGTCTTTAAGCGTTGCGGAAAGCTTGTGGGGTGCTTCATAAAAAATCATCGTCCGCTTTTCGTGCTTAACGGAAAGAAGGTGTTCGCGGCGGCTTTGCTTGTTCATGCTCAAAAAGCCCTCAAAAGTGAAACGGCCAACGGGAAGCCCGGAAAGCGCCGCAGCCGCAACAAAAGCAGACGGCCCCGGAACGGCTTTCACGTCTATCCCCTTTTCTGCGCAAAGGGCAACAAGGTCCTCACCGGGATCGGAAACGGCCGGCATTCCGGCGTCCGTCACGAGAGCACAGTTTTCACCGGCAAGAATTCTTTGGGCAATAACCTCCCCCTTTTCACGGCGGTTATGTTCAAAATAGCTTATCATCGGCTTTTTGATTTCAAAGTGGTTCAGCAGCTTGAGCGTAACTCTGGTATCCTCCGCAGCAATGAAGTCGCAATTCTTGAGCGTTTCAACCGCGCGCGGCGAAAAATCGCCCAAATTTCCTATCGGCGTTCCGACAACAAAAAGCGTTCCGCTCATCTTTTTCCCTCCGTGTAATCACCCATGATTTTTAAAAGTTCCTCAGACGGCTTTCCGTCCGTGGTTTCAATATATAAGTTCTTTTCAATATTAATAAAACTGCGGGCGCCGAGCTTCCCCTCAATAAGAAACAGCCACGGGGCGCCGTTCTCGTTTTTTGAAACGAACCTAAGCCTTTTCGGCTCGAGGTTGTGCTGCCTCATGCTCACCATAACATCGCAAAGGCGCTCCGGCCTGTGACAAAGGCAGAACCTTCCGCCAAAGCGCAGGAGTTTTGCCGCCGCAGCACAGCAATCATCAATGCCGCACATTGTTTCATGCCTTGCAATTTTGTCGCTTTCGCTCGCACTTTCAATTCCGGCGCCGACTTTTTTATACGGCGGATTCATCGTTACAAGGTCAAACGCACCGAACGGAAGAACTCCTTTAAGCTCCCGAAGGTCATGATTGACAACGCCGACTCTTTTTGAAAGATTATTGAAAACAAGCGAGCGTTCAAGCTGGAAACACGCCTTTTTTTGAATTTCAACGGCAAAGAGCTTTCCCGTCTCTTTTTTGCACCAAAGGAGCGGAATTATTCCGCAGCCCGTTCCAAGGTCACAGGCAGTATCATTTTTTCTGATGTCCGAAAAAGAAGCGAGCAAAACCGCATCCGTTCCAAAAATATGCTCCTTTGAAACAATAATTTTCAGCCCGCCGCCAAGCGGATCAAGGCGCTCGCCCTCATTAAGTTCAATTTCCGTTTTGCTCACCCCTGTTAAAACTCAAACAGGCTTATCTGCCTTGTTTCCGGAATGCCCTTGAGTGCACCAACCTGGCGCAGCGCTTCAATAACCGCGCTGGATGCCCCGGCCCTTGCGGCAAAGTCATCAACCGAAACAAAGCGGTCAACTCCTTCCCTCGCCTTTTCAAGGCCGACTGCGGCGCTCTCGCCAACGCCGCTGAGTGCGCTGAACGGCATTCTTATTTTTCCGTCCTCAATTTGATAGACCTTTGCGTCTGATTTATAGATATCAACGGGCAAAAACTCAATTCCGCGCGCCATCATCTCGTTAACCGCCTGCAAACCGGGGAACATATTCTGCTCTTTCGGCGCGGCGTCCTTTCCGGCGGCCTTAATTTCCGCCATGCGCTTTTTGACTGCGGCTCTGCCCTCAATGACGGCTGCCGCGTCAATATCTCCGCCGCGGACGGTCATGAATGCGGCATAATATTCCAGCGGATAATATATTTTGTACCAGCCGAGACGCAGTGCGGCGCTGACGTATGCCGCAGCGTGCGCTTTCGGGAACATATACTTGATTTTATAGCAGGATTTGATATACCATTCAGGAACATTGTGTTCGCGCATATCCTGCTCCATACCTTCCCAAACTTCCGCGGAAACCTTGCCCTTGGCAATGAGTCCCTTACGCACCGTTTCCATAATTTTGAACGCATGGCTCGGTTCAAGCCCCTTGTGCATAAGATAGACCATAATGCTGTCTCGCGTTCCGATAACTTCGGAAATTGTGCAGATTCCGTCCTTAATGAGATCCTGCGCATTGCCGAGCCAAACGTCCGTTCCGTGGGAAAGGCCGGAAATTTGCAAAAGGTCTGAAAAATTCTTCGGCTGAGCGTCAAGGAGCATCTGGATGACGAACGGCGTTCCCATTTCCGGAATTGTGAGCGTACCTGTTGGGCAGTCAATGTCCTCCGGTGTAACGCCGAGCGGCTTTGTGCTCGTCAGCATTTCATAAATCTTCGGATCGCAGATGTCTGTCTCCATAACGGGAATACCCGTCAGATCTTCAAGGTGTTTATAAAGAGTCGGAACATCGTGGCCGAGGTTGTCGAGCTTCAGAATGGTATCGTGAAGCGCGTGGAAGTCAAAGTGTGTGGTGGTTTGGCCCTTTGTTGCATCGTCAGACGGATACTGAACCGGTGTGAAATCCTCCGCCTCAAAAGCGTTCGGAACAACAACCATTCCACCGGGGTGCTGGCCGGTTGTTCTTTTGACTCCGGTGCAGCCGATTGTGAGCCTTGATTCTTCAGCGCGGGAAACCTTTCTTCCCCTTTCATCAAGGTACTTTTTGACAAAGCCGAACGCGGTCTTGTCCGCCACGGTTGCAATCGTTCCCGCCTTGAAAACGTGCGATGAACCAAAAAGCTCCTCGGTGTATTTATGCGCCCGCGACTGATATTCGCCGGAAAAGTTGAGGTCGATATCCGGGCTTTTGTCACCCTTAAAGCCGAGGAAGGTTTCAAAGGGAATGTCGTGACCGTCGCGCTCCATCGGTGTTCCGCATTCCGGACAGTCCTTTTTCGGAAGGTCATAGCCCGAACCGACTTCACCCTTGAGGAAGAATTCAGAATGTTTGCATTTGGGGCAGCGGTAATGCGGAGCAAGAGGGTTGACCTCGGAAATTCCGGAGGCGTTTGCAACATATGACGAACCGACCGAACCACGCGAGCCGACATGGTAGCCGTGATCCTCGGAGTTTTTAACAAGCTTTTGCGCAATCATATAAAGAACGCCGAAACCGTGTTTGATGATTGAATCAAGCTCTCTTGTGAGCCTTGAGGCAACGTATTCCGGAACCGGGTCGCCGTAAAGGCGCTTTGTTTTTTCCCAGCAAAGACGTTTGAGCTCATCGTCTGCACCCTCAAGAGACGGCGGATAGTTGCCGCTCGGAATCGGGGTCAGCTCTTCAATCATATCGGCAATTTTTCCGGGGTTTTCAATAACAACTTCCCTTGCCGTTTCCTCACCGAGATAGTCGAATTCGGCGAGCATATCCTTGGTGTTCCGGAAGAAAAGCGGAGCCTGCCTGTCCGCGTCCTGAAAGCCCTGTCCGGCCATGAGGACCGCCCTGAAAACGCTGTCCTCGGGGTCAATAAAATGGACATCGCAGGTTGCAACGGTCATTTTTCCAAGCTTGTCTGCAACATGAACAACCTTCCGATTCATGTTTTGAATGTCCTCAATGCTGTTGACAAGCGGAAAACGCTCGCTGTCAATCATATATCTGTTGTTTCCGCAGGGCTGAATTTCAAGATAGTCATAAAACGAGGCGATTTTTAAGATTGTTTCATCACTTTTGCCCGTTGCTATTGCGCGGTAAAGCTCGCCGGCCTCGCACGCACTGCCGACAATCAGGCCCTCGCGATACTTCATAAGCTCGCTTTTCGGAATAATTGGCTTCCTGTGAAAATATTTTACGTTTGAAAGAGAGATGAGCTTATATAAATTTTTGAGCCCCGTGCTGTTTTTGGCAAGGATTATCTGGTGGAAATACTTCGCCTTTTTCTCCTTTTTCCAGTTTTCAAAGCTCTGCTCATCGTCGTTGACAAAGTAACCCTCCATTCCGAGGATGACCTTGATTTTTCCTCCGGCGGCGGCAATAGCCTCCGGAAACGCCTGAACAACGCCGTGGTCGGTGATTGCAATCGCCTTATGTCCCCACGCTATTGCGCGCTTAACAAGGAACTTTGCGTCCGTGAGACCGTCCATCATTGACATCTTTGTGTGAAGATGAAGCTCAACGCGCTTTTCCTCGGCATCGTCAATCGGCGGAATCTTTTGAATTGTTGAAATTGCTTTCGGGCTTATGACCGTTTCGCCCGAATACTTGTCATAAGTGAGGTCGCCGCGGATAAGAAGCGTCACCCCATCCGCAACCTTTTCAAGGATATGGGCGCAGTATTCCTTCTTTTCAAAAATCTTGCAGGAATAGGCATATGTACGGTCGGTGATGTTGAAGGTAACAATATTGCTCCTTCCGTCCCTTGTTTCTCTGACCTCAAGACCGAAAACATCGCCCCAAACAACGCAGGATCCGTCCTCAATGCTGATTTCCGAAAGCGGACGCGGTTTTTTGGTTATCCGGCTTCCGAGAACGGGGTGCGCGGTTTCAAAATAGAGCGGAATGCCCTCAATAACCTTGTGCTCTTTCGGCTTTGCCGCAACAGCGCGGACTTCTTCGGGGTCAATTCCCTTTGCGCGCAGGTTGTTGTCCTCGGCGGTTCTGATCATTTCGGTGTATGCCTCGTCCTCAACGGAAAGCTCCTCACCAAAAAATTCAACATTCACTCTCCTTGAAAAGCGGTCAAGAATGAGCCTTTCCATAAAGTCCTTGCAGCCGCAGCTTTCAAGAATGTTCTTTCCGCCGTGGGTGAGGTGAACCGAAAGGGTTGTTCCGTCAAAGGAAGCGGTTGCGCCAACAAAAAAGCCGTTGCTCGCCGCAACGGACGAGTTGACCTTTTTAACAAGGGAGGAAAAATATCCCTCAGAAAAAAGCGCCGACGGCATCCTTGGAAGAATTTCAATTTCCGAAAGGTCGAGTCTTTCTTTAAGAAGCTCCTCGGCATACTCAATTTCGCGCTGCAAGACAAGAGCGGAAAACGAAAGCTCAAGCTCCATTTTCCTGCTCTCAAAGTGTATTTTAATGTTATCAATTCTGCAATCCGAAAAGGCCGCAGAAGCCTGTTCGTTTTCCGGAAATGCACCGAAAACCGAAAAAAAACTGTTGTTATCCATTTTATGTATGCTTTTCCTTATCTCACAGGTAATCAGTGGTTACTTGTCTATTTCTTTCATAAGCTCTGAAACAAGCTCGTTTTCCTTAACTTTTCTGAGAATTTCGCCGTGGCGGAAAATGATTCCGCAGCCGTCTCCGCCGGCTATTCCAACATCGGCTTCCCTCGCCTCGCCCGGGCCGTTAACAGCGCAGCCCATGACCGCAACCTTAATTGGTTTTTTGATTCTTCTGAGCTTTTCTTCAACTTCTTCGGCAAGGGAGATGAGGTCGATTTTTGTCCGTCCGCAGGTTGGGCAGGAAACCAAGGTCGGCGTATCGTTTCTGATTCCGGCCGCTTTGAGAATATCGAGCCCGGCATAGACCTCCTCAATCGGGTCTGCGGTGAGGGAAACGCGGATGGTGTCTCCGATTCCGGCCGTCAAAAGCGAGCCGATTCCAACGGCGGACTTGAGCATTCCCATCCTTTTTGTTCCGGCTTCGGTCACACCGAGGTGGAGCGGATAAGGACACATTGCGGCAACCTCTTTATACGCTTCAATCATTGTTTGAACATCTGAGGATTTGATTGAAATCACAATATCGTCAAAGTCAAATTTTTGAAGGAGCCTGACGTGATACATTGCGCTCTCCGCCATTGCCTGCGCGGTCGGAGCGCCATATTTTGAAAGTATATGCTTTTCAACCGAACCGGAGTTTACGCCGATACGAATCGGAACATTTTTTGCCCGGCAGGCCTTTGCAACGGCTTTTACGTTTGCGTCGTCTCCAATGTTGCCCGGATTGATTCTGACTTTGTCAACACCTGCCGCAACGCATTCAAGCGCAATTTTATAATTGAAGTGAATGTCTGCAACAACGGGAACGGCAATGTTCTCCTTGAGCGCAGCAATGGTTTTAACGGCGTCCATATCCGGCACCGCGGCGCGGATAATTTCGCACCCGGCAGTTTCAAGTGCTTTCGCCTGAGCAACATTTTTTTCAATGTCATGCGCCTCGGCGTTGAGCATTGACTGAACCGTGACCGGGCTGTCTCCTCCGATAAAAATGTTTCCGACTTTAACTTTTTTACTTTCTCGTCTCTTAATCATATTAAGCACCATCTAAAATCTAATATCTAATCACATAAATCCAACTCCGGAAACCCATTTCCAGATGTCGCTTGCGGAAATAACCGCCATGAAAATAAGAAGAAGAATGAGTCCTGCGGCGTGGATCCAATTTTCATATTTCGGCGGAATCTTTTTCCTTGTGATGAGTTCAACAAACATGAAGAACAGCCGTCCGCCGTCCAGTGCCGGTATCGGAAGAAGATTGAAAGCGCCGATATTGACTGTAATGAGCGCCATCATCATCAGCATTGCGCCGAAGTCTGCGCTTTGAACGCTCTGTTCGGTAACATCGGCAATAACGGAAACCGTTCCTATTGGGCCGGCAAGATCGTTAAAGCCATACTTTCCGCGAATGATGTCAAAAAGGCTGAGATAGACCATTCTTGACATTGTTGCGGTATATCTGAACGCACCGCCGACAACATTGAAGAAATTCGGTTTTTCTCCGCGGATTGAAAAATCAAAAACGGTCACCGTTTGCATTTTGACCTTTTCAAAGGTTTTTTCCTCATCGCCGCGCAAAACGGTGAAGTCTATTGTGTAATCCTTATCCTTTCCAATTTCTTCCATGAGCGCCGTGTTTGTTTCAACCTTAACGCCGTTAACGGAAAGAATTTTATCGCCGTCTTTGAGGCCGGCCTTTTTGAGTTTTGCGCTGACAGAGGAGATGACGCAGTTTTCATCATATGAAAAGTTTCCGCCGGTGCGGACGGCAAAGTTGACCTCAGGCAGTTCAACTTTTTTTCCGTCGCGTTCAACAAGAAAGGAATATTTTCCGGTGTTGTTGCGCTGCATAAGGAATGTTATATCATAATCGGAGAAAACGCGCTTGGAGTCGATCTTCAGAATTTTATCTCCGGCTTTAAGTCCGTTTTCGCCGTTGCTAACCGCGTTCTCATAAAA
Source organism: uncultured Eubacteriales bacterium (assembly GCA_934511365.1). Classification (GTDB taxonomy): domain Bacteria; phylum Bacillota; class Clostridia; order Oscillospirales; family Acutalibacteraceae; genus UBA6857. Next base: position 65,774 of record CAKSWC010000004.1, read on the forward strand.
TTGAGAGATCGTGTTTGTTCCAACAAGCGTTTCTTCCTGCTTTGAACCGACTCCGGCAACAATGAGAATACAAATCAAAACGCCGAGAATGATATTGTTTATTGCTCCGGCGGCAACGATAATCATTTTTTGCCAGAGCTTTTTGTTGCAGAACGCACCCTCGTCCTCGCTGTCCTCATCCTCGCCCTCCATGCTGACAAAGCCGCCTATCGGGAAAAGACGCAGGGCATATTTTGTCTCTTTCCCCTGCTTTTTTAAAATTGTCGGTCCCATTCCGAGCGCAAACTCGTTGACCTTGACCTTAAAAAGCTTTGCAAAAATGAAATGGCCAAACTCATGAATAAAAATTATCAGGCCGAAAAAGAGGATGGCAACAAGAATCGGCCAAGCCTTGCTCCAGACTGCGGAAAAAGTTACGAGAAGATTCAATTTCATTCTATCACCTGACTTTGCTTTCAACAAAATCTCTTGCGGCTCTGTCCGCCTCAAGAACATCGGAAAGCGTATAATTATCTTTTGAAACGCCGTTTGAAACCGCGGCTTCAACAAGCTCTGCAATTTTCAAAAAGCCTATCTTTCCGCTCCGGAAAAGTTCGTTGGCTTTTTCGTTCGCACCGTTTGCAATCGCGGGATAAAGCCCGCCCTTTTCGATTGCTGCGCGGCAGAGATTTATGCAGCGGAAAGTTTCGTAATCCGGCTTTGAAAAAGTGAGGGTTCCGTAATCGCTCAGCGTCAGCCGCTTCACCGGAGAGGGAATTCTTTTTGGATATGTCAAAGCGTACTGAATCGGTATTCTCATATCCGGCACGCCGAGCTGCGCTATCACGGAGTTATCAACATATTCAATAAGCGAATGGACAACGCTTTCACGGTGAACAACAATTTGAATTTCAGACGGCAAAACATCAAAAAGCCAAACCGCCTCAATCAGTTCAAGACCCTTGTTCATCATTGTTGCGCTGTCAACGGTAATTTTTGCGCCCATGCTCCAGTTTGGGTGGTGAAGAGCCTCGGCAACGGTAACACTTTCAAGCTCAGATCTTGTTTTTCCAAAGAAAGGTCCGCCGGACGCCGTTAATATTATTGATTTGAGTTCTTTCTTTTTATTCATTCCCTGAAGACACTGAAAAATTGCGCTGTGCTCACTGTCAACGGGAAGAATTTTAATGTTGTTCTCCTTTGCGGTGCGCGTAACAAGGCTTCCGCCGGCAACAAGAGTTTCCTTGTTTGCAAGGGCAAGCTTTTTTTTCGCGTTCAGGGCCGCAAGCGTCGGCTCAAGGCCGGCCATGCCCACAATGCCGTTGAGGACGGTGTCCGCCGTTTCCTCGGCCGCGCATTCACAAACGCCGCTTTGTCCGCCAAGAACCTTTACGTCGGTATCGGCAAGGCGGATTTTAAGCTCCTTGGCCGCGTTTTCATCGGCAAGGGCAACCTTTTTCGGCTTAAATTTTCTTGCTTGCGCTTCAAGAAGGGCAACGCTGCTGTTCGCCGTCAGAGCAGTTACGGCAATCCCGGCCTTTTCGCAAACATCGAGCGCCTGTTTTCCGATTGAGCCGGTTGAACCTAATATTGAAAGTTTTTCAGTCATTTTTTTCACCTTTTAGTGGCCACCGGTTAGCTGAAAGTGCGGATATGCCGTTGAAATTTGTGCTCATCAGTTAATCGGCGGCTGCTTTATGCATATATCAAAACGTAAATTCCGTAAAGCACGGGAAGAACAAAAAGTGTGCTGTCAAAGCGATCCATAATTCCGCCGTGGCCGGGAAGAAGATTGCTGTAATCCTTAATTCCAACATTGCGCTTGAGCACGGACGCCGCAAGGTCGCCAAACATACTGACAACGGAAAGAACACAGGAAATTGGGATTATGTAAAGATATTTCATTGCACTTTCGCCGAAGAAGGCGTGATAGCCGAGCTTTCCCGTTCCAAAAGAAAAGAGGAACAGAAAAAGAACATTGACCGCCGCAGTGATAAGCGTTCCAAAAATGGCACCCTCAAAAGACTTTTTCGGGCTGATGTGCGGTGTCATCTTGTGCTTTCCGATTTTCCGGCCGACAAGGAACGCAAAAACGTCCGTTACCCACGAACAGGAAAAAGCAAACATAACAAGGAAAACGCCCTCACGGTGAGACAGCTTTTCCGGGCTCAGCTTTGCAATATCGTTGAGACGGATGAAGCAGGTGAACGAATACGGAATTGCAACGGAGGCAAAAAGCGCAGCAACCGAGTCAACATACTTAATTTCCTTATTAAAAATCACCGCAAGGAACAGCAGCGTCAGCGCATAAAAGCTGACAAAAACGCCCACGGGCTTAATCGGAATGTCATAGCTGACATAAAACGCGGAAAACGCGCTCACAACGCAGGAGAGAGTAAAAAGCAGTTTGCTTTTTACTCCGCACGCACGAAGAAGTTCAAATGTTGCCATTGGCGAAACTGCGGCAACCATGAGCGTATAGCCCGGTCTGAAATCCGTGCAGATTGAAATCAGAAAAGCAATGAGAGCCGCGGTGATAATCAGCGTTGACCTTGTGCGCTCCCCCTTAAACTTGATTTTTTTCATATATCTATACCAAAACAGAAAAATTCTGTCCTTTCTTTCTCTTTCATACTCCGCCGAAGCGGCGGTTGCGTTTTGAATATTCCTCGATGGCTTTGTCAAGGTCAGAGGGAGTGAAGTCCGGCCAAAGAACATCACTTGAGTAAAACTCCGCATAGGCCAACTGCCAGATGAGGAAATTTGAAAGCCGCTCCTCTCCGCTCGGACGGATAACAAGATCCGGGTCGGGCTGTCCGGCGGTGTAAAGGTTATCGGAAATTGCCTTCTCCGTAATGTCATCAGACGAAAGTTCGCCGCTTTCAATTCTTTTTGAAAGGCGCTTCACCGCGTGAACGATCTCGTCTCTGCCGCCGTAATTGACGGCAATGTTGATGTGTATTTTGTTTTTATCACTTGAACGCGCCTCAACAATGTCCATAAGTTCTGCAATATCCTCGGGCATACCCTCGCGCGAGCCGATGAAATGGATGTTATATCCGGCTTCCTCGTTTTCGCTCTCGCGTTCTTCCATCTCTTCAAGGTACTTTCTGAAAAGATCCATAATCTTTCCGACCTCAAAGGCCGAGCGCTTCCAGTTTTCGGTTGAAAACGCATAAAAGGTCATATATTTTATGCCGATATCGGAGCCGTACTGACAGATTTTTCTAAAGACCTCCGCTCCGACCTTGTGTCCCTCGGTGCGTTCAAGTCCCCTTTTCTTTGCCCAGCGGCCGTTGCCGTCCATGATTATTGCAATGTGCTCGGGCAAAACGATATGTTCTTTTTCCATTTTACGGCTCCTTCTTAAAAAATACTTTTGTTTTGCTGTGTAGGAAAAATATTTTCCGAATTCTTCAAAAAGTGGGCTGGCGCCAAAGGCGACAGCCCTGTGATAAAAAATCAGATTTCCATGATTTCTTTTTCTTTTGCGTCGGCAACAGCTTCGATATCCTTGACGCAGTTGTCGGTAATTTTCTGAATTTCCTTTTCGCCGTCCTTGAGGTCGTCCTCGGTGATTGTTGAATCCTTTTTCATTGCCTTGAGTTTTTCAATGCAGTCGCGGCGGATTGAACGCGCGGCAACCTTTGAGTTTTCCGCAATTTTCTGAACTTCCTTAACAAGGTCGCGTCTCCTGTCCTCTGTGAGCGGCGGGAAGGTCAGGCGGATAATGGTTCCGTCGTTCTGCGGATTGATTCCGATGTCGGAAGCAAGAATGGCCTTTTCAATGCCCTTGAGAACGGACTTATCCCACGGCTGAATAACAAGGACCCTCGCCTCGGAAACAGAAATTGAAGCAAGCTGGCCAACGGGAGTCGGCGTTCCGTAATAATCAACGGTGAGCTTATCGAGAATCTGCGGATTTGCTCTGCCTGCGCGGATGCCGGCATATTCGCTCTTGAGAGCGTTCACGGTTTTACCCATTTTTGATTTTGCTTTTTCAAATACTTCTTGCATAGTAATAACTCCTTTTATTGATTTGAATTGTTTTATATTTTAGATTTTAATTTTACGGTTAAACATTGATTATCAGATATCCGATTCCGAAAACCAGAGCCGCCGCGGCAACGGCAAGATATATTCCGCCGCAAACGCGCAAAAATGTTATATACTTTTTTGACGGTCTTAAGTTTTAGCCCTCGGACTTCCATTTTTTCCGTGCTTTTCCAAAACAGTTCCGGTTTAAAAAGGGAAAGACTGCCGACAACAACAAACAAAATGAAGAACGGTATCAGGATAACAACAAAATCCATTGCTTTTTCTCCCTTTTATTCCCGGCCCTTTCTTTAAGACACAATCGTTCCGATTTTTTCACCCTTAACCGCACGAACAATGTTTTCCGGATCGTTGAGGTTGAAAACAAGGATTGAAATTCCGTTGTCTCTGCAAAGCGAAGCGGCAGTGCTGTCCATTACGGCAAGACCTTTTTCAAGAATCTCGCTGTGAGTAAGCGTGTCATATTTAACTGCGTCTGAAAACTTGTTCGGGTCTTTGTCATAAACGCCGTCAACATTTGTCGCTTTGAAGATAATTTCCGCATTGATTTCTGCTGCGCGAAGAGCCGCTGCGGTATCGGTTGAAAAGAACGGGTTGCCCGTTCCGCAGCCGAAAATCACAACTCTGCCTTTTTCAAGGTGACGAACCGCCTTGTTTCTGATGTAAGGCTCGGCAACCTGCTGCATTGTGATTGCGGTTTGAACTCTGACGGGAACGCCGAGCTGCTCAAGGGTATCGGCAAGAGCAAGTGAATTCATCGCCGTTGCAAGCATACCCATATGGTCGGCTCTTGTTCTGTCCATTTCACCGCTGCTGCGGCCGCGCCAAAAGTTTCCGCCGCCAACAACAAGGCCGATTTGAACGCCGAGGTCGGCGCAGTCTTTAACGGCTTTGCAAATTTTGTTCACCGTTTCAAAATCAATGCCCTTTCCGTCCTTGCCGGCAAGAACCTCGCCGCTGAGCTTAAGGAGAATTCTTTTATATACATTCTGCATTTTCAATGACCGTCCTTTCAAAAACACAGGAGCGCAAAGCGGAGCTTTGCTGCGCCTCCCGCGGAAGCTGCCAGGTAACTATCTGTAATACCTATACGGATATTTTACTAAATATGAGCCGTGCTGTAAAGTGTTTTTTCAAATATTTTATCCGCACCTTATCTTGCTTTGAAAAAGAAACTTCTGAAAAGCGCAATCATTTTTCCGAACCATTCGTCAATCTTCGCAAGAAAGCTTTTTTCCGTTGTTTTTGCCGGAACCTCAACGCCCTCTGTGAGCGAGGTGAAGTTTCCCGTTTTGCGGCTCATATCAACAAACTGCGGATAGCGTGAATCAGAGTGGACGTCAACGCCGTTTTCGCTTGTTGCAACCCATGCCGCAAGCTTGCTTGCCTGCTGGTTATAGCCGTATTCAACGTGGCGCATATTCTTTATGAACCACGTTCTTTCCGGAAGAATGCCGGTTGAAGCGTCAATAACGCCGTCGGTTGAAAGGTGGCTGTGCGTTTTATCGGTGCAAACTTTTTTTGAAGAATCAACGGGAGAGGTCAAAGTTTTTCCGTAGTCCGCAACGGTGGCATAGCCGCTCATGAGATAGGTGTCAATAAGACAGTCAGAGTGATTTTTTGCGCCACTCGTGAGCGGAATTCCGGCGTAGTTATAAGAGCCGATGATATAGACATTCACGCCGTTTTTCTCCGCAGCTTTTATAAGTTCATCCGTTTTCATCTGGACATTATACATATATTCGTCCGTCTTTTTAACGAAGCTTTCGCTGAGATTACCGTAGGGAACCATTGCCTTTTTTGCTTTTTCATAGCACTTTGAGTTCATCAGGCCCCAAACTCCGGGGAAGCGGACAAACGTGTCCATAAAGACCTTGGCGTAGATTGGCTCGCGCAGAGTTTCAAGCATTGAGAAAAAGTATGCGTCAACCGCTTTTTTTGCACCTTTGCCGTATTTCTGCATAATGTCTCTTGAAAGACCGACGGAATTATAGGCGAAGTCGCTGCCAATGAGAAATTCCTCAAGGTAATTGACGATTGAATCAAGCTTGATTTCAAGGTTTTCAGAGAAGAGTTCGCCAACAAGGTCTGTGCCGTAAATTGCGCTGGAGGCATAAACAATATTTTTGAGCTTGTTTGAACCGTATTTATAAAGATAAGCCGAGGTTATTGTTCCGCCGAAGCTCATTGCAAAAAGGGAAACTTTTTTGCTTTTTGTTTCGCTCATTGCGCGGTCAATGGTTTTTTCAAGGTCATCGGCAATATCAAGAGCGCTCATGCGCCAGTCATAGTAGAAATAATATGTATTCTTCCAGCCGATCTCATCTGCACACGCACGCAGGGCGGCAACCTCAAGGCTTTCGCCGCCCTTGAGCTCATCGTATTGATCCGCCGAGCCGGGAAAGGTTTTCGCCGAGGTATTATAGACCGGGTTTCCGTTTTCATCACACTTCATTCCCTCAAAAAGGTCATGGAGCGGCTTTGCGCCGTATTTTCCGAGTATATCCCATTTGTTCAGGGCAACGGACGCTGCAAGCGGGCCGGCGGCGCCGAGAACGGTTTTGATTATTGTTTGAGCCGAGGGCGGAAAAACGCTTTCTCCGGTCTCGTTGTTAACGGTTGGAAACGCGCCCATTCCGCTGACAACAATAACAGGTGTGCGCTCGCTTTCCTGCGCCGCAAAGCCGACCGTAGCGCACGAAAAAACAAGCAAAACGCAAAGAAGAAGTGATACTGCCTTTTTCATTCTTATTCTCTCCTTTTATGTAATTACTTTTTAATTTTATAATAAAGCTTCAAAATTATTGAGCAGACGTTTTTGAAAAACTCTGCAATTCTTGAAAATAAGTTTGAGTGGCCGTCAAGAATGCTGTGTTTAATCTCCTTTCCGGTAAGCGAGGAGAGCTTTCCGGTGTTGGTATTAAACTCTGAAAACTGCGGAAAACCGTCCTTGCTGTCAACGGAAACTTCATTTTCGTTTCCGACAAGCCACAAAAGCAGCTCGCTTGCCTCGGTATTGAATCTGAAACCAACGTGCTTCATATATTTGATGAACCACGTCTGTTCCGGAAAGAGGCAGGAGGAGGCGTCGATTATTCCGTCCACAGAAAGGTGGGTGTGGCTTTCGTCCTTGCAGACGGTTGAAACGGGCTTATAATCATCGCCGAGGTTTTGGCCGTAAAGCGCGCAGGTGGCGCCAAAGGATTCGTTCTTTGTTTCAATCAGACAGTCGCTTTGTTCCCACGCCTTTTCGGTCACGGGGAAACCAACATAGCCGTAGGCCGCGGTAACATAAACCGTTGTTCCGTTTTCCTTGGCGCTCTTCATGAGCGTTTCGGCTTTGTTCTGAACATTGTAGTGATATTCGTCAATGCGGCTCAGAAAGGCGCTGTCCGCGCCGTTCGGGAACATCTCTTTCTTTGCCGTTTCATAGTATTCGTCAGGGCAGAACGACCACATTCCGGGCATTGAAGCAAAGGATACGGAAAGAATGTCGCTGTATGCTCTATCGTTCGTTTTGCTCAAAAACGAGGCAACAAACTTGTCAATAGTCTTTGAAAGCGCCGGGGTAATTTCAACACCGGTCTGCAAAAAGGAAACAAGGGTCTGAGTAAAAATTTCGCCGCGCTCAAAGCTGAAAAGGCGCTCAAGCAGGGAATCCGTGTTAACGTCAAGTTTTTTTGAAAACAGCTCGCCAACAAGGTCAATGCCCTTTGAAGCAACAAGGCAATAGACAATTTTTGAAACATCGGCGTTTCCGTATTTATAAAGGTATGAATTTGTTACAACGCCGCCCATGCTGCACGGAACAAGGGTAACCTTTTCGCTGTTCTTTTCCTTTTTAATGTTCTTTATGAAAGCGTTGAGCTTATCCGCGGTTTCAAGCGGGTCAAGACGCCAGTCATGGTTGAAGTAATAAACATTTTCTCCGCTGAATCTTGCGGCAAGAGCCTTTGCAACGCCCTGCTCGTCCTCATCGTTTTCGTTTTCAAGAATTTCGCTGTAATTATCGACCGAAAGTGGGAAGAATGGCGCTTTGATGTTGTGGCGCGAGTTGCCCTTTTCATCGCATGAAACAATTTCAAAAAGGCTTTCATATACCTTTTTGAAGCACTTGTCCGCAAAATAGTCCCAGTCGCCGGTAAAAAGCGACTTTGTCATTGGCAGTATCGACTCGCCCACAACGCCCATGATTGCCTTTGCGGACGGCGAAAAAACCTGTTCGCCGCTGTCACCGTCATAGAGCGGAAACGAGGCCATTCCGCTGACAACAACAATCGGGTCGGTTTTTTCCGCCGCAAACGCAGTCGGAATGAGGGAAAGGAGCATCACCGCGCAAAGCACGGCGGCAAGAATTCTTTTTGATGTTTTCATTTTCTATTTCTCCTTTTTATTTTTTTTCAAGCTTTGCGTAATTCGCCATGAGCTTTTTTGTTCCGGACTTTTCAAAGGCGATTTCAAGCATACTGTCGTTCGCCATTTTTTTAACGGAAAGAACAACGCCGGTACCGAAAACCTTGCTGACGACCGTGTCTCCGGCCGAATATGAGACAGATGAAACCGGTGCTTTCTTTTTCGGTGCGGCCGCGCGGTTTTTGGAAAGAAAGCCGTTTCCGCCGTATGACGCCGAGCTTTCCGGAAGATCCTGAGTCTTTCGGTATGAGCCGAAAAAAGAGCCGGAATGACCGGACGCAAAGCCGCCGAAGGAGCCGAACGGTTCGCCGGCAGTGGGATTCCTGCGCCCGACTCGCTCGGTCAGATTCTCCGGAATTTCAACAAGAAAGCGCGACGGAAGATTGCGCGAGGTTGAGCCGAAAAGCATTCTCATGTTCGCGTGGGAAAGATATAGCTTTTTCCTTGCCCTTGTGATTCCGACATAGGCAAGTCTGCGCTCCTCCTCAACCTCCTGCGGATAATACATACTTTGAACGCCGGGAAAAATTCCTTCCTCCATTCCGGGAATGAAAACAACCGGGAACTCAAGCCCCTTTGCCGAATGGAGAGTCATCAGAACAACGGCGTCCGTCTGGGCGTTATAGTTGTCGATATCGGTCATGAGCGCAACTTCCTCAAGGAAACCAGAAAGGCTCGGCTCTTCGTTTTCCGTTTCATAGGTCACAAGGTTCGTGATAAGCTCGGAGATATTCTCAAGCCTTTCCGCGCCTTTTTCCTGGTCAAGCTTAAGAAAGCTCAGATACTGAGTGCGCTCAATAATCTCCTTGAAAAGCTCATCAAGGTGCATACCGTCCGCCTTTTCAAAAAGCTCTTTGATAAGAGCGGAAAATTCAAGCAGCTTTTTTGCGCTGCGTTTGAGCTGTTCATATTCATCGGCGTGTGAAATAACCTCAAAAAGGCTCACGCCGAGGCCGGTTGCAATTTCAAAAGCCTTGTTGATTGTTGTTTCACCAATTCCCCTTTTGGGAACATTGATAATCCGGCGCAGCCTGATGTTGTCGTTCGGGTTGTTAACAACGGTAAGATAGGCTATTGCGTCTCTGATTTCGGCACGCTCATAGAATCTGAAGCCGCCGATAATGCGGTATGGGATGCCGGCTCTGACCATTCCGCGCTCGATTGAGTTCGACTGTGCATTCATTCTGTAAAGCACCGCGTGGTCGGAGAAGGTGTATTCCCCCGAGCTGACGTTTTCTTCAATCGTGTCCGTAATGAACCTTGTTTCGTCCTGTTCGTCATAAGCGGTTTCAATAACGACCTTATCACCGGCGCCGTTCTTTGTCCAAAGGTTTTTTCCTTTGCGCTGGGTATTGTTTGAAATAACCTCGTTTGCAACGTCAAGAATGGTCTGCGTTGAGCGGTAATTTTGTTCAAGGCGGATGGTCACAGCGTTTGAATACTGCGTTTCAAAGCTCATGATGTTTTCAATCGTGGCTCCGCGGAAGCGATAGATGCTCTGGTCGTCGTCACCAACAACGCAGATGTTTCGGCGGCCGCCGGCAAGAAGCTCGGTCAGCCTGAACTGCGCGTGGTTCGTGTCCTGATATTCGTCAACCATTATGTATTTGAACTTGCGCTGATAATACTCGCGCACATCAGCGTAATTTTCAAGAAGCTTCACCGTGTTTCCAATGATATCGTCAAAATCCATCGCGTCGGCCTTTTTAAGCTCGTCCTGATACATTTTATAGGCCGCACCGATTTTTTGGAGCCGAACGTCATTTCCGGCCTGCTTTATATATTCTTTCGGTGAAACAAGATTATCCTTGGCTTTGCTGATTTCAGAAAGAATCGTTTTGAAAGAAAGAACGCTTTCTTTAATATCGAGCTGGCGCTGAATTTCCTTCATGAGCCGCTTTGAATCGTCCGTGTCATAAATCGTGAAGTGCGGCGTGAAGCCGAGTACACCGCCGTCCTTGCGCAGAATGCGTGCGCAGCAGGCGTGAAACGTGCTTGCCCAAATATCGTTTGCGTCCGAGCCAAGGAGCTTTTCAAGGCGTTCTTTAAGCTCGTTCGCGGCTTTATTCGTAAAGGTTATTGCAAGAATCTGCCACGGTCTTGCGTTATCGACCGAAAGCAGGTCCTCAATATCAAACAAAAGGTCCGTTTCGCCCTCAAGATATCGCTTCATATATTTGATGTCGCGTTCAGACGGCTCAAAGTTCACCTGCTCGCTCGCCCATGCTTTGCCATACTTGACAATGTTCGCAATGCGGTTGACAATGACGGTTGTTTTTCCGCTGCCTGCTCCGGCAAGAATGAGAAGCGGGCCTTCGGTGTGGAAGATGGCCTTTTTCTGCATTTCATTCATTGACGAAAAGTCTTTTTCAATTATTTTTTTCCTCAGTTCAAAAAATTCCTTAGATGCCATTGATTAACTCCCATGAAAACAGGGCAGACCTGTTCAGTTTATTAGCTTATTGTACACGATACAGGCAAAAAACGCAACGGCAAAAGAACACAAAACAAAAAGATTTTTTTGTGTGGTGTGGCCGATAAAAACGGGGCGTTTCTTGACAACACACTTGCGGCTGTGCTATCATTCAAGCATATTTGTAATTTTCCGGAGGTTAAAACAATGTCCATTGAAAGAGTACGCAAATATTTTTCCACGCTCGGAATTGAAAGCAGGATTCTTGAGTTCCCTGTTTCCAGCGCAACGGTTGAGCTTGCCGCAAAAGCACTGAACACCGAGGGAAAGCGCATTGCAAAAACGCTCTCCTTTCTTGTTGACGGAAAGGCTGTTCTTGTTGTTACCGCCGGAGACGCAAAAATTGACAACAAAAAATTCAAAACCTTTTTCCACGTCAAGGCCAAAATGCTCTCTCCGGATCAGGTTACAGAGCTTATCGGCCACGCGGTCGGCGGCGTTTGTCCGTTCGCCGTGAACAACGGCACCGAAGTCTATCTTGACGAATCGCTCAAGCGGTTTGAAACCGTTTTTCCCGCCTGCGGAAGCAGCAACAGCGCCATTGAGCTGACCGTTCCGGAGCTTGAAAAATATTCCGGCTTCAAAGAATGGGTGGATGTCTGCAAATTGCCGGAGGAATAAACTAATCCCCGGTTGATTTCAAAGCAATAATATGCTATTATGTGAATACGAAGGAGATGAAATCATGCCGGAATTATGTCGATTTTATAGCATCATCGTTAAAATGATTTTTAATGACAGCAGTAAGCATCATAAACCTCATGTTCATATATATTATAATGAATATGAGGCCTCAATAGGAATTGACGGCGAGCTTTTGTCTGGCAGCATACCTGTTAAACAATTAAAGCTTGTTCAGGCTTGGCTTGCCATTCACGAGGATGAGCTCTATGAAGCTTGGAATAAGGCTGTCCAAGGAATTCCTTTTGGAAAAATTGAACCTTTAAGATAAAAGGAGGAAAAGCTATGTATATCTTAAATGACATTGCCTATGCAGGCGAACCAAAACCTCTTCTTAAAGTCAGCGGTGTTCGTCCGCTTGAGGATTTTTGTCTTTGGGTGCGCTTCAACAACAGTGAAACGCGGATTTTTGATTTTAAACCGCTTTTGAACTCACAGGCCTTTAAGCCGCTTTCAAACCCAAGCGTTTTTAAAAATGTTTATATTGACTATGGCGTTCCGGTTTGGAATGACGGCGATATTGACATTGCGCCAGAAACACTTTATGAAAATGGATTGCCGGAAACCTAAAAAACACACAAACCGCAGGTTCTCTTTTTGAATCTGCGGTTATTTATGTTCCGGTTTCGGAACGGTTTTGAATAATTTTATAATTGTGCTCCCATTTCGGAATACTTTTTGAATTGTTTATATATTTGTTCCGGTTTCGGAACCTTTGTTGACGTTTTGCATAGCATATGTTACAATTAAAATAATTCCGCGGGTGCCTCACGAGACTCCCCTACGATATTATTTTATATGCTTTGACCCTGACAATCTTACAACGGCATTATTATTGAAAACATCATCCATTGGCTGACAAACTGAAAAAGCTAAAAACGCACACAAAGAAACAGGAACCGCCAAAAGCGGTTCCTGCACCCTTAAACAATTGTTTAATTGTTGTTAAGTAAGATTAATACATGGGCTTAACGGGATCAAGATCAATTGAGGTAGTACCAACGGGGATCTCCGGCTTCTTGCCGCCGTCTCTGATGAACTGAAGAACCTTATAGATGATGCTCCAAAGATACTTCCAAAAGTCTTCAAAGGTTTTGATTTCACTTGCGCTCATTGTTTATTTCCTCCTATTACACTATATTTATCGAAACAGAACCGTTTCAACATGGGCTTATTATATAACATCAGACTTTAAAAGTCAACAGTTTATTCAAAAAATTTTCATATTTAAGCGGTTTTAATATTTTTTAAGGTTCCTGTGCTTAAAAATCCAAAACACAGAGGCTGCTCAAAACGAGCAGCCTCCACATTTTAAAATTTCAAATTTTAAAACGCCACGCTCAAATTACTTTGAAGCGGTAGTTGCGAACGGGCTGTCATCCTTGAAGATAGTATCCTTAAGGAACTTCCAGATCTCGTCAACGAGCTTTACGAACTTCTCCCAGTTAGCGGTGATGAAGTTACCTACCTTTGCGATCATGTCTGCCATTGTAAAATTTCCTCCTTATTACCCAAAATTTCCGATTGCAGGTCTAAGCCCTTAATCTTGGGTACATTTTACACCATGTTTTAAAATATGTCAATAGTTAATTCAAAAAAAGTTCATTTTTAAGATTTTTTAAGGATAGGCTTTGGATATAGGATTTTGCGGAGATTTTTATGTTCTGCAAACGGCAAGGTTCATGGAACCTCAAGCGACCCCCGTACGAATTGCGGAGCGTGAAAACGTAGAAATAAAGCCTCGCAATAAAAGACAAACAAAAAAGGGGCGGCTTTACAGCCGCCCGGTTAAAATTTGCAATTATTTTTTGATAAGTTCGTCAATTCTGAGGAATTTGAAGATTGCGTTAAAAATCTTGTCAAAAACAGCGGCAACCTTTTTGATTGCATTCTGAAAAGCTTCAACATAAGCCTTCCTCTGGGCTTCGGGAATAAGGGGTTCCGAATCGGGATCGGTCTCCTGACTCTTATCAACGCACGCCTCGCAGCCGCAATGGCAGTTGCACGGCCATATTCCGCTGCATTCGCTGCAGCAAAAGCTGCCCTTGAAGTTCCCGTCTTCATCCTTAGCGCAGGAAAGGAGAACGGATTTGTCAATATACGGGCAATAGGCGCAGCAGCGGCAGCTGTTCGGAATTCTTGTGCAGTTTGAGCACGAGCAATCCTTCATTTCGTATTCCTCGGCAAAAACGGCGAAAGAACAGGCGAGAGCCGAAAAAACAAGAATAACGGCCAACAGTAACGATAATGCTTTTTTCATATTATGCTCCTCCTTTGCAGAACATAGCTTCTTAGTTAATCAAGGGTTACCCTAACTTTATTATAATAATCCCGGAACAAAAAGTCAACAGAAAATTCATATTTTTCTTCCGTTCACCCGGCGAAATAATATTATAAATCCTTCAGATGCTTGCTTCTGCTGGGGTGGCGGAGCTTTCTCAGCGCCTTCGCCTCAATCTGACGGATACGCTCGCGGGTGACATTGAACGCCTTTCCAACCTCCTCAAGGGTCTGAGGCGTTCCGTCCTTGAGACCGAAGCGCAGACGCAGAACCTCCGCCTCACGCGGGGTCAGCGTTGAAAGAACCTCGTTGACCTTTGTTTTGAGGAAGGTCATTGCCGCCGCGTCCGCCGGAGAGAGCGCGTCCTCGTCCGGAATAAAATCTCCGAGGTGGCTGTCCTCCTCCTCGCCTATCGGCGTTTCGAGCGATACCGGCTCCTGAGAAATTCTCAGAATATCGCGCACCTTGTCAATCGGCATTGAAAGCTCCGCAGCGATATCCTCCGGAGTCGGATCCTTTCCGTCCCGGTGGAGAAGCATATTGCTTGTCTTTTTGACCTTGTTGATGGTTTCAACCATGTGGACGGGAATGCGTATTGTTCTTCCCTGGTCGGCAATAGCCCTTGTGATAGCCTGCCTTATCCACCACGTTGCATAGGTTGAAAACTTGAAGCCCTTTGTGTAATCAAACTTGTCAACCGCTTTAATGAGGCCGAGGTTGCCCTCCTGAATGAGGTCAAGGAACATCATTCCGCGGCCGACATATCTTTTTGCAATGCTGACAACAAGGCGCAGGTTCGCCTTTGTGAGCCTGTCCTTCGCCTCCTGATCGTTGTCCGCAATGCGGATTGCAAGGTCAATCTCCTCCTCGGGAGTGAGGAGCGGAACGCGGCCGATATCTTTAAGATAGACCTTGACCGGGTCGTCAATAACGGCGTTTTTGCTGTCCGCCTGAATCGGTGCGTTGTCATAGCCCTTCGGAACATCAATGTCCATAGAGATGCTGTCGAGCATTTCATCTCCGAAATCGTCAACAATTTCAATCCCGTGGTTTTCAAGCGTTGAGTAAAGCTTTTCCATCTCCTCAATGTCGATATCCGCTTCAACAAGAACAGTGTCAATATCGGTCGAGTTGAGTTTTCCGGTGGCAAGGCCCTTGTCAATAAGGGCTTTGACCATCGCTTTTTTTTCGGTGTTTTCCATAATGATAACTTCCTTTCGTTTTGCGCCGTCGGCAACGCTTGGTGCGCGGTGATTTATTTGAATTGAATTGCTTAAAATTTTATTGCTTTTTCTTTTTGAAGAGTGCCGCATAGTCCTCGTCATTCAGTAAAGAAACATCCAGTGACTGCGCTTTTTCCCTTTCTTTTTCGCTTTCAACAACTTCAATGCAGTCGAGCAGCTCCTTTTTTGTTCCGGAAAAGCGCTCGCCCTGCTTTGAAAGGCGAACAAATTCGCTCAGTTCTCCGTCTGAAAGAGACGCACAAAGCGCTGTGAGATCAAGACTTGCATTCTCCTCTATTCTTTGTGAAACAGCCTTATAAATTCTTTCAAGAACGGGAACCGAGAAAAAGTTTTCCGAAAGCCTTTCTTTCACAGCGCGGTAAAAATCAGGGTTTTCAAAAATCAAGGTAACTATCCGCTCCTGAGCCCGAACCGATTTGACGCTTGTGTTTGTGCTTATGCGCAGCTTGCTCATTTTTGAAAGCGTGTCGCGTTGTATTTCCTCATATTTTTTTCTTTGCGAGGAATAAGCCTTCTTCTTTTTCAGCTGATTGATTCTTGCGTTTATCGCAGCCTTTTCAACGCCCAGCTCCTCGGCAAGGCGCGAGGAATAGACGTCAACGGCAATAGAATTTTTCTCTGAGCTTAAAATATCGGCGGCGAGGGTGAGATACTTCACCTTTCCGTCTGAGGACTCAAGGTCAAGACCGTCCCGCGCTTTGAGGAGCTTAAATTCAATCTCGTTTTCCGCTCCGTCAATGAGGCTGCGGATTTTTTCCGCGCCGAATTTTTTCAGGATTTCATCCGGATCCTTTCCGCCACTCAGGCGGATAACGCGGATTTTCATTCCGATTGAAGAAAAGACCTTCATTGCCCGTTCGGTGGCCTTTTGTCCGGCCTCGTCGTTGTCATAAGCCAGCAGAATTTCATCGGCATAGCGCGAAAGAAGATGCGCCATTTCCCCCGTGAGAGCCGTTCCGAGGCAAGCGATTGAGTTTGTGAACCCGGCCTGGTGGAGCGCAATGGCGTCCATATAGCCCTCAACAAGAATCAGCGATTTTTCTTTTGAATTCTTTGCAAAATTCAGCCCGAAAACGCCAAGACTTTTTTTGTATACCGGGGTGTCTGCAGTATTAATATATTTCGGCTTGCTGTTGTCAAGAACACGTCCGCCAAAAGCAACGATATTCCCCCTTGCGTCGATTATCGGAACGATAACGCGGTTGCGGAAATTATCAAAAAATGAGGTTTTTCCGTCCTTTTCGCTCTTTCTTGCAAGGTTCGCTTCATAGGCGTCCTCATAGGAATAACCCTTTTCGCGCAGGTGAGAAAGCAGCGCGCGCCATTCGTCCGGCGCATAACCGAGTCCGAAACGGGTGATTGTTTTTTTTGTGTATCCGCGGTCGAGGTAATATTGAAGAGCGGTTTTTCCTTTTTCGGAAAGGAGGCATTCATGAAAAAATCTTGCCGCCTCGCGGTTCATTTCATAAATTTTCCTGCGCTTTTGCGCAAGGGAATCGTCAAAACCGTCCGAGGGCATCGTCATTCCGACTCTGTCGCAAAGGAAGCGCACAGCCTCAATGAAATCAAGGTTTTCTGCGCGTCTGATGAAGCTCACAACCTCTCCCCCGGCGCCGCAGCCGAAGCAATAGAAGCTTCCGTTTTCCGGATACACTGTGAAGGAGGGCGTTTTTTCGTTATGAAACGGGCAGAGACCAACAAAGTTTTTTCCGCGTTTTTTGAGCTGGACATAGCCGGAAACAACATCCTCAATGTCGCACCGCATATGAAGCTCATTTAAAAAATCATCGCTTATCCTCATGACTCTCACCCCCGTTTATATCTGTTTTCTATTTTTCCCACGCCGAGGGAATGAAGTATTTCTGAAAAGTTTTAATCGCGTAGCCGTCTGTCATTCCGGCTATGTAATCGCAGACCGCGCGCTGAGTTCCCTCGCGCCACGCAATGGAGATATACTCGTTGGGAAGTTCATCCGGTCGGTCGCAAAAGAAGGTAAAAAGCTGCTGAATCATTGAAACGGCCTTGCTCTCCTCGCTTTTGCAGACCGGGTTGGTGTATACGCGGTCAAACATAAACTCATGAAGAATGTCAAACGCCGCCTGAACGCCGGGGTCAAGGTGAATTTCGTCCTGCGTGTTGCGGATTGCGGAAAGAACAAGCGTGTTGATGCGTTCGCTCTTGCTGTTTCCGAGGATGCGCCGAACGTCCGGAGGAATGCTTTCCTCGTTCAAAACGCCGCCGCGCTCTGCGTCGTCAATATCGTGGTTGATATATGCAATTCTGTCTGCAAGCTTAACAATTCTTCCCTCAAGGGTATCAGCCTCTTTTCCGCGTGTGTGGCAAACAATGCCGTCGCGCACCTCATAGGTGAGATTGAGCCCCTTTCCGTTGTTTTCAATAATGTCAACAACGCGCAGACTCTGCTCATAATGGCGAAAGCCGTTTTCCATCACAGCGTTGAGTGCCCTTTCTCCGGCGTGGCCAAACGGCGTGTGGCCGAGGTCATGGCCGAGGGCAATCGCTTCGGTGAGGTTTTCGTTGAGGGAAAGTCCCATTGCAATGGTGCGCGCAATCTGGGAGACCTCAAGCGTGTGGGTCAGGCGCGTCCGGTAATGGTCGCTGTCCGGCGAAAGAAAAACCTGGGTTTTGTGTTTTAAGCGGCGGAACGCACTGCAATGAACAATCCGGTCGCGGTCGCGCTGAAAAGCAGTCCGAACGGCGCATTCCTCCTCCGGACGTTCTCTTCCCTTTGTATCCGCACAAAGGCAGGCAAAGCGCGAAAGATTTTTCCTTTCGTTTTCAAGGGTACGCAGTCTGATTTCGTCCATATTACCCTCCCGCAGAATTTTTTTGGTCTTTCTGTAATGTATATACTCTTTTTTTCTTGTTTTCCCCTCTTTTTCTACTGAATTTTTGAAAATTTTTCGTCCGTAACGGTACATCTAACCTTTCCAAAGCTTTTGTCAAAGACTTCACCGTCAAATTTTTCAAAAATCTCCGAGGGTATTTGCAGCGTCAGACGGACAGAGTCGGAAAAATCCGCGTTAAGAGTGATAACTCCGAAAGAGGAAACAATCGTCTGAAGTCTGCCGTAAAAATTATAGTCGCATAAAATTTCGGCAATTTTGCAACTCGCCATTGTAATTATTCCGGCGCTTTCAATGCCGGCTTTTGCCGTTGCCGTATATGCACGGACAAGGCCGCTCGCGCCGAGAAGTATTCCGCCGAAGTATCTTGTTCCAACAACAACGCAGTCGGTCAAGCCCTCATTGAGAAGAACGCTCAGCATCGGCATCCCGGCCGTTCCCTGCGGCTCGCCGTCATCGCTATAGCGGCGAATCTGACCATCGCGCAGGCAATAGGCATAAACATTATGGGTTGCGTCGCGGTGCTTTGCTTTAATCGCATTGATGAAAGCCACCGCCTCATCATTCGTTACGACCGGAGCGGCATAGCCGATAAAGCGCGATTTTTTAACGATGAATTCATCAGACGAGCTTTTTTCAAGGGTTTTATAGCTTTCTGACATTGAACAATGCGCTCCTTTCTTCATTCAACAGAAAAAAAGACGGTACAATTTCTGTGCCGTCTTAAATTCATTTGATTTTGCAAAATTATTTGTTCTTTGCAAGATTGAAACGCTTGTTGAACCTGTCAACACGTCCGCCGGTGTCAACAAGCTTCTGCTTACCGGTGAAATACGGATGGCAGTTTGAGCAGATATCAACACGAAGATCCTTTTTGGTGGAACCGGTTTCGATTGTTGCGCCGCAAGCGCACTTTACGGTTGTCTGTTCATATTTGGGATGAAGTCCCTCTTTCATTCTGTGTCACCTCTTTCATGATAGAAAAGACGATATTTCATGTCTCCATTAAGATACCGCAGTATTGTAGCACACATTATTTTAAAAATCAACATTTTTTCCGAAAAAATTTGAACTCGGTCGGATTATTTGTTTTCCGCTTCAATTTTTATTTCACAGGAAAGGAAGAATGAGTAAAGCAGAGTTTCCCGAACCTTATATCCGGTGCAAAGCTCAAGTGCTTTTTTGTATGTTCTGACCTGATTTTCATATTTTTCGCAAAACTGCTCCTTTGTTTCAAGCCTGTCGGTTTTGTAATCAAGAACAACAAGTTCCCCGTTTTCAAGGAATGCGCAGTCAGCAATACCCTGAATCATAACGCTCTCGTTTTCAAACTGCGAAAGTTCCGGATAAACTTCCGATATCGGAACATTTATCATGAACTTTTTTTCACGCATAACGAGCGGGCTTTTAAGAATACGCGCGCAGAGGCTGCTTTCAAAAAAGCTTTTGAGCTGCTTTCTGTCAACGGCATTCTTTTCTTCTTCCGTGAGAAATCCGCGCTCAAAAACAGCGTTTATCTCGCTTTCAAGATTATTCTTTGCCCGTTCATAATTTGCAAACTGCATGAATGAGTGGGTGGCAATTCCCTTTTGCGCTCCGGTCAGACCGCCGGAAAGGAATGCGGGTCTTGAAGAAGCAAAGTATTCGCGGTCAACAAAATTTTTGTCAACCTCAGACGCGGCGCGCTTGCTGACAACAAACGAGAGTTTTTCAAATTTATACCGCCACGAAAAGCGTTCCTCAAGCTCTTTCAAAAGCACGGTGTCCACCTTTGCTTTCGGCGGCTCTTTTTCCGGAATGGCTTCGCCCTCATAGCCGCGCTTTATCACAAGCTTCATTTTGAAATCGGACGGAAGAACAAGGTTTTCAGAAAGTCCGGCGCTTTCGCGCAGCGGCCTGAAATCCTCGTGGCGCAAGAACGCCGTCAGCAGCCAGTCTCCGTACCCGGTTGCCATTGAGGAAGCAAAGGGCGTGATTTTTTTCCGCGCGGTGTTGATGTTTGCAACACACTTCACAGCCGCCTTTTCCGCGTTTTTCACCGCGCAGACCATGATAAGCTTTTCCTTTGCTCTTGTCATTGCAACATAGAGAACGCGCATTTCCTCGCTGACGGTGTCGGCTCGCAGCGAGCATTTCACCGCTTTGTGGCACACTGTCGGATATTGAGCGAGGGTTGCCTCATCGCGGCGGATGAGACCAAGACCGTTTCCGGAGCTTATGACGGCGTTTTTAATTTCATCGCGGCGGTTGAAAAGCGTTCCGCAGCCTGCAAGAATGCAAACGGGAAACTCCAGCCCTTTTGATTTGTGTATCGTCATTATCCTCACAACATCAGCGTCAGCCGAAACGCCGACCGCTCCGGGCAGGTCGCCCTTTGCCCGGTCTAACCGGTCAACAAAGCGGACAAAGCCGGAAAGCGAGGAATAGCCGGATTTTTCATAGATATCCGCGTAATCAAGCAAAAGCATGAGGTTTTCTTTTTTTGCCGCATTGCCCTTTGAGCAGCGGACGGCGGCGTCAATTCCCGTTTCGTCATAGACGGTGCGGATAAAATCTCCGATATTCATGCTCACTGCTTTTCGCCGGAAATCAGTGATTTTTTGAAGGAAATCCGCGCTCTTTTTGTCCTTTTTCAAAGACGCACAAAGCAGACAGGAATAGATGTTCCCCTCGCGGTTTTCCGCGCGTATTTTTGCGCAGTCATCAGGCGTGAAGCCGAACAACGCAGACATCAGCACACTAAGCAGCGCAACGTCCTGCTTCGGGTTGTCAATCACTCGAAGGAGATTGAGCATCAAGCTTATCTCCGGCGCGGAAAAGAAGTCCGCATCAAACTGGGTAAAGCACGGTATCCGGCGCTTTTTGAGCGCATCGGAATAAATCTCGCCGCGCATACTCATTGAGCGCATGAGAATTGCAATGTCTTTATACATGACCGGCCGTTCGTTTCCGTCCGCGCCTCTGACCGTCATTCCGCTTTTTATAATGTTTTCAACGAGTGCGGCGGTGTATTGTGCCTGATACTCGGTGCTGCTTGTTTCGTCCGTGTCAAGTTCCGCCGTTTCAAGAAGATGGAACTCGGCGCATTCATCTTTTTTTTCGCCGTATGCGGCGGAGAAAAGAAGCTGTTCTTCATCGTTATACTCAACGCCGCCGGTCATTTCACTCATAACCTGAGAGAAAACAAAATTGACGCAGCCCGTTACGCTTTTCCGGCTCCTGAAATTGTTTCTGAGGATGATTTTTGACGGATAATTGTTTTTTTCTCCGTCATAAAGCGGGAGCCTGTTTTTGAGCGCAATGAATATTTCAGGCATCGCCTGGCGGAAGCGATAAATGCTCTGCTTAACATCGCCGACCCTGAAAAGATTATTGTTTGAAACGGCGGTGAAAAGCATATCCTGCGCCTTGTTTGTGTCCTGATATTCATCAATGAGAATTTCGTCAAAGCTTTCGCGCAGCTCTTGCGCAAGCTGCGTGCGTTCAAAGCCGTCCTTTGTTTCGCAGACAAGGAGCGATAAAGCAAGATGGGCAATGTCATTAAAATCCGCAATCTGTTTTTCGTTTTTTAGTTCTGAAAAGTTTTTTGAGTAGATGCTCACGGCCTTGCAAAGACTTTTTGTCATTGGAGCAAAGAAGCGCATATCGTCCTCATATTCACTCTCTGTTGAACAGAAAAGCGGCGCAAGATTCTTTTGAACAACGGCCTTGAGCCTGTCGCGGCTGTCGGCAAGGAACTGAACCGCCGGGTCATTTTTAAGCTCCTTTGAAACCGCGCCGCGCCGGATGAAAACGAAATTATCAACACAGTTTTTAATCTCGTCCCATTTTCCGCCATTAAGGCGTTCAAAAAGGGCTTTAAAGCCTGCCGAATCGCTTTCAATCGCAGGCAGAAAGGCCTTTTCAAGGTCTGCAATGCCCTCAATCTGCGCCCTCATTGCCGAAAGAACATCGCTGCAATATGCCACGGCGTCGCGCGTATAGTCAAGAATAACGCGGCCGAAGCGGCTTTCCGAAAGCGGAAGAGCGTTTTCATAATCAGAGCAAATTTCAGAAAGCCATTTTTCCGGAAAAGGATAGGAAACGCTTTGGCGATACATTTCAAGAATCGTTTCCGAAAGGAACGAGTCATCGCGCCCCTTGAAAAGCAGCTCAACAAGGTCGGTGAAGCCCTTTTCGCCCTTCATATAAAGCTCCTCAAGGGTAAGCGTCAACGCCTTTTGGGAAAGGAGCTGAAGTTCGCCCTCATCGCCCGTTTGGAAGTCCGGCGAAATTTCAAGCTGCTCAAAGTGCTCCCGAACAAGACTTGCGCAAAAGGAGTCGATTGTGCAAATTTTTGCCGAGGGAAGAAGCATCTGCTGGCGAATGAGATGCTCGTTTTCCGGGTCGGTTTTGATTGCACTTTCAAGCGCAGCAGCAATGCGCGTTTTCATCTCTGACGCCGCAGCCTTTGTGAATGTAACTATCAAAAGTCTGTCGGCACCGGAGGGGTGCTCTTTATCCTTCAGGCGTTCAATCACCCGTTCAACAAGAACAGCCGTTTTTCCCGAGCCTGCCGCGGCGCTGACAAGCACACTGCCGTCTCTTGCGCTTATGGCCTGAGATTGTTCCTTTGTCCATTGCCGTTTCATTCTTTTTCCCCCTTTCCGTCAAGAATGTCAAGACATTCGCCATGGGTGCGTTTTTCAATATAGCGGATTTTTCCGTCAGCCTCTCTTTGACAAACGGAGGAAAAGGAGCACCATTCGCAGGTCTGCGCGTGACCTTTTCCGTATGCCGGACGGGCGGGAATTTTTCCGTCATGGAGCGCGTTTCCCATGTCCGCCATGATTTTTTCAAGCTTTTTTGAAAGCGCCTCAAGTTGAGAAAGAGAGATGAAGTTTCCGCTGATTGCGCCGCTTTTCCGGTTCACCTTTATCGGAATGAAGCGGCCGGAAAGGGAGTTGTCCATTCCCTTAATGACCTCTCCGTCATCAAGAATCATCCCGTCCATTTTTCCCGCGGTCAGCCTTTTTTCAGAGAGCTTTTTTTCGTCCTCGCCGCGTTCGGCGGAAAAGGGCTCAGCCCTCGCCGGGAGATAGAGCACGCCGGAAGGAACAACGTCTCCGTACCGTCCGCCGCCGTTTTTCCAGATTGAAACAAGATAGAGCAGCATCTGCATTCCGAGTCCGGAAAGAACGTCCGAAAGGGAGAACTCTTTCGGCCCCGTTTTATAGTCGACAATGCGCAGATATGTTTTTTTGTTCTTTTCCATCACATCAACGCGGTCAACAATTCCGTGCAGCTCAACAAAGCCGTCTTTGAGCGCAACCCTCAAAGGCGCAACACCCTGCTTTTCACTTATCGGAAGCTCAAAGTCAACCGGCTCAAATTCGCTTTCAGAAAACTCTGAAAGCAGCCGTTCGGCAATCACGCAAAGCGAACCGTAAAGGCGCGAATAAAGATAAAGAAATCTTTTGCTGCGTTCCTGTGAGGAGCCCATGTATTTATCCATATATTCTTTCAAATACTTTTCAATTTCCTTTTTTGCCGTTTCGGAGGAAAGGGAGTAAATTTTTTCTCCCCTGTGATTGGAGAGCAGCTTTTCAAGAACAAAGTGAACCACCGTTCCGATGTTTGCCGCGTCAAGCCGGGCAACCTTCCTTTCCTTTGCACGCATCCCGTAGCGACAGAAATATTCAAACGGACACGCGCCGTAGGTTTCAAGCTGGGAGGCGGAAAGATAAAGCTTTTTTCCAAAAAGCTCCTTTGCACTTTCCGGGTTTTCAAAGCGGAAATCCTTTTTGTCGTTCGCGCGTTCAACGGCTTTGAGCTTGCCTTTAAAATTCTCATTCAGAGAAAAATATTTTTTCAGTGTTTTTTCCGTATCGGTGTCCTCATGCCACTTTTCCGCCATAAGCTCAAAGGCGGCATTTTCGCTTTCAAGCATCCGCGCTTCATCCGCATACGGAAACGCAGTTTCATTAACAGACGGAAAAAGCTTGAAAAGGGAGAAAATAATTTCAGAAGGAGAAATCTTTTTCCCGGCTCTATCGGTGAGACTGTATGAAACAAAAAGCTTCTCTCTTGCACTGCAAAGGCTGTTATAGACCATGAACCTCTCCTCGGCGGAGAGATCGACCGGACTTTTTGAAAAGGAGGGAAGAATTGCACGCAGCTTTTGCGCCTCAAATTCTGAAAACAGTCCGTTTTCGTCCGGATAGAGCGGAAAAACGCCCTCATTCGCGCCAACAACAAAAACAACCTTTGCCATTTTTGTCTGAATTCTTCCTGCATCGCAAATATATACCTCGTCATAGCCGTCCGGGAGCTTTCCGAGCGACTGCGTTTCAAGCGCGGTTTCAAAAAACTCAAGAAGTTTTTTCGGGTGAACGCTTCTTTCACCCAGCACGGCCGCAAGGTCATCAAAAATTCCAACAACGATATCCCAAACCTGCTGCTGAGCGAGCGCCTGCTCAACGTTTCCGCTTTCCTCAAGGTCGATGGCATACTGCCGCAGCCTTTCATTCACACCGGTTTCAAGAAGAAAATTGAAAACGGCTGCAAGCGTCTCTTTTGCGTTTTTATCGCGAACGGCTTCGCGCAAAGCAAGGAGCGGCGCAATGAGCCTGTCTTTTGTTTCATTGAGGGAGGCAAGGCGTTCCTTGCGCTTTTCATCAAGTTCAAAGCCGAAACCGTCCGGGTTATCTTTCCACTCACGGCAGAGCGCGGCGGAATCGAGATCCCACATCAAAGCGTAATTTTCAATTTCCGCAATCTCATCCCAAGAAAGCGGAGAAAGAGCGGTTTTTGAATATTTCAAAAGCGGCTCAAGGCGAACTCCGCCCGCAAGCATTTCAAAAACCGCGCGGACAAAAACACAAAGCGGCTCGTTTTCCACCTTGGCGCGCTTGTCCTCAAAAATCGGAACTCCGCATTTGTTGAGGCTGTAACGTATCTCTTTTCCGTATAGCTCGCCGCTGCGGTAAACCACGGCAATATCGCGGCAGCGATATTTTTCCGTCCGCAGAAGTGAATGTATTTTTGAAGCAACAAAGGCGCATTCCTCGCGCACCGACGGTGCGCAGACAATTTCAATAGCCCCGGCTTCCCCTTCAAAAGGCTCGGCAAGAGGGTTGAACAGATTCTTTTCAAGAAAGCGCAGCTCGGCGTTTGAGTAAGTTTCAAACCCGTTTTTTTCATCGGTGAGAAGAATTGTTTTTCCGGTTTGCACTCCGGCCTTTTCCGCCTCTTTCATCAGCCTTTTTGCCGTTTTGTTCACGCAGGCAAAAGGCGAAAGGGTGTTCTTTGAAAAAATATCATCCGTGCAGAAAGTGAAGTAAACTTCCTTTGCTCTTTCAATGATATGACGGATAATCTTCATCTCCCGGCCGGAAAAAGTTCTGAAGTCATCAATAACAACAATTTTTCCGTCAAAAAAACCGCTTTGGGGCAGTCTTTCAAGAACCGCGGCAAGAAGGTCGCAGTCATCAAAAAAGCTTTCCGAAAGAATTGCGTTGTATGTTTCATAAATGAGTGCAATTTCGTTCGTCTTTTTTTTGAGCAGGCCGTCCGGAAGTTTTTGTGCCGCAGAAAAAATATCCTCCGGCTCAATCGCCTCTTTTTTAAAACGCGCAACCTCGCAGAGCATTTTTTTTGAAAAAGCAACGCTGTTTCTGTGCCGCGCAAAAAAGCTCAGCTTTTCTTCAAGCGCACCGAGCGCAAGACTCATCATCACGGCAGAAGCAGTGTCCTTTAATATCGGCTTTCCAACTTTTCCGGCGGCTTTGAAAACAACGTCTGCAAGCCGCGTAAAGGAGAGAACGTCAACCCTTGTTGCAAGAAGCGGGCCGAGAGTATCCAAAACGCCTCTGTCACTTTCAAAGGTGAACTGCTTCGGAACGATGAGAACCGTGTTTTCTCCTTTTTTTGCAAACTCGCCCAGGAGCGAATGGGCAAAAGTTGTTTTTCCGCAGCCGGAGCGGCCGATAATGAAATTGAGCATCTTTTTTCTCCTCGGAAGAACTTAATATGTTTTTTATTGTATCAGCTTTTTCCTCTGTTTTCAAGAAGGAACGCCGGCGGACAAAAGCAAAGTCCGCTTTTTGTCCCTCTTAAACCGGAAAAGCGGCCCGCGCTATTGAAATCCACGCAAAAATCAAGTATAATTATGCTGAATTCTTTTTGATTTTCGGGGAGTTTAATATAATGAAAACATATACCTTGCACATTCTTCGCCACGGACTGACAAAAGGCAACCTTGACGGGCTTTATATCGGCCACACGGACACGCCCCTTTGCACCGAGGGAAAAGAACAGCTTTTGCAGATGAAAAAAGAGCTTTGCTATCCCGACTGCTCCTTCCTTTTTTCAAGTCCGCTTTCCCGCTGCACCGAAACGGCAAAAATCCTCTACCCATCCGTCAAGCCCATTATCATTGACGGACTGATTGAATATAACTTCGGCGAATTTGAGGGCAAAAGCGCGGCCGAGCTTTATGAAAAGCAGCCGCTTTTTCCGCGCTGGCTCGCCGGTGAAGAGGGCGTTGCGCCCCCGTTTGGGGAAACGAACGAGGACTTTGCAAAGCGCGTCTGTTCCTCATTCGTCAAAATTGTTGACGGACTGCTCAAAACGGGTGCGGACAACGCCGTGATAATCACCCACGGCGGAGTTATGAGTGCCATTCTTTCAAACTTCGGACTGCCGGAAGCTTCCGCCCACGAATGGCTCGCTCCGTCCGGCTGCGGCTTTTCCCTGCGCATCACCCCCTCCCTTTGGACGTCCGGCCAAAAGCTTGAGGTTATAGACGAAATTCCGCTCTCCAAGGAAACCGGCGGAAACTACTATGACGGCTGGGATTATTACCCGGACGAAAGCGATGACGACTTTGACGTTTCGCAATATCTTGACTGACGGAGAAAAAAGTATGAATATTCTTGTCCTCGGCGATGTTGTTTCGGAATGCGGCTGCAATAAAGTCCGCCGAACCGTTCCCCCCTTCAAGCGGCTCAAAGGCATTGACCTTTGCATTGCAAACGGCGAAAACAGCGCAAAGGGAAACGGCATTACACCCGAAAGCGCAAAAAACCTTTTTTGCGCCGGAGTCGATTTCATCACAACCGGAAACCACGCTTTCCGCCGCGCGGAAATGTATAACTTCTTTGATGAAAGCGACTGCGTAATAAGACCGTATAATTATCCGCCGCAGACGCCCGGAAAGGGAGTCGGAATTATCGACATGGGAAGAGTACAGGTCGGCGTTATCAATCTTTCCGGAACAATGTTTATGGAAAACCTTGAAAACCCGTTTTACGCCGCCGACCGCGCACTTGAAGAAATCAAGGGCTGCAAAATCAAACTCCTTGACTTCCACGCGGAAGCAACGAGCGAAAAGCTTGCCCTTGCCTACTATCTTGACGGAAGAATTTCCGCCTTTTTCGGCACTCATACCCACGTTCAAACGAGTGATGAGCGCATACTGCCAAAAAAGACGGGCTACATCACCGACCTTGGAATGTGCGGACCGAGCGAGAGCGTCCTTGGCGTTAAGAAAGAAATTGTTATTAAAAAATTCCGCACCGGTCTCCCCGTCCGTTTTGAAACGGACGAGAGCGCACCCTGTCTTGTTCACGGCTGCATTTTCTCCGTTGACGAAAAAAGCGGAGAATGCCTTTCCGTTGAACGGATAGAGCTTGAATAAAAAGGAGGAGCTTCAACAAATGAAACGGGCTTTAATAATTCTTCTCTGCGCTTTTCTGCTTTGTCTGAGCCTTTGCTCCTGCAAAAAAGAACCGGAAAACTTGTCTCAAACAGACAGCACCGTTCCCGAACAAACAACACAAGCAACGCCGCAGTCCTCTGTTTTCAAGGCCGTTATCGGCTACTATTCCTCGGATTCGCTCAATCCGTACAAAACAAAAAGCCGGACGAATCAGTGCATTGCACCGCTTGTTTATGACTCGCTTTTCAAGCTGAACGAAAATTATGAGGCTTTGCCCTCGCTCGCCGAAAGCATTGAGCTTGACGGAAAAAAAGTCACCGTTTCGCTCAGAAGCGGTCTGAGTTTTTCAGACGGAAACGCAATAACCGCGTCCGATGTTGCATATTCCTTTGTTCTTGCAAAAAGCAGTCCGCTTTATTCAAGCAGGCTTTCAAATGTTGCCTCCTGCACCGACAGTGCGGACGCGCTGATTTTTACACTTTCCGTTCCGGATGTTTTTGTTGCCTCGTGTCTTGACTTCCCCGTTATTGAAAAAAGCAGCAATAGCAAGGGCATTCCGACCGGAAGCGGACGCTACATACTGAAAAAGCAGAACAAAGGCTATGTTCTCACCGCGTCCGAAACCAGCACCAGCGCCGAAGTGATGGAACAAAAGGAAATTTCTCTTCTTGACCTCGGAGCAACGGAAAACCGGATTTATCTTTTGCGCACGGGCGCTCTCTCCTGTTTTTTTGACCCTGACGGAAAAAAGAGCAACCAGAAAACCGATGCAGGCGTTTCAAAGGTCATGCTCAACAACCTTGTTTTCCTCGGCTTCAACAGCGAAAACGAATTGCTTTCGGACGCACGCGTCCGCCGCGCAATCGCCCTCCTCACAGACAAGGATGAAATTTCAGCTTCTGCATATGACTCGATGGCGCAAAACGCATTCTGCGTTTTCAATCCGAAGTTTTACGCCGCGCAGGCGTTCAAAACGCTCGAAACAACGGCCGACCCCGTTGCGGCCGCATCACTTCTTGAAAAATGCTCGCTCACGCTCAAGAGTGCCGCGTCAAAAGTCCGTCTGACAAAAGACGGAGAGCGTGCAAACTTCAATCTCATAGTCAACAAAGAAGATTCGCGCCGCGTTAAAGCCGCAAAACTCATAAAATCACGGCTTGAAAAGGGCGGTCTTGCAGTTGAGGTTTCCGCTCTCGCCTTTGACGATTATAAAACCGCGCTTGAAAGCGGAGACTTTGACCTCTATCTCGGAGAGGTCAAACTCAGCTCAAACATGGATCTTTCACCGTTCTTTTCAAGCGCCGGAAAAGCAAAACACGGAATCGACCTTAAATCTCCGCTTTGCGACGCATATTTTGACTTCAAAGAAGGAAAGATAGATATATCGACCTTTGAAAGCGTTTTTGAGGAGGAAATGTGTTTTCTTCCCCTTTGCTACCGCATGGGTGCGGTTTATTACTCAAGGCCGCTCAGCTTTGAGGGCAGCCCGACCGAAAGCGACATATATTCAAACATTTATTCCTGGAGCTTCTGAGTCCGGCGCAATAGCCGGTAAGTGCGCAAAACCTGCCCGCCGTTTTTGTCATACATACTTTTTCAAAGGAGCAGACTATGACAAACAGCGAAAACTTCATTGGCGCAATGTCCTCAATGTATAACAATCTTGCCGCGAACCGGGCATACCTTGACTCGCTCAATGTTTTTCCCGTTCCCGATTCCGACACGGGAACAAACCTCTGCCGAACCGTAAAGGGCGGCGCAGACGCAGTCAGACGGCAGGAACACCTGAGCGTTACCGAGCTTCTTGAAAAAAGCGCAAAAGGAATGCTGCGCTGTGCGCGCGGAAATTCCGGCGTCATTATCTCTGCCCTTTTCAAGGGCTTTTCAGACCACATGAACAGAATTGGCTCCTTTTCTCCGGCGGAGCTTTCCGCCGCTTTCGACAGT
Organism: uncultured Eubacteriales bacterium; assembly: GCA_934511365.1. GTDB lineage: Bacteria > Bacillota > Clostridia > Oscillospirales > Acutalibacteraceae > UBA6857. Next base: position 95,415 of record CAKSWC010000004.1, read on the forward strand.
GCGCTCAAAAACGCCTGCCGCGTGATAAGCCGGCCGATTTTCAAAGGCACCGTGCTTTCGATAGTCATTGCCGGCCGCAACGCCCTTTTGGAAAACAGGTTTTCAACAACAAAGGAAGCGTTTTCAATTCTTGTTCCGGCGGCGAACGAGGCTTTGACGCAGACGCGCTTTGACCTTGAAGAAACAAAAAAAGCCGGTGTTGTTGACTCCGGCGCGGCCGGACTGACGCTGATGCTCGGCGCGGTTGACTCCTTTCTTTCAAGAAAAAATGCTTTACCGATTGAGAAATCCGACCAGCCGAATCAAATCGTTTTTAAAAAGCATTCCCCTTTGTCGGCGCCGGAATACACCTACTGCACGGAATTTATTGTTCTGAGGAAAAACGGACTTCCGGAAACCGAGCTTGAAAAAAAGCTTTCCCAGCTCGGGAACAGCGTGATAGTTATCGGCGACGGCGAAATCATCAAAGTTCATCTCCACACCAACGACCCCGGAAAGGCGATGGAGCTTGCCTCCCCTTTCGGTGCGCTGACAGATATTAAAATTGACAACATGGCTCTCCAGACGGAGCAAAACAGGCGGTGAAAAACTTGAACGAAAAAAGCGCATACGACATGAATATTCAGTATGTCAAAGGCGTCGGCGAAAAAAGGGCTCAGCTCTTTGCAAAGCTTGACGTCTTTACGCTTTATGACCTTGTTCACCTTTTTCCGCGCAATTATCTTGATTTTAGCTGCCCTGCTGCTATCCGCGAGCTGAAGCCCGGCTCGGTTTACTGCGTCAGGGCAATAGTTGGAAGCGACATCAGTGAGGCGCGCATACGCCAGGGCATGACGATATATAAAACCGTTGTCACAGACGGCGACGGCGTTTTACATATTACAATATATAACAACCGCTACCTTGCCGAAAAGCTCAGAACCGGCGAGGAGTTCCTCTTTTACGGAAAGGTTATAAACAACCGCGGCGCACTCGAAATGGGCAGTCCGATTGTTGAAAGCGCAAACCTCGCCTCACCGATTCGTCCGATATATCCGCTGACCGCCTCTCTCTCCTCAAAAACGGTTGAAAACGCGGTCAAAAACGCGCTTGAGCTTTATTACAAAACCGAACCGTCCGACCCGATACCGGACGCGATACGCAAACGGTTCAGCCTTTGCCACGAGCAGTTTGCGCTCAAAAGCATTCACTTTCCGTCCTGCCTCAAGGACGCGGAAATTGCACGCAGGCGGCTCATTTTTGAAGAACTTCTTGTTTTGCAATCGGGAATGCTCCTCCTGAGAAAAAGGAACAAACAGAAAACCGATATCGTTTTTAAAAACGATTACACTCCTCTTTTCATCCGTTCGCTCCCCTTTGAGCTGACAAACGCACAAAAAAAAGCCGTTGCGGACGCAGTAAATGACACGAAAAAAAGCGAACCGATGAACCGCCTTGTTCAAGGTGATGTCGGCTCGGGAAAAACGGTTGTTGCCGCCGCATTGATGTTTTCCGCGGCGAAAAACGGTTTTCAGTCCGCGCTCATGGCGCCGACCGAAGTCCTTGCCGCCCAGCACTACAAAACACTTTCCTCAATGATGCCTCAGGATATCCGCCTTGCACTTTTGACCGGCTCGTCCACAGCAAAAGAAAAGCGCGAAACCAAGGCCGCGCTTGAAAAAGGAGAAATTGACATCCTTGTCGGCACCCACGCAATCATCACGGACAACACTCTCTTTTCCTCCCTCGGCCTTGTTGTTACGGACGAACAGCACCGTTTCGGAGTGCGCCAACGCGGAGCGCTTTCAAAAAAAGGGAAACGCCCCCATGTTCTTGTCATGTCCGCAACACCGATTCCGCGGACTCTCTCGCTGATAATTTACGGCGATCTTGACATCTCAATAATTGACGAGCTTCCAAAGGGGCGGCAAAAAATCAAGACCTATCTTGTTGATTCATCATATCGGACACGGGTATATAATTATGTTAAAAAGCACCTTGACCGTGGGCTTCAGGGATACATAGTCTGTCCTCTTGTTGAAGAAAACGAGAGCGAGCTTGTTTCCGCCGTGAAGTACGCCGAGGAAATCTCAAAAAAAGAGTTCGCGTCATACAGCGTTGCGCTGCTCCACGGAAAAATGAAGCCGAAAGAAAAAGCGCGGATAATGCAGGAATTCTCCGAGGGCAAAATTCAGCTTCTTGTTTCAACAACCGTTATCGAGGTCGGCATTGACGTTCCGAACGCCGTTATTATGGTTATTGAAAACGCGGAGCGTTTCGGCCTTTCAACGCTCCACCAGCTGCGCGGAAGGGTTGGGCGCGGAAGCGTTTCTTCAAGCTGCATTCTCATCAGCGACGCAGAGGGCGAAACGGCAAAAAAGCGCCTTGAAATAATGTGCTCAACAACCGACGGGTTCAAAATTGCGGACGCGGATCTGCACCTGCGCGGCCCGGGAGACTTTTTCGGCTCGCGCCAGCACGGACTTCCGACTTTGCAGATTGCCGGTATGCTTGACGATATGGTACTGCTTGAGGAAACAAAAAAAGCCGCTCAGGAGATTTTTGAAACCGATCCGTTCCTCAAAAGCAAAGAACACGAAAAACTGCGCGACTGCGTTATCCGCCTTTTTAAAAAGACGGGGCAGAACGCGCTCAACTGATACAACGAAAGGAAAACAAAAAAATGAAAAAAATTGCAAGCTTCACCATTGACCACACAATTCTTCAAAAAGGAATGTATACCTCGCGCATTGACGGCGACTGCGTGACCTATGACATCCGCACACGCCGCCCAAACATTGAACCCGTGATGGAAAACGCCGCCATTCACACGCTTGAGCATCTTTTTGCAACATATGTCAGAAACAGCGAATTTTCAAACAGCGTTATCTACTTTGGCCCGATGGGCTGCCGCACCGGATTTTACTTTATTGTCCGCGACACTGTCACTCCGGCTCAGGCGATTGAGCTGACAAAAAGTGCGCTGAGGTTCAGCGCGGATTTTTCCGGCGCCGTTCCCGGAGTCAGCGCAAAGGAATGCGGAAACTGGCGCGACCATGACCTTGAGGGAGCAAAAAGGGAGGCTGCGGCAATGCTCGCCGTTCTCAAAGACTGGAAAGAAAAAGACCTTGTTTATCCCGTGAAATGAACCGACAACGGATTTACGGTTTTTCTTTTGCTCTTTTCCCCGTTTGTTCTGCGGAAATTATTCCCGTTTTTATTGACAAAAAGCCGCATGGGCTATATAATTAAGTTACCAAATATAGGAGGTAGTAAAAATGAAGAAAGTTATCGCACTAATCCTTGCAATCATCACGGCTTTTTCGGTTTGTGTTGTTGCTTTTGCAGAAGACAAGGCTCCCGCAGAAAACACAACCTCAGTCACCGAAGCAACCGAGGAGAAGTTCAACCCGATGGATCTTCCCGCATGGCTCATTCCTGTTGCTCTCAAGGTTGGCAAGATTGCCCTCAAGATTGCCAAGGTTTTTGTGAAGATCGCAATGGCTTTCGGTCTTATTAAGACAAGCGATATCGTTGAAAAAATCACTGATTTCATCAACGGACTTCAGAAGCCGGAAACCAAGCCCGACGATACCGTAACCGCAGCAGCCGCTGCATAAGTTGCCCTTTTAAAGCCGCCTTCGGGCGGCTCTTTTTCATTTTTTTTATTTGTTTTTTATTGCTCAGGCATTGGTAAAGCAGACATGAACCGGACGGAGGTATGTTTTCAAGCAAAAAAAAGCCGTAATTTCCGCGGAATTTGTTTAAAAATATCGCTTCAGCTCGATTTTTTGACCGTTGTTTTTCGATTTTGTTCAACATTAACAAAAATTTCATATAACTTTTGTGAAATACCTTGACATTTACCAAAATTTGTAATAAGATTAAAGTTACCTCATAGTGAAGTGAAATTGGAGAGAATAGCTATGGAGAAAATATTGACGCGGCCCGTCCTGTGCCGCAAAAGGAGTTATTAAAAATGGACAAACTTCTCTATGCAGTCCCCGTTGTCAGTGTTGTCGGTCTGCTGTTCGCTCTCTTCCTTGCTCTCAAGGTTAAAAAGCAACCGGCCGGCAACGAAAGAATGAAGGAAATTGCCGCCTCCATCCATGAGGGCGCAACCGCTTTCCTTTTTTCGGAGTACAAAATCATTGTCATTTTTGTTGCCGTAATTTTCCTTGCAATCGGCCTTTTGCTCAAAAACTGGCTTGAGGCTGTCTGCTTCGTTGTCGGCGCTCTGTTTTCGGTTGCCGCCGGATATTTCGGAATGCGCGTTGCAACCCTCGCAAACGTCAGAACGGCCAACGCCGCAAAGGAAAAGGGAATGTCAAAGGCTCTTTCCGTTGCGTTTTCCGGCGGTTCCGTAATGGGTCTTTGCGTTGCAGGTCTCGGCCTGCTCGGCATTTCACTCATCTACATAATCACAAAAGATGACAACATTCTTTTCGGCTTCAGTCTCGGTGCCTCGTCAATCGCGCTCTTTGCCCGCGTCGGCGGCGGAATTTATACCAAAGCGGCCGATGTTGGCGCAGACCTTGTTGGAAAAGTTGAAGCCGGCATTCCCGAGGACGACCCCAGAAACCCGGCCGTTATTGCGGACAACGTCGGAGACAATGTCGGAGACGTTGCCGGAATGGGCGCCGACCTCTTTGAAAGCTATGCCGGTGCCGTAATTTCGGCAATCACACTCGGTCTGCTTTTCTGCAAGAACGTGATGCCGGATAAGCTTGCGTTCGGCGCCGTTTATCCGCTCATAATTGCCGCTCTCGGCCTTGTTTCGTCCATCCTCGGAACATTCTTCGTCCGCGGAGACAAGAACCCTGCAAAGTCTCTCAAAGTCGGCACCTATGTTGCCTCAGGCATTGTTTTTGTCGGTTCGCTCGTTCTCAGCAAGGTCTTTTTCGGCTCGCTCTATTACGGAATCACAATCGTTGCCGGCCTCATTGTCGGCGTTCTCATCGGATATTTCACCGAGGTTTACACCTCAGACGCCTACCGCTTTGTCAAAAAGATTGCAAAACAGTCTGAAACCGGTTCGGCAACCAACATCATCTCCGGAATTGCAACCGGCTTCCAGTCCACTGCGGTTACGATCATTTTCATCTGCATCGGAATTTTTATTGCTTTCTTCTTCGGAAGCAAATGCGGCGAGGGCGGTGGAATTTACGGAATTGCTCTTGCGGCAGTCGGAATGCTTTCAACAACGGGAATCACCGTTGCCGTTGACGCCTACGGCCCCATTGCGGACAACGCCGGCGGCATTGCGGAAATGAGCGGCCTTGATGAATCCGTCCGCGACATCACAGACAAGCTTGACTCTGTTGGCAACACCACCGCCGCAATGGGCAAAGGTTTTGCCATCGGCTCGGCCGCGCTTACGGCTCTTGCTCTTTTCTTCTCATACAAGGAAGCGGTCGGCCTCACGGGAATTGACATTTTGAACAGCAATGTTGTTATCGGCCTTTTCATCGGCGGAATGCTTCCGTTTGTTTTCTCCGCTTTCACAATGGAGTCGGTCAGCAAGGCCGCCTATCAGATGATTGAAGAAGTACGCCGCCAGTTCAGAACAATACCCGGTCTTCTTGAGGGAAAAGCAAAGCCGGATTACAAAACCTGCGTTGCAATTTCAACCAAAGCCTCGCTGCGCGAGATGATCGTTCCCGGCCTTCTTGCAATCGTTGCTCCTTTGCTTGTCGGCTGTCTCCTTGGAACCAACGCACTCGGCGGACTTCTTGCCGGTTCGCTTGTAACAGGTGTTCTTGTTGCAATTTTCATGTCTAACGCCGGCGGCGCATGGGACAACGCAAAGAAATACATTGAGGGCGGAAACCACGGTGGAAAGGGCAGCGATGCACACAAAGCGGCCGTTGTCGGCGACACCGTTGGTGACCCGTTCAAGGACACCTCGGGTCCGTCAATCAACATTCTCATCAAACTCATGACGGTTGTATCGCTTGTTTTTGCGCCGCTCTTTGTTCTCATCAACAACGGCGCAGGATTGCTCGGCTGATGCCGCAAACAACAAAACGCACAAATATAAAGCAGCAATCACCGGCCGATTCACAGTCAGCCGGTGATTTTTCTGATATCAATCGTCACTTATAAATTCAAAAGAGCTTCAGCCGCTCCGCAGTATGAGCCCAAAAGCAAGGATAAAAATTTTCAAAAAAACTGAAATTTTTCCTCAAATTATGTTGACATCTGCGGTCAAATAATGTATAATAGCGGAGCTGTGTTGAAAGTGCTGCTATGGCGCAGTCGGTAGCGCGCATCCTTGGTAAGGATGAGGTCACCAGTTCAAATCTGGTTAGCAGCTCCACAAACGCAAGAACGCTCAAAGCCTTTATTTATAAGGGTTTCGGGCGTTTCTTTTTTTGCCGTCATTCTTGAAAAAGCTTGACCTCGTAATTACTTCAAGCTTATTTTCGGCTCAAATTGAGTTTTTTTCGGTTGAAAAAACGCCGCAAAGCCTTATGCAGCAACGGGGTTTTGAGTGAGTAAAAAGCGAAAAAATTAACCATTTTGATCGCAATATAGCAATTCAATAGCCGTAGCCGCTCCGTTAATATCAGACCGTTCTTCGACATGGCTTCTTTAGACGCAATGTGTTACGAGCAGCAACAGACAATCTCAATGTCTTGACCTCGGAATCACCGAGAATATAATTACCAACTCCAAGCCGCTCATTCAAATACATATTTACTAACCGAAGGCTTCAAGGAATTTTACGTTGTGTTTAAAAAACCTTTCAGACCTCATCCCTGAACCGCAATTTTTAGGTTAGGGATGAGGTCTGTTTTATGCGTAAAATCACGATGAATCGAATGGAAAACAAGGACTTAGAGCGCATTTTCGGAAGCTTGTTTATCCTCTTCCTTTGTCAGCATTGAAAAACGCCGCGCCATATGCTATACTTCGGGTGGAATGTTTATCAGATACCGGCACAATGGAAGGCGGTGTGAACAGTGAAAAGACCGGAAAAAAAGGAAGTTGTCATTGCCGCGGCAGTCATCATTCTCATTGCCGTTGCGGCTTCGGCGCGTGTTTTCAGCAGAATTTCCCCCTATTACGTTTCCCTCAGCCTCCTGCGCAGCACAATTTATATCCTGCTCATGACCGCATGGGGCTTCTCCGTGCGCTCAAGAATCATTCAGCCTCAGACGCGGCGTTATCTTTCAGAAATTTCCGTGCTCATTGTTTTTTGGCTCGTTATCCGAACTGTGAAGTTTCTTTTTGCTTCCGGCGTCACCGCTCAACGCTATCTCTGGTATCTTTACTATCTTCCGCTGCTCTTTATTCCGCCGACAGCCGTTTTTGTTGCCCTTTCGCTCGGGAAAAGCGAAAATTTCCGTCTTCCGCCTTTTGTTAAGCTTCTGTATATCCCCTCGGTTTTGCTGTTCTTTCTTGTCATTTCAAACGACCTTCATCAGTTTGTTTTTTCTTTTCCGGACGGCTCGGCCTTTTCGGATTCCGCCTACTCCTATTCTCCGGGGTTTTACGCCGTTACACTGTGGTCGCTGCTTTGCGCGGGCGCGGCATTTGTTATAATGCTTTTTAAATGCCGGATTCCGAGGAGGAAAGCCTTCCTCTGGCTTCCGACGGTTCCGCTCTTTTTGCTTGTGCTCTATGGCGGTCTTTACATTTCAAACGTCTATTTTCTCTGGCTTATTGCCGGAGATATCACGGTATCCGTGAGTCTGCTCATTGTTGCCGCTTTTGAAAACTGCATAAGCTGCGGACTCATTCAGTCCAACACCGGCTATGAGTCGCTTTTCTCCGTTTCATCAATACGCGCCCAGATTACGGACGATAATTTTTCCGTTCGCCTCTCCTCCGCCTGTGCCGGAAGTTTTCCGCAGGAGACGCTCAAAAAAGCAAGCCTTGCGCCGTTCAGGATTGACAGCGGAACTCTGCTAAAGGGCAACAAACTGCGCAAAGGCTATGTTTTTTGGCAGGAGGACGTTTCAGAGCTTGAAAAAGTTATCAACGAGCTTGAAATGACCCAGGAGGAGCTGCGTGATACCGGCGACGTTCTCAAAGCCGAAAGCGAACAGCGTGCGCGTCGGCTCAGGCTTGAGGAGGAAAACAGACTTTATGACCTTGTTGAAAAACGCACCGCACCCCAGGTTGCCCTTTTGCGCGATATGCTTTCAAAGCTTAAAAGCACAGAGGACCTTTCCGAAGCAAAGCAGATCCTCGGAAAAATTGTAATAATCGGTACATATATAAAAAGAAAGAGCAACCTTGTTTTTATTGAAAGGCAAAAAAGCACAATTTCAGCCGGTGAATTGCGGCTCTGCCTCGGAGAGTCGGCGGCAAACCTCAAGCTCTGCGGCGCGCAGTGCAGGGTTATTCTGAACCTTGACGGCCAGCTTTCTGCAAAAACGGCCAACATGGTATATGACCTTTTTGAAGCCGTGATTGAAAAAAGCATTGACAGTCTCTCGCTTCTTCTCCTCTATTCCGAGGAAAAAGAAGGCGCCGTTGACGTCAACATCTCCGCCCTTTGCAATGCGGAGCTTTCCGCGCTTAAAAGGGATTTTCAAAATCTTTCGGCAGTACGGGATGAGGACGGACTTTGGTATCTTTCGCTCAGAATTGAAAAGGACGGTGAAAGCGCATGAATGTTATCAAAGAAAGCTTCGACAATCTTCCGATTGCGGTCTGTTTTTTTGACCGGAACGGGCTTGTCCGCCTTGTTAACCGGCGTATGCTTGAAATCAGCGCCGTACTTCTTGGAACGGAGTTTCAAACCCTTTTTGAGCTTCGATATGCCCTTTTGGCTCCGCCGAACAAAGAAATATCGGTTATTGACAAAAGCTTTCCCGTCCTGCGCTTTCCGGACGGGAAGTCTCTGCGTTTTGAAGAAACGGAAATCACCGTCAACAGCCGTGAAAAATATACGCAGGTTACAGCCGCAGACGTCGCAAAGCTTGCTCTGCGCCAAGGAGAGCTAAAAGAAGAAAACAAACGCCTTGCAGACGCAAACCGGCGTGTAAAGCGGCTTTATGACAACATGGCGGAGATAGTCCGCGAAGAAGAAATTCTTTCAATGAAAATGCGCGTTCATGACGATATCGGCCACAGCATCCTTTCCGCAAGAAAAGCGCTTTTGAAAAACGAGAGCATTGACACGATTAAAGACAACGCCGCAATCTGGGAAAAATCTATTGAACTTTTATATCACTCCAACAATATGCCGAACGATTCGGACGATATTGAGTATGCAAAAGAACGCGCCGCCGCGCTCGGCGTTCAAGTTTTTGAAAACGGGAACCCTCCCGAAAGCACGGCTCTGCGGCGGCTTTTTGCCCTTGCAATCCGCGAGAGCGTAACAAACTGTGTTCGCCACGCCGGCGGAACAAAGCTTTATGTCATGTTCAAAAAAAGCGCCGGCTTTTTCACCGCAAAAATTACCAACAACGGAAAAGCGCCTCAGGAGGAAATTGTTGAGGGCGGAGGCCTTTCCGCATTGAGAAAACGCATTGAAAAAAGCGGCGGAAAAATGATTGTTCAAAGCTTTCCGGTTTTTGAGCTTTCCGTTTTGCTTCCGATAAGAGGAGAAAAAAATGACTAATGTTATGATTGTTGAAGACCAGAAAATGATTCGCTCTCTCCTTGAAAGCTATATAAGAAAAGAGCCGGGATACAGGGTTGTTTTTTCGGTTTCCGGTGCCGGCCTTGCTCCGGAGCTTTGCAAAGAGGCAGAAATCAACCTCATCCTGATGGATGTTCAAACCGAGCACCGCGAAAACGGGCTTTCGGCCGTTCAAAAAATCAAAGCGGGAGGTTCAAAGGCAAAAATTGTTGTTGTAACCTCGCTCGTTGACTTTGACGTTTTGAAAAAAGCCAAAGCTTTCGGCGCAGACAGCCTCTGGTACAAGGACACGGACGAGGAAACGCTCATGGACGTCATCAGGCGAACAATGAGCGGCGAGCATATCTTTCCGGACGCTCCGCCGGAGGTTGAAATCGGAACGGCGAAGAGCACGGAATTCACAAAAACGGAGCTTATCGTCCTGCGTTATCTTGTTCGCGGCCTGTCATACGGAAAAATTGCGGAAGAAATGGGCATTGAGATAACAACGGTAAAATATCACGTTACAAATATGCTTCAAAAAACGAACTTCAAAAACAAGCTCCAGCTCGCCCTCGCCGTCAGCGATGCAAAATTCATTGCCGACCTTGAGGACGGCTGAAAAAAATTCCTCCACCCTGTACTAAAGTATGGGGTGATTTTTTTTGTTTGTTATAAAATACAGTTGTAATCGGAAAACAAAACACACTGTCCGATAAGAAAGAGAGGTGAAAATATGCGCAGACTTGTGCTTGATATGCAATGCAAGCTTTTTTCCGACGCAATTTCTCAGGCACTCGTTGTTAACGACCCCGACTTTGAGCCGATGAGAGCCGAAACGCCCGAGGAGACGGTGCGGCTGTGCAGGTCAAGCTTTGCGTACGCCTTAATCATGGAGGTTACGGGCTATAACACACCGTGGAACCTTGAGGAAAGGCTGGCACTCGGAAAGCAGGTGAAAGCGGCCGTTCCCGGCTGCAAAATCGTTTTGCTTGTTGACGAAAAGGCGGACGAGTCGCTCGCTTCTCAGGTCAGACAGGCGAAGAAGGACGGCCTTATTGACAATTTTATCTATGCATCGGTTTCACCGGCATATCTTTCGGCAGTTATTGACACATTGTAAATCAATTTTCAGAGGTGATTAAATGAAATTCAAAAGAATCGCGGCTCTCGCCGTTGCCCTTGTCATGTGCTTTTCGCTTTTGGGCGAGCTTCCGCTTTCCGGCCTGATGTCCTTCACGGCCGCGGGGGCAAGCACGTCTCAGACCAAAGCAAAGGCAACGATGTCAAAAAGCGCGAAAAGCTCACTGAAAAAGCTCAGAAAAAAAATCGGCAAAGCGAACAAAAGCGTGGGTCTTGCCTTTGTCGGCTATGTCAACAGCAAAAACTCAAAAAAACAGCTCAGAAAATACGTTAAAAAATCAAAGCTTGCAAAAACCTATCCGTTCCTCTCCGAAGTTTCCGCAAAGAACTATGCTTCAACCGGCGGCGCGGAGCTTTTTGCCCTTGTTCCGCAAAACAGCAAGGTCTCATTCACTCTTTACAAATCGTCGGTCACAAACAAAGGAACTTATAAAAACGCTAAGAAGCCCTTTTACACCGGAAAGCCCGGCGAGGTTATTCTCCTCTGCTGCAATCCGAGTGAGATTTACTCCGATGTTTTGATTATTGCAACCGTTGGAAAAAAGAAGATTAAATTCCGCCCGGTTGTCTCCCTTAAAAACGGAAAGCTTGCAAAAAACAAAAGATATTACGACTTTTCCGTCTATTCAAAGAAAAAGCCCCCGAAGAAGGACAATGAAGCCGACATTGAAAAGAGCATCTATTTCTGCTATGAGATTCTCTTCGGCTATGAAGAGATAAGATATTACATGAACCGCGGAATGATCCTTACCTACACCGGAAGGCAGGAGATTATCAACGGAGGTCCGTGCTGGATCTTCGCCCTCGGAAAGGACGATAAGGATCACTTCGTCACCGAGAGGCTTTACGGCGTCTGCGACAATCTTGTTTATGCCTATGACGCGGTGAACGACTCGTGGTATGTTCTCGGAATGGGATAACAAAAAACAAAAAGTTTATAACACTTTAAAAAGGAGTATTTTACTATGGGACTTATTAAAGCGGCGGTCGGTTCCGTCGGCGGCGTTCTTGCCGACCAGTGGAAAGAATTTTTCTATTGCGAATCACTTGACAAAGAGGTTCTTGCCGTTAAGGGGCAAAAAAAGGTCAGCGGACGCTCCTCAAACACAAGGGGAAGCGACAATATCATCACAAGCGGAAGCGGAATTGCCGTTGCGGACGGCCAGTGCATGATAATCGTTGATCAGGGAAAAATTGCCGAATACTGCGCAGAGCCGGGCGTCTTTACATATGACGCTTCAACCGAGCCGAGCGTCTTTTCCGGCCCTTTGGGTGAAAGCGTTAAGCAGACGTTCAAAACCATCGGAAAGCGTTTCACCTTCGGCGGAGACACCGCAAAGGATCAGCGCGTCTATTACTTCAACACAAAAGAATTGCTCGACAACAAGTTCGGAACCCAGAACCCGATTCCGTTCAAGGTTCGTGACGACGATATCAACCTCAATCTCACCATCGGTATCCGCTGCAACGGCGTTTACTCATACAAAATCATTGACCCGCTGCTTTTCTATACCAATGTCTGCGGCAATATGGCCGATGAGTACAGAAGAGACGAGCTTGACTCAACCCTCAAAGGCGAATTCCTCGGCGCTCTCCAGCCGGCACTCGGAAAGCTCTCCGCAAAGAAGATGGATTACACGGAAATTCCGATGTATACAATGGAGCTTGCGGACGAGATGAACAATGTCCTCTCCTCAAAATGGAGCGGTCTGCGCGGTCTTGCCATCGTTTCGATAGGCATCAACAGCGTCACCGCCTCCGAGGAAGAGGTCAAAAAAATCCAGCGTTTGCAGGAGGCCGCCTCAATGGGCAGCAATCCGTTCACAATGGCCGGACGTCTCGCCGGAGCTCAGGCTCAGGCGATGGAGGACGCCGCAAACAATCCGAACGGCGCGATGATGGGCTTCATGGGAATGGGCATGGCTCAGCAGGCCGGCGGTGCAAACATCGGAAATCTTTATTCAATGGGAATGCAGCAGCAACAACAGCAGCAGGCAGCTGCACCGGCAGCCGACCCGAACGCATGGAAATGCTCCTGCGGCCAAACGGTCAGCGGCAACTTCTGCCCGAACTGCGGCGGAAAGAAGCCGGCTCCCGCCCCGGCTCAAAACGCATGGAAGTGCTCCTGCGGAGCCGACGTTTCCGGGAACTTCTGCCCCGAATGCGGAGCAAAAAAGCCTGAGGAAAGCACCGGCTGGACCTGCTCGTGCGGCGCGGTCAACAAAGGAAAGTTCTGCCAGAACTGCGGCGCAAAGAAGCCGGAATCGGCTCCCCTCTATCGCTGCGACAAATGCGGCTGGGAGCCGGAGGATCCGAAGAATCCGCCAAAGTTCTGTCCGCAGTGCGGCGACCCGTTCAACGAAAGCGATATCCGGTGACCCGGACAACCGCGGTTAAACCACTATTCAAACACAAAAGGAGAATGAGCTATGGGACTTTTTGACAAAAAATTCTGCGACGTCTGCGGAGAGAAAATAGGTCTGCTCGGAAACAGGAAGCTTGAGGACGGAAATCTCTGCAAGGACTGCGCAAAAAAGCTTTCGCCCTTTTTCAGCGAAAGAAAGCAGTCAACCGTTGCGGAAATCAAGGAACAGCTCGCATACCGCGAGGAAAACGAACGCCGCCTTTCTTCCTTCCGGCCCACACGGACGTTCGGCGACGGAATGAAGGTATATATTGACGAGGCGGCAGGGAACTTCATCGTTTCCCGAATGAATGACTGGAAAAGCGGAAATCCGGACATAATCGCCCTCTCGCAGGTCACTTGTGCAAATCTTGACATCAGCGAAAACCGGCGTGAGCTTTACTATGAGGATAACGACGGCAACGAGCAGTCCTATGTTCCGCCGCGTTATGAGTATGAATATGACTTCAATGTTGTTATCAACGTCAACTCTCCGTGGTTCTCGCAAATCAAATTCGAGCTTAATCCCTCGCGCAAGCCGGACAGCCGTTATACCGAGCTTTACCGCGAATTTGAGCGCACCGGAAACGAGCTTTGCTCCGCTCTCATGAGGCAGGGCGTAACGCAGCATTACTATTACGAGGGTTCGCAGTACGCCGCGGCTCCGGAGGGCATGGTATACAACACGGCTCAGCCCGTTGCCCCCGGAACGGTACCCTTCACCGCGCCGGTTCGTCCGCAGCCCGTTGCATTCAATCAGCAGTCCGCGCCGGCAGGCTCCTCATGGATATGCCAAAGCTGCGGAGCCGGAAACACCGGAAAATTCTGCCAAAGCTGCGGTGCACAGAAACCCGCCGTCGGTTACCGCTGCGACAAATGCGGCTGGACCCCCGCTCCCGGACAGAGCGTTCCGCGCTTCTGCCCGCAGTGCGGAGACCCCTTTGACGGAAAAGATGCACTCTAAAGCCGACCGTGCTTTTTTGTCAGACAACATCACGGGTATCTCCCTTTCCTGCGGGCATATGTGCTTTGACTATTGCTATTCTTTCTGTTTTTCAAGAAGGGACGGAAAGGCGCTGTTTTCGGCGTCATGCTTATTAAAAAAAGCGAACGACCGTGTCAAATTTGAGAATGCGCCTATGAAAGAGGAGGAGGTTTCTTCTCTGATGACTCTGATTTCGGAAAGCGATCTTATTGAAAAAGCGGAAAAATTCAAGAAAACGAAAAATGATTTTCATTCTTTGGACGAAACGACCTATTTCTTGACTTTTTATTTTGAAGCAGGCAGCGTCTTTGCCGAGATGCGCTCAGAAGAGCTTGAAGAGTTCTTCTTTGCGCTTGCCGAAAAATATATTTGATTTTTCCAAAGTTTATTTTTGCTCCTCCCCTTTTCTTGCTTGCCGCGGGCTTTTTTCCCGCGGCAAAGGAAACGATGGCAGCTAAACAAGTTAAAAAGGCTGCCGCAAATCATGATTTCGATTTGCGGCAGCCTTTTTCTGTTAAATGCGTCTTAGTCAAAATACTTTACGAAATATCCAAGACCGATGATCGGGAGGATGGTTTTGATGATTCCCTTAAGCATTGTGAGAAATGCGTTGAGGATATCGTTTTTTCCGTTTTCCTCTGCCGGAGCGGTTGTTTCATCATATAATGCGTAATCGTACATGAAAAGACCTCCTATTTTTTAATCTTTTCATGATTTTAACATATATTTAAATATTAGTCAAGTAACCGCCGATTGAATTTAGTGTGTAAATATACCGCCAGGATTTGCGGTTATATCGGTTGCTCAATGAGAGAGGACAATGTTTTCCGCAATTTCCTTGAATACCGGCGCGCAGTCAACCGCTCCGCCCTCCCCGTCCTCGTTCAAAACAACGGCAATATAATGCGGATTTTGGGCGGGAAAAAAACCGGCAAACCATGTTCGGCATATTTCTCTTTTTCCGTCATACGCGCCGCTTTGCGCGGTTCCCGTTTTTCCGGCAAGCTTCAGATAGCGGCTTTTTGCGGTCTTTGCGTTTCCCTTTGATACCACCGAGGCAAGAAGGCCGCGCATTTTTTTAACCGTATTTTCGGACAATACACGCCGCTTTTCTTCCCGCTTTTCCTTTTTAACAAGCCCATCGCTGTTTGCACGGCCAAAAATCACAGTCGGCTTAACATAATATCCGGTTGCTATCGCGTGATAGACCGAGAGCATCTGCACCGGAGTGATGAGAAGCTTCCCTTGACCAAAGGAAAAGTTTGCCCTTTCGCCCGGAAGGTGCAAAGCATCGCTTTCCGGAAGGCAGCCTTTTTCTCCGCTGATTCCCTCGGCAAGCTTAGTCTCGGCCGAAAGACCCAGTGAGCGGCAAAACATCAGAAGCGAATCTGTGTCAAGCTTTTTTGAAAGCTCAATAAAATATGTGTTGCAGGAATTTTGAAGCGCTTCTTTCATCGTCTGCGTTCCGTGCTTTTTGGAGTTATAGCAGGTAAAAACAGTGTTTCCGAGTCGGTATTCACCCGTGCAGGTGAATTTTGTGCTTTCCGGAATTTTGCATTCAAGTGCATAGGCGGCAACAACGCTTTTAAAAACCGAACCGACGCTGTATGACCGCAGAGCCTTGTTTGCAAGCGGCGCATTCGCTTTTTCAAGCTCCTTTGCAATGTTGTTCCTGTCATACTCAGGCACGCTTGCCATGGCGAGAATTTCTCCGCTTTCAATGTGCATAACAAGCGCACATCCGCTTTTTATCCGGCTGTTTTTGAGCGCGTTTTCCGTTATTCTTTGAATTTTTGAATCCAAGGTTAAAGCAACTCCGGCTTTTGAAGAAAACCCCGAGTCCTCAATCTCTTTTCTGACGCCCTGCAAAACTCCGCCGGACGCGTCAACGCCAAAAGAAGCCGAAAGCGTTCCGCCGTTTTCCTTAAGATATGTGTTATATCCGCGCTCAATTCCGCTGACGCCGTTCTTGCTTTTCGGGTCAACATAGCCAACAAGATGGCAGGCAAGGGCCGACTGAGGGTACCGCAGCGGAACGCGGAACGTGCGTATATTTTCATCGTTCACATCCTCGTCCGTCTCGGCAACATACGGCCGTTTGCTTTCAATAATTTCCTGCGCCCTCTCCTCGCCCAAAAGCCGTGTGAGAACCTGCTTCGCTTTGATTGACGGCGTAAAAACGGAGACAAGCTTTTCCTCGCAGTCAACAAGCGGCTTCATGTTCCTGTCATAGATTTTTCCCCTGCTTTCAGCAATGAGAACGGTTTTGCGGCTGTTTTGAGCCGCCGCAGAAGAATATTCCTTTGCGGTAACGGACAGAATCTTCACAGTGAGAAGAAGCAGACAAAGCGATAAAACCGAATACAGCAAAACGGCGCGTTTTCTCATTTTTCATTCACCCTTTTTTCTTTTTAATATTGTTTGAGCGAATGAAGGTATAATGCAAAAACAAAGTCGAAAAATTTTTTCCATTATTTTTTTAAAAACACTTGATTTTTCAAAAAAAATGACTACAATATATTTAGCACTCGGAGATGATGAGTGCTAAAACTTAGCAATAACTTGATTGGAGGATAAATACATGAAAATCAGTCCACTTCTTGACAGAGTTGTTCTTAAACCCACCGAAATTGAGGAAACAACAAAGAGCGGTTTCATCCTTACCAGTGCATCGCAGGAAAAGCCCCAGTTTTCTGAGGTTGTTGCCGTTGGCCCCGGCGGAATTGTTGACGGAAAGGAAACCGAGATGTATGTCAAGGTCGGCGATAAGGTAATCGCCGGAAAGTATTCCGGAACAGAAGTTAAAATTGATGATGTTGAATACACCATCGTCCGCCAGAGCGATATTCTCGCAATAGTCGAATAAACTGAAACAAGGAGGAATTCATCATGGCTAAACAAATTATTTACGGTGAAGAGGCAAGAAAAGCCCTTCAGGCAGGTATTGATAAACTTTCAAACACAGTTAAAATCACCCTCGGCCCCAAAGGCAGAAATGTTGTTATCGACAAAAAGTACGGCGCTCCCCTCATCACGAATGACGGCGTCACCATTGCAAAGGAAATTGAACTTGAGGACGCTTTTGAAAACATGGGCGCTCAGCTTGTTAAGGAAGTTGCAACAAAAACCAATGACGTTGCCGGAGACGGAACAACAACCGCAACCTTGCTCGCTCAGGCTCTTGTCCGCGAGGGAATGAAGAATGTTGCCGCCGGAGCAAACCCGATGGTTGTTAAAAAAGGCATCAAAAAGGCTGTTGATGCTGCCGTTGAGGCCGTTAAGAAAAACTCAAGCCCTGTAACCACCGCAGAGGACATTGCAAGAATTGCAACCGTTTCCTCCGCCGATGAAACAGTCGGAAAGCTCATTGCCGAGGCAATGGAAACCGTTACAACGGACGGCGTTATCACCGTTGAGGAATCCAAAACCGCAGAAACCGGCAAAGAAGTTGTTGAGGGTATGCAGTTTGACCGCGGATATATTTCACCCTACATGGCAACAGACGCAGACAAGATGGAGGCTGTTATTGACGATGCTTCAATCCTCATCACGGACAAGAAAATTTCCAACATTCAGGAAGTTCTTCCCCTCCTTGAGCAGGTTCTTCAGGCAGGCAAAAAGCTTGTTATCATTGCAGAGGACGTTGAGGGCGAGGCTCTTGCAACGCTGCTCCTCAACAAACTGCGCGGAACCTTCACCTGCGTTGCCGTTAAGGCTCCCGGCTTTGGCGACAGACGCAAAGAAATGCTTCAGGACATTGCAATCCTCACCGGCGGTCAGGTAATCACCTCTGACCTCGGTCTTGAGCTTAAGGAAGCAACCGTTGATATGCTCGGCAATGCACGCCAGGTTAAGGTTACAAAAGAGAACACCATTATTGTTGACGGCGCAGGCGACAAAGACGCAATCAAGGCCAGAGTCAACCAGATTAAAGCTCAGATTGAGTCTTCAACCTCTGAATTCGACCGCGAAAAGCTTCAGGAACGCCTTGCAAAGCTTGCAGGCGGTGTTGCGGTAATCAAGGTTGGCGCCGCAACGGAAACGGAAATGAAAGAGAAAAAGCTCAGAATTGAGGACGCTCTTGCGGCAACAAAGGCTGCCGTTGAAGAAGGCATGGTTGCAGGCGGCGGTGTTGCACTGCTCAATGCAATTCCGGCTGTCAAGGCTCTTCTTGACGAAACGGAGGATCCGGACGAAAAGACCGGCATCAGAATTGTTGAAAAGGCTATTGAAGAACCTGTCCGCCAGATTGCAAGGAACGCAGGCCTTGAAGGCTCGGTAATCATCAACGAAATTGTTTCAAGCGGAAAAACCGGATATGGCTTCAACTTTGCAAAGGAAGAGTATGTTGACATGGCCACAGCCGGAATCCTTGACCCAACAAAGGTTACCCGTTCCGCACTCCAGAACGCTGCCTCCGTTGCTTCAATGGTTCTCACAACGGAATCGCTTGTTGCAGACATTCCCGACCCCGCGGCTGACGCTGCGCAGGCGGCTGCAATGGCTCAGGGCGGCGGAATGTACTAATTTAGATTTTAGATTCTAGATGTTAGATATTAGACATTAGATTTAGCAAAAAAATCTGATATCCGTTAACCCAATAATAAAAACGGGACGGCTCACAAGCCGCCCTGTTTTTATATTCAGATATAAATCAAAGACCTTTGCTCAGTGCGCTCGCTCTGACAACCTTCAATGATGAGCCGTCTTGCTTATAGCCATTTTCAGCCGCAACATTGCTCATTGCAATTCCGCGCTTTCCTCCGTGGAGCTTGATTGAAGTCCTCAGGCATGACGGGGTTGAGCCGGAAACAAGGTGGATTTTTGAAATCGAGTTCCAAACATTCGCGGCGAAGTACTCACAGTTTTTGACCGGAGTCCATTTTCCGCTGTAGCTGTTGATTTTTCTTGAAATACCGTTAAGCTCGCTTGCCGTAACGGTCTCGCTCAGCGAGTATCTTGCGCTTGCACCGAACTTGTTGACGCAGTATCTTTCAACATTATAGTAGATACCCCTGCCCTCTTTACGGGTGTATCTGAATGTTCCGACAGATACAGCCTCGCCCGGCTCAAGCTCATAGATGCCAACGGTCAGCGTTCTGTCTGTAAGATTTTCAATATACAGCCACGAATGACCCGTTGAAAACGAATTCTTGAGATAAGAGACGATTGATACCCTTGCAACGATCTCATCGCCGTCCGCCGCAAAAGAGGGAAGCGCAAGCAAAAGCAGCATAAGCGCCGCAAGAAACAGGCAGAAAAGACGTCTGCGGAAATTTTTCATGTTTTTTCATTACTCCTTTTTATATCTGCCCGGACATATTTTTTTGTTATAACGCACAAAGTTCAAAACGTCAATTTTTTACTCTGATATTTCTTCAACAAAAAGACAGCACAAAAAGATGCAAGCAAATTATATTAATGCTCAAAAATATTTCAATACAAAAAAGCCGAGGAAACGCCAAACAGCGCTTCCCCGGCTCGTTAAATCAATTATTCACCGTCTTTTTTGCCGATGTTCTTGAACTTTTCAATAAGATCCTTGATGAGCTTGATGTAATTTTCAATGAAATCAAGAATCTGGCCAACAACTTCTCTTGCCTTATCCATTATCAATTTCACCTCCAACTTTTAATGGTTATAAGTATATTAATATATTTGTAATAATAAGTCAATATCTATTCGGAATATTAAAAAGTTTTTATAATTGTTAATTGTCTTGTCTCATTAAAATGTACACTTTTTACAACTTCGTCTACTTTTTCCTTCAACAATTTTTAACGAAAAGTTTGCAATTCTCTCTGCGAACGGAAAAAGCGCCGCGGTGCAAAAAACATTGAACAAAACGTGGACAATGCAAACAAAGGTTTTTCCTTCCTCAATGCGTTCAAACGGCGCAGCCAAATTGAAAAAGAGCGACAAAAGCAAAAACATCAGCGTTCCAAAAAGATTGAAAAACAAGTGAAAGACAGCCGTTGCCTTTGCCGTTTTTCCGGCGCGCAGAGCGGAAAAAAGCGTTGGAACGGTTGCGCCGATATTTTGGCCGCAAACAATGAACACTGCGCTTTCGCGTCCGATTGCACCAACACTGACGAGAGATTGAAGAACACCCACAGTTGCCGAAGAGCTTTGCGCAAGTGCCGTTGCGGCAAAGCCGATAAAAACCGCCGCAAACTTTGAGGAAAAACGCAGGAAAAGCGCAGACAAAAATCCGTTTTCGTCAAGCGCCTTTGCGGCGTCCCTCATTGTTTCAATTCCAACAAAGAGCAAACCGAGCGCGCAAAAAAAGAACGCCGTGTTTTTTACTTTTCCGTTTTTTGCAATAAGCGCGCAGAACGCACCGCCGAGAATCAAAAACGGCGCGGCCGCCGAAAAATTGAGAACGGTCAAAACGCTCGTTACGGTTGTTCCGATGTTTGAACCCATTATTATTCCGATGCTTTGCGAAAGACTGAGCACTCCGCTGTCTGCAAGTGAAACAGCCGTAACCGTCACCGCCGCCGAGGACTGAACAACGGCCGTTGAAAGCGTTCCGGCAACAAGGCCGAAAAAACGGTTTGACGCGTATTTTTGAAGAACCGCTCCCGTCCTGCTTTCAAAAACGGCTTTCATTGACTCGCTCATTTCAACAACGGAAAAGAGAAAGATTCCGGTACCGCACAAAAGGGCAAAAAAGGCTTTTATGTTCATCATTTGTTCCTTTCAAAAAAGCACGCTTTCCGCTATTTTGAATCTCAGCTCAGTGCCGAACAGCGCAGCAGTATATAATAATGTATAGCGCAATTTTTCCGCTCATATGACGGAAAAAGCCGTCTTTGTATTGACAACAGCACGATTTATCATATAATTAAATTGGAACAGGCTGTACGGCTCTTTATACGGCTTTTCAGAAGAAAGAATGAATGAACGGAGGACAGACAATGTCAGTTAATGTTATTCCCATGCCGAACAAACTTTTTGAATACGGCGGAGAAAAAAACTTCCGCGAAAGCGACTTTGTCTTTGAAAAAAAGGATTGTCTTGGCGAAGAGGGCTATGAAGTTTTGATAAGCGAGGATGGCGTTTTTGTTTCATACAGCACCGAAAAGGGTCGCTTTTACGCCGGAAAAACGCTTGAACTGCTCAAAAAAGAAAACGGCAGTCTGCCGTTTGTGAGAATCAGTGACTCCCCGCGCTTTAAATTCCGCGCTTTCATGATCGACAGCGCACGCCATATGCAGTCAATAGGCGAAATTAAAAAGTACATTGAGGCCGCCGCACTCTATAAATTCAATGTTTTCCATTGGCACCTCACGGACGACCAGGGCTGGCGGATTGAAATTGAAAAATATCCCGAGCTGACTAAGGTTGGCGCATTCAGAAACGGCCATGGTTTCGGCAGCAAAAACAAAGCCGTCTACGGCGGATATTACACCAAGGACGAAATCAGAGACATTGTTGAATTCTGCCGCGAGCGCCACATTGACGTCATTCCGGAAATTGATATGCCCGGCCACATGATTGCGGCCATTGCGGCCTATCCGGAGCTTTCCTGCAACGGAAAGCCCATAAGCGTTGATACCAACGCCGGGATCCACAAAACCATCCTTTGCGCCGGAAACGAAAAAGTCTTTGACTTTTGCTTTGACGTGATTGACGAGGTCTGCGAGCTTTTCCCGTATGAATACTTCCACATTGGCGGCGATGAAGCGCCGAAGAATCGCTGGGATGTCTGCCCAAAATGCAAAGAGCGTATCCGCGAGGAGGAACTCAAGGACTCCGAAGAGCTTCAGGGCTATTTTGTTAACCGCATCATTGACCACCTCAAAGAAAAAGGAAAAAAGCCCGTTGTTTGGAACGAGAGCCTCAAAAGCAAAATGCTGCGCCCCGGCGCCCTTGTTTCCGATTGGATGGACAAGGAACACCTGTGTGAAAACTGGGCGAACAACGGCGGAAAAATCATTATTGAGGACTTTTTCCATTACTATCTTGACTATAATTACGGAATTACGCCGCTTAAGAAAACATATACTTTTAACCCGATGCTTGAAAAACTTGACATTGAGGGAAGGAAAAACGTCCTTGGCGTTGAAACACCAATTTGGACGGAGTTTGTTGAAAACTTTGAGCGCCTTTGCTATCTCTGCTTCCCGCGAATGATGGCCGTTGCCGAAAGCGGCTGGACAAACTGGGGAAGAAGGAACTATCCGGACTTTGTCAGAAGAGCCGAGGAAAACCGCCCGCTCCTTCTTTCAATGGGTATCAACATGGCGCCCAAAAGCGACTGGGATCCCCTCCCCCTCGGAAGGCTCAAAGGTCAGCTTTCGCATTACACAAACTTCCTCAACAAAGAAAGCATCCGCTTTGCCCGCGAAAACCGGAAAGAGGACAAGGAAGCAAAAAAACGCAAAGCAGCCGCCAAAGACCGATAAATATTTAACTACTCTTTAGCTTCATAAGGATAATTGAATCAACAAAGAAAAAGGGAGGAATTCGTCATGTATTGCAGAAACTGCAACGCGCCGAACCCGGAAAACAGCCGCTTTTGCAACAACTGCGGCGCCCCTTTGGCCGGCACCGAACCGCAGCAGGGGCCTTGCGGCGAGCAAACCGCGCCAATCAACAACAGCTCGGCAATAATTGCTCTGATTGTTAACATTGCAATTTTTAATATTGTCGGTCTGGTTTTTGCAATTCTTTCTCTGATAAATTACAACAACTATGAGGCCGCGATCCGTGTCTGCAATTTTCCTCTTGCGGAAAACTATAAAAACGCGTCAAAAAAATATTCAAAAATTGCTTTGATTTTTGCCGGACTCCTTTTTGCTGCGGAAATTGTTGTTGTAATAATTGTTTTTATCTGCACCAGCATTTTATCCGTCGGCGTTTTGAACAATGTTTTTGACTCAATTATTCACCATTGATTAGGGAGGTAATTTTATATGTATTGTAAAAACTGCAACACCTATAACGACGACAACAGCCGCTTTTGCAGCAACTGCGGCGCCGAGCTCGACGCTCCCGCAGCGCAGACCGCACCCCCTGCGCCCGAACAATACGCTCAGCCGGAAAACCAAGGCTATGAAAATCCGTATTCCGGGCAGCAGTATTCACAACCGCAGCAGCAGTACTCACAGCCTCAATACGGCTCTGCGCAGTATTCACAGCCCGGCTACAACGCGCCGGCATCAGTGCCGTTCAGCAATACCAAGGCGATCATTGCAATCGTTTTGAACATTGTTATTTTCAATGTTATCGGACTCATCTTTGCAATTCTTTCCCTGACAAATTACAACAGCTATGAGTCCGCGTTCAGAGCCGGCAATATTCCTCTTGCCGAACAGCTCAAGGCAAAGTCTCAAAAATATTCAAAAATTGCAATTATTCTCTGCATCGTTTTCGCCGTCATCGGAGCGATTGCCGGCATCATCGCCTTCATCAGCGTGTTTATCTTTGCGGCCGACCAGAGTGTTTCCGCTTTTGATCCGAATGTTCTGCTTCCGGAAACTGCGGCACAGACATTCACATCTTTCATTGCATAAAACAAAAGCACAAAAGAGCGCCGTCCGAAAAAAATCGGACGGCGCTTTCTTTATTTCAGCGTAACAATCGTTACACCGCTTTCTCCCTCGCCAAATGTTCCAAGCCGAAACGATTTGACATATTTACATTTTCTCAGATAATCCTGAATGCCGCGGCGCAAAACGCCGGTACCCTTTCCGTGGATAACGCTGATTTCGTTAAGGCCGAGACGCATACACCGGTCAAGGTGGCGCTCAAGCTCCATTATGCCCTCCTCAACATTCATTCCGCGCAGGTCGCATTCGGTTTTTTCCGCTCCGGCAACCTTGAACTCATGCTGCGCTTTTTTGGGCGCAGTGTGTTTTTTTTCGGTGCGTTTGGTTTTTGAAACGCGCAGGTTGCTTTTCGGGGTGCGCATTTTGATTATTCCGGCAAGGACTTCAACCTCGCCCTTTTTATCCTCAAGCGCAGTAACGGTTGCCGTTTTTCCAATATCGGCAAGAAGTACCTCGTCTCCAACCTTGAGCGAGGTTGGAACAACATAGCCGCTTTCGTCCGCAAGTGCCGCCGTGACCGGGTTGGTGATATCGTCAAACTCGCCGAGACTCTTTTTTAAAAGCTGCTTTGCTCTGCGGGCGGCCTCGGCCTTGTCTGCGGCCTTTGCGCTCTCCTTTTTAAGCTGCTCAAGCTCATTCACAAGCGCGTATGCACTGCGTTTTGCCTGTTCAACAATTCTTTCGGCCTGCTGCTGCGCCCTGTCAAGCTCCTTTTTGCGCTCGTTCTCAATGCTGTCCTTATATTTTTGAGCGTCCGCCTTGGCTTTTTCGGCTTCAATGCGGATTAACTCCGCCTCGTTTTTCTTTGCCTCATAATCCTGGCGGCTTTTTTCAAGCGACTCAATAACGTCCTCAAAGCTTGCGTTCTCGCTTGAAACAAGGGCTTTTGCGCGCTCAATCACGCTCTCTTCAATTCCGAGCCGGGAGGAAATTGCAAATGCGTTCGACCGTCCCGGAACGCCGATAAGCAGCCTGTATGTTGGCTTGAGCGAGGCAACGTCAAACTCGCAGCAGCCGTTTTCAACGCCGCTCGTTTCAAGCGCATAGACCTTCAGCTCCGCATAATGGGTCGTTGCGGCAATTTTTGCGCCCTTTTGGTGGATACGTTCAAGAATCGCCATTGCAAGAGCCGCACCCTCAACGGGGTCGGTTCCGGCGCCAAGCTCGTCAATAAGCACAAGTGAGCGCTCGTTCGTTTGGCTGATTATTCTGACTATGTTCGTCATGTGTGACGAAAAGGTTGAAAGCGACTGTTCAATGCTCTGCTCATCTCCGATATCGGCAAAAACGTGTTCAAAAACTGAGACCTCGCTCCTGTCTCCGGCCGGGAGCATGAGTCCGCACATCGCCATGAGCGAAAACAGGCCGAGCGTCTTGATTGAAACGGTCTTTCCGCCCGTATTAGGTCCGGTAATGATGAGCGAATCAAAGTCCGTTCCGAGTCTTATATCGGTTGCAACAACCTTTTTCGGGTCAATGAGCGGATGGCGCGCTTTGTTGAGAATAATTCTTCCGCTGTCGTTAAGCGTGGGAGTCATCGCTTTCATTTCATAGGCAAGTTTTGCCTTTGCAAAAATCACGTCAAGCTCAACGGCGCATTCATAGCTGCCTTTGATTCCGTCATAAAAGCTTCCGGCCTCGGCCGAAAGATCAAACAAAATCCGGTCAATTTCCTCCTGTTCCTTGCCTTGGAGAACCTTAATTTCGTTGTTCGCTTCAACAACGCCGGCCGGCTCAATGAAAACGGTTGCTCCGCTTGAGGAAGTGTCATGAACAAGGCCGCTGATTTCTCCCCGGTGTTCAATTTTGACGGGAACAACATATCTTCCGTTGCGCATTGTGACTATCGCTTCACGCAGGGCTTTCTGATACTGAGAGGAGCGGATCATTTTGTCAAGCCTATCGCGTACCTTTGACGAGGCGGCTCTGATTTTGCGCCGGATATCATACAGCGCCGGAGAGGCGTTATCGCTCATCTCGTCCTCGCTGATAATTGCCGAGGTGATTTTATCTTCAAGATACTTGTTCGGTGTGAGCGCGTCAAAATAGACATCAATCGAACAACGCACGCCGTCGTTCTTGCTGCGCCACTGTGTGATTCCCCGTATTGACCGCAGAACCTCCGCAACGTCAAGAAGCTCGCGCATTGAAAGCACACTTCCGGCGTTCGCCCTGGCGAGGGCGTTGTTGACGTTTTTCAGCCCTCCGAAAGACGGAGCGCCAAAGCGCGCCATAAGCATATGCGCGTCCGTTGTCTGGTTAAGCAGCGCCTGCGCCGAGTCAAGGTCCGTTTGCGGCTCAAGCTTTTCAATCTCGCTTTTTCCGTCCTCGCTGCAAACAAACGAGGAAAGCTTGCTGAGAATTTTGTCAAGGTCAAGAGCTATGTAATCTCGGTTCAAGTTTCTCCCTCCTATTCGGTTATGGATTTATAAAAGTCAAGTGTTTTGTATTTTCGCATTGTTATGTTTTTTAAGTACCGCTCGCTCACATCGCTCAAAAGCTCAAGCGACGGCTTTGAAAGAGTGAAGGAAAAGACCTTTTCCGGCTCGCTCAAACAGATGTGTCTCATTGCCGTTACAACCCCGAGCGGCAAGGCCACCGTTTTTTCCTCCGGAATGCAGTCTGAGCAGAAAAGCTTTCCTGAGTATGGCGAAAAGTACATTGTTCCGCTTTCAAACTTTCCGCAATTTGCGCAGCCAATGACTGACGGCATATATCCGGCAAGGGAGAGAAAACGCAGCTCCGTTGCGGCCTTGATGAGCACTTTGTTCCGTTTGTTCTGTGCAACAAAATATATTGCATTGAGAAGAAGGCGCAAAAACTCGTCCGCCTCCTCCTCTCTGACCGAAAGCTCATAGGCAAGCTCCGCAAAATATTGAGCAAGCGAGAGCGAAACAATATCCTCCCTAAGCAAAAAAAAGACTTCCTTTGCCGCCGCTTCGATTATTGTGTAAACCCCGTTCTTTTTTTGCTCAATAACAAAATCAGAATAGCACAGAAGCCCGGTTGAAGCGGCGTTCCTGCTCTTTGGGCTGCGCACTCCATTGACAAAAGCCCTGATTACACCGTTTTTCCGGGTAAGCAGGGTAACGAGTCTGTCGCGTTCGCCGGCCGATTGTTCACGAATGACAATGCCGTCCGTTTTAATAATCATAGTCTGTAAAGTCCCCGTAATCGTCTGTGTACTCAATGTCTTTGCGCCTTTCCATTGCGGGAAAGTCGCTGTCAAAATTATTGACGAATTCCTCGGCGAATTCCTCGGAAAACTCATCGCCGGAAAAGGGAGTGATCTTTTTTTCGTCCCTTGCGTTTTTATAGTTGAGATAATCCGAGACCTTGCCGGTTTTCATAAAAATTTTCCAAAGCTCTTTCTTGCCCATAATGCCGCTCTCCTTTAATGCAAAGTTGTTGCCTTCATAAAATACTTTGCACAGAAAAAGCGGGTTTTAAACAAGGTAAATTATTCTTTGGCCATTTTTTAATCGAGGCCGAAGTTGTGGATAAGGCCCTCTCTGTTGCGCCATCCTTCTTTAACTTTGACCCAGCATTTGAGGTTGACGCGGCAGCCGAAAAAGCGCTCCATGTCCTGCCGGGCATAGGTTGAAATGCGCTTGAGCATTGCGCCGCCTTTGCCTATTATGATGCCCTTATGGCTCTCTTTTTCGCAGTATATTACCGCTTCAACGTCCATGAGGTCGGTATCGGCCCTTTCACGCATTTTTTCAATGGAAACGGCAACACCGTGGGGAATTTCCCTGTCAAGAAGCCGAAGCATTTTTTCCCTTATCATTTCTCCGGCAAGAACCCTTTCCGGCTGGTCGGTCAAGGTATCGTCCGGAAAGAAGTGTTCAGACGGAAAAGCAAGCGCGCAAAGCTCATTGCACAGCGCGTCCATTCCGTCATTCCTGAGCGCAGAAACGGGAACAACGGCCTCAAAATCATACTGAGACGAAAGGAAAGCCATGCGCTTCATGAGGTCGGTTTTGACCTGAACGGTATCAATCTTGTTGATAACAAGAACCACCGGCATCTTCTGCTCGCGGAACTTTTTGAGCAGTTCCTTTTCTGCGTCACGCAGTTCACCCTCCGGCTCAACAACAAACATACAAGCGTCAACGCCGCCAATGCTTTCCGTAACAGCCTTATTCATCTTTTCGCCAAGCTTGTTATGCGGCCGGTGGAAGCCGGGTGTATCGGTGAAAACAAGCTGAGTTTCGCCCTTTGTGAGAACGCCCATAATTCTTGTTCTTGTTGTCTGCGGCTTATCGGAAACGATTGCAACCTTGGCCGAGATAAGGCGGTTGAGAATTGATGATTTTCCAACATTCGGACAGCCGACTATTGCAATAAATGCGGTTTTTGTTTCTGTCATTTCTTTTTCCTCTTAAAATCAATTTCTCCAAACAGAGTTGAGCCGAGAATAAGAACGGCTCCGATTGCGCCAAACAAAGTGAGCTTTTCGCGCAGAACAAGCGCGGAAAGCAGGATTGCAAGGGCGGGGTCTATGTAACTGAAAAGCGCGGTTGTCTGCGCCGGAAGGCGGCCGACCGAGCCGAAATAAAGCGTATATGAAAAGCCGGTATGAACAACGCCGAGAAGAATCAGCAGAAAAACGGCCTTAACGCTGTAATCAAGCGTGGCAACATTCTCCTTCAAAAGGACATACGGCGTTACGGCAACAGCGGCAAAAAAGAGCTGAAAAATTGTTCTGTCCGTGTCGTTTATATCGCGCAGCTTTTTGTTGAGGAGCATTACGGACGAATAAAACACAGCAGCCCCGATTCCGAAGAGAATGCCTTTAAGCTCGTTTCCGCCCGGAAAACCGCTTTGGGCTATGCCGGAAACAAAAACCATTCCGACCAAAGCGCAGAGCACGCAGACAATCTTTTTTGCGGTCAGCTTTTCCTTGAGAACAAACGGAGAAGCAAGGAGAACAAAAATGGGCGCAAGATAATAGCACAGCGTTGCGGTTGCAACGGAGGTATAGTTATAGGACAAAAAAAGGAACATCCAGTTGCAGCCGATGGCCGCGCCGGAAGCAATAAGCAGGGCAATGTTCTTTTTAACCGCCTCAAAGTCAATGCGCCTTCTTCTGAAAAGATTCAAAAGAAGAAGGAACGCAACGCCCAAAAAGCCCCTTGCCATTGCAATGAAACCCGACGGGAACGGAATGTTGCGGACAAAGATTCCGATTGTTCCGAAAACCGCCATTGAAAAAGCAAGCTTTGCCTTTGAGAATATTATATCATTATTTTTTTCTTTTTGCATTTGGAAAATCATCTTTTTTGAACGGAAGGCAAAGTTATCTTATCTGTGATTTGAGCTTTTTTGAAATTGGAGCAAGTGCAGCGCCGCAGACACCGCAGGCAGCGGCCTCAACAAGAGCGTTCACTCCGGCAAAAAGGGCGGCGAACATGAAAACATTCGTTGCGCCGAGCTGCTCGGCAACCGATTGAATATAGTCGGTCTTATAGAAGAGCAAAGCGAGCAGGCCGACAAAGCCAACGGTGTTGATAATTGCAGCCGAAAGGAAGGAGACAATTCCGCTGAGGGCTGAATTGACTTTTTTGCTCATCGCCTCAAAAATCCACGCCGAAAAAAATCCGAGCGCCATTCGCGGAAGCATACAAACAAGAAAGGTTTTGACGGGGCTGATTGAAA
Source organism: uncultured Eubacteriales bacterium (assembly GCA_934511365.1). Taxonomy (GTDB): domain Bacteria; phylum Bacillota; class Clostridia; order Oscillospirales; family Acutalibacteraceae; genus UBA6857. The sequence goes on from CAKSWC010000004.1 coordinate 124,721, forward strand.
GGAGTGCTGCGCCGAATGCGCTTGCGCCAAAGCACTGAACAAAACTTGAAACGCCAAAAGCCGTTCCAAGCAAAAGTCCGCCCCATTTTCCGAGCAGAGTTCCGCCGAAGGCAACCGGAATTGCAATGAGGGTGATTTCAATCAAGCCGAACTTGAGATATCCGATTGGCGTTAAGGTCATAACTGCAATTATTGCAATAAAAGCCGCCGAAAGTGTAAGAAAGAAAATGTTATTTTTTTTCATTGTAATCATTCCTTTTTAAATTAGTTCTGCGATACAAAACACCGCCGCTGTTTGGTGACTTGAAAATTTGTTGCAAAAAGGGGGAAAGCATGAAACTTCCCCCCCGTATTGTTTAATTATCTGCGGTCTCTTCTGTCGCCGTTTCTTCTCGGTCCGCGGCCTCTTTGCGGCTTTCTTTCGCTCTCGCCGCCGTCATCTTCGGGAGTGAGACCCTCAATTTCAATGAGTGCGTCACGTCTTGAAAGATTGATTCTTCCCTGGTCGTCAATTTCAATAACCTTAACAATGACCTCATCGCCAACGGCAACGCAGTCCTCAACCTTTTCAACGCGCTTAACGTCAAGCTTGCTGATGTGAACAAGTCCCTCCTTGCCCGGTGCAATTTCAACAAAAGCACCAAAGCTCATGAGTCTTGTTACAACGCCGCGGAAAATTGAGCCGACTTCCGGGTCGTTTGCAATGGTTTCGATTATTGTTATTGCGCGCTTAGCGTTCTCAAGGTCAAGGGCGGAAACAAAGATTGAGCCGTCCTCTTCAACGTCAACCTTGCAGTCGCACTCAGCGCAGATTTTCTGGATAACTTTGCCCTGCTTGCCGATAACATCGCCGATCTTGTCCGGATCAATCTTGGTTGTGAGCATCTTCGGAGCATACTTTGAAAGCTCTTTTCTCGGCTCAGCAATGCAGGGAAGGATAACCTCGTCAAGAATCTTGCAGCGAGCGTCATAGGTCTTTGAAAGAGCCTCTTTGATGATGGCCGGGGTAAGACCGTGGATTTTAAGATCCATCTGGATTGCGGTGATACCCTTTTTGGTACCGGCAACCTTAAAGTCCATATCGCCGAAGAAGTCCTCAAGACCCTGGATATCGACCATAGTCATGAAGCGTTCGCCCTCTGTGATAAGTCCGCAGGAGATACCGGCAACGGGAGCCTTAATCGGCACACCGGCAGCCATGAGGGAAAGCGTTGAACCGCAAACGGAAGCCTGGGAGGTTGAACCGTTTGAAGAAAGAACCTCGGAAACAAGGCGGATTGTATACGGGAACTCTTCAACCGAGGGGATAACGGGAAGAAGTGCCCTTTCCGCAAGTGCGCCGTGGCCGATTTCTCTCCTTCCGGGGCCTCTTGAGGGTCTGGTTTCGCCAACGGAATATGACGGGAAGTTGTAGTGGTGGATATATCTTTTTGAAGTTTCATTGTCAAGGCCGTCAAGGAGCTGAGCGTCGGCCATTGTTCCAAGGGTGGTCACGGTGAGAACCTGAGTCTGGCCTCTGGTGAACATTCCCGAGCCGTGAACGCGCGAGAGCAGGTCAATCTCTGCGTCAAGCGGACGCATATCGTTGATTCCGCGGCCGTCAACACGCTTGTTTTCATCAAGCAGCCAGCGGCGGACAACAAACTTCTGAAGCTTATAAAGGCATTCGTCAATTTTTTCAGCCTGTTCGGGATATTCCACGTCGAATTTTTCATGAACCTTTTCATAAACAGGCTTGAGTCTTTCATCGCGGATTCTCTTGTCATCGGTGTCAAGAGCGGCCTTGACGTAGTCAATGGCAAAGTCCTTAACAGCTTCAAACATATCATGGGGAACTTCCTGAGATTCAAAGGGAATTTTTTCCTTTCCAACTTCCTTTTGAATCATTTTGATGAATTCAACAATTTCCTGGTTGGTTTTGTGGGCATACATGATGCCGTCAAACATTGTGTCGTTGTCAACTTCATTTGCGCCGGCCTCAATCATTGCAACAAGGTCTGCGGTGGAAGCAACGGTAACGGCCATGTCTGACTTTGCTCTTTCCGCCTCAGTGGGATTGATAACAAACTTGCCTTCAACAAGGCCGACCGAAACGCCGCTTATCGGGCCGTCCCAGGGAATCTCCGAGATTGAAATTGCGATTGAAACGCCAATCATTGCGGTAATTTCCGGAAGGCAGTCCGGGTCAACCGACATTACGGTTGCAACAACGCCAACATCGTTCCTCATATCCTTCGGGAAAAGCGGACGAATTGGGCGGTCAATAACTCTTGAGCAAAGGACGGCCTTTTCGCTCGCTCTGCCCTCTCTTCTCTGGAAAGAGCCGGGAATTTTTCCAACGGAATAAAGCTTTTCTTCAAAATCAACGGAAAGGGGGAAGAAGTCAACGCCCTCTCTGGGCTTTGCGGACATGGTTGCGGTGCAAAGAACCTCCGTTTCGCCGTAACGGATAAGGCAGGAGCCGCCGGCAAGACCGGCCATTTTTCCCGTTTCAACAACGAGGGGTCTGCCTGCAAGGGTGGTTTCAAATTTTCTGAAATCCGGGAACATAGTTTAACCTCACTTTTCTAAAAATATACTTTTCGTGAGGAACGGCTTTAGCAATAAATTCAGCGTCCGGAAAACGGGCGTTCAATTTAGTGCTAATCCGAAACACTCACGTTTTTTAAAAAAATCTGTTCAAACGGCAGACACGGCTTTCACCGTGCCTGCCGAAAAAGCGCAATTATTTACGAAGTCCGAGTCTTGCAACGATGGAACGATATCTTTCGATATCCTTCTTCTGAAGATATGCAAGCAGGTTTCTTCTGTGGCCGACCATTTTAAGCAGACCGCGGCGTGAATGGTGGTCTTTCTTATTGGTCTTGAGATGCTCGGTGAGGGTATTGATTCTGCTTGTGAGAACAGCAATCTGAACCTCCGGTGAACCGGTGTCGCCCTCGTGGGTAGCATACTCGGCAATGATCTTGCTTTTTTCTTCTTTGGTAATCATGGTTTTCACCTCATAAAAATAATTTTGCGTGCCGTGCCCTCAGCAAGCGGTCGGTGAAACGCCCGGCGGGCTTTGTCCGCAAACCGGGAAACAGGCATAACGCTGAAAGATTATAACACAGCGAAAATAAAAAGTAAAGACTTTCACCGAAATATTTTTCCCGGGTGCGGCAAAAAAATGCTGCTTGACAACCTTTGAGCCGCTGTTACCGACTTTTTACAAAATTAAGAAATTTGTAAGAAGAACAAGCAAGATGTCTGTTTAAACCGCACAAGAGCGCAAAAGCCGTTCATACGGCAGGAGAATCCGAAAGAGTCAGCCTCACCGCACCGTTACCGTTTTGACCCTCCACTTTGAAAACGCACTCTGTTTTCCGTTGACAACAAAGGCACGGACGCAGACCTTTCCGCTTCCGGCCGGAAGCTTTTTGAGCGTCACGGTCATTGCTTTTAAGGTATTGAAACTTTTGATGACAGTGGTTCCTTTACTGTCGATATATTTAAGCTGAAAACCTGTCGCGCCCTTGACCGGATTATATTTCACCTTGACGGAGCTTTTTTTGCCGGTGACAGTGATTTGCGGCCTGTTCAAAACAAGCTTCGGAATTCTCTTATATCCGATTTTGTAGCCGCACTTTGTGCAGTATTTATAAGCAGTGTGACCGTCCTTAAAATATGTTGCCTTTTTTGCTTTTACGGCTTTGTATATGTGCTTTTCCGTCGGGATGTTATATTTAAGGTCATCGCCTACATAAATCCTGATTTTTTTGCACTTGCTGATTTTTCCCTGCTTGCTCAGCTTACCGGAAAGTTCCTTTGCAACCGACTTGTTTTTTGCGTTAATTTTAAGGACATCTTTTTTTGTTGAAATTGCATTAACAGTGATATAATCATAATTTGAAAAACTGACTTTTTTTGCATTTTTCAGATTGATTTCTTTCAAGCTGTCACATTTCCAAAACATACCGCTCGGAATAAAAACATTTTTTCCAAGGAACGTCACCGTTTTCAAAGATTTGCAGTTTTTAAAAGTACTTCCCATTTCATCCTCGTCAAAGTTTGACGGCAAGCTTGCATTCTTGGGAATTGTAACGGCTTCAAGGCCTGATTTTTCAAACGCCGAACCGCCGAGAGATTTAAGGGAAGCCGGAAGACTGATTCTTTTGAGTGCTTTGCAATTATAAAAAGCAGCCTTTCCGATTGATTCGATTTTGCTGTTGTTAAATCTGACCGTCTTTAAAGCCTTGCAGTTTTTGAAAGTGTTTTCAAGGATGTCAGTGACCTTATTGCCTTTAAAAACAACGGACTCAAGCGCCTCACAGTTCATCAATGCGCCCTGTCCCAGCTTTTCAAGATTTTTCGGCAATGACAGCTTTTTGAGCTTTTTCATGTTTGAAAAAGCTTCTGCAGGAATGGATTTAATTGAATCGGGGATTGTCACTTTTTCAACATTGGCTCCGATTTTCCTTTCCGTTGCTCCGTTATTGCCGTCATATGCGTTATAGCAGACATATCTTTTTTCAATGCTTTCAACATTGTCACTGATTTTTGTGTTATAGCAATCATATTCCGGAGAATCGTCATCGCTTTTGCAAAGTTCAATTCCGGCCTCGGTAACGGGTATGCCGTCAATCTGTCCGACTATTTTAATTTCGGTTGCAGTCATAGCATATTCCAGTGTATCAAACAAAACGCCCACCGTATAAGCCGTGCTGTAGCCGTCATCATAGACCTTTCTGCAATATTCGACATGGTCTATAGTTCTGAACTCATATTTAAAGCTTCCTTCTTTCATGCTGCTTCGGCTAAAATCAAGCTGTCCGGATTCGGGCAAAGAAGCTTTTTCCGCTTTTGCTGAAGCCGCAACCGGCAAACACGCGCATAACATTACGGTCACAATCATTAAAACGGATATAAGCTTTTTCAAAAATATCACTCCTTGTTGAGATTTTTTTCAATTTTACATGAATAATCACTGCTCACCTTGCCATAGCCAGACAAGGCGTAATGATACCTGTTTATATCACAATTCATGCTTTACGTATTTTGAAGTTCAAGCTTTTACATCAATCTTAATCATTCACAGCAATCACTCCCAACATCTATGATATCACAACAATAGCATATCATGTCAAATATTTCAAGGGCCTTTTCTAAAAATTCTTAATATTTTCCCTCGGCGCGGCGAAAAAATTCAGTCCGTAACCTTTGAGCCGCTGTTACCGACTTTTTACAAAATTAAGAAATTTGTAAGGAACAAATTGAGCCTTTTTGTGTTATACTGTTTGTTGAAAAAAGAACTCGGGAGAGTGTGACGCAAATGAAAATTCTTATCGTTGACGATGAAAAGGAAATTGCCGACCTCATTGAGGTGTATCTCAAAAACGAGGGCTATGAAACGGTGAAATGCTATTCAGGCTCGCAGGCACTTGAAAAGGTTAAGCAAAGCGCCTTTGACCTTGCAATTCTTGATGTTATGCTCCCGGACGCGGACGGCTTTTCAATCTGCTCTTTTATCCGGACAAAATATAAATATCCCGTGATAATGCTCACCGCGAGGACTCAGGATATTGACAAAATCACCGGACTGACCCTCGGCGCGGACGATTACGTTACAAAGCCGTTCAATCCCCTTGAGCTGACCGCAAGAGTCAAGGCTCACCTGCGCAGATATACGCAGTATAACACCGAAAAGGAGAGCGGAAACCTCATTGAGCTCCACGGACTCACAATCAACGCGGACACGCACAAGTGTTATCTTTTTGACGAGGAGATACTGCTCACTCCAACCGAGTTTGGAATTCTTCTTCTCCTTTGTGAAAACGCCGGAAAGGTTGTTTCAACGGAGGATATCTTTGAAAAGGTCTGGGGCGAAAAATATCTTGACAGCAACAACACCGTTATGGTACATATAAGACGGATACGCGAAAAGCTCCACGAACCATCGCGCAATCCGAGATTTGTTAAAACAGTCTGGGGTGTCGGCTATAAAATCGAAAAATAATTTTAAAACGGCTTTTCATTCTCTGCGCGAAAGGCGCAAGAGCAATCGCGCAAAAAAAGCACTTTTGCCGGATGAAAAAATGAGCACAAAAATCATCCGTGATTTTCTTCGGCTCAATCTTTTTGCCGCTGCTGCGCTTTTGTTCCTTTATGCCCTTCTTTTTCTTGCCGCAAGGCAGTATGACTTTATAAACCAGGCGGCAAAAGACATAATCGCAAATATTTTCGGCTCCTTTGGCGAAAACTATCCGCAGGAGTGCAGCCTTATCCTTGTTGGCGCGGTCTATCTTGTGTTCTTCCTTTTGAGCAGTCTTGTCTGTTCGGTCTCAACCCTTGTCAACTTCAACAAAACGTGGCTGAGTCTTTCGGCAATAACGACTGACGAAACAGAGATAAAGAAGTTTTCAAAAAACTTTTCGGACGTTGAAATTGCGCTCAAGGACATCAAGCACGATGTTTTCAAAACCCGGCAGCTTGCCGCGCAGGCGGAGTCGAAAAAGAACGACCTTGTGATGTATCTTGCCCATGACCTCAAAACGCCGCTGACAAGCATCATCGGCTATCTCAGCCTCCTTGACGAATGTCCGTCCCTTCCGGCTGCGCAAAAGGCGAAGTACACCGGAATAGCCCTTGAAAAGGCGTACCGGCTTGAACAGCTCATCAACGAATTTTTTGAAATTACGCGCTTTGATTTGAATGAAATTACGCTCCAAAACAACCGCATCGACCTCGGACTTATGCTTTCGCAAATTACACAGGAGTTTTATCCAATGTTCAAGGCGAAAAATCTTTCCTGCGAGATTGATATCAAAGAGAAAATCGTCATGTTTGCCGACTCGGACAAGCTTGCAAGAGTGTTTGATAATCTGCTCAAAAACGCAGTCAGCTACAGCTATGAAAATTCCGTTATCCTTATTGGGGCAAGAATCAAAAACGGCTATGTAGCGGTAAAATTCCGCAACCGCTGCGATGAAATTCCGAAAGACAGTCTTGAAAGGCTTTTTGAAAAATTTTATCGCCTTGATTCCTCGCGGGCAACCGCAACGGGCGGCTCAGGGCTTGGACTTGCAATTTCAAAGCAGATTGTTGAGCTGCACGGCGGTGCCATTAAGGCAAAAAGCACGCCCGATCACACAGACTTTGTTGTTATTCTCCCCTACCGCAACGCCGCTTTGCCGGATATTTAGTGTTAAATATCTGACGTCTGACGTTTTGCGTTTAATGCTTGAAAGAGGAAACATCTGTCATCTGAGAGAAATATTTTTTTCAAAGCCGCCGTCCGCAATTTTTTGCGGAAAGTTGTTTACTTTACTCTTCTTTACTTTACTCTACTTTACTTTTCTTTACTTTACTTTGTGAATTATTGCATACATTAACGGGGGTTAATGTTAACATTAACCGGGTTATTGAAAGCATTAATTTAATTATTGACAGCACAAATAAGAGATACGGCCTTTTGATTTTCAGACTTCTTGCTTTTCTTGAAATAAAGCAACATGAAAACACAGCTTTGAACCTTTGAAAAATTCAAAAATACGCTGTTTTTCAATCAGTCTTTAATCAGCATACCTCTTTTTGTGCAATTTTGGCACAAAAAACTATTTACGAAACGGCATTACCATTCAGGCCAACTTCACGCTCACTTTGTGGTCAAACAATAATGCAACCCCGAGAATGAAGGAACAGCATTACCACCCATGCCGACTCTCCGGCAGAACAATAATGCAGTCCCACGAACAAATGTTCTATATTAATTTTAGACTAAAAAACCGGCGTTGTCAAGTCAAACGCCGGATATTTTGCAAGCAAAAATTTTTGAAAGCCGTGGGGAAAGTTGCAAGTTGGATGTTGGATATTGGATGTTGGATTTTAGAAAAATATCTATTATTTATTATCTATTATCTATTATCTAAATTATCGGGCTCATGGGTCGGCACAGGTCCGACCCGTACATTCTAAACGCTAGACGCTAGACACTAGATGCTAGATTTTGCAGAGCATAGAAATAATGCACAACTCGTAGGGGCGGGGCTCGTAACCGCCCGAAAGACTCAATCTCTTGCAGAGCATAAAAATTTCACGCCCCCTCCCCATCCGGACACAGCAAAAAACCGCTTGACAAACAAGCGGCGTGTGAGTATAATATAAATGTAAAAAGGGTGCCGCGATAAGCGGTTGCTCCAATGATGATGTTTTAAAAATAAGAAACACCGCCAACCGGAACTGGGCGGTGTTTCTTACTTTTTATGTAAGATTACTTTTTGTTACTCAGAATTGTGTAGCAAAGAGAGATAACATTGACAAGCAATGCAAGAATTGCAATCAATTCCAACAGCGATATTGTCATTGCCATCACCTCCTCTTTCGAGGAGCAACCGCCTTACCGTTATATCCGGCACCGAAAATATCTTAGCATATCTGTCGAAAATTGTCAAGAGATAAAATAACCGCACTTAATTGGTCATGGAGCGGTTATTTTTTATGCTTTGAAAAAGGCAAGTTCATGGGAGCCTCAAGCGGCCCCCGTACGAATTTAGATGTTTGCTATTGAACGGCAGATTTTTCAGAACCTAAAACTCATATTCCTCAAACAGCTTTTTTGAAAGGGCAATATGTCCCTCATCGCTGTTTTCAAAGCTGATGCTTCCCTGTTTTGTTTTTGGACTCAGCAGATTCTTTTCCTCAAGAAGCTTTTTTGCATACCTTGCAGCCCCCTCGGCGCCGTCAAAAAGCTTAACATTTTCACCCATCACACGGCGTATCGCCTTTTTGGCAAACGGAAAATGCGTGCAGCCGAGAACAAGACAGTAGTCCTTGTCTTTTTCAAACGGAGAAAAGAGCTTCGTCAGATATTCGTCCATTTCCGCTCCGTCCGCCTTTGAGGCCTCAACAAGCTCAACAATTCCGGGCGCAGGAAGGCCGATAATTTCGGCGTCGTTCTTGAAGCGCTCAACAAGGGCGGCGAATTTCTTTTCCCTCAGCGTCAGCTCGGTCGCCATAACAATAACGGTCGGGTGTCCGCCGGAAAGGGCGGCAGGCTTGAGCGCCGGTTCAAGCCCGATTATCGGAAAGTCCGTATATTTTTTTCTAAGCTCGGCGGCAGCGGCGCTTGTTGCCGTGTTGCAGGCTATTACAAGCGCCTTTGCGCCCCTTGCAATCATCTTTTCCGCGTTTTTAAAAGTGAGGCTTTTAATTTCATCTGTCGGACGCACCCCGTATGGTGCGTTTTTTGAGTCGCCGAAATAAATATATTTTTCATTCGGCATAATTTTCCACAACTGACTGAGCACACTGATTCCGCCGACTCCGGAATCAATCACCGCAATGGGGCTTTCACAAGTGACCATTTTCATTCACCCCGTGCGCTCAAGCTTTGTGCCACTTCACGCCCTGTGCAGTATCTTCAAGGACGATTCCGCGCGCTTTGAGGTCGTCACGGATGCGGTCGGCCTCAGCCCAGTTTTTCGCCTTCCTTGCGGCATTGCGTTCTTCAATGAGGCGTTCAACCTCCTCGTCAAGGCTCTCCTCGGCCTTTCTGTTATAAAGCAGGCCAAGAACGCCTGTCAGCTCATCAAGAGCCTCGGCGGCATATTCAACAATGGAGCGGCTTTGAACGCCCTCGTTGACGTTGGTGTTGATGTCACGCACCAGTTCAAAAATTACGCCGATCGCGTCTGCGGTGTTGAGGTCGTCCTCCATTGCGTCAACAAACTCGTTGCGGCGTCTGTCAATGAGGGTCATGATCTCGCCGTCATCGGGACCGGCCTCATCAACGGCGTTTTTGAGCGCAAAATCAAGGTTGTTTCGGCAGGTATACATCCTTTCAAGAGAAGCCTTGCACTGCTCAATGGCGTCAAAACTATAGTTAATCGGGCTTCTGTACTGGCAGGAAAGCATCAGGAAACGGATGGGTTCATAGCCGAACTGCTCTGCAACGTCGCGGACGGTGAAAAAGTTTCCAAGCGATTTTGACATCTTGACCTTGTCAACGGTGATGAAGCCGTTGTGCATCCAGTAGCGCGCAAAGGGAACGCCGTTGCAGCATTCGCTCTGGGCAATCTCGTTTTCGTGGTGGGGAAAGATAAGATCCTGTCCGCCGCAATGGATATCAATCGTCTTTCCAAGATAGCGTCTGACCATTGCGGAGCATTCAATGTGCCAGCCCGGTCTGCCGTGACCCCACGGAGACTCCCAGTAAGGCTCGCCGGGTTTTGCCGCTTTCCAAAGAGCAAAGTCCATCGGGTCCTTTTTAACCTCGCCAATGTTGATTCTTGCTCCGGCCTCAAGCTCCTCAAGCGGCTGGTGAGAGAGCTTTCCGTATTCCTTGAATTTTTTTGTGCTGAAATATACATCACCGTTCACGGCATAGGCGTAGCCTTTTTCAATGAGAGCGGAAACAATTTCAATAATTTCGTCAATATTTTCGGTCGCCTTGGGGTGAACCGTTGCCTCGCGGATGTTCATTCCCTTTGCATCAACCCAAAATTCCTTAATATATTTTTCAGAGATATCCTTATATGTCACGCCCTCCTCGTTGGCGCGGCGGATAATTTTGTCGTCAATATCGGTAAAGTTCTGAACAAAGGTGACCTTGTTGCCCATATATTCAAGATAGCGGCGCAGAACGTCAAAAACGCAAAGCGGCCTTGCGTTGCCAATGTGAATATAGTTATACACCGTGGGTCCGCAGGCATAAATTTTAAACTCGCCCTCATTAAGCGGAACAAGTTCTTCCTTTTTTCTCGTCAAAGTGTTAAAAACTTTCATTTTGTTTTCTTCCCTTCTGTGTTATTATCTGTCTGATTCTTTTTCTTTTCCTTTTCAAGAAGTTTTTCAAGTTTGTCAATTCTGCAATGGAGCGCGCAAAGTTCCTGGGCAACCGGGTCCGGAATATGAACCTGGTCAAGCGTGTCAACGCGCTTTCCGTTCTGCTTAACAACCCTTGCCGGTGAGCCGACTGCGGTTGAGTTCGGCGGAATTGCGGAAAGGACAACCGACCCGGCCGCAATGTTGGAATTATCTCCAACGGTGAACGGACCGAGCACCTTTGCGCCGGCTCCGATGAGAACATTGTTGCCAATGGTCGGGTGGCGCTTGCCGGTATCTTTTCCCGTTCCGCCGAGCGTCACGCCCTGATAGAGCGTTACGTCATCACCGAGGATGGCCGTTTCGCCAATAACAACGCCCGTCCCGTGGTCGATGAAAAGGCGCTTTCCAATCTGCGCCCCGGGGTGGATTTCAATATTGGTTTTTCTGACGCAGCGCTGTGAGATATACCGCGCCAAAAAAAACATTCTGTGTTCAAAAAACCAGTGCGCTCTGCGATACATTCTGACCGCCCTGAAGCCCGGATAAAGGAGCATGATTTCAAAGCTGCCCCTTGCCGCCGGGTCGCGGTCCTTCACGCACCGGATATCTTCTTTCAATCTGTCAAACATGGAATTCTCCTTTGCAATGGAAAATAGTCTGCCGCCGAAAGCTGTCCGCATAAAAACAAAGAAAGCCCCCGTAGGCACAACCCACGGAGGCGCAAAAGCGCGGTTCCACTCCTGTTTATTACTCAAGCGGCAATAAGCCGACTCGCCCTTAACGCAGGCATACGCCGCGGGATACTTTTTCCTTTTCCCCCGCGAAGCTCAAGGGTGCATTTCAAAGCGCTGCGCCAATTCCTTTCACCGCCCGGAACCTCTCTGAAAGCGCAGAAGGGCATTTACTCCTCCCCGTCACAGCCGATATTCGTAATTTATTATATTATACTACAACTTGCCGGAAAATGCACTACCTGTTTTCTAAAAAATTTATTCTTTTTGTTTCCTCAACAATGTGTATTATGCCGAAAATGCAAAAGCAGCATTTTCAAACAACCTCGCCAACAAGGTCGCAGTCGTCCGTGCCGATGATTTTGACGTTGATAAATTCGCCGCTTTTAAGCTCCTCCTCGGTCGAGATGATAACAATGCTGTCAATTTCAAGGCAGTCCATATATGTTCTTCCGGTATAAAAAAGGTTGCTTTCATCAAAGCCGTCAACAATGACTTTGAAAACGCGGCCGATTTTTTCCTTTTGCTTTTCTTCAAAAATTGCGTACTGCTGCTCCATAATCAGCTCGGCGCGGCGGTTTTTAATTTCCGGCTCAATCTGGTTTTCCATTTTTGCGGCGGCCGTGCCCTCCTCCGGAGAAAACGCAAAGCAGCCGAGACGGTCAAACCGTGCTTCTTCAACAAAGCGCGAAAGCGTTTCAAAATTTTCCTCCGTTTCGCCCGGAAAACCGACCATAACGGTCGTTCTGATGATTACGCCGGGAATTTCCCTCCTGAGCTTTTCAACGAGCGAAAGAAGCTCTTTTTCGCTTCCCGTTCGGTTCATTCTTTTAAGGATATCGGCGTCCGCGTGCTGGAGCGGAAGGTCAATGTATTTGCAGATTTTTTCCTCGCTTGCAATGGTGTCAATAAGTTCCTGCGTCATGCATTCCGGATAGCAGTAAAGCAGACGTATCCATTCAATGCCATCAATTTTGCAAAGCTCTTTCAAAAGCTTTGCAAGCCTTAATTCGCCGTAAAGGTCAATCCCGTAGCGCGTAATATCCTGCGCAATAACGGCAATTTCCTTGACTCCGGAGGCGGCGAGGTTTTTCGCTTCTTCAACAATGCTCTCCATTGTTCGGCTTCTGAACTTTCCGCGGATTGCGGGGATTGCGCAGTATGAGCAGCAGTTTGAGCAGCCCTCGGCAATTTTAAGATATGCAAAATGAGCCGGGGTTGAAAGAATTCTGTCGCCCTCAATGGGAAGGCAGAGCTTGCTCGGAAATTCGCGCACCTCGGCTTTGTCAAGCACCTTCCGGCAGATTTCGGCAATCTCGCCGTTTTTGCCCAGTCCGATAATGCCGTCAATTTCCGGTATCTCGTCAATGACCTCGTCTTTATATCTTTGCGCAAGGCAGCCCGTAACAAGCAGCGCACCAACGCTGCCCTGCTTTTTCAGCTCGGCAACGGAAAGGATTGTTTCAATCGCCTCGCGCTTGGCTTCTTCAATGAAGCCACAGGTGTTAACAATAACAAGGTCGGCACCCTCAACCTCGCCCGTGATTAAAAAGCCTGCGTTTTGAAGTTTTGCAAGCATGGCCTCGGCGTCCACCTGATTTTTCGGGCAGCCGAGAGATATCAGAGCAATTTTTTCATTCATCGCCGAATTCTCCTTCATTTTCCGCAATAACGGCCAGAGCGTCCTTAATTTCGCCATAGCCGTATCCTGCGCGAACAAGGGCGGCTATTGTTTTTTGAACACCCTTTTCGGTGTCTAAATTTCTGTAATATTTTCTGAGTATCAAAGCGGCAAGGTCGTTTTCATCAAAACTGAGTGATGAAACAGCCTGCTCAATGACCGAGCGCTCAATGCCCTTTTTCAAAAGCTCCTGCTCAATGCGGCGCTTTCCAAAGTGCTTAAGCTCTTTAAGCTCGTTGGCAAAGGAAAAAGCAAAGCGGCTGTCATCAACATAGCCGTAATCTTTAAGCTTTTCAATCGCCTCCAAAGCGCCCTCGGAAAAGCCCTTTTGCCTGAGCTTGAAAAGCAGCTCCTTTTCGCTGTGGTCGCGGCGGGAGAGAAGCTCGGAGGCCTTGTTGAACGCGCGGCGGACATTGACTTCGGCCTCAAGGAAGGAAAGCTCCTCCTCTGAAATCTCCTTTCCGTCATAAAGCGAGGGAAGAAGATAAAAGCCGCTGTCAACGGTCATTTTATATTCACCGTCAAGAAAAATATGAATTTTATTTCCCTTTCCGCTTTTGAGGGTAATTTTCATTATTCGTCATCATCAACGGCAATGTCGATTTTTGCGCGCGCCCTTGAAACGCTTTTGACCGCCGGAGCAGCCGCAGCAGCCGCAGCCTTCGGCTTTTTCACATCCTCACCGGCGCCCTTGTTTTTAACGGACTCGAAAATTTTGCTTTCAATCTCGGCGGCAAGGTTCTTTTCCTTTGAAAAAAGGAGCTTAACATTTTCCCTGCCCTGGCCGAGCCTTGTTTCGCCGTATGAGAACCACGCGCCGCTTTTGTTGATTATTCCGTACTCAACGCCGAGGTCAACAAGCTCGCCCTCATGGGAAATGCCCGTTCCATACATGATGTCGAACATAGCCTCCTTGAACGGCGGAGAAACCTTGTTTTTAACAACCTTTGCGCGCGTTCTTGAGCCGATGAATTCGTTTCCGGCTCCTTTGATAACCTCGGTTTTTCTAACGTCAATTCTTATCGAGGAATAAAACTTCAATGCGCGTCCGCCGGTTGTAACCTCCGGACTGCCGTATATGACGCCGACCTTTTCACGCAGCTGATTGATGAAAATAACGAGTGTATTGCTTTTTGCAATAACGCTTGTGAGCTTTCGCAGAGCCTGAGACATGAGCCTTGCGTGGAGACCGACGTGGCTGTCGCCCATTTCGCCCTCAATTTCCGCCCTCGGAACAAGCGCGGCAACCGAGTCAACAACAATAATGTCCAGTGCACCCGAGCGTGCAAGAGCCTCAGTGATTGAAAGCGCGTCCTCGCCGTTATCCGGCTGGGAAACAAGGAGCGAGTCAACGTCAACACCGAGCGCCTTTGAGTAAACCGGGTCAAGCGCGTGCTCCGCGTCAATGAAAGCGGCCTCGCCGCCGGCCTTCTGCGCCTCGGCAATGCAATGCAGCGCGAGGGTGGTCTTACCGGAGGATTCCGGGCCGTAAATTTCAACAATTCTTCCCTTCGGGAGTCCGCCGACGCCGGTTGCAATATCAAGGGCAACGGAACCGGTGTGAATGGCCTCAACATTGAGCTCCGTTGTCTGGCCAAGACGCATTACCGCGCCCTTTCCGTATTGTTTTTCAATCTGAGCGAGTGCGGTATCCAAAGCCGTTTTTTTGTCTGCCATTGATATTCCTCCTGTATCGTACAAATGTTCGTTTTGTATTATAGCTTATTTCACGCCAAAAATCAACCGTTTTTTTATAAATACTTTCCGGTTCACCGAAAAAAATTTCGGCTCCAATCAAAAAGAGGCTGCCACATCTGCGGCAGCCAAAAAGCTGCAAAGCCGGAAGCCGGCTGCAGCCGTATTATTTTGTTACTCAGCCTGTAACCTTTGAAAAGATACCCTTAATGATGTCAAGAATCTTTCTGATGAAGGTCATAACAATGTCAAGGATATTGTTGACCTGAGCATCGGTATCGGTTGAAGAGTTTTTGTCAAGGATATTGACGTTGACGTTCTGGTTGAGAGCAAAAGCTGCAATGAACATATAGTTAGCCTTGTAGCAGTTTGCGGTAACGGAAGCGCAGCCGTTGAAAGCGTCGCTTTCGCAGCTGATAAGAGTTCTGGGGATGTTGACGGAAACAAGGCTTGTGCAGTTTTCAAAAGCTCTTGCGCCAATGGTCTTAACGCCCTCGGGAATTACAAGAGTTTTCATGTTGGTGCAGTTTGCAAAAGCAAGAGCACCGATTCCGACAACTGAATATCTGACGTTATCCTTGTCATAGGTTGCGGGGATTACAACGTTTTCATCAAGAATAAAGGTATTCGTGCATTTTGTGAGAATCACGCCGCTGCCATCAGCACTGAGGGTAAATTCATATGACAGACGGTTGAGGTCGATTTCCAACGCTGAAACAGATGCGGTGAAAGCAGATGCGAGCATGATGAGCGAAAGAAGCAGGCACAGAGCCTTTTTAAAAGTCTTTTTCATTATTTGGTATCCTCCTTAGCAGAATTACAAGTACATTATAATTATTTGTTAACAGATTGTCAACAACAAATAGAAGAAACTAAAAATATTTAATGAGACGGAAAAACTTTTTTTCAAAAACACTTGCTTTTTAGGGTCATATCTGCTAAAATATTTCTCGCTTATGGTTCACTATATAGTTTAAGGAGGTGCTGAAGATGGCAAAATGCGATTACTGCGGTAAGGATGTTTCCTTCGGCATTAAGGTCTCTCACTCACACAGACGTTCCAACAGAACTTGGAAGCCCAATGTTAAGCGCGTAAAGGCTATTGTAAACGGTTCACCGAAGCGCGTTTACGCTTGCACTCGTTGCCTGCGTTCAGGCAAGGTTACCCGCGCAATCTGATTGAATTGAAACTTGGGGCTTTTTCTCAAAGCCCCTTTTTTCGTTTGATTACGCACAAAATCGCCGCCCTCTCGGCGGTTAGATTACTTGACAACAGGCGAAAACTATTGTATACTTTTGCCTGAAAAATGCCGGCGTGATGGAATTGGCAGACGTGACGGACTCAAAATCCGTTGGTAGCGATACCGTGCGGGTTCAAGTCCCGCCGCCGGCACCAAAGCACTTCATTAGAAGTGCTTTTTTCTTTTGGAAATTTTTCTCCATTGTGGTGGAAAAAAGCTCAGCCAGGAAAAACTTGCCGAATTGGCTGAGTGCCATCCAACCTACATTGGACAGATTGAACGCGGAGAAAAGAACGCAACCGTTGTCAGCATTGAGCGCATTGCAAACGGACTTGGCATTGCGCTTTCGCGGCTTTTTGAGGTTCTTCCGACCGAAAACGAGGAAGCGGAAAACATTCCCCTCATGTGTTATGAGCTGATAAGCGAAAAAAACCGTTGCCAAACAGAAATGCCTTTATAAGCTTCTGACTGAAATTGATGAATATAAAAACAAATAAAAAAAGAAAAAGAAGCTCCCGTTTTGGGGGGCTTCCCTCTCATTTAACCTTAATTAAACTTAAATGAATTGGAACACTTATTTGTTCTCAGTGAAAAGGCTCTTGAACCATGCATAGAAAGCATCACCGAAAGCAACGATCTCGCTCCAATACTTTTTGCAGAACTCAAAAAATACGTTGGACTTCATTAGTATATCCTCCTTTTCAAATAAAAATTGTTATTGGGTCTCCCCTACTAACTGAGAATATTATAGTACATATTTAAAACTATGTCAACACAAATTTCAAAAAATATTCATTTTTAATTTTTATAAAAAATTGTCTCCTCTTGCGCAAAAGAAGAGGAGACTTTTTGATAAGTAAAAATTATGCGTTGCCGGTTGTTTCGTCGTTGTCTTTGCCGAAAAGCGGCTTAAAGAACGCGAAAAGCTTTTTAAGAAGCTCAAAGCCCTTTTTGAAGCCTTCGATAAGTTCACCGATAGTAAGCATGGCAATATCTCCTTTGCAAGTATTTTGAAGAAGGAAGCTTCTTCCATTGTTTTTATGATAACACGGCAAAGGGCAAAAATCAATAGATTTTTCATTTTTTCCCATAAGCCGCAAGAAAGCGCCGTCCGGTATCAATGACCGCAGACGGCGCTTTTGCTGTATAAGTAATTTTAAGCTGTTTCGGCCTCTTCGCGCTTTTCGCGGACATAGGCATAAATCGGTTCAAGCTTTTCCTTGGTGAGCGGATAGCCGAACTTCATAAGAAGCCATACGCCGGTGTAAACGAATGCGGGGATAATCGTGCAGATGAACATGATTTTCTTACTGGTGTCGTTTTCGGTAATGAAACCGATTCCTGCGGTCTTGCTGTCATACTTCGCCCATTCGAGGAGGAAAAGGCCGCTTGCATCTGCGATGGTCTGACCAAGCTTTCTTGAAAAAGTGTAAACGGCATAGATTGCGCTTTCACTTCTGATTCCGGTCTTGTATTCCTGATAGTCGATAACGTCCATAACAACCGCCCAACAGGTAAGGCTGACAAAAGTGTAGCCGAAACCAATGATGAGAAGTGCAGCCATGAAAAGCCATGCCGGGAAAACTCCCTTGTCCGGGCTGATCATGTCAATGAACTTTTGATTGTTCGCAAGAATTGCAATCGCAACAGCGGCGATTGCGGAAACGATTGAAACATTTCCGCAAAGCTCTTTTTTGCCGTACTTTGCAACAAGCTTCGGCATGAAAAGAATGAGAACAACCATAGGAAGATAGTTACAAATTGTACCTACGATTGAAAGGTTGGTGTTGCAGAAATAGTTTTTATAAAGATATGCGTTGAAAGAGTTGAACTGAAGCTGTCCGCTGATAAGAACGCCTGCAAGAGCAACAGTAACGAACGGACGGGACTTGAGCATTCCGCCGTAGGTCTTTTTGAAGTCAACCTTGGGTTCGGCTTCGGACGGGATTCTTTCCTTGGTGGTGAAGTAACTCCAAAGATAGAACATGATTGAAAGCACGCCCATAACAACGCCGAAAATGCACATCTTCGTTCCGTCGGCAACCTTGATTGCCTTTCCGGTTGTTGCATCAACAGCGCCGGTTGCGGAGAAAATTACAAGCGGGGCAATGAGCGAAACAACGCCGCCGCCAACGCCCGAACCGATTGAACGGAAAGTTGAAAGAAGCGTTCTTCCTTTCGGGTCGTCGGTAATAACCGAAGCGAGCGAGCCGAACGGAATATTCATTCCGGTATACATCATCCCGTATGCTATGTAAGTGATGTAACAAATGAGAAGCAACAGGCCCTGACTTTGCGTCAGCTTGTTCCACGGCATGAAGCAAAGCATTGTTGAAAGTCCGAGCGGAATACAGACTGTTTTAAGATACGGTCTGAACTTTCCGTCTTTTCTCGGTGCTTTTTTTGCAACCATAACGCCCCAAATCGGGTCGTTGATGCAGTCCCAAAGGCGGGTGATGATGAACATTACGCCGGCTTTGATCGGAGCAATTCCGAGAACGTCCGTCATGAAAACTTTGAGATAGCTTGAAATATAGGTCAGATTGAACAGGTTCGCCGCATCGCCGAGCATATAGCCGGAAGCTTCTTTGATACCGATTTTATTCGGGTGCTCGTTTTCCGGTGTTTCCGGGGCAGAAACGGCTTTTGTTTTCTTCGCCATTTTCTTCTCTCCTTTGAAAAAAGTGATGTAAAAGAATGAGAGCCGAACCGGTTGAAAAACAGTTCGGCCTTCACCCACTTATTTTAGTTTAACATTTTCGGCGGAAATTTACAAGAGTTTTTGATAATTTTCACCGACATATGTCACAATTTTAATATTTTCAAATAATCAATACTTTCTTGAAAGCGAAGCCTCGGCTTCTTCTCTTGTGATTTTGCCGGTGTTGCAGTCCGCCATAACCTGAACGTCCTTATCGGTCATCTTGTATCTCGTCCAGATGAGGTATGCAATGAGATATCCGATTGCAGGAATCATGACATAAAGGAACCAAAGGCAGTTGAGGGCGTGCGGTGTTTGAGTTGCACCAATATCTTTAAGCTGAGCAAAGTTTTCAACAGTTGAACCGTCCGGATTCTTATATGTCTGCCAACCGACCCACTTGATTCCAAAAACAAGAAGAACAAGCGCGCTTGAAACGGCGGCGGTAAGCTTAACCATGAAGGTCTGGATTGCAAATGTGATGCCCTTTGCTTCAATTCCGGTTTTGAACTTTCCATATTCGGCGCAGTCCGGAGTAAAGAGGAAGAGCATGACACCGAGGATTGCAAGCGGAACCGAACGCAAAGCAAAAAGAATGATGAAAAGAACAAGGCTGTTATAGCCAATCGCCCACATAAGCACACTTGCAACAATCGAAGCAATGGTGCAGATTCTAAACAGTTTCATCTTGTCAATTTTTCTTATCATGTGCGGAACAAGGAATGCAACGATTGCCGACGGAACAAGCGAACAAGCCTGAACAACAAGAGAAATCATTGAGTTATCAAACAGATAATACGCAACAAGCTGGTTGAGCTGGTTATATACGTTTGCACTTGAATAGAAGAAGAAACCAATGTAATAAATCAAAAGGAACTTGTTGCTGAAAAGATACTGGAACATTTTCTTAACGGTGAAATTTTCATCGTTTTCGCCGCCATAGCGTTCCTCAAGCTTGAAACAAGCCGGAATCATTGTAATAATTGCAAAAACGGCGCAGATGATTGCAACAACCGTATAGTTCAGGTTAACCTTTTCGCTGACAAGAACCGTTCCGAGGATAAGCGCAATTCCCGAACCAACACCTGACCAAATGCTCTTATAGGAAAGAACGCTGTTTCTTTCGTCGAGATTTTCGCTCATTGCAGTGATGACGCCAAAGATGGGAACATCACAAAGTGTATACGCCGTATCCCAAAGAATATAGGCAATGGCGAGCCACCAAAGCTTGACCGTTGTTGAAAGAGAGGAGGGAATTGCAAAAAGAAGAATTGTTGAGAGCGGAATGAAAACAAGGGAAATTTTGAGCCACGGAACAAATTTTTGTCCGCTTTTGAAGCGTACCTTGTCAAAGATAACGCCGAAAATTACGTCATTGACTGCGTCCCAAATTTTAACGGCAAGAATAATTCCTGCTGTGAGTGTCATCGGGTCAACGCCGGTGTCTGCCTCAGCTGCAAATGTAAAAACTATGTACGTTGTCAGAAATGATGAAATCAGATTATAGATTGCGTTCTGACCTGCAAAATAAAGGTAATAGCTGAGTCTCTCAATTGGGTTGGTTGACCAACCGTCCGGAGTTTTCATCAGGGCTTTTTTTTCTTTTAATGTGTTCATATTGTATTCTCTCCTTAAAAGCCGCTCCGCTTCCGGAGCGAAGCGGCAAATTTTTAATTAGCTCAACTTTCAAAAAATGCCTTGCACGCTTTGTAAGTGCTGTATACGTCTGTTTTTGAAACAACCTCAAACGGTGCGTGCATTGAAAGAACGGGAACGCCAAGGTCAACAACGTCAACATTGAGGTTTGCAACAAACATTGCAACGGTTCCTCCGCCGCCCTCGTCAACTTTGCCCATCTCGCCGATCTGCCAGCGGACATCGGCATCGTTGAGGATTTTTCTAATCTTGCCAACAAATTCGGCGCTTGCGTCAGAAGTTCCGCTCTTTCCCCTTGCTCCGGTATATTTTGTGACAACCACGCCGTGATTCAGGAAAGCGGCGTTGTTTTTGTCGTGTACCGAGGGGAAGGTCGGGTCAAAGCAGGCATTGACGTCTGCGGAAAGGCATTCGCTCTTTGAAAGGACGTGTCTGCCCTCAAGTCCCTCTGCCTTTGCAAGGTCGGCAATGAAATACCTGAGGAAAGAGGAATTGAGGCCGGTGTTTCCGTCCGAACCGATTTCCTCCTTGTCTGCAAGAACCATGAGCGAGGTGTGCTCGGGCGCCTCTGCATCAAAAAGCGCGGCAAAGCCGGGATAAGCGCAGACTCTGTCGTCATGGCCGTATCCGCCAATCATGCTCCTGTCAAAGCCGATATCGCAAACGGGAAACGCAGGAACAAGCTCCAGCTCGGCAGAGATGAAGTCCTCCTCCTCAATGCCGTATTTCTCGTTCATAAGCTTCAGAACATTAGCCTTGACGCTTTCGCTGCCCTCATCATTTTTGAACGGCCTTGAGCCGATGAGGATGTTCAGCTCCTCGCCCCTCACGCCGTCGGAAAGGGTGCGCTTTGACTGCTCCTTTGCAAGGTGGGGAAGAAGGTCAGTGATAACAAACTTCGGCTCGCCCTCTTTTTCTCCGAGGGAGACGGTGACCTTTGTTCCGTCACGTCTGACAAAAACGCCGTGAAGGGAGAGCGGAATCGCCGTCCACTGATATTTCCTCAGTCCACCGTAATAATGCGTTTTGAAATATGCAATTTCGCTGTCCTCATAAAGCGGAGTGGGCTTGAGGTCAAGGCGCGGCGAGTCGATGTGTGAAGCAACAATTTTTGCGCCCTCGGACACACCCTTTTTGCCGATAACGGCAAGGATAACGGCCTTTCCTCTGTTATTGAGATAGACCTTTTCGCCCGGTTCATACTTTTTGTTCTCATCAAAGGGAACAAAGCCGCGCTTTTCGGCCTCGGCAACTATCCAGGCGTTGCATTCCCTTTCGGTCTTTGCCGTGTTCAAAAAGGCTTTATAGCCCTCGCAGAACTCATCGGCCTTTTCCACCTCGTCCTCACTGCGGCAAAGCGAAAAATGTTTGTTTTTGAGAAAAAGTCCGTCCTTCAAAACATCAAGTTCGGTTTTTTCTTCACTCATATAGATCCTCCTTTTTGAACTCGGAAAAAGCGCTTGGCCTTTCCGGTTTGTGTTTTAATCAAAATAAAGTTTTTCATATATATCCTTGGTTTTCATCACGTTTTTGACATAGGCCTTTGTTGATGAAAACGGAATATCAATAAGAGTTTTTCCGTCCTTTGAATATCTTTCATCCTTGAGCCACTTTTTAACACTGTTCGGCCCTGCGTGATAGGCGGCAACCGCCTCCTCCTCGGAACCGAACTGCTCAATGAACATGGAGTATAAAAGGCAGCCGTACCGAACGGAAACCTCCGGGTCAAAAAGCTTTTCCTCGGGGAGAGTTTCGCCGGTTTTGGTTTTGAGCCATGTGAAAGTGTCGGGCATAATCTGCATAAGTCCCTTTGCTCCGGCAGAAGATACCGCGTCGCTTTTAAAGCTGCTTTCGCATTTTATCACCGCGAAAACAAAAGATTTTTCAAGTTTGTATTTTCGACAGTAGGTTGTGACATATTTTTCGTATTTAAGCGGATATAATGTCTTTTGCAAAGAGCGGTTTGCATGATTATACAGCGCAAAAACGACACATATAACCGCGGGAACGAGAACAAGCAGGGCAAGAATTTTTCCCCTCTTGCTTTTCTTCTTTTTCAAACTACTCCCCCTTTCATAATTTTTGCAATTTCTTTTTCAATATCATACGGGGGATAGTTATTGATTATGATATCCGCCTGCGAAAGATAAAAGCTGTCCTCCTTTTGCGCTTTGATGCGCTGCAAGGCCTGATTTTTTGTGATATTATCGCGCTTTAAAATGCGCTCAAGCCGAATCTCCTCCGGACAGAAAACAACAATAATTTTTTCGCAAAGCTTTTTTGACGGACTTTCAAGAAGAGCCGCCGCGTCAATGAGACAGCGCTCAAAGCCCTCTTTTTCGCCCTTTTTAATTTCTTCAAGAAAAAGGCGGTGAATTTCCGGGTGAGTCAGCTCACAGAGCTTTTTTGTTGCTTCTTTTGAGGCGAACGCCCTTGAAGCAAGCTTCTTGCGGTCGAGCGTTCCGTCCGGAAAAAGAATATCACGGCCAAAACACCCCGCAAGACTTTCAAGCACCGGCGAGCCTTTTTCCGTCACTTTCCGCGCAATCAGGTCGCCGTCAATCACAAAAAAACCTTTTTTTGAAAGCATAGAGGCAACGGTGCTTTTTCCCGCGCCGGTTTTTCCGGTGAGACCGAACACTTTCATTTTTTCACCTCAAAGCTCAATTATGTTGAAGGCTGCGGCGCGGATAAGGCGGTTAAAAACGGCAAGGCCGACCCCGTCCTTTTCAGGAAAACGTGCATAAACAAATTTTGCGCCCGTTTCATCAACGCGGCGAAGAGCCGAAAAAATCTTCCGTGCCTGCGAAGAGCCGTCGTTTTCCTTTCCGTATTCAATAAACGGAACGGAAAGCTTTTCTCCCTCGCCCTCAAAAACAAGGGCAAGAACATTTTTTTCGTCCTGCGATTCAACAAAGTTTTTGAATTTTTCAAAGTTTCCTTTAACAATGCTGACCTTTGCGTCCGGCGAATAATGCTTATATTTCATTCCCGGCGAAGCGGCAACCGCGCCGTCGGCAAGCTTGTTGAGAACGGCATCGTCAACTTCAACCTCACCAAGAACCCGGGTGAGCATTTCAACCGAAATTCCGCCCGGACGCAGAACCCGCGGAACCTCCGGAACAAGTGTAATGACCGTTGACTCAACACCAACGGAGCACTCCCCGGAGTCAATAATGAGCGGAATTTTTCCGTCCAGGTCATGCAGGCAGTGTTCGGCCGTTGTTGTGCTCGGCTTTCCCGAATTGTTGGCGGACGGAGCGGCAAGCGGAACGCCTGCGGCACTGATCACGGCGCGTGCAATCGGGTGCAGCGGCATACGGATTCCAACGGTGTCAAGTCCTCCGCTTGTGCGTCTCGGGATAAGGCTGCTTTTTTTGAGAATGATTGTTAAAGGTCCGGGCCAGAACGCCTTTGCAAGCGCAAGCGCGTTTTCCGGAATACCTTCAACAAGCGGCGCCCACTGCGAAAGCTCGCTGATATGAACAATCAAAGGATTGTCTGACGGACGCCCCTTTGCAAGGAAAATTTTTTCAACCGCTTTTTCATCGAAAGCGTTTGCCGCAAGGCCGTATACGGTTTCCGTCGGAATTGCAACAACCTCGCCCTTTTTCAAAAGCTCGGCGGCCTTTTCAACGCCGGGGTCGCTTTTGTCCTTAACTTTTATAACTTCTGTTTTCATTTTTAAGCACTTTCCAAAAGTATAATCAAATATCTTCCTGCTGAGACAGCTTTTTTGCGGTGTCTGCGGTGATGAGCGCGTCAATCACCTCGTCCATATCGCCGTTCAAAAACTGCTCAAGTTTATATATCGTAAGGCCTATCCTGTGGTCTGAAACGCGCCCTTGCGGATAGTTATAGGTTCGTATCCTTTCGCTTCTGTCGCCCGTTCCAACCTGGCTTTTGCGCTCGTCGGCGATTGAGGACTGCTGTTTTTTCCGCTCGGCCTCAAGAATGCGTGAACGCAGAACGCGCATCGCCTTTTCGCGGTTTTTGTGCTGACTGCGCTCGTCCTGACATTCGGCAACAATGCCGGTCGGAATGTGAGTAATTCTGATTGCGGATTCGGTTTTGTTGATGTGCTGGCCGCCCGCTCCGCCGGAGCGGAAGGTGTCAATCTGCAAATCCGCCGGATTGATTTCAACGTCAACGTCCTCTGCCTCCGGCAAAACGGCAACGGTTGCGGTGGAGGTGTGAATCCTTCCGCCGGACTCGGTCTCCGGAACGCGCTGAACACGGTGAACGCCGCTTTCAAATTTAAAGCGCGAAAACGCGCCCTCGCCTTTGACAAGAAAGCTTATCTCCTTGATTCCGCCAAGCTCGGTGGCGTTCAGGTCCATAACTTCAATTTTAAAGCCCTTTTTTTCGGCATACATCGAATACATTCTGAACAGAACATTCGCAAAAAGAGCGGATTCCTCGCCCCCGGCTCCGCCGCGGATTTCAACAATAACATTTTTTGAATCGTTTTCATCGCGCGGAAGAAGCAAAATCCGGAGTTCTTCAAGGATCCTCTCCCTCTCTGCGCGCAGGGTTTCAAGCTCCTGCTGAGCCATTTTCAAAAGCTCTCTGTCCTCGCTTTCGGTTTCAATCAGCTCTCCGGCCTCGGAAATTGCGTTCTCGTTTTTTTTATATTCGCAAAACTTTTCAACAATCGGAGAGAGGGTTTTATGCTCTTTCATCAGAGCGCTATATTTTTGGCGGTCGTTCACAACGTCACTGCTGCAAAGCAGCCGCGAAATTTCATCAAAGCGCGCCTCAATAGCGCCGAGCTTTTCAAGCATTGTTCTCCTCCCCGTTATCACGAAGGATTTTTTTAATGTTTTTTTCCGCCTTTGGGCGCGGAATCATGAATTCCCGGCCGCAGCCGAGGCAGCGGAGTTTGAAATCCATTCCGGAGCGAAGCACGGAAAACTCGGAGTTTCCGCAAGGGTGCTTCTTTTTCATCACAAGCACATCACCAACACGAACATCCATTTCTGTTCCCTCCGACAAAACATATCAATATATTATAGCAACAACAGTCAAAAATATCAATCATGAAACCGATAAAATTAAAAAATAGTGCATATAAATTAAAAGAATGTATGTGCTCTCTGAAAAAGAGAAGAAAGGAAAAAAGCAATGAGAAAATACTACACGGAAAACTATCTTATGAACACGGCGGAAAACAAGGACGCCCTCTCCTCAAGAGCCGCACTCAGGGAGGCTTATATGAGCGGAAAAATCCTTGAGGCTCGCGCCGTAATGTGTGACAAGGAACATAACCTCCACGTTGACCTTGGCGCAATGAAAGGCATTATTCCGCGCGAGGAAGGCGCGCTCGGAATTGAGGACGGCTCCGTTCGTGATATTGCAATAATTTCAAGAGTCAACAAACCCGTCGTTTTCAAAATTACGTCTTTTCAAAAGGACGAAAACGGCGAGGTCTATGCCCTTCTCAGCCGCCGCGCCGTTCAGAAGGAATGCATGGAGGAATACATTTCAAAGCTCACTCCGGGCTGCATTATTGACGCGGTTGTTACCCACATGGAATCGTTCGGGGTTTTTGCAGACATCGGAGCCGGAATTTCCGCCCTCATGCCGATTGACAGCATCTCCGTTTCAAGAATTCCGCATCCGTCCGCACGCTTTAATGCCGGTCAGAAAATCAAAGCCGTTGTCAAAAGCATTGACGAAACCGGCCGGATAACGCTCAGCTACAAGGAACTTCTCGGAACATGGGAGGAGAACGCAAACCTTTTCAAGGCCGGAGAAACCGTTCCGGGAATTGTTCGCTCCGTTGAACGGTACGGAATTTTTGTTGAGCTGCGGCCGAACCTTGCCGGTCTTGCGGAATATGTTCCGGGCGTTGTTCCCGGCCAGCACGCAAGCGTATACATTAAAAACCTCATTCCCGAACGGATGAAAGTCAAGCTCATCATTGTTGATTCGTTTGACGCGCAGTATCCGAACGAACCGCCGGAATACTTTGTTGACTCGGATTATATTGACCGCTGGGTCTATTCGCCCGACTGCTGCGAAAAAAGAATTGAAACAGTTTTTTCGTCTTTTGAGTTGACTCAAAGCGCAATTTGATATATTATATTGTTCAGAAGATTGTGCAGTTAACTGCATTAATTTTAGAAAGGGACGATATAAAATGAGCAAAATCATTGACAAGTTCAAAAAAAGGAACAGATCCATAAAGTTCAACATTGAAGCCGCAACACTCGGTGGGCTTTCCAATGTTGCCGCTGATCCTCTCTGCGCACCTCCCGATCTTTCAAAAGCAAAGCGCGTTCTTTTTGTTCAGCCCCACCCGGACGATAACCAGATCGGCGCCGGCGGAACCATCGCTTGGCTCATCTCCCTCGGCATTGAGGTTTGGGAACTGACCGTTCTTGATGACAGATATGCAAACCCCGATTACATCGGAAGGGAAAATGAGGTTGAAACAATCAGACAGAAGGAAGCAAAAAGTGCTCAGGAATATCTTGGAATGAAAAACGCCGGTTTCCTCGGCTTTGCAGACAAAACAAGAGCCTCGGTTGACGAGCTTTCCGTTGCAATCATGAAAGTTATCAGAAGAGTTCAGCCGGACTATGTTCTCACACCCGATCCCCTTCTTGTCAATGAATGCCATTCCGACCACATCAAGGTCGGCACCGCCGTCAAATATGCCTGCATGGACAGCGAATGCGACTTCTATCCGGAATTTGTTGACGGAAAACTCAGAGACGATGCCTGGAAGGTCAAGGGCGTCGGCTTCTATTACACCGATAAGCCCAACACCCTTGTTGACATCACCGAGTTTGAAGAAACAAAAATTGAAAGCATCAAAAAGCACGTCTCTCAGTGCAATATCGGCCTTCTTGCCGCGGTAAGGCTCCAGAACCAGCTTTTTGCCGCAGGAACGGCTTTCAAAGCCGCCGAGCCGCTCAGACTCCAAACGAACCTTCAGATGCACTGCTTCAATCTTCCTGTTGAATAATTCAAATTTTTTCACCCCGAAAAGCCGCTTGGTTTTCCGGGGTGAAGTTTTATCTATAGCATTTTTTGCAGGGCGTGTATCCCCTCGCCTTTGCCGTACTCAGGGAAACATGGCTCGGATTTTTCATTCCGCTGCATGAAGCACTTCTGTGATACTTTGAACCGCTGTTCGGAATCCAGACCATGTCGCTTTGGTCGTCCTGCACAACGGCTTGGGTCGTGGTTTCCTTCCTTTTCTTTTTTGTTGTTTCGGCTCGTTCGGTCGTTTCCTTTTCCGTTGCTTTTTCAGCTTTTGAAGCGGACGTTTTTTCTTTTGTTTGTGCAGCTTGCTTTTTCGTGGTTGACGGTTTCTCGGTTGTTGATACCGGTGCAGTTGTTGTTTTTGCCGTTGTTTTCTTCTCTGTTGTTTCGGCTGTTGTTTGAGTGCTTACGGACTCGCTTTTTGTGTCTGCGGAATTCGCCTTGTTAACCGTTATTTCACTCTCGCCGGTATCGGAAAAGAAATAATCCTCGTTTGCGGCCGCCTCGGACTCATCAAAAACAGAAATGTTCTTTCCGGTGCCGGTCTCAGCATCCGAGCAGCCGGAAAGCGGAAACGCCAACGCCAGCAGTATCGCCATCAATAAACAAAGCTTTTTCATAATTTATACCTCTTTTCTTAAAATCAACCGAATGTGCATTCGGTTAAGTTCATCCCCCAAAGCCCGGAAAATTCCGTCAAAAAAAAACAAAAGGCTGCACCGGAAAACACCGATGCAGTCCTGTTCGTTAATTATTCGTTGTCGCCTGCGTCCTCGTCCTCGTCGTCATCCTCGATTTCAAACTCAAGGGTTTCGCCGCAGCAGGGGCACTCAACGTGTCCGTCATCGTCGATATCGTCAATGTCAACGCAGATTTCTTCGTTGCAGGCCGGGCATGTAACTTCGATGCAGTTGTCATCGTCATCGCAGCAGCAATCGCAATCGTCATCATCACAGCAGCAGTCGTCATCGTCATAGACGAATTCTTCAACATCGCCAAGATCTTCGTCAAGCTCTTCAACATAGTCGCTGAGATCGGCAAGATCTTCTTCAAGATCGCTCATATCCGATGCAACATCGTCCAGAGCGTCAACAATGGCGGAAAAGAGCTTTGCTTCCTTGCTGTTTTCGTCAAGATCAAGACCTTCCATAAGGCCTCTGAGATATGCAACTTTTTCTGAAACTGACATAATTCTTCATTCCTTTCGATAGTAAGTTTTTAAACAGTCATTCTTTGTTTCTTCGGCCAAAAATTATGCGCGGCCGAGATATTCGCCTGTTCTTGTGTCAATCTGAACCATTTCGCCCTCATCAATGAAAAGGGGAACCTTAACCTCCGCTCCGGTTTCAAGCGTTGCGGGCTTTGTTGTGTTGGTTGCGGTGTCGCCCTTAAAGCCGGGGTCGGTCTTGGTGACCTGAAGCTCAACAAAGTTCGGCGGTTCAACGCCGAAAACATTGCCCTTATAGGAAAGGATTTTACAGGTCATGTTTTCCTTAACAAACTTGAAACTGTCCGGAAGGTCGCTTTCATTGATGGGGATAAGCTCATAGCTTTCCGGATCCATGAAGTAATAAAGGCCGCCGTCATTATAGGAATATTCCATATCCTTTCTTTCAACATAAGCGGTCGGGAACTTGTCGTTCGGGTTGAAAGTGCGCTCAACAACCGAGCCGGTGATTACGTTTCTGACCTTTGCGCGGACAAAGGCAGCACCCTTTCCGGGTTTAACGTGCTGAAATTCAATAATCTGAAGGACGTTACCTTCCATTTCAAAAGTAACGCCGTTTCTGAAATCGCCTGCTGATACCATTTAGTATTCCTCCGAATATAAAAATTACGCATTTATTCTATACCAAAACAGTCCGATTTTCAAGTGCTTTTTTGAAATTACCGCTTCTTTTATTACGAAAACAGCGAAAGAGGGGCAAAAGAATCAATTTTTTCTTAATTTTTGCCCGTTCGCTTTTGTTTTTTCTTTGTCTATGCTATACTGAAAGCGACAAATTTCGACTTTTATCGGAGGTATTGCATGAAAAAAATATTTGTTACTCTGTTTTCACTTTTTCTTGTTCTTGTTCTTTTCGGCTGCGCAAAAGATAAGCGGCTGACCGAGCCGGCTCAAACAACGGCCGAAAGCACAACCGAATCTTTAACGGTTAAGCTGACCTTCCCCGAGGGGTACACGGCGCTTGAAATTGCGGAAAAGCTCCAAAAGAACAAGGTCTGCTCCGTTGCCGATTTTATGAAGGCCGCTCAGAGCGAAGAGCTAGCCGAAAAATTCGGCTTCCTCGGCGATATGGAGAACCGCGATAAGCGCGCGTTCCTGCTTGAGGGCTATATTTTTCCCGACACATATGAATTCTACAAGGGCGAAAGCGCCGAAAGCGCAATCTCCCGCTTTTTGAAAAACGCACAAAGCAAGCTGACGGACGAGATAAAAGAAAAGGCCAAAAAACTTGGCTATTCCATGGATGAGATAATCACGCTCGCTTCAATCATTCAGTCAGAAGCCGGTTATGTTAAGGAGATGGGCAAAGTCTCCTCCGTTCTCCATAACAGGATTGAAAGCCCGGACTACGGAAAGCTCCAGTGCGACGTCACAATCAATTATGTTAACGAAAATATCCTCGTCTCGCCGTATGTTGAGGGCTATAAGGCGCGCTTTTCGGAGTATTACAACACATACAAGGTGAGCGGACTTCCCGTTGGTGCAATCTGCAATCCCGGCGCGGACGCAATAAACGCCGCACTCAACCCGGAAAAAACGGACTATTTTTACTTCGTTACCGACAAGGATTGGAATTATTACTACGCCTCAACTTATGAAGAACATCTTAAAAACTGTAAAAAATGCGGAATTGAGTTTTAAAGGCTTGAACACAAAAAAGATTTGTGGTAATATATCACAGTAAATTTTTATACAAAAGGAGAGATTTTATGGATTTTTCAAAAATTATCAACAAAAAGAAGGACGCTGCGTCCTACATGGTCAAAGAAATTACCCACATCATCAAGACCTTTGAAAAGCGCAGCCCCGGCTCGGAGGGCGAAAAGCAGGCCTGCGAATATATGGCAAAGGTTCTTAAAGAGGACTGCGGCTGCGACAGGGCGGACGTTGAATCCTTTAAGGAAAACCCCGGCGCGTTTTACGGCTGGCTGTTCTTCACTTTGACTTTTGTCCTTGCGGCGGTTGTTCTGTTCTTCTTCTGCCCGATTATTTCAATCGTTCTCATCATTGCCGGCCTTGGCCTTGCGCTGCTTGAGTTCGGAACCTACAAAAAGGTTGTTGACCCGTTCTTTAAAGAAAAGACCGGCCACAATGTTACCGCAATCAAAAAATGCACCGGTGAAACCAAAAGAAGAGTCATCTTCAACGGTCACCCGGACGCAGCCTGGGAATGGCCCGTCAACTATAAGCTCGGCGGCATCGGCTTTGAGGGTCACGCAATCATCTGCGGCCTCGGCGCTGTTTATTATCTTGTTCTTTCAATCATCTCCGTTTCAAGAAACGGCCTCGGCTTCAGCCAGATAAGCACATCCGATCCGCTTGCAAAAGCCGCTCTTTGGGGTCTTATCTTTGTTCCGTTCATTATCGGGCTTTACTTCATGGTCAACTATCGCCGCGTTGTTGACGGCGCAAACGATAACCTTTCCGGCTGCTATATGGGTATCAGCGTTCTCAAGTTCCTCAAAGATGAAGGCATCGAGCTTGAAAACACCGAACTTGGCGTTGTTCTCACCGGAAGCGAAGAAGCCGGTCTGCGCGGCGCAAAAGCTTGGTGCGAAAAGCACAAGGGCGAGTTTGACGACGTTCCGACCTTCATCTTCTCATATGACACCATTCACGACCCCAAGTATCTCATGGTAAACTACCGCGACCTCAACGCAACCGTTGCGGCGGACAAGGATGTTTCCGACCTCTTTATGGAAGCGGCAAATGAACTCGGCATTCACTGCACAAAGGGCATGGTTCCCCCGCTCGGCGGCGCAACCGATTCGGCAGCTTTTGCACAGGCAGGCTTCCGCGCAACCGGCGTTACCGGCCTCAACCACAAGCTTGAGGATTACTACCACACCCGCCGCGATACATATGACAATATGAACGAAACAGGCCTTGCAGACTGCTTTGCCGTCTCCGTCAAGGCACTTGAAATGTTTGACAACGGCGCAAAGCAGTAAAAACAAACCTTGCAGCTTAAAAGCACTGCACCCCGAACAGCTTTCTGTCCGGGGTGCTTTTTTTGCGGTCAAGCACACTTTTTGCCGTTTGTTCCCTTTGGGATACCGTCCGTTCCTTTTGGGTTGATTTTTGAAATTTAATGTGATAGATTGTTATTGTTGCAAGGCCGAGAGCTTAATCACACCCCCTCGGCCGAACAAAATAATACAGAAGGAGGCGTTTGTAATGATAACATTTTACCTTGTCCACAGAGCCGGACGTACCATTGAAAAGATGCTCAGAAAGCATCTCAAAAAAGTCAACAATTATAATATTAATTTCTAATCAATCTCCGCTTTCGCAAGCAAAAAGCCCTCGGTCTCATTGAGCCGAGGGCTTTTTTTCAATAAAGCTTTCTATCTGTCCTTATACATTCGTTCGTAATACTTCACATAATCGCCGTTAATGATGTTTTCCCACCACTGACGGTTTTCAAGATACCATTTAACGGTTTTTTCAATTCCGTCCTCAAAGGTTGTTTCCGGATACCAGCCAAGCTCGTTTTTAATCTTTGTCGGGTCAATCGCATAGCGCATATCGTGGCCGGGACGGTCTTTAACAAACTTTATCAGACTCTCGCTCTTGCCAAGGATTTTCAAAACGGTTTTCACAACCTCAAGGTTTGTTCTCTCATTGTGGCCGCCGATGTTATAAACCTCACCGAGTCTGCCGTTTTCAAGAATGAGGTCAATGGCCTTGCAGTGGTCTTTAACATAAAGCCAGTCGCGGACGTTTTTGCCGTCGCCGTAGACGGGGAGTTCCTTCCCCTCGAGTGCATTCGCAATCATCAACGGGATAAGCTTTTCCGGAAAATGATAGGGGCCGTAGTTGTTTGAGCAGCGGCTTATTGTAACCTTTGCGCCGTATGTTCTGAAATATGCCAAAACAAGCAGATCCGCGCCCGCCTTGCTTGCGGAATACGGAGAAGAGGTGTGAATCGGTGTTTCCTCGGTGAAAAAGAGGTCAGGTCTGTCCAGCGGAAGATCGCCGTAAACCTCATCGGTCGAAACCTGGTGGAAGCGGATATCCCCTTTCCTGCACTCGTCAAGCAAAACCTGAGTGCCGAGAATGTTTGTTTTAAGAAAAACCTCCGGTTCTTCAATCGAGCGGTCAACGTGCGACTCGGCAGCAAAATTGACAACGGCGTCAAATTCTTCCTCCCTGAAAAGCGCACCGACGGCGTTCCTGTCGGTGATATCACCCCTGACAAAGCGAAAATTCGGCTCTTTAAGCGCCCTTTCAAGCGTTTCAAGGTTTCCTGCATATGTGAGCTTGTCAAGGCAGACTATGCGGCGTTCATGGTGCTTTTCAAGCTGATAATAGATGAAATTCGAGCCGATAAAGCCGGCTCCTCCGGTGACTAAAATATTCTTCATTTTTAACCTCACGTTCTTTTTTTGAACTTCCGTCCGCAGTGCGGACAGGAAATTTCAATTTTCCCCTTGCCTTTCGGAACGCGCAGTGTGCGCGAACAGCCCGGGCAGTTGTAATACTTATGCTCCTTGTCTCTGAATTGAGACGCTTTTTTTGAAAAGAAAGCGGAATACGGAGCCCACAGCCTTAAAAACTTTTCGTTTTCCTCCCTGCGTTTTTGAATGTTTTTTGAAAACACGCGCAAAAGAAAAACAATATACGGTATCATGGCCACAACCTTGAAAACAAGCAGCAACCAGCTGTTGGCGCGCCTGAAACCGAATAGTGAAATTACAAAGCTGACAAGACATCCGAGAATGAGCAGCGCAAAACCGAGCTGGTCCGCACCGTATCTTCCATACATAAAACGACGAATTCTATCCATTTTTCCCTCCGTATCAACATAGCTATATAAATGACTTATTAATTATTATATCATTGTTTCTTTAATTATAGCTAAGTAACTGCCGATTAATCAAAAGGGCAAATGCCGGAAGAAAAGCGCACTTGATTTATTCGGGCGCATAGTCTATAATAATATAATCTTGCAGGCTCCCCTGCTTATAAGGACTGATAAAAATGAAAACCGTGAAAAAATATTTCAAAAGGTACTTTGTTGACGCAATGAGCGCAATGGCTCTCGGCCTTTTTTCCTCGCTCATTGTCGGCCTAATCATCAGCCAGTTTTCAAAAATTCCTCACCTTGAGTTCCTTTCAAAATTCACCGAGGTTCTTTCGGCTTCATCGCCCGTTGTCGGCGGTGCAATCGGCGCCGCCATTGCGCACGGACTCAAATCAAAACCGCTTGTTGTTTTTTCCTGCATCGCTGTCGGCGCATACGGCTACTCGGTCGGCGGCCCGGTCGGAGCCTTTGTTGCCGCAACCGCTGCGAATGAGATAGGCTCCCTCGTTGCCGGAAAAACAAAAATCGACATTGTTATCACTCCGATTGTTACAATCGTTTCCGGCGGAGTTGTCGGAATGTTTGTCGGCCCATATCTTTCACAGTTTATGACATGGCTCGGCTCGGTCATAAACGCCGCCACTTTGCTCCATCCGTTCCCGATGGGAATTGCCGTTTCAACCCTTGTCGGCCTTGCGCTCACGGCTCCAATCAGCTCTGCGGCGCTGTGCATCATGCTCGGCATTGACGGAATAGCCGCAGGTGCGGCGGCAATCGGCTGCGCGGCGCAGATGATTGGCTTCGCCGTAACAAGCTACAAATCGAACGGCGTCGGCGGCCTGCTTTCTCAGGGTCTCGGAACAAGTATGCTCCAATTCGGCAACATTATGAAGCGCCCGCAAATTCTTCTTGCACCCACCCTCGCCGGAGCGATCCTCGGCCCGGTTTCAACCTGCGTTTTCAAGATGACAAACACACCGACCGGCGCCGGAATGGGAACAAGCGGCCTTGTTGGCCAGTTCGGCGCTTTCAGCGCAATGAGCGAAAGTTTCGGCGCGGCAAAAACCGTTCTTCTCATCATTCTTATGCACGTTGTTGCCCCGGCGATTCTTTCAATCCTTTTCCACCTTTTGTTCAAAAAAATCGGCATCGTTAAAGACGAATACCTGAAGCTCAACACCGAAAGCTAATTAAGCACCTTCAAACTGATTCTTTCAGCAAACAACCGACCGGAGGTATCTTTATGAACGTATATGATTTTGACGGAACAATCTATGACGGCGAAAGCTCGGTTGAATTCATCCTTGCTTATCTCAAACACGATTTAGGCATTTTAAAGTTCATTCCCGGAATTGCAAAGGCGATGCTGAAATATCAGCAAGGCACTGTCACCTTTGATGACTTTATTGATAATCACGCCTCAAAAATCACCGGCTATTTTTCAAAAAACAGCGTTGAGCTGATGCCCCTTGTCAAGGGCTTCTGGGATAAACACGAAAAGCAGATTAAACCGTTTTATGCCCACGTTCACCGCGAGGATGACGTTGTTATCACCGCCTCGCCGGAATTCATGATGTACGATATTTGCGAACGCATTGGTGTAAAACATCTCATTGCAACCGACTTTGACATCAAAACGGGAGAAGTTAAAAAAGCCTGCTTCCGCGAGGGCAAAATTCCCTGCTTCCGCGAGGCTTTTCCGGACGGCGTTATTGATGATTTTTACACCGATTCCGTGAATGACGAATTCCTTTTTCCGTTTGCAAAGCGCGTGTTCATGGTGAAGAAACATAAAATCACGCAAATCAAATAAGTTCAAAAGAGCAATCAGCCGCCGATCTTTAAGAATCGGCGGTCTTTTTTTCAAGCAAAACCAGTTTCACATCAGGTATGCCGTTAAAGGCGCAGGGCACCACTCCAGCCTCACGGAAACCAAGCTTTTTATAAAATGCGCGCGCAACTGCGTTCCTTTCGTTTGTGTCAATGCGCAAAACGGTGCAGCCGTTTTTCCGCGCATAATCCTCATAAAAGGCAACAAAAGTCCTTCCAACTCCGCGCTTTCCTGCCTTTGGCGAAACGGTCAGCGTGTGAAGTACCATTACACTGCTGTCCGGCGCCGGAAACAGCCATTTTCCGTCTTTATAAACATCAACCTGGCTGCGATTGATAATTGCAGAAGCAAGCACTCTTTTGTCCTCCTCAAAAACAAAAAGGTCATCTCTTTTAAGTGCGTCCTCCGCCGTTGCCCTGGCGGGGTATATTCCGCTGATCCAGCCGGTTGTTATTCGTCCGGCCTTTTCCTCGCAGTGAATTTCGTCATAGATTTCCGCAATGCGGTCGATATCGTTTTCATTGGCCTTTCTTATCATAAAAATGCTGCCTTTCTAAAAAGCTGCCCTTTTGGGGCAGCTTTAAAACGCAATCAGTTTTCAAATTCTTCAGCGGGGTCTTTCTTGCTTGCAATAAGCGCCTTAAACAGTCCCATAAGCATATTGATGATTTCAAGAATCTTTTTGATGTCAAATTTCATAATTATTCTCCTTTTGATAATAATATTAAATCGTTTAAATAGTACCACCGTCTGTTAATATTTTGGTGAACACAATCAAAACAAAGTATAAAAAATAATACACTTTTAACTTATCTGTAATGTTTTCCGAACACAAGAACAAGCACCGAATTTTCTTCTAAACATTCGAGAAAGACAAAGGGCCACCCTCAGGCAGCCCTCTTTTTTAACTTTGTTAGCCTACTTAGCTTTTATAGAGGAGCTTGTCGCCGTGAACAACAAACATATCAGAGCAACAGACGTGCTTGATTTTGAACACTCTGTAAAGGAGATTCATAAGAGTAATCCATGCTCCGCTGAGGAAAGTGTGGCAGATACATTTGCACTGTCTGTCCTCCGGGCTGTCCGGGTTATCGGTATTGTTGTTGAGCTGAACAAGAATCTGATAGGTATTGTTCTGGCCGGCGAGCTTTGTTGCTCTGATCGTTCCGGGGTTAAACGGGTCAAGAGTGAACGTACCCTCAATCCAGTAGTTACCTCTGACGATTGTGAGACTGTATACGCTGCTGAAGTTGACATTAACGCTTGCGTTGCCATCCTCGTCCGTTGTTGCGGTTGCAACAAGCTGGCCCTTGCTGTCGGTTATCTTAATGGTTGCTCCGCCAAGAGGAATGCCGAACGGGTCATTGACACCAAAGTTGATGATGTAGACCTTTTTCCGCTGAGCATACTTCGCAAAAACGGGAATTTCGGTTCCTTCGGGAGTTCCCTTATAAATTCCGGTGAAGTTCTTGAGGTCAACCTCTTCGCCGTTCTGGAGCGTCCAGGTGTTAAGGAAAGCATAGATATATGTGTTATCTTCCGCTCTGCCCTTAACAGTGGGAACATTCTGAGCAGCCGCGCCATAGGTTATCGGTTCCTCTCCGAGCTTTGTTCCGTCCCAATCGTAATAAACAAGGGTATACTTTTTCGGAGTAATTTTATACTCGGCATTGACACCAAGGTGATCGTCATATATGTGCGAGATATCGTAGCTCCAGCCGGTGAACTCATAGTTATAATATCCGTCATCGGTATATGTCGGATTGACAAACGGGTATTCCGCATTGTGGCCGTGAAGAATGAGCTCGGGAATTGTGTACTGTTCGCCTCTGTTGAAGAATGTCACTTCATAATATGCATCTCTGCATCTGAAGAACGCATAAAGGTTAGTGTTCTTTGTGATTTTTGAAGTGTCTGCAATAATTCCGTCGCGAACGGGGTTCTGAACCTTTCCGCTCTCGTCAACAATCGCTTTTTCATAAGCTTTCTGACCTGCGGTTTCTGTCCAGCCCTCAAAGGGATAGGAGCCGCATTCTCTGGTCTTGTCACGCTTCGGATTCGTCTTAACGGGATAAAGCGCTTCGGTGTTCTTGAGAACATAGATTGAAGCGAGTTTAACGGTCTTAAAGGTGGCTGCAAGACGGGTATATGTTACGGTCGGCTTAACAGTGAGTTTGTTGGTCTTGATGGTTTCATAGGTGTCCGTTACCCACTCGTTATAATAGTTAACCTGATAATAGGCATTGACGCCCTCAATCTCGTGTTCCCCGCCTGCGCCGGTTTCATATTCGGAATAGGTGCAGCCGGCGTTCATGCATTCGCGCCATTTTGCGTAAGCATTTCCATCCTTCGGGTGGGTGACAAACTTCCAATCGGAGAACTTGTGGCCGATTGCAGGCTGATTCTCGTCCTCAACAAACTTTGTATATCCGCAGGGAACCTCAACCTCAACTATCTTTCCGTCAACCTTCTGCTCGGTCTTGAAAATGCGGGTGCAGGTGTAAAGAATTCCGCCGGGAGTTGTGCAGGTTGCGGCAACGGCTGTTCCGCCATCGAGCTTATGGCCAAGCTCTTTCGTAAAGTCCTCTCTGATAAAATCACTGCAGCCTTTGCATACATAAGCGGTATATCCTCTTTCGGTGCAGGTGGGTTCAACAACTTTTGACACAACATAGTCATGATTTTCGGTTGCCGGAATTTCAACATAATCGGCCGCACCGCAGTTTTTGCAATATCTGACCTTTCTTCCGGGTTTGCCGCAGGTGGCTTCCGTCAAGGTCTGGAACTCGCCCCAGTTATGCTCTTTCGGCTGAACAAGAACGATTGTTGCGGTTTCGTCAACATAGCCGCAGCCGGGATTGCTGCAATATACCCTAACCTGACCGTCAGTGAAATTATCGCTGAAAGTTCCGTCCTCGTTAAAAGTGCGTTTGCATTTCGGATAAGTAATAGCCGTGCGCAGAGTGTGCGGAGTTTCGGCGGTTTCAACCTCGATTGAAACGCCGCAGGCATTTTCGCCGGTATGAGCGGTGCAGGTGTACTTTGTCGTGCCCTTGCTGTGGCAGGTCGGAGCAAGAACGACCTCTCCGACAGCGTCGGCAAAGCTGTGGCCTCCGGCCGGAATCGGTGCGGTTTCCTCTGCACCGCAGCCTTCGGTCTTGCAGGTGCGTTTCATTACGCCCGCTGCGTCATTGGTGGACGGCGTTGCAACTGTCCACGAATCCCAATCGTGACCGGCGGGGTCGCTGTTATATTCGTTATAAGTTTCACCGCAGTCCTGAAAATTGCACTTCCAAACGGTGTAACCGCTTTTTGTGCAGGTTGCGGGAACTGTTTCGCCCTTTATGAAGTTATGGGTATGGTCATCAGCCGCACCCACAGACTGCGGCACGGCAAACACCAGCGCGGTGAACGCCATCAGAACCGCCATAAAAACGGAGAGGGTCTTTTTTCCTGTTCTTAAAAACTTCTTCATTAAGAAATTCCTCCTTTGAAAAGTGAGCTCGTTCCCACACACCCCGAGGGGAACGCAAGATATATCTATATCAACGGACTTTTTAACAGCCGATTAACGGGTAAGCTGCTTCGCCTTTCTGACCGATGCGAAACAGGAAACTGAATAGAAAAATTCACGCTATGAACCTATCCTATGATACATAGTTATAATAAGCGATTTTTAAGCAAAAGTCAATAAATTTTATGTAATTGTGACGTAAAAATTAACAAATAATTTATAGTCAAAATGACAAATCTTGTTTTCTCTGCGGAAAATGGCGAAAAAACAAGCCTCATACCGTGCAGAAAGCCCCGACCGGTTCAATCCGATCGGGGCTTTTTTGGCGGCTTACTTTGCCGATATTAATAATGCTTTGCTCCGCAGACGCAGTCCTTGTTAATCTTGAAGATTTTCCAGATTATCAAAACAATCTTATAGATGAACGCTCTGAAGCCCGTGCCGTGGCAGAGGCAGCTGTCGGTTTCTCCGTTCGGAGAATACATCGTTTTTCCGCAGCCCTCGCATCTTCCGTCTCCGTTGAGATCCATATGCTCTTTCATTGGAACTTCCTGCTGAGCAACAAAGACATAGCCGCAAATTGAGCAATGGGAACCGGCGGTCTTTCCGGGTGCGGTGCAGGTTGCTTCAACGGCGTAATCGGCAACGCGGTTGTGGCCGCCCTTAGGTGTGACCTGAACTTCCCACGTCTTGCAGCGGTCGCAGTATCTTCTCTGCGAGCCTTCCTCAACGCAGGTTGACTTCTTTGTAATCTCCCATTCGCCGTAGTTATGGCCTTTCTTTCCGATAAGCTCGGTCTGGGTGTGTCCTTCGTCCTTATCTGTGCAGCCGGTGCAGGTGCGCGTTTTAACGCCGTTCGTGTCGCAGGTCGGCTCGGTGGTAACGACCCATTCACCATAGGTATGTGCAAGCTTGGGAAGCTCAACATAATTATGCAGATAATCCGGTTCAAATGCGCCGCATCTTACGCAGTAATGAGCCTTTGTTCCGGTTGAATGGCAGGTCGGTTCAACAATAATCTTGTAATCGGCGGAATATTTATGGCCAAGCTTTGGCGTGTAATCCCTGATGACGGAATACTTGTTGCAGACCGTGCAGGTATAGGTTGTGTAACCGTCAGCCGTGCAGGTTGCAGGCGTCACAACGCCCTTTTCGGGATAAACGTGCTCGCCGGTTCCGGTGGAGATTGTTTCCGTCTCACCGCAACGCGAGCATTCCCTTGTTTTCTTACCTTCAACGGCGCAGGTTCCGGGAACGGTAACCTTCCACTCGCCCCAGTCATGGCCGAGAGCCGGAGTGTACTCAGTCTCCTTGAGGATCGTGTTGCAGACCGAGCAGACAACGGTTGTTGAACCCTTTTCGGTGCAGGTTGCGGCGATTGTTACGGTTCTTTCGGTGTGACCCAGCTTTTCAGCAGTCTTGACAAAGGTCTCCTTGTCGCAATACTTACATTCGTAAACATCAAATCCCTCAGTTGTGCAGGTCGGATCAACCTTCCTGCCTGTTGGCTGATAGTCATGAGAAATTTTTGCGATTGTTTCGGTATAGCTGTCACCGCAAAGAGCGCAGGTATAGGTTCTTACACCTTCCTTTGAGCAAGTCGGCTCGGTAGTTACCACCGACTGATAGATATGCTCTTTCTTTTCGAGGTTAATTGATTCTCCGATTGTTGCACCGCAGGTTTCGCAAACGACTTT
This sequence comes from uncultured Eubacteriales bacterium, assembly GCA_934511365.1. Classification (GTDB taxonomy): domain Bacteria; phylum Bacillota; class Clostridia; order Oscillospirales; family Acutalibacteraceae; genus UBA6857. The sequence continues at coordinate 165,299 of CAKSWC010000004.1, forward strand.
AATGTAACCGGCTTCTTTGCAGGTTGCGTCTTTTTTCTCAATCTTTGCCTTGTGGCCGGTGGGAGCAATTTCAACGGTGTATGACTTTTCATTGCCCAGTGTGCAGGCGCAATGTGTTCTACGGCAGGTGAATGTCATTTCGCCCGGTTCGGTGCAGGTCGGCTTTTTGGTAACAACGCCGTCATCATAATCATGCTCGCCTGTCGGCGGTTCTGTTTCATATTGATAAAGATCACAAACAGAACACTTTCTGACCTTGATTCCGGGGTGAGTTTCATCAGCGGTCTGAACTGTTTCCCAATCGCCCCACTTGTGATCGGCAAGAGTGCTTGAATATGTTGTTTCTGTTTCATCGCAGCGTGAGCACTGCTTTGTAACATAGCCAACGCTGTTGCAGGTTGAAGCAACATTCGCAGTTTCTTTGCTGAAGTCATGACCGAGAGCCGGAATTTCATATGTTCCGAAAACTTCGTTGCAAACCGAGCAGTAACATTCGCCTACTCCGTCAGTTGTGCAGGTCGGCTCGGTCTTAACTCTCGTTTCATAGGTGTGCGCTTTCATCGGAATAACATTTGTGTATGAAAGTCCGCAGTCATTGTCTCCGGTGTGAGTCGTACACTTATAAGTTTCAAGTCCGGTCTTGTTGCAGGTTGCGTCTTCGGTTGACACAAGTTCAAACTTGTGTCCCTGTGCTGGGATAACAACGGTGATTGTTTCATCGCAGTGTGAGCACTTCAAAACTTTTTCACCGTTTTCGGTGTTGGTCGGAGCCTTATATGACTTTTCAATAGTGAATTCGTGACCGAGTGCCTGACCTACAATAACTTCGCCCATAATCTCATTGCAAACGGTGCAGTAAGTATAAGTTACGGACGGGTCAAGGCAATTCGCCTCTTGCGTTTCTGTTTTAAGAGTATGTGCTTTTATCGCTTCGGTAACGATTCTGTAACTGTGAGTGCAGCGTGAACACTTGTAATCGATATAGCCCTCGTGTTCGCATGTTGCGGCAACGGGTTCGCCGGCAACCATGTCATGACCGAGCTTCGGAAGAACCTTTTCGTAGGTTACGCCGCAGTCGGTGTGCGCGGTGCACTTCATTGTTACCGAACCGTCTTCGGTGCAGGTTGCGGCTTTCTTTGTTGCAGCGTCTTCAACAAAGTTGTGGTCGCCGATCGGATCGGTCGTTCTGAGCTGTTCTTCGCCGCAGACAGAGCAGGTGCGCTTTTCAATTCCGCAAAGCTTGTCGGTTGCCTTTTGAACAACTGTCCAATCGCTCCAGTTGTGGCTGATTGCGCCGGATGTGATTTCGTTATAAGTTGCATCGCAAGCGGAGCACTTATAAACTTTGTATCCGCTCTTTCCGCCGTTCTTGCAGGTCGGGGCAACGGTATTGATAAGTTCAAACTTGTGCTGTTTCTGAGCGATAACCTCGGTGTAGGTGTCGCCGCAGATTGAGCAGGTGAAGGTCTTCACACCGGTCTCTGTGCAGGTGGCGGGCTTTGTTTCAACGCCCTTATCCCATGCATGAGCGGTGGTGGGAAGTGTTGTTTTAATTTCGTTTCCGCAAAGTGAACACTTGGAAAGTACATAACCTTCCTGTTTGCAGGTTGCGCCAACCTTTGTGGTTGCGTAATTATGTGCGTTGGCGTTCTTCGGGGTTTCAACCTCGATGTACTCTGTGCAGCCTGCCTTGTGAGCGCCGTTGCAGGTGATTTTAATCTTTCCGGCTTCTTTGCAGGTTGCGGGCTTAACTTCCGAAACTACGGAATAATTATGAACCTCGTCAACCTCAACTTGCTTGGTGTGTGTCTTGTGGCAAACCGAGCATTCGCAGGTAACGGTGAGAACGTTTCCCTCCTGTGAGGTTGTCGTTACCCATGTATGGTCGGTTGCGGGCTGGGTTTCATCATATACGTTATAGCTGAAGGTGCAGCCATTGTTCTGGCAGGTATACGGTGTGTATGCTCCGGAGAGGCAGGACGCCGCAACTTTTTCGCCGGCCTTCATGTTATGGCCGAGCTTTGAAAGCGGTCTTGTTTCGTGAGCAGTGCAGCCCTCGCGCTGACATGATCTTTCTTCCTCGCCGACTTCGGTGCAGGTAGGTTCTTTGCCCTTGACGGGAGTCCATGCCGACCAGTCGTGACCGAGAGCTTCAAGATTGCTGAATACTTCGGTCATTTTGTGACCGGGCTCGTCTTCGGTGCAGCCGGAACGGGTGCAGACGTACTCAATGTATTCGCCCATGGTGCAGTTAGCCGGATATCTTGTTCCTTTATCATAGATATGACCGAGCTTCGGTCTGACCTCTGTTTCAAGAATAGCACCGCAGCCCTCTCTTGAACAAACAACTTTGTAAAGACCGTCATAATAGCAAGACGGCTGAGTGTCGGACTCAACATATCTGATGTGACCGAGCTTTGTGAGCACCTTATTATGGAAAACTCCGTTACAGACCGAGCATCTGTCTCTGTCGTAACCGTTCTCGGTGCAAGTTGCGTCCTTGTGTTCGTGAACAAGGGTGTGGGGGGTCTGACCGATTGTTTCTTCTTTGATGGTTTCTTTACAAACTGCGCAGATCTGGTGCTTTTTACCGGTCTCGGTGCAGCTCGGATTTTTGTCGATTATCCATTCGCCGTCGGTGTGACCGTTAGCGGGGATTTCTTCTTCGATAAGAAGCGCATTACATTTTTCAACAGTACAGCGCTTTTCTTTTCTTCCCTTTTCGGTGCAGGTTGCAGCCTTTGTTATTGTCCAGTCTGTCGGATATGTATGGTTTTTCTTTTCAACCGGCTTGGTTTCAAGCGTTACGTGGCAAACCGTACACTCTCTGTGCTGTGTGCCCTCGCTATAGCAGGTTGAATCCGTGTCAACGATCCAGTCACTGTAAGTATGACCGTTGGCAGGAATTTCTGTTACCTCAGTTCTTGCATCGCAGCGGGTGCAGTGTCTTGACTTTGAACCCTTTTCGGTGCAGGTCGGGGCAACATCAACGGTGAACTCTTTTGCAAAGTTGTGACCGAGTGCAGGTCTTGCCTGTGTTTCGGTGTGGGATGAATCACGCTTACAGGTTCTTGTTTCCGAGCCCGCATTTATGCAGTCCTCTTTAACAGTTGTTACCCAATTGCCCCAATCGTGGCCGATAGGGTTAATATCTCTTGAAGTACCTGCCTGAATTGCATCGCACTTTGCGCAGTGAATTGACTCTGAACCCTTTTCGGTGCAGGTCGGTTTTTTATCGGTAGTATAAACCGTGTTCCAAGTATGACCGTTCGGGCTGATTGATTCGGTCTTCGTGTGCGAGCTGTCTCTCTGGCAAACGAAAGTTCTTACACCTGCGCCCTCACATGTCGGTGAAGTCGTTACAGTGCCGTTATCCCAAAGGTGACCGAGAACGGGAAGAGTTTCTTCCTTTGTTGTTCCGCAGCGTGAGCAGGTGTATTTTTTAATGCCGGTTTCGGTACATTTCTGTTCTTTTGTAACAACGCCGGTGTCCCAGCTGTGACCGAGGGCAACGCCGTCGGTGAAAGTTGTATCGGTGATGCCCTTACTGCTTACATCGCAGCGCTCGCACTTATAATAGTATTCGGCCGCATTGATGCAGTCAGCTTCCGACTTGCGATATTTTGTGTCGGTATTCTTTACGCTGAACTTGTGTCCGAGAGCAGTGCCGGCTTTCGTCCATGTTGTTCCATCATGGTTCTTACTGCTTTCGTTGCAGCGTGAACACTTATAATAGTATACGGCATCGTTAACGCAGGTTGCCGCAGATTTAAGATAAGTATCCGAATCAGTCTTTGACGAAAAATCATGACCGAGCGCCGGATTGAGCTGTGCACCGCAGACAGTACATGTTTGCGGTGTGGTGCAGGTTGCGGCGGCACCGTAGGTGTGATTCTTTTTAGTAACTGGGGTGTTTTCACTGCGTCTATATCCGCAAACCTTGCATTGCTCATGCTGTATACCGGTTGCAGAACAAGTTGAGTCTTTGTCGATTTTCCATTCAAAAGCGTGAGGTTCTGTATCATACTGTGCGGTATAAGTTTGGTTTTGAGCACCGGAAGTAAGGGGATCAATAACGTCCGGAGTCCAACCTTTAAATATATAGTG
>CAKSWC010000005.1 GCA_934511365.1 uncultured Eubacteriales bacterium
AAAACCGCTTGACAAACAAGCGGCGTGTGAGTATAATATAAATGTAAAAAGGCTCTGCAGAAAGCGGTGCCCTCAAAGTTTTAGCTAAAAAATAACCGCAACATTGGGGAATGGGCGGTTATTTTTTATTACCTATTATCTTTTTGTTGCTTCTATGTAGCCAGTGGCTAAAACAAGAAGCAAAGCAAGCATTACCAAATATTCCATTGGCAACACTCCCTCCTTGATTAATCTCGGAGGTAAGTAATAAAAAATGCTTCCTCCGGAAAGTGAGAAATCGCTTTTGGAGGGCACCGCCTTGCCGCAGGGCTGAAACTCAGCCTGTGCAGAGCCTTTAGGTTATTTTAGCATATTTGTCGAAAATTGTCAAGAGATAAAAAACCGCTTGACAAACTTCAAGCGGCTGTGTATAATATAAGTGTAAAAAGGCTCTGCATTAAGCGGCTGCCCAAACTGCTAGTTAAAAAATAACCGCATCATTTTGGGATTATGGGGCGGTTATTTTTTATTATGCTTGTTTTTGCGTTCTTCTTTCTTCTCGGCATGAATGTCGGAAGTTCTTATGTAGCAAGTTGCTGCAACAAGAATAAGAAAAACCATTGCTAATGTTTCCATTGGCAACCCTCCTTTCCGGAGGGCAACGAATAATAAAAAATAGTTCCCTCCTATTGAAAGTTAATTAACTTCACAGAGGGCAGCCGCCTTACCGCAATGCCGATTGCTCGGCCGGTGCAGAGCCTTTGGTTTATTTAGCATATTTGTTGGAAATTGTCAAGTTAGATATTAGACGTTAGATGTTGGATGTTGGAAAAATATCTATTATCTATTATCTATTATCTATTATCTAAAATATCTCCGGCACCAACCCGGACATAATGCACCTTGCTTTCAAATTTAAATATCTAGCATCTAGCGTCCAGAATCTAGCATCTAGATTGGGTCAGTCAGGAGCTTTCCTTTTCCGCCACCTTGATGCGCTTATACATATCCTGCATTTGGCGGTCGATTTCCGCAATTTTGGCCGCGCAGTCAAACATTTCCTCGTTGATTCCCGGCGGAAGCTGAGACTTGTCCGCCTTATAACGTATGTCATGCTCAAGACTCGCCCAAAAGTCCATTGCAACCGTCCGAAGCTGAATTTCCGCCATGACGTACTCCGTCCTGTCCGAAAGATAGACCGGAACGCGGATGTCAAGGTGCAGCGAGCGGTAACCGTTGTAATTCGGGTGCTCAATATAGTCCTGCCGTTTGATTATCTCAATGTCCTTTTGGCGCTCAAGCATCCGGGCAACACTGTAAACATCGTCAATATAATGGCAGACAACGCGCACTCCGGCAATGTCGTTAACCTTGCTCTTGGCCTCCTTAAGATTCACCGGAAGCCCCTTTTTGATGAGCTTTGCGGCAATGCTTTTGAGACTTTTTACCCTTTTTTCAATGTGGTGAATCGGGTTGCGCGCAAAAAGAACATTGAACTCATTGTTGAGCACCTCAAACTTCAGCGCAAGCTGCTTCACCGCGGATTCATAAAGGTTCATCATTATAAGAAGCTCATGAGCGTCCTCAAAAAACTCTGCGTTCGGTTTGTTCATTGAATCACCGCCAATCATTTTTCTGTCCTTTTGATGATACCGTTTTGGGCGGGCGTCCTTTCAACCGCCCCAAAAAACAGCATCAGAATTCATAGTCCACGCTTGCTCTCGCCTCTTTGACAAGGGCAACGTAGGACGATATTTTTTTGTGTTCCGGGTGTTCACGATACCTGCCAACGTCCTCAAGCGAGTCAAATTCACTCAGAAGCACGGCGTCAAACATTGATTCTTTTTGGTTGACGTTGAGGTTGACCTGCATTGAGCGCAAAAAGTCAATCTTTTCCGGCAGCGCCTCAAGCAGACTTTTGACAAGAAGAAGGTTTTCCTCCTTTGTTCTTCCCTCAGCAAATGGCTTGAACTTCCACATTACAACGTGTTTGATCATTGTTATATCCTCCTTAAAAAATCCGTGTTTGGCCGCTACCGGCGCAAGAGTCAGGTCAGGCCGGCTTAAACCGCGATTGCGTCCATTCGGCCAACAAGGCTTTCGCTCCTGACGGCGGACATATTGTTGATGAAAATGACATCGTTCGCTTTAACCCGCTCTGCAAGGTCGATGAAGCCCTGCTTGTAATAGCGGTAGTCAATAACATAGACTTTTTTATAGTTATAGACGATGAAGGGAATGACGGCGTTAGCAAAGCTTTCCTTGATAATCACGCAGGTTTTGCCCTTTTTCCGGCTGAGGTTTTCAATCGTTGTATACGGGTTGTCTGCGGCGGTGAAAGCGCTGTATTTCTGCGATATCGGATAAGACGAAGTGTCGTTAACAAGGCGCCAGTCAATGACCTTTCCGTCCGGCTGAGTGAACTGAAGCTTGGTTTCATAAGGCGGCATATATGCAATAAGCTCGTCCGGATTTTTTTTCATTGCGCTTGAGTTTGTGTTGGTATAGAACGAGCCGAGGAATTCACCAAAGCTCTTTTTTTCAAATTTATCGAGCGTTATTGCATTGACATTTTTGACCTTTGCAAACTCCTCATACGCATAGTATGCGCCGAGAGCCGTCCAATGGTGATCCGTGCGGAAATAAATATATTCATCGCGGTGCATCCGCAGCGCCTTATAGATGTTGACAGGTGTTACAGAGGCCGACATTTTTCCGTAAATATAGTCCATGGCGGCTTTTTGGTCGCAGGTATTGATGTTTTTGCTCTCCTTGACCGAGTCCGGCATTGTGATGTCGATACTCGTTGGAACAAGCATTGAATAAACACTCGCCTTTCCGGAAAGCTTTTTTGCCGTGCGGTTCACAACCGAGGCGTATTCATCCGCAACGCCTTGATTGAAAGAGCAGTATTCATAAGCAGCGTTGCCGATTGTTACGATGCTTGAAAGCTTTTGAACAACTTCGCCAAGCTTGTCCGGGTCGGGAAGGGTCGGCTCCTTTTCCTCGGTTGTGCTTTCCGTCGGAGCGCTGTCTGTGCTGTCCTGGGAGGGAATGGGGTTGTTCACAACCTCGTTATTGAGGCCGTATATTTTGTCTCCGAAGCCGCGCAGATTTTCAAGCTTTTCATTCGCCGAAATCATGGCTTCGCGGAACGGAAATGTGTCTGAAAACCAGGAGTCGATTCCCCTGAAAAAGCTCCCGTCAAAAAGCGCGGAAAAGCTGAAGGACGGAAAACGTGCAAGCTCACGCTTTTCGTTCTCCGAAAATGACGGGCGCAGCGGAATGAGAAGCGAAACAAAAAGACCGAGCAAAAGCAATCCGACAAAAACAGAGGGAAGAATGACCTTATAGAGCTTTACGGATTTTTTGACCGCTTTGATATATTTCTTGCTGTGTTTGCGTTTTTTCATGTTCTGTCACCCCTCCTTTTAGAATTGGAAATAAAGGAACGGATTATAGCTGTCTCCGACCAAGGAAAATGTTGAAAGAACCAAAAGAAGAACCGGAACGGCAATTTTTCTGATAACATTGAAAAGCGCCGTATCCGCATTGTGACGTGCTTTTTGGGTGATAAGCTTTCCAAGGTTTTTCATCAAAGGTGTGCAGGCAAGACAGGCAACAAGCAAAAAGAACAGGTTGTTTTTCAAAAGTGCACCGATTTCATAGCTTGAAAAGCCGTTGCCGCAAAGGCCGAACATACCTTTTAAAACGGTGAAGCCCACGGATACGTTTTGGAAGCGGAAAATTATCCAGCCGAAGAACGAAACCAAAAGCAGATAGACATGAGACACCCACGCCGGTGCCTTTTTAAGCTTTTCAAGCAGGAACAGCCTTTCCGCTGTTAAAAAGACGAAGAAATAAAGACCCCAGAGCACAAAGTTCCAGCTTGCGCCATGCCAAAGGCCGGTCAGCGCCCAAACAATGAACGTGTTAAGAATTGTTCTTGAAAGCCCCTTCCGGCTTCCGCCGAGCGGTATGTAAACATAGTCGCGGAAAAATGTTCCAAGCGAGATGTGCCATCTGCGCCAGAATTCTCCAACGCTCTTTGAGCAATACGGATAATCAAAGTTTTCCTTGTAATGGAAGCCGATCATCTGGCCCATGCCTATCGCCATGTCTGAATAGGCCGAAAAGTCAAGATATATCTGAAGCATATAGAAAACCATTCCGAGCCACAGACCGAGCGCCGGCCGGTTTTCAAGAATTGCAATGTTTTTTTGGAGGTCGGCGGAAACGGAAAGCGCCGAGTCCGAAAGGAGAACCGTGTCTGCAAGCGAGCCGCAGACATTTGCAAGCAGCGCTTTTTTTCCGAGGCCTATTGCAAAACGGGTGATACCCTTTGAAATTTCATTGAGATTTGTTTTCCGGTTTTCAATTTCATAGCAGACATCACTGTAACGGACAATGGGGCCGGCAATGCACTGATGAAAAAGGCTCGCGTATAAAAGAACATACCAAAACTTTTTCTGCGCCTCGGTTTCGCCTCGATAGACGTCAATAACATATGAAAGAAGCTGAAAGGTATAAAACGAGATACCTATCGGAAGCGCAATTTGAACTATATTTTCCGGAACACCGGTTATCGCTTTGATGTTTTTGAGGATAAACGTCAGATACTTAAAAATTCCGATTAAGCCAAGGTCTGTTACGCAGGCTCCGATGAGAAGAAGCCGCGCCTTTTTTGTTCCGCGGAACTTTTCAATCCCAAGGGCAAAAAGCCAGTCCGCAAAGCATTCAAAAACAAGAAGAAAAACATATTTCGGCTCGCCCCACGCATAGAAAAACAGCGAAAAGATGAGCATGACAAGGTTTTTCTGTTTCAGATCCTTTGCAAAAAAATAGCAAATAAGATTCAGCGGAAAAAAGAAGTAAACAAAAAAGAGATTTGAAAAAACCATAGATGAACCTCCGGCAATACCGAGTCGGATTTTTGTCAGTTTAACAATTTACTGAATATTTATTGTACCGCCATAACGGCGAAAATTGTTTACAGGACAGAATAATTGTGTAAAATTATCACGCTTGTTTTCGACCGGGTTCGACAAGCGCAAAACCCGGCTTCTGTTGCTTTCGGCAGCAAAAAGGCGGTCACTTAATCCTGAATTTTCGCCATAAAGCGAACATCGGTCATTGCCGGAGTGTCGTTCTTAGCGGCGGGAATATTCATTGCCGCAGCGTGGAAAACGGCGTCCTTTCCGAATTTTTCACAAATTTTGAAAACCTGCGCTTCAAGTTTTTCAAGCTTTTCATAGCGGCTGCTGCTATAAAAAAGGCTGTATTGCGAAAAGCACTTTTCTTCAACAAGCTCACACGCGCGTATGCCGATTGAACGGACGCTGCAATCCCAGTCCCATGCTTTTGAAAAAAGCTCCATCCCGAGCGAAAACAGCATTTCAACAATCCGCGTCGGCTGGGAAAGAGGCGCCTGACATTCGCGAACAATGAAATTTGCGTCGCGGATATGAATTTGAACAAGCGTTGCCATAACATTGTTTTTGCGCAGCGAGGCGGCAACCTTTTCGGTCAGGGAGAGCATTACCGCGGCAACCTCCTCATTTGTTCTGAGGTCGCGCGCACAAGTTATGCTGCGGCCGAAACTTTTGGCCGGAGGAATCTCGCTTTTTGAAAGCACGGGCGAACTGTCCTTTCCGGCCGCGGCAAGCCGAAGCTGCTCTCCGGCTTTTCCGAGCGTGAGCTGAAGCAGCCTCGGCTCGGTTTGCGCAAGCTCGCCGAGGGTGGAGATGCCTATTGAGTCAAGCCGCTTTTTTGTTGCCTTTCCAACGCCTATCATCTCCTGAACCGGGAGCGGCCAGACGATTGATTTGAAATGCGCCTTGTCAATAACCGTTACGGCGTCCGGCTTTTTCAAGTCTGAGCCGAGTTTTGCAAAGACCTTGTTGAAGCTCACTCCGACCGATATTGTGAGCCCAAGTTCCTTTTTGACCTGCTCTTTAATTTCATATGCTATTTTTTCTCCGCCGCCAAAAAGGAGGGTGCTTCCGGTGATATCCAGCCAGCATTCATCCATTCCGAACGGTTCAACGCGGTCGGTATACCTTTCATAAATTGCACGGACCGCCTTTGAATAATGCACATACTTATCGTAATGCGGCGGCGCAATAACAAGCTGCGGACACTTTGTCTGAGCCTGCCAAACGGTTTCCGCCGTTTTAACACCGAAATTTTTTGCCTTTTCGTTTTTTGCAAGAACAATTCCGTGGCGCTCCTCAACACTTCCGCAAACGGCCATTGGAACGCTTTTCCATTCCGGATGGTCGATGCATTCAACCGAGGCAAAAAAGTTATTGAGGTCACAGTGAAGAATAATACGCTGTGCCATGGGTTCCACCTTCTTCCCGAACATTTGTTCGGGAAGTATTGTATCACACATAAAAGAAAAAGTAAAGGGAAAAACAAAAATTTTTCCGCTTAACGGCTGCTTAATAAAAAAAACAACCGCTGAACGCTGAGTCCGGCGGTTATTTTAAACTGTGTCCGCAAATTATTTCTGCGGAAAATCATACCAATATTCGCGCTTTTTCTTTTTGACGTATGACGAAACAACATAACCGATAAAGCACGCGCCAACAACGGAAAAGCCGATATAGATGTGCGTATTGTTGCTTCCGGCAACCTTGATTTCGTTCCAAAGGTTTGAAAAACGGTCGAGCGTCTCCTGTGGAAGATTGTGGAAGTACTCGGTTTTCGGCATATTCTCCTCATCGGGATAAAGCAGCTTGTTTTCGGCGTAGTCGGCATAGTCGGGATTGTTCACAACGCCGGTGTTCGGGCTTGCATAGCCGATGTACCAAGCATTGCAGACGCCGATTTCCGGGTCAAGCATGAAGTTGATATACTTCATTGCGGCGGAAACATTCTGCGCGCATTTCGGTATGCACATTGCGTCAACAAAAATGTTCACGCCCTCTTTCGGATAAACAAAGGCAAGGTCCGGATTGACGTCATGCATTGTGATGTAATCGCCAACATAATACGGCACCATGGCCGCCTCCCCGCTCTCCATTTTGTTATACACCTCGTCCATAACATAGCCCTGAAGCAGCGGTTTCTGGTCAATGAGCATTTGGGCAACGTCTGAAAGCTCCTTTTCATCGGTGGAGTTGAACGAGTAGCCGAGAATTTTTTGCGGAATTGCGAATGCATCGCGCGGATTGTCTATCATGAGGATTTTTCCGGCGTATTTTTCGTCCCACATAATTTTCCAGCTGTCCGGCGTTTCGTCAACCATTTTGGTGTTATAGATGAGGCCGACCATTCCGACATTGTATGGAACGCTGTATTCGTCCTTTTTGTCAAAATACATTCCACGGTATTTTTGGTCGATATAATGATAGTTCGGAAGCGACTGAACGTCAAACTTTTGAAGCAGGTTTTCGTTAATCATGCGTTCAATCATATAATCGGACGGAATAACAATGTCATAGCTTGCGCCGCCGTTCTTGATTTTTGCATACATATCCTCGTTGCTTTCAAAGGTGACATAGTTGACCTTGATTCCGGTCAGCTTTTCAAACTCCTTGTTAACGTCAAGCATTCCGTCCTCATAGCTGTCGCTGATATATTCGCCCCAGTTGAAAACATTGAGAACCTCGCCTTTTTTTGCGCCCTCATAGTAGTCCTCGTGTTCATAGGCCAAGCAGCTTATGGCACACGCGCAAAAAAGAAGCGAACAGACAAAAGAGAACAAAAGCTTTTTCATCATTCGCTCACCTCCCTGTCAAGCTTGTTTTTGAGCTTTCTTTCGCCGTGTATCTGGGAAAGATTGAGCGCAACAAGCAAAAGCAGAATCGTTGCAAAAATGAGCGTTGAAAGCGCATACATATCCGGCGTTACACGCTTTTTTGTCATTGAAAAGATGCGTATCGGCAGCGTTTCAAAGGAGGGTCCCTGGGTGAAATAACTGATTACAAAATCGTCAAGAGACAGTGTGAAAGACATCATAAGACCGGAGGTGATTCCCGTCATGATTGACGGAAGGGTAACTTTGAAAAACGCCTGAGCCGGTGTGCAGCCAAGATCCATCGCCGCCTCCGGAAGATGCGGATCCATCTGGCGCAGCTTTGGAAGAACGGAAAGAATAACATATGGCAAATTGAATGTGACGTGGGCAATGAGCATTGTCCAAAAACCGAGCGCGTCAACAACGCCCAAAAGCTTTGCGGCAAAGACAAAAAGGAGCATCATTGAAATTCCGGTAACAATTTCCGGGTTCATCATCGGAATATTCGTTACACTCATTACGCTGCGCTTTACCCACTTGTTTTTCATTGCATTGATTCCAACGGCGGCCGCTGTGCCCATCACCGTTGCAATGAGGGAGGAGGAAACGGCAAGAATCAGCGTGTTTGCAACCGCCTTCATTGTTCCCTCGTCATGAAGCAGAGAGGAATACCAGCGAACCGAAAAGCCGGTGAAAACGCTTGTGCTGACCGAGGAGTTGAAGGAAAAGAAAATCATAACAACTATCGGTGCATAAAGAAAAACCATGATGAGCGCAACATAAAGCTTTGCAAGCGGAGTCATTTTTGTTTTCATATCAGCACACCTCCGTCGTCGTCATCGGAAGTGAAGCGGTTCATGACCGCCATGCAGATGACTATGAGAACCATCAGAACGAGCGAGAGCGCCGCGCCGAGGTTATAATTGTTTGAGGACTTGAACTGCATTTCAATAATATCGCCGATGAGGGAAACAGTGTTTCCGCCGAGCTTTTTTGAAATGTAAAAGGTTGAAACGGACGGAACAAAAACCATCGTGAAGCCCGAGGCAATGCCCGGAAGGCTCAGCGGAAGAATGACCTTTGAAAGAACGGAAAGCTTGTTCGCGCCGAGGTCCTCCGCGGCCTCGATAAGTCCGTGGTCAAGCTTCGCCATAATTGAGTAAAGCGGAAGAATCATATACGGAATATAGTTATACACCATTCCGAGAACGACCGCCGCATCGGTATTTATCATTTTGAGCGTCGGAAGGCGAAGAAGGCCGAGCGCCGAGTTGATGATTCCCGTGTCCTGAAGAAGAATCATCAAAGAATATGTCCTGATGAGCAGGTTCATCCACATCGGAAGCATGACAAGCATCATCATTGTGCGCTGAACATTCGCCGTGCTGCGCGCCATGATATAGGCAAGCGGATAAGCGATGACAAGGCTGATTACCGTTGCAACAAAGCCGAGCCAGATTGAATTGAGCATAATGTCTCTGTAGCGGCCGATGTCCTTGATATACTCAAGCGAGAACGCGCCCGAGGCGTCCGTCAGGGAGTAATAGACAACAAAAATCAGCGGAACAACAATGAAAATGGCCGACCAGAGAAGATACGGCGAGGCAATAAGCTTTTTGGTGAGGGAGGTTTTGTTCATCGTCAATCCTCCTCTTCCGTCAAATCGGAAAGCTTTTCAAGCTCATCGCTGAAGGAGCTGTAATCGCCGAACATTCCGGAATACTTGCTCTTTTTCATAACGTGGATAGCGTCCGGCTCAATTTCGATTCCGATTTTTGTTCCGACCGGATAATAATCCGTTGTCTGAATCATCCACTTAAAGTTCTGAATGTCAACAATCATTTCAAAATGAACGCCCTTGAAGGTGTTTGAGGTGATTGTTCCGAGGATTGCGCCCTCCTTAACGGGAACAACGTCAACGTCCTCCGGGCGGATAACGATATCAACCGATTCGTTGACGGCAAAGCCCTTGTCAAGACACTGGAAAACTGCGCCGGAAAACTTGGCTTTAAAGTCATCAAGCATAACGCCGTCAAGGATGTTGCTTTCGCCGATAAAATCGGCAACAAAGGCGTTTTTCGGCTCGTTATAGATATCGAGCGGAGTTCCAACCTGCTGAATTTGACCCTCGTTCATAACAACAACGCGGTCAGACATTGAAAGCGCCTCCTGCTGGTCATGGGTAACAAAAATGAACGTGATTCCAAGCCGCTTTTGAATGTTTTTCAGCTCAACCTGCATATCCTTGCGCAGCTTGAGGTCAAGCGCGGCGAGCGGTTCATCCAAAAGAAGAACGCGCGGTTCAACGGCCAGCGCCCTTGCAATGGCAACCCTCTGCTGCTGGCCGCCGGAAAGGGAGGCAACATTCCTGCGCTGAAAGCCCCTGAGGTTAACAAGGGAGAGCATTTCCTCAACCTTTTTGCTGACGTCCTTTTCCTTCATATGCTTGTTGCGCAGACCGAACGCAACATTTTCATAGACGTTGAGGTGCGGAAAAAGCTGGTATCGCTGAAAGATTGTGTTAACCTGGCGTTTATGCGGCGGAAGATTGTTGATATCCTTTCCCTCAAACATGACGCTGCCGCTGTCCGCCTCAAGAAAGCCGGCGATAATGCGCAGCATTGTTGTTTTTCCGCAGCCCGACGGCCCAAGGAAGGTTATGAACTCCTTATCCCTGATGTCAAGCTCGATGTTGTCAAGGATAACCTCACCGTCAAATGTTTTTGAAATTCCTCTGAGTGAGATAATAGTGTTGTTCTCCATTACGATACAGACCCCTTTCCCTGCATAGCGCAAAATTTTGCCCCATGCGCGCTCGAATTGTTTTTTCATGAAACTTTTGAAAAAAAAATAAAACCGCCGTGAGAACTTCCGCCTGACGGACGTGTTCCCTCGTCGGTTACCACGGGTATATTAAGCGGCGCGGCATTGCGCCTACAAAACATACGGTGAACTTCAAAAGTAAATTCATCTTTCATACTATAGTTGAAAACGCGCCAAAAGTCAACAGTTTTCAAAATATTTTTGAACTTTTGCCGGATAAAGTCGAAACCTCCAAACAAAAGGGAGGTTCCGACTTGCTTTGCTTATTTATTTTTCTTCTTTTTCAGTATAACCGCAACTGCAATCCCTGCGCCTGCGGCCAAAACGGCTACGGCTTTATATCCTGCGGCCGACGCTTTGAACATGAAGCACGGAAAAAGCAGAACAAAGGCCATTGCCACAGTCAGCGACGCTTTAAACACATTTGATTTTTTTCATATTAAACTTTCCAAAATATTCTGTTCCTGTTTTTTAGCGTCCAAATCAAAAGAAAAATCCGTTTCCGCCAAAGCGGTCAAAAAGGAAATTGTCAATCTTTTCAATGAATGTCAGCTTGGAAAGGTCAAACTTTTCCTTCTCCTTTTCCGGCTCAAGGCCAACCTTGCGCATTGCGCCAAGCAGTTCCTCCTGAGCCTTTGCTGTCTTTTCAAAATTGCAGACAGGGTTTTTAATGACCGAAAGCGCGTTTTCATACGCCGGGCGAAGAAGCTCCTTCTGCTCAGCCGTGAGGGAGTCTCCCTCCATTGCTTCAAGCGCCGCAAAGAGCTTTCCGTTCGGAACCCTTGTCATTGAGCGGCTGTTGCGCGCACCGTTGAACTGCGGAAAAAGCTCAGATGTTTCAACATCCTTCACCGCGCCGTCAAGAATAAGAGCCGCAAGGCGGATGATTGCGTCGTTGCGTCCAACCTCATGGTGCTGGCCGGAAAAGAACCATGTCCTCTCCGGGAAAAGGCAGGTTGAAGCGTCAACGCATTTGTCCGGTGAAATATACTTTGAAGCGTGAGAATCAAGGTATTCCTTTGAAAACTGAGTTTTTGCTTTTACTGCGGTTGCGCCGATTGAGGTTGAAGAAACGGGAATAATTCCGTCACTGTTGGCGTTTTCGGAAGATTTTACAACGCCAAAGAATGAATAATCGCCGTCCGTATATGAAAGGTTGTAGCCGCAGATTGAGTAAACCTCGGTTCCGTTTGCGTCCATTGAAGAAAGGTTCTTTTTGAGATTGACCCGCGCTTTCTGGAATGCATCCGTTTTTGCGCGGAAAGTCTCGTTTTCAATCCACTTGTCCGCAAGAGCCTCATATCTCTCGCCCGGAACCATTGCCCAAAACTGCGGATTATTGATTATCACGGTGTCATGCAGCGCCCCGTAGGCCGCGGAAACAATGCCCTCAAAAAGCTTGCGCGGCATGATGTGAAGAAGAATGTTAACAAGGTTTCCAAGCGTTCTGCTTCCGGTAAGGCTTTCCATAATGAGCGGAAAATATTCTTTTCTGAAGAACTCATCGGAAACATTGAAGCTTCTGTCAATAAAGTCCGCCATGATATCCGTTCCGTTCAGGAGCGAGACCATGTTGACAATTTTGTTCACCTTTGAAAGGTTTTTGCCCGTTTCGGCGTATGCGGCAAGCATTGTTCCTCCGAGGCTGACCGAGGCAAGATTAACCTTTTTTGCCCCCGTTTTTTTGAGGACGGAATCAATGAAAGCGTCAATCCCCTTTGCGCTCTCCATCGGGTCGCCAAAGAGGTCAAAGGTATAAAGAAAAAGATTTTCCTCGCCGCAAAGCTCGGCAATCGGTTCAACGGGGAGCATGGTATAGAAAAAGCTTCTGTCCTCTCCGCTCATTTCAGAAACAGGAACAACAAACTTTCTTGTAACAAGATTATTGACCGTTGTTCCGTCCGGCTTCATTTCCATATAGTCCATGAGGTCATAAACAAGCTTTGAAACGCCCTCGGCCGCGCCAACATCACGCTGAAGAAGCAGACTCGCCAAAAGGCGCGGAACAAGCCTGACTATGTCTTTTTTGAGGTTCGTTTTGTCAAGCATGAGCAGCGTTGAGGTGATTGCTTTTCCGTTTGAATCAAGAACGGGGTTTCCGCTTTCGTCCGCAAGGTAATACGGCGAATGGTTGATTCCGGGAAGGATAATTGTTGGATAATTGTTCCCGTCGCCCTTAAGCTCAAAAAGCTCCGGATAGACGGTTTCAAAATGATTGTTTTCAACGTATACCGCGCTTGCATCCACCGCAGAAAAACAGCAGACAAGCATTACAGCGGCAAGAAAAACCGAAATTGCTTTTTTCATCGTTTGCATCTTCATTTGCATCTCCCTTTTTCATTGCCTTGAGGCTTCTGTTCCACCTCAGGCTACTGCTGTTATATGGTAGCATAAATTACCGTTTATTGCAACGGGAAAAAGGATTTTTAACGCTCTTTGGCTTATTTTTATGCTCTGCAAGAGATTAGGTCATTGGTACAGCGAGCCGACCGTCCACACGCATTGTTTTCCGATTTGAAAAATCTAACATCTAATATCTAAAATCTAAAATCTAAAAAGGGCCCCGCGCGGTGCCCTTTTTTTGCTGTGTTATTTGCTTTCGGAAGCTTCTGTCTTTTTGGTCGGAGCTTCCCATGCTTTTTTTGAATCCGGAAGAAGCTTTCCAAAGAAGAACTCCTTCCTTTCCGGAGTGTTGATAACGATAACGGGCTTAACCTGGTTGAGAACCCTGCCCTGCGCCCTGAGCGACTCTTTGTATGCATCATAGCTGTGATCCTCAAGCTGAAGAAGAAGCGGCTCGGAAATCATGCCCCAGCGGCGATATTTTTCATACTTCTCGTTGCTCTCGCGGAAGAAGGTGTCAATGTCCTTTTCAAGCTCGGCGCGCTTAACGGTCGGAAGGTCGCTCTCGCAGTCAACCATCATAACATAGCGCGGAACGGTCGGAACACTGTCGGCATAGAAGCTGTAGCCGCGGAACCTGAGCGAGTATTTGTCCATAAGCTTTTCCGCAACATAGTCAAGCATCTGGGTTGTGGTCTTTTCGTTCGCAAGATTAAGACCCATGTTGGTTCTGTATAAAAACTCAACGCGCGGAGAATTGTTATACATTCCCGTAACATGAACAACGTCAAGAATCCTGTATCTGTAAAGGCCGGAGAAGTTCGTGATGATAATTTCATAGTCCTTTCCAACCTCAAGTTCGCTCAGGGTGAGCGGCCTTGTTCCCTCCTCTGCGTCAACGGGAAGGAACTCATAAACAAGCGAGCGCGGAAGAAGAACATAGTCCGTTGCGTTCAGCTCAACGGGCATCGCCATAAAGCCCTCGGAGGCGGCGTATCCCATGTTGTGGAGCGGAAGATCGCCAACATATCTGCGCAGCTTTTCAACATAAACGGCAAGCGTTGAACCAATCATTCCGTAGCCCCACGCAAGACGCGGCCAAATGCGCTTTGCAATGGGAACATCGGTCTCAAAGCCTTTTTTGAATTCCGCTCTCAGCTCTGCGGCGCGTTCGGGATTGGGCTTCATGTGGCCATACTTTTTGCGCAAACTTTCCGGACATCTTACGGACGGGTCAATGGTGCCTTTTTCAATGTCGTTGCAGACCATTTCCCAGTTTTCCTCAAGATACTCAAACATGGTTGTCAAAAGCGTGATAACCATTGAGCCGAGATAGGTGACCTTTTTGTTGGTCAGGCAGAAACGCAGCTGGAAATACGGGATATCGGTGTTTTCCTCATCCTCGGGATAAAGAATATCCTTGGGCGTTGTTGTGAAGAACTTGAGGATGGAAGTCAGATAGGTAAACGGAATCTGGCCGGCGCCGTTGCAGCGCATACCGTTGGGAAGAGGATGGCCGTTGAGGGAAAGAAGGAGCGGTCCCATCTGGGAAGGGAGCTTTTTATATATGCCCTGCTCCTTGAACCATTTGTTGGCGCAGGCCGGCGTTGCGGCAAAGCCCATGCACTGCATATTCCAAAGGTCGCGCGCGGTTTTGGGCTGAAGCTTCGGCTTTCCGACCGAACCGGAAGAGGAGCAGTAACGGATAACTTTCTGCGATGTGATAATGTTCGACTCGTTCTTTTCAACCATGCGGTCAATCATCGGAGCGTAATCTTCAAAGGTTGCAAGCGGAACCTTGTCCTGATACTCTTTGATGGAGTGAATGGAAGCAAAGTCATACTTTCTGCCGTATTCACAGTCCTTGTTTTTCTCCATGATTTTTTTAAGGGTTTCCTCCTGAGTTTTGGCGGCAACGGTTGTGAAATGCTCAAAGCCTTTGAAAACCATATCGCCGAGCCAAACTCCGATGTCTGAAAAAGCCATTGATTATAACCTCCTGCATAAATTCTGCGGACAAATTTCCGCGCGGATTTTCACTTACCTACTAAAGCAGTAGAATTTTCACTTATATACTATATCATATCTATCCTGCGTTTTCAAGGTATCCGGGCAAAAAATTTTAACGGTTTGTGAACAGATTCCGCCACACTGTCGGATTTATAACAAACGAACAAAAAAAGAAAATCCCTCCCCCATTTCCATGCTTTATAGCGCAAAAAATCTTGCCAAACCGTTTTGCCTGTGATAAAATATATTGATTATATATTTGAGGTGATACATTTTGGCAGCGCCTAAAGAAAACATCAGAAATTTTTCGATTATCGCTCACATTGACCACGGCAAGTCCACCCTCGCCGACAGGCTCCTTGAGCTGACCGATTCCGTTGCAAAAAGAGACATGACCGAGCAGCTGCTTGACGACATGGACCTTGAACGCGAGCGCGGAATAACAATCAAATCCCACGCCGTCAAGCTTGATTACAAAGCGAAGGACGGAAAAACATATGAGCTCAATCTCATTGACACCCCGGGTCACGTTGACTTCAACTATGAGGTTTCGCGTTCGCTCGCCGCGTGCGAGGGTGCGCTTTTGGTTGTTGACGCTTCTCAGGGCATTGAGGCTCAAACCCTCGCCAACACATATCTTGCGCTCGACCATAACCTTGAGCTTGTTCCGGTAATCAACAAAATTGACCTTCCGGCCGCCGACCCGGAACACGTTGCCGCCGAGGTTGAGGATGTTATCGGCCTTGACTGCTCAAACGCTCCGCGCGTATCCGCAAAAACGGGGGAAAATGTTGAGGAGGTTCTTGAGCGCATTGTTGAGGATATTCCTGCTCCAAAAGCAAACGATGACGCACCGCTGCGCGCCCTCATTTTTGACTCGGTTTATGACAATTATAAAGGCGTTATCGTCTATGTCAGGGTCATGGAGGGTACCCTCAAGGCCGGAGAAACAATGAAAATGATGGCTACTCAGGCGCAGTTCAGCGTTGTTGAGGTCGGATATATGAGAGCCACCGGAATGGAGCCGTGCGAGATGCTCTGCGCCGGAGAGGTTGGCTACATCACCGCCTCAATCAAAACCGTCCGCGACGCAAAGGTCGGAGACACGGTGACAAAGCTTGAACGCCAGGCAGCAGAAGCTCTTCCCGGCTACCGCAAGGTCAACCCGATGGTTTTCTGCGGCGTATATCCGGCGGACGGCGCGGACTATGAAGCCCTCAGAGACGCGCTTGAAAAGCTCCAGCTCAACGACGCCTCGCTTTCATATGAACCTGAAACCTCCGGCGCTCTCGGCTTCGGCTTCCGCTGCGGCTTCCTCGGCCTTCTTCACCTTGAAATTGTTCAGGAAAGGCTTGAAAGGGAGTATAACCTTGACCTTGTTACAACCGTTCCGAGCGTTGTCTATAAAATTCATCTGCGAGACGGTTCTGTTGTTGAAGTGGACAACCCCACCCATTACCCCGACCCGGCAGACATTGACTTTTCTGAGGAGCCGATCACAAACGCCCACATCTATTCTCCGCCGGACTATGTCGGCGCCATTATGGATCTCTGCCAGGACAGGCGCGGCGTTTTTAAGGATATGACCTATCTTGCAAAAGACAGGGTCGATATCCACTATGAGCTTCCGCTCAATGAGATTATCTATGACTTCTTTGACGTTCTGAAGTCCAGAACGCGCGGCTATGCCTCGTTTGACTATGAAATCACACGCTACGAGCGCTCAAACCTCCAAAAGGTTGACGTTCTCCTCAACGGAGACACCATTGACGCGCTCAGCTTCATTATCCACTCGGACAAGGCAATGGCCAGAGCAAGAAGAATTGCCGAACGGCTCAAGGAGACCATCCCGAGACAGATGTTTGAAATTCCGATTCAGGTTGCGATCGGAAGCAAGGTCATTGCGCGCGAAACCGTCAAGGCCATGCGCAAGGACGTTCTTGCAAAGTGCTACGGCGGCGATATCACAAGAAAGAAAAAGCTGCTTGAAAAGCAGAAAGAGGGCAAAAAGCGTATGCGCCAGTTTGGAACGGTTGAGGTTCCGCAGGAGGCGTTCATGGCCGTCCTCAAGCTTGAGGAAAACTGAAAGTGAAAGGTCTTTATATCCACATTCCGTTCTGCCTTTCAAAATGCGGCTACTGCTCGTTTTTCTCCTTTTCCGCCTCAAAGGAAGCTATGGACGAATATCTTTTTTCGCTCCTTTCTCATATTAAAGAATGGGGAAAGCGGGAAAAGCTCGCCTTTGATTCGGTCTATTTCGGCGGCGGAACACCGTCCGTTTTCGGCGGAGAAAGGCTTTTTCGTGTCCTTGCGCAGGTGCGCGAAAGCTTCACCCTCTCTCCGGACTGTGAAATCACGGTTGAGGTCAACCCCTCCTCCGCGAGCGAGGCTCTGTTTTCCTTTTTAAAAAAAGGCGGGGTCAACCGCATTTCAATGGGTGTTCAGTCCGCCGTAACAAAGGAGCGCCGGGCTATAGGACGAAACAGCAGCTGCGCTCAGGTCAAGGCGGCTCTTGAGCTTTGCAAAAAGCACGGCATAAAAAATGTTTCGCTTGACCTTATGCTGGGTCTGCCCTTTCAAACGGAAAAAAGCCTTGACGAAAGTCTTGACTTCATCCTTTCCTCCGGCTGCTGCCACATCAGCGCATATATGCTGAAAATTGAGGAAGGAACGCCGCTTTACAGCAATCAGGCTCTCCTTCCCCTGCCCGGCGAGGACGCGGTCTGCGATATGTATTTGCAAGTATGCCGCCGTCTGCGTGAAAGCGGCTTTGAGCATTATGAAATTTCAAACTTTGCCCTTCCGGGCTTTCAAAGCAGGCATAACAACAAATATTGGCTTTGCGAGGAATATCTCGGTCTCGGCCCGTCCGCACACTCATTTTTGAACCGAAAGCGTTTCTACTATAAAAACAACTTTAACTCCTTTTTAAAAAACGAACCGCCCGTTTTTGACTGCGCGGGCGGAACAAAAGAGGAATTTGTTATGCTTGCTCTGCGGCTTTCAAGGGGGCTTGTTCTGAGCGAATACGAAAGCCGTTTCGGCGAAGAATTTCCAAAAGAAAAGCTGCTTTTTGCAAAGGAGCTTCAAAAGCACGGCCTTCTTGAAGCGGACGAAAAAAAAATAAGCCTCACTGAAAAAGGCTTCCTGCTTTCAAATTCAATTATTGAAAAATTCTGTTGACTTCTCCGGTCATTGACAAATAATTACCAATATGATATTATATATTGGGTGCCGGATTAATAAGTTTTTCGCATAACACAAGAAACACCGCCCCATCCACTTGGCGGTGTTTCTTAATTAAACATCAATAAATGGGAGTGAACCGCTTATCGCGGCACTCTCTACAGTCATAGTATACATTTCCGCTTGAAAATCGTCAAGCGTTTTTTGCTATAAAGGAGGTTTTCTCAATGAAACCGTTCGGTCTTGTTCTTGCCGGCGGAGGCGGAAAGGGCGCCTATCAAATTGGCGCCTGGAAAGCCATGCGCGAGATCGGCGTTCGCTTTGACGCGATTGCCGGCGTTTCAATCGGCTCAATCAACGGCGCACTCATTGCCGCCGATGACTTTAAAGCCGCAAGCGAGCTTTGGAATAACATTTCACTTGACAAGGGCGTGCATTTTTCCGAGCCTCTCCCCGACCCTGAAAACCTTTTCAGCACCAAAAACTGGGGCGTCCTTTTCAAGGAATTTGTCCGCAACGGCGGCTTTGACGCGTCTCCGGTCAAGGACTTCCTTTCCGGATATATTGACGAAAAAAAGGTCAGGGCGGCAAAAATTCCGTTCGGTCTTGTTGCGGTTCAAATGACCCAAGGTGTTGCCGCAAGAGAGATTTTTATTGACGAAATTCCAAACGGCCAGCTTGTTGACTATCTCCTTGCCTCGTCAAACATTCCGCTTGCAAACAACATTGGTCCCGAGGGTGAAAAATTCCTTGACGGCGGCGTCTATGACAACACACCCGTTGCAATGCTCAAAAAGCACGGCTATAACCGCCTTGTTGTTATTGACATTTCAACCATCAAAGGCGTCAACCACAGCCTCGATTTCCTCAATTCAAATGTTGTTTACATCCGGCCTTATAGCATTGACGACCTTGGAGCGTCGTTTGATTTTGACCCGGAAATGGTCAAAATGCGTATGCTCATGGGCTATTACGACGCAAAAAAAGCCTTTTCATATCTCAGCGGAAAAATTTTCTATTTCTCACCGAAAACATTTAAAAACATGGTTCTTGAATACTCGGCGGACACGGTGAGCCAACTTGAGGAACTTGCCTATGAACTGAAAGTTGACCGCCTTTGTGTATACACCCAAAAGCAGTTCCTTGCGGCGGTGAAAAAAGCCTTTGAAGAAAAGAACGCCGAGGAAGAAGAAAAAGAGCGCGAAAAAGAAAAGCCAAAGGAAAACAGCAAGGAGAAAGAAAAAGAGAAAGACAAGGAAAAAGAAAAGGAGAGCACCCATGGCTCGCTTTTCCGCTTCTTCTTTCAAAAAAAGGACGAGAAAGACTTTGACGAGGCGATTGCCCTGCTCCAAAAGCTTCCGTAACAAACGAATAAGCAAAAAGAAAACCGCACATTCGCCGGATATGGCAGATGTGCGGTAATTTAATCTTCAATCAAAAGTGCAATCAGATAAGACCCTGGAACATCATTGCGTTTGCAACCTTTTCAAAGCCTGCAATGTTTGCGCCGGCAACAAGGTCATAACCGAGGCCGTTTTCTTCGGCGGCCCTTGCGCTTTCATCGTGGATGTTCTTCATGATGGCATAAAGCTTTTCGTCAACCTCTTCAGCCGTCCAGGTGTATCTCATGGAGTTCTGGCTCATTTCAAGGGCGGAAACGGCAACTCCGCCGGCGTTTGCAGCCTTTGAGGGAGCAACGCCTCTGAGGTTCTTTTTGAGATACTCCAAAGCCTCGTTTGTTGTCGGCATATTTGAAACCTCAACATAATACTGAGTGCCGTTTTCAACAATCTGCTTTGCTTCTTCAATGCCGACCTCGTTCTGGGTTGCGCAAGGCATAACAATGTCTGCCTTAACGCCCCACGGCTTTTCGCCGGGGAAGAACTTTGCGCCGAACTTTTCGGCGTAATCCTTGAGCTTTATATTGGAGCAGGCGCGGATTTTGAGGAGGTAGTCAATCTTTTCATCGGTGTTAACGCCGTCCTCGTCAAGAACATAACCGTCCGAACCGGAGATTGTGAGAACCTTTGCGCCAAGCTCGTTGAGCTTTTTGATTACGCCCCAGGAAACATTGCCGTAACCGGAAACAACAGCGGTCTTTCCCTTAACGGTATCACCGAAGTGCTTGAGCATTTCAATGGTATAATAGACCGCGCCGTAGCCCGTGGCCTCCGGGCGGACGTATGAGCCGCCGTATGACATACTCTTTCCGGTGAGTACGCCGTTTTCAAAAACGCCCTTAACGCGGCGGTACCAGCCGTAAAGGAAGCCTATCTCCCTTTCGCCAACGCCGATGTCGCCGGCGGGAACGTCAACGTCCGGCCCGATGTGCTTATAAAGCTCTGTCATGAAGCTCTGGCAGAAGCGCATGATTTCCGCATCGCTTTTTCCGTGGGGGTCAAAGTCGCTTCCGCCCTTTGCGCCGCCGATGGGCAGGCCGGTGAGGCTGTTTTTGAAGGTCTGCTCAAAGCCGAGGAACTTAACAAGACCCTGATAGACCGACGGATGGAAGCGCAGACCGCCCTTATAAGGTCCGATTGCGCCGTTGAACTGAACTCTGTAGCCGCGGTTGACCCGAACATTTCCGCCGTCGTCAACCCAAGTGACACGGAAGGAGACGATTCTTTCCGGCTCAACAAGTCTTTCAAGCAGAGCGGCCTTTTCAAACTCCGGATGCTTTTCAACATACGGCGCAAGCGAGGTGAGAACCTCGGTAACGGTCTGGATAAATTCGGGCTCGCCCGCATTTTTCTTTTTAACGTCCTCAATGACGCGGCTGATGTAATCCATAATCAAAACAACTCCTTAAAAGGATAATACCTGAAACAAAAAATCTGCCGCTATTACCACTTTAAATTAATACAGTAATAATTTTATCGCAAAACGGCAGTTCAAGTCAACGATAAAAACAAACAAAAAAACTCAACTTTGAAAGCCCCGTTGCAACCGTTTTACCAATGAGCGGCGGCTCACCCCGGTGAGCCGGGATTCACCGGGGTGATAAGGGCGCAATGCGCACCGAAAGCTTTTTTCGGCGCATATATACGCGATAAATTTTTCCGTTATTACTTGAAGTTATTGTTTTTATTTGGTATAATGTGTGTACCACACAAAAACTCAATATTTTTATGCCTATAGATAGAAGTGCGCGTTTTTACTTTTGGTAAAAATGCAGACTTCCTTTTTCGCATTCCTACTATCTATAGGTAACCGTGAATGAGTTTTTTGTGTGGTAGCAAAACGAAGTTTGTGTTTTTCGTGTGTGCATTCTTCGGTTTGCACACACTTTTTTATTTTTAAGGAGGGTTGAAAAGACAGAAAGGATTAAACCACACGAAAAATAAAATCGAAAGGATAAAACGGAATGAAAAAAACTATTAAAAAATCATTGGCGGTTTTCATGGCATTACTCATGCTTGCTTGCACCGTGCCAATGACTATAGGAGCAAGCGATGAAAAATTAACAGAAGGCTACTATGCCTACACTGTTGAAAACGGTAAAGCAAGTATTATTGATTGTGATGAAAGTATAAACGTTGACGTTATTATTCCGGATACCCTTGGCGGTTATCCGGTGACAAACATCGGCGATTCTGCATTCGAATATTGCACCGACTTGACAAGTATAACTATTCCGGATGGCGTAACAAGCATTGGCGATGATGCATTCGAGAATTGCACCGGCTTGACAAGCGTTACAATCGGCAACAGCGTAACAAGCATTGGTATTGGTGCATTATACCGTTGCACCAGCTTGACAAGCATAACAATTCCGAACAGCGTAACAAGCATCGGCGCTGATGCATTCAGCAGTTGCACCGGCTTGACAAGCATAACCGTTAGCTCCGGAAACAAAGTATATCATAGTGAGAATAATTGTATCATTAATACGGGAGTAAAAGAACTTGTTTTGGGCTGTAAAAACAGTGTTATTCCGTCAGACGGAAGCGTAACAAGCATCGGCTATTCTGCATTCCGTGGCTGCACCGGCTTGGCAAGCATAACAATTCCGGACGGCGTAACAAGTATAGACAGTTATGCATTCTACCGTTGCACCGGCTTGACAAGCGTAACAATCGGCAACAGCGTAACAAGCATCAACTCTTCTACATTCGAGGGTTGCACCGGCTTGACAAGCATAACCGTTAGTCCCGGAAACAAAGTATATCATAGCGAGAATAATTGCATTATTAACACAAAAAGAAAAGAGCTTATTTTGGGTTGTAAAAACAGTGTTATTCCGTCAGACGGAAGTGTAACGAGCATCGGCTCTTCTGCATTCAGGTATTGCACCGGCTTGACAAGCGTAACAATTCCGGACAGCGTAACAAGCATCGGCTATTCTGCATTCAACGATTGCACCGGCTTGACAAGCATAACTATTCCAGACAGTGTAACAAGCATCGATGAGTATGCATTCAGCGGTTGCACCGGCTTGACAAGCATAACAATTCCGGACAGCGTAACAAGCATCGGCTATGAAGCATTTTCCGGTTGCACCGGCTTGACAAGCATAACCGTTAGTCCCGGAAACAAAGTATATCATAGTGAGAATAATTGTATCATTGATACAGAAGAAAAGGAGCTTGTTGTCGGATTCAAAAACAGTGTTATTCCGTCAGACGGAAGTGTAACAAGCATCGGCTATCGCGCATTCGATGATTGCACCGGCTTGACAAGTATAACAATTCCGAACAGCATAACGAGCATCGGCTCTTCTGCATTCAGGTATTGCACCGGCTTGACAAGCATAACAATTCCGAACAGCGTAACAAGCATCGGTGATTTGGCATTCTATGGCTGCACCGGCTTGACAAGTATAACTATTCCGGACAGTGTAACAAGCATAGGCCGTTCTGCATTCTGCGGTTGCACCGGCTTGACAAGTATAACAATTCCGAACAGTGTAACAAGCATCGGTGAGTATGCCCTTGGATATTATTATGATGAAGAAAATGATGTCACTGCAAAAGTTTCTGACTTTGTTATTCATGGCTTCACAGGCACCGTTGCCGAATCATATGCCAACGAAAACGGTTTCACTTTCACTCCTCTTGAAGATGATGAAAACGAAGCCAAAAATGAATCAACCGGAATTTCTATTATTTACCCTGATAATGCTTATAGCAATGATATCCAATTAAACGTCTCGGTTGTAACCTCCGGAAGTGCTTTCAATGTTCTCAATACCGAAAAAGCCAGCTTCAAAAAATCTCTTTTTGATATTTCAACAACAATAAACGGCGAAAAGGTTCAGCCGAACGGTTCTGTCTTTGTAAAAATTCCTCTTCCGGAAGAATACAATGCAGAGAAAACATATGTTTATTATGTCACCAACGACGGTAAGCTTGAAAGGATCCCAAGCCGAATTGAAAACGGATACATTATTTTTGAAACGACACATTTCAGTTTCTATGCTATCGTTGATGAAACGGAAAAAGAAGAGCCGGTCAATCCGCCGAAGCCCGAAAACCCGAGTAACAACTGCTCCTGCATCTGCCACAAGGGCGGCATTTCAAAGTTCTTCTATAAAATTGCGCGCTTCTTCTGGAAGCTGTTCAAAACGCATAAGGAATGCTCCTGCGGAGTCATGCATTATTAATCCATAAAAAGCAAAGGCGAACCGCTCACACCCGCCGTCCGCCTTTGCATACAACTCAAAAGCCTGCCGCGTTTTCAGCGACAGGCTTTAACCTTGCTTTGCTGCTTATTCTTCCTCAAAAGCGTCCTTGCCGAGTCCGCACCAGGGGCAGACCCAGTCTGCCGGAACGTCCTCCCAAGCAGTGCCGGGAGCCACGCCGTTATCGGGATCGCCGAGTTCGGGGTCGTAAACATAGCCGCAGGGGCAAACGTGTTTCATATTAAGTTCCTCCGTGATTTAAAGTGATTATTTGAAATATCTGTTAAGAAGTCCTTCAAAGGCTTTTCCGTGTCTCGCTTCGTCGCGAGCCATTTCATGAACGGTGTCATGAATCGCGTCAAGGCCGAGTTCCTTCGCCTTCTTTGCAAGCTCGGTCTTTCCGAGGGTTGCGCCGTTTTCCGCGGCAACTCTCATCTCAAGGTTCTTCTTGGTGCTGTCGGTGATAACCTCGCCGAGAAGCTCCGCAAACTTTGCCGCGTGCTCA
The DNA here is from genome assembly GCA_934511365.1 of uncultured Eubacteriales bacterium. Classification (GTDB taxonomy): domain Bacteria; phylum Bacillota; class Clostridia; order Oscillospirales; family Acutalibacteraceae; genus UBA6857. Next base: position 24,211 of record CAKSWC010000005.1, read on the forward strand.
GCTTCTTCATAAGCAGCCTTTTCCCAGTAGAGGCCGATTTCCGGATAGCCCTCTCTGTGGGCAACTCTTGCCATTGCAAGATACATTCCAACCTCGGTGCATTCGCCGTTGAAGTTTGCGCGCAGTCCTTCAAGAATTTCTTCCGGAGCGTCCTTTGCAACGCCGACAATGTGCTCGGCAGCCCAGGTGACGGCGTTTTCCTCGCGGACTTTCATTTTTGCTTTGCAGATCGGGCAGATTTCGGTGGGATCGTCGGTCTCATAACCGCAAACGGGGCAATAATACTTTTTCATTTTAAAAACCTCCAAAATTGAAATTTGAATTGATATATTGAATCACTCACCGCTGTTTTTACATTCGGGGCAGATTCCGAAAAGCTGTAAATTGCAGGAGCGTATTTCACCGTCAAAATCCTTGAAGAGCGTGCACAGTCCTTCGCCCGTCTTGGATTTGAGGTCGATTATCTTTTTACACCGCTGACAGATGAAGTGATAATGCTCACTTATGTCCGCGTCAAAGCGGTCACCGCAGTCAGTGTGAAATTTGATGATTTTCCCCTCACCCTCAAGCACTTTCAGGTTTCGATAAACCGTTGCAAGGCTCAGTGCCGGGTACTCACCCTTGAGATCGAAGAAAAGCTGCTCGGCCGTCGGGTGGTCTTTTCTTGACCGGAGAGAGTTCAGAATAGCATCACGCTGGCGGCTGCTTTTGAGCATGGCTTCGTCTCCTTTCTCAATAATGATAATCGTTATCATTATTATACCTGTTTTTTGGATTTTGTCAAGGGTTTTTGAAAAAATTTTTGGTTTTTCTGTGTTTTTTTAAACCTCGCCTTTTTTGGTTTTCATCTTTTAGGCGTATTTTTCAGCAAGCCTCAACAAGAGCCGGAATGTTCTCCCCTTCTTTGAGGATATAGGTCTTTTCGCGGTCATGCTCCTTTGTTTTTGCTTTGAGACTGTTTGCGTCCTCCTTGCGCTTGATTTTATCGGGAAAAATTGTGTAATGAACATTCACGCCCTCGGCGGTGAGCAGAGCTTGGCGAAAGTTTTTTCTCCCGTTTGAGCGAGCCACAAAAGAAGCTGCTCAAGGTCAAGATTCTTATGAAGAACCTGAGCACCCTTGAACTGCTCAAGCTGCCACAGTCTTTTTCATTTTGAAAGGAACGGGCGGACGGATACCTTTGAAAACTAAAAGTCTTTAACGCTTTTTTTGCTGAAAACAATTTTGATTATCCTGTCCTCAAGCGCAAGAATATCGTTTTTAATCTTTGAATCCAATGTTGAAACACCTACTTCATTTGATAAAACGCAAAGCGGCTTCGCCGGAAAAAATCTTCCGTCAAAGCCGCTTCGGTCTTTTAAGAATAACTTTTGATTATTCCTGTTCTTCCTTCATTTTTGCAAAGCATTCGCTGCAATATACGTCTCTGCCTTCGGTGGGCTTAAAGGGAACCTTGGCCTCGCCGCCGCAGCGTGCGCAGGTTGCGGTGAACATTTCGCGTTCCGGCTTAGCAGCATTCTTGCGGGCATAGCGGCATTCTTTGCAGCGCTGAGGCTCATTCTGGAAGCCTTTTTCAGCATAGAATTCCTGCTCACCTGCGGTGAAGATGAATTCCTTGCCGCATTCTTTGCATACGATTGTTTTGTCCTGGTACATTTTGAATTACCTCGCTTAAAAATTTTGCCCTTGCCGGAATTGCACCGCCCCTTTGAAATCAACGCTCTACTTTAAGCTATCGGGCATATGTGTTAACAACAGTCAATCAGTGGCGCCAAAGTTACTCAAGCGCACTGCGCAGCTTTTTGCGCGCACGCTGGAGCGTTCCGTCAACCGCCTTTTGCGAAAGGCCGGTGAGCGCGGCAATTTCGCCGTAGCTGTTGTTGCAGAGATAAAGGGAAAAGACCTTTTTCTCCTGCGGCGAAAGTTTTGTTGAAATGAGAGCCGAAAGGCGCGAAACCTCTTTTTTTGAAACAACGGCCTCCTCCGGAGAGAGGGCGCTGTCCGCCGTTGCGCTTTCATCCTCAATGGGAACAAAAAGCGAGTTTGGAATCTGCTTTTGCGCGCTGCGGGTTTTGAGTGCGGAAAGCATCCGGTTTCGGATACAGACGGACGCATAGGTTGCAAAAGAGGCGGCGTTTTTTTCATTGAACGACCAAACCGCGGCAAGGAAGCCCAAAATACCCTCCTGAACAAGATCCTCGCCCTCAAGCGCAGAACCGGAAAAGGAGGACGCAACAGCCTTTGCAACGCGCAAATATCGCAGCGAAAGCTCATTCCAGGCTTTTTCATCGTCGCAATCCCTGCAAAGGGCCGCAAGCTTCTCATCCGAAAGGGAGGGGTAGTCGCTCATGAAAAAATCCTTTCTGCCTATTATCGGCACTATGATACGCTATTTTGGATAATTTGTCAACCGAACTTTTCACCAAAAGCGGTGTTCTTTTTTTGTCAAAAAGCAACAAGTTAATGCGTCTGCCGTTGAATATTTCGACCGTTTCGGCTCAAAGGTGCGTTATTTTAAAGCTCAATGTAATGCAAAATTATATCCTCATAAACTCCGTCAATGTTCAAAAAGCCGCCGGGGATTGTTCCGAGCCTTTCAAACCCAAGCTTTTTATAAAGCGCAAGCGCCGCAGCGTTGGAGGCAACGACGGCATTGAACTGCAAAATTTTGAAGCCGAGCTCCTTTCCTTTTATAAGGCAGTCTTTAACAAGTGCCTCGCCGGCGTGGTGACCGCGCGCATTCCTTTCAACGGCATAGCTTGCGTTTGCAATGTGGCCGCAGCGTCCGATGTTGTTCGGATGGAGGATATAAAGGCCGATAACTTCGCCCGTTTCTTCAAGCTTTGCAATGCCTGTGTATGACTGCGATTCAAAAAAGGCTTTGCCATCTTTGTTTGAAAGCTTTTCCGTCTGCGGAAAGGCGCGTCCATCCTCAACAACCTGGTTCCAAATTTCAACGGCCTTTTCAAGGTCTTTTTCGGAAAATTTTTCAACAATAACCGCCATCTTTATCACCTTTTCTTATTATTCAATCGTTCCGCCGCCAACAACAACATCACCGTCATAAAGAACAACGGCCTGTCCTTTTGCAAAAGCCCTTTGCGGCGCATCAAATTCAATGTGGAGCCTGTCCTCCCCGGTCTGCTCGGCCGTTGCCCATTGCTCGCCCTGTTTGTATCTGACCTTAGCTTTAACGCGCAGCGGCTTTTCAATTTTTTCGCAGGCAATGAGGTTAATGTCCGAGGCATAAAGGCTTTTTGAAAAGAGGTATTCCTCGGGCGCAAGAACAACGCGGTTTTCCTGCGGCTGTTTTTCAAGAACATAAAGCGGTGCTTTGAGCGCAAGGCCGAGTCCCCTGCGCTGGCCAATCGTGTAACGAATTATGCCCTTATGCGTTCCGAGGACGTTCCCCTCAAGGTCAACAAAGTTTCCGCAGGGAAAGCTTTTTCCAAGGCTTTTTTCAATGAATGCGGCGTAATCACCGTCCGGAACAAAGCAGATATCCTGGCTGTCATGCTTTTTTGCGTTGACAAAGCCCAGCTGTGCGGCAACGGCGCGGACTTCGGTTTTCCTCATTGAGCCGAGCGGAAAAAGCGTGTGCGCAAGCTGGAACTGAGTGAGCGAATAAAGCACATAGCTTTGGTCCTTCGTTTCGTCAATGCCCTTTTTAAGAAGGAAGCGTGAGCTTACCGGGTCAAATTCATTTCTTGCGTAATGGCCGGTTGCAACGTAATCGTGCTCAAGCTCAAGCGCCCTTTTGAGCAGCTTATCAAATTTCAAATATCGGTTGCAGTCGATGCAGGGATTGGGCGTTGCACCCTTTTGATAAACGTCAATGAATTTTCCAATGACCTTTTCCCTGAACTCATCGGTAAAATTGAAAACATAAAACGGAATTCCAAGCTTATAGGCAACGCTGCGCGCGTCCTTTGAATCTTCAAGCGAGCAGCACGTTTTTTCGGTTATGAATGCGTCGTCGTTATCAAAAAAGCGGCAGTTGACGCCCGTCGGCTCAAAGCCGTTTTTCAAAAGCAGATATGCACTGACGGCGCTGTCAACTCCTCCGCTCATTCCGACCATAACTTTTTTATTCAAACAAAACACCCCCGTGGGCAGATTAACAAAAAACATTTCTTTGTATTATACCACGCACAGGGAGTCAAGGTCAATTATTTAGTTATAATATATCCGCTGTAATTATCGCCGGAAAAGGTGGCTGTTTTCGGCTTTTTTGAGCTGTGGAAAACCTTATAGGTTTTTGAGCCGCACTCAAATTTAAGCGGTTCTTTTTCCGTTTTGCTTTGAAGAAGCTCAAGATATTCCTCAAGGCAAAGGTTGTTTTTTGTCATGTAATATGCGTGAGGAACACCGACAAATCTGAAATGCCACGGCTCAAACGATATTCCCGTAACCTCCTCTTTGTCTTTTGGATACCGCAGAACAAAGCCGTATTTCCATGCGTTTTTTGAAAGCCAGGAATACTTTCCTTTTCCGTCAAAGTCCTCTGTTGAGCCGTCGGACGCATTATATATTGAAAGGTCAACGCAAAGGCCGGTGTGGTGCTCGCTGAAGCCCGGAGTTTGAACGTGTTTTTTTGCGTAAAGATTGCCAAAGCGCTTTGCCTTTTGCTTATAGACTTCCTGCTGGCTTTCAACGCTGCGAAAGCCGCTTATGACGTTGATTTTTTTGAGTCCCGTCTCGTTCCGGAAAGCGTCGAGCATATCGCAAAGCGGTTTGACGGCAGCCTTTTGGAGCTCAATTTCCGTTGTTCCCATGTAAAACGAATCCGTCTTGTTTTGATAAAGATTCACAAGTTCCTCGCCCGAGTTAAAATATCGGTGCTCGCTGTTAACAAGAACAAGAGCGCCCGAATGCTTTTTATCGGACGTAACCTTGCTTGAAATTGCAATATCCGAAAGTTCTCCCATGGCGACCGGAACGCGGTCAAGAACCAAAAAGATGACTATTGCGGCAAGAACAACCGCAGCAATTTTGATGATGTTTTTCATAAACAAAAACCTCTCTTTTAAAAGTCTTCATAGAGTATAGACCAATAAAAGAGAGATTGTTTTAAGCTCCGCTTACACTTTGCTTACAAAATACTTAAGAAAAGGTTACAGCACCGAAAAGCCCTCAATTTTGGAGAGCTTTTTCCTCAGCGGGAAGTAGAGCGCAATACCTGCGGTAAACATCACCGCAAACTCACCAAGAAAAACAAGCAGCGCCTGAACAAGAAAGCTTGAAAAATGGAACGCTCCGTCAACAAAGAAAATTTCAATTTCCGCCCCGATGATGATTCCGTTGAAAACAGCCGGCATCAGAAAAGAAAGCAACGGGAATTTTCTGACCTTAACATTGCGCAGTTTCCACATACAGACGGCCGCCAAAAGCGTTGCAGCCGAGCCGAAAACCATATCGACCGGCAAAGCCTGCATAAAAAGAAAATTCGCCAAAAAACAGCCGAGAGTGAGTCCGGGAACCGCCGCTTTTGAAAACAGGCAGAGAACCATCAGCGCCTCTGAAAGGCGGTACTGCACCGCCATTGACGCAGTGTTCGGAAGAATCAGCTGTTGGGCGAGTGTGAGAACGGCATACATTGCCGCAGCAAGCGCCGCCTGAGCAAGAAACAGGGGTGCTTTTTTGCTTTTCAGTTTCATTTTGAATTGCTCCTTTAGTTTTGATTTAGAACCTTGGTTGGTTCAAGTCAGGAAGGTCTCGAACTGACTGTTAGTGTATATTTTAACGCTTTATACTGAAAAAGTCAAGGATCGGAGTTGTTTATACATTTTTTAGGCTGTTTTTCATAATATCATATATTCTGTCAACGTCTGTAAAAAGCAAACTTTTTCCTTTTCTGTGAAGTGAAAGAACCTGCTTCGCGCCCGACACTATATCCTTAAAAAGCTTGTCATGTATTCTTATGCTTTTTCCGTCAATCAAATGTTCATGGTCAACAAATTCCTTTGTGACCGGAAACATATTCTGAATCAAAAAGGCATTCTCTTTTCCGCCAAACTTTCCGATAATAATTGTGTTGCATTTTCCGTATTTCTGAATTTTTCTTTGAACGATTGATTTGTACTTTTCAACTCTTGTACTTTGCGGAACAGCCCAGTATATTCCGTCTGTCCTTTCATCGGGAAAAAGGAAAAAATGCGGCCTGTAATGATTCCCCTCTTTGTTTGACATTAAATTCGGGTCACTAACAAGAGAAAAAAAGCTGTCCTTTATATGATATGATCTTCCAGCATTAACGTCCATTTTGTCTCCTTAAAAAAACCCCGCCAAAACCGGCAGGGTCAACATTTACAAACCGAATCATTTTTATCCCGCTCCATCGGCAAGCGGTAAGCATTTACGAACCGAATTATTTTTATCCCGCTCCATCGGCAAGCGGTTGACATTTACAACGAAAAACGCATTACATTTTTCAATATTATTTTATCCTCTGAAGCGGAAAATGTCAAGCTTTTATTAAAAGAAAATTCGGGCAATTCTTATTCATTGTCATTGATATATACTGATTCAGCCTTTTTCTGTGCTAATATCAAAATTTTCTTGGCTTTATCAGAGTTTCCGCTTTCAATTTCTTGGAGCGCATCTGTTATTGCATTAAAAAGCTTAAGATACATTTCTTTATAATTGTCCATGACTTTCACCTCCTTCAAAGCAAATTTTACTCTGAAACAGATTAAAAGTCAATACTCTGTTTCAGATTATGCCATACTGTCCCTGAGGTGAACAAGTATGTACAAGCGGCTGAAAGACACGCGCGAGGATGCAGACATGAATCAAACCGAGGTTGCGGCATATCTCAAAATGTCGCAAAGCGGATATTCAAAATATGAAACCGGAGAAAACGATATTCCGACCGCGGTTCTCATAAAGCTTTCAAAACTTTGGAACGTCAGCATTGACTATCTCCTCGGCGTATCTGATAAACGTGAAATTGCAAAATAAAAAAGTCGAATAATCCGTGATTGACATTTTTTTGAGAACAGTATATACTGTTCTTGTGGAAATCCGCCGTCCCACTGTCGGGTTATTCGGCTTTGCAGACGGGACACGGTTAAAGACGGTCTGCCTTTCGTCTCGCAGGTTGCGAAAACGAGGCGTGTGTATGGCTCCTGCGGGAACTTTTCCGAAAGGAGGCGATATACATAACTTTTGAGGATGTTTATATGATCATTACTCTCGCTTGGGTTGTTATTCAATTCATCGACTGGTTATGTTCAAAGCATAAGAAAAAGTGAGCCGTCTGAGGCGCAGACGACTCACTTTCTGTAAGTTTTAACTATACAGTTAAGTTTTTGTTCTGTGGCAACCGTCTATGGGTTTCCACATCTTTATTATACAAGTATCACTTAAATTTGTCAATGCTTTTTTGATTTAATAGAGAAAAAATCATATTAGACTTGACCTTCCCTTTGTTTTGTGATACAATCCCCTTAATCATTATATTTCAGACACTTTAAGCAGAAGGAGTACCCCTTTTCCGATTTTTCAGAGAGAAAACGGCCGGTGGAAGTTTTCATGAAGAAAGGGCGAAGGTCGTCTGCAAGTCTCCGGGAAGAACGGCGGTTTTCCGCTCATTAGACCCCGGCGTATGTTCTGCGTTAAAGAATTAAGAGTGCGCTTTTTATGAGCGAATTCAGGTGGTACCGCGGTTTTCTCCGTCCTGTTTTTATGGGACGGAGTTTTTTTATTTTTGTAAGCATTTCTTTTAAAACGGAGGTTAGTATAAATGGCAAAAGAACTTGCAAAACAGTATGATCCGAAAGAGGTTGAAGATCGCATCTATGACTCATGGCTCAAAGGGAATTATTTCCACGCCGAATGCGACTCAAAAAAGAAACCTTATACAATCGTTATCCCCCCGCCCAACATCACCGGCCAGCTTCACATGGGCCACGCCCTTGACAACACGCTCCAGGATATACTTATCCGCTATCACAGAATGGCGGGCTATGACACCCTCTGGCTCCCCGGCACCGACCACGCCTCCATCGCAACCGAGGCAAAAATTGTTGCCGCAATGAAGGAGGAGGGAATCACAAAGGAGGATATCGGCCGCGAAGGCTTCCTTGAAAGAGCGTGGGACTGGCGCAAAAAGTATGGCGGAAGAATCATTGAACAGCTCAAAAAAATGGGCTCGTCCTGCGACTGGGAGCGTGAGCGCTTCACTCTTGACGAGGGCTGCTCAAAAGCCGTCCGCGAGGTTTTCTGCAATCTTTATGAAAAGGGCCTCATCTATCGCGGAGAAAGAATCATCAACTGGTGCACTCACTGCAAAACATCAATCTCAGACGCCGAGGTTGAGTATGAGGAGCATGACGGAAATTTCTGGCACTTCAACTATCCGTTTGCGGACGGCAGCGGCGCAATCGAAATTGCAACAACAAGACCCGAAACAATCCCCGGCGATACCGGCATTGCCGTTCACCCGGACGATGAAAGATATAAAGCCCTTGTTGGAAAAACCGTCATCATTCCCGTTATAGGCAGAGAAATTCCGATTGTTGCGGACTCATACGCAAAAATGGATAAAGGTACCGGTGCGGTTAAAATTACACCCTGCCATGACCCGAATGACTTTGAGGTCGGTCTGCGCTGCAATCTCCCGATGATCAACGTCATGACGGACGATGGCTTCATGAACGAAAACGCCGGAAAATACGCCGGAATGAGCCTTATGGAGTGCCGCAAGGCTATTGTTAATGACCTCAAGGAAGCCGGAGCACTCGTTAAAATTGAACCGACAAAGCATGACGTCGGAACCTGCTATCGCTGCCACACGGCCGTTGAGCCGCGCGTTTCAAAGCAGTGGTTTGTAAAAATGAAGCCTCTCGCCGAGCCGGCAATCAAGGCCGTCCGCGAGGGCAAAACAAAGTTTGTTCCCGAACGCTTTGACAAAATCTACTTCAACTGGATGGAAAATATCCGCGACTGGTGCATCTCCCGCCAGCTTTGGTGGGGTCACAGAATTCCGGCGTGGTACTGCGCCGACTGCGGCGAAATCAGCGTTTCAAGGGAGGATATCACCCATTGCAAACACTGCGGCAGCAAAAACATCACCCAGGATCCCGATACGCTTGACACCTGGTTTTCCTCCGCTCTCTGGCCGTTTTCAACCCTCGGCTGGCCGGACAAGACTCCGGAGCTTGCCCATTACTACCCGACAAGCGTTCTTGTCACCGGCTACGATATCATCTTCTTCTGGGTTGCAAGAATGATTTTTTCCGCTTGCGAACAGATGGGTGAAGTTCCGTTTTCAACCGTTTTCATCCACGGAATCGTTCGAGACGAGCAGGGACGCAAAATGTCCAAATCGCTCGGTAACGGCATTGATCCGCTGCTTGTTATCGACAAATACGGCGCAGACGCCCTGCGTCTCACCCTCGCCTCCGGCAACAGCCCCGGAAACGATATGCGCTACTCAGACAAAAAGGTTGAGGCAAGCCGTAATTTTGCAAACAAAATTTGGAACGCGGCGCGCTTCATTCTCATGAACCTTGACGAAAACGAGCCGAAGCCGCATCTTCCCAAAGAGCTTGCACTTGAGGATAAATGGGTCGTTTCCCTTTTCAACAACCTTGTTAAGGAGGTCACCGCAAACCTTGACAAATATGAGCTTGGCATTGCGGCCTCAAAGCTTTATGACTTCATTTGGGACATCTTCTGCGACTGGTACATTGAGCTTGCAAAAATCCGCCTCCAGCAGGGCGGAGAAAAGGCAGAGCAGGTCAAGGCCGTTCTTGTCTATGTCATGAGCGAAACGCTCAAGCTCCTGCATCCGTTCATGCCGTTCATCACCGAGGAAATCTGGCTCACTCTTCCCCATGATGGAGAAACGATAATGAAGGCTCCGTGGCCCGTTTTCAAGGAGGAGCTCACTTTCTCTGAAGATGAAAAGAAAATGGAGCTTATTATGGAAACCATCCGCGCAATCAGAAACAGACGCAGCGAGATGAATGTTCCGCCCTCAAGAAAAGCTCATGTCTACATTGCAACGGACAAAAAAGAGCTGTTTGAAACCGGAGCGGTCTTTATGCAGAGACTTGCCTCGGCCTCAGATGTCACCGTTGGAAGCAGCTTTGAAATTCCGGGCAGCGTGAACATCGTCACCTCAGCGGCAAAAGCGTATATCCCGATGGGCGACCTTGTTGATTTTGAAGCCGAAAGAAAGCGCCTCAACAAGGAAAAAGATGGTGCGCAGAAAAAGCTTGCTCAAATCAACGGAAAGCTTTCAAACCCCGGCTTCCTTTCAAAAGCGCCGGAAAATGTTATTGAAGCGCAAAAGGCTGAAAGAGACAAGATTAACGAAAGAATCAAAATGATTGACGAAAGCCTTGCTTCACTCGGTTAACAAAAAAAGCCGCCGTTTAATAAGCGGCGGCTTGAAATATTACGTTTTTCTCATAAAGGAGGAAATGTTATGACAAAGCAAGAGGCACTTGAGCTTCTGAAAGAATACAATAAAGGTGAGTTTCACCTTAAGCACGGAAAGATAGTCGGCGATGTTATGCGCTGGTTTGCAAATGAACTCGGCTACGGCGATGAGGCCGATTTTTGGGAGACGGTCGGAATTCTGCATGACCTTGATTTTGAAATGTATCCACAAGAGCACTGCGTAAAGGAGCAGGAAATCATGCGCGAAAAAGGCCTTGACGAGCGCCTTATCCATGCAACGGCGAGCCACGGCTACGGAATCTGCGTTGACATCAAGCCCGAGCATGAGATGGAAAAAGTTCTTTATGCCGCAGATGAACTCACCGGTCTCATCGGTGCGGTTGCCGTTATGCGCCCTTCAAAGAGCGTTTCTGACATTGGGGTTTCATCGGTCAAGAAAAAGTTTAAGGACAAAAAGTTTGCCGCCGGCTGCTCAAGAGACGTTATCAGAAACGGCGCGGAGATGCTCGGCTGGCCGCTTGAGGAACTGATTGAAAAAACTATCCTTGCAATGCGTGAAAGCGAAAATGTTGATTGATTTTAAAAAGCTGCTGCTTGCAGGTGTTTCAGCAAGCGGCGGCTTTTTTCTCAGGTGCGGTAATTTTTGTTTTCCCTCTCTTGAAAAATTCCGCCGACCAATGTATAATATCGAATGCGGGCGGTTTTCCGCCTGAAAATTCAGAAAGTTTTAAGTTTTGAAAGGACGGTTTCTATGACAGCATTTTTCAAAAAGGCTTTTGCGGTTTTTATCGCAATCTTTACGGCAATTTCATCGCTTTTCACCGCCGGAATCAACGCAAGGAAGCATGACCTCACGGTTGAGCTTTCCTCCAATCCTTCAACCGGCTGCTCGTGGGAAGTTTCAATCGACAACGAGGACGTTATCAAGCTTTCCGACCGGACATATCGCGATCCCGTCAACATTAAAGGTATTGCCGGAAGGCCCGGAACGGACGTTTTTTACTTTGACGCCATTTCCGACGGAAAGGCAACCATCACCCTCACCTACGGTCAGCAATGGAAAGAGGACGGCGTTTTCCGCACGATTGTTTATGAATGCGAAAGCAAGGATTCTTCAATTAAAGTGCTGAACGTTACCGATTCGGCGACCGCCGCATAATTTATTCGGAAAAATACAGTTCTGTTCAGAACATAATAGAGTGAAAAATCCTCTCAGAACTCTAACACCATCAAAAAATCCGCGCACCAAAATAGGAGGTTTACTAAGGACAGTTAATAAAAACAGTTATTATATACCGTGCATTGCAGAAGCAAAAGAAGTGACCGCCTTAAACAATTTACATGTTGAATTTATCAGGTAAAATGAAGCAGACAAACTTGTCTGTTTATGCTTTGTATATTGAAGTGAGCATTCCTTCATCATCAAAATTAAGTTCAATAGCAAATGTTTTAGAGGTGCCATCAACAAAGTTTATTGTAACAGTAATTATATCACTTGCTGAAGATAAAGGTGTTTCGGGAGCAGCTTTGAATGCGTTTATCATATTTTCAGATAAGAACCAATCTATACGCATTCCGTTTTCTTTTCCGTAGATTTCTTGATACTCATTACCTGTAATAGTAATTGATGTTCCCTGCTTTACAGTCTCAATATACTTTGACGGAGAAGAAATTATGCTTCTGTCAGAAATGCTGAGTTTTCCGTTTTCGGTGCATGATATGATAATATTTTCAACATTATCTGATTCTTCAATCATAAGCTTAAGATAATCAGCTGTGCCAAAATATATTGTGGTTTCTTCCTGTGTGCCAACCAAATGCCAACCGTTATCTTTACCGTACAGTTTAAAAAGTCTCTCTTTCAGCTTTAAAACAACGGCATCTTTATCTGAATCAGACATTTCTTTAGTGTCTTCTACTATAAGAATACCGCCTAAAGGTATTCTGACATCAGCTTCTTTTCTTATAATTGTTTCTGTATCGTCTGCAGCATTTGCAACCATGACAAAGAAGCTTCTGTTTAAAAGCCTGTCGCTGTTTTCGGTGGAAATATCGGTAAGGTTGGAGTTATCCGGTAATAAATCAATATCTGTATTAAAGAAAGCAAACGCAGCAATAAAAATTAAAGCAAATGCGCAAGAAAGAGCGGTCAATTTGTACATTCTTTTTTTCATGATATTCTTCTCCCTTTTTATTGTTTTTACGTGGTTCAAAATATCTTGTGTCATCTCTTTATCGGTTTTCATAAATGAAATCCTCCTTTTCAAGTTTGGCTTTTAATGACTTTTTTGCCCTGTGTAAAAGTACAGATGTACCTTTCTTTGATTTTTTCAAAATTCTAGATATTTCTTCGATGCTGAAATCTTCAAAATAAAATAGTGTTAACACATTTTTGTAGTCCGGGTTAATGCTGTTTAAAGCATCATGTACAGCTCTTTTTTCTTCGTCTTTTATATACAATTGAAGAAAATTTTCTTCTTCAATTTCGATATTAAATATTTCATCAATAGAAAGCTCTCTACCTTGAGGGTTTTTGCGCAGCCAATCAATTGCAGTATTTCTTCCAATCGTATAAAGCCAGGTTTTAAAAGAAGCTGTACCTTTATTTTTAGGCTTTTTGAGTAAAAGTTTGACGAAAGTTTCTTCGGTAAGATCTTCTGCAACTGAAAAATTATTTACAATTGAATTGATGTAATTCTGTAAACCTAATCTGTATTGAGAAACGATCTCTTCAAGAGCACTTTCATCACCTTCAAGAAAACGGTGGTAGCTACCGACACCATTATCCATAGGCTCCTCCTTTCTGAAGACTGTCTTTATGTCTTCACTTTTTACACGAAGATAAAGGTGAAATATTACACATACTGATAAAAAAATTATATTTATGTTTTAACATACAATATTTCATTAAACAAAAAATAAAAACACGGTGTAGCCGTAATTGACTACACCGCATCTTTCACACATACCGTCCTTAGCCACACGTGGCTAACGGTACGCGGATTTTATTGTTAGAAATTTTATTAAAAGATGATTCTTAAAATTGTTCTGAAAAAATGCTGATATAATTCACGGCAGAAACGGTAAAAGAGCAACATATAAAGACACCTCCATCTTCTTTCTTAATTTCAGTATACAGCATTGTCAAAAAAAGTCAACGATTTTTTTAAAAACCTTAACAAAATTAAAAAATCCCTTGTTTTTTCAGCACCCAAAAAGAAAGCTACGAAGCGTTGCCAACATGAAAACGAGCGTTTTTTGCCTTCAGGCATTAAAAAAGCTACAATTAAGTAAGCGGCAAAAAGCCGACTTTACTTGTTTATAATTGGATTATACAATTAAACTCAAAGACCTATGTTCTCACTGCGTTCATAAACGTTGGTAGTTTTGCACAAAAAATTATGCATATCTTTATCAGTTTTAGCCAATAAATAGAAACGCGAAAAAACACGGATTTTTTCGTAAAAAAGGCTTGCATTTTGCGAAATGTTGGTGTATTATATGCTTGCAGTTGAGGCGAGTGGGAACTCACTCAACCGCCTGAAATTTTGACAGCTTCTATATCAATGTTTTCTTCGTATTTTCTCCTTTTTAAAAGCGCCCGGCTTCTCCCCGGGCGTTTTTAACTGCTTGTTGATATTCTGTTTTGGAGTATCAACTTTTTTTGTTTCATCTTAGCCTATTGACTTTTATCGGAAATAAATGTTAAAATTAATTAAGCCACTGCCGGAGCAAGTTTTTTTTACCCGGCTAATATTTTTAAAGAAAGGCGATTTTTATGAAAAAAACATTGGCTATTATTCTTGCTCTGCTCATTCTGAGCTTTTCGGTTCTGACCGTTTCCGCCGTGGAGAACGGCGGAATAAACGGAAGCAACTGGCAAAGTGCCGTTGACGGCTCGCTGCCGATTACGGCAATCAATATGCCCGGCACCCATGACAGCGCCGCACGCTATCTTTATTTCAGCACGCGCGCACGCACTCAGTCCCTTTCGGTTCTTCAGCAGCTTTACGCCGGAGTCAGATATCTTGATGTTCGCCTTGCGCTCAGCGGAAACAACATTCTTGCAATGCACGGCGTGTTGAACTGCAAAAAGGAACTCGGACTTTTTGCGCAGAATCTGACCGCAAAGGACATTGTTTCCGACTGCAAAAAATTCCTTGAGCAAAATCCGGGCGAAACCATCCTTTTCCTTTTAAAGCAGGAGGAAAGCGAAAAGAACAAAAAGCTTTTCACTCGCTTTTATGATGAATTAATCGCCCCCTCCCCCGAACTCTGGTACACAAAAAACAAAATTCCCGTTCTTGATGAGGTCAGGGGAAAAATCGTTCTTCTGCGCGTTGCCGAGGCAGACAAATCGCGTTTTGGCAACAGCAACAGCGGCATCAATTTTGAAACCTATCCCTACATAGGCTCAACCGATATGAACGATTTCCGCTTCAAAAAGATTATCAGTCTTGACAAAAGACTGCTCAGTGAGCCGGTCGGATATATGTTTGTTCAGGATTCCTACAAGATTGAAGGAGAAAACAAAACCAAGGTCATTGCAAACTTTTTTGCCGATAACCTTTCCGAAAACCATTTCAACATCTGCTGCACAAACGCCAACAACATAAAAACTCCCTATGCGAACGCAAAAAAGGTCAACGCCTTCCTTTCCTCATATGATTTCAAGGCCGGCGGCGTCTATGGCATTGTTGCAATGGATTTTGCCACTGCTGAGCTTTGCGAAAGAATCTATATGACGAACCTTCCAAGCATGACAAACACTCCAAACGCCGCAAATTCCGTCGGATACGGTGAAAGCTTCGGCTTCCTCGGCGAGCTGATATTCAAGCTGAAGAACCTTTTCCTTAAACTTTCATTCTAAATTACCGCCGCGGATAAAAACAACCCGGGCTGTTCAAAACAGTCCGGGTCCTTTCTTTGCGACCGCTCGGTTGACCGGCGGCCATTTTCTTTTTACTTCATCATGTCATGGAAACCGATTTCATCCAGAAGAACGGTTCCGGCGTCTTCAAGAGCCTTGATTGCCGTGTCATTATCGTTGACTCTGAGAATGACATAGGCTTTTTTGGTATCGCGAGAGATAAAGGCATACATATATTCAACGTCAATGTGAGCGTCCGCAAGAACCCTCATCGGCTTTGCAAATCCGCCGGGAACGTCGTCAATGCCAACCGCAATAACATTCGTGACTGAAACCGTGAATCCCGCGTCTTTGAGAACCTTTTCGGTCTCCTGCGGTTTGTCAACAATAAGACGCAGTATTCCGAAATCTGTTGTGTCCGCAATGGAAAGTGCGCGGATATCGACCCCGGCCTTTGCAATCGTTTCGGTAATTTCGGCAAGTCTGCCCTCCTTGTTTTCAACAAAGACGGAAATCTGTTTAATAAGCATCTTCTCTTCCTCCTTAAGTTTTTTAATATGTTACTTCTGTTCTGTTGTCAATAACGCGCTTTGCCTTACCCTCCGAACGCGCAAGACTGCCCGGTTCAAGAAGTCTGACCTTTGCGTGAATATTGAGCGTGGACTGGAGCGCGCCCTCAATGCGCTTTTCGGTGTTTTCAAGTCCCTTAACGGTATCCGAGAACATCTCCGGAAGCATTTCAACCTGAACTTCCATTGTGTCAAGGTTATTCTTTCTGTCAACGATGATGAGGTAGTTCGCGGTGAGGCCAAGCTCAAGCAGAACGTGTTCAACCTGCGACGGAAAAACATTGACGCCGCGGATGATGAGCATATCGTCGCTTCTGCCCTTGGGCTTGCTCATTCTGACGGTGGTTCTGCCGCAGGCGCATTTTTCGTGGGTGATGGCGGCAATGTCGCGCGTTCTGTATCTGATGAGCGGAAGCGCCTCTTTTTCAATGCAGGTGAAAACAAGCTCTCCGAACTCGCCGTCCGGAAGAACCTCAAGCGTATCCGGGTCAACAACTTCCGGATAGAAGTAGTCCTCGCAAACGTGCAAACCGTTCTGACATTCGCAGTTATAAGCAACGCCCGGGCCGGCAATTTCCGAAAGACCGTAGATGTCATACGCCTTGATGTCAAGCAGTTTTTCAATCTCTTTCCTCATATTGTCCGTCCAAGGCTCCGCGCCGAAAATTCCTGCGCGCAGCTTCAGCGATTTCGGGTCAATGCCCATCTCCCGGACGGTTTCGCCAATGAACATTGCGTATGACGGTGTGCAGCAGAGAATGTCTGAGCCAAAGTCCCGAAGAATTTGAACCTGCCTTTTTGTGTTTCCGGAGGAGACGGGAATTGTTGTTGCGCCCATGTACTCCGCGCCGTAATGCAGGCCGAGTCCTCCCGTGAAAAGGCCGTAGCCGTATGAAACGTGAACCTTGTCGTTCTTTGTTGCGCCGGCCGCGGTGAGCGCTCTTGCCGCGCCGTCAGACCAGATTTCAAGGTCATGCTTTGTATAGCCGACAACGGTCTGCTTTCCCGTTGTTCCGGAGGAGGCGTGGATCCTTTGAAGCTTTGAGGTCGGAACGGCGAAAAGTCCGAACGGATAGTTATCCCTCAAATCCTGCTTGACCGTGAACGGCAGCTTTGTGATATCGTCTATTGAATGGATGTCCTCGGGCGAAACGCCGTGTTCGTCCAAAAGCTTTTTATAAAAAGGAACATTTTCATAGGCGTTTTTGACCATTTTGATGAGTCTTGCGGATTGAAGCGCGTGGAGATAGTCCCTTGACGCGCACTCAATTTCAGGTTTGAAGATTCCCATTGGTTATTTCACACTCCTTGTTCTGATTATTCAGCGTCATATCCATAGCCGAACGCTTTAAGGTTTGCTTGAACGGTTTTCGGCGGAACAGACGATTCAACAATTTTTTCAAAGCTTTCTCTGTCAATTCCGAGGAAATGAACCGCCGCGCCGAGCAAAACAACATTCGCGCTTTTTGCGCTGCCCGCTTTCAGGGCAAGACCGAGTGCATCAACGGCAATGACCTTTATGTCGTTTTTTGAAAGTTTTTCAATAATGCTGTCCGGATATTTCGCCTTGCCCATAATCACGGGCATGGGGTCAATTTTTTGCGTTCCGGTGATAAGCACGCCGCCTTTTTTAAGATATGGCAGCCATCTTGCACTTTCAAGCTGCTCAAAGGAAAGGATGATGTCCGCCTCCCCCTTTTCAATAACGGAGGAAAAGACTCTGTCTCCGTAGCGGACATAGGTCACAACGCTTCCGCCACGCTGGCTCATTCCGTGAACCTCGCTGACCTTAACGTCATAGCCCTTTTCCGTGAAGTATTTTCCCATGAGCTTTGAGGCGAGCAGCGTTCCCTGGCCGCCGACTCCGACAATGAGAATGTTTTTTGTTTCCATTACTGCTCTCCTCCTTTTTCTATTGCGCCAAATCTGCAAGCCGCCGTGCAGACGCCGCAGCCAACGCACTGGTTTTGGTCAATAAGCGCCGCGCTCTTTCCTTTTGAATCCGTTTGGGAAAGAGCCGGACAACCGACGGAAAGGCAGGCTTTGCAGCCGATGCACTTTTCTTTATTCACAACAAGCGGACGGCCGTGCTTAACCGTTTTAAGCAGAGCGCACGGACGGCGCGAGATGATGAGGGAAGGCTCTTTTTTTGAAAGCTCCTCTTTAACAACCTTTTTTGTTTCCGCAACATTGAACGGGTCAACAACGCGGACGGAATTGATTCCTATTGCGCGGGCAAGCGCCTCAAGGTTGACCGCAACGGTCGGGTCGTTTCTGATTGTCAGGCCGTTCGCCGGGTTGTTCTGGTGGCCGGTCATTCCGGTTATTGAGTTATCAAGAACAATAACGGTTGAAATGCCCTTGTTATACGCAATGTCAATGAGTCCGGTGATTCCGGAGTGGATGAAAGTTGAGTCGCCGATAACGGCAACGCTTTTTGAGGCCTGTTCTTCTCCTCTTGCGGTGTTGAAGCCGTGCAGCGCACTGACCGAGGCACCCATGCAGACGCAGGAATCCATCATTGAAAGCGGAGCCTGGGCACCGAGCGTATAGCAGCCGATATCGCCGCTGACATAAAGGTGAAGCCCTTTGAGCGCGTAATAAAGACCCCTATGCGGACAACCGGCGCAGAGCACAGGAGGACGCGGCGGAATTTCATCGGGGAAGGAAAGCGCGTCCGCCTCTTCGCCGAGGAGAGCTTTTTTGACCGTTGCCTGAGAAAATTCTCCGAGCACCGAGAAAAGGCTCTTTCCCTCAACTTCAACGCCGAGTGTTTTGCAGTGGTTTTCAATTATCGGGTCAAGCTCCTCAATAACAACAACCCTTTCAACATTTTTTGAGAACTCTTTGATGAGCTTTATCGGGAGCGGATTGACCAGTCCGAGCTTGAGAAAGCTCGCCTTTTCGCCAAGTGCTTCACGGGCATAGGTATATGCCGTTCCGGCAGCGATCACACCAAGCTTCCTGTTGAAATATTCAACCGTATTTACGCCCTTTTCAACGGCTTTTGTGTCTGCCCACTCGGTGAGCGCCTCTGTTCTTTTTTCAACTCTGACGTGGGCGCCCTTTGCCATTGCGGGCATCATGACGTTTTTCATAACGTCCTTTTTATATTCCTTAAGTTCCCTTTCCTCGCGTTCGGAAAGAGAAACAAGCGAGCGCGAATGGGAGACTCTTGTTGAAAGGCGAAGCAAAAACGGCGTGTCAAATTCTTCCGAAAGCTCAAAGCCGAGCTTTGCAAAGGAAAGGCACTCGCTGCTGTCCGAAGGCTCAAGCATCGGCGTTTTGGACGCTATTGCGTGGTGGCGTGAGTCCTGCTCATTCTGAGAGGAATGCATCCCAGGGTCATCGGCAACGGCGCAGACCATCCCGCCGTTCACGCCGATATATGACGCGGTGTAAAGCGGATCGGCCGCAACATTGAGCCCAACGTGCTTCATTGCGCAAAAGCTTCTTGCGCCACCGAGCGATGCGCCGAAGGCGGCCTCAAAAGCAACCTTTTCGTTCGGCGCCCATTCGCAGTACATTTCGCTGTACTTTGCGGCGGCCTCGGTGATTTCGGTACTGGGTGTTCCGGGATAGGCGGAAACAAAGCTCACACCGGCTTCAAAAAGTCCTCTGGCAACAGCCTCGTTGCCGAGGAGAAGAGTTTTCTTTTCCATATTTGTTTAACCTCAATTTGGATTTTAGATTTTGGATGTTTGATGTTGGATGCTTTAAACCGAACGGGTTCAATTAAGATTTTTGCTGACAAAATACCCGTCAGCCCGTCTTTCTCAGCTCACAAAAATTCTTTCAAAGCTGTGCGGTCAAACGCAATCTGACATCTGTTATCTCAAGTCAAGGACTCTTTTCGCCTTTCCGGTGAAACGCTCAAGCGTTTTCGGCTCAACAAGGCTGACCTTGATTTCAATTCCGAGAATGTTCTTGATTCTGTCATGAATATTCCTGCGCAGCTTTTCAAGCTCTGAGTAAATTTCAAGCAGCGACGCATCAATAAGCTCAACGCGAACCTCAAGAGTGTCTGAAAAGCCCTCGCGGCGAACAACAAGCTGATAGTGCGGCCCGATTGACGTGATTCCGATGAGCGCGCTTTCAATCTGAGACGGAAAGACGTTGACTCCGCGGATTTTGAGCATATCATCGCTTCTTCCGATAATTTTGCTCATTCTTGCCGTTGTTCTTCCGCATTCGCAAGGCTCATAATTAATGTTTGTGATGTCTCTTGTGCGGTATCTTATCATCGGCAGACCGCGCTTTGTGAGGTTGGTCACAACAAGCTCGCCCGTGCTGCCCTTCGGAAGAACCTCTCCGCTCTGCGAGTCAATAACCTCGCAAAGGAAGTGATCTTCATTGATGTGCAGTCCGTTGCGCATATAGCATTCTCCGCTCATTCCGGGGCCGTTGAGCTCGCTCATTCCATAGTTATCGGTGCAGAAAAAGCCGCCGCCCCAGCGTTCTTCAATCTGGGTGCGCATTTCCGGCGTGCAGCCCTCCGAGCCCAAAAGGCCAAGCTTCAGTTTATAGCTTTCCATCGGGAATTCATTCGCCTTTTCCCTTGCGCATTCGGCAAGATACAGGCAGTATGACGGCGTTGCAACTATTGCGTCGGTACCAAAATCGCGCATAAATTTGAGCTGCTTTTCCGTGTTGCCGGAGGAGGTTGGAACAACCGTTGCGCCGATTTTTTCAAGGCCGTAATGCAGTCCGAGAGCGCCGGTGAACATTCCGTATCCAAAACAGATCTGAACGGTTGTTTCGTCCGTTGCGCCGGCCGCGGTTGCAATGCGCGCAACCTGCTCGCTCCAGTTTTCAAGGTCGCCTCTTGTGTATCCGACAACGGTCGGGTTGCCGGTTGTTCCGGAGGAGGCGTGGAGGCGGACAAGCTGCTTTTTCGGAACGGAGAAAAGGCCGAACGGATAGTTATCGCGCAAATCGGTCTTTGTTGTATATGGGATATACTGAATATCCGAAAGCTTTTTGATTTTTTCGGCGGTGATGTTGTTCTTTTCAAATCTGTCGTGATAAAACTTGACGTTCTTATCGCAGTAATCAATGAGCGCCCTCAGCCTTTCAAGCTGAAGTTCTTCAAGCTCCCGACGCTTCATGCACTCCGCTTCTTTGTTCCAGATTCTGTTTTCCATTTCTTTAAAAAGTCCTTTCCGGCGGAAAGACCGACTTGTTTTTCCGCCCAGTTTTGCGCTTTTACGATTTAAATTATTATAGCACAAAAGCAAAAGAATGATTTTCGATTGAGAAATTTAATCATTTTTTATCATCCGGCTTTGCGCAAAAAGCACTCAAAGTCCGCAAAAAGACAAATATCCGCAAGAAAGCAAAAAGCCTCTTCCGGATATTCATAGATTAACTTACGTTTTAAAATCAGCCTTCGCTGATAGCTTCAACGGGGCAGCCGTCTGCACATGCGCCGCATTCGATGCAGGAATCAGCATCAATAACATACTTTCCGTCGCCTTCGCTGATTGCACCAACGGGGCAACCGTCTGCACATGCGCCGCAGGAGATGCAGTCGCCGCTAATAACATATGCCATTGTTCTTACCTCCTTATATTCTCAGAAAACACAAAAGCAGCGTATACGCCTTTTGCTTTCTGTGTTCTACTCATTGTATCATAAAAATGCAAAATATCAAGCCCTTTTTCTCTGTTTTTCAATTTTTTTTGAGCCTTTTGCGGAAGATATTTGATTTTATTTCTTCTTTTTATTCGATACTGTATTGACTATTCGAGTTTTTTCTAATAGAATGATGGGGATTGATTCAACTTTGATTGGACTGATGTGTATGTGTAAAAAAATCAAAATTTCAAAAGAGATGGTCTTTGCCAAGGAAAACGGTGAAAACGCCTTTAAGCTTTTTGACTCA
This sequence comes from uncultured Eubacteriales bacterium, assembly GCA_934511365.1. Classification (GTDB taxonomy): domain Bacteria; phylum Bacillota; class Clostridia; order Oscillospirales; family Acutalibacteraceae; genus UBA6857. Next base: position 45,944 of record CAKSWC010000005.1, read on the forward strand.
AACAGCCGCACCAAGTGGGTCGGCGGACAGTTCCCAAGCTATATTGAAATAAACCTCAAAAAAATGTTCTCCCTTTCGCGCATAGTGCTTGACTGCCCGAAAAACGACATCTGCGTTTTCTCGGTTTTCAAAAGCGAGGACGGAGTGAACTTCAGCGAGGTACTCACACAAAGCAGCGAAAAAAACTGCGGCGGCCGCTATGAGTTTTCCTGCGCGTTTGAGGCGTGCTCATTGCGCTTTCTTTTTAAATACAGCCGCAAAACATCATACGCAACAATCAGAAATATTGAACTTTTCGGTTCTGAAAGCGGAAAAGAGATTAAAAAGGCAGCCGTCATGTTTCCGGAAAGCTTTGAAAACAGCGTCTATAATGTTGAAATTACAAAAAAGGACACCGAAAATGAGCTTCTTGCCCTTGTTGGAAGAACCGTCGGAAAAGAATATGAAAATCACTTTGCCTTTTCGATTGAGGAAACGGACGAGGAGTTTTTTGAGCTTTCCGACACAGCGGACGGAAAAGTTCTTATCAAAGCGAACAGCGGCTCCTCTGCCGCCGCCGGTCTTAACCACTACTATAAAAACTACTGCGGCATTAACATTTCTCAGGTTGGAAACAACGTGAAAATGCCCTCCCCCGTTCCAAAAATCGGCAAAAGGAAAAGGCTCACCACTCCGTTTAAGATAAGATACGCCAACAACTATTGCTCCCTTTCCTACACAATGGCGTTTTACGGCGAGAAGGACTGGCAAAAGGACCTCGACTATTTTGCGCTCCAAGGCGTTAATGTTTTTCTTGACATCACCGCAATTTGGGAAGTCTGGCGCAGATTTCTTTTGAAGCTCGGCTATCCGATTGAAAAGGTGCTTGCTTTTCTTCCGGGTCCTGCGTACTATGCATGGTTCTGCATGGCGAACCTTTACGGAACAGGAGCGCCGCTTCACCCGAACTATTTTAAAAAGAGCACCGACCTTGCGCGGAAAAACCATCTCTTTATGCGCAAAATGGGCATGAAGCCCGTTCTTCAGGGATACTGCGGAATGGTTCCGCCGGACATCAAAAAATATGCTCCGGACGCGGTGATTATTCCGCAGGGACTTTGGAACGGCACTGAACGTCCGGCAATGCTCAAAACGGACACAATCGCCTATCTGCGCCTTGCCGACCTTTTCTATGAAAGTCAGCGCGAGGTATACGGAGATATTTCCGAGTTCTTTGCAACCGACCCGTTCCACGAGGGCGGAAAAAGCGGACGGCTTAGCATTGAAAAAGTCGGTCGATATCTTCTTGACGGAATGCTCAAAAACAGGAGCGATGCCGTTTGGATCATTCAATCCTGGGGCGAAAACCCCTCAAAGCAGCTGCTTGAGGGTATTGCCGAAAGGAAAGAGCATACGCTCATCCTTGACCTTTACGCCGAAAAAAGGCCGCGCTGGGAAAACTTCCTCGGAAACGAATTTCTCAACTCCCCGTGGGTATTCTGTATGCTCAACAACTTCGGCGGAAGAATGGGGCTGCACGGCCACCTTTCAACCGTTGCAACCGAGATTGCGCGCGCGGCACAAAAAGCAAAACATATGAAAGGCATTGGCGTAACGCCCGAGGCGACGCACTCAAACCCGATAATTTTTGACCTGTTTTTTGAAACGGCGTGGACAGAAAAAGAAAAGCCGCAGCCCATTGACCTTGAAAAATGGCTGCGCTCCTATGCCGAAAGAAGATATTCAAAATGCAGCGAAACAATGTTTGAGGCAATGAAGCTCCTCAACGCCACCGTGTATAACCCAAAGCTCAACGAACACGGCGAGGGCGCGCCGGAATCGGTCATCAACGCGCGTCCGGCGCTCAAGGTCAAATCTCCCTCAACCTGGGGCAACGGCATTGTTTCCTATGACAAAAGAACCTTTGAAAACGCCGTGAAGCTTTTCCTTTCGGAATATGAAAACTGCAAAGAGAGCGAGGGCTACCGCTTTGACGCAGCGGATCTTCTCAAGCAGCTCCTTGCAAACACCGCGCAGGAATATCAGAAAAATATGGCGCGTGCATACGGCGAAAAAGACCTTATCGGCTTTATGAAGTGGTCAGACAAATTTTTGAGTCTCGGCGCGTTCACAGACAGGCTGCTTTCCGCGGAAAGCGAGTTTATGCTCGGAAGCTGGCTCAAAAAAGCAAAGGCTCTTGCCGAACCATTCGATGATTTTACAAAAAAGATTTTTGAATTCAACGCCCGTGCGCAGATAACAACCTGGGGCGGCTCGCGCCAGATTGCCGAGGACGGAAAGCTGCGCGATTACTCAAACAAACAGTGGTCCGGCCTTACCGGTGATTTTTATCTCAAACGCTGGGAAAGCTGGATAGACGCAATGACAAAATCCCTCAAGGGTCAGAAAGCCGCCGAGCCGAATTTCTTTGAATTTGAAATTGGCTGGGTCTGGAGCAGCAACAACTACCCGGCCGAAAAGGCGGAAATTGACCTTTCCAAAGCTGCGGAAAAAATTTTCTCCTCCTATTGCGTTGACTCGGCCGAATATTAATATTCACGCTATTGTTATTTTCACAATTTTGTAGTATAATGTATCTTTACCGGCGCAGTTTCAAACGCCGGAGAACACTTGGAAAAACTTTTTTTGAAAGGAGAATAAGGCGTGTTTGAGGGCATTGATTTTGACAAGCGCTGCAAAGATGAAATTTCGCGCAGCATTATGAACAAAACATTTCCCCACGCCGTTATTCTTGAAGGCTCAAAGGACGAGACACGTCTTGCGGCCGCAAAGGAAATTGCCTGCGCCCTTGTCTGCACCGGGGAAACCAAGCCCTGCCGGGTCTGCCGCGCCTGCAAAAAGGCTGAAAGCGGAAATCACCCGGACATCTATGTTTTTCAAAAAGACGAGTCAGCGAGCGCAATCAAGGTTGACGATGTGCGCACCATACGCGAAAAGGCTCTCCTTTTGCCGAATGACGGCGCAAGAAGCGTTTTCATCATCCGCGAGGCCGAGCTTATGAATCCGCAGGCGCAAAACGCCCTGCTCAAGATTTTTGAAGAGCCGGCGCCTCACGTCTGCTTTATCCTCACCTGTCCTTCAAGAACGGCGCTGCTTGAAACAATCACCTCGCGCGCCTGTTCATTCCTCCTTTCGCAGGAGGAGGACTTCAAAACCGATGAAACGGCCGGCGCCGAAGCGCTCGCCATTGCGGCAAAGCTTGCAAACGCCCTCTGCTGCGGAAATGAGTTCGATTTTTTGAAGGAGACTTCCGTCTTTATGAAAGACAAGGAGCTTTTCAAAGCCGTTCTGCCGTTTCTTGTCTATATTTTCCGCGATGCTCTTGTTGAAAAAGAGCCGCTGACATCCTGCACCGAGCAGGCGCAGAAGCTGCGGCAAAGTTTCACTCAAAAAAAACTTATCGCCCTCATTGAAGAAACCGAGGGTCTCATTGACTGCGTTCAAAGGTCTGCGAACCACAACCTCACCGTTACGCGCCTTTGCAGCGTTTTTCACCGGGTCAAAAATTCATGAGGGGTAACATTGTGCAAAAAGCCATAAAAAGGCAAAGCAGCCCGGCCGCCAAGTGCAGCCGGAAGTCAACACGAAAGGAATGAATTATATGATAAAAGTCACCGGCGTCAGGTTCAAGAATGTTGGAAAAGTTTATTACTTCAGCCCGAACGGTCTTAAGCTCAAGCCGAAAGACAAGGTTATTGTTGAAACCGCCCGCGGCCTTGAGTGCGGTGAGGTCACATTCTCGGACAGAGATGTTCCCGATGATGAAATAAGCGGCGAACTCAAGCCGGTTATCCGCTCCGCCACGGAGAAAGACCTCAAAACCGTTGCGGAAAACAAGGAAAAGGAAAAGGCCGCCTTTGACATCTGCCTCAAAAAAATTGCGGCTCACGGCCTTAAAATGAAGCTTGTTGACGTTGAATATACCCTCGACAGGAACAAGATTCTCTTTTACTTCACAGCCGACGGCAGAGTTGATTTCCGCGAGCTTGTTAAAGACCTTGCCTCCGTTTTCAGAACAAGAATCGAACTGCGCCAGATAGGCGTCAGAGACGAGTCCAAAATGGTCGGCGGCCTCGGAATCTGCGGCCGTCCGTTCTGCTGCAACACCTTCCTTGGCGATTTCCAGCCGGTATCGGTCAAGATGGCAAAGGAACAAAGCCTTTCCCTCAGCCCGGTTAAAATCAGCGGAACCTGCGGAAGGCTGATGTGTTGCCTCAAATATGAACAGGACGCATATGAGCACCTGCTGCGCGTTACGCCGAAAAACGGCGCCGTTGTTGAAACCCCCGAAGGCCGCGGAACCGTTGTTGATTTTAACCTTTTAACGGGAATACTTAAAGTCCGCCTTGACTCAAAGCCGGACGCCGCCCCCATTGTTATTGACCGCGGACAGGTCAAAACAATCAAGGACTCCCAAATCAAAGTTGACAAAAAGGAGCTTGACGCTCTTAAGGGAATTGAATAAAAAATCGCCGACACAGGAATTTCATGTGTCGGCGTTATTATCAGTAAGATTTACAAGCCAAGAAGTTCGGCCTTTTTTGAATCAAATTCCTCCTGAGTTATTATACCCATATCAAGGAGTTCTTTGAACTTTTTCACAGATTCAAATTTGTCGGTTTTATCGGTTGCTTTTTTATCTGAGATTTTTGACGATACGGCACCCTTAAATTTGTTAAATGCTCCGGAAATATTGCTCTTTGCATTCTTAACTTCATCCGTGAATTTTCCTTTGATATCAACAACATTGACATCACTTTTACCGGAATCAGCGTCAATGTCAATATCTTCTGTGACATTATTTATTTCCTCAATGTCCGCATTAAATTCATCCTCGCTATAGTCAAAACATGCTTTATCAAGCGTTTTTAGCAGTCGGTTTGCCATCGGCATCATGGAAGCGAAGTTCATAGCTCCGGATATTATACCGCCAAATATCGGCAATGCCTTTGTCACTCCTTTTGTAACCGTTTCTTTTGTGACCTTGACACACAAAGCTTTTCCTATTTTTTTCAAAATCGGGAACCAAAATGTTTTCATCAACGCCTTTTGCGGAAGCCTTTTTGCCGTAGCTTTAACAAGCTGAGTGGTCAAAACACGGACACCTGACACTGCACCTGAGACTCCAAACATAACACCGCAATACATAATCAGCTGATTCCTGATTTTTTCTTCATCAACGGATCCGTTTTTCCATAAGTCATCAGCCCCATACAAATATGACAACTCCTGCGCAAGTCGAATTGACATTCCGAAAAACTGGGTAATATCAAGCGGAACTGTTGCCGCCATTGCAGCTCCTCCGGGTAGACCGGCAGTAAACGAGGCTATTGATGATACGCTTGTTCTTTTCAGAATTAACTTTGTTGCTATCTGAAACAAATCTTCACGCGAAATGCCTGCTTCAACAGGTCCGAGATCTAATACGTCTTGAATCGGCACTTTTTCATTTTTGAATGTTTCTTCCAAAAAGCTGTTGCGATTCACCTTTACAGCCGGAAGCTTTACAGCTGTTGCGATAATGCTTTCCAAAGCATATTCCTTTGTTGCTTGCTTTTGATTTTCTTTTTCTTTATCCATTATTTGACACTCCTTTATTTGTTGGTCATAACATGGCTTGCAAATTTCGCGAAACTTAAGGTGTGCTTTATTCGGCGAATGTTTGCATTATACACCGGTTATTCTCAAAATTTTCCGCACGGTGCTTTAAAACGGCAGCCGTGCGGTTTTTTTCGGTATTTGATATGAATTATTCCTGCGCTTCTTTCTCTTCATCTGAGAGCTTGAGAATCTCCGTCTGGTTGGTGAAGAAAAGCAGCTCGTCAATGTTCTTGTCAAAGACCTTTTTGCAGGAAGCGCCCATGAGTGGCATCATCTTTGACTCAACAACGGTATTGATGCAGGCAAAGTCAATAAGAACTTTAATTTGGTTTTTAAAGAACTCATCGTCCTTATCGGCAAAGAAGCCGTCGTCAATGTCACCGATTTTAACGCCGGAAAGCTCCATGTCTTTTTCATAGAGAGCGCCGTTCTTTTCAAAGCATTTTTGAATGAGAGACTTCATCAGCTCAACGTCTCCGCCCTTGAGCGCATTTTGAAGCGAGGTGGATTTAAGCTTGAACTTGAAGGAAATTTTGGTCGCTTTGATGATTGAAAGCGCAAGCTTCGTAAGCTGCGGGTTGATGCTTTCGGGAATGAACGGTTCGCCGTCCTTGAGATAAAATTTACTCATTTTTTCTGTCCTCCGATATTTACTGAAAGCTATTCTATCACAACAAAAGAAAAAATTCAACACTCGGACGCCCTTTATCTTTTAAAGATTATTGCTTTTCATTGACACAAAGGGCGGTTGTTGATATAATAGTAGACGAATTTTGTTTTTTTCGAGGTGTATCTGATGTCTTGTGTAATTCCGGAAAACTACTGCTCCCACCTGACGCTCAGGGAGACCGAGCAGGCGATTAAAAAGGTTAAGGACTTTTTTGAGCGTGACCTTGCAATCGAGCTTAACCTCACGCGCGTTTCCGCTCCCCTTTTTGTTGACGCAAAAAGCGGCATGAATGACAACCTCAACGGAACGGAAAGACCCGTCTCGTTCGATGTTTTCAGCGGCGAAAAGTTTGAAATTGTCCACTCGCTTGCAAAATGGAAAAGACACGCCCTCAAAATGTACGGCTTTGAGGAGAATGAAGGCCTCTATACCGACATGAACGCAATCCGCCGCGACGAGGAAACGGACAACATTCATTCAATTTTTGTTGACCAGTGGGACTGGGAAAAGATCATCCCCAAGGAAAGCCGCAACGAGCACACACTCAAAAAGACCGTTAAGCTCATCTATTCCGCGCTGCGCCACACCGAATACTACATTACAAAGGAATATAACTTCATCGGCAACCTTCTTCCGGAAAAAATCCACTTTGTTTCCTCCTTTGAGCTTGAAGAGCAGTATCCGCTTCTTTCAAGAAAAGAGCGCGAATACGCAGCCGCAAAAGAATACGGCGCAATCTTCCTGATGAAAATCGGCGGTGCGCTCAAGGACGGAAAGCCGCATGACGGCAGAGCGCCCGACTATGACGACTGGGAGCTCAACGGCGATATCATCGTGTATTATCCGGTGCTTGACATTGCGTTTGAGCTTTCCTCAATGGGAATCAGAGTCAGCGAGGAATCAATGGCGCGCCAGCTTAAGATTGCCGGCTGCGAGGACAGGAAGAATCTTCCGTTCCACAAGGCTCTTTTGAACGGAGAGCTTCCGTACACCATAGGCGGCGGAATCGGCCAGTCAAGAATGTGTATGTTCTTTTTGCGCAAAGCTCACATCGGCGAGGTTCAGTCCTCATATTGGCCGCAGGAGGTTGTTGAATATTGCAAAGAGCACGGCGCTCCCCTGCTTTAATATCTATTATCTCTATATTACCAAAAAAGTGAGCCGCCCGAACAGGTGGCTCACTTTTGTTTTGCTTAAATTTATTATTTTGTTCCGAAGATTCTGTCTCCGGCATCGCCGAGGCCGGGAACGATATAGCCCTTTTCATTGAGCTTTTCGTCAAGAGCGGCGCAGTAAAGGTCAACATCGGGATGAGCCTTTGTGAAAGCTTCAATTCCCTCCGGAGCGGCAATGAGGCAAAGGAAACGGATTGATCTTGGGTGTCTGAGCTTAATCTGGCTGACGGCGTCAATTCCTGAGCCGCCGGTTGCAAGCATCGGGTCAACAACAAAAACGTCGCGGTCGCCAATGTCCTTGGGCAGCTTGCAATAATATTCAACGGGCTTGAGGGTTTCCTCGTCTCTGTAAAGGCCGATATGGCCGACTCTTGCCGAGGGAACAAGAGAAAGAATTCCGTCAACCATGCCGAGACCTGCGCGGAGAATCGGAACAACGGCAAGCTTCTTGCCTGCAAGGTGCTTAACGGTGGTCTTGCAGATCGGGGTTTCAATTTCAACGTCCTCCATCGGAAGGTCGCGCGTTGCTTCATAGCACATGAGCATCGCTATCTCCGAAACAAGAGCGCGGAAATCCTTTGAGGATGTGTCCTTGTTCCTGAGGATTGAAAGCTTGTGGAGGATCAGGGGATGGTCAAAGATTGTTACGTTTTTGTTCATTTCATCAAATCCTTTCTTTTGCCTCAAAAGCCGGTTTCCCGGCGGTGAAACCGCGGCAGCCGCCCGAAAACAAAGTCCGTTTGAAAGTCAAATTTCGTTTACCTCATATTTCCGGGCAAAAAAATTTTGACGCCCCAAAGCGGGAACCGTGTCAAAAGACCGCACTGCAGATATTTTAAAATATTATAACCCCTTGCAAAGCAAAGTGCAAGGGGTTGAGGAAAGCTTTTTAAATTTTAGATACTTTGATAAAATGAAAGCGCATTTTCTGACAACTTTCATACATTTGGTCGATTCAGCGCGTCAAATGTCAAAAACATTAAGTCCGGTTTCGTCGCAGTGAACGCGGTCAATAACACCGTCAAGCACAGTGATGAAAATTTCCGCCGTTGCGCCAACAATACCCTCGTTGAGATGGCCGCCGAAAGCGTGACCCTCCTCGTCCGCAAGGGTCGCGTGAAGATGGATATAGGTTTCCCCGTTCATTACGCTCGCGTTTCCGCAAAGGTTTGTAAGCTCGGTGAATTCGTTGTATTCGTTTGACTTATACACCTTTGTTTCCATGTTGAACACGCCGACAACCGCCTTTTTAAGCGCGCCTATGCCGCTTATGTGCGCCGCGGTAATTTTCCGGCGTGCGCAGACGTCTTTAACGCTTTTAACAATGTCCTCCCCAATTTCAAGGCGGAGAACAACCGTGTTTCCGATAGCTTTTTCTTTCATTGCTTTTTACCTCTCAGTTCCGATATAAATTCACTGTCAAGAATTGCTTTTGCGTCCTCATAGCCCTCATCATAAAACGCGCCTAGGTTGGGACTGTTTCTTGTGAGAGTATCAACACCGAAGCAGTTTTTCGGCTCGATAACAAGAAGCTTTCCCTCTTTTTCAAGCCTTTCCATCTCCTCAAGCAGCTTTTCGCAGCGCGTGTGAATGGACTGAATCTGGCGAATCATGTCCGGAGTGCGGTGAAGAATAATGTTGGTCAAAACTTTTTTTCCAAACGGAATAAGATAGTTTTCACGCGGCTTTGTCAGCACAACAACAACCTTATCGCAGCCCTCGTCAAACGCCTTTTGAAACGGAATCGGCGAGGCTATTCCGCCGTCGTAATACTCCACCGAGCCGAGACTGTATGCCTTGCAGACGGCCGGAATGCAGCATGACGCTTTGAGAACGCTGTAATCATCCTGTTTAATATCGCTGTTTGTGAAAAAATGCGCCTGCCCGTCGCACGCCCTTGTTGCGCCAACAAAAAGCTTCACTCCGGAAGAAACGAAGTGTTCATAGTCAAGCGGATATTCGCCGGTTGAATTGCTCAAGTCGGAATAGATATAGTCAAGCCCGATGAACGAGCCGGTTTTGCGCATATTGTCCATGCTCATAAACTCGGGACGTGCGGCATATTTTGTGTAAAACTCATATGTCCTTCCGCGCTGGCCGCAGGAATATGAGATGAGGTTTGCGCTTCCGGCGGATACACCGACGCAAACCGGAAAAACAATGTTGTTGTCAATAAAGCAGTCATAAATTCCGGCCGAATACACGCAGCGCATTCCGCCGCCGACATCAACAATACCAATCATATTTTTACCCCTCAATCCATTTGCAGCTTATATCTGCGCTTTCCAACGCTCTTTTTGCCGTATTCAATCGCCTCGCTCGGACAAAGGCAGATGCAGGCCATGCAGTGAGTGCAGTCTTTTCCCCAAACGGGGCGGCCGTTTTTGAGCGTGATGTTGGAAAGCGGACAAAGCTTTGAGCATTTTCCGCAGCCGGTGCATTTTTCCGTTGTTCTGAAGGCGTCCGCCTTAACAAAAAGCGAATAGAACATTTTGTTCACCGGGCCGCTCATAAAGCGGTCATATATATTATTGCGCGGCTGAGGAAATTTCTTTCCGCTTTTTATAAAATCCGCCGCCTTTTGAATTTCCGGCCCGGCGTTTTGAACAATTCTCTGCGCCTCCGCCTCGCTCGGAACGGAAAACATTGCAACATAATTTTCCGGCATAATTATCGGATAAACGCCCATGCATTCAAGGCCTTTTTCAAAACAGAGCTGTTCAATATATTTGAGCGCATTTCCGATTTCTCCGCCGCAGTCCATAACAAACCACGCTTTTGAAGCGCCCTCAAACCGCGTCTTTCTTATCCAATTTTCAACAAGCTGCGGAATTCTCCACGCATAGGTCGGAACAACAAAAACAAGTTTTTCCTCCGCTTCAACAGCGGAATAATCCTTTTCTTTGATTCTTTTGCCCATATCAAAAAGCTCCTCGCCGAGAGAAGCGGAAAGCTTTTTTGCAATGTATCGGCTGTTTCCGGTACCCGTAAAATACAAAACCATTCTTTCACCTCAAATCACTTTCCGGTTGAGCCGAAGCCGCCCTCGCCGCGCTGTGTGTCCGAAAGCTCAGCGCTTTCAATGAAGTTTGCGCAAACATAAGGCATTATAAGAAGCTGAGCAACACGCTCGCCGTTTTCAACAATGCGCGTCTGCCTTCCGTGGTTATGAATGGCAACCATGATTTCTCCGCGGTAGTCGCTGTCAATCACACCAACCTTGTTTGCCGGCGCAAGATCCTTTTTGCAGGCAAGTCCGCTGCGCGCAAAAACAAGCCCGGCAAAGCCCTGAGGAATTTCGGCGCAAAGACCGGTATGAACGAACTTTGTTTCACCGGGATTGATTTCAAGGCTTGAATCAATGCAGGCATAAAGATCCGCTCCGGCGGAAAACGGAGAGCCATAAGTCGGAATAACCGCATTTTTTGAAAGCTTTTTAATTTTCACGTCATATGTCATTATTGAACCACTCCTGTTAAAGTTAGAAAAAAATTGTCTATTGAAAATTTACCATATTTGGTCTTTCAAGTCAAGCAAACGGAAGCACGGCGGAATTATATTGCCTTTTTGGGCGTATAATATAGCGACTGGAGGATTCCGTATGCAACACAAAATTAAACCGTATGCCTATTCGATTGCGCTGACGCTTGCGGTCGGCGGCCTTTCCGCGCTGCTCACGGCCGGAAACAATAATCTTTATGAAAAAATCAAAATGCCGCCCCTCTCTCCGCCGTCATGGCTGTTTCCGGTTGTTTGGACGGTTCTTTACGTTCTGATGGCGGTGAGCTTTGCGCGCGTTTATATCAAGCGGAAAAACGCACCCAGAATGCGCCGCAACGCCATTGGCATATATGCGCTGAACCTTTTTTTCAACTTTTTCTGGAGCATAATTTTCTTCAACTGCGGCGCCTATCTGTTCTCGTTCATCTGGCTTCTTGCGCTCTGGCTGATTATTCTGACAATGTTCCTGAATTTTTACAGAACGGACGCGGCGGCAGGTCTGCTGCTTTTGCCGTATATTGTCTGGGTAACCTTTGCCGGATATCTTAACCTTGCGATATATGTTCTCAACAAATAAACAGTTTTTAAAAACAGCCGCCGGAAAAACTCCGGCGGCAAAACTATGCGCTTTTTTTAAAAAAGTGCTTTTTACATCTCGTCAATAAGATTCACAACATCGCCGACCGTTTTGAGATCCTCGATTGAATCATCGGGGATACTGATATCAAACTCATCCTCAAGTTCTGAAATCAGGTCAACAAGATCAATGCTGTCGGCTCCGATCTCTTCCCAGGTCGTATCCTTGGTGATTTTTGTTTCACTCAGCTCAAATCTTCTGCCGATAATGTCGCTGACTTTTTCAAATGTATCCATTAGTATTTACCCCCTTTCGGTATCAATGCTCTCCGGACGGAAATCCGCGCGGAAAAAGTTTTCTTCGGCCCTGCGGCCTTGGAGAAAGTGCTCCTCCCCGGGCGCAGAGTATATATGAATATTATTCACAAATGAATCTGTTTGTCAATACTTACGACAAAACTTTTAGCATTATAACCGATAATTAAATTTTGATGAAACTTCAGCGCTGTCTAATCGCTTTATTTTAGTGCTTCAGAAGGCTTTTTCGCGTTTTTTGCAAAGATTATCCTCTAATAAAACAGGCGGTTTTTTTAACAATAAATCCGGGTGAAAAAACTATGAGATTATATAAAAGACGGATAATCGAATACACAATCGTTTTCTGCATCGGCAGCATAATGTATTGCCTGATTGAAATAATTTTTCGCCGCCGAACGCACTGGACAATGTTCCTGACGGGCGGAGCGGTTTTTGCCGCTCTTTATTTCATCAATCTTGCTCTGCGCACACGTTCTTTCGTCCTGCGCGGTCTCATCGGCTGCCTTGTCATCACCGCCGCGGAATTTTTTGTTGGCGTTGTTACCAATCTTATTTTTAAGTTGGACGTATGGGATTATTCATATCTTCCGGGAAATATTCTTGGCCAAATCTGTCCGCGGTTCAGCTTCTGCTGGTTCCTTCTTTCAATCTTCGCCGTTTATATCTGCGTATTTTTATATTGGCAGCTGAATAAAAAGTTCCGGCTCAACCAAGAATTTGAGTAAGCCGCAAAAGCGGAAAGTACAAACGCACCCTCGGCTTTGTACTTTCCGGCAAGCCGGCAATCATAAACGGACGAGGTACATAGAAAATGAAAAACAATAAAGCTTTAATCCTTGAAATTTCCTGCTTTGCGGCAATGGTGCTTGCAATAGTTTTTTCCGGCAGTCTTTCATCGTTTGAAACCGACTGCAAGGAAATCAGAAGCGGCCTTTTCCGCCTCCATGTTATTGCCAACTCTGATTCCGCGGAGGATCAGGCACTGAAGCTCAAAGTCAGAGACGCTCTGCTTGAGGAAAGCGGAGAAATTTTTCAAAACGAAAAAGCAAAAGACGGCGCTGAAAAAGCCGCCTGCAAAAACCTCGGTCAGTTTTTGCAGACAGCGGAAAAAACCATTCACGAAAACGGAAAAGACTACAGCGTCAGCGTTTCGGTTGGAAAAAGCCGCTTTCCAACTCGCGTCTATAAAAACATCACGCTTCCGGCCGGAGAATATGATGCGCTGCGCGTTGTTATCGGCGAGGGCAAAGGCAAAAACTGGTGGTGCGTAATGTTTCCGCCTCTCTGTCTCCCTGCGGCGGAGAAAGAGGAAGAGCTTTCAGACGTTCTTTCTCCGGGCGGACAGGCTCTTGTTCAAAGCAAACCGAAATATGAAATCCGCTTCTGGCTCATTGAAAAGATTGAGGAACTGAGAGGAAGAAGATAAATTGCAAGAGCTGCTCCGTTTGGCTTCGGAGCAGCTCTTTGAATATCCACATAACCGCTGATTATTTAATATCGTCACGCATGAAGCGTTTTTCTTCCTCTTTGAGGTCAAGGCCGATTGTTCCGCCCGGATTCATGTTATACTTCGGGTCGAAATAATTTTTGAGCGCCTTAAACACACCGAATTCGGTTCTTCCGAGGCTGCCCTCAAGCCACGGAGCAAACATCTTTCCGATTCCGTGGTGGTGGCTGATTGCCGCGCCGGACTTCTGAATTGCGTCAAGGATGCTTGTGTGATATTTTTTGAACTCCTCAGATGAGGACATTTTTGTCAGGAAGATGAAATAAAGGTTTGCACCCTGCGGATAGCAGTGAGACATATGCGTTGTGACAATCGTGTTCGGAAGAGCCTTGCAAACCTTGCGGACGTCTGCATGAACCTGCGCCATGTTTGACCAGTTGACGGTGCATTCAAGAGTATCCGTTGTAATGCCGAAATCCATGAGTGTATCTCTGAGATACGGGTCGTTAAAGCGTCCCTTTTCCCAGCTCTTGCAAACAAACGAGGTCAGGCTCATTGCGCCGTATTTCTTTGCAATGCGGCGGATATTCTTTGCAACATTTGCCGAATAGCCTTTTTCGCCGTCAGTGAAGCCGAGGAAAAGGCAGCGCTCCATGTCTTTGAAGCCGGTCACGTCAAGAAGCTTCCACAGCGGAGTTTCGTCAACATTATAAAGGCGGAGCATGAGATTGGTCTCCTCGGGGTCGGAAAGGCGGAAAACGGAGGAGAAGCCGCATTCGCACTGCATCATCTCTCTTCCGGCATCCATTGCGGTTTTCCAGTCTCTGAAAATGTATGAAAAGCGCTTCCTGTTTTCGGGCATATATCTGAATATGCGCAAAGTGACCTCAGTCAAAACGCCGAACGTACCCTCGGAGCCCATCATTATCTGGTTAAGGTTCGGACCGGTTGCTTCTCTTGAATAATGGCTCGTTTGGAAGTTTCCGATGGGTGTTGCATATTTCTGTGAAAGGACAATATCTGTAATGCAGCCGTAATATGTGCTGTTCTGGCCCGCACCTCTTGTAACGGTCCAGCCGCCAACGCTCGAAAACTCAAAAGACTGCGGGAAATGGCCGCAGGTATATGCACGCTTTGCGCCAAAATTCATGACCGCATTGTTGAGCGTTTCCTCAAGCTTCGGGCCGGACATACCGGCCTGAACGGTGATGGTCTGGTCGGTCTCATTGAAGCGGATAACCTTGTTAAAGCGCATTCTCATATCGAGCGAAACGCCGCCTTTAATCGGCTCAACGCCCCTTGTTACCGTGGAGCCGCCGCCATAAACATAAAGCGGAATGTCGTTCTCGGTGCAATAAGCAACAATTTTTTCAACCTGCTGTGTTGTGTCCGGATAAATGACAACGTCCGGGAGGGAATCAATCTTCCTCTCGCGCATACGCAGCAGGTCATATGCGGTTTTTCCGTATGCAACGGAAAGGCGGTTATAGTCCGCCGTTGAAACATAGGCGTCTCCAACGGTTTCGCGGAAGAATTTCAGGTGTTTTTCGTCCATATTGCTCTTTTGCTTAAGCTCAACGGTCTCCCAGCCGATGTCGATCGGATACTGTCTGAAGTCATCATCGGTCATGATGAACTTATCCTTCATCATTTTGTAAAGGCTCTCTTTCGGATACTTTACAAAATCCGGATCGCCCCAGCGGAAAATTGAACGGTAGCTGTCCTTCGGTGCGGCTTCCTTGACCCATTTCGGTTCAAAGCCCTTATACGGTTTTGTGCTCATATTGTTTATCCTCCTTAAGGTATCTGTTATTTATTATCTTGAAAATTTTTCAAATCTTCGGCAAAACTTTTTTTCTGAGCCTTTTATAAAGCGGCTCAAGGCGTTTATACATCTTTGAATAGACGTTCTTATAAATTTTCATATAAAGCTCATGGTTCTTCATGTCCGGCTCAAAGGTGCGCTTGACCTGAACCATGCTTTTTGTTGCCTCGTCATAATTTTTGAATTCGCCGGCCGCAACAAAGGCAACCATTGACGAGCCGAGACCGCAGGCCTCATGAGTTTGGATGCACCTGACGGGAAGCCCGGTCACGTCCGAAAGAATCTGGCAGACCTTCGGGCTTTTTGAGCCGCCGCCGCCGACAAAAATTTCCGTAATCTTTTTTCCGGACTGCTTTTCCATCGTTTTGATTCCGTCAAAAAGCGCAAGGTCAATGCCCTCAATTATAGCGCGGTAAAAATGCTTCCTTGTGTGTGCATCGGAAAAGCCCACCATTGCGCCCTTGGCAAGAGGATTAGCCATCCCCGCGCGCCAGTACGGCTGCAAAACAAGTCCGTCGCAGCCCGGCGGAACATCGTCAAGATGAGAGTCCAGAACGCGCTCAACCGGCCAGCCCTTTTCGGCCGCCTCAAGCTTTTCCTCGGCGGCAAACTCCTTGACGAACCATGACACCATCCAGTATCCGCGGTAAATTTGGAACTCCGGGTTATACATATCGTTCGGCACGGCGGGATACGCCGGAAGAAACTTCTGCGGCTCAAAGTAATCCTTAACCATCATCTGAACGGTTGCGGAGGTTCCGAACGAAACGGCGGCCTGATTATCTTTAAGAACGGAAAGGCCGAGCGTTTCGCAGCCCTTGTCCGAGCCTGTTGCAATGAGCGGAAGTCCCTCCGGAATGCCGGTGAGCGCACTGACTTCTTTTCCGATTGTTCCGATTGTTTCACCCGAGGGAACAAGCTCGCAGAGCTTTTCCTGCGGAACATTGCAAACGCAGCGCGTGAGGTTGTTTTTGCTCATCCAGCGGCGGTTTTTATAATCGAACGGAACGTGGCCAATCATGTTTGCGGCAGAATCGCAAAGGCGGCCGGTGAGTTTATAATTGAGATATGTCGGAAGCATAACATATTTTGCGGTTTTTTTCCATATCTCAGGCTCATTTTCCATAAGCCAGTTGCAAACGGAGTTTTTGGTCTGATCCTTAACGGTGTCCTCCATCTTTACAAGCCGGAACATAAGCTTCTTCAAAAGGCCGAACTTTTCGTCCTCCTTTGCCTGGCGTTCATCGAGCCAGATGATAATATCGCGCAAAGCTTTGTTCTTTTCGTCAAGACAGAGAACCGTGTCGCGGATAACGGTCAAGGTGACCGCAATGACGCTGCCGAGTTTTTCTTTGTTTCTTGCGCAAAGCTCCTTTGAAACGCGGCAGATTGCGTCAAAGTAAAAATCAGGGTGCTGTTCGGCGTGGCCGGGACTTTTTGAAAGATACGGCGTTTCATAGTTATACTGGCAAACGTCCTCAAGCCGGCCTTTTTTGTCAACAAGCATCGCTCGCGTACTCTGCGTTCCCACGTCAAAGGTCAGAACAAGTTTTTCAGGCATTGTTGTTTTCTCCTTTTCGCTGTATTTCACGGTTTCCTCTTCTTTTCCGCGATTTTTTTCGGCTGCTTTTTTTCGGTTTCCTTTTCCCCGTCCGGAAGCTCGCTCAAAACGCCGCTTGCTGCAATAACGTCAACACCGAGCGAGAGGACGTTTTTGATAACAACGTCTCCCCTTTTGAGCCTTTTTTT
Organism: uncultured Eubacteriales bacterium; assembly: GCA_934511365.1. Classification (GTDB taxonomy): domain Bacteria; phylum Bacillota; class Clostridia; order Oscillospirales; family Acutalibacteraceae; genus UBA6857. The sequence goes on from CAKSWC010000005.1 coordinate 62,806, forward strand.
GACCGTGACGCGGTTGATCTCCTTCATCACGTCAAAGATTTTTTCCTTCGGAATTTCCGCCGAAACCCTGACCGGAAGAACGGGAACGGAACTGAACGCGGTTTTCACAACGGAGGAGATCGTGCGCTTCGGCGCGGTCATCTCGTCCGTTGCAAAGGATACGCCCCTTTTGCACTTGTTTCCGGAAACGGAAATTCCGCTTTCGGTTTCCGTAATCTCAAGTTCGCAGCTGTTTGGGCAAACGATGCAGACCAACTTTTTCATTTTTTCTCGCCCTCCAGTATTACGGATATTTTGTCGTTTTCTTTAAGCTCCTCTTTGGAAAGGTCAAGAACAAGCCTTTCCATCTCCGGCGGACGCAGGAACGGATACTTCTTTTCCTTAACCGTTTTTCCGTTCACTTTGAAAGTGAGTTTGCATTTATCAAGAACGTCGCGGCTTCTGAAATAGAAGCAGACTTCTTTCATATCCTTTGAAAGGTCAATTCTCTGCGGAACAATATATGCAATGTTTTCATCCGGAGCAACAAAAGCAGATTTTGCCGCCGCGCCGTCATATGCACAAGCACCGTCCGCAGCGGTGACCGCGCTTTCGGAAACATAGTCAACAAGGTCGTTGACGTGCAGCGCATTGCCGCAGCTAAACACTCCGGGAACGCTCGTCATCAAACTTTGGTCGCAGAGAGGGCCTTTTGTTTTTGGGTCAATTTCAACCGAGAGGCGCTCTGCAAGCTCGTTTTCCGGAATAAGTCCGACGGAAAGAATGAGTCCGTCGCAGTCAACATAGCTTTGTGTACCCTCAATGGGTCGCATTTTTTCGTCAACCTTTGAAATTTCAACGCCGGTGAGCCTGTCCTCGCCGAACACCCTTGTCACCGTGTGGGAGAGATAAAGCGGAATGTTATAATCATGCAGACACTGATGAATATTTCTTGTGAGGCCGGAGGGAGTGCTCTTTGCCTCATAAACGCCAAGAACCTGCGCGCCCTCAAGGGTGAGTCTGCGCGCCATGATGAGGCCGATATCGCCCGAGCCAAGAATTACGCACTTCTTGGTTGGAAGAAAGCCGAGAAGATTCGTGAGGTTTTGCGCCGTTCCGGCGGTGAAAACGCCGGCCGGTCTTGTTCCGTGGATATTGACCTGCTTTGCGGTTCTTTCGCGGCAGCCGGTTGCAAGAATTAGCGTTTTTGCCTGAACGGCGGAAACGCCGCTGCGGCTTACGAGCGTAAGTTCAAAAAGTCCGTCCTGCTTTTTTATGTCTGTGACAAAGGTGAGCGTTGTCACGTCGCACTTTGTCTCTTTGAGCATATCAATATATCTTTCGGCATATTCCGGGCCGGAGAGCTTTTCCTGAAAGCGGATAAGACCGAAGCCGTCGTGAATGCACTGCTTAAGGATTCCGCCGAGCCTCGCCTCGCGTTCAACAAGAAGAACGCTTTTTCCCTTTTCATTGCATCTCACCGCGGCGGCAAGTCCGGCCGGACCCGCGCCGATGATAACAACGTCATAAAGAGTTTTCATCTCACTTGCCCTCCTTTGTTTCGCCGAAAACGATAACAGATTCGCTGTTGCTTTTGCGTACCTCGGAAAGCGGAACGCCCAAAAATTCGGCAATAATTTTCATAACGACCGGCGAACAGAAGCCGCCCTGGCACCTGCCCATTCCGGCGCGGACGCGCTTTTTCACGCCGTCAACGGTTGGAACGCAGATTGGTGAACGCAGAGCGTCAAGAATCTCTCCGCGGCTGATTTCCTCGCAGCGGCAGACAATCTCGCCGTAATCGGGGTTCTTTTTGATGAGCGCGGCTCTTTCTTTTGCGTCCATGTCGCGCAGATGAGGAATCGGGTTTCTGTGGGGATTGAAGCTGTTGTTGCGCTGAGGCTTAATTCCGTAGCAATAAAGCGCCTGCAAGGTCATTTTTTCAATGTCAAGCGCAACAACGGGAGCCGTTGTGAGTCCCGGAGACTGAATTGCGGCGCAGTGAATGAGGTTATGGGTTTCCCGTCCTCTTTCAATTATGAAGTCCTCCTCAAACGAGGGGGCGCGCACGCCCGTGAAATAGGTTATGATGTCTGAACGTCTGAGCTTGTCGGTTGCGCCCTGCTGCTTGTTAAAGACATTGGTGATGCTTTCAGGGTTTGTTGCGGTGTTCTCCTTTTCAAAGGTTTCAACCGCGTCGGGGCCAACAAGAAGATTGTGGTGAACGGTGTGCAAAATTCCACCGCCCTTTGTGTGTCCGGCGCTTTTTTGGAGCGTTTTGATTGTTACAACAGAATGAACAAACGCTCCGGCCTTGGTATCAAGAATGCTGTTTGTTCCGCGCCTCGGGTGGATTGAAAAGAACCTGTCTCCGGCCATTTCGGCAATATCGTCCGCAAACACTCCGGCCGCATTGATAACGATTTTCGGATAAAGCGTTCCGCGGTTGGTTTTGACGGAAACAATTTCTCCGTTTTTGGTTTCCATTGAAAGGACGGCCGTGTTGAGGCTGATTACGGCTCCGTTTTGAACCGCGTTTTCCGCGTATGCAATCGTGAGCGAATAAGGACAGACGCAGCCCGCGGACGGGTTATAAAGGGCAAACTCAAAGTTTTTATTGAGATTCGGTTCGGCTTTAAAAAGCTCTTCTTTTGAAATTACTCTTGTGTCCGTAACGCCGTCAACAAGCCTGCGCTTTGCGGCATATGCTTCAACAAAGGGTTTAAGCTGCTTTTGGGTGAAGCCGACATACTGGCCGCAGCGCGAAAACGGAACGCCGAGATCGCGGCAGACATCGCCGTAAACCTTGTTGCCCCAAAGAACATAGTGCTGCTTGAGACTGCCCTTTGAAAGGTCAACGCCGGGGTGAACCTCGCCGTCATTTCGTCCGGAGGCGCCCAGAGCAAGGTCGCACTCCTTTTCAAGCAGAAGAATATCGAGCTTCCATTTTGAAAGCTCCCTTGCGATTGAAACGCCGGAGATTCCGCCGCCGATGATGAGCACGTCCGGCTTTTTTCCGTCGAGTGCATTATCGCAAAGCGATGGCAGGCGCATTTTGGGAATCGCAGCGCCGGTGAATTTAATGTTGTTAACAACGTGAACGTCCTTTTTTCCGGTAACGGCCATCTGGCACGCGGCAATGATGCCGTCCCATGTGTTCCATTCTCCGGTCATGACGCGCATCCGGTTTTTATCGGTGAACTGAATTTTTCCGCCGTAGCGTTCATCCAGCTTTTTTTTCAGCAATCTTTCATTCATTTTTAAAGACCCCGCAATAGTTTTACTGACAGGCGCCCGAAGCGTCCTTATGGTAATCATACACTAAATCAAAGAAGAAGTCAAAATAAAATTTGTTAAAATTGGATACGGTTTCCTTATGCAGGTTTGCGCCCGCTTTTGGGCGCAAAAAAACGGAGCCGTTTTTAAAGGCTCCGCAAAAAAATTCGGAAAAAATTTGAATTATCAGTTACCGCGGCCGCGTCTTGAATATCCGCCGCCGTGTTTTGATTCACCGGAACGCTTGAGATCGGTGATTTTTTCATCGCTGACCTGCTTAAAGCGGGCCATCATGTCCTCAAAGGACATGGCTGAGGAGTCTTTTTTCTCCGGCTGACCCTGCCAAACATTCGCAGAGCGCGGGCGCTGCGGACGGTCACGGCGAACGGGTCTTTGGTCGCGCTGCTGTTCCTCGGGCATAGCCTTTTTAATGGAGAGGCTAATTTTTCCGTCATTGATTCCGATGATCTTGACCTTAACCTCCTGACCCTCGGTGAGATGATCCTTAATCTCCTTAACGAATGCGTTTGAAACCTCGGAGATATGAACCATTCCGCTCTTGCCCTCCGGAAGGCTGACAAAAGCTCCGAACGAAGTGAGCCCCGTGACTTTTCCCTCAACAATTTGACCGATTTCAAGCATAGAAAGCTGTTTCCTCCTGCGTTTTAATTTCCAAACGATGAATCATAGAAAACACGCTCGCCGGGCTTGGCGTAACCATACTGCTCGCGCGCAATTTTTTCATAGTATTCATCGTGATTTTTATCCTCAAGGAAGCGTTCAAGCTCCTCGTTTTCGTTTTTAATTTCCTCGCACTGCGCGTTCAGGCGCGAAACCTCCGTGTTGTTATCAGCGGCGCGGGAATAATTAACAATGCAGCCGGCAACGGCAAGGCACACAAAGGAGAACACAGCAATGAAAAGGATGACGCTGTGTTTCTGAACTTTTTTTGTTTTCTTCGCCGGAACAAATTGTTTAACGGCCAAAGCTGTTCAGCTCCTTAAAAACCAAAATAATCTTAATATAAAAATCCGCTGTAATTTCCAAAAAGCATTAAAGCTTCAGCATTACACACATTTATTATAATGATTTTTTATGTTTTTTCAAGTGTTTTTTCCGCATATTCTCAGGTTTTTGAACTTTTTTTTGGCGCTTTTTTTCCTTTTTCTTTTCCGTTGGCGGCTTCTTCTGTTTTCTTTGCGCTTTTATTCGCTCAAAGAGCTTCTTAGCGGCCTTTGAAAGCTTTTTGGAAAGATATATAAACGGAGCCGAAACGAGCGAAACAACTTTTGAAAAAACAGCGCTGAGCGCGCCGAAAACCTTTTTGACCGCCCTGTCTGCCGTCAGGAAAAAGACCGCCGCACCGAGTGCGGACGCAAAAATCAAATTCAGCCTGACGTTTCCGTCGGCATAAACCAAAAGAAAAACAAACATCAAAACGGTCACGGCAACCGAAAACAAAAAGTCCTGAACAAAAAGCGCATATTTTCCCTTTGAAAAAAGGCTGCGCAAAAACTCGATAACGCGGAAGAAAAACCCGGCAAGAAAGCCGAAAGCAAAAAACAGCAAAAAATTAGTAAGCTGCTGCGGCAGCGGCTCAAGATAATTCATCGGAACATTTTTCCGAAAAAGCCGGTGCTTTTCGGCGCCTGGTCAATATATGTCATTGAAACAATGTTTCCCTCAATCGTCAGCTCGCCGTTTTCCGTGTTAAGCTTGTTGATGTGAAGCTGCGTGCCGGTAACGGTCAGCTCACCGGCGCAGGTATAGGCAAGAACGGTCGATTCATCAAAGGAATCAACGTCCGTAACCCCGGTCATCCTGAGCTTTTTTCTGTCCTCAAGAATAAGGTTGTGCGGCTCGGTTTTAACAATCTCGTCCTGCATTGAAAGCTCCTCCCTTAAAGACCATATGGTAATTTATATGAACGGGAGGCGGCGGATATGCAATCAGAGGATTTTATACATCTGCGCGGCGTTGTCCTTGGTTGCGTATTCATTAACGGCAAGAACTTCGGCGCGGATCAGGTTTTCACCCATCCGTATTTCAATAATGTCTCCCGTTTTAACATCATATGAAGCACGGGCAACCTTTCCGTTGACCGAAACGTGCTTTGCATCGCAGACCTCGTTTGCAACGGTGCGCCTTTTGATAAGGCGCGAAACTTTCAGATATTTGTCAAGTCTCATAAGAAACTTTTCCTTTCTTCTTTTTTAATAAAGGGAGGATCAAAAAGAAATCGGGCTGCAAAAACGCAACCCGATTTTGATAAAGTAAATCACTTAACAGCATTCTTGAGAGCTGCGCCGGCCTTAAAGGACGGAATTTTTGAAGCGGCAATTTCAACAGCCTCGCCGGTTCTGGGGTTATGGCCAACTCTTGCGGCTCTTTCCTTAACTTCAAAGGTTCCAAAGCCGATGAGCTGAACCTTATCGCCGCTTGCAAGTGCATCTTCAACTGCGCCGAAAACAGCGGCAACAGCCTTTTCTGCGTCTTTCTTGGAAATTTCGGCCTTTGCTGCAACGGCAGCAACCAATTCGGTTTTATTCATTTGTGAATCCTCCAAAAATATATTTTCCATAAGTCCGCGGTGCAGTTTGCAGCGCGTCTTAATTGGATTAAAAATTATTCCGCCGAATTTTCGGCAGTGATTTTTTTCGCCTCGTTCCAGAGCTTGTCCAGCTCCTCAATAGGTGTTTCCTTCATGTTGATTTTGCGTTCGGACGCAAGCTTTTCAACAATGAGATATCTTTTTAAAAACTTGTTGCTCGCCTTGGTCAAGGCCTCCTCACTGTCAACGCCGAGGAAGCGCGAAACATTGACCGCGGAAAAAAGCACATCGCCGAACTCATCTTCAATGTCCGCAGCACTTTTTGAGCGGTAAGCATCTTCAAGCTCTTGAATTTCGCCTTTGAGCGCGTCAAAAGCGCCGTCGGCCGTTTCCCAATCGAAGCCGGCCTTGCGCGCCTTGGACTGGATTTTTTCCGCCCTCATAAGAGCCGGAAGCTCAAGCGGAACGGCCTTCATTGAATCGCCCTGGGTTTTTTGTCCCTTGGTTTTGCGCTTGATTTCATCCCACTTAACAAGAACCTCCTGGGGAGTGTCTGCGCTGTCTGAGGCAAAAACGTGCGGATGGCGCTCAATGAGCTTTTTGCAAATTCCGTCGCAGACATCGTTTATGTCAAACGTATTCTTTCCGCGCTCGATTTCCGCATGGAAAACAACCTGCAAAAGAACATCGCCCAGTTCCTCACACATGAGGGTTTTGTCGTTTTTGTTGATGGCTTCAACAACCTCATATGTCTCCTCAATGAAAGACTTTTTGATGCTTTCATGAGTCTGTTCAATATCCCACGGACAGCCGCCCGGAGCGCGCAGAATTTTCATGATTGCGCAAAGGTCGCCAAAATCATAGCGCGGCTTGAAATTGAAATTCTCCATCTGAAACACCTCGTAAGATGTAACCGCCAAAAAAGAAGAATAAACACATCAGACGGTTATCTGTGCTATTTTACCCTAATAATCTAAATTTTGCAAGGGCTTTTGCAATTTTTTCACCTTTTGGCAACATTTCAACGTCATCGCGTGAAATACCCTTGATGAGAAGAAGAACCGCAGCATAAAAAGCACCGCCGACGCAGATTGAAAAAAGAGCGGAAATTTTGCCGTTAATCGCAAGTTTTTCGGCAAGGAGAGTGTTGCTGAGCAGAGCGACAAGACCGCAGACCGTTGCGGCAATGAGCGGCTTTATCAAAACGGAGGAGTAATCAATCTTGACCTTTGTCACCTTCAAAAGCGCGGTGCAGTTGATTGAAAGCATGACTATATAGCAGACCATAGTGCTCCAGACTGCGCCGTTGATATTCACATGAGGATTGCCGATAAGTATAAAGTTGAGAATAATTTTCACAATCGAGCCGATTGCAACGGACTTTATCGGAACGTCAAGCCTTCCGACAGCCTGAAGCATATTCGTTATCGGCGAAGCCACGGAGAACATAACCATTCCGAAGCCGTAAACGCAGAGCATTGGCGCGGCAATCGGAATCATATGGGTCTGCTTGCTGTAAAGCAGCTCAAGAATCGGCCCCGAAAGCGCCGCAATTCCGAGTCCGGCCGGAAGCGCAAGCATCATTGTCATTCTTATTGCCGATTCAACGGTGACTCTTATTTTGCGTTTGTTTTTCGCCTCCCAGGCGGAAGCGAGCATCGGAATAACGCTGACGCCGATGGACATCGTTATGGTTGGGATAAGGTTTTTAACATTGACAACCGAGGCGTGGACGCCGTAAAGATAGTCTTTTATCAGTTCATCGGAAGTTCCGGAGGAAACAAGGGAGTATTGATACATACCCTTGACGATATCCTTTCCGATATTGATTGCGTGGTTGAGCCGGTTGCCTATCATAACGTCGTCTATTATGTTACTGATATTGACTATAAGTGAGCTTAAGGCTATCGGAGTTGCAATCGTAATGATCTGCTTTCTGAGCGCCTTATCGCTTTTCGGCGGCGGAGAATTGACAAGCTCCTCCCGCGTGAAGCCGAAGCCCTTTCTTTTATAGTGAATGTAAAGATACAAAAGACCGACCATTGAGCCGAGCGTAACGCCGAAAATTGCAACGGCGGAAGCATAAGGATAAATTGCTTTCATCAAATCCGCTTCCTGCGTTACGGTTCTTCCAAGAATCGTTGCAACGCCGTTAACATTGTTCGCCGCATAATAGCTTTTGCACCGCGCGATGAAAACCCATGTTGCCGCAAGGCCGAAAACAAGCTTTACAAGCGCTTCAATAACCTGAGAAACGCTCGTTGGGGTCATGTTTTTAAGTCCCTCGTAATAGCCGCGGAAAGAGGACATCATGCAGCAGAAAACAATGCACGGAGCGATTGCAAGAATGCTCATGAACGACTCGGGAGATTTGCTGAAGCTGTTTGCATACGGATATGCGATGGCGGCAAGAAGAATTGTTCCAAAAAGGCCGACAAGGAAAAACAGCTTCCTTGAAACATTGAAAATTCTCCGCGCGTCTCTGACCCTTCCAAGTTCAACGCTTTGCGAAACAAGCTTTGAAACCGCAATCGGAAGTCCGGCCATTGAAATTGAGTAAAGGGGCGTATAAATTGCGTATGCACGGGTGAAATACGCAATTCCGACCGTTCCGAGAAGATAGTTCGTCAGCGGCAGCTTATACAGCGCGCTGAGACCCTTAACAAGGAGCGTTGCAATCGTCAGCACACCGGCGCCGACAAGCAGCGACTGTTCTTTTCTTTTTTTGTTTTCACTCAAAATAAAGTTCCTCCTGTCCAACAAATTCACGCAGCAGCGAGCTTTCCGGCATCCTGCTTTCTTCAAGAGGAACAAACTGGGAAAGCCTTTCGCAAAGGCTTTGAGCCGTTTGGAAATAGGGACTGTCCTCTTCGATGTGTGCAAGAAGCGAAAGCGCCGTTCTTTTTAAAACGCACATTTCATAGCTGTGGAATGAATCTATTTTAATATCCGCAAAGCGGCTGAACGGAAAAAGATATCTGTCCTCGCCCTTTCTTACGCCGTTCCAAAGATAAAAGGTGTAATCAACCTTTGAATTTCTGAAAAGATAATCGCGCACCATTCGCCGGATAAAGCGGATATCGCGCTTGGTGAGAAAGACTTTTTCGCCGTCCATTACTCTTGAGGAAACGCTGACATAAAGCCGAGTGAGCTTTTCTTTTTCGAGTGCGCCGGTGATGATCGGGTTGAGCGCATGAAGTCCCTCAACAATAACGATCTCATCCTTTTCAAGAGTAAAATGCACCGGCTCCTTTTCACGCATACGGCTGAGGAACGAAAAGCGCGGAAGGAGGCATTCACCCTTTTCAGTAATGTCCGAAAGGCATTCGGTAATGCGGTCAACGTCAAGCGACTCTATTGTTTCAAAATCCGGCGTTCCGTCCTCAAAATAAAGCTTTTCGTCCTGGTTGCGATAAAAATCATCGAGTGAAATAACCTTGGCTCCCCTGCCGCTTTTTTGGAGACAACTCGAAAGCAGGGAGGCTGTTGTTGTTTTTCCGGAAGAGCTTGGGCCGGCGAGCATGATAAGGCGGTTTCCGGAAAGGACGCTCACCTTTGACGCAACGGATTCAACCTGCGTTTTGAAGTTTTCTTCGCTCAGTTCAACAAGCTTTTGTGGCGAAAGACTTGCAAACTCGTTGATTGAGGAAATGTTGTTTGGCTGATTGATAGCGTTCACCTCTCAATAAGAACCGGCTTTTTCTGTCCGGGTCTTGCCATAATATAATCGGTGTTTTAAAAAACTTTAAATTTTTTATAAAACTCTTCAACGTATTTTTTGCGTTCAAGAAGCTCGTCAAAGCGGTCAATATATTCATACGGGTATTTGAAGTTAAAAATTCGTTCAATATCGGTTGAAACGGGTGAGCGCAGCTTTGTTACCGCGCCGGCGCCGCAGGCAAGAACGGTGTGGCACTCCTCCATCATATAGACGTTATAGCGGCATTCAAAGCCCTTTTTCGCCCAGCCGACGTTTTCAAGGTTGCCGAGACATCTGCTTTGTCTATACATATAATACGGCTCATAGCCCTCTTTTAAAAGCGTTTCAAAAGCAAAAGAGAGCATCTTCTGCGCCTCGGCGGCGCTGCCCTTTTCCCTTTCCTCGGTAACAAGGTTTGACGAACGCTTGAGCGCAAGGGTATGAACCGTGATATTCTCCGGCTCAAACGAAAGCGTTTTGAAAAGCGTTTTTTGAAAGCTTTCAAAAGTATCGGTCGGAAGCCCCGCAATGAGATCCATGTTGATGTTTTTGAAGCCGTGCTCCCGCGCCGCAAGCATCGCTTCCTCGGTCATTTTTGAGGTGTGCCTGCGCCCGATTGCCTCAAGGACGCTGTCCGAAAACGTCTGGGGATTGATGCTGATTCTTTTTGCGCCGCAGTTTTTGATAATTTCAAGCTTTTCGGTGTCAACGCTGTCCGGTCTGCCCGCTTCAATAGTATATTCGCAGTTTTCGGTAATATTAAAATTATCGGCCACACAGTCCGTCAGCTTTTTTAAAAGCGGTGCCGTCAGTGCGGTGGGTGTTCCTCCGCCGATATAGACGCTTTCAAGCTTCAGCGAAAGCCTTTCTGCAATTTTTGCGGCCTCTTCAAGCTCCCTGCAAAGCAGCTCGGTATACGGCGCCATAAGCTTTTTTGCGCTCTCATTTGAATGGGAAACAAAAGAGCAATAGCTGCATCGTGTCGGACAGAACGGGATTGATATATAAAGACTATAGGAATTCTTTTTGCTTTGGTCAATTATCGGCTGCTCCTTTTTTGAAACAAAAAGGGCAAGGCGGATTTTTTCATCGCTCACAAAAAGCTCTTTTGAAAAATACTCGCGCGTTTTTTCCTCGCCATGTTTTGCGCAAAGGTTCGTCATCAGCTTCGCCGGCCTGACCCCGGTGAGAATTCCCCACGGCGGAGTGTAGCCGGTCAGCCTTTGGAGCAGAAGAAAAAGCAACTGAGCGTTTTTCCGCTCAAGGAAGCTGTCCTCGGTGTCATCGGAAAGCATATCGGAAAAGAGGAACTCCCCCTTTTCCTCTCCGGAGCATCCGCCAAAAGAGGCGGCAACCTCAATCACGGCTCCGGAGTCCATTTTTTTGAGCTTTGATTCAATGAAACGGGCGCAGCCGTCGTTTTCCCTGACCGTTTCAATCTTTTCGTTCGGAAAGAATACCCGAACAAGATTTTCCGTTTCGTAATGATAGTTGTGATTTATAATAAGCTTCATTTTGCGTCCTTTAAATATACATTATGCTTTCTTTCGTTGTCAAGCGTTGTGAGCATATTATGACCGGGATAAACCTTTCTGTCTCCGTCAAGGGAAGCGAGGCGCTTAACGCTTTTAATAATATCATCGTAGCTTCCGGTTTTAAAGTCGGTGCGGCCGACAGAGCCGTAGAAAAGCGTATCTCCGCTGAAAATTTTGTCCTCAATGAGATAGCAAACACTGCCCTCGGTGTGACCGGGAGTGTGCATAACCTCAATTTTTCCGTCTGCAAACGGAAGAACATCTCCGTCTCTGACAACGATATCCGCCTTTTCGGGAAGCTTTCCGTCAAAGTCAAAGGTGTCAAGCAGAGACTTTTCCTCGTTTTTGAAGCAATCGGCGTCCTTTTCGTGAACAACAATCTTACCGCCGTATTTTTGCTGAACGTCATATATGCCCATAATGTGGTCAAAATGCCCGTGGGTAAGCAGTATATATTTAAGTTCGCCCTCCTTAACGCTTTCCAAAAGCCTTTTGAGCGAGCCGTCAAACATTCCGGGATCAACAATGAACCGCTCGTTCGACAAAGTGTCGGTAACAAGATAGCAGTTTGTTGCCATATAGCCGACCGGGTAACCTTCAACCTTCAAGTTCATTTATGCACCGCCTTTTTTGTCCAGATGTCCGTATCCATAACGATTGTAACAGGGCCGTCATTGCAAAGCTCAACGGCCATATCCGCGCCGAAAACGCCGTACTGAACATCCTTGGCGCCATACTTTTTCAGTTCCTCGCCGAAAGCAAGATACAGCCTTTCCGCCTCGCTCACGGGAGCGGAAAGAGTGAAGGACGGTCTGCGCCCTTTTGCAAGATCTGCGCAGAGAGTGAACTGGGAAACAAGGAGAACCGCACCGCCCACTTGGGAAAGAGAGAGGTTCATTTTTCCGTTTTCATCGGTAAAAATCCTTATCTCTCCAACCTTTTTGGCAAGCAGACGCATCTCCTCGTCCGTATCGCCGTCCATCACACCCAAAAGAACCATGAAGCCCTTTTGAATTTCTCCCGTAACTTTTCCGTCAACGCTTACTTTTGCTTTTGAAACTCTTTGAATTACACAACGCATACTTTTTTCTCCGTCAAGATTTATGCTTAAAATTAAAGTCCGGAGCGCTCAACCTCAAGAACACCCTTGATTTTTTTCAGCTTATCTCCGACCGACCTCAAATGTTCGGCGGAATTGACCGTAATGGTCAAATATATTGCGCTCCTGCCGTCCTTTGTTTCTTTTGTGAAGATGGAATGAATCATAACGTGCATATTTGCAAGCTGGCCTGAAAGGTCGGCAAGCATTCCCACGCGGTTGATGCAGGTTACACACAGCGTCACGCGATAGGAATCGGAAACCTTGGTGTCCCAGCGTGCGCTTATCCAGCGCTCCGGTTCGGCGCATTTTGAAATATCCTTCGGAACATTCGTGCAGTTACGTGTATGGATTGAAACGCCGTGTCCCCTTGTGATGAAGCCGATGATGTCATCGCCCGGAAGTGGGTCGCAGCAGCGCGAAAACTTGATGAGGCAGTTGTCAATGCCCTCAATGAGAATTCCCTCCGGCGAACGTACCGTTTTTTTGGCCGTTGTCAGCGTTGAAGGCTCGGGTTCCGGCTGCGGCTGGGCAGGCTTTGACTCCTGCTGAAGCTTTGCGTAATCCTCTTTGATGCGCGGAATGAGCTTGTTGAGCGAAAGTCCGCCATAGCCTATGGCGGCAAGGAGATCGTCCGCCGTTGCAAGCTTCTGCCTTTCCGCAACCCTCAAAAGAAACTCCTGAAGCTGCTTTTCGGGAAGGTTTATGCCGTTGCGTTTGAATTCGCGGTCAACTTCATCCTTTCCGCGCTGGATATTCTCATCCCTGCGCTCCTTTTTGAACCAGCTTTTGATTTTGCTGCGCGCAGAGCTTGTTTTTGCAATCTTGAGCCAGTCGCGGCTCGGTCCGCGCGGAGTTGAGGAGGTGAGAATTTCAATAATCTCACCGTTGTTGATTTTATGGTCAAGGGTTGTTATTCTTCCGTCAACCTTTGCGCCTATCATCTTTGAACCGACCGCGGAGTGAATGGCATAGGCAAAGTCAACGATTGAAGAGCCCATTGGAAGACTTATGACATCGCCCTTCGGCGTGAAGGCAAAAACCTCGTCCGGAGTGAAGTCGGTTTTGATAACATTGACAATTTCTTCAACGTCATCGCTTTCCTTCTGGTTTTCAAGAAGCTGCCTTATCCAGGCAAGGCGTTCTTCAAACTTCGCCTTTCCGTTGATTCCGAGCTTATATTTCCAGTGCGCGGCAATACCGTATTCGGCGGTATGGTGCATTTCCCAGGTTCTTATCTGAACCTCAAAGGGAATTCCGTCCTTTCCGATAACGGTTGTGTGCAGCGACTGATACATATTCGGCTTCGGTGTGGAGATATAGTCCTTGAATCTTCCCGGAAGGGGGTTGAACATATCGTGAATTATTCCGAGGCAGTAATAGCACTCAAAAACCGAGTCAACAATGATTCTGACGGCATAGATGTCATAAATTTCATCAATCGTCCGCCCCTGCATATAGGTTTTTCTGTATATTCCGTGAACGGACTTGATGCGTCCGGAGATATGCGCGTTCGGAACGTCTTTGAGAACACGTTCGCTTATCTGTTCTTTAATTCCGTCCAAAAACGCCTGGCGCGACTCAACCTGCGATTCAAGAGTGGACGCAATTTCCTTATATGCAACCGGGTCAAGATAGCTGATTGCAAGGTCCTCAAGCTCCTCTTTGAATGCTCTGATTCCGAGGCGGTGAGCAATGGGGGCGTAAATTTCAAGCGTTTCACGCGCTTTGAAGCGGCGCTTTTCCTCCGGCATAAAGCGCAGAGTGCGCATATTATGGACGCGGTCGGCAAGCTTGATGATAATGACTCTGATATCGCGGCTCATTGCAAGGAACATTTTGCGAACATTTTCGCTCTGCTGCTGCTCCATGAGCAGCAGCCGTTCTTCCTTGGTTGCGTCATCGTTGCTGTGGGTTTTGTTTGTTGTTATCTGGCCGAGTTTTGTAACTCCGTCAACAAGCTGTTCAATCGTTGCGCCGAATTTTTTTTGTATCTCCTCGTCGGTAACGGGCGTATCTTCAACAACGTCATGAAGCAGCGCGGCGCAGATTGAATCCGCATCCATGCCCATTTCCGCAAGGATCTGAGCCACCGCCACCGGGTGAATGATATACGGCTCGCCGGAGCGGCGCTTTTGGCCGTCATGGGCCTTTTCCGCAAAGTGATAGGCATCGGTTATCCGCGCAATGTCCTGCTCGGAAAAACCGGCAATTTTGACCGTTTCCAAAAGCTTGTCAAAGCCGTCATTTTCGTAATGATGTCCGTCCATTTTTTCACCCTCCTTCATTTCGCAATGCTTTCAAGATATGTCATAAGGTCTGAATCGGCAAGATTGACCTTTTTTTCTGTTTCGCAAAGTATTATTCTGCCGTCGCTCTTTTTGAGGATGCCGAGTTCGCAAAGAATGTCAATGCTCAAAAGAACGCGGCAGGCGTTTGAACCGTCTCCGCCGAGGCGATAGCAGAGAATGTCGCTGTCTCCGGAAAAGCCGCCCTCGTTTTTAAGGAAGCGATAGACCAAAGCCACAAACGCGCGGTCAACCTTTGCAAGCGCGGCGTGTTCCGGCCGGACGGCCTCCTTCCGGCGTATTTTTTCATAAAGACGAACCGAGCGCAGATATTTTTCGTCATCGGTGCCTGACATTCTGATGTCTTTTATGTATATGCTGACCTTGGTCTGCCCCATATATTCGTTTTTTTCAAGCCGAACGGCAAGGTCAACCCTGTCTCCCCTGCGATACGGGAACGATTCAAACGGAGTTGAAAACCGCAGCGCAGTGATGTTTGCCCTATCTTTTGAAAGGTTCAGCCGAACGTGCTTTCCGCCCTTGAGCGGCTGAACGGAATTGAGCGTCATATCAAACAGGCCGAAAACCGGCTGCGGATTTCCCGCGCCGAACGGCTCAAGGCTTTCAATAACCGGAATAAGCTCGGCCGAGATGAACTGCGGCTTGAGTCTGCAGTCAAGGGTAAGCGAGGCAAACGGCATTTGAACGGTTTTTGCGTAATCGTTGATTCTTTGGCGAAATTCCGGTATATCCGCCGAATTGATTCCAAAGCCGGCCGCAAGCGGATGGCCGCCAAAATGGGTCAAAAGGTCGGAAACGCTGTTTATTGCGTCATAAAGCGAAAAGCCCTCAATGCTTCTTCCCGAGCCTTTGGCAATGCCGCCGCTGCTTGTGATAACGATGCACGGCTTTGAAAAGCGGTCAACAAACCGCGCGGCAACAATCCCGATAACACCGCCGTGCCAGCCCTCGCCGTCAAAAACAAGAACGCGGTCAAAGGCTCTTTCCGGGTTTTCGTCAAGCTGCTTTTGAACCTCAAGGGTAATCTGCTGCTCAAGCTCCTGTCTTTTTGCGTTTGCAAGGTCAATTTCCTGCGCAATTTCCTTTGCGCGTTCCTCGCTCTGGCTTGTGAGCAGCTCAAACGCCTTGTCTGCGCGTTCAATTCTTCCAATGGCGTTGATCCGCGGAACAACGCTGAACGCAACGCCGTTTGCGGAAAGAACCCTTTCCGCCGTTCCGGAAACCTCGCGCAGCGCTTTGATTCCGATGTTTTCCCCGGCATTGATTTTTTCAAGTCCGCGCCTGACTATAGCGCGGTTTTCGTTCGTCAAAGGAACAATGTCTGCTATTGTTCCAACCGCAATGAGGTCTGCAAAGTTTTCAAGAATTTCCTCGCTTTCGCCGTCGGAAAGGGCGCAGAGGAGCTTGAACGCAACGCCGACTCCCGCCCAGTCCTCAAACGGGGCGGTGTCATCCGGTCTGTGGGGGTCAACAACGGCCTGAGCTTTCGGAAGAGAGGAGCCAACCTTGTGGTGGTCGGTAACAACAAGTTCCATTCCAAGCTCATAGATGCGCTGAGACTCGGCAATCGCCGAAATTCCGTTGTCAACCGTAACAATGAGCTTCACCCCATCGGCGGCAAGAGCCTCAACGGCTTTCATGTTGAGTCCGTAGCCCTCGGTTTCCCTGTCGGGGATATAGCAGACAACGTCCGCACCGAGCATTTCAAGATAGAGATATAAAAGCGAGGAAGCTGTCACTCCGTCCGCGTCATAGTCGCCATAGACGGCAATTTTTTCGTTTTCTTCAACGGCGCGGTTGATTCTTTCGGCCGCCTTATCCATGTCTTTGATTGAAAACGGGCTGCAAAAGGCGCAGTCGGCAGAGAAAAACTCATCGGCCTGATTTTTGTCGGTTATTCCGCGTGAGACCAAAAGAAGCGAAGCAAACGGATCAACTCCGCAGGCGGCGGAAAGCTCGCTCGCTTTTTCCTTGTCAAGGCGTGATACGCACCACTTTTTTCTTGGCATCCGTTTTGCTCCCTTCATAAAAAATGTAACGAATTATTATATCACTTTTTTCTGTCTATTTCAATATCTGCGGTATGTTCACGGATAAGTTCAAGGAACACTTTTGAATATTTCTTTGCTTTCATTGCGGACACACCGGCAATGAGCGAAAAGTCCTTTTCCGTTTGCGGCCTTTTATATGCAAATGCTTTGAGCGTTGCGTCTGTGAAAACGGTGAACGGCGGAACACTCTCCCGCGCCGCAAGCGTTTTTCTCAGCTTCAGAAGTTTTTTATAAAGCACGGCGTCAAAGTGTTCATCCTTTGCTTTTGCGCCGGTATCGGCAGCTCTGCGCCTGAGCTTCACCGAGCGGAAAAGAATGTCTTTTGCCTGCTTTGTCAGGTGCAGCGCACCGCTTTTGTCTGCGCAAAGGCAGCCGGCAGACAGAAGATATGTAATGAAGCTTTCAATGCTTTCCTTTGTCATATCCTCAAGCAAGCCGAAAGTTGAAAGGCGGTCATAGCCGGCCGAAATAATGTATTCGTCCCTTTCCCCTTTCATGATTTTTGAAACGACCGCGCCCGGCTCTTTTTCCTTAACCCTGTATACGCAGGAAAGGACCTTTTGCGCCGGTATCGTAACATCCTCAAGGGAAAGATTTCCGCAGCAGGAGGAACAGTTTGAGCACCTAATTTCGGACTTCTCGCCGAAATAGGACAGCATATAATGCCGCAGGCAGCCCGTCTCCTCGCAGTACCCTATCATTGCGCCGAGCTTTTTAAGCTTCGTTCGCCGCAAGGATTGCACGTCATGAGCCGAAAGCTCCTCGTTTTCATCTGTGTGGTCAATGAAGTAACGCTGGGTTGCAATGTCCTCGCCGGAAAAAAGGAGAATGCAGAACGCCTCGCTCCCATCGCGTCCGGCTCTTCCGGCCTCCTGATAGTAGCTTTCAACATCTCCGGGCATATTATAATGAATCACAAAGGAAACATTGCTTTTGTCAATACCCATTCCGAAAGCGTTCGTTGCAATAACAATTTCCTTTTCGTCATTGATAAAAAGTTCCTGGTTGCGCTTGCGGACATCCTTGTCAAGTCCTGCGTGATATTTTGTTACGCCGTATCCCTCGGCGGAAAGGACGGAAAAAAGCTCATCCGCCTTTTTCCTTGTTGCGCAATAGATTATTCCGCTTTTTCCGCTGAAAAGCTCAAGATATCTTTTCAGCGAGGTGAACTTATTGACGGGTTTTGCAACCTCAAAATAAAGATTCGGCCTGTCAAAACCGAGGACGGACAAAAACGGCTTTTTAAGCTCAAGGAGCCTGACGATATCCTCGCGCACCCTTTGGGTTGCCGTTGCGGTGAAAGCGCAAACAACCGGCCGCTTTTCAAAGGTTCGGATAAAGTCTTTTATCAAAAGATAGCTCGGCCTGAAATCCTGACCCCACTGAGAGACGCAGTGCGCCTCATCAACGCAGACAAGGCCGACAAAAAGCATTGAGCAAACCTCAAGAAAGCTCTTTGAAAGCAGCCGCTCCGGCGCAACATATATAATCTTATATTTTCCCCTGAGTGTGTCATTCAGGGTATATCTCAGCTCATTAGGGGTCATTGCGCTGTTGATATATGCGGCCGGAACCGAGTTTTGCAAAAGCGCGGACACCTGATCTTTCATCAGCGAGATCAGCGGAGAAACAACAATCGTTACACCCGGAAAAAGCAGCGCCGGAACCTGAAAACAAACGGATTTTCCGCCGCCCGTCGGCATAATGCCGACCGTATCTCGCCCGGAAAGAATGCTGTCAATGAGTTCCTCCTGTCCGGGGCGGAAGGAATCATAGCCGAAATAGCTTTTAAGAACGCTCAGTTTGTCCATTGCGTTTCCTCAAACAAAGAAGCGCTTTGAAAGCCACGCGCGCATATGACGGCTGAAATAGCAATAAGCAAGGAAACCGGCGAGCGCCGCAAAGCAGACGGAAACAATTACGCCGATGTCAAAGGCATATTTTATTCCGCTTCCGTATTCAAGAATTGTTCCGCAAAGAAAAGAAAAGATAGTGAAGTCGATTGTTAAAACAAGGAATTTGAGCATCCAGTGCCGTTTTTTGCTCCTTATCCAGAGCATGAAAAAAAGAGTGAGCGCCGCGGCGGAAAGAATGATTGGAAGCGCCGTGCTGAAATACCATTTTTCCTTGCCCTCATATCCCATGACAAAGAAAAAGAAAACATAGGCGCAGACACCGAGCGTATCAAGAAACCACATCAGATATGGCCGCAGCTTTTTTGTGTAAAACGGAAAAACAAACAGTACCCACAAAAGGAATGATGTTGTGCTGACATAAAACGACCAAAAGCTGCCTTTATAAATTATAGCGTTGAGAAAAGTGCAAACAATGTTCGGAATGAGCATCACCATTGTTATGACATAGGCCACAAAGCGGCGCTTGATTTCCGCCGGAACAAAGGGCTTTTCCGAAAACGGGGTCTGTTCGGCGTTTTCTTTTTTTTGCGGCTCGTTCGGGTTGATTACGCGCGTTCCGCAAAGGGCGCATTTTTTTGCGCTTTTATCCAGTTCAACGCCGCAGTTTACGCAGTATGACATTTTTCTGCCTCCTTATGAACGGTTACTTTCAATTTTGACGTGGACGCCCATTTTCACAAGCCTTGTGAAGAACTCGCGCTCAATGTCCGTCTCGTCATAGCAGTTTGAAAAAGTGAAGGCGAGCTTATCGCCGAGGGTTATCACTCCGCAGCGCGCGCCGTTGAGCTTTCCGGGGCCGGTGAAAAAGAGGTATTTTTCAATATGCTCTTTCATTTCGTCCGGAATATCGACCGGGCCGATGTTTGAAAGCAGAGCAGAGGTTGTCTGTTCCCCCGTGAGAAGGAAGGTCAGGCCGACCGAAAGGTTCTTGATGAACAGCGGAAAGAATTTTGCAAACGGGTTCTGCTCAATTTTAAGGTTTTGGGTCATCATTGAATTGACCGTTTTTTTGTTGTTAACAAGCCTAAGCTGGAGAGAAACAAGCCGCAGAATTTCCTCAAACGTATATTCACCCATGTTCGGGTTCATCTTCACGCGCAGGCAAAGAACAAAGTTGCGCAGCGTATTGGTTGGAAAAAACTTCCGGAGGTTCACCGGAATCTGAACGGAGACCTCACGCTGCTTCTTTTTTTCTTTGAGCTGTTTTCTGTAATGGATGTCCATGAGCATTGCGGCAAAGAACTCCGTAACCGTTACGCCGTAGCTTTTTGAAATTGCGTGAATCTGCTCAAAGGACATCACGCCAATGGTGTAATTGCACATATGCTTCCCCGTTTTTGTTCCAACCGCGTGATAGACGGCCTTGTCCCGCCGGTTATATGACGCCTTTGAGGAAGCGAAGCGCGTGTATGCGTCATACATCTCGTCCTCGGTCGGCGTTGATTCAAGGGAAAGCACCATTTTTCCGGCCGGAATGTCATAGCCTTTGAGCCGGAGATACTCGGCAACAAGGGTGGAAACAAAAACAGTGTTTCCGTAGCCGTCCGAGATGGCGTGATAAACATCAACGGAAATGCGGTTTCCGTGATAAAAAACGCGGAAAAGATAGCCGCCGTTTTCCCGGAACTTTACCCGGTAGCAAATATTTTTGACATCCTCCAAAACAAGAGGATCGTTCGGGTTCTTTTCAAAATAATACCAGAAAAAGCCTGCCTTAATTCTCACATCAAAGCACGGCATTCTCCGCAGCGTTCTGCAAAGTGCCTTTTTAAGGAGGAGCGGCTCAACGCTCTCTTTCAGTTCAACGCCGATTCTGAAAACATTCGACCAGGTTTTTGAGTTTTGGCCGGGAAAGATTTTTGCGGCATTGTCAAGCTTGAACCACTCAAAACTGTTCTTTTTCATCTGAGAAACAACCTCGTTTTATGCAAATAATAACTCATTTTAATCGCTATCTTAGTATTATACAATATAACAGGCAAATTGGCAAATGTTTTTTATTTTTACTTTTCGCGGTTGACTTTGCCGCCTTTCGGCTTTATAATTTTTGTTGAAAAAAGTTTTATCCGGCCGTTTTGTCTTGAGCCGGACAAGAAAGAGGTTGTTCAAAAATGAAAAAAGCATTCAAGTCCTTCCTGTCTCTTGTGCTTTGCCTTTTGCTCGTAATGTCTGTTCCGGCGGTCTCATTCGCCGAGGGCGAGGATTTTTCCGTTTCAAGGCTCAGCGTGTGCGTCAACGGCGACGCGGACTCTTCAAGAGGCTTTTGCTGGTACACAAAAAGCAAAACGGACACCGTTGTTAAAGTTTTTAAGGACGGAAAGGACATCTCCTCCTCACTCAACCACTCCGTTCCCGTCTGCAAGGAATGGGAGGGAATGTTCATGCACAAGCTGACCGTTTTCGGCCTTGAAAAAGGCACGAAATATACCTATAAGGTCGGCAACGGCAGCGTCTGGAGTGAGGAAGGCTCCTTTAAAACGGACAACGCAGACAGCCGCCTGAGCTTTGTTGCGGTGGCCGACGTTCAGGCGTCATCAAAGGAAAACTTTGAAAAGGGCGCGGCGGTGCTCAAAAAAGCACTCGAACAAAACCCGGACGCAGACTTTGTTGCCAATCTCGGAGACTTCACAAACGACTGCACCAACGAGGAGTGGAATCTTTATGACGCCGTTTTCGGCGCTATCAACAGGAGCGTCACAATGGTTCCCGTTGCAGGAAACCATGACGGGCTTGGAAAATGGCACTGGTTTAACAATATGTTTAACCTTGACACAAGCGAGAGCGTTCAAACGCTCAACGGAGTCAACTATTCCTTTGATTACGGCAACGCGCATTTTTCCGTTCTCAACACGAACGACGGCCTTTCCGTTTCAAACGCTCAGCTTTCATGGCTCAAAAATGACCTTGCCTCAACGGACAAGGACTGGAAATTTGTTTTCATGCACAAATCGCCCTATACCCTCGGAAAGGACGGAAAATGGCCGGATGCCCTCTATCTTCAGCAGTCGCTTTCAAAGGTGCTTGACGAAGGCAGCGCAGACATCGTTTTTTCCGGCCACGACCATATGTATCTGAGGACAAAGGCTTTGAAAAACGGAAAAGCCGCCGAAAGCGGAACAACCTATGTCCTTTCCGGAACAGCAGGCTCAAAGAGATATCAAATCCGCCCGTTCCTTGCCGGATACTTCCTTGACACTGCGAATATCGGCGCACTTACCGTTCAAAAGGACGGCTATGCGAACTACTGGAACGGCACCGACTGGAAAAGCACAAAAGAGACGAATGTTGGCGGCTGTTTTTCAAACATCACCGTTGACGGCGGAACGCTCACTTTGGACGCCTACATTCTTGCCGACGAGAAGGACGAGGACGGAAAAGACGTTGTGACAAAAATCGACTCGCTCACGCTCAAAAAGGAAACGGGAAAAAACATTCCGACCTACACCGGCTCAAACAAAACGGACACTCTTGACTATGCGCTCGGCGTTGTTCCCTCGTTTCTTTCGCTCGCCAAATATGCGTTCTTCATCTGGCTTCCAACCTTCCTCAGACTGATTCCGGAGCTTATAAAAGCATATAAAGCGGACGAAACATTTTGAGTGAATTTGCAGATACAATTAAAAAGGGCGGCTAAAAAGCCGCCTGTTTTTTTTAGATTTTAGATGTTGGATTTTAGATATTAGATTTTTCAAATCAGGAAGCAATCTGCATAAAATTTCGCATATTCTAACAGCTAACATCTGAAATTTAGAAAACTGAACGCAATCGTCACCGCACCGGTAAGAATCAGAATCACTCCGGTGATTCGGTTGAGCGTTTTTGCGCTCGCTTTGTTTGCAATTCTTGCGGCAATCTGCGCCCAAACAAAGGTGAAAATAATGCAGAAAACAAGCGCTTGAATGTCGCTCACACCCTTGTCAATGGCAAAATGGCTGACCGAGCCGGTGAGTGCAGTGAACGTCATGATGAAAACGCTCGTTCCAACTGCGGTTTTAAGCTCATAGCCGAGCACACTCGTTAAAACAAGAAGCATCATCATTCCGCCTCCGGCGCCGACAAAGCCGCAGATAAAGCCGATTCCGCAGCCGCCGATAACGGAGCGGACAATGCGCTGCTTTTTGGAGAGTGCGCTTTCCATTCCCTCTTTTGTTGTCATAACGGGTTTGACAAGGAAGCGGACGCCGAGCAGCATTGTCATAACGGTTGACATTGTTCCCATTGTTTTGGCCTCAACAAGGGAGGAGATGTAGCTTCCAACCGCGGTGAAAGCAAGAACGCAAATCATCATTATTGTTCCGTTTTTAACATCAAGATTCTTGTGCTTTCCATATGTATACGCGCTGACGGCACTTGCAAGAACATCGCTGGCGAGCGCAATTCCAACGGCCTGATAGGCCGGCATATCAAGAAAAGAGATGAGCATGGGACTGATGACGGCGGCGGCACTCAGGCCGGCAAAGCCCGTTCCGAGTCCTGCACCCATTCCGGCAAAAAAGCAAACAAGAATTTTGACAAGCACTTTTTATCTTCCTTTCAATTCATTCCGCGGTTACTCAAGAACCGAAGCTGTCCGTTTGGGCTGAATTCAGTCCGCAGACGCTTCGGTTCTTTTTTTGTTATTTCTTTATTTCTTTTCGCTGACCGCAACCTTTGCGCGGTATGTGCCGTATACCCAGCAGTCATTGATCTCCTCCGAGCGGATGGAGATGTTTGAAACCGAAACGCGCTGATAGCCTGAAAGCGAGGTATTCAGCGAGGAAACATTGATTTCAATCTGAAGCTTGTCCGCCGTAATTTTTTCAAGGCTGCTTTTTGGGCCAATCACCGTCACGCTGTCAAGCCCCATGTTTTTGAGAGAGGCCGTGTACTTATGATCTTTTGACTGATTGAGAAAAACAACATTGGCCGCCGTGGCGTCAACGGTAGTCTCGCTGACTGAGCCGAGGTCAACAACAACGTCAAATGTTTTGATGCTTTTGTCAACAAGCGAGACGGCGTTCTTTTCGTCAACATTGAAGCTGAAGGAGTTTTTTCCGTTGTGCAGCTTGCCGAAATCAATCGTTGCAACATTATAGCTTTCATACTCCTCCTCATCGGTCGGGTTGTATGAAATTTTGACATAGGCCGGTGAGACCGTAACGCGCGGCGGATTTTCATCGTAAAACTTCGGCTGATTAACAAACTTCACAGCCGTTTTGACCGTTTTAAGCTTTGAAACGGGAATCGTTATCGTTGCCGGGTTAGACTTGTCTCCAACATCGGTGCAAACAAGGAATTCCTTTCCACGCTTGCTGTCCGTTTCAAACGAAATTGTTGCCGGAACATCAAGCGTCTGAGTCAGGGGAAGAAGTCCTTTGTCAACTTTTGCAACAAAGCAGACCTTTTTGAGGTTTTCAAGCACCGAGGCCGGGCCGCTGACATTGACCGTGTTCAGCGACGGAACGGGTTTTCCGATAAAATAGCCGTCCGTATTTTCAAGCGCATCGGAGTTTTTGATTTTTGCCTCAACATTGAAAGCATCGTTCGCTTTCCGGTCAAAAAAAACGGTTATTGAGGACGGATTGATTGAAGCGATGTCAACCCCCGTTTCGTTTGAACGCGCGGTCAGCGTTAAGACTTTATATCCGGCCGAGTCGATATATCCGCTCGAGGCTTCAACAATGATATCGTCCTTTTTCAGCGAGTTTATGTTAAAGCTTTTTCCGCTGACCTCAACGTCAACATTGAGTCCGCCCTTTTCAACAAAGGGAACAAAGTCATTTTCCGAGGCAAGGGTGCTGTCTATCGTTGCCTTAACATCGGCAATGATTCTTGTTGTGTTTTCGCTGTAATTCATCTTCACGGCCGCCCAGAGCGCAATCGAAAGAACGAGCGAAAGAACAAACAGAAACTTGTTGTTATAGAAGATTCTTTCAAAGAAATCGGTTTTAATCCTTTTCATCGTTTTTCCTCCGTCTGCCCTTGAGTCTGCCCGGTTTTTCCTCCTCGCTGCCGATTAAGAAATCAGAAAGCATTTCAAGCAGCTCGCCGTTGGTGAGTCCGCGTTTGAGAACGCCGGCGCGCGCGGCGGAAACCGCCCCCGTTTCCTCGGAAACAACAACAACAAGGGCGTCGGAGTTTTCGCTCATTCCAACGGCGGCTCTGTGTCTTGTTCCAAGCTCGCGGCTGAGCTTGTTCTGGGTCAGCGGAAGAATGCAGCCGGCGGCGCAGATTCTGTTATCCCGGATTATCATTGCGCCGTCATGCAGGGGAGATTTGGGATAAAAGATGTTTTCAATAATCGGAACGGAAATTTTTGCGTCAATCTCGCTTCCGGTTGCAATAATTTCTCCAAGCGGGCTTTTGCCCTCAAAAACAATCAGAGCGCCGGTTTTTGTTTCGCTCATGTTTGAAGCGGCCTTAACAACGGAAGAAACCGAGGCGCGCTTTTCCTCGCGCTCAATGGAAGAGGAGCGGGAAAAAAACGTGACCTTTTTGAAGTCTCCGCGGCCGAAGCTTTCAATGGCGTGGCGAAACTCCGGCTGAAAAAGAAGAATGATAACAATAACGATATCATTGAAAAGCCTGCTGAAAAGGTAACTGCTCGCCGTCATGTTCAGCGCGGAAACAATAAGATAGCCGAGCGCAAGAAAAATAAAGCCTTTAACAAGGTGCGTTGCCCTCGTCTGTCTGAAAAGCTTGATGCAGTAATAAAGCACAAGCGCAACAACGAATATATCAAGAAAATCGTTCCACCGCAAGGATGAAACAAGCTTAACAGCGTTCTCCTTCACCGCAAGAATAAAGTCGTTCATATTTTCACCAACCAAGATTTTAAAAAAGGAAACTGAGTTCTTTTTGTATAATAAGCCGAAAGCTTTATATCAACCTAAAGCAATTCTTTAAACTTATAATATCGTATCACATTTTTCCGTTCTTTGCAATTAAGTTGAGGCAAAAAACAAAATATTTAACGTCACTTTTCGTGTTGAAAATCGAAGGACTGACTCTTACCGTTCCGCTTCGCGTTGTTTTGCAAAAATTGTGGGCGAGATATGAGCAATGGTATCCGGCGCGGACGGCAATGTTCCTGTCGTCAAGCTTTTGCGCAGTCTGCTCGCTGTGTTCCCCGTTCACAAGAAGGGAAAGCACAGGAGAATAAATTTCCGAGTGCATGTTTTCAAAAACGGTAACATTTTTGATTACGGAAAGATCCTCTTTCAGGGTTTTTATCAGATAAGCCTCTTTTTCGTGGATTGCTTTTTCTCCGCCGCAGGAGCGGATAAAATCGAGCCCGGCGGAAAGTCCGGCTATTCCGGGAAGATTGACCGTTCCGCTTTCAAGCGAGTCCGGATAGATTTCCGGCTGCGATTTTTGGAGCGAAAGGCTGCCCGTTCCGCCCTGAACAAGGCTTTCAATTTCAACCCTGTTTGAAAACATCAGAACGCCCGTTCCCATCGGGCCGAAAAGGCCCTTATGACCCGGAGCGCAAACAATGTCTATCCCGTCCTTCTCCATGTTGACCGGCAAAATCCCGGCGCTCTGGGCGCAGTCGAGCGCAAAAAGAAGCCCGTGTTTTTTGCAAAGCGCGGAGAGCTTTTTGACCGGAAGAACCGTTCCAAAAACATTTGAAGCGTGGGTGCAGATAATGAGCCTTGTTTCCGGCCGGATAAGCTTTTCAAAATTGCTCACGGTTTTTTGGTCGTCTCGCGGCTCAACAAAGGCAACGTCATAGGTGATTTTTCCCTTTTCCCTCATCGTTTCAAGCGGACGCAGAACGGAGTTGTGTTCAAGCGAGGA
The DNA here is from genome assembly GCA_934511365.1 of uncultured Eubacteriales bacterium. GTDB lineage: Bacteria > Bacillota > Clostridia > Oscillospirales > Acutalibacteraceae > UBA6857. Next base: position 89,001 of record CAKSWC010000005.1, read on the forward strand.
TATTATCACATGGTTCCCCTTTTTAAGAATACCCTTGAGCGCAAGGTTGATTGAATGGGTGCAGTTGAGAGTAAAAACCGTCCGTTCCTCTGAGCAGGAGAACATCTGCGCAAGCTTTTCGCGGCAGGAAAAGACCGCCTCGCCCGCCTTTGCGGAAATTTTGTGGCCTCCGCGGCCGGGATTTGCGCCGTAAAAACGCATTGCGCAGGCGGCGGCGGAAACAACCTGCGCAGGCTTTGGAAATGTTGTTGCCGCGTTGTCAAGATAGATCATCTTCCGTCACCGAACCTTTCAATGCCCATTGTTTGAATATGGTTTTCCGAAATGATGTCAAACGCTCTGAAAATATCGCCGAAAACAAAGAGGGCAAAGTTGCAGCCTTCCCTGTGGTTTGGGTTCGGGTTGCGCCGCAGCCTTGACCCGATACCGTTCCTTCTGAGAACGGAACGCGCTTTTTCGCCCTGCGTCTGGCTTGAAAATTTGATATATATATAATTCATGCTGTTCACCCTCGTTGATTCAGTTGTTAATCACTAACAATATATGATTTTCTCTGTCCGCGGGTGAGACGAAAAAAGGAGCAAAAGCGGACTTTTCATTCGGCGAACGAGGATTAAACCCCAGAACGCAATACGCCGCAAAGCCTTGCGTTTTCCGGTCAGCCGGCGCTTACATAGTCGCTGATTTCGGCGGCGCGTTATTCAAGTTCGCTTTTTTCGCTGTAAAGAACACAGAGTACGCCGTTGAGCCTTTTCACCTCTTTCATGTTCGCTTTTGCAATTTCATTCCGAAGCCTTTCTCGGTAGCGCTCAATGATTTTTTCCTGAACGGTAATGCAGTTTGAATATTCCTTGTAAAGCTCATCAAAAGTTCTCATCAATCACCCTCCGTTTCAAACCGAAAAAGCAACCGGTCTGCCGGTGTTTTCATCGCGCAGGAGCCTGTCTTTTCCAAAAACGATATAATCGCTTGACACCCGGAAAAACGCGGCAAGCTTTTTGAGCTCGGCCATTGTCATTTCCTTTCCGCTTTTTTCAATGAGCGAGAGTCTGTTTTCACCGATTCCGGTGCATTCGCAAACGTCTTTTTTTGAAAGATACTGCTCTGTTCTCAGGCGTTGAAGGCGGTTTCCAATGCTTTCAAGCTCTCTCAGGCTGCCGGAGGAGGAAACATCCTTTTTAACAAGCATCATCAGCTTTTCCGAAAAGCCGTCGCCATAGCGGTACTCAACGGCATATTTGAGCTTTTCATAGATGATATCGTTGATTTTTTCAAAGCGTCTGAAAATCGTTGAGCGGTCAACGCCAATGATTTTTGCAATTTCATCCTTGCTTTTTCCCTTGTACCAATGGAGCGAAACAAGGAGCCTGTCCTGTTCGCAAAGCTCGTTTTTGATAACCTTTCTGACAAGCTCATGAAGCTCTTTGCGCCGCTTTCTGAGGATATAATCGTCAATGTCAATACTCTGCTGTGCCTGCCAAACGGCGAACGCCTCCATGGCCGAGACGTTTTCAAACTGAGTGAAACTGTTTTGCGTCAATGTAATCTTCCTTTCCGAAAAGCCGCTCAGCCGGGTCGGATTTTTTTTCGGCGGCCTTTCTTTTGTCACTTTTTCTTGCTGCTTTTACTTGCAGTTTTTTCTTGTTAACCTTCAAATCATTTCCGAACATTTGTTCGTTTACATTTATAATTTTAGGCCTGTTTTTTGCTGTTGTCAAGCGTTTTTTAAAAAAACAGGCGCTGTATTTTCTGCATCGGACTGAAAACAGTATTTTTAAAAGTAAAGTACAAAAAATCGTACTTTGGTTAAAAGCGCCAAAATACGAAATAGCTGCAAGTTTGGATAATTCACAGTTCACAATGCGAGGTTTCGAGGCTAAAGAAAAACCGCTGAGCCGGAATATTTTTTAAGTCACCGCCGCTCGCAATTCATTGCGAGATATTTTTCTTTTGTTTGTTTTCTTTTACTTTACTTTACTTTGTGAATTATTGCATACATTAACGGGGGTTAATGTTAACATTAACCGGGTTATTGAAAGCATTAATTTAATTATTGACAGCACAAAAAATTATTTACGAAACGGCATTACCACCCATGCCGACTCTCCGGCAGAACAATAATGCAACTCCACGAACAAATGTTCTATATTAATTTTAGACGAAAAAAAGGCGTTGTCAAGTCAAACGCCGGATATTTTGCAAGCAAAAATTTTTGAAAGCCGTGTGGAAAGTTGCAAGTTGGATGTTGGATATTGGATGTTGGATTTTAGAAAAATATCTATTATCTCTTATCTATTATCTAAAATAACATTGGTGGATGCGCGACGGGTTTTTCATGTTTTGCAGGATGATAGGCTGAACGGCAGCCTCACGAGACCGCCGGACGAAGCTGAGGTCTATTTTTATGCTTTTGTTTACCTTTTCGGCTTTTTAAACGGCAGGCAAAAAAAGAAAAAAGCCTTGAAAACCCATTGTTTTCAAGACTTTTCACTGGTGAGGACAAGTGGACTTGAACCACCGACCCCTTGCATGTCAAGCAAGTACTCTAACCAACTGAGCTATGCCCTCATGTCTTTTTAACGACTGGTATATGATACACTATTCTTTTCCGCTTGTCAAGCCTTAAAATAAAAAAATATGCTCACTCCGTCTCACTGCACATTATGCGGTATAAGCTTGACAAACAAGCGGCCCGTTCTAGACGCTAGACGCTAGATGCAAAAATTTTTATGCTCTGCATGAGGTGGGGTTCGTGGGGGCCTCAAGCGGCCACCGTACATTGAGAAACAAAAAACCGCTTGACAAAAGCCTGACGGACGAATAATATAGAAACAGTATAAAACATAAAGAGGGCGTTAAAAATGGGCTATTTGTCAGATATCGAAATTGCGCAAAGCTGTAAAATGAAGCCGATTACCGAAATTGCAAAGTCGGCCGGTATTGACGAAAAATATATTGAGCAATACGGCCGCTATAAGGCTAAGATTGACCTTTCAATATTAAATGAGAACAAAAGCAAGGACGGAAAGCTTGTCCTTGTGACGGCGATTACCCCCACCCCGGCCGGCGAGGGAAAAACAACAACAACAATCGGCCTTGCCGACGGGCTGAAACGGCTTGGAAAAAGCGTTGTTGCCGCACTCAGGGAGCCGTCGCTCGGCCCCGTTTTCGGAATCAAGGGCGGTGCGGCCGGCGGCGGCTATGCGCAGGTTGTTCCAATGGAGGACATCAACCTCCATTTTACCGGTGACTTCCACGCAATCGGTGCGGCAAACAACCTCCTTGCCGCAATGCTTGACAACCATATCAAACAAGGCAACGAGCTTGGCATTGACGTCCGCCGGATCACCTGGAAGCGCTGCGTTGACATGAATGACCGCCAACTGAGGAACATTACTGACGGCCTCGGCGGCGTTGCAAACGGTGTTCCGCGCGAGGATGGCTTTGACATCACCGTTGCAAGCGAGATTATGGCCGTGCTCTGCCTTTCAAGTTCAATTTCCGACCTCAAAAGCCGCCTTTCAAAAATTATTGTCGGCTACACGTTTGAAAATAAGCCCGTAACCTGCGCCGACCTCAAGGCTCAGGGCGCAATGGCTGCACTGCTCAAAGACGCGCTCAAGCCGAACCTTGTTCAAACGCTTGAGGGTACTCCGGCACTTGTTCACGGCGGCCCGTTTGCAAACATTGCCCACGGCTGCAACAGTGTTACCGCAACCAGGCTTGCGCTGAAGCTCGGTGATTACGCCGTTACGGAGGCCGGCTTTGGCGCTGACCTCGGAGCGGAAAAGTTTTTGGACATCAAATGCCGCGCGGCCGGACTCACCCCTTCGGCGGTGGTTGTTGTTGCAACCGTTCGCGCACTTAAAATGCACGGCGGACTCGACAAAAAAAGTCTTGACGCAGAAAATCTTTCCGCACTCGAAAAAGGCGTACCGAATCTCCTGCGCCACGTTTCAAACATCAAAAATGTCTATAAACTCCCCTGCGTTGTTGCGGTCAACCGCTTTCCGACCGACACCGACAGCGAAATTGAGTTCATTATTGAAAAATGCAAAGCGCTCGGCGTAAATGTTGTTCTTTCCACCGTTTGGGCGGACGGCGGAAAAGGCGGCGAAGCGCTTGCAAAAGAAGTTGTCAGACTTTGCGAGGAGGAAAAAGGCGACTTCACTTTCTGCTATGACATTGACCTTTCAATCGAGAAAAAAATTGAGGCCGTTGTTCAAAAAATCTATGGCGGAAAGGGCGTAAACTTTACACCGGCGGCACAAAAACAGATTGAAAAGCTGACCGCGCTCGGCTTTGGAAATTGCCCGGTCTGCATTGCAAAAACGCAGTACAGCTTTTCAGACGACCCGTCTCTCCTCGGCGCACCGGAGGGTTTCACCGTAACGGTCAGAAACGTGAAGATTTCCGCCGGAGCCGGATTTGTTGTTGTCCTCACCGGTGACATTATGACAATGCCCGGACTCCCGAAGCACCCGGCCGCAGAAAGAATTGACGTTGACGAAACCGGAAAAATTTCCGGCCTGTTCTGATATGAGCGAGAAAATGCACATCAGCCACCCAATACCGCCGGTCTGGAACAAAAACAGCCGTGTTCTTATTCTCGGCTCCTTTCCATCGGTAAAGTCAAGGGAAAACGGCTTCTTTTACGGCCACAGGCAAAACCGGTTTTGGAAAGTTTTGGCTGCTGTTTTTGACTTTCCTGTTCCGGAAACAATCGAAGAAAAAAAGCAGCTTCTGCTTGAGAATAACATCGCCCTTTGGGACGTTATTGCCGCGTGTGACATTACCGGTTCGGCAGACAGCTCGATAAGGAACGTAAAGCCTAACGATATCCTCCCTATTATAATGAAAAGCAAAATCACCGCAGTTTTTGTTAACGGGAACACCGCCGCAAAACTTTATGAAAAGTATCTTTTTCCTGAAACAAAAGTCAAGGCAACCGCTCTCCCTTCAACAAGTCCGGCGAACGCAAGGTTTACACTTGAAATGCTTGCAGAAAAATGGAGCGTTATAAAATTATAGCTTTTTGCGGCTTTTTAAAAATTCATAATGCAAACAATTTTCTCCCGTTTTACCCTTGACAAACGAATATTTATGACTATAATAGTTTTAGCACTCGGAAGTATAGAGTGCTAAAACTATTTTTTTACATTATCCGCCGGCGCTTTCCGGCAGTAACATAAAACAGGAGTGATTTTTAATGGCAAAGAAACAATTTAAAGCTGAATCAAAAAAACTTCTTGATATGATGGTAAATTCCATCTATACCAACAAGGACATCTTTCTTCGTGAGCTTATCTCCAACGCAAGCGACGCACTCGATAAGCTCTATTACAACTCGCTTTCCGATAACGACTCCGGTCTTTCAAGAAACGATTACAAAATTCAAATTGAGCTTGACAAGGAAAGCAGAACGCTAAAAATTTCCGATAACGGCTGCGGTATGGACGCAAAGGAGCTTGAAAGCAACCTCGGTACCATTGCAAAAAGCGGCTCGCTCGATTTCAAAAAAGGCGCCGAAAAGGGCAAGGACGTTGAAATTATCGGCCAGTTCGGCGTTGGTTTTTACTCCGCATTCATGGTCAGCGACGAAGTTACGGTTGAAAGCCGCCCACACGGCGCAAGCGAGGCTTTTTGCTGGAAGTCCAGCGGCGTTGACGGCTACACTGTAACGCCTTGCGAAAAGGAAACCGCCGGAACAACCGTAACGCTCAAGATTAAAGAAAACACGGAAAACGAAAACTTTGACAAGTACCTTGACCCCTATACTATTAAGGATATCGTTTCAAAATATTCCGACTACATCCGCTATCCCATTATGATGGATATGGAGACCTCAAAGCTCAAGGAAGGCTCAACGGACGAATATGAAACCGTTACCGAGCCGACTCAGCTCAACAGCATGGTTCCCCTTTGGAGAAAAAACAAGAACGAGATTAAAAAAGAGGATTATGACAACTTTTATAAATCAAAGTTCTATGACTATGAAGATCCGCTTTTGACAATTCATTCAAAAACCGAGGGTCAAATCTCATATGACGCACTGCTTTATATTCCGGCTCACGCTTCATATGACTATTACTCAAAGGAATTTGAAAAAGGCTTGCAGCTTTATTCAAACGGCGTTCTCATCATGGACAAATGCGCCGACCTGCTTCCCGATTACTTCAGCTTTGTCAAGGGTCTTGTTGATTCGGCAGACCTGACGCTGAACATCTCACGTGAGACTCTCCAGCAGGATCATCTTCTCAAAATCATTGCAAAGAATCTTGAAAAGAAAATCAAGTCCGAGCTTGAAAAGCTGCTCAAAAACAAGCGTGAGGATTATGAAAAGTTCTATAACGCGTTCGGACTTCAGCTCAAATTCGGAATCTATAACGGCTTTGGCGTTCACAAGGACGTCCTCAAGGACCTTGTCATGTTCTATTCCTCAAGCGAGAAAAAGCTTGTTACACTCAAAGAATATGTTTCAAGAATGAAAGAGGAGCAGAAGACAATTTACTATGCCTGCGGCGAAACAACGGACAAAATTGATATGCTGCCCCAGGCGGACGCGGTCAAGGCAAAGGGCTTTGAAATTCTCTACTGCACCGCCGATGTTGACGAATTTGCGATTCAGATGCTGCGTGAATATGACGGCAAGACATTCACCAACATCTGCGCCGACAAGCTTGACCTTGACACCGAGGAGGAAAAGAAAGCGCTTGAAACCGAAAACAAGGATTCAACCGAGCTTCTTGACGCAATCAAAGCCAACCTTGACGGCAAGGTTTCCGTTGTCCGCTTCACAAACAAGCTCCACGAGCACCCGGTCTGCCTGACAAGCGAGGGTATGCTTTCGCTTGAGATGGAAAAGGTTCTCAACTCAATGCCGAACGGAAACTCCATGAAGGCCGAGCTTGCGCTTGAAATCAACCGCAATCATCCGATTGCCGAAAAGCTTAAAACGCTCTTTGAAACAGACAAGGACAAGCTTTCAAAATACGCAAAAATTCTTTATGCCGAGGCCTGCCTCATCAGCGGAAAGAGCATTGAAAATCCGGCTGAATTCAGCGAGCTTGTTTGCGAATTGATGTAAAAACAAACCCGGCCGCTTGACAAGCATCAAACAGTCGGGTATCATGAAAGGGCAATCACGTTTGGCTGCCCTTTCATTTTTTTATAATCGGAGAAAACTATGGATATCAAAAAGCTTGAAGTTTTTATCAACGCCGTTGACCTCGGAAGTCTTACAAAGGTTGCCGAGGTAATGGGATACACTCAGTCGGGAATAACCCACGTTATAAACGCGCTTGAAAAAGAGATGGGCTTTCCCCTGCTCATAAGAAGCCGCAACGGCGTTGCTCCAACGCCCGAGGGTGCGCGGCTCATTCCCTCAATCCGCGCAATGCTTGTCCATTCCGGCCAGCTTGAAAAGGAGATTTCCCTTATCAGACAGCACAAGACCGGAGTTATCCGCGTTGCCGCATATGCAAGTATGCTCATGCACTGGCTTCCGCTCATTGTTAAAAGGTTCCATGAAAAATTTCCGGACATTGCCGTTGAACTTTCCTCCTCAAGCATTGACGGAACATATCAGATGCTTGAAGCCGGTGATATTGACCTCGCCTTTGCAAGCAGACAGAAGGCTTATCCGGATTTTGATTATGTCCATCTGCGCAACGACTCGCTGCTTGCAATCCTTCCGAACACACAGGAGAACAAAAAGCTTAACTGTTTTCCGATAAGTCTCTACGGCGGAAAAGATTTCATTATGCCGTATTTCGGCTTTGACAAGGACATTCTTTGCGTTTTTGAGCGCGAAAATGTGATGCCGAACATTGAACCTGCATATGTTGACGACCAAACAGTTATTATTATGGTTGAACACAAAATGGGAATCAGTATGCTCTCAGAGCTTGTCATGCAGGGCAACACCAATAACGTCATTGCCCTCCCCGTTGTTCCCGAGGCGCACCGCGAGCTGGTTATCGGACTCAAGTCGCTCAAGACCGCCCCGCTCCATGTTCGCGAGTTCATCAACTGCTCAAAGGAGACTCTTGCAGATATCTATGGCGACGAAAAATAACGTCCGCCGGTGAGCTATTCCGAGCAGTACGCTATACATTACAATTCGTAATACCTGCGCTTTAACCCAACAAATTGCTTCTGCGGCTTATTTTTGCTTTTTATGTCTAAATAAGCCGTATTTTTTATGCATTATGCTGCATTTTACCTTGAATTTTTGGTGTTTTAGTGCAAAAGACTGAAAAATCGGAACCTTTAACGAACCTTATTGACAATTATAAAGCGTAATGCTATAATTCTTGCAACATACCGAGAGAGGAGATGCGGGGTTACCCGCCCGGCGCGAAAGCACTCCCTTAGATATGAAATTATATTGTTCAGAAAGGACTATCCACAATGAAAAACTTTAAAAGAGTAATGGCTCTTGTAATGGTCGCTGCGCTTTGCCTTGTTTGCTTTGCGGCTTGCGGCGGCTCAAAGGACAACACAACAACCCCCGGTGCTGCGTCAGACAGCTCGGAAAGCACCTCAGGCTCCGCCTCGGCAACCGGCGCAGCATTCAAAATCGGTTCAACCGGACCGCTCACCGGCGAGGCCGCAATTTACGGAACCTCGGTTATGAACGCAGCAAAGATTGCCGTTGATGAAATCAACGCCGAAGGCAAAATCAAGCTTGAGTTTAAGGGCGAGGACGATGTTGCGGACGGCGAAACCGCCGTTAACGCTTATAACAAGCTCATGGACTGGGGTATGCAGGTTCTCATGGGACCGGTTACCACAGGTTCTTCAATCGCTGTTGGCGCAAAGACATATGAGGAAAGAGTTTTCTCCCTCACTCCGTCAGGTTCTTCAACCGACATCATTTCCGGCAAGGACAACTTCTTCCAGGTTTGCTTCACCGATCCCAACCAGGGCACAGGTTCGGCTGACTATATGACAGAGAACATGAAGGATGCTAAGGTTGCCGTTATCTATCGTAACGATGACGCTTACTCACAGGGTATCCACGATACTTTCGTTAAGGAAGCAAAGGCTAAGGGCATTGACGTTGTTTATGAAGGTACCTTCACCAAGGACACCGCAACCGACTTCTCCGTTCAGCTCACCGCTGCAAAGTCTAAGGGCGCTGACACCATCTTCCTTCCGATCTACTATCAGCCCGCATCAGTTATCCTTAAGCAGGCCAATGACATGGGATATAAGCCGACCTTCTTCGGTGTTGACGGAATGGACGGTATCCTTACCATGAAGGGCTTTGACGCAAAGCTTGCAGAAGGTGTAATGCTTCTTACTCCGTTCTCAGCCGATGCTGACGACGCCAAGACTCAGGCCTTCGTCAAGAAGTATAAAGAAGCATACGGCGACACTCCGAACCAGTTTGCAGCAGACGCTTATGACGGAATTTATATCATTGCGGACGCTCTTCAGAAAGCCGGCTGCACACCGGATATGTCCGCTAAGGATATCTGCGAAAAGCTTATTGAAGTTATGCCGACACTCAAGTTTGACGGTCTTACCGGCGAGGGTATGACATGGTCAAAGACCGGTGAAGTTTCAAAGGCTCCGCGCGCAGTTGTTATCAAAGACGGCGTTTATGTTACTCCCGGCAAATAATTAAAGCTGCTTTTCTCCTCTTTATATAAGCAAAACAAACGCCGACCGTCCGAGCAATTCTTCCGGCGGTCGGCATTGTCTTTTTTGGCGATGCAATTTTGAGGTTTCTGAAAACCGCCGCAAAAAAGCGAGGGCTTTCAGAGACCTCAAGAAAAGATTATAAGAGATTATAAAAGAAAAACAAATTTGAGTATAAAAACGAGGTGTGTTAAATGGAATTTCTCTCATATTTAATAAGCGGAATCAGCCTCGGAAGCGTTTATGCCATCATTGCTCTCGGCTACACAATGGTTTACGGCATTGCAAAAATGCTGAACTTTGCCCACGGCGATGTCATAATGATTGGCGGCTATGTTTCATACATCACCGTCTCCTCACTGAACCTTCCCGGCTGGCTTTCGGTTATCATTGCAATGGTTGTCTGCACGGTTCTCGGCATCATCATTGAGGGGCTTGCATATAAGCCGCTGCGCTCCGCTCCGTCGCTCGCCGTTCTCATCACCGCTATCGGCGTTTCATATCTTCTTCAGAACTCCGCTCTCCTCATCTGGGGCGCAGACCCGAAAACCTATAAGCCGCTTGTTGACGGCAACTTCAAGCTTTTTGACGGTCAGCTTTCAATTTCATACGTTTCAATCCTGACCGTTGCCGCCTGCATCGTTATCATGATTGCGCTTTCCGTCTTTACATCAAAAAGCAAAATGGGCAAGGCAATGCGTGCCTGCTCCGAGGATAAGGGCGCAGCTCAGCTCATGGGTATCAACGTCAACCTCACAATTTCAGTAACCTTTGCGATTGGTTCGGCTCTTGCCGCAATCGCCGGCGTTCTTCTTCTTTCGTCTTATCCGTCACTGATGCCCACAACGGGTTCAATGCCCGGAATCAAGGCGTTCACCGCAGCCGTTTTCGGCGGAATCGGCTCAATCCCCGGCGCTTTCCTTGGCGGAATTCTCCTCGGCGTTATCGAATCGTTTGCAAAAGCATATATCTCAACTCAGCTTGCAAACTCAATCGTTTTTGCCGTTCTTATCATTGTTCTGCTTGTCCGTCCAACCGGACTCCTTGGCAAGCGCATTCAGGAAAAGGTTTAAGGAGGGTCTGCAATGAGTAAAATTAAAACTATGAAAAAAGGCTCTCTGAGGAATATTGCAACCTATGCTTTGGTCATTATTTCCTATGTTCTTGTCACTGTTTTTTCAAAGGCAGGAGTTCTCAACCGTTCGGCTCAGGGACTTCTTGTTCCCGTCTGCTGCTATATCGTCATGGCAATCTCGCTGAACCTCACAGTCGGAATTCTCGGCGAGCTGAGCCTCGGTCACGCCGGCTTCATGAGCATTGGCGCATTCACGGGCGTCATTGTTTCAATGAGCCTCCAATCGGTAATTCCGAGCACGGTGCTCCGGCTTTTGCTTGCAATCATCTGCGGAATGCTTCTTGCGGCCGTTGCGGGCTTCTTAATCGGCATTCCGGTTCTGAAGCTGCGCGGCGACTATCTTGCCATTGTTACCCTTGCTTTCGGCGAAATCATCAAAGAGCTTATCAACTGCCTGCTTGTTGGCATTGACGAAAACGGACTGCACTTTATCTTCAACCCCACCGGTGCAAAAAGTGCAGACGACCTCGGCCTTTCGGAAACGGGCAGGGTGCTCATCAAAGGCGCTCAGGGCGCAACCGGAACGCAAACGATTGCAAATTTCACCGCCGGTATCATTCTTATCCTTGTTGCGCTCATCATTGTTCTCAACTTTGTTAACAGCCGCACGGGACGCGCCGTTCTTGCAATCCGCGATAACAGAATTGCCGCCGAGTCCTGCGGAATCAACATCACAAAGTATAAGATGATTGCCTTTGTCATTTCCGCCGCCATCGCCGGTGCCGCCGGTGCGCTTTACGGAATGAACTATTCAAACCTTACCTCGGCAAAGTTTGACTTCAACACGTCCATTCTCATCCTCGTGTTCGTTGTTCTCGGAGGACTCGGAAATATGCTCGGCTCAATAATCGCCGCAACCGTTCTTTATGTTCTTCCCGAGGCACTGCGTGAATTCTCAGACTACAGAATGCTCATGTATGCGATCGTTCTTATTCTTGTTATGCTTGCAACCAACAACGCAAATGTTAAAAATCTCTTTATGAAAGCAATCCCCGGCAGAAAGGAAAAGGAGGGAGCCGCGAAATGAAAAACTTTGAAAAAGGCAATATGGTTCCCGTTCCGAGCCATTCAATAATCCCCGAAAGAGACATTGGACAAACTCCGGTTCTTGAATGCATTCACCTCGGAATTGACTTCGGCGGTCTGCGCGCCGTTGATGACTTCAACTTCACAATCGGCAAAACCGAAATTGCCGGTCTTATCGGCCCGAACGGCGCAGGCAAAACAACAATCTTCAACCTGCTCACAAAAGTTTACACGCCGACCAGAGGAACCATTGTTATCAACGGAATGGACACCTCAGGCAAAAACACCGTTCAAATCAACAAAATGGGTGTTGCAAGAACATTCCAGAATATCAGACTTTTCTCGAACCTTTCCGTTGAGGATAACGTCCGAATCGGTCTGCACAACCAGGAAAAATACACCACCGTTTCAGGCATTCTCCGCCTCCCCTCCTATTGGAAAAAGGAAAAGGCCATGCATGAAAGAGCAATGGAGCTTCTTTCCATTTTCGGAATGGAGGACGTTGCAGACTGGAAAGCCGGCTCGCTTCCTTACGGCGCACAAAGGCGGCTTGAAATTGTTCGTGCGCTCGCAACCGACCCAAAGCTCCTTCTTCTTGACGAGCCTGCGGCCGGCATGAACCCGAACGAAACGGCTGACCTTATGGAAAACATCGTCAAAATCCGCGACACGTTCAAAATTGCCGTTCTCCTCATTGAACACGACATGAACCTTGTTATGGGCATCTGCGAGGGTATCTGCGTTTTGAATTTCGGCCAGATTATTGCAAAGGGTACTGCTAAAGAGATTCAGTCAAACCCGGCCGTTATTGAAGCGTACCTCGGCAACAAGAAAAAGGAGGACTGAAAAAATGGCAATGTTAAAAGTTGACAACATCAACGTCTATTACGGCAGCATTCATGCCATCAAGGACATCAGCTTTGAGGTCAATCAGGGCGAGATCGTTACCCTCATCGGTGCGAACGGCGCCGGAAAAAGCACAACGCTCCAGACCGTTTCCGGCCTTCTGCGTTCAAAAACAGGCTCAATTACCTTCCTTGATGAAAGGATTGACCACCTCCCGGCCCACAAGCTTGTTGCAAAGGGCCTTGCCCAAGTTCCCGAAGGAAGGCGCATTTTCCTTCAGATGTCTGTTATGGAGAACCTCCAGATGGGCGCTTACACAAGCAAGGGCAACACAAAAGAGGATCTTGAAAATGTTTTTGAGCGTTTCCCCCGTCTTAAAGAAAGAACAAACCAGATTGCCGGAACGCTCTCCGGCGGTGAACAGCAGATGCTTGCAATGGGCCGCGCACTCATGAGCCGCCCGAAGCTTTTGATGCTTGATGAACCGTCAATGGGTCTTGCACCGATTCTTGTTGAGCAGATTTTTGACATTATCAAGGAGCTTCACAAAGCGGGTTCAACCATTCTCCTTGTTGAGCAGAATGCAGAAATGGCGCTGAAAGTTGCCAATAGAGCCTATGTTCTTGAGTCCGGAAGAATCACCCTCACCGGTACCGGCGCGGAACTTGCCGCAAGCGACCAAATCAAAAAGGCTTATCTCGGCGGCTGATCGGCTGTCTATAAAACAAACCACAACCCCCTCAAGGCTCAAAGCTTTGAGGGGGTTCTCTTTTGAGTGAATTGAGAGTGCGGATACTCTCAATTTTGCTCTCAGCGGTCAATCATCGGCCACTTATAGCGTTATATCATTCAAAAAAAACACCGCCTAAAGGTACGTTTAAAATACCAAGACGGTGCTTTGCTTTTCTTAATTATTTCACCGTTACACGGCAGGCGGCAACAAAACCGCCGTCTGCGGTAACCGCACTGATGACTGCAGTACCCTTGCCTTTCGGAGTAACAACGCCGCCGGAAACCGTTGCAACCCTTGCGTCGCTCGTTTTCCATGTGACGTTCTGATTGCTTGCCCCGGCCGGAAGAATCTCATAAGTGAGCTTGACCGGCTTTGAAGCCGTTGTGAGCGTAAGAGTCTGCTCCTTAATGCTGATTCCGGTGGCCTTTCTGCTGAACGTTACGGCGCAGGAAGCGCTGACAGCCGTGTTCGTCTTGCTTCTGACGGTGATTGTTGCCGTACCCTTTGAAACGGCGATGACGTTTCCGCTCTGGTCAACAACGGCAACTTTCGTGTTGCTGCTTGTCCAAACAAGCTCCTTTGAGGTGACCGTTTTCGGCTCAAGCAAAACGGTGAGGGTGAACTTTCCGCCCTCATAGGCCGCTTTTTTCGCCGCGGAAAGGGTGAGCTTTGTTGGGCTTTGAATAACCGTTACACGGCAAATTCCAACAACACCGTCCGCCGTCTTTCCGGAAATTGTTGCGGTTCCGGCGCTCTTTGCGGTAACAACGCCGCCCGCGCTGACAACGGCGACCTTTGCGTCGCTTGAGGTGTAGGTAAGGGTTTTAAAGCTTGTGTCGGCCGGAAGAACCGTAGACTTGAGAGTCAGGCTCTTTCCGTTTTCAAGCGTATATGCGTCTTTTTCAAACTTGACGCTCTGAGCGTGCTTGCTGACCGTTACGGTGCATTTTGCAACCGGGCCGTCCGCAGATTTTGCTGTGATAACCGCCGTACCCACGGCAACAGCCTTGACCGCACCGCCGGAAACCGTTGCAACCTTTGCGTTGCTGCTTGCCCATGTAACTGCCTTGTTTGTGGCGGCAGCCGGAAGAACCTCGGCGGCGAGGGTTGCGCTCTCCCCTGCCTCAAGGGCAAGGTCGGTTTTGCTGAGTTTAATGCCGGTCGCTTTAACAATCGGAACGCTGACGGTTACCTTGCAGACAGCGGAGAAGTTTCCGTCCTTTGTGCGAACGGTGATGTCCGCGCTGCCCTTTGAAACGCCGGTAACAACGCCTTTTTCATTGACCGTGGCAACGGCCGGATTCGAGGAGAGGAAAGTAACGGTTTTGTCCGTTGCGTTCGCCGGAGAAACCGTGACCGAAAGCGCCGCGGTTTTTCCTGTGTAAAGCGAAAGTGTGCCGGTCTTTAAAGCTACTGAGGTAACGTGCTGAATAACTGTAATTTCGCAGGTTGTTTTAACACGTCCGTTTTCAACCGAGGCGGTGATAACGGCTTTTCCGCCCTTGAGCGCTTTAACAACGCCGTTTGAATCAACCGTTGCAACGCTCTTGTCCGAGCTTTCCCATTTGATTGTTTTGTATGCCGCGTCCTCAGGCGAAACAACGCCGGAAAGCGTTACACTCGCGCCGATTTCAAGCGAGGCGGCGTTTTTGTTGAGAGAGATGAGCCTTGCGCCCTTGTATACCGTGACGGGAACTGTTGCGGTGAAGCCGCCCTCCTGGGTCTTAACAGTGAGAACCGCCGTTCCGGCCGCAACGCCGGTGACAACGCCGTTTGAATCAACCGTGAAAACGGATTTGTCGCCCGAGGTCCAGATGAGCTTTTTGTTGCCCGCAGTTTCCGGAAGAACCTTTGCAAAAACGGTTGTTTTCGCCGTGTCTGCAACGCTTACGGCGGATACCGGGAACATTACGCCCGTTACGGGAACGGAAACACTGACGGTGCATTTTGCGGTCTTTTTGCCGTCAACCGTGGTTACGGTGATAACAGCCTGTCCGCCGGAAACGGCTCTAATAACGCCGTTTTTATCAACGGAAGCAACTTTTACGTTTGAACTTGCCCATGTGACGTTTTTGTTTGATGCGTTCGCCGGAAGAACGGTTGCCTTAACCACGCCCGTCTGGCCGGCTTTGAGGCTGATTGCGCTGACGTTCAGCTCAACTGCGCTTGCGTGTTTGAGAACATTGACGGTGCAAACAGCTTTCTTTCCGCCGTCAACGGCCTTTGCGGTGATTACGGCAGTGCCGACCGAAACGGCCTTGACAACGCCGTTTTTGTTAACAGAAGCAACCTTTGCGTTTGAAGAACTCCATTTAACATTTTTGTTCGGAACATTCTTCGGAAGAACAACCGCCTTGAGCGTTCTTGACGCACCCTCATAAAGCGAGAGAGAGGAAGCGGAAAGCTTGACCTTTGTCGGCGCCTGAACAACGGTAACGGTGCAGGAAGCTTTGATTCCGTTGACCGTTTTTGCGGTGATTGTTACCTTTCCGCCCTTAACGCCGGTCACAACACCGTTTTCATTAACGGTTGCAATCTTTTTGTTTGAAGAGCTCCATGTGAGCGATTTGTCGGTAGCGTTTGACGGAAGAACGGTATAACCGATTTTAACCCTCTTTGAGGTCTTAACGGTATAGTTATCATTTTTGAACCTGAGCGCCGTCGGATAAACTTCAACGAACACCGTGCAGGTATCCTTGAAAGAGCCGTCCCTTGTTTTAACGGTAATTTCAGCCTCACCGGCCTTTTTGGCGGTAACAACACCATTTTTGCTGACTGTGGCAACTTTCTTGTTGCTGGAGCGCCAGGTGACTCTCTTGTCAGACGCGCCGGAGGGACGGACTTTCGCTTTGAGAGTCGCCTCTCTGCCCGGTGTGAGGGTAATTTCATCGCGGTTGAGGGAAACGCCGGTAACGCGCCTTACAACCTTAACCGTGCAGACCGAGGAGAAGCCGCCGTCAACGGTTGTAACGGTGATTTTTGCCTCGCCCTTTCCAACTGCTCTAACCTCGCCGTCCCGGGTCACGGTTGCAACCTTTTTGTTGCTTGTGCTCCATCTGACGTTGGGGTTTGTCGGGTTAGCGGGCATAATGGTATAGTTGAGATCGAAGCTTTCGCCCGGCTCAACGGTCTTTTTCAAAACATCAAGCTTGATTCCGCTCACCAAACGGACAACATTGACGCGGCAGGTGCATTTGAACGAGCCGTCCTTTGTTGTTGCAGTGATAACGGCCGTGCCGAGTTTCTTTCCGGTAACTTTTCCGGAGGAGGAAACGTCAGCAACGTCATAGTTGCTTGACCTCCATGTTACGGCCTTGTTTGTTGCCGTTTTCGGGCTGATTATGGCCGAAAGCGCAGCCGTTTTTCCAATTCCGAGCGTCATTGAGCTGCGGCTCATTTTAACGCTCTTAACGGGCATTGTGACCTTAACGGTACACGTTGCTTTAACCCTTCCGTCCGGCGTTTTCGCCGTGATTTTAACGGTTCCGGCGGCAACACCCTTGACAACGCCGTTTGAAACGGTTGCAATCTTCTTGTTGCTTGAGGACCAGTTGAGCTTTTTGCTCGTTGCGTTCACCGGCGCAAGAGTATACTGAAGCTTTGTTTTCACCCCAGCCTTGGCGGTGAACGTCTTTTGCGCAAAGGTTATTTTTGTAACCTTTTGAGTAACGGTTACGCGGAAAGTGGCCGAGGCATTGCCGTCTCCGGAGGTTGCGGTGATGATTGCGGTTCCGGCGGAAACGCCCTTGACCGTTCCGGTTCGGTCTGTTTTTGAAGAAACAGAAGCAATGTTCTTGTTTGAGGACGACCATTTTACGGTTTTATTTGAGGCGTTGCTCGGCTTGATTGTTGCCTCAATAACCTTTGAAACACCGGAATCAAGAGTGATTGAGGAAAGGCTCAAAGTAACGCTTGTTGCAAGCTGAACAACCTCAACAATGCAGTTTGCCTTATACTTTCCCTCGTGAGAGGTTGCGGTAATTATTGTTGTTCCAATCTTTTTTCCGGTAACCTGGCCGGAGGAGGAAACGGTTGCAATGCTCTCGTCCTTTGAGGACCAGGTGTATTCGCGGTCATCGGCGGTTTCCGGAAGAACCGTTGCGGTAACAATGGTTCTGTTTCCCTTTGCAACGGTAACTTTTCTGCTGTTTATCCTGATACCGGTTACGGCTGTGTAAACGGTGATGTTGCAGTATGCGGTTTTTCCGCCCTCAACAGTGGTGCAGATGATTGTTGCCGTTCCGGCCTTGCGTCCGGTAACAACGCCGTTTGCGTTGACCGAGGCAACCGCCGGGTTTGAAGATTCCCACTTAACGCTCTTGTTCTGCGCATCGGCCGGAACAATGTTCGCCTTGAGCGTGTATGACATTCCGATTTTTATCCTTGCGGAGACGGAGTTGAGCGTAACGCCTGTAACGGTCTGGGAAACAATAACGGTGCATTTTGCCTCATATCCGCCGTCCTGAGTGCTTGCGGTTATTACAGCCGTTCCGTTTGCAATACCCCGGACAACGCCGTTTTGGTCAACGGTTGCGATTGAGGGAGCGTTGGATTTCCAAATTATTTTTTTGTTGCTCGCGTTCGTTGGAGAAACGGTTGCGTCAAGAACATAGACCTGGTTTTTGTTAACGGTGATGCTCTTTTCGCTCAGCCTGATTCCGGTAACACTGATTTTATCAGAAACAACAACGGTGCACTGAGCGCTGTAGTTTCCGTCAACCGTTTTTACGGTAACAATGGCGGTTCCGTTTGAAACGCCGGTAACAACACCGGCGCTGCTGACAACGGCAACGGCCGTGTTGCTGCTTTCCCATGTTACCGCCTTGTTTGTTGCGGTTGAGGGAAGAACGGAGGCCTTGAGGGTATATTTCTGGGTTTTATATATTTCGATAGCGTCCGGCTCAACGGTAACGCCGGCCGCTCGCTGTGTAACGGTAAGGTCGCAGGAGGCGGTGTAGCCCTTATAGCCGGTTGTTGCGGTTATTTTGCATTTTCCGCCGGCAACGGCTGTTACAATTCCGTTTGAGTCAACGGTTGCAACCTTTTCGTTACTCGATGTCCATTTAACGTCTCTGAGGGTTGCAGTTGTTGGAAGAACCGTTGCGGTGAGTCCGAACATTGTTCCGGCCTCAACCGTTTTGGACTGCGGAGTGACCGCAACCGCCGTTTCCGGAATAACAACGCTGACCTCGCAGACATCGCTGAAACCGCCTGAAACGCTTGTGCAGACAACCGTTGCGGTTCCAACCTTTTTTCCGGTGAGCGTTCCGTCTGAGGCAACGTCAACAACCGAGGTATCGTTCGATTTCCACGTTACATTCTTGTTGCTTGCGTAATTGGGAGAAACTTTGACGGAAAGCTTTCTTGTTTCCCGCACGCCGACAATGGCGCTCGCCGGAATGTCAACCCCCGTAACGTCCGCCGTAACGGTGACTGTGCAAACATTTGTGGTTCCGGTTCCGTCAAGAGCAAGGGCGCGGATTGTTGTTACACCCGGATAAAGACCTCTGACAACGCCGTTCTGGTCAACAGTTGCAACCTTTGTGTTTCCGCTTGACCACGAAACATCATCGGTATATGAACCGGAGGCCGTGATAACGGTCGCTTTGAGCGCCGCCGCCTGAGAAACCTTGATGGCAAGCTTGCTCTGGTCAAGTCTTATTGACTGCGCCGAATCCGCAACGCGGACATAGGCCGTTTTTGAAATTCCGCTTCCGTCCCTTGTTGCCGCGGTGATTGTGCAAACGCCGCGGTTCTGCGGCTTAAGCGTTCCGTCGCTTGAAACATCGCAGACATTCTTGCTGCTGGTTGACCAGTTTATAACCTGATAGCCTGCGTCCTTGGGAGTGACGGAGGCAATGATTTTTTCGTTCTTTGCGCTCGGAGAGATGACCACCTTTTCCGGCGAAAGGGAGATTGCGGTGATTTTCGGCTTGACCTCAACTCTGAACGAGCCGCCGAGTCCGCTTCCGTCCGTTGCGGTGTAAGTAATTGTTGCGGTGCCAACTTTGAGGTATTTGAGAGTTGCCGAAGAAATGTTGTCAACAATACCGTTTTCCTGAACAGAAACAACAGCCGGGTTTGAGCTTGTCCACTTAAGTTCCTTTATGCTTGCGCCGGAGGGGAGAACCTTGACCTCAACCTTTTTTTCGCCGTCAACAACAGCGGGAGCAAGAAGTCCGCCGTCGGACACGGTCTGAGGCTCAAGCCTTGTGATTTTAACAAGCTCGCCGACCGTTACCGAGCAGCTCGACTTAACCGTTACGCCGCCGATAGTTACCTCAACGGAAACCGTTGTGTAGCCCTCAATGTGAGCCGTAACTTTTCCGTTTCCGTCAACCGAGGCAACCGCCGGAAAGTCTGACGTCCATTTGACCGAGTCAACATTTCCCGTTATCGGAGCGTCCGCGTCCGCACCGTAGGTCAGATATGAAAGCTTCACGCTCTGGCCGGGATACATCGTCTGAGACGATTTTGAAATTTGAACGCTCTTGACGGGGTTTTTAATTTCAATGAAATGGGTGCTTTTGTGTCCGTTTGAAGCGGCCGTTATGCCGACACTGGAGGAGGAGTATTTTTTAATTTGAACAACGCCGTTTGAAGAAACGCTCGCAACGCTCTCGTTGTCTGAGCTCCATGTGACGGGGTCGGCGGCATTATCCGGTTCAAGCGCGGTGGTAAGAGCAACGGTATCTCCGACATTGGCCGAAGAAGCTCCGCGGACGCTGATGTCAATGGTGTGATATTTTACACTTTTGAATGTTGCGTCAAGCCACTTATATGCGGCGGTAATTTCGCCCTCGCTTGACGGATTGCGCAAAATATCCTGCGCAAACTCATATGCATCTTTGAGTGCGGAAGAATCAATGAACTTCTCGCTCCACTGAGACTCCGGCGGAATCTTGTTATAAAGCTCCTGAAGCTCTGTCACATCCGCCGCAGAGGCCGTCAAAGCCGAAAAAAGCCCGCTTTCGGCCGGAACGCACGTTGCCGCCGAAAGAAGCATTATAAAGCAAAGGATAAACGAAACAATTCTTTTTTTCATGATTGAATACTCCTTTAATCACCGCATGAAATAGAAAGTATATTGTGAATGTATTTGAAAAATATTCGCATATGCACCGAAAATGGGCGCAATAAACAATTATATATAATAGCATTATAGCGAAATTTGCCCCCGTTGTCAACCTTGATACGGCAATGTTGAATTTTTTTACAATTCATAGTATAATGTAACGGACCGGAAACAAAATCAGCGGTCACCAAAGGAGAGTTGCCTGAAATGAAAAAGTTTATCTCGTGGAATGTTAACGGAATCCGAGCCTGCGTTCAAAAAGGCTTTGCAGAGTCGTTCAAGGCTCTTGACGCAGACATTTTCTGCCTTCAGGAAACCAAGCTTCAGCAAGGCCAGATTTCCCTTGAGCTTGACGGCTATCATCAATACTGGAACTATGCCGAAAGGAAAGGATATTCCGGAACGGCAATCTTCACAAAGGAAGAGCCGCTCGCCGTTTTCAACGGAATGGACATTGCCGATCATGACACCGAAGGCAGACTCATAACGCTTGAATTTGAAAGCTATTACTTCATTACCTGTTATACACCAAATGCCCAAGACGGACTTAAAAGGCTGGATTACAGAATGAAGTGGGAGGATGATTTCCGCGAATACCTGCTCTCCCTTGACAAAACCAAGCCTGTCATTTTCTGCGGCGACCTCAATGTTGCCCACAACGAAATTGACCTCAAAAACCCAAAGACCAACCGCGGAAACCCCGGCTTTTCAGACGAGGAGCGCGGAAAATTCTCTCTCCTGCTTGAAAGCGGCTTTACCGATTCGTTCCGCTATCTTTATCCGGACACGGAAAACGCATACTCATGGTGGAGCTACCGCTTTAAGGCGCGCGAAAAGAACGTCGGCTGGCGCATTGACTATTTTGTTGTTTCAAACCGCATTGCAAACAAAATCAAGGAGGCAAAAATTCACCCCGAGGTTTTTGGCTCCGACCACTGCCCCGTTGAACTTGATATTGACGTGTAAGAAACATTAAAAAAATTCAAAAAACTTTTGAAAAAGCCTTGACAAATGAATCGCGTTCGTCTATAATAGCAATCACTGAAACGCAAGTGCGAACAACACTGCGAAGTCGGTGTCTTTAGCGATGAGGGTCCACCCGTTCCCATCCCGAACACGGCAGTTAAGCTCATCAGTGCTGAAAATACTTGGTTGGAAGCGACCCGGGAAGATAAGGCGATGCCGACACAATGAAAATGAACCGCAGTTATCTGCGGTTTTTTTGTTTTTTCTGATTAACGCGGCGAAAAACCTGCCAAAAATTCAGTGAGGTGATTACAATGGAAAACAAAGGCGGAAGAGTTGTTTTCATGCCGGACATCGAATATAAGTCCTGGGTCAACAAAAACAAAGAATACCTTTCCGAAATCATCAAAAGCGGGCAGGTTTCCACCGCTTGGCTCAGAAAGGGCGAAAACAAAAAGTTCCTCGTGCGCTATTTTCACGAGTGCGGTTACACAATCAACATCGACTGACGAAAGGGGCAGCAAAATAATGAAAAAAACAACGAACAAGGCCTTGCTGAAAAAAATCAGGAAATGCCGCTTTGCCATCAATCTCGCGGCGGCTGCAATCGTTCTCGCGTTCACGATTTACAACATGATTCCAAAGGATGAAAAATTCAATGAGGTTGAAGCCCAGAAGCTTGCAGACTCGCTCAAAGCAAAAATCTGAAGCTTTAACGGCAATTCACCGCGTATCCGAAAGAGCGGACACGCGGTGAATTTTTATGCTTTTATTTTCTGTATGGAGTATATCCCTGCTGAGATGTCTGGCTTGAATAAAACCTCTGGGCGGCAGTCGGCTGAGCGTCCGGAAACTGCTTTGCAGCTCTGCGCCTTGCGCGCTTTGCGTTTTCGGAGTTTTTCATGTCAAGCAGCTGCTGAAGAATTCTTACGGCCTCTCCAACGCCCCTGAAAAGCAACGCCAGCAACGCTCCGGCAACAACGGAAACACAAAGATAAACAAAGCCGATGTCCTCGCTGAAAATGCAGAGAACTATGCCGACAATGAGACCGAGCACGGCAATCACAACCGAGGTTATGTTCAGCATATTTGAAACCATGTTCCGGCTTGTTCCCCCGGCGGCGGCAGAAGCGTCAATCAGCGCCTCATATTCCTCGTCCGTAATGATGAGCGGAACAACCTTTTTTCCGTTGACCTTGCTTGAAAGTCCCCATTCAAGCAAATCGGCGTCTTTTTTTCTGTAATATTCCTCTTTCTGCTGTTCAGAAAGCTCCTTGATTTTGTTTTCAACCTGTTCTAACATTGAAATCTTCCTTTCGGCTCAAGACAAACCAATAATAAATGTACTGAATAAGAGTACCACATTTTTTCACTTTCTGCAAGCATAGAGAAAAATTTAACAATTTTTTTGAGCCATAATTTCAATAGATGTCGAGCTGCAGTTCTTCAATCTTTTCGCGCAGACGCTGAAAGTCAGAGAGTGCGTCTTTCTTTTTGCTCTCATCGCGCAAAAGTGCCGCGGGATGAAAAGTGCCCATCATATATATTGAACCTTTTTTGAAAAACTCTCCGTGCTGTCTTGTTACCCTGAAATCGGGTGAAATCAGCCTTTGCGCCGCAATCCTTCCAAGACAGACAATAACGGCAGGCTTTATAAGCTTAACCTGCTGTCTGAGATACGGCAGACAAAGCTCGGTCTCCTCCGGCTTCGGGTCGCGGTTATGCGGCGGGCGGCACTTGACCATGTTGGCGATGTATACATTTTTGTTCCTGTCGAGGTCAAGCAGGGAGAGATACATATCAAGAAGCTGTCCGCTTTTTCCAACAAAGGGCAGTCCCTGCAAATCCTCCTGCTCACCCGGACCCTCGCCGACGAACATTATCCGCGCATTTTCGTTCCCTGTTCCGAAAACAAGGTTTGTTCTTGTTTTTCCGAGCGGACACCTCAGGCAGGCTTTGCATTCTTCCTCAAGAGCTTTCAAGTTTTCTTCCAATACGCTCCTCCCCTTTCCGGCTTGTGCTTGTTTGGTTGATTATATCACACTTTGGCGGCTGTGTAAACGATATCCGCTTCAGAGCGTTAACATTAACCTGAGAGTGAAAATATACCGCAAAGCTTTGTGCTCCTTGGTCAATCGACAGCTTCTTACAATATTTTTTTAAAGATATTGAATTTTTGCCTTGTTTGGTGTAAAATTAAAAAGCAAAATAAAACATACTTTAAGTTTGGAGATGTTACTCATGAGTAAACCTGTTTTAATTGAAACATCAGCACGCCACGTCCACGTCAGCCGCCGCGTTCTTGACATTCTTTTCGGCGAGGGATATGAGCTCACCGCAAAAAAGGATCTCTCTCAGCCTGGCCAGTTTGCCTGCGAGGAGCGCGTTCAGGTCATTGGACCGAAGAACAGCTTTCCGGCCGTTTCAATCCTCGGCCCGGTAAGACCGGAAACCCAGGTTGAGCTTTCTGCCGGTGATGCGCGCTCAATCGGTGTCAAGGCTCCGATAAGAGAGTCCGGCGACCTTGAAGGCAGCGCAGGCTGCAAGCTTGTTGGCCCCAAGGGCGAGGTTGAGCTTAAGGACGGCGTTATTATTGCAAAGCGCCACATACATATGACTCCCGAGGACGCCGAAAAATTCGGACTTTCGGACAAGCAGGTTGTTTCCGTTAAGGTTGACACCGCCGAACGCTCACTCATTTTCGGCGATGTTGTTGTCAGAGTCAGCCCGAAATATACCCTTGCAATGCACATTGACACCGACGAATCCAATGCCGCCGGCTGCGTTCCCGGCCTTACGGGAGACATTCTTGACTGATTTTTAATCCGGCTTTTGAAAAACTCAACCGCCAGTCTGTTTTTTACGGCAGACTGGCGGTTATTATTTTTATCGTATCGTATTCATAGAGGAATTATCGTACGGTACGCAGTCCGTGTGAGCAACCGAGAGAGTCAGCCCGTCTTTGCTCATTTCAATTCCGTAGAGAGCATCGTTTGCAAAAAGAAGCTGTTTTTCCCTATAGAAAAGCTTTGCCGAGCAGTATCCGTTCTTTCCGAGTCTTGCCCTTTCGCGCGATAAAGAGCAAAAAACGTACTGCGCTTTTGAATTTGCATAAATATGAATGACGGAATTATAAATATGGTGCGGAGCCTGAAGAATATCCGTTTTGAAAACCTTTTTTCCGTGCATTTTTATCATTGTTTTTTCGCCGACAGAACCAAGGTCGCCGAAAACGAGGAAGTTCTTTCCTGCGGCGGTGATTCTGCAGGTTGTTGAGCTGTCGTTTGCGTTTTTAACCGGAGTTTTTCCGGTTAATGCCGAAACGGCATCCTCGTGAGTATAAAGAACGTCAATCTTAATGTTTGCAATGTTGATGCTCATTCCGGTGTGCGGCGCAAGATATTTCGCCTCCGGGTAAAATTTTGCAATTCTCCTGCGGAACATATCCGCTCTTTCGGAATGAGAGATAATCGCGTGCGACGGATAGTTGAACATCAGCCGCTCAACATCAAGGTAATCATGATAAAAACCGATAAGCTTATAAAAGAAGGTGATGTGGTCGCTGTGAGAGTGGGTTGAGTACCAAAGAGCGATGCGGATTTTTTCATCGTCTGAGGTTTTGGTGATTTTCCGCATGAACTTCATGCACTCTTCAATGTTTTTGTCCGCCGACTGCTTAATCGAGCCACCGTCGATAACAACAAGGCTGTTGTCCGCAAGGCGGATAATATACATCATTCCGTTCGTTGAAAGCGGCCCTTTTTCCTGAAGGTCGGGCGTCACACAGTACGGATAGTCAAACTGATAGACGGTGGCGGCGGAGCCTTCGGAATAAGTATAGCCGAAATCCTCAAAATTTCTTGTGCAGTTATCTTCAATGATTCTTGCTTCCTTGGTGTTTGCGCAGTAATAGGTGTAAAAGAACCGTCCGTCCTTTCTGAATGCGTTGCAGTTAACGCCACCGAGTTCGTTTGAAAAAACCTCTTCAAAACCATTTGAAGCAAGTTTATCGCAGTATTCCGTATACTCCGAAAGGCTTGTTGCGGAAACAAGCTGCATTTTTCCGTCGCTCTTTGTCGGGCCCTCTTTGTCGCTCAGCAGACCCGAGCCTGTGTCATAAACATTTTCGCAAACCACACCGCCCTCATAGCGAGGGATGCTTTCAAGCTTCCATTTTCCGGTGTTCACTCCGGTTGAACCAAAGTAGATCATGACGGCCTGAATGAGCGCCATGATTGCCGCAATTAATTTTGTCATAAGTTTCTTCCTTTCCAAAATCTTCCTTGGGAACCAAAAATTCCACATAAAATATTATCACCGTTTTCAAATTAATTCAAGAAAAAAAACGGACGAAAAATCCGTCCGTTTGTTGTGTATTTTGCCATTGAGCGGTCAGCAGACAGTCACTCTGCCGTTCTCCTTTTCCTCTTTGAGCGCCTTTGCAAGCTCATCAATATCGGAAAGATTGATTCGTTTTGAGGCAATGTATGTTTTGAATTCAAGCTTTTTTGTAATTTTCGTGTTGTCAAAGCAGCCGTAACTTGTTGTTACGATTGTTCCGTCCGAAAGAACAACATTTCCGCAGTAGCCGGTGTCGGCGTTTGCCGCATACTCTTTGCTGTTCTGCATTTTGAGATAGGTGTGCGCAAGCTTGAGCCTGTACTGACCCTGTGTGCCGTTTTTAAGGTCGGCATATGTTCCTACCCAAGCGACCCAGCCTTCGCTCATCCAGCCGCTGCGATTTTCAATCGGTGAGTTTTCGGCGGCTCTTTTCCCCCTTTCAATCGAGCGGAACGTGATGAAAAGGCGGCCATCCGGGGTATAGTCGGCCTTATGGCGCTCCCCGTTGAGAACCGCGGGAGCAAAAACAGGCTCTGACCACGTTTTGCCCTCATCGGAAGAAAAGGAAAGCAGCGAGTTTTGCTTTTTGCTGTTGCTTCTTGTAATAAGGCAAAGCTCGTCTCCCATGCCCTCATCGCTCCTTATAACCTCAACCTCGCACATATTCGTTTCTTTTTCAATATCTCTGTAAGCACTAAAATACTTTTCCGGTTTTGACCAGTGCATTTTTCCGTTCTTGTCAAAAGTGAGTATAGTCTTATAGTTATAAAACTCCGCGTCATGGAAAAGACCCATCCACTTATCAACAAACCTTCCGTTTTCCTTCAGCCGCGTCAAGCTTGACATTGCAACAATCGGAACAACTCCGCCGTCAGCGTTTTTTGGATAAAACAGCTCAAACTGCGACCATGTTTCGCCCTCATCGGAAGAAAGCGAGCAGTTGAAGCCGCCGGTTGTTTTTTCTCTTGGCCATTTCGGGTTTGCGGAAATCATGATAAGCTTATCCTCGGTTTTTCCGTCCGAAAATTCAAGGCGATAGACCGTTGGTGTTTCGCGCGAATTTTTCCAGCTTTCGGGCGTATTTTCAAGGCTATGACTCCAACTTTTCCCACCATCGAAGCTCAGTTTTGAAAGCACTGCACCCTTTCCGTGCCCTGCCGGATACAGAGTCAGAATGCTGCCGTTTTTGAGCAGCACCGAATCCGGATGCGCAGCATAATCAAGCGAATCATCGAGAGTTGCAAGGTCATATAGATAATCGAACTTTTCATCAAGTCCGTCCGGCTTAACGCTTAAGTCAATTCGCATAACCGAATAATCGTCGCCGTTGAACTTTGCCTTGTCTGCAATGCCGCCATATCTCACGAGAGACACAAGCGGTGTCAGTGTCGCCAGCAAAAACGCCATAAGCTTTTTAAGATTATTAATGTTCATTTCGGCCTCCCTGTTTTTCTGTAGTATGCGGCAAACTTCCTGTTTCTGCTTTTAAAAAACAACATTACGCACCAAGGGCGCAGCGTTGCTCATTTTTCATCAAATCAAAAAATATTGTTTTCTTCCGGCTCTCACATCACTCCGAAAAGCCGGAGAACACTGAACCGGAAAAGATCCATAAGAACAACGCCGAGCATCGACATAATTTCAGACGGCAGTCTTGCCTCGTCATAATTAAGCTGCGCAATGGCCGCTTTGTTATAAAGTTTCATTATAAATTCGTTTTTCGTTCCGGTAACGCTCATTACGCCATCGGTCACCGCAAAAACGATTGCATGAAGCGCAAGCTCGCCTGCAATGTGTTCATAGCTCATTGCATAATCGGTTTCACCGCTGCCGTTCTTCAAAAGTTCCTCGCCCTGCGCGGCATAAAGTCCTTCAACAACATTTCTGAAAACCGAGAAACTAAAAATTTCCGGGTTGTTTTTAATGTCAACGCTGATATATACCGTTCCGTCTTTGTCCGTAACAAGTTCATAGTCGATATCGGACGAATTGATAACGCTCAGCGCAGCGGTGTCAACGTCATCAACCTTAACAAAGATATAGCGTTCAAGGGCAGCCTTAAGCTCGCTGACAGAAAACTTGGTTTTTTCCGGCTGAGAAGGCTTTTCCGGCTGAGAAGGCTTTTCCGGGTCAGACGGCGCGGAGGGCTCATCTGGTTTCGACGGAGTACCCGGCTTTGAAGAACCCGTAATTTTATCAATAAGCTTTGCCATAACTTTTGAAGCGGCATTTTTAGCCTTTGAAAAATTTTCCTGTGTAAGAACAACATCTTCAATATACGGTCCGAGATTGCGCAAAAGGCTTTTTGAAAGCTCCGCAAACAAAGAGACAGACTTTTTCACACCGGAAAAATCCTCTTTCAAAGCTTCTGCAATTTCGTTCGCGGCCGGAACCTTTTTTTCGTCCGCGGCAGCGGCAGACACCGAGCCGAAAGAAAACATCAGAAAAACTGCCATAAACACCGAAATGATTTTTTTGGACATAGCAAATCCCCCGTCTGCATTTTTTTCCAAACCGGATACACCGGTTATTATGATATAATAGCACAACAAAAATTCAATTTCAACACCTGCGCGCCATATTTCCTCCATATTAAGAAATCCGCACCCGAAAAGTCTTGCTTTTCAGATGCGGTTTTGTTGGTTTATCCCTTTCCGGGCCGCCTTTTATATATCGCGGCAAAAGCAAGAAACAGCAGCATGACCGCAAGGCAGATTCCGTAAACGGCAAGATTTTTCATGCTGAACGCTGATGAGTCCTGCTTTTCACCGGGGAAATTTCCTTTTCCATCGCCACCCGGAAAGGCACCCGGTTTTGCGTTTGCGTCCGTTTCATTCGTTGTGCTCTCCTGGGTCTGAGCTTCGGAACCGTTCTTTTCCGAGTCCGCATTGCTCTGCGCCGTACCGCTCGAATCAACCGTTGTTTTGCTTTCGTCCTGTGTACTCTGCGCTGAGGCCGATTCGTTGTTCTGCTGCGTTCCCGGGTTCATATCCTCAGGTGAACCGTTCGGAAATCCATTCGGTGCTTCGCCGTCCGGCATAGCCGGAGGTGAACCGTTCTGACCCGCCGGAAATTCCGGAGCGCCTTCCGGAGGTTCAAATGTGTCCGCCCCGTCTCCGGTTTTAGCTGCGCTTTCGCTCGAGTTTGAGGAAGCGTTTTCGTCCTTTACCGCATTGACCTTTTCGGCATTGAAGCCGTCCTTTCCCCCGCCCATGCTTCCAAGGACGCTTAAATTGAGGTTCGATGCGTCAACAAGAGAGTCTGAACTTTTTTGCAGCTGTGCCGTTGACGGAATTGTTCCGGAAAGCTGCTTTTCGATTGACTCTCCGCGCAGCTTTACAAGCTCAAAAAATGTCTCAGCCGCTTCGGTGTATTCGTCATAGTTATAAAAAGCGGTCGGGTCGGTTTTAACGAGGGAATCAATCCTGTTTCTGACGCTGTTATAAAACTTTTCAAAATCTCCGCCTTTTATATATTCAACAACCTTTTCAAGGTTTTCATAGTACAAGGCGTTGTACTCCCCGTTTGCGGTCAACGTGTCAAAAAAGTTCGTCACGGAAAATGCATTGTCAATAGCGTCGTTGACAACCGAGGTTGCATTCCCCTTTCCGCCCATTCCGCCAAAGGCAAGATTATAATCCCACGGAATCAGATTGAGCTTTCCGTCCGATTCATAAAGATAATAGTTATGAGCCATTGTTCCGGAAAGGCTGTCATCGTTAACGGAAAAAACATGAACAGCCATATATTTCACAAGATTGTCGATATCCATATATCTTTCAAGGTCGGTGCCCTTGGAAATATTTTTCAGCGCAGTAACAACGCGATTTTTATCGGCCTTTTTGGCAATCGTGACCGCTCCGTCCCAGATTGTTGAATAGCTTTCCGTTTCGTCATCGGTATAGTTGAGGTCTGCCCCGTTTTTGCCCGCCGAAAAGCCGCCGCCCTTTTCGCCGCCAACTCCCATGCTTTCAGGCTTATAAAGCTTTCCGCTTTCGAGTCCGTAGTTGCGCAGAATGAAGCTATCCTCAACCGCTTCAAGCGCAAGATAAACACCCCAATATTCGCCGTTAACGCTTATCTTGGCGTAATTACAAAGCGATGCGTCCGCACCGACATATTTGAACAAATCATAGACAAGCGCCTCTTTCATGTTTGTTGCATCGGCGTAGTTATTGTTGAGAACAAGCTTATCGAGTCCGAAACAGGTCTGGCCGTCAACATACTTATCAAACTCCAGTTTAAAACTATAGCGGTCGGTTGTTGGGTCAGAGGCGATTGAGGAAAGGCTTGTGTTGCCTTTTGGGCGTATTCCTACCCGATAAAACGATGTGCCGTTGATTTCAACGGTGCATTCTTTATATTCCTCAGATATCGCGTTTGAAAGCATATCGTTCCAGTCGTCAGTATCCATGATAATATTGACCTCAAGAGGAGTTTCAGTTTCAAAAAGGGTTGTCTCATATTCTGTTTTGAGTCCCTGCGTTCCTGCATAGGTCTTTATTTTTCCGGAAAATGCGGCCGCGCATAAGCACAAACAGACCGCAAGAACCATTAAAGCGGAAACCGCTTTTGAAATATGTTTATGCGCAATCATTTTCTTTTTCTCCTCATCCCATATATTCGCCGTTATAGCTGACAAGAGTTGCGCTTTCAATTCCCTCAATGGCGGAAATGCCGTTAACAAAGGCTGTTGAAGCGTTCTTTGTTCTCAGTTCTGCCGTCAGTTCGATTCCGGCCGCAGTTATTGTTTTTGACTTCACAATATAATGCTGCGTTTGAGATTTAAGCACTTCGAGTGAAGCGGACTCCGCCTGTTCATTGAGGCAGGAAAGAACAATTATATACGGATCGTTGCGTATTTTCCTGTTTCCAAAAAGGAGAAGGATAACGCCGATTATTGCCGAGCCTATGACTGCAAGGGGAATCATTCCGGCGCCGATTACAATTCCGACTGCGAGCGCCCAGAAAAGGAACACAATTTCAACCGGTTCTTTGATTGCCGTTCTGAAACGAACGATGGAAAGCGCACCAACCATGCCGAGAGAGAGAACAACATTTGAAGTGACAGCCATAATGACAAGTGTTGTTACAAGCGAGAGTCCCACAAGCGTGAGCGCAAAACCGCTTGAGTACATCACACCCGTAAGTGTCTTTTTATAAATTAAAAAAATGAACAATCCGATAACAAGCGCAACCGCAAGGCCGAGCAAAGTATCAAGAACAGAAAATTCCGTAATGTTCTCCAAAAAGCTGGATTTAAAAATATCGTTAAAACTCATAAATGTTATACTCCTTATTTTAAAAAATGATTACCCGAATCTGCGGCTTATACAGTATTTTGAAAACGCCTGCTGCCTTATGCTTCCGGTTTGAACAAGACGTGCAATAACATCCGGAAGAAAGTTGTCAAACTTCACCTCAAGAATCATATCGCCCGCTTTCTCCGTGGCACTGATGTTTCCGGAGCTTAGTTTTCCAAAATTGCGGGCAAAAAGACTTGTTCTGATGTCTGAGTCGAATGTTACACGGACGTTTCCGGGTGCAAAAACATATGCTTCGCGGACATATGAAACAAGCACACGCGGCCGCAGCTGCTGAAAGCGCATCTTGGCATACAGCTCACTGACAAGCGGCGAGGCATTTTGTTTCAGCGAATCATTGCCGCCGGCAAGAATCAACTCAATTTCCTCGTTTGAAATTCTTGCGCTTTCCTTTTGGCAAAGATCGTTATATTTTGACTTTTTTTCAAGCGTGATATAGGAAAAATCATTGTTATAATATCTGATTCTGAACTTTTCTCTTTTCTGAACTCCGTTGGTTTTTTCAAGAAGCGCTTTGTCATAGATGTTGTCAAAATAAACGCTGAAGATAGAATACTGTCCGTTCTCATCCGAATGGGCGTCCGTTTTCATAACGGGTCCTATCCGCTGTCGGATTGCAAGATAGTCCGACTGTGTAATTTGATATTTCAGCTCATGGCGGTATTTCCCGGTCACTGTAACCGACCTCCTCCTTTCTGGTTTGAAAAGAGTTTAGCTTTTGATGCTAAAGCGCCCCTAAAGGCTTGGAGAAATTTTACTTTAGGAAAGCTTTAATTTGACCGCTTTTCTTTGCCCACGCAAAACATGGGCTGAAAATAAAAAAAGCACCTGCTTAAAGCAAGTGCTTTTTTCTGGAGGTACCACCCGGATTTGAACCGGGGAGTGAAGGTTTTGCAGACCTTTGCCTTACCACTTGGCTATGGTACCATATTAAATTGGAGCGGATGACGGGGCTCGAACCCGCTACCTCCACCTTGGCAAGGTGGCGCTCTACCAGATGAGCTACATCCGC
>CAKSWC010000006.1 GCA_934511365.1 uncultured Eubacteriales bacterium
GGTAGTTCAGTTGGTTAGAACGCTAGCCTGTCACGCTAGAGGTCGACGGTTCGAGCCCGTTCCGGGTCGCCATTTTTTTGTTTGCCTCTGTAGCTCAGTTGGTAGAGCAGCGGACTGAAAATCCGCGTGTCGCTGGTTCGATTCCGGCCGGAGGCACCAGTTTGCGGATGTAGCTCATCTGGTAGAGCGCCACCTTGCCAAGGTGGAGGTAGCGGGTTCGAGCCCCGTCATCCGCTCCAGAAAAACGCCTTTTGTCGCTTGGACAAAGGGCGTTTTTTTCGTGTTCTTTCAAACCGCAACCGTTGTTTTGTATCTCATTTTTCCAAGCTCGTCTGCGCCGCAGAGTTCATATAGCGCTCCGGCGAACGCGAGCGGCTCAATTTTTTCCGGCAGCAGAGAGGCGTATTTTTGCGGAAGAGAAAAGCCTTCGCCGGTCATTACAACGGCATTCATCATCCGCTCTTTCCGCCTTGTGAAAAGGATTCCGGGAAAAATCAGCGGAACATTTTTGCCTGTTGCGGAGATTATGAACGTGCTTGAAAGCACACTGTCATCAACTCTTGCGCCAACAACGAGGGAGATTCCGCTTTTTTCAAGAAGATATTCGCCGAGGGCTTCATATGCGGCAACGCATGAGGTTACAACCCTCACCTGGAACGCGAGCGGAACAAGGTTTTCCGCAAGGTCAACAAGATAGGCGTTTTCGTCAAAAAGCGTTACGCTGACGCGGCAGGGGTCGAGCCGCATTTTTTCGATTGAATGGACGGCGGTGTTGAAAAGAAGGCGTTCAAAGAATACCGACGGCGAAAAAGGGCGCAGACCGCTTTCCTGCGGCGGAACAATTCCGGGCGGAAACAGCACCCGTGAGCGCAGACTTCCGGCGGCGGACTCAACCTCCTCCCACGGACAGCGGCCGCGATAGTTTTTTGCGCTCAGATTATAAAACGGCAGAGCGCCGGGTACTTCAATTTTTTTCTTTTCAACGAGCGGCTCTCTGAAAAGGTCGCAAAAAAGGTCAAAAGCACCCTCTTTTTTTTCGTCAGGCTCAAAAGTTATAAACAACAGTCCCACTCCCGTCAAAAAGCACTTTAGAAAATTTTATGACAAGGGCGGACAAAGTATGACCGCAGGAAGAATTTTGCTGCGCGGATGGTATTGCGGAAGAATTTGTAAAATATATTTCAAAAAGCACTTGATTTTTTTTGTGCACTTGTGTATAATATCAAGGCAATCGAGCAGAGCATATGGAGAGTTGTCCGAGCTGGTCGAAGGAGCACGATTGGAAATCGTGTAACCGTCAAAAGCGGTTCGTGGGTTCGAATCCCATGCTCTCCGCCAAAAGAAAGCGTAATCTTAATGATTGCGCTTTTGTTTTTTATATACATAAACTTCCCCGTAACTTGAACAAGGAGGAATCAAAGGTATCTATGAAAATTACGGCATTGGTTGAAAACACAACTCATTCAAAACTCAAGGCAAAACACGGGCTTTCGCTTTATATAGAAACAAAAAAACATAATGTTCTGTTTGATCTTGGCCCGGACAACACACTGTTTGAAAATGCAGAAAAAATGGATATAGACCTTTCAAATGTGGACACGGTTGTTATTTCCCACGGACACATTGACCACGGAGGAGCATTAAAAAAGTTTTTGAAAATTAATAGGACGGCAAAAATCTATATCCAAAGAACGGCGTTTGAGCCGCATTACAGCAAGACTTTGTTTTTCAAAATACCTGTCGGAATTGATGAGTCGCTCAGGGATAACGAACAAATTGTTCTGCTTGACGGCGATTTCAAAATTGATGAAGAGCTGTTTCTGTTTACGGTCAGTGAAACCAAAAGGCTTTATTCGCCTGTTAACGGCGTCCTTTATGACGCAAGGGGAAAGGATACCTTTGCGCACGAGCAAAACCTGATTGTTACGGAGAATGAAACGGCGCTGATAATGGGCTGCGGCCATGCCGGCATTGCAAACATAATGGAACGGGCAAAAAAATATGAGCCTCGTCTTTGCGTCGGAGGCTATCATCTGTATAATCCGGTTACAAAAAAATCGGTATCGCAAGAATTGCTGAGCGGTATTGCGGACGAACTTGAGAAATACCGGAATACGGAGTTCTATACCTGCCATTGCACCGGAGAAAAGGCATTCAGTTTTTTTGCCGGAAAATTAACCAATATGCATTACATCTCCTGCGGCGATGTTGTTGAGGCATAACGCGCGGACGGCTATGACTGAGGTTACTAAGCAACGGTAAGTTTTTTTAGCTGTTTGGCAATTACTTAACAAAACCCTATTGCAAAATCTGCAAAATATGATATGATAGAACAAACACACAAAAGGAGTGGTAAAAAATGAAAAAAAGCAGCATCATCAGGCTTGCAATACTTCCGCTGATTCTTATCGTTAATTTTTTGACACGCAAAAAGCCTTGTCACAGAGTCCTTTATGCCTTTTCAATGGCGTATCTTGTCGGTGATATCATTTACACTTTTTCACAACTTTTCGCCGCAAAAAAGGCGGATACCAACGAATAAAAATCAAAGAACCGAGTCCTTTTTTTGCGGAGTCGGTTCTTTTTTGCCACTTTTCGGTAAGCTCGGACATGGTGCGGTTCTCTTCCAGACCCTGAGAATTTGTGAGTGTTGTTGTGGTTGCTTCTGCAAGCATATTCAGAGCCGATTCAAGAGTGCTCATATTATCACGCAAATTCTCTTTTTTCAAACCTTTGAGAGCTTTATGTCTGCCATTTTTTATTTCCTTTCCGCCGATGATGGCGGTTAATGTTGGCTCAGTGTAGCAAGCAGCTGCTTGAACAACAGTGAATATTTTTCTTTGATGTTTGTAAAAATATCACTTGCAGTGTGTTCATCGTAGATATGCGATGTAAGATTTCTTGAGTAGAGAAGCTCAAGCCATGTCTTTTCGTCTGAGATAATACCGTCTGTGTATGCCTGCTTCATTACGGACTTAGGACTGTTAAGGTCAACATAACCTTCTGAAATCAAAAACTCCCTTGTTGACTTCCACGCAAGCTCGGTACAAAATTCAAAACGCTGAATTACGCCGTCTCTCGAAGAGGAAATACCGTATTTGTCATACTCTTCCAAGGCTTCTTCAAGGCGGCTTACGGCTTCGGAGAACTTTTCAAGTTTTTCATCAAATTTATTCATGAGGATAACACCGTCCTTTTTAATGTTTTCAAGTAGTAGTGCGTTAGTGTTTTCGGAAACAAATACAATGTCAAACTGTAAAAGAGTAGGGAGACTTTCAACGGCTTGAGCGAAAAAGACATGGTTTTCTTTTGGCATTCCGAAAACTGCAATGTCAATGTCGCTTTTTTCTCTGTTGTCTCCTCTTGCTCTTGACCCGAACAGGACAATTTTTTCTGCCGAATACTGCTTTCCGAGTTCGGAAATTGATTTATAAAGGGATTCCATGTGGTGCTCCTTTTCGCCGATGAGGGCGGTTAATTACTTATTAAAAATTGCATAACAACATTGCCTTGCTTATGCAAGGAATCTGCGGCTTTACATAATCGGTTCATATGTTCTGATGAACACGCAGACGGTTTTGTCGTAATCCGCAATGATGAACCGCATTTTGCCCTCCGGGGTGAAGGTCAGGGTTATTCCCTCCGTTTCGCAGCCGAAAGCACCGGTCACGTTCCGCGAAAAGAAGTCTGAAACCTCGCCCGTTTCAAGGTTGACGGCTTTAACGGTTTTTGTTCCTTTTGGCTCGTTCGGGTCAAGGTTTGCAAAAAGCTTTCCATTGCTGCAGACGGCGCCCTGAATTCGGTCAAGCTCGCAGGAGAGGTCAATCTTTTTTTCAAAGCTCATGTCTTTAAGGTTAAACGCAAGGATATACTGCGCGTGGTGGAACGGAGAAGTATAAAGAAGTCCGGCCTCCTCGTCAACCGCGCACCACGGAATTCCGTCATGCAGATAGGTCTGGTCAATTTGGTAGTATACGCCGGTATACTCAAGCGTGTTTTTGTCAAACAGAAGAACAAGCGGGTCGGCGTTGCTCCTGTGTTCAACGGGCGCATATATTGTGTCTTTGCAAAGGCTGATTGCTCCGATGTGGTCATAGCCCTTTTTCGTGAACTCAAAAGGCAGGGCGGAAAGGTTCTTTTGAATGACCTCGCCGGATTTTATGTCGATTTTTGAAAGGGCGGTCATGTAAAACGCAGACATTGCGCCGGAGGTGTAAAGATACTCTCCGTCCGCGGCAAGCCCCTGTCCGGCCGCAAACGCTTCATCAAGCACATACTGCCGCTGAGAGATAAGCTCGGCTTGAGATGTTGACTGCGGAAGCGGACTCAAAAGGCCGCATACAAAAACAAATATCGCCGCAAGAATGGCTCTTACGTTTTTGAGGATTGAAAGAACTTTCATTTTTTTTGCTCCTTTAAAGTTTACTCTGCCTGCGGCAGATAATGTCAAGACCAGTGTATCATAAATATTTTTTCGGGTCAATAAAAATCAAAAAACCACTTTCCGGACGATCGGCTGAAAAGGCCGCATTTCTTTTTATTCTTCTTGCAATCTTTTCCGGAAAGTGGTATCATTTGAAAGTAAATTATTTTTAGAAAGGGAACACTGATATGGATTTTAAAAATCTTCTTGAAAACGCAAGGGGAAAGCTCGGTGAATATGCCGACTTTGCCGTTCAGGGCATCACCCACATCTGCTCTGAAATCGGTCCGCGTGAATGCGGAAGCGAAAACGAAAAGAAAGCGCAGGAGTATATGGGCGATGTTCTCAAAAACTATGCCGATACCGTTACGCGCGAAACATTTTCCGTTCAT
The DNA here is from genome assembly GCA_934511365.1 of uncultured Eubacteriales bacterium. GTDB lineage: Bacteria > Bacillota > Clostridia > Oscillospirales > Acutalibacteraceae > UBA6857. Next base: position 4,816 of record CAKSWC010000006.1, read on the forward strand.
CCGAGAGCGTTCATGTCCTTTGTGCCGCTTGCCGGCGGAATGCTTCTCGGTTCAACTTATGCAAATATAGTCGGCGCATTCAAAAAGAATAAATTCTCCGCCGCTTCAGTTCCGCTCCTCGGTGCAACGCTTGCAAGCGTTGTTGGTGAATTCGGCCTTTACAAAAAGCCGCTTGATCCGCTTTTTCCGAAGAAGGAGTCCGGCAATATCGTTGCCGTGAGAAAGGCCTCGGGCGAAACAAAGCGCAGAATCATTATCTCCGGCCACACCGATTCCGCTCCCGAGTGGACATATACCTATAAGCTCGGCTCAAAGGGTGTTGTTCTTGTTGCCGGTTATGCGGTTGCCGGTCTGCTTTATGACATTGCCTCAACCGCCGTTTCCCTCACATCAAAGAACGCAAAGCTCAAAAAGGCTCTTGCCCTCGGCCAGCTTGCTTTTGCTCCGGGCTTTGCCGCGCTCTATAAATTCACCGACCCGACCCACCACGTTGACGGCGCCAGTGACGACCTTTCCGGCTGCTATATTGCAAATTCCGTAATGAAGTATCTTTCGGACAATGATATCCGCTTTGAAAACACTGAGGTTGTTGCCCTCCTTGCCGGCGGCGAGGAATGCGGACTGCGCGGTTCCGAGGCTTTCTTCAAAGCGCATCCGGAAATGAAAAACGATGGCGTTGAAACCGTCTTTGCCGGCTTTGATACCATCCGTGACGAGGAATACATGATGATCTATACCAAGGATCTCAACGGCCTTGTCAAAAACGATATCGACGCGTGCACTCTTGTTAAAAACGCTGCCGCAAAATGCGGAAAGGATGTTCCCTTTGGCGCAATCCCGCTCGGCTCAACCGATGCCGCCGCCGCTTCAAGAGCAGGCATCAAGGCTGCAAGCTTTGTTGCAATGGATCCCGCTCCGGCAAGATACTACCACACACGTCTTGACACGGCGGACAATCTCTGCCCGGAAACGATTGAAAAGACGATTGAAATTGCTCTCCAGACCGTTTTTGATTTTGATGAAAACGGACTTGGCTGAGCTTTTCCGGCTTGCGAAGAATAATAATTAAGGTTTACCGGTGGTTACGAGCCGATGCCCGTACAAAGCCCTGCCGAATTTGAAAAATGTGCAAATCATAAAATAATGCATATTAACAACAAACAACCGCTTGACAAACAGGCGGTTGTTGGCTATAATATAAGTGTAAAAAGGCTCTGCGATAAGCGGTTGCCCAAATGTTGAGATTAAAGAATAACCGTTAGATTTGGACGTCTTGGCGGTTATTTTTTATTGTCTTTATTTCTTAACTGCTTCTATGTAACCAGTGGCTACAACGAGAAGCACGATAAGTATTGCTATATAATATTCCATATAGCAACACCCCCTCCTTCGTTAATCTCGGAGGAAAAAAGCAATAAAAAACTTGTTCCCTCCGGAAAAGGATGATTTCCTTGATTGGGAGGGCAACCGCCTACCGTATTACTACAGAGCCGGATTTTATATTACCATATTTGCCAAAATGTGTCAATGGTAAAATTAAAGGGTTCTTATATATAAAGGCTGAGCAGACGGTCAGGTTCCGAGCGGGGCTTGTAACCGCCCGAAGAACCTAACCGTTTGCACCATGTCATATTGGAAAGCATTTTGCTCTTTGTTCTGTGCTTAATGCGACAGCTCCATTTTTCGCACGGTCATGTTGAGTTAACACAGTGTTTACATATTTTTAATTATTTTTTATAGATTCTATGAGATGATTGACAGGTGTTGAGAATCGTGGAAAAAGGGGAGAAAGTGTTGGTTTTCCCCCTCAGCCTTCAAAGTCAATTCTCGGGTCAATCAGGACGTTGTAAATATGGCGCGAAAGGTTCAGCGCCATTGTTTCAAGCGTTTCCGGAAAGCCGCGGATTATCCAAAGATAAATCGTTCCCGTGAAGCCGCCCGTAACGAACGTATATGCGTTTTTGAGCCATTCGACCCGAGGCTTTGAGTGGGTCGGAAAGCCTATCGGAACAAGCATATCAAAATACATCTGGCCAAGTTCAAGGTGGATTTTGTTTTCCGAATCCGGGTTATAAATGATTTTTGAAATTTCAATGTTTTCCATGATAAGCTCAAGCATTTTTATCATGAGGTTATACACATCGTCAACGGTGATTTTCCGGCCGCATTTCATCATCTGCTTGAGGTTTTCGCGGCTCTGCTTTGCAATCAGGCGCTGTTTATCATAAAACTCCTGCATGATTTTTTTGTGCAGGTCATAGATATCTTCAAAATATGAATAAAATGTGCAGCGATTGACATCTGCCATTTCACAGATTTCCTTAACGCTGATTTTGCTCAGCGGCTTTTGGTCAAGAAGCTCAATGAAGCTTTCCTTGATGACTCTTTTGCTGTATGCGGCGCGGCGATTTTCCTTTTTTTCCGTCTCGGCCACAGTATCACCTCCGAAATGTTACAAATGATTTTCTGATGTATGTTGACTTCTCAACAGCGTGTATAGTATAATAAATAAGTTAAAAAAAGTCAAGGTGAAATGTTTTTGCCCGGCTTTTAATAATAAGTAACCGCTGAGCAGGCGGCTGAACGGCTCGCGTTTTTGCGGACTGTTCAAGGATTTTTTACGAAGAAAGGCAGGCGTCATTTAATGATTGACCTCAACGTGCTGCTGTGTAAAGGCTGTTCTTTTTGCGTTCGCTTCTGTCCGAAGAACATCCTTGAGCTCGGAACCGAGCGCAGCAAAAAAGGATTTTTCTTTCCCCATCTTACCGACAGCGAAAAGTGCATCTCCTGCGGAATTTGCGCAACCGTCTGTCCGGAAGGCGCCATTGAACTGAAAAAGGAGGCGGAGTAATGTCAAAGGTATTCATGAAAGGCAACGAGGCCATTGCCGAGGCCGCGGTCAGAGGCGGCTGCCGCTTTTTTGCGGGCTATCCCATCACTCCGCAGAATGAAATTCCGGAGTATCTTTCCTGGAGACTTCCGGAGGTCGGCGGCGTTTTTGTTCAGGGCGAAAGCGAGGTTGCTTCCGTCAATATGGTATACGGTGCGGCGTCCTCCGGCTGCCGCGCAATGACAAGCTCCTCCGGCCCGGGCATCAGCCTCAAGAGCGAGGGTATCTCATATCTTGCAAGCACAAAGCTTCCGGCGGTCATTGTCAACATCAGCCGCGGAGGCCCCGGCCTCGGCTCAATTCAGCCGGCTCAGATGGACTATCTCCAGGCCACCAAGGCCATGGGTCACGGCGGATTCAGAGTGATGGTTTTTGCCCCGGCAACCTTGCAGGAGGCCGTTGATCTGACATATAACGCCTGGGAATACGCCGAACGCGACCGCAACCCCGTTCTTATCCTTATGGACGGCTGTCTCGGCGCAATTATGGAGCTTGTTGAGCTTCCGGAATTCAAGGAAGCCAACCGCGAGGGAACAAAGCACTGGGACCTTAAGCGCCGCGAGGGTGAACACAGAAAGGCTCGTTTGCTCACCCCGTATTATCCCGAGGCGATGCTTGAATATGAAAACACAACAAGAGGCCAGCTCTATAAAAAGTGGGAGGAGAACGACGTTAAGGTTGAGGAGTTCATGCTTGACGATGCCGAGTATGTCATTGTTGCATACGGAATTTCCGCAAGAGTTTCAAAGGAAGCAATTCTCCGCCTGCGTAATGAGGGCTATAAGGTCGGAATGATTCGCCCGATAACCTTGTACCCCTTCCCCAAGAAAAGCCTTCAGAACCTCGATTTTGAGCGCGTTAAGGGAATCATTGACGTTGAACTTGCGATTCCGGCTCAGATGCATGACGATATTGCCCTTGAAGTTAAGGACAGAACGCCGATTTATACCTACGGACGCTCCGGCGGCATTCTTCTTGACGATGAAAGCACATATAACGCAATTAAAAAGATTGTTACGGGAGGTGCAAAATAATGGAATACAAAAGACCTTCATGCCTTAAAGGTTCGCCGAGCGGTTTCTGCCCCGGCTGTATGCACTCGCTCGCAACAAAAATCATTGCCGAAGCCGTTGACGAGCTTGGCCAAAAAGACAACTGTGTTCACGTTGTTCCCGTTGGCTGTTCAACGCTCAACCTGCTTTATTGGGACGGAGACATTGTCGGCGCGGCTCACGGACGCGCTCCGGCGGTTGCAACCGGCTTCAAGCGTACCAATCCGGAAAGGCTTGTTTTTGCCTATCAGGGCGACGGCGACCTCGCCGCAATCGGCCTTGCGGAAATTATGGGCGCCGCAAACAGGGGAGAAAACTTCACCGTAATTTTTGCCAACAACCAGACCTACGGAATGACCGGCGGCCAGATGGCTCCCACAACGCTCATCGGCCAGAAAACAACAACAACGCGATATGGCCGCGACCCCAAGGAGACCGGCTATCCGATGAGAATGTGTGAGATTATCTCAACGCTTGAGGCTCCCGTTTTTGTTGCAAGATATGCGCTCAACTCGCCCAAGGGTATTATGGACGCAAGGAAGGGCATTAAAAAAGCCTTTGAGCTTCAGCTTGCGGGAAAGGGCTTCACCTTTATTGAGCTTTTGACCAACTGCCCGACAAACTGGGGAATGACTCCGCTTCAGACCCTCGATTATATGAACACAAACACAATTCCGTATTTTGTACCCGGCGTATACAAGGACAAGGAGGCTGAAACAAAATGAAAAAATCACTAATTTTTTCAGGCTCCGGCGGACAGGGTGTTGTTTCCGCGGGAATGATGACCGCAAAGGCCGCCGTTGAGGGCGGAAAATATGCAACTTTCCTTCCGGAATACGGCCCCGAACAGCGCGGAGGCAGCGCAAAATGCACCGTTGTTATTGACGATGACGCAGTCATTTCTCCGCTTGCAAAAAAATGTGATGTTCTTGTTTGCATGAACGAACAGTCGTTTTCAAAGTTCAAGACTCAGCTCAAAGAGGGCGGCGTTCTTCTTCTCAATTCAAACAGAGTCACAAGCGAGGTCAAGCGTGATGACGCTACCGTCATTGCTCTCCCTGTTGACGATATTGCAGTTGAAATCGGCAACCCGAAAGCCGCAAACATTGTAATAATCGGCGCACTAATCGGCGCAACGAATATCATCACCGAAGATGAGTTCCTTGACAGCCTCAAAAAGAAGTTTGCTTCAAAAGCTCCCTCAATTATGGAAATGAACACCGTTGCCCTCAGGCGCGGCGTTGAGCTTGGAAGAGGACAGTAAACGAGATAATATTAAAGAGTTGCCGTTTTTCTGCGGCAACTCTTTTTTTCAATCACAAGCGATGATTATTTAAGCTCTGAACACCGGGCGCAATTTATTGCGCAAAGTTGTTTTGTTTTCTTTTATTTATTTTCTTTTCTTTTTCTTTTCTTTTCTTTTATTTTCTTTCTTCAGTACAGTATCTTTCAGTATTTAATATTCAGTACTTAGTATATCAGTATTTAATTAAGGCCGGTTTTCAGTATACTGTTTTTCAGTGTACTGGTTTTCAGTGCACTGATTTTCGGGTTACTGGTTTCAGATGTTGGATGATTGATTCTGCGAGTCAGCTTGTAACCGCATAAAGAAAGCGGCAATTAAATTAAATTTAATTTAGATAATAGATAATAGATAATAGATATGAGATAATAGATATTTTACTTTTGAAGGAGAGCCTCAAGGTTCACGCCTTTGGCCTCAAGGTCCTCAAGAACATCTCCCTTCGCTTTTTCGCTGCCCTCAATAACGGCAAGCTTGACGCTGTCCTTGATGATTTCCTTTGAGCCGCTGAAAGTTTCCTTGAACTCTTTCTTTGCGCTTTCATCAAGCCCTTTCCACGTTTCAACGGTACCCTTGACAACGGACGGAATATGCTTTGAAACGCCGAGCAGGTTGGTCTGACCCGTGCCCTCAATAACCGCAGAGGTGACGCGGTCAAAGTTGCTGCTCTGCTCACGGCTTATGCGGTAAAGAATGCCGGAAAGGCAAAGCTCGTTGATTCTTGCAAGCCTTGACGGGCGCGGAAGCGTTTTAATGTCGCAGTCAACAATCTGCCATGTTGAAAGGTCATGCTGCATTGGGCCGAGCAGGCGCTTGCTCTTAACAACGGTGTAATCCTTGTCAAAAGCAAGAAGAACGCCAACGAACGATGAACTCGGAATGAAGTGGTTATATCTTGAAAGAAGTTCTTTATACTGCTTTGTTCTATAGGGTGAATTATCAAAAAAGCCGGGGCCGTCGTTGTTATAAAGTGCTTTGATTCTTGCCCTCGTTTCCTCTGAGCAGTAAAGGCCGGAGTAGAGCGCAACATTTCCGCCCTTTGAGTGGCCGATAACGATAATGTCGCCGTCAAAATGCTTTGCAACATTTTCAAGATAGTTCACGGCGAGCGCGTGAGACGGGATTGAGCGGCGGACAAAAAGGTCGGTGTCCTCCTTCCAGCCGATGAGGCTGTCATCGGTGCCGCGGAAGGCAACAACAAGTGTTCCGTCCGGAAGAATGAATGTTGCCGCGGCGAACTGCACCGCCGGGTTGGTTTTGAAAGTTTCAGTGCAGGCAACAATTTTCATCTCAGAAAAGCGTTTATGCTTCGCCATTTCCATCATCATAACGGAAACGGACTTTGTTATCATAAGGCCGAGCGCACGGTGGCGGTTGCCGTTATAGCTGAACATTGCGCGGCAGACATCTCCGAAATTGCGCGGCTCATCTGTAAAGCTATCGGAAACAATCTTTTCAAAGGGCATATAGAAAACCTGACAAAGAGCAACATTGTCTGCGTCGCAAAACGGCATATCGCAAAACGAAGCATTGCCGAACTTACGGATATACTGCAGTGAACCTGCCATATTGAATTCCCCTTTTCTCAATCGGAACAAATTCCGAATACAAATCTTTTCTTTATTTTTGCACTTTGTTATTATTTTGTCAATAAGCTTGGAGAAAAATGGAAAAAATTAAATAGACTCGTGTAGACATTCTTTTAAAATTCCTCCTGAATAGCTTTCAAATATAGATTTTAAAAACCGCAGGCCGGGATTTTTTTATAAAAAGGGGGTGAAAAAAGCGCTCTGTTGTGATATAATCAAATGAATATATAAATTGAGGTGAAACAATGGGTATTTTTAAAAAACTTTTCGGCGATTATTCAACAAAAGAAATCAAAAGAATAAAGCCGACAGTAAATAAAATTCTCTCTCTTGAGGAGGAATACGGCGCACTTTCCGATGAACAGCTGCGCGCAAAAACCGATGAATTCAAAAAACGCATTGCGGACGGAGAATCGCTTGACAGCATTCTTCCCGAAGCGTTTGCAACCTGCCGCGAGGCGTCATGGCGTGTTCTTTCAATGAAGCACTTCCCCGTTCAGCTTGAGGGCGGCATTGTTCTCCACCAGGGCAGAATTGCCGAGATGAAAACCGGCGAGGGCAAAACCCTTGTTGCAACCCTTCCGGCTTATCTCAACGCATTGACCGGAAAGGGCGTTCATATCGTCACCGTCAACGATTACCTTGCACGGCGTGACAGCGAGTGGATGGGAAAGGTTTATCGCTTCCTCGGCCTCTCCGTCGGCCTTATTGTCAACGGCCTTGACACCGAGGAAAGAAGAAAAGCCTATGCCGCAGACATCACATACGGAACAAACAACGAGATGGGCTTTGACTATCTGCGCGACAACATGGTTCAGTATATTGACGAAAAGGTTCAGCGCGGCCATTATTTTGCCATTGTTGATGAGGTTGACTCAATTCTTATTGATGAGGCAAGAACGCCGCTCATCATTTCCGGAATGGGCAGCCAGTCGTCTGAGCTTTATTCGCTTGCCAATGATTTTGTCAAACACCTCAGATGTTTGCGCATTCCCGAAACGGATTCAAAAATGAACCTTGAGGAAATTGCGGAAGAACAGGGCGCGGACTATGTTGTTGACGAAAAGGGCAAGATTGCGTCTCTGACAAAAAGCGGTATTGCAAAGGCGGAGAAGTATTTCAATGTTGAAAACCTTTCCGACCCGGATAACCTCACTCTCTCGCATCATATCAACATTGCAATTAAGGCTTGGGGCGTTATGAAGCGCGACGTTGACTATGTTGTTAAGGACGGACAGGTTCTCATTGTTGACGAGTTCACCGGACGAATTATGATCGGCCGCCGCTATAACGAGGGACTCCACCAGGCCATTGAGGCCAAAGAGGGCGTGAAAATTGCAAAGGAAAACAAGACCCTTGCAACCATCACTTTCCAGAACTATTTCCGCCTTTATGAAAAGCTTTCCGGTATGACCGGTACCGCAATGACCGAGGTTCAGGAGTTCAGAGAAATCTATAGCCTTGACGCCGTTGAAGTTCCAACGAACAAGCCCGTCAAGCGCATTGACCGCGATGACGTTATCTATCAGACCGAACAGTTCAAGTTCAACGCAATAATTGAACAGATCATCGCCTGCCATGAAAAGGGCCAGCCTGTTTTGGTCGGTACCGTTTCAATCGACAAGAGCGAGCGGCTTTCCGCCGCACTCAAAAAGCGCGGAATCAAACACAACGTCCTCAACGCAAAGCACCACGAAAAGGAAGCGGAAATCATTGCTCAGGCCGGTAAGCTCGGAGCGGTCACCATTGCAACCAACATGGCCGGACGAGGCACCGACATCATGCTTGGCGGTAACGCGGAATTCCTTGCAAAAAGCGAGATGAGGAAGCGCGAGTATCCTGAGGAGCTGATTGCCGAGGCGACCGGTTTCGGTGAAACTTCGGACGAGGATATCCTTGAGGCGAGGGATACCTTCAAAAAGCTTGAAAAAATGTATAAAGAGGAGATCTCTGAGGAGGCAGACAAGGTCAGGGAGGCCGGTGGCCTTTATATCATCGGCACCGAGCGCCACGAGTCAAGGCGAATTGACAACCAGCTGCGCGGACGTTCCGGCCGTCAGGGTGACCCCGGTGAAAGCCGTTTCTATCTTTCAATGCAGGACGATCTGCTGCGCCTTTTCGGCGGAGACAGAATGATGAGCATCATGAAGAGCCTTCCCGTTGACGATGATATGCCTATTGAGGTTGGCCTGCTTTCAAGGCAGGTTGAGGCCGCCCAGCGCAAGGTTGAGGGCAACAACTTTGCCATCCGCCGCCATGTTCTTGCGTTTGACGATGTTATGAACCGCCAGCGCACCGTAATCTATGCCCAGCGCGACATGGTTCTCAAGGGCGAGGACATGAAGCCGGTCATTTCAAAAATGATTGACGAATCCATTGAAGATTCTGTTGCTTTCTTCTGTCCGCCGAACATTCCGAGCAAGGAATGGCACCTTGCCTCCCTGCGCGAAAAATATCTCGGCTGGCTGACGGACGAAAACGACTTTGTTGAAAACGACAAGTCCTCAGAGGAAATTAAAGACCTGCTTTGCGAAAGAGCTCACGCCCTCCACGAGGAACGCGAAAAGGAGTTCGGACCGGAATTCATGCGTGAAATTGAGCGCGCAATGCTTCTGCGCTGCGTTGACCTCAAGTGGATGGATCACATTGACGCGGTTGATGAGCTTAAGCAGGGAATAGGCCTTGTTGCCTACGGACAGAAGGATCCGATTGTTGCTTTCCGCGAGGAAACGGCGGATATGTTTGACGCAATGGTTGCCTCAATCCGTGAGGATACCGTTAAGATTGTCCTTTCCGCAAAGTTCAGAACGGACGAGGAAGTTAAGCGTGAGCAGGTTGCAAAGGTTACCGGCGCATCCGGCTCCGGAGACGGAAGCGAAAAGAACAAAACCGTCCGCAAGTCTAAGAGCGAGAAAATCGGCGTTAACGATCCCTGTCCCTGCGGCAGCGGAAAGAAATATAAAAAATGCTGCGGCCGTCCCGGCGTGAAGAATAACACCCAAAATTAAGCAAAAAAATGCCGCCGCTTGTCCTTTGTGGTCAGGCGGCGGATTTTTGCGGAATTTTTTCATGTTTTGCAAGAGGTGAGGTTCTTATTTCAACTCCTGCGCGGTCAGGATGTTAATAAATTCCGCCTTTGTTTTGGAGTAAACTATCTTCTGGCTGCTGTAAAGGCCGAAGTAGCCGGAGAGGGCAAAGCTTATTGCGCAGGCTGCGGCAAAATAGATGATTCCGCCGGCGCCGAAAAGCTCAATGCTCAAAAAGACCGAGGCAATCGGACAGTTGACGGCGCCGCAGAAAAGCGAAACAAGACCGAGCGCGGCCGAAAAGCCGGGGTCAAGTCCAAGAAGCGGACCTATTACGCAGCCGAAAGTTGAGCCGATGAAAAATGTTGGAACAATTTCACCGCCCTTGAAGCCGAAGCCGATTGTTACGGCGGTGAAAAGCATTTTGAGCAGGAAGGCAAACGGCTCGGCATTTCCGCCCATTGCGTTTTCGATTATATTCATTCCGGCTCCGTTATAATCGTGGCCGAAAATCAACGTCAGAACAATAACAGCCGCACCGCCGATGAATGCACGCAAAAAGGTGTTTTTAAAAAGCTTTGCCGCGCCCTTGTGGGAAAAATGCATCAAAAGGCAAAAGCCGATGCTCAGCACCGCGCAGAGGGCGGAAAGGACGGCAACGCGCCAGAACGAGCCGAAATCCGCCTGCGGAATGTTTTCAACGGAAAACCTGACCGGCGGAACTTTGCAAAGTCCGGCAATCCAGTAAGCAACAAGCGAGGCAGTCAGACAGGGGATGATGCCCGAATAATAAACAACGCCGACCGAGATGACCTCAAGCGCAAAAAGCGCCGCGGTCAGGGGAGTGCCGAACAGGGCGGAAAAAACCGCGCTCATTCCGCAGAGTGTTGCAAGGTGCATATCCTTTTCGTCAAATTTAACGAGCCTTCCAACCTGCGCGCCAATGCTGCCGCCAAGCTGAAGCGCCGCACCTTCGCGGCCGGCCGAGCCGCCGAAAAGGTGGGTAATTACGGTTGAAACAAAAATAAGCGGAGCAAGCAGGAACGGAACGCTTTTTTCCGTCCGTATTGACTCGATAACATTGTCCGTTCCAAGCCTTTCCATTTTTAAAAGCTTATAAAGTCCGGCTATTGCAAGGCCGCCGACCGGAAGGAGATATACAATCCATTCATGCGCGGTACGCAGCTCGGTAGCTTTTTCAACGCTGATGTGGAAAGCAACGCCGACCGCGCCGCCGACCGCACCGACAACCGCCGCAACGGCAATCCATTTCAAAATTGCAAGAACATAGCAAAACGCAATTTTTGCGTTCCTTTTAACAATATCCAAAAAAATACCCTCTTTTTAATCAGAAGTGCTGCAACATATAATAGCACTGTTTTTCCGTTTGTGCAACAGGAAAATAAAAAATACGCCGGTTCTTGACCGACGTATTTTTTGCTTATGAAAGCAGAATTCTGTCCGTTGTGAGTTCCTTTCCGACTCTGTCCTTGAATTTTTCAAGAAGGTCGCCAACGGAAAGGTTCTTCCTTTCCTCGCCTTTGGTGTCAAAAACAATGTTTCCGTTGTTCATCATGATGGTGCGGTTGCCGAGGTCGAGCGCGGACTGCATATTGTGCGTTATCATGAGGCAGGTGAGGGTATTGTCCTTGATGATCTTTTCCGTCAGAGCAAGTACCTTTTCCGCCGTGCCCGGGTCGAGGGCAGCGGTGTGCTCGTCAAGAAGAAGGAGCTTCGGCGGATTGATTGTTGCCATGAGGAGGGTCAAAGCCTGTCTTTGGCCGCCGGAGAGGAGACCAACAGGCTGCTTCATTCTGTCCTCAAGTCCCATTCCAAGAACGGAAAGCCGCTCGCGGAAGTCCTCCCTGTCCTTTTTGGTTGTGTGGCTGAACCATGTTCCTCTGTGGGCGGCGAGAGCAAGGTTTTCCTCAATACTCATTGCAGGGGCGGAGCCGAGCATCGGATCCTGAAAAAGCCTGCCAATGCTTTTTGACCTTTTGTGCTCCGGCATCATTGTGATGTCCGTTCCGTCAAGAACAATGCGTCCGCTGTCCGTTAAAAATGTTCCGGAAATTGCGCCGAAAAGTGTGCTTTTTCCGGCTCCGTTTGCGCCGATAACGGTGATGAAATCTCCCTTTTCAACCTCAAGCGAAAGGTCGTTTATTGCGCATTTTGCGTTGACGGTTCCGGGGTTAAAGGTTTTTGAAATATGAGAAACCGAAAGCATCATACCTTTGCTCCCTCCTTTTTTCTCAGCTCAAAGCGTCTTTTAAGCTTTGGAAGCTGCTTTTTGAGATACGGCGCCGAAATTGCAATGATAACAATGACGGAGGAAACAAGCTTGAGCATATATGCCGGCATATGAAGGCGCAGAGCCAAGGTGTAGACGAGGCGGAAGATGAGGGCGCCGGCAACCGCGCAGACGGCGCGGACGGCAGTGCTTTTGCGCTTTGTGAAAAGGATTGAGCCGATAAGCAGCGAGGCGAGCGCAATGGTGACCATTCCGCTGCCCATGTCAATATTCGCCGAACCGTTGGACTGGGCAAGCAGGCAGCCGGAAAGGGCGGTGAATGAGTTTGAAACGCAAAGGCCGATTATTGTGATTGTTGCCGTGTTTACGGACGAGGAGCGAACCATGTCCGGATTGTTGCCCGTTGCGCGCAGCGCAAGGCCAAGATTTGTTCTGAGGAAAAGCGCAAGAAAAAGAACAACCAAAATAACCGCGCAAAGCGCAATAATCAGCTTGTACTGGCCGGCAAGGGGTGTTCCCTCAAGCACCGCTTCAAGCTTTGTGAAGATAGTTTCGCTGAAATTGAGGTTGACCAGTGTTGCGTTGCGCATCACCGCAATGTTGATTGAGTAAAGCCCCGTGTTGACAATGATTCCGGCAAGGAGGCTGTCGATGCCCATTTTTGTTTGCAAAAACGCGGTAATAAAGCCGGAAAGAGCACCGGCAATCATCGCCGCCGGGATTGAAAGAAACGGGTGGCCGGAATAAGCAACCATAGCTCCGACCGCCGCGCCGAGCGTGAAGCAGCCGTCGGTTGAAAGGTCGCAGACATTGAGCATTGAATAGCTCAGAAAGAGGGAAAGAACGGTCAGCGAGCTTATCAGCCCAAGTTCAGCCGCTGTTTGAAGAAGATCCATGTTTTTATCACTCCGTTAAAAAACCTGACGCGGCCGCCGGAAAAACAGAAGCTGCTCTTCCGGCGGTCTGCCGCTTTGTTTGGTGGTTGGTGGGTTACTGAACGTCCGAAAAGCTTTCGGCTGTTTTAATGCTCTTTACTGCGGTGCAGAAAGGTTTAATTTTTTCCGATACCTCTTCAAACTTGAGGCCGAGTGCTTCGCAGGTTTCGGTGTTTACGGTTGCGGTTCCGTTGTCAAAGGTGCGGACGGCCATTGCTGCCGGGTCCTTTTTGTCAACAAGAATTTCAGCAATCATTTCAGCCGTCTGTTCGCCAAGGTTTGCGTAGTCAACTCCGTATCCGAGGAAAGCTCCGTTGAGGGCGAATGAATCCGCACCGGTGTAATGGGGGATACCCGCCTTTGCAAGAATTTCATAGATTGAAAGTTCGGCTTTCATGATTGTGTTGTCGGTCGGGGTGAACACTGCGTCAACCTTGTCTGAAACAAGAGCCTGAGCGGCAAGAACAACCTCGTCAACCGTGGTTCCGGTGCGTTCAACAACTTCAATGCCCTTCTTTTCAAGATACTCTTTTGCGGCCTTGATTGCTGCGGTTGAAGAATCCTGGCCAATGTCATAGAGAAGGCCAACCTTTTTGACGCCGCTGTTGACGGCAAAAACAAGGTTCATGATTGAAGCCGTGTCAAGGTAGTCGCTGGTTCCGGTGATGTTCTTGCCCGGCTTTTCAAGCGAGGAAACAACCTTTGCTCCAACGGGATCGGAAACGGCGGAGAAAACAACGGGAATATTGTTCTTCTTTGTTGCGTTCTGCATTGCCATTGCAACGGGGGTTGCAACGCCGACCATGAGGTCAACGTCATCCGCAATGAAGTTTGCAACAATCTGGCTGAGGACGTTTGAATCCGCGTTGCAGTTGTCATAGGAAATTTCAAACTTAACATTCTTTTCGCTTTCGATTGCGGAAAGCTTTGATTTAATGCTGTCAACAATCTGGTTGAGGGAAGCGTCGTCAACATAGTTGCAGATTCCGACTTTATATGTCACTGCGGCACTGCTCGGAGCAGAGGAGCCGGATGAAGCGTGGGAAGTTGTTGTTTCGCTGCCATTGGAAGAACAGGCGACAAAGGCAAAAACGAGCGTGAGAGCAAGAACAAGAGCAATAATCTTTTTCATGATAAAATTCCTTTCTTTATACAGTGATAATTTATTGATATGCAGCGGTTTTTCGGTTCGTGAAATTCATTTATCCGTCGCCATCGTTTTGTTCTCATAAGATTCCACTCCTTTTTTGCGGTAATAAAATAAAAAACCTGTCTCAGCAATTATAACTTGCTGGGACAGGACTGATAACATAATCCTGCGGTGCCACCCGGCTTAACGCTTAAAGCGTCCGCTTAACGCATACTAACATATGCCGACCTTTTTTCACGGAGAGCCACACTCCGTCTCACATACTCCGGTAAACCCGTTTCCGCTCGCCCTCGAAAGTCCATTCAGCTTTGGCTTTCCTGCCGCGTTTCCACCGCCGGCGGCTCTCTGAAAGAAAAGGAACAAAACCTACTCACTCTTTCTCATCGGTTTGAAAGAATCAATATTTATTTGTTGACACGATTAAACCACTTTTGATTTTATTTGTCAAGAGTTTTTTTCAAAAAAACTTCGGTTTGGAGGATTTTACAAATCTTTCGTCTGTTTGAACGCTTTAAACGGTTGAATTGAACAGAAGTCTGAGCTTTTTTAAAAATCAGCCCAAAAGACTTTCGCGCATTTTTATGAGCAGAGCTTTTTCCCGCCGTGAAACCTGAACCTGAGACATTCCAAGCTCCTCGGCGGTTTTGACCTGAGTCAGCCCTTTGAAGTATCGCAGCTCAATGAGCTTTCTGTCCCTTTCTTCAAGGAGGGAAACAACCTTTTTGAGCGCGAGCTTTTCGGCAACGGCCTCCTGCGGCGCCTGAGTCGGAATGTCAAGCTGCCTTGAGGTGCTTTCGTCCTGCGCCGTCAGCGAAATTACCGGCATTGAAACGGTCAAAAGCTCCGCCGCTTCGCTGACGGAAACGCCGAGTTTTTCGGCAAGTTCGGAAATTGTCGGCTCGCGTGAGAGCTCGTTTTCAAGCTCCTGCTTTGTTTTGAGGGCGGCTCTTGCTTTTTCTTTCAGTGAGCGCGAAACCTTGACCGTTCCTCCGTCGCGGAAAATTCGGCGGATCTCGCCGAGGATGACCGGAACGGCATAGGTTGAAAAGGCAAAGCCGCGCTCGGCGTCAAAATTCGCCGCAGCCTTGCAAAGGCCGACGCACCCGGCCTGAAAAAGGTCGTCATATTCGGCGCCGCGTCCGCGGAACTTGTTGGCGCAGGCATGAACAAGACCGAGATTCTCGTTAACAAGGGCGTCCTTGCTTGCTTTTTCTTTTTCCAAAAGAATATCTCTCCTTACGGGTTAAGCGCTTTTCCGCTGATTTTCTTTTCGAGTGTGACGGTTGTTCCGTGGCCGGGCGCGGAGCGGACGCTCAGTTTGTCCGTGAAGCTTTCCATCACAGCAAATCCGAGTCCGGCGCGTTCGCCGCCGAGGGTTGTGAAAAGCGGCTGGCGCGCTTGTTCAATGTCCTCAATTCCAACTCCGCGGTCGCGGATTTTTATTCTGATAATATTTTGATCCGTAATTGCGGCGGTTATGTAAATTTTGCCCATTTTTTCGCGGTAGCCGTGAACAATGGCGTTTGTAACAGCCTCGCTGACCGCCGTTTTAATGTCGTTGAGTTCTTCAATGGTGGGGTCGAGAGCGGCGGCAAAGCTTGCAACCGCAACGCGCGAAAAGCCCTCGTTAATGCTTTTGCTTTCAAAGGTAAGCTTCATCTCGTTAATCGTTTTCATCCTTTTAAAATCTCCTTTTCAAGTTGAACTCTGAACGCTTTGCGGCTCGGCTTCTCTCATCCTCAGCTCACCGAGTCTTTCAAGTCCGGCGAGCTTCATCACCTTGTATGCGGCCGGAGAGAGGTTTTCAACCCTTATTCTTCCGCCAACGGTTCTCATAAGCTTGTATCGCCCCATGACGAGACCGATTCCCGAGGAATCCATAAAGCTCACCTTTGAAAAATCAAGAATGAGCAGCTGCGGACGTTTGTGGATTATTGCATCGTCAATGCTTATTCTGATGAGGCTTGCGCTGTGGTGGTCAATTTCTCCGTCCAGAACAACGCGAATCTCTTTCTTGAGATATTCAAGTCTTGCAGACATTTTGCGAATCTTCCTTTCCTGCGTTTGATTATAAAAAAATGACTTACTCATAGGACAAGCTCTATGGTAAGTCATTTGAACCGAAATTTTTGGCGAAAGGTGTCAGCGGATAAAATTTTTGCGCACGGCTGAGGCAAGATAGAATGAACCGGCGATTATGAGCGCCGAGTCCGGCTCAAGAAGCGCCTCTCCCTTTTTGAGTGCCGCGTCAATATCATCTTCAAAAAAGACGTTTTTGCAATAATTTTCCGCGCACCGGGCAAGAACACGGGGACTTTCTCCCCGGTGCTCGTCGCAGAGGGTGAAAACAATGTTTTTGCATTTTGGCGCAAGAATTTTTATTGCCGTTTCATAATCCTTGTCCTTCATGAACGCCGCAAGGAGGGTGATGCTTTTTCCAATCAAAAAGCGGTCAATAAATTTTGAAAGCGTTTTTGCCGCGCCCTCATTATGGCCGCCGTCAATCAGAACCAGCGGCTCTTTTTTAACAATCTCCGTTCTTGCCGGGAGGAAAGCGCTCTCCATTCCCTTTTGCAAAGCCGCGTCCGGAATTGACCAGCCGAGGGAACGCAGGGCTTTCATGCACTCAAGCGCGCAGGCGGCGTTTGCAAACTGGTGCTCGCCCGGAAGCTTCAGGGAAAACGTCAGTGCTTCATATTTAAGCACCGTTTTTGTCATGCTCTCCTCAAGAACACAAAGCTTCTTCATGTCCGGAAAAACTATCCGGCAATTTTCTTCTGCACTTTTGCGCCGGAGAATTTTGCAAACGCTTTCCTTTTGGGGAACAAAGTCAAAGCCGCCGTTTTCACCGGGAAAAGAGATAACAACACTCCCGTTCTTGATTGCGCCGGCCTTGTTTTCCGCAATTTTTTCTGCCGTATCTCCGAGGAGAGCCGTGTGGTCAAGGGAAACGGAGGTGAATATTGAAACAAGCGGCGCAGGGATGATGTTGGTGCTGTCGCTTTGGCCGCCGATTCCGGCCTCAAGAACAACAAGGTCGCATTTTTGCTCGCAAAAATAAAGAAGCGAGACGGCAAGGATGAATTCAAAAAAGGTTGGCTGAAGATTTTCAGGAAGTTGTTCGCTTTTTTCTCTGACCTTTTCGGTCAGGCGGCAAAAGTCGCTTTCGGAAATGTACTCTGAGTCAACCTGAATCCGCTCGCGGAAATTCACAACGAACGGTGAGGTGAACTTTCCCGTTCTGTAGCCTGCCGCCGTGAGGCATGAGGCGGCCATTGCCGAAACGGAGCCTTTTCCGTTTGTTCCGAGAACATGGATAAACCGCAGCTTTTTCTGTGGTTCCGAGAGCGCCGAAAGCAGAGCGCCGATGCGTTCAAGCGAGCTGCTTTTGGCAAATTTTTTTCTTGAGTAGATAAAGCTCAGAGCTTTTTCATAGTCCATTAAAACACCACTTCCGGTTAATCAAAAAGCTGCCTTTTGGCAGCTTTTTGGCTTTTGATTTTTATTTTGTCACGTTATCTGTTGTTGATTCTGTATGTTGCGTAAGCAAGGAACCGGCCGCCGACAAAGTCGCAAGCAGTAACGATTATGTATGACGGATAGACCGTGATGAAAAGGCCCTCGCTCATTGTTCCGGCGTTGGATTTGAGTTTCGGCTGAAGCGGGCCGGTCGTTCTCGGTGCTGCGCAGCTTGAAACGTGAACCATTGTTGCCGTTGTTCCTTCATAGTCGGTGATGTTGAGCCTTGCGTTGTAGCTTTGCATATCATAAGCAAAGTGTGAGTGACCGTTGAAGAATGTTACGTTCTTATATTCGGTGAGGAGGCTTCTGAAGCGCTTTTCGTCCTTGTTTCCGGTGCGGTAGGGGAGGGAGTATGACTCGCCGAAGTCATTGACAAGGTTGCCCTCGCCCATTTTGGGGTTGCCGTCAGGCGCGTTGAAGAAAGTGTGGAAGAAAAGATAGACTCTTTCGTTCTTATACGTTTCAAACTGCTTCTCAAGCCAGTCAAGCTGCTTATCTGTAACAAGACGGACGCCGGGCGCGTAAACGCCGGAAATCTGAGAGAAGAAGATGAAAACATCGCCGTGGCTTTCCTCACCGCGGAAAACAAAGTCATAACCGTTATCGGCAACGGCAAGAACGCCCTCGCGCTTATCTTTTCCATAAACGCCCTTGTTGAGATATTTCTGCCACATTTTTGTGTTGAGCTTGTTTCCGCAGTCATGGTTTCCGCGGCAGGTAAAGACCGGGAAGTCGTGCTGGGCGGAATACTTTCCAACCTTTTTGAAAGAGCTTGTCTCTCCGGCAAAGGAGAGGTCGCCGCTCATTCCGACCATTGAAACGCCGAGACCGTCAAGGAAGTTGAGCGCTCTTGGGAAAGAGGTGTCGGACTTATCTTTGGTTCCGTCAAAGTATCTTCCGAAATGGACGTCGCTGAGGGCGCCGAAGGAATAGATTTTTCCGTCATAGGCGTTGATTTTTTCCGCCGGAACGGCGTCTTTGTCAAGAAGCTCGTTTTCAAAATAGAGCAAAACGGTCTGAGCGCCGTCGGGAATTGCAAGGAATTCGCTGAGAGTTTCGCTGCCCTTTCCGTTTTCAACATTGATTTTTGCAAAGCGTGAATACGGAATTTCCTTTCCGTCCGCGCTCTCGGCGGTGAGCTTTTCGCCCGCTTGGGTGCCCCAGAAAACGCTGTATTCGCCGTCATAGTTTGAGGTGACAGAAACCGTGCCGCCGGCGCAGCCGGGGTCGCTGTCATTGAATGTGATAACGCAGTCGCTCTTAATTCCGCCGTCGGGCTTTTCCGGAGCGGCAGGAAGCGTGATGATGCCCCATGATATCAGCAAAGCCGTAATCATGGCAACAAGCTTTTTGAAAAACATTGAGTTCATTTTTTTGTTTTCTCCTTTCGGCTTTCGTGCTTTAGAATATATTTGCCAAGTACATTTTATTACGGGATTGTCCTTTTGTCAACCTTTAGTAAGCAATGATTAACCGAAAAGCGAAAATCTTGACGGTGTATTTGCACTCTTAATTCAATAAGCGGTTACTTTCGATTTTCTTTTCCGTTTGCTTCAATTTTCTTTCCGTGTTTTCTTGCATTTGAATAATCTTTATAGTATAATAACTTGGTATATGTATCGCTTCGGCGCAAAAAACGCGGTTTCGTTTGAATTCCGCGCTTTTGCCGGGTGCAAATTTACGTTTGGAGGAACGAAAAAATGGCTGAAACCGAGAAAAGCAACAGCTTTATCCAGATGGAACATGACATTCTCAAATTTTGGGAAGACAATGATTGTTTCAACAAAAGAAAGGCGAAAAACGCCGGCCACGAACGCTTCAAGTTCATTGACGGCCCGATAACCGCCAACAACCCGATGGGTATCCACCACGCATGGGGCAGAACGCTCAAGGATACTTTCATCAGATATAAATATATGAACGGCTATGACTGCCGCTGCCAGAACGGTTTTGACTCCCAGGGCCTCTGGGTTGAGGTTGAGGTTGAAAAAGAGCTCGGCTTCAAGACCAAAAAGGACATTGAAAACTACGGCATGGACAAGTTCACCAAAAAGTGCGTTGACCGCGTCAAGCACTTTTCCGGAATCATTGCCGAACAGTCCAAAAGGCTCGGCCAGTGGATGCAGTGGGATAACTCCTATTACACCAACACCGACCTCAACATTGAAGGCATTTGGTACTTCCTCAAAAAATGCGACGAAAACGGCTGGATTCAGCGCGAATATAAGCCGATGCCGTGGTGCCCGCGCTGCGGAACCTCGCTTTCCGAGCATGAGATGACCGGTTCATATAAGAACATTACCCACAATTCCGTTTTCTTCAAGCTTCCCGTTAAGGAGCTTTCTTCAAAAATCGTTGTTTGGACAACAACTCCGTGGACCCTTTCCTCGAATGTTGCTCTTGCGGTCAATCCGGAAATTGATTATGTTGAAGTTAAAGTTAAAAGCGATGAGCAGACCCTTATCCTTGCAAAGAATGCAATCAAATATCTCGGCGATGACAAGCTTGAGGTTGTGAGAGCGCTCAAGGGCGCGGAGCTTGTTGGTCTCCATTTTGAAACCTGCTTCCCGGAA
The DNA here is from genome assembly GCA_934511365.1 of uncultured Eubacteriales bacterium. GTDB lineage: Bacteria > Bacillota > Clostridia > Oscillospirales > Acutalibacteraceae > UBA6857. Next base: position 25,107 of record CAKSWC010000006.1, read on the forward strand.
TTTGACGCGCAGAAGAACATCGACCACAAAATCGTTGCGTGGGAGGATGTTGACGCTGAAGAGGGTACCGGCGTTGTTCACATTGCTCCCGGCTGCGGTATCGAGGATAACGAGCTTGGAAAAAGAATCGGCCTGCCGGAGGTTATGCCCGTTGACGATATGGGAATTTTCCTTCCCGGTTTCGGCTTCATGACCGGAAAGGACAGCGCAAAAATCGCTCCCGAGGCTTTTGAAGAGCTTGAAAAAAGGAACAAGCTTTATAAAATCATGCCCATTGAACACAGCTACCCGGTCTGCTGGCGCTGCAAGAGCGAGGTCATTTTCCGCCTTGTTCCGGCGTGGTACATCAGAACCGCCGAGCTCAAGCCCAGACTTATAAAAGCTGCCGAATCCGTTAAGTGGGAACCTGAATCGAACGGAAAGAGAATGGTTGACTGGCTCAACAACATGGGCGACTGGAATATTTCAAGAAAGCGCTATTACGGAATGCCGCTTCCGTTCTATGTCTGCGAAAAATGCGGCCACGTTCACGTTGTCGGAAGCAAAAAGGAACTGCGTGAGCTTGCCGTTGACCCGGCAAAGGTTGACGCACTGCCCGAGCTTCACCGCCCGTGGATCGACTCGGTTGAAATCAAGTGTCCCGAATGCGGCGAAAGCGTGAAGCGTGTTTCGGAAATCGGAGACGTTTGGCTTGACGCCGGCATTGTTCCGTTTTCAACAACCGGCTATTTTACCGATAAGGAAGAATGGAAGAAGAATTATCCGGCCGACTGGATTGTTGAAATGCGCGAGCAGGTTCGCCTCTGGTTCTATTCAATGCTCTTCATGAGCACCGTTCTTGAGGACAGAGCGCCGTATAAGCGCGTTCTCTGCCACAGCAGCGTTGTTGCCGAGGACGGCTCAAAGTTTTCAAAAACCGGTTTCATGATCCGCTTTGATGAGGCGGCGGAAAAAATCGGTGCAGACACCGTCAGATATATGTACGCCGGCGCACCCGTTGCGAACGATGTCCGCTTCGGCTTCAACCTTGGCGATGAGGCAAGAAGAAAACTCCTCTCCTTCTGGAACACCTATACCTTCTTTGAGACCTACGCAAGACTTGACAAGCCGAATTTTGAGGGCTATACCCCGGACAAGAGCGCAATGACCGTTACCGACCGCTGGCTTGTTACAAGAACGAACGAGTTCATCAGAAAAGCAACGGCCCAGATGGACGATTTCAAAGCATACAATGTTATCAAGGAATTTGAAGTTTTTGTTGACGATATTTCAAACTGGTACATCAGAACCAACCGCCGCCGCTTCTGGAAAACCGGAGATGAAAAGGACAAGACCCTTGCTTATTGGGTGCTGTTCAACGCAATCAACACCTGCGTAAAGGTTATGGCTCCGATCATTCCGTTCATGACCGAGGAAATTTGGCAGAACCTCACCCGCCGCGTTCTTCCGTCAAGCGAGCTTTCCGTTCACCTTTCCGATTGGCCGAAGGAAATTGAAGGCTTTGAGGATGACGGAATCCTTTCTCAGACTGCGGACGCAAGAGAGGTTATCGCCGTTGCAATGAGACTGCGCAACGAGCACCAGATTAAAGTCCGTCAGCCGCTTTCAACCCTTTATATCGCCTGCGACGACGCTGAGGCGGAAAAAATCAAGACCTTTGAAAAGAACATTCTTGACGAGCTCAACATCAAAAAGCTTGTTCATGTTTCGGATAATTCCGTTCTTGAGGATAACTTCCTTGCGGTCAACTTCCGTGCCGCGGGCGCAGTTCTCAAACAGAACGTCAACAAAATGAAGCAGGCGCTTGAAAACGCTTCAAAGGAAGAAATGGCTTTTTACACCGAAAAGGCCAAGAACGGCGAAAAAGTTCTTGTCAAGGGCTTTGACGAGGCTTATGACAGCTCAATCTTCACCGTTATGACAAAGACCAAGGACGGCATCGTTTCCGCTGAATGCCAGAACAAGACCGTTGTTGCGCTTGATGTTACCCTCACCGAAGACCTCATCAAAGAGGGCGCGGTCAGAGACGTTGTCCGCCAGTGTCAGCTTCTCAGAAAAGAGGCAGGCTATGAGGTTGAGCAGAGGGTTGTTCTTTGGATTTCTTCCGGCAGCGAATTCATTATGAACGCACTCAAGGAAAACGCCGGCCACATGAAAAACGAGCTTCTTGCCGATGACATCGTTTTTGGCAAAGCGGCGGAAAGCGACCTTGAAAAGACCTTTGACGTTGGCGAGGATAAAGTTACCGCCGCGGTTAAAAAGGCATAACAAATTTGAAAAAGGGGACTGCTCCCGAGGGGTAGCCCCCAACAATGTAATTATAGAAAGGATCTGCACCAATGGCACAGCAGAAAAAAATGGTTGAGGACATCACCTCAATGGAAGAGGACTTTGCCAAATGGTATACCGATATCGTTAAAAAGGCGGAGCTTATTGAATATACGAGCGTAAAGGGCTGCATGGTTATCCGCCCTTACGGCTATGCAATTTGGGAGAACATTCAGCGCATTCTTGACGGAATGTTCAAGGATACCGGCCACGAGAACGTCAATATGCCGATGTTCATTCCGGAGAGCCTCCTTCAAAAGGAAAAAGACCACGTTGAAGGCTTTGCTCCGGAAGTTGCTTGGGTCACTCACGGCGGAAGCGAAAAGCTTGAGGAAAGGCTTTGTGTCCGTCCGACCTCGGAAACGCTCTTTTGCGAGCACTACGCAAACATTGTTCATTCATACCGTGACCTGCCCAAGCTTTATAACCAGTGGGTCAGCGTTGTCCGCTGGGAGAAAACCACGCGTCCGTTCCTCAGAAGCCGCGAGTTCCTTTGGCAGGAGGGTCACACTATCCACGCAACCGCCGAGGAGGCGATTGAGGAAACGGAAAGAATGCTCAATGTCTATGCCGACTTCTGTGAAAAATATCTTGCAATTCCCGTTGTTAAGGGCAAAAAGACAGAAAGCGATAAGTTCGCCGGCGCGGTTTCAACCTATGCCATTGAAGCGCTCATGCATGACGGAAAGGCTCTTCAGGCCGGAACATCGCATTATTTCGGTGACGGTTTTGCAAAAGCATTCGGCATCCAGTATCAGAGCCGTGAAAACAAACTTGAATATCCGCACCAGACTTCCTGGGGCATGACAACAAGAATGATTGGCGCAATCATCATGACCCACGGCGACAACAACGGACTTGTTCTTCCACCGGCGGTGGCTCCCATTCAGGCCGTTGTCATTCCTGTTGCACAGCACAAGCCGGGCGTTCTTGAAAAGGCGGGAGAGCTTACTGCAAGACTCAAAGCCTCACACATCAGAGTGAAGCTTGACGACAGCGACAACAGCCCCGGCTGGAAATATTCCGAATATGAGATGAAGGGCGTTCCTGTTCGCATTGAGCTTGGACCGCGCGACATTGAAAACAACCAGTGCGTTCTTGTTACGCGCCACAACAGGGAAAAGACCGTTGTCTCGCTCGATGAACTTGAGCACGCAGTTGGCGAAAAGCTTAAAGAGGTTCATGACGCGCTCTATAAATCCGCGCTCGAAAACCGCGAGAGAAGAACCTATGCCTGCACCTCGCTTGAAGAAATTACAAAAACCCTTGAGGAAAAGGGAGACGGCTTTGTTAAAGCCATGTGGTGCGGTGATGAAGCCTGCGAGGATAAGGTTAAGGAAGTTACCGGAGTCGGCTCGCGCTGCATTCCCCTTGAACAGGAGCAGCTTTCAGACACCTGCGTCTGCTGCGGAAAAAAAGCGAAGTATATGGTTTATTGGGGCAAGGCATATTAATTGATTGATAAACAATCAAAGGGGCGTTGCATTGAGGGAGGCAATTCGTAAGGAAGTTGCCTCCTTTTTTGAATTTTTATATCTTGTGTCAGATGAATTTGACTCAATAGTAATCATGCTTACGTCAAGAATGATTTTTATAAATTTCCCGTGTTGCGTATATGAAATTTATGTCCTCTTTTGTCCACTAATTTCCACTATTGTGTTGACGGTTAATATACGATATGTTATAATACACAAAAATAGGGGGGAGGATATGCCTTATGCATACTGATTTGTTAACTGTTTCACAAACGGCTGAATATTTGCAATTGTCCGAAAAAACTGTACGACGTCTAATCAATGATGGAAGGCTACAAGCATCAAAATTGGCCAATCGATCATGGCGTATTAGAGCATGCGATATTAATGATTATGTGTCTGCTACATCAAATTCAAAGTCATTTGCAGAAAGCGAACAGAGTATCTTAACAATGATTCCACAAGTTGAGTCTACAGAAGGATGGTCTTCCGCTCCCAAACTTATCTCTCTTTTCTCTGGGTGTGGTGGTATGGATGCAGGTTTTAAAAAAGCAGGATTCAACATTGTTTATGCAAACGATTTTGACGCAGATGCCCAAGCTGTTTATTCACTCAATTTGGGAAAAATTGATAAGCGAGATATTCTAACTGTTGAAGAAGATGAAATACCAGATGGTGACATTTTAACAGCGGGATTTCCTTGTCAGCCTTTTTCAAATGCTGGAAGTCGCAGAGGTGTTCACGATTCTAGAGGAATGTTATATAAGGAATGCCTGCGTATTATCAACCGCAAAATGCCTAAAGTGATCGTGTTTGAAAATGTTAAAGGTCTCCTATCTACAAAATACATAGACGGAAGAAGTTTGTCAGAAGTAATCATTGAAGACTTATCTAATATGAATGGCATTGGATATAATGTCGTATATCAACTTGTTAATGCCTCTGATTATGGAGTTCCACAAAATCGTCAGCGTGTTATTTTTGTAGGGGTACGTAAAGATCTTGAAAAAATATTTAAATTTCCTAAAAAACAGAGCAAAGATAATTTAACTCTACGATATGTTCTAAATGTTCCAGCGGGAATTGAGAATAATGTAGATTGGCCTTTTTCACCACAAGCGCTGGAGATGATCGCATATATTAATGAAGGTGGTTCATGGAAAGATGTTCCTTATGAGCACTTGGCTCCTCGCTTCCAAAAAATACGTGACAATATGAAAAAATATCATTCGCCGAATTTCTATAGACGCTTTTCAAGAGATGAGATTTGCGGAACAATTACCGCCTCGGCACAACCTGAAAACTGTGGAATAATTCATCCAACGGAGAATAGAAGATATACGGTTCGTGAAGTTGCACGTATCCAAACCTTCCCAGATGACTTCAAATTCATCACAGATACACCTAAAAGTATTACGGCGATGTATAAAGTAATTGGTAATGCCGTCCCAGTTACATTGGCATACAATATTGCTAAGGCAATCATGGATCAGATTTTTACATTTGTTACCAACAATGAATAAGGGAGAGAAAATATGAATACCGATAAGGCTTATTTGCTTGGGTTGATAATTGGTGGCGGTATATTTGGTAATGCTGAAGATGTGTTCCGAATCCGTTTGCCATATAAAAAATGGGGTTCTTATGTTGAAAATCCTCAAAGAGCAGGTCAGATTGCGGGAGATATTCTGCGAAAAGTTGGTCAAATGTTTAGGGCTGTATATGATCTGTCCGTTCAATACGAAGCAACTCCGGGTGGAACATGGATAATTTTATGTGAAGGAAATATTACTGAAGTACGTGAAGATTTGATACGATATGGTGTCACTTGTGAAGGTGAAATACGAGGAAATGCTGACATAAGTAGAATTATTCCGGATTTGGTAGATGATAATTTGAAAAGACGCTTTGTTGCTGGTCTTGCTGACACAATTGGAAGTATGGCAAAATCGCAAAGAAGATTTTCAGATGAACATCAGATTCTCTCATTTGAGATTAAAGGATACAACTTCCAGTTCGTGTGCGAACTGTGCAGATTGCTTTATAGCATAAACTGTATTCCGGATCAAGTTAACTGGAACCATCCTAACATTCAATGTCCTAGTGATCCATATTATTCACAGTGGAACAAAGGATTCAAATTACGTATATTGCTTGATCAGTATGCTCGCTTTGGTGCTTTTGCGTTTAGAACAAAAGCAGAGGCTTCAAATGAGAACCGCAGTTTGCAACAACAAACACATGAGGCGGAACAATGTGAAAATCGAAATTTTCATGTAACGCCATCTTCGGTGCACCCAGCTGAAAATGACCATCGCTTACCCGATATTATCAGAGGCGGACACTATCTACATTTTAGGCATTTTTGTACCGTTCTTGGTTGTGAACACGCTCCATATAGAGAAATTTGTAATTGTTTTGAAAACCTTGGAGACTTGATCATTCCGTTTCCGATTCTTTGTAAAGACACAAATCTTCGTATTGAAGAACTTGTTCATTCTGATCCGCTTATGGATCAAAGAACATATGCAACAGAAAACGTGAAAATTGTTTCTTTGCTGACGATTTATAATGAGAATGCGGATGCGTTGATTTACGGTAACGGTGTTCGCACAGGGTACCCAATTACTGAAGTTCTTCAAGCGGTGGCATATGTTATTGCTAATGAGGATGAACTGTATGGAAAGCGTCCTAAGGGTGGTTATATTCAAATAATTGAGCACCATATTTCAATAAATGAGGGTGAATGTGTTGAAATCCGATGCCCAGACCTTCTCACTCCACTTATAATTGTGGGTAATGGCAGAGGCGCTTTGATTGGAGCATGTAATCCAGATGTTTACAGCGGATTGGTTACTCGTGATCCCAATAATGAGTATAAATTACTTGTTCGTCAAGTTACGGAGGAGGATTTAAGAAATGCCAATCAGACGTAATGAGGCATCATATTATCCGGAAATACAACACTTTATTGAAGCACAATTAAAGAGCAATTTTGAATTGCAATGCTATAGAAAACTGGAAGTGTTTTGGGGAATAGGTGAATTAAAAACAAATCTCCAACGAATTATCAACTCCAATCCAGAAAAATGCAAATGTGCTGCAAACTTTGCACAACGAGTACCACCTTTAAACCTCGATATTTTTGCTCTTATTACAGATGGAAATAAGTTTGAATTACTTATTCTCGAAGTAAAACTGATGAATAGTGCGGGATTAAAAGAGTGGTCGCAACTTGTCGGATATTGTTTGGTTTCTGGAACTAAATATGGGATACTTGTTAATATCGACAATGGAGCAAGCCCAAGATTATCTCAAATACTTTCAACTGAGGAGCATCTATCGCATATTAAAACATTGGTTGGAGATAAGTTGCAGGAGCATCGCCTCGGTTTTATGCAGTGGGATAGCCTGACGCAAAATTTTGAATATAGTAATCTTGGCACCATTAAATCGTTATCAGCACTAAGTGATCAGCTTACTCAAGAATTCTCTATGGAAAATATCTAAAAACGAACATTTTCTTAACAATGATAATGTAGTAAATGTATGACTTTTGCATATCATAAAAATCAATTGGTTTGTATTGATCACAGTCCATTCCAACACACAGCAAAAGGAATGCCCTTTTTTCGGCATTCCTTTTGCTTTCGATTTTTTGCCCCTAAACGATTCGTGCTTCACGGGGGCAGGTTTACCTTGAAATTCCGAGCGCCTCAAACGGATCGACCGCTTTTTCGTCTTTGATAACTTCAAAATGCAGGTGGGCGCCGTCCTCTTTTTCAACGGGAATTGCGGAAAGGTTGCCGATTTTCTGGCCAAGTTCAACCGTGTCGCCTATTCCGGCGGCGGTGCTTTGGTCGAGTCCGACATATCTTGCGGTGAAATCGCCGTGGTCAATTTCAACAACATAGCCCCACATTGTGTCTGCAAGGACGCGCGTTACAACGCCGTTTCCAACCGCGCAGACCTCTGCTCCTTCCGCACCCTCAAAATCAACGCCGGTGTGTGTGCGGTAATCGCCCATTGTTTTGCTCAAAACGGGCGTGTCGGGCGAATAATCTTTTTGAATGTCGGTACCCATCGGAAGTTTATAGGCTGTGTTTTCAATTTTGGCCGCGCGCTGTGTTTGCGGCTCGGTCGTTTCGCTTGGCTTTTGGGTCTCGGTCACTTTTTCGGTTTTCTTTTCGGTTGTTTCAGGCTCGCTTTCCGGTTCTGAAAACTCGCGCGGATCGGGAATGTTTTCGGCGCTGTTTTCAACATTGCTGAACGATGGGGCGGAGTCGGACGCAATGCTTGTCAGACCGCGCTTGATTTTGCCCGTTGAAATTTTCAGCGTGACTGCCGCTGCAATAACGGCGAGAATGCCGATAACCGCCGTAATGTAAAAACCGTTTTTGGAAAAGAAGAAGCCTTTTCCGGAATTGCTGCTGTTTTTCATTTTTCAAACCGCCGTTCCAAAAATTTTGTAATCGCCGATTATCTCGGCGGTACTGAAAATATTCTGTACGTTTAAAGCGGCGATTATTCCTTTCGGCGGAAAAAAAGGAAAAGCAAAAAATTTTTTTAAAATTTGCCAAACAAATGTTTGCATTTTTGGAAAAGATGTGTTATAATCTCTTTGTAACCGATCATTTGTTCACTATGATTCGGCATTTATTAATAATCTATAAAAAGGAGCGATGCTTTATGAAACCGCTCAGCGAAAATCAATATCGGATTCTTGAATATCTCAAAGACCGTGCCGGTGACGGTGTGCCGCCCTCAGTTCGGGAAATTTGCCAGGCTGTTGGTCTGCGCTCAACTTCTTCCGTTCAGGCGAACCTTGACGCGCTTGAGGAAAAAGGCTATATTATGCGTGACCCGATGCTCAAGCGCTCGATCCGCATTGTTGGCCAGGCGGAAAATGTTCACCATGTTCCGCTGCTCGGTGTTGTTACCGCCGGTATGCCGATTCTTGCCGTTGAACAGGTTGAGTGCTATCTCCCTTATTCCGGCTATGTTTCAAAAGACAAACCGCTTTTTGCCCTCCATGTCCGCGGAGAAAGTATGCTCGGCGCAGGTATCCTTGACGGAGACATTATTTTTGCGGAACGCACCCCTGTTGCGGAAAACGGAGACATGGTTGTTGCCCTCATTGACGACGAAGCAACGGTCAAAACTTTTTATAAGGAGAACGGCCACTTCCGCCTTCAGCCGGAGAATGAGCTTTTTGACCCGATTATTGTTGACGAGGTTTCCATCCTTGGAAAAGTTGTTGCCGTTTTGCGCTATCTTTAAATCAGCCTCTGCTTGATTGATAAGCACAAATATATTTGCACTTTCAATTCAATCGGCGGGCGCTTAAACGATTTTAGCCTATTCGTTCACAGACTGTTGACATTTTTAAAACTCAAGTGTATAATTTAGTCACAAATTATTAAGGAGGACGAAGTTATGGAATTTAAATTCACACCGCTCATGTATTGGCAGGACATTACTTATCTTCTTCAGAAGCTTGCAGGCCTTTTCAAAAAGCTTTTTGAAAAGATTGGCCAAAAGTAATTTGATTTTTCTCACTGCTCCGCGTGAAAACGCGGAGCTTTTTTTGCGCTTTTTGAAAGCTTGAAAAAAGTATACAATTTCCGGCCCTGATTTTTGGCGGTGTAAAATGGCGGTATTTGTTGAAAAAAGGGTGAAAAATTGGTATACTAAATTAAGTAACCCATGATTAATTGAGAAGCATAATCTTGAAGGCGTTTGCACTTTCAATTCAATCGGCGGTTGCAAAAGTCAAAGAGCACTTTGGTGCCGAAATCCGTTCGCCGTTCACCATTACGGCAGACAAAGCCAAGAGGTAATTCAAATGAAAAACATCATCAGACGTTCGGCAGTCGCTTTGCTTGCGCTGCTTCTTATTTTTTCTTCCGCGGCCTGCGGCTCAAAAAAGCTTGAGGAAACAACAGCCGCATTAACAACCGCACCGCCAACAACAAAACCGGTTGTTGTTCAGCGTAACCGACTGACGGGACTCGATAATCTTTCAAAAAAAGCGCAGAACACCCGTCCGGTTGCAATAATGATCAACAACATTACTCAGTCGCTTCCGCAGTACGGAATTTATAAGGCCGATTTGATGTTTGAATGCCTTGTTGAGGGTGGAATAACAAGAATGATGGCCGTCTTTGCCGATTACACAAAGGTTCCAAAGGTCTGCTCCGTCAGAAGCTGCCGCTATTATTTCCCGATTTTTGCTTATGGGCTTGACGCGGTTTACTTCTGCTTCGGATGCAACAAATCGCTCGGCCAGAAAACACTTAACAGGCTCAAAATTGATTATTTTGACGGCGCGCAGAATTATGACGAGCTTGTTTTCGGAAGAGATCCGGACAGACTCGGAAGATACAGCCGCGAGCACACCGCCTATGTTGACGGAACAAAAATTCCAGAGCTTTTCAAAAAATATAAAATCCGCACGGAGTATAAGACCGGCAAGGATACCTATATCTTTAACTTTGTTGCTCCGAAGAAAGTCAGCGGTGAAAAATGCGAAAAGCTTACGCTCAACTTTTCAAATTATTATTACAGCACCTTTACCTATGACGCAAAGAAAAAGGTGTATCTCAAAAAGCACAACGGCAAAGATCAGATGGACTCAAAGGCCGAAAAGCAGCTTGCATATAAAAATGTTTTTGCCCTTGAAACCGATGTTTCGCTTTATGACGGCGGACCGCTTGTTCAAATGGACTGGAAGGGCGGAACCGGATATTACATTTCAATGGGTACCGTTCAGAAAATCAAGTGGACAAAGCCGAACGAAATTTCCAACATCGTTGTTACCGACCTCAACGGAAAGACCATCAACGTCAACCGCGGCAACAGCTATATCGGCGTTTTGAACAAGGGCAAGACCGAACTTGCAAAAGCAGCGCAGTAAGACGCGGAAAAATTCATCAGCCGGAAAATCCTTTGCGGGTTTTCCGGCTGATTTTGTTTTGTCATTTTTGTTTGTTTATTTTGCTTTGACTGAGACGGAAGAAACGGAGCTGAAGGTTTTGCCGCTGTATGCTTTGATGCGGTAGCTGTATTGCACGCCCTTTTTAACCTTCTTATCGGCGAAAGAAACGGTTTTTCCGTTTTTGATTGTCCGAAGTTCTTTCCAGCTTCCGCCTTTCTCCTTACGCAGGATGACGTATCCGGCCGCGCCGGGAGTTTTCTTCCATGAGAGAGTGATTTTCTTTGCGGCGGCTTTGGCTGTGAGCTTTGGCGCGGAAAGATATTTCACCGAAACACCGGTTTTGTTATACGCGGAAGAACCTGCGTTGTTGACTGCGCGGACGGTGTATGTATAAGTTGTTCCGCTTTTTGCCGTCTTGTCGGTATAGGACGTTGACGATGTTCTTGAGAGCTTTTTCCATGAGGTCTTTGCGGTTTTGCGGTAGACATCGTAATAATCCGCACCGGCGGTCTTTTTCCATGTGATTTTTACGCCGCCGGAAACATTATATGCCTTTTTGAGCTTCGGTGCGGCGCATTTGAGCTGGGCGACAGCTCCGGTTTTGACCGTTTTTCCGCAACCAAGGCAGGCCTTGTGCCTTGTTCCCGGAGCATAGACGCTCGCCTTTTTGTCGGTTATCCAGCCGCTTATTCGCTCATGCTTGCAGCCGATGAGAACATAGTGAAGGCCGTTCTTTTTTGCGTACTCAAGCGCGGCGGAGCCGCTCTCGCAGCGCAGAACAAAGTCCTGATCTCTGAGCTTCTTATATGAAGCGCCGGAGAAGCCGTAGCCGAAGGTGTACGGCGGAATATACTTCACGCTCTTTGGAACGGTCACGTCATAAATCGTGTATCCCACCGCATTGTTTGCAATGCCGACAACGCCGTCCTTGACGGTGTACTTATAATTTTCCACCTTATTAACCGAAATGAGCCAGTTGTCAACATAAACGTTCTGTTTTCCTTCCTGGTCGTTCAGCGTCTTGGTGTTCCAGAAAGCCTGACCTTCAATTTCCTGAACGCTCGCCGGAATTTTTATCGTTTTGAGCGATGTGCAGTTAGCAAAAACATGATTCCTGATGAGCTTCAGATTTTCCGAAAGCTTAAGCTTTGTAAGGCTGTAGCAGCCGGCGAAAGCGTAATCGCCGATGTCGATAACGCTGTCCGGAATCGTCAGCGTTGTGAAATCCGCGCCGTTGAACGCCATGTCACCGATATATTTCACGCTGTCCGGGATTTTTATGCTTTTGATGTTGTACGTATATGTTTCCTGATAGACAGGGCAGAAGGTGTGGTTTGCAATTCCGACAGTTCCGTCCTTGATTGAAACCTTTGTTTCCTTCCATGTGTCGGTTTCATAGTCGTAAATATCCGGAAAGAACTCATATCCGATGAGCCACTTGCCCCAATAGATTCCGCCTTTTGTCTGCGCGGCGGAAAACGGAGTGTCAAGGAACGGATTGTAGCCGCATTTTTTGAGGCTCTTCGGGCAGTTTATCGTTTTGATTGCAGTGCTTCTGAAAGCAAGGTAACCTACCTTCTCAACGGTGTCGGGAAGCGTAAGAGAGGAAAGCTCGAAGCACCAGTAAAACGCGGTATCTCCAAGCTCTTTGAGCTTGGAGGGCATGGTCACGTCTTCAAGAACAGGACACATGCTGAATGCATTGTTGCCGATTCTTGTGACGCTGTCCGGAATCACAATTTTTTTGAGCGTTCTGCATTCTCTGAATGCGAAGTCCGGAATCTCCTTGAGCTTTGAGGAAAGGCGAACGTCGGTCAGCGCATCGCAGTTTTGAAAAATGCTGTCTCCGAGATATGTTAGTGTGTCCGGCATTGTGACCTTTTTAAGCTGGCGACAGCCCATGAAAGCTTCCTGCCAAATTTCGGTAACACCGTTTGGCACGTTTACTTCTTTAATCATTGCTCCCGAAAAAGCACCGAAGCCGATTTTTTTAATTGTACCCGGGAGCTTGATGCTTTCAAGCTGCGTTGCGTTGAATGCGCGGTTGCTGATTTCCGTCAAGCCTTCGGGGAGATTGACGGATTTAAGCTTCTGCGCCCAGCTGAATGCCTCTTCGCCAATCTTTTTGACGGTATTCGGAAGAGGAGCCTTTGTAATTGCGGTGAACGAAAACGCACCAAAGCCGATTTCCGTCAGTCCGGAGGGGAAGCTGACCGTCTCCAGCTCATAGCACTGAGAGAAAAGGCCGTCCGGAATCTTTTTGAGCTTTGAGGGGAGAGTTGCTTTTTTGAGGCTTTGGCAGTTGCTGAAAGCAGAATCGCCAAGGTCTGTTGCACTTTTCGGAAGAACGACCTCAAGCAGCTCCTGGCAGGAAGAAAAAGCTTCCGAGGCAATCGTTTTAACGCTGTCCGGCAGAGTGACCTTTGTCAAACCGGCGCAGTAAAAGGCGCGCTCGGCAATTCTTGTCAGTCCGGCGGGCAGACTAATCTTTGAAAGTGCCGGACAGACCGAAAAGGTTGCATATTCAATCGTGGTGATGCCCTTTGGGAGGGTCACGGACTTGAGGTTTTCGCAGTAATAAAACGCCATCTCGCCGATTTTTTTTACCGATGAGGGAATGATGACCGATGTGAGCTTATCATTCAGCTCAAAGGCGTTGTTTCCAATGCCCGAAACGGGTTTCCCGTCAAGCTTTGACGGAACGGTGAGTTGCGCCGCTTTTCCGTAATACTTCACAATCTGCACCGTGCCGTCCTTCAAAACGGTGTAGCCGTAATCACCGGAACGCTTTTCAGCCGCTGCGGCAGAAAAGCAAAACACGGAAAAAACAAGTGTGAGCGCAAGAAAAAAGACTAACGGTTTTAAAAATTCTTTTGTTTTCTTCATAATACATACCTCCTTCTTTTTCATTATACATTACAGTGGGCCAAAGAGCAAGCAATTTTTGGTGCGTTGGATGAAATGTCTGCGGAATAAAGGGTGCGCCTGCGGAGTAAAATATGGAATATACAATATGACAGAAAACAAAGATTCAAAAAGGAGAGGCCGAAATGAAAAAAAACGCACACGAGCTTGAAAAGCAGCAGCTTTTTTCTTTTGAAACAGCAAAAGAGTTTTTCCCTGGAGAAAGGCCGGAACGCTCCTCGGCGCCGCACAAAGAGAGGTTCAAAGTCAAAGAAAAAAATTTTTCAAAAAATTTTAAAAGTGAGAAAACCGGAGAAAACGAGAGCTAATTTTAATTTTTGGCGGATATCGAAAGAGTTTGACCTTTTTTGACCTTTGCAAAAAGCTTGAACGTGAATATAATATACATTAGAAAGTCAAAGAAAGTCAAAGTCAAAGAAGGTGTTTAAAAAGTGAACCTTTCTAATGTTATAGCTCAAATGATATCCGAAATGCTTGACGGAAAGGACGAGGTTGAGTTCCGGCGCAATACGCTCGCTCAGGACCTCGGCTGTGTTCCGAGCCAGATTAATTATGTAATCTCCTCCCGGTTCACTCCGGAGCGCGGATATATTGTTGAAAGCAGAAGGGGAGGCGGCGGCTTTATCAAGATTGCCAAGGTCAACTGCAACGGCGAAACGCTGCTGATGCACGTTGTCAACTCGGTCGGCGACTCGATTGACGAGAACACCTGCCGCGGCCACCTTGTGAATCTTGTTTACCGCGAACTGCTTTCAAAGCGTGACGCAAAGCTTATCCTCACCGCTGTCAGCGACTCCTGTTTAAAGGCCGCTCCGGCCGAGGCGAGAGACAAAGTCCGCGCGTCAATTTTCAAACAGCTTCTCATAACGGTAATGAATAACTGACTGGAGGAATGAATTATGTTGTGTCAGAACTGCTCAAAACGCGAAGCAACAACCCATATAAAAAGAATTGTTAACGGCGAGGCAACGGAAGCCCACCTTTGCGCCGAATGCGCAAGAAAACTTGGATATGATGACTTTTTCGATGACTTTTCGCTGAGTATTCCCAATATCTTTTCATCGTTCTTTAAAGACAGCGCCTTTGCCCTTGCTTCCGCAAAGACAGACCGCTGCGAAAAATGCTCAAGTACCTTTGATGATATCATCCGCACCGGAATGGTCGGCTGCGCAGACTGCTATGAAAAATTCTATGACCGTCTGCTTCCGTCAATCCAGCGTATCCACGGAAGAACAAAGCACGTTGGCAGAGTGCCTTACACCGAGGTTCCGGACGAAAAGGCAGAAGAAGAGCCGAAAAAGGAACTGACCGCCGAGGAAAAAATTGCAAAGCTTCAGGAAGATATGCAAAAAGCTATTGACTGCCAGAATTTTGAACAGGCGGCCGTAATCAGAGATGAAATAAAAGAGCTGAAAGGGGAAAAGTAAAAAATGAAGTGGTATTCCAACAAGGGCGAACGCTCAGACGTTGTTCTCAGCACAAGGATAAGGTTTGCAAGGAACCTTAAAGACTATCCCTTTCCGGCGCGGTTGAATACCGCCGAAAAGGAAAAAGTCAATGAGATTATGCGAGACATTTTCCTTGCCGCAGACAGCGGTGAAGAACTCACATATACCGAAATGAACGCGCTTTCAAGCACCGCTGCCGTTTCGCTTGCGGAAAAGCATCTCATCAGCCCGGAGTTTGCTTCCGACCCGAAGGGCCGCGCACTGATTCTTTCAAAAGACGAGGACGTGAGCATAATGCTCTGCGAAGAAGACCACGCCCGCATTCAGGTCATTCTTCCCGGACTCGCTCTTGAAGAAGCGTATGAAAAGGCGTCAAAATTTGACAAGGCGCTTGAAAATAAGGCAGCCATTGCTTTTGACAAGAGGCTCGGCTATCTCACCCAGTGTCCAACAAACCTCGGAACGGGGATGAGGGCGTCCGTAATGCTTCACCTTCCGGCGCTTTATGAAAACGGCGTGATTGCGCGCCTTGCCGCAACGGTTGCAAAGCTCGGTTTGACGCTGCGCGGCGTATACGGCAGCACAAGCCGCTTTGTCGGCTCGCTTTTCCAGCTGAGCAATCAGGTCACGCTCGGAATATCGGAGCAAGCCGCCGTTCAGAACCTGAACGCCATTGCTTTGCAGATTGCCGAACAGGAAACGCAGGCGCGGCAGGCACTTTTGAAAGACGACGCATTCATTGACCGGATTTGGCGCTCCTATGGAATACTCACAAGTGCGCATATGATAGGCTGCGATGAATTTTGCGACCTTTTGTCGCTCGTTCGCCTCGGCGCGGCGCAGGGGATAATTGATCTTCCCCTTGAAACGCTCAGCCGTCTGCTTGTTGAAATGCAGCCGGCAACAATAAGCGTTTTGCAGGGAGAAAACCTCTCTCAGCGTGAACGCGACGTTTTCAGAGCCAAAGCTGTTAAAGAAGCTTTGAGCAAGCAATAATTATAACAATCGGGCGGCGGGCATGAAATTCATGTCTGCCGTCTGTTAAAAATATAAATCAATCATAAGCTAAGGAGTTGATTCCTATGTATAAATTCACCGGATTTACCGAAAAAGCGAACCGTGCGCTTAATTCCGCCATTGAGGTTGCGGAAAATCTTGGCCACACCTATATTGGCAGCGAGCACCTTCTCATGGGCATTGTCCGCGAGGACAACGGAGCCGCAACAACTCTCCTTCTCTCGCGCGGAGTAACACCGCAGAGGGTTGAGGAACTTATCAGAAGCACAGTGGGCGTTGGAATTCCGACCGTTCTCACCCCGGACGATTTCACGCCACGCTGCAAGCATATCATTGAGCTTTCCGTTTCCCTTGCAAGAAGCGAAAATTCCGGCTATGTCGGAACGGAGCATCTGCTTTCGGCAATACTGCGCGAGGGTGACGGCTGCGCCGCATATATTCTTTCCGAGCTTGGGGTTTCCGCGCCGCTTTTGCTCGAGGAGCTTTCAAGCGCAGGAGACAGCCGCTCTTTGTTCTCTCAAAGCGGACGCGGCGGAAAAAATTCCGCAAAAACCTCAACCCCGAACCTTGACAAATACGGTCAGGATCTGACCCAAAAGGCAAGAAACGGAGAAATTGACCCCGTCATCGGCCGAGAAAAGGAGATTGAAAGGGTTATTCAGATTCTTTCAAGGCGAACAAAAAACAACCCCTGCCTCATCGGTGAGCCCGGCGTTGGCAAAACGGCGATTGCCGAAGGTCTTGCGCTGAGAATTGCCCAGGGCGAGGTTCCCGAACTGCTCAAAGACAAGCGTATTGTGTCGCTTGACCTCACCGGAATGGTTGCCGGAACAAAGTACAGAGGTGATTTTGAGGAGCGAATCAAGAGCTGTATTGACGAGGTGACCAAGGCAAAAGACGTTATCCTTTTCATTGATGAGGTGCATAACCTTATCGGCACCGGTTCCGCCGAGGGCGCCGTTGACGCCGCAAACATCCTCAAACCCTCGCTTGCAAGAAGCGAGCTTCAGGTTATCGGCGCAACAACGCTTGAGGAATACCGGAAGTATATTGAAAAAGACAGCGCACTTGAAAGGCGTTTTCAGCCCGTCAAGGTTGGCGAACCGACAGAAGAGGAGGCCGTTGAAATTCTTAAAGGCCTCAGAAACAAATATGAGGCTCACCACAAGGTTAAAATCACGGATGACGCGATTGAAGCCGCCGTCAAAATGTCCTCAAGATATATCACTGACAGGTATCTTCCGGACAAGGCCATTGACCTCATTGATGAGGCCGCGTCAAGGGTAAGGCTTCGTGCATTCACAACGCCGCCTGAGGTCAAGAAGATTGAGGATGATATTAAACAAATCAACGAGGAAAAGGCCGCTGCCGTCAATGCGCAGGACTTTGAAGCCGCCGCAGCGCTGCGTGACAAAGAAAAGGAGCTGCGCTCAAAGCTCACCGCCTCAAAAACAAACTGGAAAGAGGAATCGAGCCGGGTTGGCGGCGAGGTCACACCGAGCGAGGTTGCCCAGATTGTTTCCGGCTGGACGGGTATCCCCGTGACCGAACTCACAAGGGAGGAAAGCCAGCGGCTGCTTGAGATGGAGTCAATTCTTCATAAGCGCATTGTTGGCCAGGATAAGGCTGTTTCCGCCGTTGCAAGAGCAATCAGGCGCGGAAGAAGCGGCTTGAAAGACCCAAAAAGGCCGCTCGGCTCGTTCATCTTCCTTGGCCCGACCGGCGTTGGTAAAACCGAGCTTTGCAAAGCGCTTGGCGCCGCAATGTTCGGCGATGAAAACGCGGTTATCCGTTTTGATATGTCAGAGTTCATGGAAAAGCACAGCACCTCGCGTCTCGTCGGCTCCCCTCCGGGATATGTCGGATATGAGGAGGGCGGCGAGCTGACCGAACAGGTCAGAAGAAAGCCATACAGCGTTGTTCTTTTTGATGAGATTGAAAAGGCGCACCCGGATGTTTTCAATATGCTGCTCCAGATTCTTGACGATGGTGTTCTCACCGACTCTCAGGGCAGACACGTTGACTTCAAAAATACCGTTATTATCATGACCTCGAATGTTGGCGCAAAGCTCATTGCCGGCGAGGGCAAGGCAATCGGTTTCAAGGGTGCGAGCGAGGACAACGGCGCGCTGGACGATACCAGTATTCATGACGCGGTCATGGGCGAGCTTAAAAAGGCGTTCAGACCGGAATTCCTCAACCGTGTTGATGAAATCATTGTGTTCAACCAGCTCACCAAGGATGAAATTCATGAAATTGCCGCGCGTATGCTCAAAAAGACCGAGGAAAGGCTCAGCGATATGGAAATTGAAATGAGCTTTTCTCCCGAGGTTGTTTCAATGGTTGCCGATGCGGGCTTTGACCCGGTTTACGGAGCAAGACCGCTGCGCCGCGCAATCCAGAGCAAGGTTGAGGATAAGCTCTCAGAGCAGATTCTTGACGGAACCGTTCTTCCAAAGCACAGGTATGAATGTGTGCTTGAAAACGGCGAAGTGACGTTCAGAGAAACCGAGACCGCAAAAGCGGAATAAACCGGGTAACGGTGTTTTGCCCAATATAACACTGCCGCAGGCTGAATTTGGCCTGCGGCAGTCAAACATTCGTGTAAAAATCCATGGTTTTTTCTAAAAATATTACACTAAACCGCACGAATAATTTTGGAGTTTTCACACATATTGACATGAATAATGTTTACAGGAACGCGGCTTGCAAAAGTCCGGAAGAAATTCAGGCTTATTTTCGGCAATTTAGAATTGTTCACAAAATGTTTGAAAAATTATAAAATCTCTTGCAAATTTGTTCAAATGGTGCTATAATCATTTTAGCATAAACCTAATATTTATATGAAAGAAGGATTTTTCATGGACGAATTTGTAAAGAGCATTATCGCATTTGTTGAACAGTTCAAAACCATTATTCAGCAGCTTGTTGAATCTTTCCGCGATCTTAACAAGAAAAACTGATTTTTTCTGAACGATGAGCCTCCGCTTTTTGGGCGGAGGTTTTTTCCTTGAATTCTCTTGATTTTAGTTTTTTGATATTGTATACTTATAAGCACATAAAAACATATAAAGGATGGTTCTCTATGGCAAAGCTTAAAGATATCGACTCGGCGGCCGAAAAAAAAGGCTCCGGCCTCAACACTCTTTGGCAGTTTGTTAAATTCATTTTCGTCAGCCTGCTTGCAATGATTGTTCAGTTTGCGGTTCTCAATCTGCTCTTGCTTCTTCCGCAGATAAAGCAGATTATTTCTGAACCTTATGAGTTTTGGGTCTTTGCTTCAGACGGACTGAAAAATAACGGATTGGGCTATTTCATTGCTTTCAACATTGCTAATATCCTTGCGCAGATTGTTGCTTTCTTTGTTAACAAGGAAAAAACATTCAATTCCGGCGCAAATATCGCAGTAACCTTACCGATATATATTGTTTTCACCGTTGCGCTCATCTGCTTTTCCGCGTGGCTTTCGCCAACTTTGCAGGGCGTGTTTGTCAACTGGGGAATCAATGCTCAGGGTGCGGCGAATATTTCAACAATGTGCTGTTCAGCCATTCAGTTCTTCCTCTATTTCCCTGTTGATAAAATTCTTTTCCACAAGAAAAAAGAGGATAAGAAAGAAGAAAAAACCGCAGAATAATATTGCATTATATATCACATCATCTGTTAAACCGGCCGCCGTTTTTTCGGCGGTCTGATTTTTGGAATGCCTTTAATTAAGGAGTGTTGGAAATGTTTCAACTTGTTCAGTGCGCAAAAAACACCTACTATTTAAACTGCTTTGCAAACACGGGAGTATATGTTCTTCCGGACGGCGGCGTCATTCTCATTGACGGCTGCGACCACAAAAAAAGCTATACCGACCTTGATGGTTATTTGACGGAGCGCGGCTGGCGCGTAAAAATGATAATCAATACCCACGCTCATATCGACCATATCACCGGCAACAGGTTCTTTTGCGACAAATACGGCTGCGAGGTCTACTCAAGCGAGGTTGAGCACCACCTCATTGACCTTTGCAACCTTGAGGGTCAGATATATTTCAACGGACTGCCGATAAACCGTGCTCGCAGCTACTTTTTCCGCCCCGTTGGGGTGAGAGCAAGGCCCGTCAGCGAGGCCGAGCTTCCGGACGGGTTTGAAATCCTTCCGCTTCCGGGTCACTCTTTCGGAATGATAGGGGTCAGAACGCCGGACAACGTCTGGTTTCTCGGCGATTCCGTGCTTTCAAAAGAGACATTTGAAGGCTATAAGCTGCCGTTCTTTTTCGACATCAACAAAAGCATTGAAACGCTCAAAATGCTCTGTTCACTTGAGGGGGAGCTTTTTGTTCCCTCGCACGATAAGCCGTGTACAGATATTGCGCCGCTTGCTTCATATAACAGGCAGTGTCTTGAAAGGCTCAAGGAATACTTCCTTTCAATCAGTAACGGAAAAACGCTTGAGGAAATTTTTGCCGTCTGCGCAAAGACGCTTTCACTGCGCGTTGAAAACGACCAGTACGGAAAGCTTTTGACCACCGTTAAAGGCTTTTTGCAATCGCTCATTGAGGACGGAAAGCTTTGGGGCGAGGTCAGAGATTACAAACTTGTATATTTTCTGACGGAACAGACTGAAAATATGCACAATTAAGCTGAATAATCGGATGTTTTATTCATGAATAATCGCAAAAGATGTAAAAAAATACAAAACCGGCTTGACAAATATAATTATAGGTGTTAAAATTACCCGGCAATATGAAGTGAGTGTGTTTTGCTCACAAATGTTATTGGAGGATTTAAGAAATGAAAAAGGTTATTGCACTTGTTCTTGCAGCTCTCATGGTTTTTGCTTTGGTAGCTTGCGGAACTTCAAAAGACGACCCGTCAACTTCAGCTTCCGACGCTTCGTCAGCATCAGACGCAGCTGAAAAGAAAACTCTTGTTATGGCAACCAACGCAACTTTCCCGCCGTATGAATATAAGGACGGAGACAACTTTGCCGGTATCGACGTTGAAATTGCCGGAAAGATTGCCGAAAAGCTTGGCATGACCCTTGAAATTAAGGACGTTGAGTTCGGTTCAATCGTTGGCGGTGTTCAGACCGGTAAGTTCGATATCGGCATGGCCGGTATGACCGTTACTGAGGAAAGAAAAGAGAGCGTTAACTTCACTGATTCTTACACAACCACAAAGCAGGTTGTTATCGTTAAGGAAGATTCCGCAATCAAAGCCATCTCCGACCTCAAAGGTGACGGCTCAATGAAGTTCGGCGTTCAGCAGGATACCACAGGTGATATTCTTGCTTCAGACACAGTTGAAAACGGCGGCTACGGAGAGGAAAATGTTATCCGTTACAAAGCTGCAACCGATACCGTTCAGGCTCTCAAGACCGGAAAGGTTGACGCCGTTATCATTGACGAAGCTCCGGCAAGGTCATTTGTAAAAACAACTGAAGGCCTTAAGATTCTTGACGGAACATGGCTTGAGGAAAATTACGCAATCGCGATTGCAAAGGACAACACTGAGCTTCTTAACAAGGTCAACACCGCGCTCAAGGAACTCATTGCAGACGGTACCGTTAAGTCAATCATTGACAAATACATTCCGGCTGAATAATTAAAAATCATGGGGCGGCTTTGTTCCGCCCTTTCTTTAAAAAGTATCCCCGGGAGGTCTTGTCGGCTTTCCGGAGATATCTTTGCATAACAAAGGAGGTATATAATTGAATGAATTGAAGGAGACGTTTGCAAAACTCGGCGAAACATTTATGCGCTGCTTTGTTAACGAGGGCTATTGGAAATGGCTCGTTCAGGGCTTCAAAAATTCGCTCATCATCACATTTTTTGCAATTCTCATCGGTTTCGTGTTCGGCATTGTTCTTGCAATGGTCAGAACGTCATATGACAAGAACGAGGAGACAATGAAGCTCAGAGGCGGCTTTGGCTATTGGTTTTTGAGGTTCATAAATGCGCTTTGCAAAATATATATCACCGTTATCAGAGGCGTTCCCGTTGTTGTTCAGCTCATGCTTTGGTATTTTGTAATCCTTGTTTCACAGGATAACGGCGTTGTTGTTGCAATCGTTGCCTTTGGTTTCAACTCTGCCGCATATGTTGCGGAAATTTTCAGAGGCGGCATCATGTCGATTGATGCGGGTCAGTTTGAGGCCGGACGTTCGCTCGGCTTCGGCTATGTCAGAACAATGATTAACATTGTTATTCCGCAGGCGGTCAAGACCGTTCTTCCGACTCTCCTCAATGAGGTTATCGCCTTGCTTAAGGAGACCTCCGTTGCCGGCTATGTTGGCATCATGGACCTCACAAAGGCCGGAGACCTCATCAGAGGACGTACTTTTGAGGCGTTTATGCCGCTTATTGCCGTTGCAATAATTTATCTTCTGACTGTTATAATTCTGACTGCCGTTTTCGGCTCGGTTGAAAGGAGGCTGCGTAAGAGTGAACGATAATGTTCTTATTCACGTTGAAAACCTTAAAAAGCATTATCTCGGCGGAAAGGTCAAGGCGCTTGACGGCGTTGACTGCGATATCCACCAGGGCGAAGTTCTTGTTGTTATCGGCCCCTCCGGCTCGGGAAAATCAACATTTTTGCGCTCGCTGAATCTTCTTGAAATTCCGACCGGCGGAAAAATTGTTTTTGACGGCCATGACATCACCGACCCTAAAACAAACATCAATCTTCACCGCCGCAAGATGGGCATGGTGTTTCAGCATTTCAACCTTTTTCCAAACATGACGATTCTGAAAAACATGACGATTGCTCCGATGCAGATTCTCAAAAAGAGCAAAGCCGAAGCGGAAAAAAAGGCGATGGAGCTTCTCTCCCGCGTTGGACTTAAGGACAGAGCAAATTCATATCCCTCCCAGCTTTCCGGAGGACAAAAGCAGCGTGTTGCGATTGTTCGCGCACTTTGCATGGAGCCGGAGGTCATGCTTTTTGATGAGCCGACGAGTGCTCTTGACCCTGAAATGGTTGGCGAGGTGCTTGACGTTATGAAAGAGCTTGCCCACGAGGGTATGACAATGGTTGTTGTTACTCACGAGATGGGCTTTGCGCGTGAGGTTGCAACGCGCGTCATTTTCATGGATGACGGAAAAATCCTTGAAGAGGGAAAGCCGAATGACATCTTTGAAAATCCGCAGAACCCGCGCACAAAGGACTTCCTTTCAAAGGTTATTGCATAAATCCAAAAAAATATCGCCTGACGGCTGCTGCTGTCAGGCGTTTTTTTAGTTATGTTACTTTTTGAGAATGAATTCACCGTTGCTTCCGCCGATATATTCAAAGTTTTTAAGGGCGGCCTTGCCGTTGATATAAACGCTGTGGATTCCGCCCGGCTTTGCGTCCGGTTTGGCCTCGTTAACGCTGAGCTTTGCCGGATCAATAATGCTGATGTCGGCTTTAAAGCCCTCCTTGAGATATCCGCGCTCCTTAATGCCGTATCTGTCGGCGGTGGCGCCGGTCATTTTGCGAACAACGGTTTCCGGTGCAATGCCCCAGCGTTTTGCAAGCAGGAAGAATTGCGGGAAGGTTTGGAACGCCGCGATGTTTTGGAGTCCCTTTTCTTCAACCCAGGCGTCCGTCATAAACACAGACATATCGTCCTCCATGAGTGTGCGGACAATTTTGTCATTGTAATACTTTCCGAGATAGATTCTTCCTCTGCGTTCGGAAATTTCAACAAGCTTGAGATACATATCAAGCGGTTTCACGCCCTCTTCTTTTGCAAGCTGAAGAACGGTTTTTCCCTCGTACTCCGGGTGGTCATCGCTGATGTAGGCAACAGTCATATCCTCCCAGTCGATTCCGAGAACTTTCCGATACATCAGAATCGTCATGAAAAGCTTGAAGCGGTTGAGAGGTGAGCTGCTTTGCTCCTTTGTGAGCTTTGCGTACCACTCAGGGAACACGATTGTGATAACCGAAGCACCGTAATGGAAGGCGTAATTATCGTATGCAATGGGCTTGCCCTGAGCTTTAAGCTCGTGGAAGCGGCCAAGCATTTTGTCAAGCTTGCTCCATGAGCGCTTTCCGGTGAAGATAAGGTGGCTGTATTCGGTGCGGCAGCCGGTTTTTTCCATGATGTCAACAATTTCATCAAGTGCAAGCTCAAGGTGAGATTTTTTTGTGATAAGCGGATAGTCTGCGCTGACGGCGGAGCAGGCTCTTGCGTGGACGGTGAGGATTCCGTCATATTTTGCAATTTCCCTTGCAAAGGCGTAAAGCTCGTCCTTTGTTGCATACATATTCGGCTCATACATGAAGCCCATGGAGCCGCCGAAAGCGCCATCCTCCATTGCCTGACGGACGAACGAAATTTCGGTTTTGAGCTGTTCCGGGGTGAGGGGAGTGGGGTCATATCCGCGTATTCCGGCTCTGACGGCGCCGTGGCCGACAAGCGGAACAATGTTGACGTGGAGTTTTCCATTGAGCTTGGTGCTGAACGCTTTCAGACTGCCGGAAAAGCGCGACTCAAAAAGTCCGCCGCCAAGCTTGTCTCTGTAAGGCGTTTTTTCGTCCGTTCCAAACGGAGAAAAGCTGCAGTTTCCGGTGATTTGGGTTGCAATTCCCTGTTCAACAAAGGGGCGGAAGAATCTTTCGCTGTCGTCTCTGTCGCAAAAGAAGTCGTTGTGTGAATGTGCGTCAATGAAGCCGGGGCAGACGTAAAGGCCGGTTGCGTCAACAATTTCGTCCGCTTCGGCAAAGCATTCTCCAACCTTGAGGATCCTATCGTTTTCAATGAGAACATCACCGACAAAGGGTTTTCCGCCGCTGCCGTCAAAGACGGTGCCGTTTTTGAAAAGTATCTTCATATTTTCACTCCTTTTGAATACGCTCCGGCCGGAGGGGGAGGAGCAATTCGGATTGCCGCAAGGGCACTCCATCGGTTTCATTATATATGTTCGCTCAAAATAAATCAACAGTTTTTTCTCGCTTGCGGATTGAAGAACACACGATAACCGACAAAAAAGCCGAAACCCGCCTCAAAATGAGACGGGTTCCGGCCGAGAATATGTTGCAATTGGACGTTGGTTATATTATACGCATATGCTTGCAATTTGTCAAGCGGTTTTTTATATTTTCAGTAAAATCTTTGAATTGACAATTTTCGACAAATATGCTAAGATAAATCAAAGGCTCTGCACAGGCTGAGTTTCAGCCTCGCGGCAAGGCGGTGCCCTCCTTGAAAGCGACTTTCCACTTTCCGGAGGAAGCATTTTTTATTACTTACCTCCGAGATTAATCAAGGAGGGAGTGTTGCCAATGGAATATTTGGTAATACTTGCTTTGCTTCTTGTTTTAGCCACCGGCTACATAGAAGCAGCTAAAAAATAATTAGGTAATAAAAAATAACCGCCCATAGCTCACAACTTGGCGGTTATTTTTTAATCACTTGTTGAGGGCACCGCTTTCTGCAGAGCCTTTTTACATTTATATTATACTCACTCACCGCTTGTTTGTCAAGCGGTTTAATTTTATTTTTTACTATAGTAATTTTTATCATTGACAAATTTCGACAACCGTGGTAATATCTACGCAAAGGCTCTGCCGATAACGGTAGGCGGTTGCCCTCCCAAAAAGCATTTTTCTTTTCGGAGGGAACAATTTTATTACTTTCCCTCCAGATTCAAAAGGGAGGGGGTGTTACCATGGAGTACTTGGTAATGCTGTTCCTGATTCTTGTTGCAGCGAATGCATACATAGAATCTTCAAAGAATAAAAGCAATAAAAAATAACCGCCCAAATGCCATGCGTGCGGTTATTTTTTAAATAAGCACATGAGGGCAACCGCTTACTGCAGAGCCTTTTTACATTTATATTATACTCACTCACCGCTTGTTTGTCAAGCGGTTTTTTGCTGCGTTCGGGCGGAGTTTTGTGAATTATTTATGCTCTGCATGAGGAAAGGTCATGGGTCGGCACGGGTCCGACCTGTACGAATTGGTTCTTATTTTAAAAAAATCTAACATCTAGCATCTAGCATCTAGCATCTAGCATCTAGAATGTCCGGGCATCGGCTCGTAACCGCCCGAAAATTCCAATATTTTAGATAATAGATAATAGATAATAGATATTTAACGCCAAAACCCGTCTCAGGTGAGACGGGTTTTGCATTAAAACGGGGTTTGCCATTACTTGCGCTGGAGTCCCTCTTTATATCCCAAAAACGAGGCGCGGTAATCATTCGGTGTGCAGTTTGCTTCCTTGCGGAAGGCGTCGCAGAATGTGCTGCTGTGTTTATAGCCGCACTTTTCCGCAATTTCCTTGACCGGAAGGAGCGTGTCCGCAAGCATCATCTTTGCGTTTGAAATGCGAACCATCGCTATGTATACCGATGGCGAACAGTCATACATCTTCCTGAACGTCCGCGTGAAATAGCTCGGCGAAAGACCCGCAATCGCGGAAAGCGTTTCAATCGAAAGGTCATCCATGAAATGCTCGTTGATATAGGCCGCAACGGAGCGCAGTCCTTGCTGATAAACGGTGCTGTTGCGCGCGTCCTTTGTTCGCATTGTGTCACGCGCAAGGTCAATAATCTCCGCAGTAATCAAAAGCGCAAGCGGCTCAACCTTATACTTTTCGTCTCGCGTTGGCTTTTTGCATTCATCTTTGTAATACTTGATATAATTGCGCAGAACCTCATTGCAGGAGAAAACCTCATTGATTTCAAACCGCGGACAGTTCTTTTGGCGCTTGACTTCTTCAAAGAACGCCTTGTCAATGGCAATAACGTCAAAGCGTGCGCCGGGCTGGGGGTACGCAATTCCGTGGACATTTCCGCTCGGAACGGGGAAAAGGCGGTTGACCTGGCCAAAATAGATGTTCTCGTCCCGCATCAGGTAATGAATCGGGGAATGGGGGAGGAAGAACTCATAGGCATCGTGGGAATGGAAGCAGGAGGGGAGAAAGGTTCCGTCCGTTCCGTCAAAGTAACCGAGGCAGAGATGGCTGCTTGTGAAGAAATCAAAATGCATTGCGGCGGAGTTGGGAAAATAAGAGATTGCGTCAAGGAGAGAATCAATTTTTT
This sequence comes from uncultured Eubacteriales bacterium, assembly GCA_934511365.1. Classification (GTDB taxonomy): domain Bacteria; phylum Bacillota; class Clostridia; order Oscillospirales; family Acutalibacteraceae; genus UBA6857. Next base: position 52,262 of record CAKSWC010000006.1, read on the forward strand.
TGTCATTCATTTTCATCACGTCCAATCACTTGGAAATTTATGCTTCAGGCTCGATTGAGCGCCTTACACCCATATTATAAATGAAAAAAACTGCATTGCGTTCGATATCCTACCTTTTTTTTGCTCCGATGTATTGACAGAGGGCTTGAACTGTTAACATTCCGTTAAAAGAATGGTAAAATTTTATTGCAATGGCAATCTCTTCTGGAAATATTTTGGAGAGTTTGCACAAAATTTATCTATTGGAGGAATGAAAAACATGAAAACAAGAACACAAAACCGAACGCCGAAGCGGATGCTATCGGTCTTTTTGAGCATTTTGATGCTCCTTTCGTCGTTCGTGTTCGTTAATCCGACCGTTTCTAAGGCAGCAACGAGTATAACTCATACGCCGCGTGCAAACGTGGTTAGGAATTATCTTCAGGACGAGGAGTGGGGTACTGTTTATAATGTTGATTATCCGACATGGGGTCGTAGTGTAAAATACTCTGACGGCGCAAACCATACTAATATTGTTTCAACATTTTGTGCAATCTATGACTATAATCCCAACGCAACCAATTATTTTACATCAGGAGGTGGAAGCGGTTATTGGTGGGATGGATGGGACGGAACTACTTTTAAAAAAATACATCATGATGCATATAAATTCGACCCATCAAAGCTTTCATGCAGCGGAACATCCGCATACTCAACAACATATCTTGCACAGATAGCTTCTGCCAGCCTCGGTGCCTACACTTATGGTTCATTTTCAATACAAAACAAAGTTTTTGCCATTAATACTGAAGAAATGATTAAAGAATATGATGATGCAATGGCGAAAATTGGAAACGTAAATACCGAACACTATTCAACAAGCACTTGGGATAACTACATGAGTGCATTAAGAGTTATCAAAGGATATATTGATAACGGCGTTCATGTTAATAGTCTTACAGCTAATCCTCAAAGAGATATTTATAATGCACGGTATAATCTTATAAAAGCAAGAGGTTTGCTTTCCAAACAGCAGATAGGCCTTGGAAACATTTACAAGCAGGTAGAAGGGGCAACCCTTGATGGACCGAGAAATGTCTATGTTGGCACTCCGTTTGAAGTAACCGTAAAACTTCAAGAAGGATATACCGATTCAGTTCCGAAAGTTCAAATTATGTATGGTAGCAGACCCGTAACTGTTACCGGAACAAAAAAGAGTGGAACTAATGATACTTATGTTTTTAAAATTACGATTGACAGTGAAGATGTTACAAGTATCACTCCTACAAATGTCAAAAAGAACACCTACACCGTTTCCGTTCCCGGCTCGGCAACAGGCCTTTCAATCGGTAATAGCGGAAATCACTCCGTTACCCACGGAAACAGCTTCACTTTCACCGTAACAAAGCAGACCGGCTACACCCAGAAAACTCCGGTTGTCAGAGTTAACGGAACCCAGATTGCCGGTGTTGAAAGCGGAAACACCTATACTTATACTATCAGCGGTATTACCGGAAACAAGAACGTTACCATTGACGGTCAGTCTGTCAACAGCTATAGCGTTGGCTATGAGCTTGGTGAGGGTGCTTCAAAAGGAAGCGGAACCGCAACGGCAATCAATCACTTCGGCTCAGCCACAATCAAAATCACCGTTGACGGTGCTCACAATCAGGTTACGTCTCTCCCGATAAGCGTTTCAAACGGAACAATTTCCGGCGAAACAAAGAGCGGCAACACCTTCACTTACACTCTTTCAAATGTTACCGCAAACACAACCGTTAAGGTTGGAAATCTTAACAAGAACAAGTACACCGTAACAATCCCGGCCGGAACGGGCTATTCAAGCAATGTTGACTCAAGAACCGTTACTCACGGCGATAACTTCGACTTCACCGTCACCCTTGACGCCGCCCACAGCCAGACTCCGCCCAAGGCTTTCCTTGCCGGAAAAGAGCTTTCATACACCAAGGTTGGCGAAAACTCCTATAAGTTCAACACTGGTGCTGTTTATGCAAGCGGCGATGTTTCAATCAGTAACATCAAAATCAATTATTACGCCATTGAGCTTCCGGCTGATACGGATGCTTTCAAGGTTACTGATGTTGATGGCTTCAACCACGCTTCAATCAAGCACGGCGATAGCTATAAGTTCACCGTAACCGTTGATAAGGCATATACTCAGACCGCTCCCACCGTTACCCTCAAGGACGGAACCGTTCTCACCGCTGATTCGTCTGAGTTCGTTGGCGGTGACGCAAAGGGCAATAAAGTTTATACCTATACCGTTGAAAATGTTACCGACTTCAACAAAGTCACCGTTAAACCGATTGCAAAGAACACTTATTCAGCCGTTCTTCCCTTTGACGCAGACGGAAGCTATAAGGCAACGAACGAAAAGGCGAACGCAGAAAATGTTGTTGAAGGTATCGTATACGGAACCGACCTTACGTTCGGCGTTGCTTTGGGCGAGCAGTATAACCGCTCAAAAATCACCGTGAAGTATAAGGGAACCGTTCTCACCCCGGATGAGGCCGGAAACTACACAATTAAAAACATCACCAGGAACATCGAGGCCGGAGACATCGTTGTTGAAGGCGTTAAACTTAACCATTATTATATCACACTTCCGCTTGAAACGGAAACAGGTTTTGTTATTGAAGTTGCAGACGGACTCAACGCAAAGTCAGTCCTCAGCGGAACAGACTTCGGCTTCAAGTTCTTCCTTGACCCGGCATACAGCAATTCCAACCCGACCATTAAGGTCAGCAGAGACGGCGGAAAGCATTACACCGTTCTCAACGCGGAAAACGGAAATGAATACACAATCAATGAAGTTCTTTCAGACTGCATCGTTGTTGTTGAAAATGTTAAGAAGAACACATACACCGTTAAGTTCGTTGACGGCGCAACCGTTCTTGATGAACACAAAGACGTTCTTTATGGCTCAGACGTAAGCTATGAGGGCGAAACACCGACAAGAGCAACCGAAAAGGTCAGCGAAACAACGGACGAAAACGGAAACACCGTTCTTGTTGAAAGAAAGTATAAGTTCATCGGCTGGTCGCAAGACACAACGAACGTCACCTCAGACCTGACCGTTACCCCGATTTTTGAGGTTTCAGAAGTTACAACAACAACTCCGGCCGGCGGCGGACAGGGCGAAACCGTTATCACAAAGAAAACCGCAACAATCCGCTTCATCAGCGATGGTCTGACAATCCATAAGGAAACCGTCAACAAGGGCGAAAGCTTCCTCGGCTGGAACGAAGTTCCCGTTAAGACCTCCTCAAACCCGTATGAAAAATATGAGTTCCTCGGTTGGGACATTAACGGAGACGGCACTCCGGATTACACCGCAGAAAACAACGCGATTGAAAATGTTCAGGATGACATTGAGCTTGTTGCAGTGTTCAAATCGAACCTTCCAACAAGAACAGTCAACTTCTATAACTTTGACGGCTCAAAGCTGCTTTACACCGCAGACGTTAAGTGCGGCTCAAGAGTTGTCAGAGAGCTTTACGGCCTTGACGGAAGCCCGGCAAGAATTGATAACAAGTATGAATATACTTTCAGCGGTTGGGCATATGTTAAGGACGGCGCAAAGAAAGACGTTATCGACAAACTCGTCATTGGCGAGGGTGAAAGCGCAATCGACTTCTTCGCAGCCTATTCAAGAGAAAAAATCACATACACCTATAAGTATATCAATGATGGCACCGTAATGCAAGAAGGTTCATATAACTTTGTTGATGACGGCCAGGTAACAGATGTCAGATATACCGGCGAAACCCCGAAGAGAGCTTCAAGCAAGTCAACGGATTACACCTTTAGATACTGGGTAAGAAGCAATGTTGAGGGCAGCCGTTACGATTACATCTATACCGCAGACTATGCCGAATCAACAAGAGAGTATACCTACACTCTTCCGACCGCAGACGGCGCAACCGTTGCCCTCGGTGAGGGTATCGGCGAAACCGTTAAGTGGAACGAGGACCTTGTTTTCACCGTAACACTTGACGAAGGCCATGACCAGAACGCACCGGTTGTTAAGTCCAACGGAAAGCTTGTTGAGGCTGAAAAAGTCAGCGATAACACATATAAATATGTTATCCGCGCTGACGGCGCTGACGCTGAAGAAATTGAGAAAAAGCTCAACGAAATCACCGTTTCAACAACCGTCAATGAGTATCTTGTTAAGCTCACCTATGTTGACGAAAACGGCGTTGAAAAAGAAGTGTTCAACGGCCTTGTTAAACACGGAAAGTCACCGAACTATGTTGACCCGACTAAGCCGTCCGATCCCAACGGCGTTTATAAGCTTGTTGGCTGGGACACCAACAAGGACGGAAAAGCAGACATCAAGGGCAGAATTGAAAATGTTAAAAAGGCAATCACCGGCGTTGCGGTCTTTGAATATGACCACCGCCATGACGGCAACCCGGATGATCCGGACGGCGTTTGGGAGCTTTATCCTGACCTGACAAAGAAGGCAGATTGCACTCATGACGGCTCAAAGACATACGGCTGCAAGCATTGCGGAATCACAAAGGTTGTTATAATCCCCGCCCGCACCCACAACATGACCGAATGGCACATTGACAAGGCTCCGACCTGCACCGAAACCGGACTCAAGTCACGCCACTGCCAGAACACAACCGGAAACAACGAGTATGAAGCTTGCAGCTACGCTGAAAACGGCGTTGTTATTCCGGCAACCGGACATCATGATTCGGACGGCGACTATAAGTGTGATGATTGCGGCGCAGACCTCGGTCACTGCTCAAGCTGCATCTGCCACAAGGGCAACGTCCTTTCAAAGGTTATCCGTAAGATTTGCACAATCCTTTCCAAAACTTTCCACACTAAGATCAAGTGCTGCAAGTGCATGAAATGGTATGGTGACGAAATTTCATCAATATCTTGACAAAACGACCTTTTAGCCTTATAATAACCTTAAACAACTGCCCCTTTGAACAAAAAGGGGCAGGGGGATTCCTTGCAAATTAGTCATAAAAACGAAAACGGAAGTGTAATTATATTATGAAAGCGAGGTGCAACGATTAATGTCATCAGGTGAATTCAGAGAAGGAATGGACTCAATCGCCGGCTTCATTGAAAGGCTTTATAAGGTTTTTAAAGACCTTTATCTTTTCGTTAAGGAGCAGCTTAAAGGGCTGAAGAAGTGATTCACTTAGTAATTATTGGCTGCGGCAGAATACTGCTGCAGCCTGTAGTGTTTTTAGAGGCGGATTCGGAAAATCGCGTTCGTTTCGGAATTTTTGAGAAAAGGAGAAATTATATGGAAGATGACAAGCTCTACATGGGCGGTTTTCGCTGCTCAATGTGCAACTGGTTCGATGAAACGAAGCATAACTTCTTCATCCTGAACTGGATTGTTGCAATCCTGCACCCGATTGTTCACTCAATCGAAGCGCACAAGAAACTTGGATAATTTTTTTAGGAGGAAAAATCAATGAAGAAAGAACACCGGATTTCCCCTTCTTCGGCGTTTAAAAAAACGCTTTCGCTCATTCTTTGCCTTGCAATGCTGATTACGGCAATCCCGTTTTCCGCCCTTGCAACGGTTGAATGGCCGGAAAAGGCCGCCGAAGAAACAATCGAACCCGATGCAGAAGCAAACGAAAACACAGAAACAGAAGCCGAAGACGAAGCTCAGCGCGTTATCAAGAGCATCAAGACCAAGATAGGTGACGATGTTTTCACCTATGAGCCGGAAAACGGCGAGGAGATGGGCGCAGAGGAGCTTGAAGCTTTTGCTGCCAGCGATGCCGGCCTTGCAATGAGGGCAAACGCCAGGGCGAACAGCCCGCGCACTCCGGCAGTCGGCGATGACGAAGAACTTGAGTATAAAAACTTTGATGTTGCAACTCTTGTTGAAATCGTCAACTTCAGACGTAACAATGCGTCAACCGTTGCAAAGGCTTTCACCGATAAAAACGGAAAGCAGCACATCTATTACGGCGCAAACAATTATAATGTTTGCAAGGATGCAAACTATGACCTCATCTGTGACGACTGCGGCTACTGCCTTGATGGCTGCGCAGACGGAACCCTCATGACTTACACGGAAGATGACGTTGCAAAACACGGCGAAAGCATCCGTACTCTTGTTGAGTATGAATATACTTATGATATTCTCAACGAGGACGGCACCGTTAAAGAGACAAAGACCGAAAAAGGATCGTATTGGGAGTATGAGTCCTATTATGTTGACGGTGACGGCTACTGCGATAAGTGCGGAAAGCCGATGTGTGACAACGGCTCTGAAATTGCAACTTCTGAACCGCATTCCTACAAAGACGGAAAGTGCGACGCTTGCGGAACCTGCGTTGGCGGCCACACCGATGCAAACAAGGACGGCAAGTGCGATTTCTGCGGAAAGTGCGCAACAACCTGTGTTGACAAAAAGGGTGCTGATTCCTGCAATGTTTGCGGTGAATGCGTAAACGGCCACAGCGGTGTGGGCATTAAATGCGACCGCTGCGGAAAGTGCAAAGCCGGATGCATTGACACTCTTGGCGCAACTAACGACAAGGGTCTCCCGACCGGCGACGGAAAGTGCGATGTTTGCGGAAACATTGTTTGCAAAACTCATACAGATGCCGATAACAACGGCAGATGCGACACCTGTGGTGTTTGCACCGGCGCTCATGACACTTCTGACAAAATCTGCGATAACTGCGGTTACTGCTTTGGCAAGGACTGCGTTGCCGGTGCTGACGGAAAGTGCACCGTTTGCAAAAAAGTTCTTCCCTCAAGCACCTGCAAACACAGCGATGTGCTCGGAAGCACAACCTGCGTTAACAAGACAAAGGTTAAAGGCTCATCCGCTCTCTGCGGAAAAAAGCTTTGCAGCCATATGTCGGTTCCCGTAATCAATCAGACATATCTCTGGTACTCAGGTGTTTATAACTATCTTACATCAATCAACGAAGACGGCACCGCTCCGGAAGGCTGCGAGCAGAGCTGGCTTGACAACCTCAAGAACTTCACAACGGCTTGGAGCAAGGATGAGGCCGGAAACGAAGTTGGCGACAAGACCGGAATCCGCTCTGTTCTTGAAATGCGCCAGGAAATGAGCGCAAGCGCAGCTCAGGACGAGTCGCTTTCTAAGTTCACAGAATCGGTTCTTGACCTTGATTCAAGCAAAATCAATGCAACAACCCTTGTCGGTAAACTCACAACCGACGCCGGAAAGCCGGTAATCGACCGCTCCGGTTCATTCTTTGAGCAGATTAACGGCGAAAAGTCAATCTTTGCCGAATATCTGAGCACCTATAATTCCTGCAAGTATGACATCTCAAAGAAGTATTTCCGCGAGTATGCAAAAATTGACACCTATAAAAAGCAGTGCAACGATAAGATTAATTCCGTTGCAGCGGAAATTCTTGATTCTCAGCTCAAAAAAGTTTATCCGAACGGCTACAACGGCGGAAAAATTGCAGTCAACAAGAACAACATTACCGAACTCAAACTTGCCATTAAGGCAGTTGAAAAAGTTCTTCTTGCTCACCTTTACGGCATAAACTTTGAAAGCGGTCTTGCCGATACTGCCAACGCAGTTTGGAACGGCTCTCAGGCGCTTTCATCTTTGAGCGCAAAGAACCAGAAGATTGTTAAGTTCCTCATGCTTGAAAAGATTCGCGTTGAAATCAACAAGCTTAAGGAAGCTGTTTTCACAAACTACAAACAGACAACCTATGATAAGAACGGCTCAACTTACTATGCAAAGCGCGAGGCTACCTCGGATGATATTGCAAGAGACGAAAACAAAGATGCAGATGACGTTTATGTTTATGACAAGGATATCCAGAACATCATAAACACCCTTGACGGTTTCTGCACTTCGCCCGAGCTTATCGACCTTCTCGGTCTTGCAAAGAACGAGAATATTCCCGACAGAAACGGCGATGGTGTTATAACCATTTATGACTTTGTCATGCACATTTTCCTTGACAAGGTTCTCACAAGCGACATGATCAACTTGTTGCTTGAATCCGTTTTCCCAACCGTTATAAAGTTTATTGAGGATGACCTCCCCAGTAAGGTTAACGGAATTTGGCATGGTATTTCAGTCAAAGGCAACGGCACATATACCGTTAACTTCACAAAGATGATCAAAGAACTTTTTGAAGAGCAGGGTCTCGGCGGAAAGTGGAGCGACCTTCTTTCTAAGGCACTTGCCGGAGACAGCCAGGTAACTCTTTATGTTAACGGCAAGGGCGGCTCAACAAATTCCAATACATTTGCAAGGCTCTTTGATAATGCCGGCTTCTCCTTCTATCCGAAGCAGATTGCCGCAAGACTCAGAGAAGCCAATACCAACGGAAGATATAATGCCATCATAGGCAGGCTTGAAAGCGCCGGCCTCAGCTGGAAAGCCCTCCTTGGCAACGACCTGAGCGGACACACAAACTTTGATTGGGGCATTAATGACTTTGGAGACTTTAAGGAAGTTCTTTCGGTTCTTCTTTCCTGCGTTGGTCCTTTCCTTGAAATTCTCTTCGCGGAAAATGTTACTCAGAATGATGTCATAAGGTTCAAAAAGCTTGCAACAATCGACGGTGACCTTGACCTGCTTTGGAGCATCTTCCTCACCCTTGACCTGACCCTCGGTCTTGACCTTGAGCTTGGTTCATTCAACCTTTATCAGGACGTTCTTGTTCCGATTTTCCAGGCACTCGGCGTAAGCGACTTTGATTACGGAAAAGAATACACATTCACAAACATCAATTACAGCAACGGAAAAACCAGATATGCAAACGCAAAGGAAGCTGTTGACAAGATCCTTGACCCGGTAATGTGTCTTGTTGAACAGATTGCCTCACACCCGCTTCAGAAGGTTCTCAGCATTCTTCCGAACATTGCTCTCTTCCTTGAAAACGGACTTGCGCTTGATTTGCTTGATCTTGAAACAAGCATTGACGCAATCATTGACATCGACTTCAACTTCGACTGGGAAAGCATTGTTTTCAACTGCATGAAGAAGATTGTTGACAGCATCATGAAGCATTGGTATGACTGGCTCAGACCCAGCAAATATGCAAAGTGGGCGAAGAAATCAGCAACCTTCCTTGCTCTCCAACCGCTGTTCAAGTTCCTGTTTGACACTTTCCTTGATAAGATCAGTGTTCAGTCGGTCCTCGAAATTGCAAGTGATACTTGTGTGGCGCTTGACGGCATTGCAAGCTTCCTGTCGGATATTGTTACCGGTATTTCTCATACCTGCGATGCCATTGCAGAAATATTCGGCGGAGAATGCGACTTCTCTCAGGACTGGCATGTTGACAATCCTGTAATAGATATTTACAATCTGTTTGCACATTTCAACATCAAGGATATTATGGACATCTTTGTCAATGAAGATGCCCTCGGATTCGACCCGAACAAGCTTTCAAGCATTCTTGATTTCGTTATTGAAAATACATATAAGAAAGGCACCAAGGAACAGCTCTATAAGATTAAAACAAGCCTTATCGACTTTGAAGAGCTCGCTTCCCTCGGTAAGCTTGAAAAGAAGAGCGGAACAATCAGAGACAATAAGTATTACTCAAAGTTCAACACACTTAAGAGAAATCAGTATTACTTTGTAAGCGCAGACACCTCCGACGTATTCTACTATCTTCTCAAGACCGTTTTCGACCTTGTCGGTGACAACGATTCCTTCAACTCAGTTCTTTCAATGATAGGCGTTTCCTACGACTCAGTGAAGGAAAGCGTGGCGGGAATCAAAGTCGGAAACATCTCGCTTGATGACGCAATCATCAATGACATCGTAACCGACGGCCACCTTGACATTGACAAGATCAGGAAGAATATTAACCAGAACGATCTTCTTGTTATCCTTGCCGAACTCATCACACCGCAGAATAAGTATTCAACGGTGGACATGAACTGGAAGTCAAGCAACCAGATGGCAGGCGAAACCTCCTCATATTCAGAAATTCCGTATCTTGAATATGACAACGAGTGGACTCAGGACTTTGCAAACACCGCAGTCAATGATATTGATGATGTTGCAAATTCGCTCATTGAAACCCTCGGACTTGACCTCGGCGGAGAAAAGGATATTTCCTCCTGGCTTAAAAAGACCTTTGACGGAATGCTTGACGGAGATGTTCTTAATGCACTGGTCAAGGTTCTTTCGGGCATCGGCTCCGGAATGACGGATGACGTTGCGGCACTTGTGAAGAAGCTTATCGGAATTGACCTCACACAGTGGGGCAAGGATTACGGCTACCTCTTCAATGAGGACGCGGCCGCACCGGCAACGAAGAGCTTCCCGCTTCTCACAGGAAAAGCGAATGAGGACGGAACATATTCATGGGTATATAACGGAAAGGCCGTTGAGAACTATAAGGACGTTCTTGCCGCTCTCGGCTATGTTCTTTCACCGCTTTCAAACCTTACCGATACAATCCTCACCGGAAAAGATCTTAAGGTTGTTAAGTATGATTCACCAACAGTTTCAACCGGAAGCGTTGTTACCGTTAAGGGAACAGAGGGCTATAGCACCGCAATCATTCCGCTGCTTGAGGCTCTCGGCGTTGATAACAGTAAGATTCTTACCCAGAGCGAGTTTAATAGCTATGCCGGCGGAAGCACCGCAGCATTCACCTATAGCGCAAGCCTCCTCATTGATAAGGTTTACTCAATCATCGGAAGCGATAAGCCTGTTGCAGAGCTTATGCAGCTTGTTACGCAGGTTCTCTACTTCCTTTCAAGCAACGGCCTCGGTGTTGTTCTTAACGATATCGCTCACCCGGTATTCGTTCTCATCGACATCATCCGTCCGCTTGTCAGCCTTGACCTTGACGCAATCATCAATGAACTTGTTTGCGAGTTCACCTATAGCATCGGCGGATATTCAAGCGCAAAGCATATGAAGAGCGTTCTTGAAACCAAAGACGCAGCCCTTTCAATCAAGGATCTTTCCCTTGAGGCTGTTATGAAACTTGCAGGAATTATCCTTTCGGTTTCCGACGGCAGGGCAAGAAAGTTCCTTGACCTTCATACCGTTACCGCAAAAGCGATTGACGACCTTGCTTTCCACAGAACGGCAAAGACCTCAAAGGCTCTTGACGAAAGCGGAAAGAACAAGACATATTATGAAATCACTCTTTCCGGCGGCGACTGCTTCACCTCGATTGTTTCATATATTCTTGAAATTGCAATGTATGGCGACAATGCGGCGGTTATTGACGCGATTGCAAAGTCAAACGGTATTGTTGAAACGGCTGTAAAAGCTGTTTACGGAATTCCCGTTGAGGCAGACCTCGGCTTTGACTGGGCATACATTCTTTCCGATAAGGCTTCAGCTTCGGATAAGGCTGCACTGCTCAACAAGGTTAAAGCGGAAGGCAGCGTTCTCTGCGATGACTACAGAACGTATGAACTTGATTACATCAAGGCGTATGACACAACCAACTGGACAAAGTCAACAGCCGATTATCTTGCAAAATATCTCAATGAGATAATAAACACCGTTCTTGCAGACGTGAAGTCTGAATACAAGAACCTTGGCGAACTTCTCACCGGCCTTGTCAACGGCTATCTCACCGATGAAACGGTTGATAAGATCGTCTTTGCGCTCGGCAACCTCCTCAACAAGGAGCAGATTGCAAAGTTTAAGGATCTCATCTTCTGGGCCGATGGAATCCTCGCTCTTGACGCAAGCGTTTATGACGCAAACCACAGCGAAAAGAAGGGCAACAAGGTTATCTATTACAAGTCTGTTCTTGATGAGAACGGAAATGTTGTTGACCTTGGTCAGCCGACCGGTCTTGAAAGAAGAGCCGTAACCGACAGCAAGAGCTTCGCTCTCGCGCTTTCGGAAATCGTGGCTCCGATTGACAGACTCCTTTCATGGCTCCTTCTCGGCGATTCGATTGAATATTTCAACACCACCGGCGCCGTAAAGAACAGAAGAGACAGCCTTATTGAAATCAACGGTGCAAACGGCTACGCAACAGGACTTCTTCCGCTTCTTGAAGCCCTCGGCTGCAAGAACCTCAAGAGCGGCGCAAGCTATGGCACCGATATCAGAAGCCTTGTTGACGATATGCTCACCTCTCTCGTTGCAAGAGCAATGGACCTTGTCAGCGACGGCGATTCGGACGCAGCAGTCAACAAGATTATCAGCCTCCTTCCGAATCTCTTCTACTTCATCAATTCCGACGGACTTACCCTTGCGGTCAATAACCTTGCCGCTCCGGTCAATGTTGTCCTTGAGCTTTACAGCAAAAAGAGCGGAAAGGAAATCTCTCTTTCAACGCTCAGCAAGCTTCCGCTCGATGACCTTTCAATGAAGAACATCCTCGGAATCGTTGAGGATAAGACGGGAATCACTGTCAACTCATACATCACAAATCTTCTTAACACCCTTACCCTCGGAAAGATTTGCTACAACAAGAATTCTGCCTGCGACTTTGACACCTTCTATATGGATTGCTCCGATGTTGAAAGCCGCGCAAAGTTCATCACAATCATTCTCAGCGTTGCACTTGACATCCTTGAGGATCCGATGAACAAGGATAAGTTCTCAGAAATCTTCGGCGAAAACAACTATAAGGGAATCATCAACATGATGAACCTCTGGCAGTTTGAATTCGAGATGCAGGACTTCAGCTGGATCTTCACCGAGTATGCAAACACCGGAACAATTCTCAGCGCCCTCACAATGTCCGAAATCTTCGGAAAGGTTGGCTACGGTCACCTTTGGACAAGAGAAAAGGCTCTCCAGCTTGTCAATAACCTTGACGTCTTTATTGAGGACATGATTTATCTCCTTGGTCTCACGATCAACGGAAAGAAGGTTCTCAACTTCAGCGACCTCATGCATCAGCTCATCGGCGGCTATCTCTACAGCCAGGATGTTATCAAGCTTATCACCGGCGCACTCGCAAACCTCAAGCCGCTTCTTGAGCAGTATGATCCGCAGGGCGTTATCGCCGGCTTCGTTAAGGAACTTCTTGAAGTTGACGTTCACGCATGGGATAAGTACACCGATGACTATGACTGGGGCTTTGAAAACGGAGACAGAAAAGCCTTTGAAAACGCTCTTGTTGAAGTTCTTACTCCGGTTTCCCGCGTTATTCAGTGGCTCTTCTGCGACAGAGAGTATAAGTTCTTTGTTGACGCAGACGGCGTTGCAGACGAAAACAGACGCGGCAATACCGATCAGGTTGTAATTTACGGTGCGGAAGGTTATGCATTCGGTATCGTTCCGATTCTTGAAGCATTCAATGTTCCGAACATTGTTAAACCGGCAGATTACAGCAAGAAGGCAGCAAAAGACCCGTCGGCAGCACTCAGAGGCCTTGTTTCTCCGCTGCTTGACATGGTTGACGAGCTCATGGATGACACACCGACAGAGATTTTTGAACTTCTTCCGTCCGTCATCTACTTCATCAACTGCAACGGTCTTGACACCTGCTTCAGAAACACACTCCACGCAGTTTACAGAATCTTTGAGGCTATTGAGCCGATCACCGGCGAGATCAACCTTTACAAGATTATGAACATCGAGTCCTTCCTCGGAGTGGACGATCTTGCAAAGATCAATTTCAAGTTCCTGTTCGATAAGCTGATTGACTTTATCAACGAAAAGACCGGCTTCAGATTCACAACAATGGTCGGAGACGCCGTTGCAGAGCTTACACAGGGTGAGGTTGTTGGCTTCACATCGCTCAACGGCAGACAGGCGTACACAATGCGTTATGCCGGAAGATATGATTACGCCGATATGCTCACGATTCTCATGAGACTCATTCTCCGCTTCCTGTCGCTTGACGGAAACGACAAGATCCTCATGGATATCATGCAGCAGAAGTTCCAGATGTCACCGGAGGATTATGAGATTGTTTACTCAATTCTTCAGACATTTGCAAAGTGGTCTGCAAGCAACACCAACCTCCAGGTTGTAATGACAAGTATCCACTATTATGTATTCGGTTCGGCCAAGGCGTCAGACAAGGGCGTTGAAGCCTATGACAAGGTCAACGGAAAGTGGAGGGCGGTTGTCAACAAGCTCGTTAACCTTGACAACCCGATTGCAAGAGAGGTTCTCAAAGAAATCCTCAGAATTGCCGACGACAACATCGGCGATATTGCAGGCTCCAAAGGCCTTGCGGCTAACGGCCTCATCAAGTTCTTCAAGTCGATTGCCGAATGGTTCATGAAGATTATCAATGCAATCAAATCCTTTTTCACAAGAAAACGCTAAATCTCCTTTCAGAATAGCTTTCTGATTTAAAATAACAGCCGCGGCTCGGAGAAATCCGAGTCGCGGCTGTTGCTTTGTTCTGGTGTTGGTTTTCGGTGCGGGCGACCGTGAACATCATAGATTTTGCACCGGCTGAAAACAATTTGGCCGCGCAGCAGGTGTTCAAAGTCGGAGTCGACCTCACTACTGTATTAAAAATATTCCCGGATAAAAGACAGATTCTGACGGGGGGAAATTCTCAGCCGATCAGGTCTTTATACTGATAGCATCTGACATAATCGACCTTGAACTCAACAGGTCCACTTTCGCTGAACTTCATTCTTCCCTTTCCTTTCGGATCTTCAGAAGAGACGCCATCGTTGCCGGCAATTTCAAGCGAGAGAAGAAGATACTCCGGGTTTTGAGAAACACCGCCGAAGGAGGTTCTTGCGGCCTCTTTTCCGTTGATATAGAAGATATACTCATTTTCGTTCCATTCAACGCCATAGGTGTTGTATTCCTTATACGGATTGTTTTCAATGAAAAAGTTTCCAACGTGTTCGGACCGGTGATCTTTTTCGTAGCCGTCAAAGTGAAGATTCACCGAAACCTTGTCAAGACCGAAACGGTGCGTATCATAGCTCATGGACTCAAAAACGTCAATTTCCGTTCCGTCCTTTCCGCTTGAGTCAATGTTGAATACGCCGTCGTTCATCAGCCAGAAAGCAGACCACATTCCGGAAGAGGCCGGAAGAATGCAGCGCGCCTCCATATAGCCGTACTTCTGCTCGTACTTTCCGAGGGTCGTGACCTTTCCGCTGTACCAGCCTTTTTTATAGGGCTTGAAGTCAACGGTTTCGTGAAATTCGTCGTAATAGCGGTTTTCAAGCGCCTCGCTTTTGTATTCGGCACTGATTACAAGGTTGCCGTCTCTGACCGAGACCATGTCCTCGTGCCAATAGCCGCCCTTGCGCTCGGTAATCCACCAGCTATATCCCCATTTTTCACTGTCAAGGCTGTCTGCATCAAATTCGTCGCTCCAGACGAGGTCAAACTTGCTCATGTCGATCTCTTTATCGCTGACCTTCCTTGCAAGACCGAGCTTCTGCGGGAATGAAAGCGAAAAAAGCGAAAGAAAAACTATCAAAGCTCTGATAAAAGGTTTTAACACGCAACATCATCTCCTTATAATTATTATGTAACCGCCGGTTAACAAAAAAAGCAAAAATCCTGACGGCTTGCTTTCCGCTCAAACGCACACCCGTTTTGGCTTTGCAGCGGTGAAAGCCTGCTGCGGCTGACGTGAGCTGACGGAAAATTTTCTCGGAGCCTTTGCACTCTTAGTCAATCAGCGGTTATTTGCATTTTTGGCCGATTAAATTTTATCATAGATGAAATTCCGTGTCAATACACGGCGGAAAGCTTTCAGCCGCGCAGAAGGCACTCAAAGTTTATTCCGTATTCGCTGACGCCGTCTCTGATTGCCTTTTCCGTTGCGGAAACAGCCCTTTCAACGGCCGCTTTGATTCCGGAGCCGGAGAGAAATTCACCAAAAAGGACACTTGAAAGCGTGTCTCCGGTGCCGCAGGTTACGCCGTCGTATTTTTTGGAAAAAACAAAGTCCGCCTTTCCGTTTTCAAGGAAAGCAACGCCGATTTTCCCTTTTTCAAGGCTTACTCCGGTTATCATCGGAACCTTGCAGCCGAGCTTTTTAAGCTCAAAAAGGCTTTTTTCAATATAGGCTGCGTCATAATTTTCAAGAACAGGCTCCTTTTCAAGGAGGAGGGCGGCCTCGGTGAGGTTCGGTGTTATCACGTCGGCGCAGGCAACAAGGGCGCGCATTTTTTCGCCGAAGGAGGGGTTGAGCATTGCATAGGCCTCTCCGTTATCGCCCATGACCGGGTCAACAAGAACGAACGCGTCCTTTTTCAAAAGTGTTTTGATAACTTCAAGGGCAAGAGAGGCCTGAAAGTCGGAGAGCATATAGCCGGAAAAAAAGCCGTCAAACCGAAGCGAAAGCGCTTTCCAGTCGTTCAGCGTTGTCTGCATCTGCTCTGTTAAATCAAAGCAGGTGTATTTTGAAAAACCGGTGTGAGCGGAAAGCAGCGCGGTCGGTAAAAGAGCACACTCAATGTTGAACGATGAAACTATCGGCAGAGCAACCGATGACGAGCATTTTCCGAAGCAGGAGAGGTCTTGAATAATAACGGATTTTTTTTGCATTGAGTCTCAGTCCTTTTTTGGCGGCCTTTTGCGGCCGCAAATCTGAATGAACTGATTTTATCACAAATCAAACAAAAAAACAACTTCCGGCGCTGACCATTGAAATTTTCTGACTAGAAAGAAAAACACTCGCTGCGAAGGTCAGCAAAGAGCTGCTTTTTTCGCCCGGCGCGTTCGCAGCTGCAAGAAACGGCACTGCCGATTCAGGACGTTCCTGCTTCAACGGCCTTTTTCGGCCCTTTCCGGCTGGCGACTTTAACGCAAAAACTGCCGCTCGGTGCAAAGACACGGGCGGCAGTTTTGAGTTTTCGGCGTATTTAAAAAGGCAGCTTTATTTCACATTGCCCATTGCAAGATCTCCGATGGAAACGCTGTCAAGATAATTGCAGATGAGGGAGTTGAGGTTTTTCCACATCGGAAGGGTTTTGCAGTCCTCGGCGCGGCTGCATTCATTGCTTTCGCACTCAAGGCAGGCAACGGGGGCGAGAGAGCCCTCCGTAAGACGCAGAATTTCTCCGGCGGTGTATTCATCCGGGCTGCGGTTGAGCCTGTAGCCTCCGCCTTTTCCGCGCAGGCCGTCAAGCAGACCGGCTTTTGAAAGAACAACAATGATACTTTCAAGATATTTTTCAGAAATATCCTGAGCCGCGGCTATTGTTTTGAGCGGAACATATTCTCCTTTTTCGTGCTGCGCAAGCTCAACCATAACGCGCAGAGCGTATCTCCCCTTTGTTGAAACAAGCATAACCGAATCTCCTTTTGAAAGCAACGCCGCCGAAATTCGCATTCCGGCTTATCCGGCGACTGTGTTAAACATATTATACCGCAAGGTTAATGGGAATTCAAGCCCTGAAAGGCTGAAAAGTGCAAGATTGATGCGCAGATTTCCACAATGGATTTTCAATAAAGACGAATTCACAAAACGGATTGTTTTTTTTTATCCAGTGTGTTAAACTTATTATGTTGACGGGGAGAACGTGTTTTGTATCTTCCTGATATCGGTTTTTGGCCGTTTATTTGTAATTTGATATTTAGATAGAGTAAGGCGGCATATCTTTGCTGCAGTCTCTTATGTTATCGGACGTCCGGGTATTTTTTGGGTGTGTATCCGCGAGTGCTCCGAAACGGGGATCCGGACGCTAACGTGAAGGGGGCGCCCGGGTTCCTATCAGACTGCGGTAAAAATATGCCGCTTTGCTTTTTTAGTGCGTTTGAACGGTTCTTTTTCATTATTCCCAAAAAAGCGCCGTCTTTCAAAATAAAATAACAGTATATTATAAAATTTAATATTTTTTCGACAAACTGTGACAAAAAACTCTCCTTAAATGTTGTATTATATCACTGCAATAGGGAAAAGAAAACACAAGATGTGGCATAATTGTTTCTGGGGGGGTGCTGGGCCTAACGCTGAACCTGTTGCAAAATTTTTCGTGAAGGGACGAGTGCTATAATGCCAAACTTCAAAATTAAAGTCAAACTCAAAGCCATTCCGTTGAAGCTTAGATCACTTGAAATTTATGTGCTTAATTTTTTCCTCTCTCTCCTGATTAAAAAGAAAAAGCTGCGTACTTCAAGACTTGTTATTTCTATGGATACACATCTTACGAATAAGCGCGAAAAGCTGAACCAAAAAACCGAAATCTTCATCAAAGAAACATTCCTTGCCCATAGGACTGATTGATTTTTACATGATGAACCGAAAAAGCAGACCGTTATCCGCAAATAAGTTTTTGCAGCGGATAGCGGTCTATTTATTAAAAGCCGAGCATTTATTGGAAGAATTTTTTCGGTGGCAAAAGACCTTTTGCTTCATATTACTTGCTTTTTTTGCCGGTTATTGATAAAATAGAGTGGTTACTCATTTTTGCCAACCGAAAGCCGGCAAAAATTCGGGTGAAAGGTCGCGCCAAAATTTTTCTGCGCGGCAAAAGGAAGTCCGAAATGCGGCATTCTTTTGCCTTTCGGGCGGCTACTCGGTATTAGGAGAGAAAGCATGATGTCAGAACGAAAAGAGGTTTATCACAAGGCAACATTTGAAAATATTTCGGAGGAAAAGCGGAAAACGATTCTTGACGTTGCGGTGAACGAATTTGCAACCAAGGGGTTTGAAAACGCAAACATCAACACCATTGCCAAAAAAGCGCAGGTCAGCGTCGGTTCGCTTTATAAATATTTCGACACAAAGTCCGACCTTTTTCTCACCAGCGTCAATTACGGCATCTCCTCGCTTGAGGAAATTCTCGGCGCAATCATTGAAACGGACGAGGATGTTATTTTGAAGCTTGAAAAGCTTCTTCATGAGGCAATTTCCTTTTCGCGCCGGAACGCCGTTATGATCAAGCTTTATAACGAATTCACAACCGAGCGCAACGCGGAGCTTGGAAAAAAACTTGCGGACAGAATGGAAACAATCACTGCGAACGCATATAAAACGGCGATAATTCAAGGCCAGATATCGGGAGAAATAAGAACGGATATCGACCCGGGGATGGCTGCGTTTTTGCTGGACAATCTTCTTGTCACATTTCAGTTTTCCTACGCCTGCGAATATTACAGCGAAAGATATAAAATTTATGCCGGAGATGATATTTTTCAAAAAGATGAGTTCGCTGTCAGAAATATTATAAAATTCGTTAAAGCCGCGCTCAAGCCTAATATTTATCCGAAAGGAATGTGATAATATTGAAATACGCACTTTCATATGATATTGGAACAACGGGAGTTAAAACCTGCCTTTTCAGAATTGAAAAAAGCATTGAGCTTATCGCGGACGCGATTGAGGGATATGAGCTTTATGTTTTTCCGGACGGCGGAGCGGAGCAGGATCCCGATGAATGGTGGGCCGCAATGTGCAAAACAACAAAGGAGATTTTCACAAAGACCGATGTGAAGCCGGAGGATATCGACGGAATTTCCTTTTGTTCCCAGATGCAGGGTCTTGTTCTTGTTGACAAGGACGGACTTCCCGTTCGCCGCGCAATGAGCTATATGGATCAGCGCGCAAGGAAAGAGCTTAAAGAAAACATGGCTCACGGCTTCAAGGTTGCCGGCGGAAACGCTTTCAAACTCCTCAAATCGCTTGCAATAACAAAGGCCGCTGCGCTGAGCGTTAAGGACCCCGTTTATAAATATCTCTGGGTTAAGAACAATGAGCCGGAAAACTTTAAAAAAGTATATAAATGGCTCGATGTTAAGGAAGCCTTGATTGCAAGAATGACCGGAAAGTTCATCATGACTCCCGATTCTGCTTTCGGAACGCTTCTTTATGATGTTCGTCCCGGAAAGCAGGGCTGGAGCAGCGAGATGTGCAAAATGTTCGGCGTTGACATGAATCATCTTGCAGACATTAAAAAAAGCACAGACAGAGTTGGCGGACTCACGAAAAAAGCGGCTGAGGAACTTGGACTTAAAGAGGGTACGGCTGTTTTTGGCGGCGGCGGAGACGCAACGCTCATCGGAGTCGGCGCCGGAGCGGTCGGAAACGGGGATACTCACATCTATATGGGTACCTCAGGCTGGGTCTCAACCGTTGTTGACAAAAATGTTGTTGATGCATCCTCAATGATTGCCGCGATCGTTGGCGCTCAGGACGGACTTTATAATTATTTTGCCGAGCTTGAAACGGCGGGAAAATGCCTTGAATGGGTCAAAAACCACCTCGCGCTCGATGAAATCGGCATCTATCTCAAAAAGACCCATGTTGCCGAGGATATGGAGAGCGAATACACAAATCTTTATCAATATCTTTCTGACGTTATTGAAAAGGTTCCGGCCGGCTCAAACGGAGTTGTTTTCACTCCGTGGTTCCACGGAAACCGCTGTCCGTTTGAAGATCCGAACTCAAGGGCAATGTTCTTCAATATCAGCCTTGACACCGGTAAGAGCGAACTTATCCGTGCCGTTATTGAGGGCGTGTGCTATCATATGCGCTGGATGCTTGAGACCCAGGACAAAAAAATCAAAACCTCAAAAACCATCCGCTTTGTTGGCGGCGGTGCGCTCAACGATTCAACAAGCCGAATTCTTGCCGACTGCCTTGGAAGAACGATTGAAACGGTTGAAAGCCCCCAGAACGTCGGTGCGGTTGGCGCAGCCGTTGTTGTTGCCGCCGGAATCGGCGTAATAAAGGATATCTCAGAAGCCGGAAAGCTCATTAAGAGCAACAAGGTCTTTAAGCCCAATGCATCAGACAAGGCCGCGTATGACAAGGGCTATGAGGTGTATAAGCAGCTTTATAAGACCAACAAGGAGAACTTCAAGCTCCTCAACGGCTGACAAAAAAGCTCTGGTCAGCCTCTTTATCACACGAAAGGTAGTGTAATTTTGAAAGAAAAACCGTCATATTACAGAAGCTTTGCAAGAATTGACCTTGACGCAATCGAAAACAATTTTAACGAGCTTAAAGCTCTGCTTGCGCCAAAAGTTAAAACGATGTGCGTCATCAAAGCGGACGCATACGGCCATGGCTCGCACCGCATTGCGCTTTTTTTGCAGAATAAGTGCGATTACTTTGCTGTTGCTTCAATCAATGAGGGCGAAGAGCTGCGTGCCGAAGGCGTCAAAACGCCGATGCTCATTCTTTCCTATGTCAGCCCTCTTGAATATGAGGATCTCATCAGAAACGATATAACCGCAACCATATATGACCCGGAAAGCGCAAGGCTCCTTTCCGAAACCGCGCTGAAGATGAACAAAACGGCAAAGATTCACATTGCCGTTGACACCGGAATGGGCCGCATTGGCTTTCCGGATGACGAAAGCGGGGCGGCTGCCGTTGAAAAAATCAAAAGGCTGCCCGGCCTTTATGTTGAAGGACTTTTCAGCCATTACGCCTGCGCCGATGAAAAGGACAAAACGAGCGCAAACGAACAGACCGAAAGGTTTGAAAACTTCATTGCGCTTCTTGAAAAGCGCTCAATAGACATTCCAATCAAGCACATCTGCAACAGCGCCGCAGTTATTGAGGGCGAAAAGAGCTTTGACATGGTGCGTTTCGGCGTTTCGCTTTATGGCCTTTATCCATCGCCGGATGTTCAAAAAGAGCGCGTTCGCCTTGTTCCGGCAATGCAGGTTGAAAGCCACATTGTCTATGTCAAAACCGTTAAAAAGGGAACAAAAATCGGATACGGCCAGACCTATACCGCTCCGTGCGAAAGGAAAATTGCAACGGTCTGCATCGGTTATGCGGACGGCTTCAACCGCTGTTTTTCAAACAAGGGCTATGTTCTCATCAAGGGCAAAAAGGCGCCCGTTGTTGGAAAAGTCTGCATGGATCAGATTATGGTTGACGTTTCCGATATTGAGCAGGTGAGCGTTGGCGACCGCGCGGTTATCCTCGGAAAGGACGGCGGCTCAAGCATTTCCGCCGAGGAGCTCGGCAGCATGAGCGACAGCTTCAACTATGAAGTTCTCTGCAACTTTATGCCGCGAATCAAGCGCATTTATGTTCGGCACGGAGAGGCTGAAAATCTCTGACTTATCGGCCGCCGCAACAGGCGGCCTGTTTTTTTCACCTTTTGTTCTGAAAAACGTCCGGGCTTTATTAATGAAATATTAAAAAGATGAAAAACTGTTGATTTTTCTCTATGATAATGTTATCATAATTTTATCTCAATTCGGAAAGCGAGAGTTTTATAATGACAGCATTTTATCAGAAAATTATTGCGTTTGTGATGTCGCTCATCATGGTTCCCACAGGAAGCTTGTTTGTTCTCCTCAGCAAGCTTGACAGGCGCGACAGGTTTGACGTTTCCTTTGACCCGGGCGTTCATGAGGTCTGCGAAACGGTCCGCCTGAATTCCTATGTTGACGTTGAAGGTATCATCAAGCAGGCACCGGATGTCAGCAAACCGGTGAAAGTTATCAGCAAGGTGTTCAACATTGACACCGTTGCGCTGCGCACAAAGATTTTTGAGGCGAGGGAAAAGGCGTATCAGAACGGCGAGCCCACAAAGGGCGTTATCCTCCACCTCCTCGGCGGATATGTCAGCACATTCAAAAGCTGCCGCTTCTTTTTTGAAGAAAAGGACGATACATATTCCGAGGTTGTTCTTGACGTTGAGTATGGCGACGGCGTTCATGAGAATTTATATTCAAGCGTTCTTTATAACAAAAAGACGGGCGAATTTTCGGCCAAGGACGGCAGGGGAATGGTTGACCTCGGCTTCAACTTTGACTTCAATAACCTTGTCATTTATGCCGTTGTTGACTGTTGGATGCGCGATTGCGGCTTTTTCTTCGGCTATGACCTTTTCTGCTATCTGACCCCGATTTTCTTCTATAACACAAGGCGCTTTAAGTTTGATTACGCCGGAAAGGAATGGATGGTTCAGGTTTGGAAGGGTATTTACGCCGTGAGTATGGGCGGCGAGGTCGGCCTTTATAACCGCAAGGAAGGCTCGGTCGGAACATTCTATAACACTGCAAACAACGATGAAATGATTAACATGAGCCTTGAAATTTATCATGGCGACGAGCTTGTTCTTGAGCGCAAGGAGCAAAGGCACTGGTGGATCAACGGTTTCAAGCTCACAAAGGAGCTTTACACTGCGCGCGACCTTACCCTCAAGTCAACGCTTGAAATGAAGGATGAGGAAATGCTCAAAGCCTTCTGCGCGGCGATCGACAAAAACTATCACCATGATGTTTCCTATACCGTTGACGGACTGAAAGTTTCAATAGTCTGGTAATTTAGATATTAGATATTAGACGTTAGATTTTAGATTTTTTAAATTGGAAAACATCCAATATCTATCATCCGGTGTCCGGTTGCGTAATCCGGCAAAGTGTGATATAATCTTTCTAAATTAAGCAAAGGACGGATAAAAGATGGAATACACATACAAGACAACGGGCGTTTGCTCGCGCGGAATTACTTTTGAGCTTGAGGACGGAAAGGTTAAAAACGTCCGCTTCAACGGCGGCTGCAACGGCAACACAAAGGGCATTTCAAGCCTTGTTGACGGAATGGACGCAAAAGAGGCAATCAAAAGGCTTGAGGGTATCACCTGCGGCTTTAAAAAGACCTCTTGCCCCGATCAGCTTGCAAAAGCTCTCAAGGAAGCTCTTGGTGAATGAGCTGAAATAAAAAATTTAAAACGGGAACTGTCTTTGGTTGGGCAGTTCCCGCTTTTGCTTTATCTTGTTTTGTTTCAAAGCTTTATATCAAAAAGCTTCTGTGCGTTTTGAAAGAGTATCTTCCTGTTTTCCTCATCGGAAAGGCCGAGGCTTAAAAAATATTCAACCTCGCTTTTTGGGTCCCACATAGGATAGTCCGTTCCGAAAAGAACCTTGTCTGCGGTATATTTTTTGATGATGCGCTTTGACGTCTCTTTGTCAAGCCACGGAAAAGAGGAGGAGCAGTCAACCGTAAGGTTGCTGTAGGCATAAAGCTCATTGCAAGCCTTTTCCCAAATTGACCAGCCGCCGAAATGGGCGGCAATGACCCTCAGCCCCGTAAAAATTTCAAGTATCGGCTTGAGCCGGTTCGGGTTTGAATAGTCATATCTGCTGTCTCCGGCGTGAATGAGAACGGGCAGCTCGCCCTCGCAAAGCTCATAGATTTTAAGACAGCGGTAATCGTCAAGTTTGAAGCGCTGAATATCCGGGTGGAGCTTGACTCCTTTCAGACCAAGCTCTTTCAGGTGACGGATATCGCCGGGGATGTCTGCGCTTTCCGGGTGGAGCGTTCCGAGGCCGGTCATTTTTCCGCCGCTTTGCTCAACGACTGAGGCGATGTATTCATTGATGGACTGAACCTGCTTTGGCGTTGTTGCAACGGAAAAAACAACGCTGTGGCTGATGCCGCCAACCTCGTCAAGGTGTTTTAGGGTTGAAAGCTTTCCGTCATAGTTCATGTCCATGTTATAAAATGTTCCGGTGCTTTTTGCCGCCTTGAGGGCAATTTTGTCGGGATAGATGTGACAGTGGCAATCAATAATCGGATACATTAAACCACCCTCCCGTTACGCAGTTTCAATCGAGTCCGCTTTTTTGAGGTTATATTTTTCAATCGCGTCCTCGCGCATTTTGTATTTGAGAATTTTTCCGGCAACATTCATCGGGAAAGAGTCAACAAAGTCGATATATTTCGGAACTTTGTGCTTTGCCATGTGCTCGCGGATATAGGTGCGCATTTCATCGGCGGTCATTGTTTCGCCGTCCTTAAGAATGATGCAGGCCATGATCTCCTCTCCGAGCTGTTCGTCCGGAACGCCGATAACCTGAACGTCTTTGACCTTTTCGTGCGTATAAATGAACTCCTCAATCTCTTTCGGATAGATGTTTTCACCGCCGCGGATAATCATGTCCTTGAGTCGGCCCGTTATTCGATAGTTGCCCTCAGGCGTTTTGCAGGCAAGGTCGCCGGTGTGCAGCCAGCCGTCTTTGTCAATGGCGGCAGCCGTGGCTTTCGGCATTTTGTAATAGCCTTTCATAATATTATAGCCGCGGGCAACAAATTCTCCCGTTTCCCCGGTGGGCATTTCTTCGCCGGTTTCCGGGTCAACAATCTTGCATTCAATTTCCGGAAGAGCGCGTCCGACCGTTGAAACGCGGACCTCAAGCGGATCGTCGGTACTGCTCATTGTGCAGCCGGGCGAGGACTCCGTTTGGCCGTAAACGATCGTGATTTCGCTCATGTGCATTTTTTCAACAACGTCGCGCATAACGGATATCGGACAGGGGGAGCCGGCCATGATTCCCGTGCGCATATATGAAAAGTCCGTCTTTGAAAAATCCGGGTGCTCAAGCATTGCAATGAACATTGTTGGAACGCCGTGGAAACAGGTAATTTTTTCGCTGTTGATGCAGGCGAGGGAGGGCTTCGGCGTGAAATACGGCATTGGATAAAGCGAAGAGCCGTGTGTCATTGCCGCCGTCATTGCAAGAACCATTCCAAAGCAGTGGAACATCGGAACGTGAATCATCATCCTGTCTGCGGTTGAAAGATCCATCCGGTCGCCGATGCATTTTCCGTTGTTAACAACATTGTAATGCGTGAGCATAACGCCCTTTGGAAAGCCTGTTGTTCCCGAGGTGTACTGCATATTGCAAACATCGTTCGGGTCAACCGAGGCGGCAATGCGCCTGACCTCGGAGAGGGGAACATTTTCCGCCCTTTCCATTGCTTCTTCCCAGGTCAGGCTTCCCTTTTGCCTGAAGCCGACCGTGATAACATTGCGCAAAAACGGAAGCCGCTTTGAATGGAGCTGCTGCCCTTTTTGTGTTGACTGAAGCTCCGGGCAAAGCTCGTTGATTATTGCGCGGTAGTTTGAATCGCGGTAGCCGTCAATCATGACGAGCGTGTGAGTGTCCGATTGGCGCAGAAGATACTCCGCCTCGTGGATTTTATAGGCGGTGTTCATTGAAACAAGAACAGCGCCGATTTTTGTTGTTGCCCAAAAGGTGATGTACCACTGCGGAATGTTGGTTGCCCACAAAGCAACGTGGCTGCCTTTTTTAACACCGAGCGCAAGAAGCGCACGGCAGCATTCGTCAACATCGTCTCTGAACTGGGAGTAAGTTCTTGTGTAATCAAGGGTGGTATATTTGAATGCATATTGATCGGGGAATTCCTCAACCATTTTGTCAAGCACCTGAGGAAAGGTTTTTTCAATCAGCAAATCTTTTTTCCAAACGAACTTTCCCGTTCCGGCCTTGTTTGAATAAAGAAAAGCCTTTTTTCTTGACGGGGTCTGGAACTGCTCCATGAAAGAGGCAAAATGGGCAAAAACAACCTCCATATCGGTCATTTCAAGCATCCACTTTGGGTTCCAGTCGAGCGAGATATAGCCGTCATAATTGATGCAGGAGAGCGCGTTCATGATGTCGCCTATCGGAAGGTCGCCTTCGCCGATAAGGCAGAAGCGGCGCTCGCCGTTTTGAAGAACACTGTCTTTCATATGGACGTGCTTAATATATGCGCCGAGGTTTTTAACGGTTTGTTCCGCGTCCTCATTTTTGAGGTAGTATGGGGAGCAGACATCCCAAAGGGCGGCGAGGCAGTCATCCGCATACTCCATGAGAAGCGCAAGAAGCTTCTCTGTGTCCGAATACATTCCGGAGGTTTCAACAAGCAGCGTTATACCCTTTTTTGCCGCAACGGGAAGAACATTTTCAATAACCGCGCGAACATTTTTGTCGCTGTCTGCGCTGTCTCCGGTTGCGAAAAGCCGCAGATATGAAATTTTAAGCGAGGAGGCAAGAAAGATATATTCCTCAATTTTTGCAATCGTTTCGTCAACCTCATCGCAGGAAATGTCAACGCCCGTATCTGAGCAAACGAGGGAAAGCCCCTTGTCAAAAAGCATTCTCAGCGTTGAGGCCGAGTTATATTTATGGAACGGGCCGTTTTTTTCTGTGAACTGAGTGTTCGCAAAATTGCCGAGTTCAATTCCGCCGAAGCCGAGCTCCTGCGCTGCGGAAACAAAGTCCTGCAAAGTATAGCCATTCCAGCCCCTTGTTGAAAAAGAAAGCTTCATTCTTCTTCCTCCTCAAAAACAATTTTGTTGAGCGCGTTAACATACGCCCTGATGCTTGCGCCGACAACGTCCGTTGAAATTCCGTTTCCGGCGTAGACTTTTCCGTTTGAGCGCAGGCGAACAAGCGCGCTGCCCATTGCCTCGCGTCCCTCGGTAACGGCCTGAATCTGGAAATCGTCAAGCTCATAGTGATGGCCGGTAATTTTTTCAATCGCAAGGAAGGAGGCGTCAACCGGGCCGTCTCCGGCGCAAAGGCCGCTGACGCTTTTTCCGCCTTTTGAAAGCGTGATGTGTGCCGTCGGCGTAATGATGTTTCCGATGTTGACAACGTAACTTTCAAGGAAGTAGGTTGCCGGAACCTGGAGCGCAGCCGTTGCAACAATTACGTCCAGTTCCTTTGCGGTAACGCTCTTTTTGTCGCTGATTCTTGAAAAGGCTTCATAAACATTTGCGTTTTCCTCAGGAGAAAGGTCATAGCCAAGGCTTTGGACGGCGGCGGCAACCTGCTCGGGGGTATCATATTCACTGAGAACAAAGTTCTGGCTCGGAGAAGCAACGCCGGTTTCAAAGGGAGTTGTTTTGCTTTTTTCGGCGTTAACAATTCTTTCAATCCGGTCTGAAATGCGTTCAAGCATTGTTGTTTTTATCCCCGTGCTCAGTGAGAATTCTCCGCCCCTTGCGGAAAGGAAGCGGGCAAACGCCTGAACGGAAACGGTGTTTTCGCCGCAGACGGCGGTTTTGATTTCCGTTGCACCGGCGCAGGCCGAGGAGACGGCGCACGCGCAGCCGAAGGAGAACTCATCGCTGCACCGGGCACCGAGCGCAATGCTTTTAAGCTCCGGAACATTTTCATAAGTTTTTGCAATAAAGGCGGAGAATTCCTCGCTCGTCATGATTCCGGCGTCATCGCAGAGAGTAACGGTCTGCGCACCGCAGGAAACTGCGCTTCTGATTGCCTGATAAAGGAATTCCGGCTCGCTCCTTGTTGCGTCTGCGGCAACGAATTCAACGTCCGGGCAATACTTTTTTGCCTCGGGAACAAGGACGCCTATCATTGAAAGAACAAGCGGCGGCTTCTTTTTGCAGACGAACTCCATCTGGACGGTTGAGGTTGGAACAACAAGCTGAAGTCGCGGCCTTTTGGCTTTTGAAAGCGCGCTCCACGCGCTTTTGATTCCGCTTTCCGAAAGCTCGCACGGAAAGGCGAGAGTGCTGTTTTCAACAGAGGAGCAAATCGACTTGGTCAGAATCGGGTCGGTTTTTGCGTCCTCAATCGGCGCAAGCTCAATAACATCGACCGAGAGCTTGTCAAGCAGCTTTGCAATTTCAATTTTTTCCTTGAAGCTCAGCGAATGGGCGCGGCTTTTTGCCGCCTGTCTGAGTGTTGAATCTGCAATCCTTAACTTTTTCATTATTGAAAACCTCCTGAGTATAAAAAAAGCCCTGAAACAGCGTATTGCCGTTTCAAGGACGAATGATCTTCGCGGTACCACCTTGATTGCCGCTTCAAAAAAGCGACCTCTCTTCAAGACTCAAGCAAGTCTTTAGCCATGATAACGGGGCGTCCGGAGCCACTTACACAGAAAAGACGTTGGGCGGCTCTACTCGGGAATGAGGCTGCGTTTTCGTCTGACTGCCGGCTCGCACCGAACGCCGGCTCTCTGAAAGCTCAGAAAGAAAAGCATAATTCCGTCATTGCATTTGAATTTATTTACTCCTTGATTTTATCAGATTAAAACGCGAAAGTCAACAGGAACGCCAAAAATCGTTTCGGTAACGACTGACGAAAACATTCACTCTATGGAAATATTTTTTATGAAAGGTTGCTTTTTTGCTTCATAACTTGACAAAGCAATAAAAAACGCTATAATATGAAATTGAATTTCATTTTCATATTCATATTCACTCTTTACGGAGGAAAAACCGATGGAAAAAACTTCATATAAAACGCGCCAGCGTGCGGACATCCTCGGCTGTCTGCGCGATAACGCGGAAAAAAGCATGACCGTTGACGAAATTGTTCTTGAGCTTTCAAAACGCGGCTGCGTTGTTGGCCGAACAACGGTCTATCGTTATCTTGATTCGCTCACCGAGCAGGGGGAGGTGCGGCGTTTTTTGCGTGAAAGCGAAAAAAGTGCTGCGTTTCAGTTTGTCGGCGACCACAACGAATGTGCCGAGCATATTCATTTGAGGTGCGAAAGGTGCGGAAAATTCGTTCATCTCGGCTGCGGCTTTATGAAGGACGCGAACGAGCACCTTTTAAATTCTCACGGCTTTTGCGTTGACAACGAAAAAACCGTGCTCGTTGGCGTTTGCGCCGATTGCCTGAAAGGAGATGAAGAAGATGGCTCTGATTGATTGCAAAGATGTTACACTCGGCTATGACGGAAAAATTGTTGCTCAAAAGCTCAACTTCCGCGTTGAAAAGGGTGATTATCTCTGCATAGTCGGCGAAAACGGAAGCGGAAAAAGCACTCTTGTGAAATCCGTCCTCGGCCTTATTGAAACGGGCGGAGGTCATCTGCATATGGGAGACGGGCTGAAAAAGCGTGAAATCGGCTATCTTCCGCAGCAGAGTGCTGCGCAGAAGGATTTTCCGGCCTCGGTTTCTGAGGTTGTGCTTTCAGGCTGCCTTGCCTCAAAAAAAGGAGTTTTCTTTTCTAAGGAGCAAAAGAAGCTTGCCGCGGAAAACATGGAAAAGCTTGATATAACCGACCTTAAAGACAGGTGTTACCGCGAGCTTTCCGGCGGCCAGCAGCAGAGGGTTCTTCTTGCACGCGCGCTTTGCGCAACAAAAAAACTCCTTTTGCTTGATGAACCCGTAACCGGACTTGACCCGGTTGTTACGGCGGATTTTTACCGCATAATTGAAAAAATCAACCGTGAATACGGAATCACCGTTATCATGGTTTCCCACGACCTTTATTCCGCAATCAAATATGCCACTCATATTTTGCACATGAAAAAGGGCGGCTCGTTTTTCGGAACGGTCGGGGAATATCTTGAAAGCGATATTTACAAATCCTTTTCCGGAGGTGACAGGAATGCCTGAGGCAATAAGGCTGATAATTACGCAGCCGTTTTTGCAGCGCGCGCTCGCTGCCGGTGTTCTAATCTCGCTTTGCGCCGCGCTTTTGGGCGTGAGCCTTGTTTTGAAACGCTTTTCAATGATAGGCGACGGACTTTCCCACGTTGGCTTCGGAGCGCTTGCAATCGCCTGCGCGGCGAACATTGCTCCGCTTTATTTTTCGTTGCCCATTGTTGTTATTGCGGCATTTTTGCTTTTGCGAATGAGCGAGAGCGGAAGAATCAAAGGTGACGCCGCCATTGCGCTCATTTCAACCGGTGCGCTTGCCGTCGGCGTAATGGTGACATCGCTCACAACCGGAATGAATGTTGATATCTATAACTATATGTTCGGAAGCATTCTCACAATGTCGAACGCCGATGTTGCGCTGAGCGTGGTTTTGAGCATTGCGGTTCTTGCGCTCTATATTGTTTTTTATAACGAGATTTTTGCCGTAACTTTTGACGAAAGTTTTTCAAAAGCAACGGGAACAAAGGTTTCGGCCTATAATATGCTCATTGCCGCGCTGACCGCCGTAACGATAGTTATCGGAATGAGAATGATGGGCGCGCTGCTCATTTCAAGTCTCATAATTTTTCCGGCCGTTACGTCAATGCGTCTTTGCAAAAGCTACCGTTCGGTCATTCTGACAAGCGCGGCGGTTTCTGTGCTTTGCTTTTTTTCGGGGCTTCTGGTTTCAATACGGTTTGAGGCGCCGACCGGAGCAAGCGTTGTCTGCGTGAATATTTTTGCCTTTGGCGTGTTTTCGCTTTTGCGTGCAACGGTCTCCTCAAAGCTCAAAACAAGGGCAAAAAGGGCAATTTCGGCTTTTGTTGCGGTTGTTGCCGCGGCCGCGGTTTTTGTTGTTCCCCTGACCGGCGTTGTTCCGGTTTATGAAAAGAAAAAGGCGAGCGTTGTTGCAACAACCTTTGCGCCTTATGATTTTTCAAGGCAGATTGCCGGGGAGGACGCGGAAGTTTCAATGCTGCTTGCTCCCGGCGAGGAAAGCCACACCTTTGAGCCGACTGCGGCGGATATCATGAAAATTGAAAGCTGCGATGTCTTTGTATACGGCGGAGGAGAAAGCGATGAATGGGTCAAATCAATGCTTTCCTCGATTGATACGTCAAAGATTTCGGTTGTGCGCATGATGGATGTTACGGAAAACCTCGGCGAAAAAACGCTCGAGGGCATGGAGCAGGAAGATGAACACGGCCATGACCACGGGGCTGACGGTGAATATGACGAGCACGTTTGGACATCACCGAAAAACGCAGAAAAAATTGTTCTTGCAATCAGCAAAGCGCTCTGTGAGCGCAACGCGGAAAACCAAGAGCGCTATGAAAAAAGAACCGAGCAATATCTTGAAAAGCTCTCCGCGCTCGATAAAGAATTTGAAGCGCTTTCAAAAAAAGCGCAGGGCAGACATTTTGTTGTTGGCGACCGCTTTCCGTTTTTGTATCTTGCTGATGAATATTCGCTTGAGTTTTATGCCGCTTTTCCGGGCTGCTCGGCGCAGAGCGACGCGAACCCGACAACGATAGCCTTCCTTTCCGAAAAGGTCAGGAACGAAAAGATACCCGTTGTTTATAAGGTTGACCTGAGCACGGGCGCGGTTGCAAAGTCAATTTCAGAAAGCACGGGAGCAGCGGTTGAAACGCTCTGGTCATGTCATGTTATTTCTGCCAACGACTTCAAAAACGGCGAAACTTATCTTTCACTCATGGAGCGTAATCTCAAGGCGCTTGAAAACGGCTGTAAATAACGCAGTGCTTATCAGAATTTGCAAAATGCGGAAAAATATGGTATAATCTTTATTAACGCGACTAGTCCATATTACTTTTAAGCGAGGTGAAAGAATGAGCCCGGAGGAAAAAAGCCGGCCGAGTGCCGATGAAAAGCTGCTTTTTGATGAGAGCTTTTTTGAGGACGATGACATAGGCTACCCCGAATTTGACGGAAACTTTGATTGCGAGGTCATAGTTCCCATTGAAAACGATATCGGCCTTTCTCCGGTTCTTGCTGAGACCGAGGCGGCTGAAAGGGAAAAGGTGCACCGGAAAATCAGCTTTTTGCATGTTCTTTCGTTCGTCTCAATGTTCACCGCAGCCGTTGGCGAAAGCACGATAAAGCTTGTTTCTTTCTTTGTTTCAAAATTCGGCTTTGTTTTTGCCTTTCCGTTTTTGATGTTCTTCAAGGGCGTTAAAAAGGTGTGGACTTCGCTTTATTCATTCTTTATGAATGTTCCGCGCGACTTCGGTAATGAACTGCACTCAATAAAACAGGAACTTTCCGCAATCAGAAGCGGAACAAAAAAGCAGGATGGACGGCGGAGAACATCATTTCTCCGCGCGTTTTCAAAATACTTTTTTCTTTCCTTCATACGGCACGACAGGTTTTGGAAAACGCTTTTTAACACAGCGTTCCCCGTTTTTGCGTGCGTTGTTCTTGCGCTCTCGTTTTCGCTCAGCCGCCGCAGCGTTCTTGCGCTTGACGTCTCTCTTGGCGGCGAGCACATCGGTTATATTGAAAAAGAGGAGACTTTTGAAAAGGCAAAAAGCCTTGCGCTTGAAATGCTTCCGGAGGATATTGAAAAAAATCCGGCTTCATCTCAGCTTGCTTCCGCCGAGCCGTCATACACCCTTAAAAAAGTTGGGGCGGGGGAGCTTTCAAACAGCAGCATGATTTGCGAAAAACTCCTTTCCTCCTCCGGGTCGGCACTTGTCAGGGCTTGCGGAATCTATATTGACGGCGAGTTCCTTTGCGCCGTAAGAAACGAGGCTGACGCGGTTTCTGTTTTTGATTCCCTGATATACCCGGCAAAGAAGAACGCGGAAAAAGGCAGCGTTGTTGCTTTTGTTGAAGAAATTGACTATGTTCAAGGTCTTTATCCGGACGATGAAAGCGTTCTCTGGGATTCATACAGGCTCAAAACGACCCTCAGCCGCCCGGAATCAAGGGCGCAGTATTACAAGGTCAAAAAAGGAGACACGGCTTCCTCGATTGCAAAGCGCCACAAGCTTTCGCTCAGTAAGCTTTATGCCCTCAACCCGAACGTGAATTTTTCAAAAAAGCTCCGGCGTAACACAACGCTTACGGTTCGCGCCCAGAGCGATTATGTCAGAATAAAGGTTATGAAGCCCAGAACCTTGGTGTATCGAATACCTTATGAAAAGGTTACGAGGGAAAGCTCCTCAATGCTCAAGGGCACAAAAAAGGTCACTCAGCAGGGACAGTATGGCGAAAAGCAGGTAACCTCACTCGTCACATACATCAACGGCGTCAGAACATATTCCACCGTTGTTTCCGAAAAGCAGACGAAGGCACCCGTGAACGAAGTTACCCTTGTTGGAACAAAATCACCATACAGCGGATACTCCGGCTCGTCATATTCTCCGTCATACGGCTATTCCGGCTTTGCCTGGCCGACTCGCGGTGCATACAGTCTTTCCTCCGGATACGGCTATCGCAGCGCCTCAATCTCCGGTTGGAGCTATCACGGCGGTGTTGACATTGTACGCGGCGGCCCGTCGGCAGGAATACCCGTTGTTGCGTCCGCGTCCGGAACGGTTGTTACCGCTTATGCAGGCTCAACCGGCTACGGAAACACGGTTGTTATTGACCACGGCAACGGCTATCAGACGCGCTATGCCCATATGCAGTGGGGCTCAATCTGCGTTTATACGGGTCAAAAAGTCTATCAGGGTCAGCAAATCGGCCGGATCGGCGCAACAGGAAACGCAACCGGACCGCATCTTCATTTTGAAATTCTCAAAAACGGAAGCAAGGTCAATCCGTTGCCGTATATCTCATAAAAGGCAGGAGGAGGAAAACCAGTGCCGCCAAAAGCAAAGTTTTCAAAGGAAGAAATTGTCTCGGCCGCTTTTGCCCTTATTCGGGAAAGCGGGGAGGAGGCTCTTACCGCGCGTGAGATTGCATCGCGCCTCGGCGTTTCAACAAAGCCGATTTTCACCTATTTCAGAACGATGGATGAGCTTAAGGATGAGGCTTTCAAAGCCGCTTGTGATTTTTATCGGGAATATTCCGAAAGCGGACTTGAGGAAAGGATTCCTTTGCGCGGCTTCTGCTCCCGTTATATCAGCTTTGCGAGCGAGGAGCCGGGGCTTTACAGATTCATTTTTCTTTCCGGCCGCATCAACGGCGGCAACATCTCGTGCGGTCTGCCGGACGAATTATATTCCCGCGTTGTTCAATCTGTTATGAGCTTTTATGATATGGACGAGGAAACGGCAAAAAGCTATCTGCTCAATATGCTCATTATTTCGCAGGGCTTTGCGGCAATGATAATATCCGGAAGCTGTCCTTTCCACCGCGATGAGATAAGAAAAATCGGAACAGGCTTCAGCTTTGCGCTTTGCAAGGCGTATAAAGAAGTTCCGGGTCTTGCAAAAGGCACTGCCGATTTTGAAAAGCTTTTTTCAGAGCTTTACGGCCGTCCGCCGGAAGAACAAAAGCCACAAATTCAATGATGCGTAAAGCCGCACATCCGAGTGCTTTCGGGTGTGCGGCTTTTTGCAAAAAGAAAAAAGGCTCCGCGTCTTTTGCGGAGCCTTTGCTGTTATTTATTGTCACTGCCGAGAGCGTTGGAGAAGATGAGTTCCATCTCTCTCGGTTCTGAGGTGTCAACAACCTCAACATCGCTGTAGCACTTCATGCCGGTACCGGAGGGAAGCAGCTTACCGATGATGACGTTTTCCTTGAGTCCGAGCAGCGGATCAACCTTGCCTTTGATTGCGGCATCGGTGAGAACCCTTGTGGTCTCCTGGAATGACGCGGCGGAAAGGAATGAGTCTGTTGCAAGAGAAGCCTTGGTGATACCCATGAGTACCGGAGTGACGGTTGCCTCGCGGGCTTCCTCGCCGTTTTCTTCGGCTTTTGCTCTGACGGCGGCGTTGGCTTTTTTAACGTCGCGCTTGTCAACAACTGCGCCGGGAAGGAAGTCGGTATCGCCGGGATCTTCAATCTTAACCTTCTTCATCATCTGGCGTGCAATGACCTCAATGTGCTTATCGTTGATGTCAACACCCTGAGTACGGTATGTGCATTGAACCTGGCTGATGAGGTAGTCATGAACGGCGCTGACGCCAAGAACATTGAGAACGTCACGCAGGTCAACGGAACCTTCGGTGAGTGTTTCACCAACAGCAACGTGCTGACCTTCGGAAACTCTCGGTCTTGCGCCAAAGGTGAGGAAGTATTCCTTCCTTTCGCCTGTTTCTTCGTTGGTAACAACAATGTGGGGATTTTTCTTGATTGTTTCAAAGGAAACAACGCCGTCAATCTCACTGATCATTGCAAGAGTTTTGGGCTTTCTTGCCTCAAAGAGCTCTTCAACACGCGGAAGACCCTGTGTAATATCCGCGCCGGAAGCAACGCCGCCGGTGTGGAAGGTTCTCATGGTGAGCTGAGTACCCGGTTCACCGATGGACTGCGCGGCAATGATGCCGACGGCCTCGCCGATGGTTACGGCCTTTCCGGTTGCAAGGTCGGAACCGTAGCACTTGATGCAGGCGCCGTGATCCGAGCAGCAGGTGAGCAGCGAACGGATTGTGATGTGGCGGATTGGTGCGGCGTCCTCTTTGCTCATGCCGCCCTCGATGGCTTTGTTATATTTTGCGGTGAGATAATCGTCAACCTTTTGAGCGTCAGCCTCGGTGAGCATATGATCGTTGTCCATGATAATCTCTCCGCTTTCCTCGTCAACAAGGTTGTTGAGCAGGAAGCGTCCCTTGAGTCTTTCCGTGAGCGGTTCAAGAACGCGGTTGCCGTCCATGATGTCATAGACTTCAAGACCCTCTGTGCAGCCGCAGTCCTCCTCGCGGATGATAACATCCTGAGAAACGTCAACAAGGCGGCGGGTGAGGTAACCGGAGTCTGCGGTACGAAGGGCGGTATCGGCAAGACCTTTACGCGCACCACGGGAGGAGATGAAGTATTCCTGAACATTAAGTCCTTCACGGTAGTTGGCACGAATCGGAACCTCAATGGTCTTACCGGCGGTGTTTGCGATAAGACCGCGCATTCCGGCGAGCTGACGCAGCTGGCTTTCCGAACCACGGGCGCCGGAGTCGAGCATCATATAAATCGGGTTGAATTTGTCAAAGTTCTGGGTGAGGGCCTGAGCAACGCGGCTTGTGCAGACATCCCACGCTTTGAGAACCTGTCTGGAGCGGTCGGAGTTACTGAGGAGACCTCTGTTATATTTTCTGTTGACCTCGTCAACAATGGCTTCCGTTTCGGCAAGAATGTCTTTCTTAGCCTCGGGGATAGTTGCGTCGCAGACGGCAACGGTGATGCCGCTCTTGGTTGAGTATTTATAGCCCTGACTTTTGATGTTGTCAAGAACCTCTGCGGTTTTTGAAACGCCGTGGACTCTGATGCACTTGTCAATAATTTTTCCGAGCATCTTTTTGTTAACAAGACTTTCAACCTCAAGGCGGAAAAGGTTTTCCGGGTCTGAGCGGTCAATGAAGCCGAGATCCTGCGGAATCGGATTGTTGAAAATGACCTTTCCGAGGGTGGTTTCAACAAGCTTTGAAACGGTCTTTCCGTCAACTTCCTTTTCCATTCTGATTTTGATGAGGGCGTGAAGGTCAATGACTTTTTCGTCATAGGCCATCTGAGCCTCATTAACGTCACGGAAAGCCTTGCCTTCGCCCTTTGCGCCGGGCTTAACAAGAGTGAGGTAGTATGAACCAAGAACCATGTCCTGAGTCGGAACGGTAACGGGCTTTCCGTCCGAGGGCTTGAGCAGGTTGCCCGAGGAAAGCATGAGGAAGCGTGCTTCGGCCTGAGCTTCGGCGGAAAGGGGAACGTGAACAGCCATCTGGTCGCCGTCGAAGTCGGCGTTGAAGGCGGTGCAGACAAGGGGATGGAGCTTGATAGCCTTACCTTCAACAAGGACGGGCTCAAACGCCTGAATTCCGAGTCGGTGGAGGGTCGGCGCACGGTTGAGCATTACGGGGTGATCCTTGATAACAATTTCAAGGGCGTCCCAAACGCACTTTTCCTGGCGGTCAACGGTTTTCCTTGCGGTCTTGATGTGGGTTGCAACGCCGGTTTCAACAAGGCGCTTCATAACGAACGGCTTGAAAAGTTCAAGAGCCATTTCCTTGGGCAGACCGCACTGATAGATTTTAAGCTCCGGACCAACAACGATAACCGAACGGCCGGAATAGTCAACACGCTTACCGAGGAGGTTCTGGCGGAAACGTCCCTGCTTACCTTTGAGCATATCGGAAAGCGACTTGAGCGGGCGGTTGTTCGGGCCGGTTACGGGGCGGCCGCGGCGTCCGTTGTCAATAAGGGCGTCTACGGACTCCTGGAGCATCCTTTTTTCGTTGCGGATAATGATGCTCGGAGCGCCGAGGTCAAGAAGCTTTTTGAGGCGGTTGTTGCGGTTGATAACTCTGCGGTAAAGGTCATTGAGGTCGCTTGTTGCAAAGCGGCCGCCGTCAAGCTGAACCATCGGGCGCAGATCCGGCGGAATGACCGGAACAACGTCAAGAATCATCCATTCCGGGCGATTGCCGGAGTTCTTGAACGCTTCAACAACCTCAAGACGCTTGAGAATTTTGGCCTTTTTCTGGCCTGTTGCGGTTTCGATTGCTTCGCGCAGTTCTTTGTCAAGAACATCAATGTCAATTTCGCAAAGCAGTTCTTTAATAGCCTCCGCGCCCATTCCAACGCGGAAAGTTTCGTCGTTATAA
Source organism: uncultured Eubacteriales bacterium (assembly GCA_934511365.1). Classification (GTDB taxonomy): domain Bacteria; phylum Bacillota; class Clostridia; order Oscillospirales; family Acutalibacteraceae; genus UBA6857. The sequence continues at coordinate 89,966 of CAKSWC010000006.1, forward strand.
TAGTATTCCTTGATGTCCTCATACTGCTTTTCGGTAACGACCTGACACTTTTTGACGTTTGGAACGGTGCCGGGGTCGATAACAACATATGCGGCAAAATAGAGAACTCTTTCAAGGTCTCTCGGAGACATATCGAGCATGAGACCGATTCTTGAGGGAATACCCTTGAAATACCAGATATGGGAAACCGGGGTTGCAAGCTCAATGTGACCCATACGCTCACGGCGAACCTTGGCCTTTGTTATTTCAACGTGGCAGCGTTCGCAGATTTTGCCCTTGTGGCGGATGCGTTTATAGCGTCCGCAATGGCACTCCCAGTCTTTGAGCGGTCCAAAAATCTTTTCGCAGAAGAGACCGTCGCTTTCGGGCTTCAGGGTGCGGTAATTGATGGTTTCGGGCTTTGTGACCTCGCCATAAGACCATTCTCTGATCTTTTCGGGTGAAGCAAGACCGATTTTGATTGATTCAAAGGTAATATTTTCCATATATTTTAAGTCAGCCCTTTCGTTGTTAAGATTTGTTCTGAGAAAGTTTTACGTTCGATTACATATCATCGCTGTCCGGAACAAAACCGGAGTCATAGCCCGCGTCATTGACGGTCGGGTTGATCTCGTTGAAAAATTCGTTGTAATCAAAGGGCTTCTCTTCTTCTTCGTCCTCCTCTTCTTTGTCCTCCTCGTTGAATTCGGCGTCGGAATCGGCGTCATCATCGAAGTCAAAGTCGAAGTCAAGGTTTTCGTTATCGGTATCGTCCTCAATTTCGGAGTCATCCTCATCGGGATTTTCCTCGCCAAGATCCTCCTCGGCGGAGAGCTCGTTTTCCTCCTTCTGAGGCTCCTCGTCACGTCTGTGATATTTATGCAGCGAAACGCCCTCGTCGCCGTCAATGTTCTGCTTGAGGTCAATTTCGTTTTCATCGGCGTCAAGAACCTTGATGTCAAGGCCGAGCGACTGGAGCTCCTTGATGAGAACCTTGAATGATTCGGGAACGCCGGCTTTCGGAATGTTTTCGCCGTTAACGATTGCTTCATAGGTCTTTACACGGCCGACAACATCGTCCGACTTAACGGTAAGGATTTCCTGAAGAGTATAGGCTGCGCCGTAAGCTTCAAGCGCCCAAACTTCCATTTCACCGAAACGCTGGCCGCCGAACTGCGCTTTACCGCCGAGAGGCTGCTGTGTAACGAGTGAATACGGACCGGTTGAACGCGCGTGCATCTTGTCGTCAACAAGGTGGTGCAGCTTGAGGAAGTACATAACGCCAACCGTTACGTCCTCGTCAAATTTTTCGCCCGTGCGGCCGTCAATGAGGGTTGACTTTCCGTTTGTTGAAAGTCCGGCTTCCTCAAGAGCGGCTCTGATGTCGTCCTCGTGAGCGCCGTCAAAGACGGGGGTCATGATCTTCCAACCGAGCTCGCGGCAGGCAAAGCCGAGGTGAACCTCAAGAACCTGGCCGATGTTCATACGGGAGGGAACGCCGAGGGGGTTAAGAACAATGTCAAGCGGAGTTCCGTCCTCAAGGAAGGGCATATCCTCCTGCGGAAGAATGCGGGAAACAACGCCCTTGTTTCCGTGGCGGCCGGCCATCTTATCGCCGACCTGAAGCTTTCTCTTTTGGGCAATGTAGCAGCGAACAACCTTGTTTACGCCGGGGTTAAGTTCATCGCTGTTTTCACGTGTGAATTCTTCAACCTTAACAACAATGCCGTATTCGCCGTGAGGAACACGCAGGGAGGTGTCTCTGACCTCTCTTGCCTTTTCGCCGAAGATTGCGCGAAGAAGTCTTTCCTCGGCGGTGAGCTCGGTTTCGCCCTTGGGCGTAACCTTACCGACAAGGATATCGCCGGAATGAACCTCGGCGCCGACGCGGATGATGCCTCGTTCGTCAAGATCTTTAAGTGCATCGCCGACATTCGGAATGTCATTGGTGATTTCTTCCGGTCCGAGCTTGGTGTCGCGCGCTTCAAGCTCGTATTTTTCAATATGAATAGATGTGTAAACATCGTCTCTGACAAGCTTTTCGTTGATGAGAACGGCGTCCTCGTAGTTATAGCCTTCCCACGTCATGAAGCCGATGAGGGCATTCTTGCCGAGGCTGAGCTCGCCGTGGTCGGTTGCGGGGCCGTCCGCAACAACCTGACCTTCCTCAATCACATCTCCGACCGAAACAACCGGACGCTGATTGATGCAGGTTCCCTGGTTGGAGCGCATGAATTTGATGAGGTTGTAGCTTTCAACAACATTGTCATCGCCAAGAACGTCAACTCTGTCCGCGCTGACATAGATAACCTTTCCGCCCTTTCTTGCAAGGACGCAGACGCCGGAGTCGGTTGCGGCTTTATATTCCATTCCGGTTCCGACCATCGGTGAATCGCAGGTGAGGAGGGGAACAGCCTGGCGCTGCATGTTTGAACCCATGAGGGCGCGGTTTGCGTCATCGTTTTCAAGGAAAGGAATGAGCGCGGTTGCAACGGAAACAACCATCTTGGGCGAAACGTCCATGTAATCGACCCTTGACGGCTCAATTTCAAGGAATTCATCGCGGTGGCGCGCGTTGACCTTTCTTCTCATGAAGTGACCCTCGGAGTCAAGCGGTTCGTTCGCCTGAGCAACGGTGTATTCATCCTCAACGTCCGCGGTCATGTATTCATAGGTGTCAAGAACCTTTCCGGTTTCCTTGTCAACCGGGCGGAACGGGGCTTCAATGAAGCCGTATTCATTGATTCTTGCAAAGGTTGCAAGATATGAGATAAGGCCGATGTTCGGACCTTCCGGGGTTTCAATCGGACACATTCTTCCGTAGTGGGAGTAATGAACGTCACGAACCTCAAATCCGGCGCGGTCTCTTGAAAGTCCGCCGGGGCCGAGCGCTGAAAGACGGCGCTTGTGAGTAAGTTCGGCAAGGGGGTTGTTCTGATCCATGAACTGTGAAAGCGGTGATGAACCAAAGAATTCCCTGACCGCCGCAATAACGGGACGGGTGTTGATAAGAGCCTGCGGAGTGACCTTTTCCGGCTCCTGAGCCTGGAGGGTCATTCTCTCCTTAACAACTCTTTCCATCCTTGAAAAACCGACTCTGAACTGGTTTTGAAGCAGCTCGCCGACCGAACGGATACGTCTGTTTCCGAGGTGGTCGATATCATCGGCATTGCCGATGCCGCTTGCAAGGCAGTTGAGATAGTTGATTGAAGCAAAGATATCGTCAATAATGATGTGCTTGGGAATAAGCTCGGTTGACTTGCTTTCGAGAAAAGCGAGCTTTTCCTCCCTTTCCATTCCCTCAAGAGAGGGGAGGATGTCCACGAGGACAGTATAGCGAACACATTCGTTGATGCCGATTTCGCACAGCTCTTCCTTTGAAAATTCCGGAAGATAGGGCTTGATGTCAACCATCTGGTTGGAGATGACCTTAACGGGTTCCTCGCGTCCTTCAACAAGAACATAGGCAACCTTTGCGCCGGCCTGAACAACTTCCTTTGCGCGTTCCTTGGTCATCAGTTCACCCTCTTCGGCGATGATTTCGCCGGTGAGTTCATTGATTATCGGCGCGGCAAGCTTCAGTCCGCGAATACGGTCAAAGAGGGAGAGCTTTTTGTTGTATTTATAGCGGCCGACTCTTGAAAGGTCATAGCGGTGATCGTCAAAGAAAAGGCCTTCAAGGTGGCTTTGAGCGCTTGAGAGTGTTGGCGGCTCGCCGGGACGGAGCTTTTTATAAACCTCAATGAGGGCTTCCTCCATGTTTCTTGTTGAGTCCTTTTCAAAGGAAGCTTCAATTCTCTCATCGTTGCCGAAGAACTCGCGGATATCGCTGTTTGAGTTAAGCCCGAGGGCGCGGATAAACGTGGTGATCGGAATTTTTCTGTTCTTATCAATACGGACATAGAAAAGGTCATTCTGGTCGGTTTCATATTCGAGCCATGCGCCGCGGTTGGGGATGATGGTCGTTGTGAAAAGCTTTTTGCCCGTAACATTATGGGTCATGCCGTAATAAACGCCGGGCGAACGGACAAGCTGAGAAACAATGACGCGCTCTGCGCCGTTGATGATGAAGGTTCCGCTGTCTGTCATGAGCGGGAAGTCGCCCATATAGACCTCGCTTTCCTTAACCTCGCCGGTCTCCTTGTTATAAAGCCTTGCGGTAACGCGCATGGGCGCGGAATATGTTGCGTCGCGCTCCTTGCACTCCCTGACGGAATATTTAGCCTTTTTCTCCATTCTGTAGTCAACGAAGCTGAGGCTGAGGTTTCCGCTGAAATCGGTGATGTCCTCAATATCTCTGAGAACCTCTTTAAGACCGGTTTCAAGGAACCAACGGTAAGAGTCCTTTTGAACCTGAATGAGGTTCGGCATCTTCATGACTTCCTGAATTTTACCGAAACTCTTGCGAGTTTGGGTGCCGAGTTTTACATCGGTAACATTGACCATTCGCTTATCACTCCACGGTTTTTATTTGCCTTTCGCGGCATTGCGCTGTGCGTTCCCACACAGAATATTGCAAAAAGCTATTGACTTTTTTCGGCATTAATGCTATCATGCTCTTGGAAGATAAAAAGCATTATTGCGCATTTTCGCATAATATGTTCTGACATGATACCATAAACCGCTTTGAAAAGTCAAGCGGTTTCTTTTAATTTTTAGGGGATTTTTTGAATTTTTGTCCTTTTTGACCGGTTTTTGTGACGTTTTTTCTCGGCTGAGAAATTAATGGCGTTTTAGCTGTTCTTGAAACTGCCGGAAGAAAACTGCTGCGCTCGCTTCAAGGAGGGCTGTTTTTTTCAAAAAAACGGAACAAACGTCTTGAAAACACGAGGGACAGTGGATAATTTACGGCTAACAGCACCGGAGCTTTATGTTCGGTTTTTTTGCTTCTTTTAGCAATAGCGTAACTGTGAGCCGGTGCGTTGGTGCGCAAGACTTTACATTTTTGCCCCTTTGTGGTAAAATATACAAAATAAGCAGGCGGAAAACCGTTTGCTTTGGAAATAACATAAATTCACCTGAAAGGGGAAAACATATAATGAGCAAAAAAATAATTATTGCGGGTGCAGGACACGGCGGCCTTATTGCCGGCGCTCTGCTTGCCGAAAAAGGCTATGACGTTACCGTTTATGAAAGACATATAAGGGACGACCTCGGCTATGATTGGGAGGATTCCGTTGAAAAAAAGATTTTCCGTGAATGCTCGCTTCCCGAGCCGGAGGAGGGTACCTATAAGCCCGGCGTTAGCATGAGGTTCTATAACCCGAACCTCAAGTCCTCAATAACCGTCAGACCCTCCGGCGAAGGCTCAATCATGATTGAAAGGAAACCGCTTTTTAAAATGCTGCTTGAAAACGCAGAGAAAAAGGGCGTTCACTTTGTTTTCAATACTGAGATCCTTGCCCCGATAACGGACGGACTGCGCGTTGTTGGAATCAAAACTACCGACGGCGATGTTTTCGGCGACCTTGTTATTGATGCGGCCGGAATCAATTCCCCCGTCAGACGCAATCTTCCGGTTTGCTGCAACGTTGACCGTGATTATGATTACGGCGAATGCTTCTATGCCTACAGGGCGTATTTTGACAAGCTTCCCGCTCCGGAACCGGAGGTAAACTATGAGGTTTTCCTCAAGCCCAATGGCGAGCAGGGAATCTCATGGGTTATAACAACAAAGGATACGGTCGACATTCTCATTGGAAGGATGCAGCCGCTTTCAAAGCTTGAGCTTGAGGCGGAGCTTGAAAAAATGAGGAAATTCAGTCCGCAGATAGGTCACAAGGTTCTCCGCGGCGGAAGCACATTCCAAATTCCGGTCCGCCGTCCGCTTTCCGTAATGGTCTGCGACGGTTATGCCGCAATAGGCGACAGCGCATATATGACCCTTCCGATGACCGGTTCGGGCATCTGCCCTTCAATGCGCGCCGGAATGATTCTTGCCGATGTGATTTTAAAAGACAAAAACGACCAATTCACCGCAAAAACCCTTTGGGAGTATAACAGGAGATACATTCTCCATTTCGGCCTGAACTTTGCGGCGATAGATATTCTCAAAAATATCATCATCTGCATGGAGACCGACGGACTTAATTTCCTCTTTGACAAGCAGATTATTACCGAAAACGACATGAGCTTCGGAAAAGGAAACGGGGGCAGCGTCTCCTTTTCGGACATCGCCTCAAGGGCAATACGCGGAATAGGAAACCTTCCGGCTCTCCTCAGAACGGCCGGCGCGCTCTCAAAAGGAGATGCGGCAAAAAAGGTATACCGTGAAATTCCGCAGGAATACAGCGTCCCTGCCGTTCTCAAGTGGAAAGCGAATGTGCTTGCCGCAACGGCGTTTATGGTCAGGTAATCAACTTTTAGGAAAACATTAGGCAGAGGCGGTAATATACAATCGTATTTTTCGCATCTGCCTTTAATTAACCTTATTTGAGGATTGTTTATGCATAATAAAAAGTATGTTAAAGAAAAGCTTGTGCTTTATCTGTTTAAATTTTTGATTACGGCGGTTTATACCTACTCAATGTATCGCTGCTGGATAACATTTTTCAACCCGAACATTCCGACTCCGTTCTTCAGGTTCGGTAACTATTTTCTTGCCGTGCTTATTGTTTTCATTTACATCACGTTTGTCAAGGTTTTCGGCGGCTTTCAGGTTGGAACGGCAACAAGGTCTGACTTGATATTTTCTCAGATTATTGCCATTGCATTTTTGCAGGCGATGAGCTACATTGTTTTTTCGCTTTTGAGCTACCGCCTTGTTTCGCTTATACCTTTTATTGTGATGTTCTTTTCCTTTTCCGTTTTTTCGGTCATTTGGGTTTTTGCCGCGGATATTGTCTATTATAAAATCCACGCAACAAAAAGAACGGTTGTTGTTTTCAACAATGTTGATTCCTATATCTCGCTCAAGGGCATCAGAAAGCTTGAACGGCGCTTCCGCGTTGTCCGCACCCTTAACTCGGAAAAAACTACCCTTGAAGAACTTTTTGAAATTCTTGAAAACGCAGACGCCGTTTTTCTTTGCGGCGTTCCGTCCGATTACCGCAATGAGGTTGTCAAATACTGCATTGCTCAGGGAAAGGTTGCATACATTAAGCCGAAAATTTCCGACACTATCATCCGCGGCGGAAAAACCATTCAGCTTATGAACATTCCGGTCTATCGCTGCAAACGCAGCGAAGGAAACCTGGTTTATCTCCTTATTAAAAGAATTTTTGACGTTGTTTTGTCTCTTATTGGAATCATTGTTCTTTCTCCCGTTTTCCTTGCGGTTGCGCTCGCAATCAAAATTGATGACGGCGGCCCCGTGTTCTATAAGCAAAAGAGACTCACAACAAACGGAAAAGTTTTTGAAATCATTAAGTTCAGAAGTATGCGCGTTGACGCAGAAAAGGACGGCGTTGCCCGCCTTGCCGGAGATGATGACGACAGAATAACAAAGGTCGGCCGTTTCATCAGGATGCTGCGGCTTGACGAGCTACCCCAGATTTTCAACATTCTTTCCGGCTCAATGTCAATAGTCGGCCCGCGCCCGGAAAGGCCGGAAATTGCGGCTGAATATGAACAGCACACACCGGAATTTGCGCTCAGGCTTCAGGTCAAGGCCGGACTTACCGGATATGCTCAGGTTTACGGAAAGTATAACACTCCGCCTTATGACAAGCTTCAGATGGATCTCATGTATATTGCAAACCAGACGCTCCTTGAAGATCTAAGGCTGATTCTTATGACGTTTAAAATTATGTTCATACCCTCAAGCACGGAGGGAATAAGCGCAGACAGCCGCACGGCCGAGCGCGAAAGCAAAAACGATAATTGATTTTTTTCGGAAGTGAAAACGAATGAATAATAAAGAAGTTGTTGTAATAACCGGTGCAAGCAGCGGAATCGGCCGCGCTTGCGCCGAAGCCTTCCTCAAAGACGGCTCTATTGTTTACTCGCTCAGCCGCCATAAAAAATTTGATGATGTTCTTCATGTTCCCTGCGATGTTTCAGACGAGGAACAGGTGAACGCGGCATTCAAAAAGATTTTTGAAAAAGAGGGAAGAATAGACATTCTCATCAATAATGCCGGCTTTGGAATTTCCGGCGCGGTTGAGTTCACTGAGTTATCTCAGGCAAAAAAGCAGTTTGACGTCAACTTTTTTGGCTGCTTTTTGTGCTGCAAAGCCGTCTGTGAATATATGAGAAAAAACCGCGGCGGAAAAATTATCAACATAAGCTCAATGGCTGCGCCGCTTTCAATTCCGTTTCAGGCGTTTTATTCCGCCTCAAAAAGCGCTGTTAACGCTTTGACTTTGGCGCTTGCAAACGAGCTGCGTTCGTTTAACATCAGCGTTTGCGCTTTTATGCCGGGCGATGTTAAAACCGCATTCACCGCCGAGCGGGAAAAGGAAATTGCCGGAGCCGATGTTTACGGCGAGGTTATAAACAACAGTATTGCTCAAATGGAAAAGGACGAGCAAAACGGAATGAGTCCGGAAAAAATTGCAAAAGCGGTTCATTCCCTCGCAAGGAAAAAGAGCCCTAAGCCGCTTTCAACAACCGGCTTGAATTACAGGCTTTTTGCCGTTCTTTCAAAGCTTCTTCCGGTGCGCACGGTCAACCGCATTGTCGGAATGATATACAGCAAATGAGAATATTTTTTCTTGCATAATAAAGAAAGGTGTGATTCTTTTGGACGGACAAAATAACTTTTACACACCGCCTCAGGCTCCGGATTATTACGGTGCGCCCGATTCGATGATTCTTGCGCGCAAAAAGAGGGAAAAAAGGGAGCTGCGGCTTCAAAGCACCTTTGCCTCCTGCGCCGTGCTTTCGCTCGTTTTGGTTCAAAACATCGCAGTCTCGCTCATGGCACTGACGGGACTTTATGACAAGTATATGGGCGATCCGCTTTTTCAGTCCGGAGCGGACATTATCATCATCCTTTTGTCGATACTTCTTCCGTTTTCTGTTTTCGGAAAGCTTATTGAAAAAAAGTCCGGACTCAAAAACAGTCTGCCTTTTGAAAAGCCGAAGGCAAAGGGTCTCATGCCGCTCGCCGTTTTTTCCGGCCTCGGCTTTTGCATGGTTGCAAACATCATTACAAATGTTCTGACCTCGTTCGTCAGCTCATTCGGCGTTGAGCTTTCCTCTCCGGATCTTGCAATGCCTGAGGGAGCGCTAGGCATTGTTGTTTCTTTTTGCAGAATTGTTGTTGTTGCGGCGTTCGTTGAGGAAATTGCTTTCCGCGGCTATATTATGCAGAATCTCAGGAAATTCGGCGACGGTTTTGCAATAGCCATGGCAGCGCTTGTTTTTGCGCTCATGCACTGCAATCTGATTCAGGCGCCGTTTGCGCTCATAGTCGGTTTTGCTCTCGGCTATCTCAGCATTAAGACCGGAACACTCTGGACGGCAGTCATTATCCATGCGCTCAACAACTCCGTTTCCCTCATCGTTTCATATCTGAGCGAAAGCGTTGAAGAAAAGCTTCTCAATTACACGGTTTCGCTTTTGATATACGCGCTCATTTTTGCCGGACTTCTCTGCTTCATTGCGTTCGTCAGGAAGGCGAACACAATTCCGTATTTTAAAACGCGCACCGCGCTTTCGGGAATGGCCAAGGTGTTTACCTATCTCACAACGCCGACCATGCTTATAGCCATTGCGCTGATGCTGTATTTTACGGCGCAGTATGTGAACACGGCGGGGTGACTCGTTTGAAAAAAGAGTTTATGGAAAGAGCGCTGGTTCTTGCGCACCTTGCGGCCGATGAGGGCGAAATTCCGGTTGGTGCGGTTGTTGTTAAGAACAACAAAATAATCGGCGAGGGACGAAACCGGCGCGAAAAAGAAAAAACTCCCCTTGCCCATGCTGAAATTGAAGCAATTCACAATGCGGCCAAAGCGCTTGGCGATTGGCGGCTTTCCGGCTGTGAGCTTTATGTTACGCTTGAGCCGTGCTGTATGTGTGCCGGCGCGATAGTTAATGCACGGCTGTCAGAGCTTGTTTTCGGTGCGTATGACGGGACGGCTGGGGCTGTGATAAGCCGCGAAAACGGGTTTTCGCCTTTCAAAAACAACGTCCGAGTTGTTGGCGGCTTTCTTGAGGGTGAGTGCAAAAGGGTGCTGACCGAATTTTTTTCAGCCTTGCGTGAGGGGAAGTAAAGCAGAAAATTCAACAAAAAGCTACCGGGCAAGCCGCTCAAAACGGTTGCCCGGTATTGTTATTTATTCCGTCTTATTTAAGCAGGCCGTGATATCTTCCCATCCAGTAGGGGAGAGTGTAGGTTGTTGAGCCTTCCATAACGTCTGATTGAGACTCGGTTCCAAGGCGATAACTTGAACCGTTGAACTTGTGCAGCTCTCTTTCGTCCGGAGCGGCAACTTTCCAGGGCAGCTTTCCGCCGCAAAGGACGGCACCGACAATTTGAAGAACGCCGTTTTTGTTGTTGTAAAACAGCGGCTTTTTAACATTCGGGTCGTATGAAAGGGCGGCCGTTCCGTCGATTCCGACGCTTTCAAGGTCAAGCATTGTGATGTCGTCGCGGTTGTTGTTTGAAGCAAGATAGCGGCGGCAGTCAATCGGATGGCGGTTCAGCGACCAGGAAGCGGTTTCAACAAGGCTGTTGCCGTAAACATCGGTCTTTTCCTCCGTGGGATATGCAAGCTGATAGATGTAATACCAAAGTGGGTTTTCACTGTGTGAAATTGAGTACCACCAATCGTTCAGACCCTCTTTGTAGTATGAAAGGAGAGTTTCATCGTCCTCCATCTGGAAGAGGAGATAGTAGGAAAGCATTGCCATTTCCTCGTCGGAATAGTTGAGGATAAGGCGATAAACAAACTTGAACAAATCGGTCTTGACGAGCGGACGGAGAATGAAGCCGAGTACCGGTGAAACGCTGTTTGCATATTCAAGAATCGACATATTGTAGCGCTCAAGCTCCTGCGTCATGATTTTTGCATATTCATACGCCGGGTCAAGAGCTGCCATGCGGTACTCATTCTCCCATTTTTCGTCGCCGGTAACATAGGCGGCAAGCTTGAACGCGGAAAGAATGACCGAGGTCTGAAGCGGAGCGCCGCCGAGCACCTGTCCGTTGTGGAAGTAAGTGCGGCTGAATTTTCCCCAGGTTGTCGGCTGGCCGCTGCCGTCGCAAAGGGCATAGCCGTTGTCAACAATGTGCTGAGCAAAGGAATCCATGGTTCGAGTGATGAGTGCCTTAATTTCGGCATCTTCGGGTCCGAGAATGTCATAGGCAAGCTTATAGATGAAGAGGTGGCCGATAATTTCGTCCGCGCTGGTGTCGCCCTTATAGATGATATCGCTGACGTCATAGCCGGAGCCGATGAGGTCGTTCCAAAGTCTTTCCGGAATCTTTCCGGAGGCGTCAACTTTTACGCCACGGAGGTTTTCGCCGTTGAGGAGATAGCCGGGCGTGTCGCTGTGCTTGGTTGAAACGCCGATTGCGGTGCCGTCTCCGTTGTGTTTCCAGTGGATATAGCCGTCAATCTCGTTGCCTTCATCGGTGAGAGAATAGGTTCTTGACCAGAATCCCTCAAGAAGTCTTGTTCGCGTTGCGGCGTTGGCAACCGGAGTTTTGCCAATTTCGACCCAGTCGCCGGGAACAAGGAGGCTGAGGTTGTTTTTGTTCATGAGATATGAGCTGACGCCGAACTTCATGTATTTGTTATACATTGAGTCAAAGGATGAAGCCGGACTTTGCTCGGGAATGTTCTGGGAGTAATCTCCGCCGATTTTCAAAACGTCAGTCGAATACCATTTTCCAATGTTGACGTTTCCAACGCTTCCGTTGCGCTGAGAATGAACGAGCGATTCAACCGTTCCGGTTCTCATTGAGATATATGTGAGGAGCAAAACGGCCTCGGTTGAAAGATAGGCAGTTTTTCTTGCCGCTTCAACTTCTTCCTTTGTTGCGGTGGGGTCATCGCGCAGAACGGCATAGCGCATGAGCTCGCCTGCGCCGTACATTGAGGTCCAGAGGCCGTCGTTGTCGCTTTCAACGGGTTTCCATGTTCCGGTTTCTTTGTCAAGAACGGCGTCGGAAACCATTCCGCGCCTTGCAACATATTTCTGCGACTGATTGCTCATTACGGCGGCTTTTTCTTCTCCGCTCATGTTTTTCATTTCAATGTGGGTATAGCCCTGAGACATAACCGTCCAGATTCCGTTTTCGCCGTCCGGATAGATTGCAAGAACATTTCCGTTTGTTGTGTCCGCAAAATAAAAATATCTGTCGCCCATAAAGCGCTGCTCTTTGTCTCGCGGATTTTTTGCGTTTTCGTCAACTCTGAGAACGCCGTAGTTTGTAATGCTCCATTTTGCGCCGTCCTTTGTCACGGCCTGCTGAGCATTTTTATAATCGAGCGAGTTTTTGATGTAATCGGGCGCTTTTTTGCTTCCGTTTTTATAGCGTGTGACAACCTTTTGGAGATTTTCTCCCTCGCTGACGGCGGTGCCGGCGTAGTCCTGACGGGATTTTGTGATTTTCCTTTCCGTCGGGGTTTCAACAACTTTCAGCGTTACCGTGTCTGAAAGGCCGTCCGGGTTTCCGGCGGTGATTTTTGCCGTACCTTTTGAAACGGCGGTCACGCGGCCCCAGGAGTCAACCGTTGCAACGGAGGACGGCTCGGCGCTCCAGGTGAGGGTGCGCTTTGAAACCGAGGCGGAAAAAACAGCTTCAACGCTTCTGCTGTCTCCGATATCCATCTCCCAATTTTCGGGAACAACAAGGCGCAGCGTCATGTTCTTTTTTCCAAACGCGGCTGAGGCACTTATGCAGGTACTCATCAAGAGTACGAGCGCAAGAATCAGTGATAAGAATTTTTTCATACTTTCTTCCCTTTCTTAATGCGCAAAAGCGCATTTCTTTTTCGTTTCTATCATATCACAGTCAATATTTTACAGTCAATGGAATAAATGTTAATATTTTGAATAGATGGGAAAAAACCGAATGCCGGTTTCGGGTCGTTTTTGTTCCGGAGAAAAAACAAGGGCTGCCTTTTTGCGGGCAGCTCTTGCTTCTATGTATGCGAAAGGAGTTATCTCTTTTTATCAAGAGGAGTGAAGTTCTTTGTGTAGCCGTGTGTCTTGAGAAAACTTGTCAATGACTTGTTTGATTTATAGCCTTTGAACTTCATGTTGCGGATATAGACGTCCTTCATCGGTCCGTATTCGGAAAGAAAAACACGGTAATGACCGAAGCCGGCTTCCGCCGAAATTTTGTTATACTTTGAAAACGTGACGTTGGTGAGCTTTCTGCAGCCTTCAAAAGCGCCGCTCTGAATTTCTGCCTTTGAACTGGAGGGGAAGGCGACTGCGGTGAGATACTTGCAGTTGTTGAACGCACCGGTATAAACGGTTTTGACGCTCTTTGGAACGGTGAAGCTCTTTGCGGTTTTTGCCGCCGGATAGCGGTAGAGGATTGTTTGGTCTTTGTTATAAAGAACGCCGTCAACGCTCTTGAAGCTCTTGCTTTCCTTTGCAACGGTGATTTTCCTGAGCTTCGGGCAGTTCATGCAGTAGTATCTGAAGCCGTTCTCGTTGCAGGCAACGCCGATAACGCTTTTCGGAATGTAGATTTCGGTGAGCTTGTTGCAGGAGTCAAAAATTCCGTTTGCAACAACACGTGTTCCTTCTTTGATTTTGTATTTTCCCTCAGGCGCTTTTGAAAACGCAAGGAGGTTTTTGCGGAAGTAAAGCTCGTTGCCGCTCCAGTTTTTCTCATTGGCGGAGAATGCGGTGCGGTTAAAAATGCCTGAGCCGAGCTGCTTGAGTCCGGTGCCGCCGCTGATTTTTTCAAGCTTTGTGCAGTCCTCAAAGGCGGCGTTGCCGATGATTTTCAGGCTCTTTGGAAGCTTGATTTCCTTAAGCAGGCTCTGGCTGTGGAAGGCGAGGCTTCCGATTGAACGCAGCTTTTTGTTGAACACAATGCTTTCAAGGCCGGTTTTTCCTTCCGCTTCCGGAGCACCTGCCGGACTTGTGAAAGCGCAGCTTCCGATTGAACGCAGCTCCTTCGGAAGAACAAGGCTCTTAATCGGGCAGTTTTGGAAAGCGGAATCGCCGATACTCGTCAGCGTGTCCGGAAGCTTGACTTCCTCAATCAGACAGTTGCTGAAAGCGCTTTCCTTAATGGCGGTCAGCTTTGACGGGAACTTGACCTTTGAAAGGTTGAATGAAGAGCAAAACGCACTTTTGCCGATGACGGTTACCGAGTCCGGAATTTCAATCTCCTTAAGATTGATGCACTCAAGGAACATAGAATCGGGAATTGCGGAAACCTTTTTAGGGATATTGATTTCCTCAAGCGAGGAGCAGTAAGCAAATGCGTTTTTGCCCAATGAGGTTATCGAGTCCGGAAGATTAACGGCTTTCAAACTTCTGCAATCGCTGAAAAGGCTATCCGGAATTGCTTTGATATTCTTTGAAAGATTAACCGTTTCAAGGGAGTAGCAGTCCTCAAATGCCGATTTTCCAATGGAGGTCACGGTGTTGGGCAATGTGATTTCTGAAAGGGAGAAGCAGCGGTAAAACGCGGAATCACCGATTTTTTTAACGCCCGGATTAATTTTAACGGATGTCAGCGCGCAGTATGCAAAGGCCGTTGTTCCAATCGTTCTGACGCTTGACGGAATGGTTATTGTTTTGAGGTTGTTACAGACGGAAAATGCACTTTTTCCAATCGTTTTAACACCGTTGCCGAGCTTAACGTCCGTAAGACCGGAGCAGGAAAACGCCGCGCGGCCAATGTTTTCAACGCTTGACGGAATGGAGACGGCTTTCAATTTGCTGCAGCAATAGAAAGCTCTCATGCCTATGTTTTTAAGGCCGTTTCCGAGCTTTAGCAAAGCAAGATTTGAGCACTGGGAAAACGCAGCGCGCTCAATGGTTTTAACGCTTGACGGAATGGAAACGCTTTCCAAGGTTTTATTGCTCAAAAAAGCATTTCTTCCAATTTCCGTAACCTTTTTGCCTTTGATTGATGACGGGATTGAGACATTTGCCGCTTTGCCCGTGTATTTATTAATGCTTGCCGTTCCGTCTTTAAGGACGGTGTACTTATAGTCTTTATAGCTTTTAACAGTGGTACTTGTTTTGCCTGCTGCGCTTGCGGCAACGCCGAAAACAGACAGCAGCATTAGGATACTAAGAATAACACTTAGTAGCTTTTTCATTGGGCGTTCCTCCTTAATAATTTTTTAACTAATTTTTGTTTTCATTCGTATCTGATTAATAAAACCAATATTTATCTCTAAAATCAAATTAAAACAACGTCAAGTGAGACGCCGCTTGTTGTCGGGTCGGGGATGAGGACTTCAGTCAACGGAGAATTCGCAGGTGGTAAAGGCACGTTCGCCGCCTTTATGTACAAAGTAGCTGAAAGTAACTTTATAATTACCCTTAGGGGCTGTTTCATGACCGAAAAGTTCTTTGCAGGTGACTGAAAATTCAACGGTTTCTGTTGGGAAAATGCAAGCGCTCGGATAAGCATACGCTATAAGGGTGTAGTAATTGATCTCTTCATCAAATTCAAGCTCGATCCATTCGCCGTTCTCTTCTTTTTCAAGTTTTTCAACACATACTTCACGATCAATTCCGTATACGCTTTTATTTGTGAATTTAAAAACAACATCGGTAGATTCCGTTGTCAGCTTGGGTGACACCTCAAAGTATACCTTGTCGGTGGTTACTTTTGTTCCGGTTGCAGCAACAGTAAGAAGTGATACTATTGCTAATGTCAACCCAAAGATGTATTTAAGTTTTGCAATCAGTGTGGTAGGTCTTTTGTAGTATTCCATAATGTGTAACCTCCTTAGTTATAATATCACTAAAAGTTTTCGTTCATATCTGCTGGGATTGTTTTGATACTGAAATTACATCAGTCAAATCAAAACAACGTCAAGTGAGACGCCGCTTGTTGTCGGGTCGGGATGAAGGCTTCAGGCAACGGAAAATTCGCAGGTGTAATTGGATAATTCGCCGCCACGGTAAACATTATATAAGAATGTAATTCTGTAGTTTCCTTTCGGGGCTGTTTCCTGACCGAAGAGCGACTCACATGAGTATGAGTATTTAACGGTTTCCGTTGGGAAAAAGCTGGAATCGTGGAAAGGACGTTTCATAGCGGGATAGTTATTGATCCTTTCATCAAATTTAAGCTCTACCCATTCTCCGTTTTCCTCTTTTTCAAGTTTATCAATGCCTATCTCATAGCTGATTGCGTAAATGCTCTTGTTAGTTACATTTATTTCAATGTTGGTTGATTCGGTTGTAAGCTTGGGCGAAACCTCAAAGAACACTTTGTCGGTTGTTACAGTTTTGCCTGCCGTCAGATAAGTAAGCATTGTTACAAACGCTAAAGTTAAACCGATTATGTATTTGAGCTTTGCAATTAAAGTAGTTGATCTTATGCAACGCATAGTATTAACCTCCTGTTTTTATAGAAATATTTTTGGTTCATTAATTATTACTCAACGGAGAATTCACATGTGGAATGGGAAGATTCTACGCTGTGGTAAACATAATATATGAATGTAATTCTGTAATTACCTTTCGGTGCGGTTCCCTGGCCAAAAAGCGAATTGTATGAGATTGAAAGGTTAACGGTTTCCGTTGGAAAAATGCAAGATTCATAGTAGGGTCGTGCCATAGCGGGATAAGAACCGAAATCACCTAATTCAAGTTCTACCCATTCACCGTTTTCTTCCTTTTCAAGTTTATTAACAAAAATGCTTTTTGAAATTCCATAAATACTCTTGTTTGTGACTTTAAAGCGAAATTCGGTTGATTCCGTTGTAAGTTTGGGAGATATTTCAAAGAATACCCTGTCGGTTGTTACGTTTCGGTTATTTGTTGTTACAAAAGTAAGCATTGTTACAAATGCCAAAGCCAGACCGATTATGTATTTGAACTTTGCAATAAGGGTACCCGGTCTAATGCATCTCATAATATTCAACTCCTTAGTTATAATATCACTAAAAGTTTTCGTTCATATCTGCTGGGATTGTTTTGATACTGAACTCACCTCCTTCATAATAAATCTAATCCCATTACAGTGTCAATATAACATAGATTTATAAAAAAATCAACTTGTAACTTAAATTAAATTGAAAAAATATTTTTGACGGATGAACGTAAAAAACTGAAACAAATGAGAGAAAAAATTAATATATATTATGGTATATGAAAAACAGGCTTAAGATGAAGACTTCAGGCAACGGAAAATTCGCAGGAAGTGTATGACACTTCTGTTGAGCCGGTAATCTGATAGCCGATAGTGATTCTGTATTGACCCTTTTCAAGAGTGGAAATGCCAGAACCGCCGTGACCGTCCTCTGAGGTTACCGCACTGAAATTGATGCTTCCCGTACATTTTTCGCCGGCAAGAATATTCGATTCCATAAAGTTTTTCTTAACCAGCTCATGAGCATATCCGAGGTGCTCCGAGCAGGGCGTCCATTCGTCACCGACCTTTTTTTCAAAGCCGGAAAGGAGTATGTATCGCTCGATTGCATAAGGGCTTTTGTTTTCAACAGTGAAGCTGATTCCTTCGGCACTTGTGCTGATACTTTTTTCGGTTTCAAAAACAACGTTCGGTGTTGTTTTGACTGCTCCGGGGTACACCATGGTGATGAGCATGACGAATGAGACAACAAGGCCGAAAACGGCTTTGAGCTTTGCAATGAGAGTTGACTGACGTATTAATGACATAGAATTTCCTCCTCGCTTCTGATATTACTGAAAGTTTTTATTCGTACTTTAATGGGATTGCCTTGATAACGAACTCACCTCCTTCATAATAAATCTAATCCCATTACAGTGTCAATATAACATAGATTTTTAAAAAAATCAACTTGTAACTTAAATTTATATAAAAAATATTTTAAACCGATAAACGTAAAAAAGATGCAACGCTGAGAAAAAATGCAATATATAAGGTATAGTGAAAAAATGACAGACAATGCACGCTTCCCGGCCTGTATTTTGATCCAAGGCGAGGAATGCCGGGCAATATACAAGATATAGTGGCTCGAAGCGCAACGATCCCCAAACACACCCGGGGCGGTGTACAAAAGGTAAAAAAAGGGTAAAAAAAGGGAGAAAAAGGGTTGACAAGAGAGGGGG